>CAVJPT010000037.1:0-2127 GCA_963651485.1 Alloprevotella sp. | reverse complement strand
AAGACACGCGGTTTCATTACTGACCTGTCAAAAGCCTTAAGGTTAAAGCAGCATGAAGCAAGCAATTACGGCTCGTTTGCATTGCCCAACGGGGAAACTTTGGCTATACGGGTAAGCAATCACAATGCACGTGTATCCAATTTTGATAAAAACGGCGAAGACAACGGGATAAGCATCGTCATATCAAGCCATAGAAATAAGGGCCTGAATAATGATGGCATTGCCCACATAACGGAATATTTCTATCATCGGCGTGATATAGAAAATGCCGAAGGGAAACCTTTGGCGGAAATTGTGCGTTCTATCAAGCAAGCGTTGTACAGCGGCGAGTTCAAGGACACCACTGGGCTTGCGGAAAGGCAGGAGGCAAACGGCGAGGAAACCCGCCAGCAGAAAGATAGCGGCGGGAAAAAGCCGGACGCGAAGACAACCGACCGCGTGCGGTATTTCCGCACAGCCGACGGCGAGGCCTACGGCTTCACGGCTGACGGGAAGATATACTATGACCCGAGGATAGCGACGAGCGAGACCTTGGTTCATGAGTATGCGCATTTGTGGGCGAGCGCGCTGCGTGCGGGTAACGCCAAGGAGTGGCGGAACGTGGTGGCTCTGATGAAAGGCACGGCCGTGTGGGAAGAGGTGAAGCGGCTTTACCCCGAGCTGAAGACGGACGACGAGATTGCGGACGAGGTGCTGGCGCACTATTCGGGGCGGCGCGGCGCGGAACGCCTGCGTGCTGAAGCGGAGCGGATAGCTGCGGGCAAGGGCGGCGTGCTTGGAAAGGCTGATGCCCTTAGTGCCTTGGAGGGCGTGAAGCGTGCGCTGGAGAAATTCTGGAAAGGCGTGTGCGACATGCTGCACATTCACTATACCAGTGCGGAGGAGGTAGCCGACCGCGTGATGAAAGACTTGCTTGACGGGGCAGACCCGAGGAAATTCGGCCGGGAGGACGGCTTGCGCTACCAGTTTGCGGGCGAGCGCGGCGCGGCGGCTGCCGACCGGGCAGAGGAAGTGACGACGCGCCTTGACAACCTGGGCGTGGCACGCGGGATGGAGACGGCGGGAAAAGACGCCAAGGCCGTCAAGATGGCAACTGGCTGGGAGCGCGGCGCTGACGGCAAGTGGCGGTATGAGATGCCCGACATTGAGTATGTGCCGACGGGTGACGCAGACTTGAACCGCAGGGTCAGGATGCAGCCTTGGGGCAAGGAGCTTGAGGAACTGTCGGAAAGAATCTTTGACGGGGAGACGCTGACGGAGGCCGAGGCGGAACGCTTTGAGGAGCTGGCAGCGAAATCGGAAGAGATAGGGAAACTTTACAAGGAACAGGACAAGAAGTTTCTTGCGGACTATGTGCGTGCTGACGAACTGTTCAAGGCATACCCGAAGTTGCGTGCGGTGAACGTGGAGTTTGTGAACAGGGATGCGTCAGCGGGCGGCTCGTATTCGGAGAAAGAGAACACGATATGCGTCAACTACAATTCGCTGGTTTCGAGCGAGGAGGTGCTGGCGCATGAGATACAGCACGCCATCCAGCACATAGAGGGCTTTGCGAGAGGCGGAAACGTAGGGGTGTTTGACGCTGCGAAGCGAACGATAGCCAATGTCAGAAAAGCAGTGGACGAAGGCTTGGATAAAGCAGCAGGACTGTGTAGTGTTCCAACTTTCAACGAATGGCTTTCTTCTCTTGATGGTGAAACTCTGCGCAGTCTTATGGCTGAAAGGTTGGAGTATGCAAGGCAGCACAAGAACTTTCCATTGTCCTATGTCTATCTGGACCATGCCGGTTACAGCACGGCAGACCGTGAGCTGCTCGTGGCGAAGCTGGACAAGGCGAATGAACTGATTGCAGAGCAAAAAAAATATTTGGCGGGAAACGAGACTGGGACAGCTATGCTCTATACAAGAGCCTCGCCGGTGAGGTGGAATCTCGCAACGTGCAGAAGCGTATGCGTATGACGGACGCGGAGCGCAGGGCGAGCCTTGCCTCGGAGACGGAGGACGTGTCGCGGGAAGACCAGATATTCCTGTCAGGCGATGGCGGCGAGACGGCATCAGCCACTGGCGTAGCGGCGGACGAGAGCGCGGATGAGGAAGCGGAGAAGTTCCGCGACGGGGAAGCGGAGC
>CAVJPT010000036.1:0-2151 GCA_963651485.1 Alloprevotella sp. | reverse complement strand
TCTGCATGGTGGACTTGTAACCGAACTTCTTGAAGAGAGCGGGAGCCACTTCTTCAGTGTATTTAACTTTCAGACGTGCCATTTTCTACTCTCCTTTCTTAAAGCTCGGCGCCGCAGTGCTTGCACACGCGGACCTTCTTGTCGCCCTTGATGTCCATGGCGACGCGGGTAGCCTTGTCGCACTTGGGGCAGACGACCTGGACCTTGCTGGCGTAGATGGCAGCCTCACGCTTCATGATGCCGCCCTCTTCGCCCTGACGGCGGGGCTTGATGTGGCAGGTGACCATGTTGCAGCCTTCCACAACGACCTTGCGCTCGCTGGGGACGGTGCCCAGGACCTTGCCCTTCTTGCCCTTGTCCTTGCCGGACAGGATAACGACAGTGTCGTTCTTCTTGATCTTCAAACTATTCATTTCTCAGGCCCCTCCTTAAATAACTTCGGGAGCCAGGGACAGGATCTTCATGTAATCCTTGTCGCGCAGCTCACGGGCAACGGGCCCAAAGATACGGGTACCTCTGGGGTTCTTGTCGTCCTTGATCAGGACGGCGGCGTTGTCGTCAAAGCGGACATAGGTACCGTCGGCACGACGGACGCCCTTGGCGCTGCGCACGATAACGGCGCGGACGACTTCGCCCTTCTTCACCTGGCCGCCGGGAGTGCTCTTGCGCACGGAAGCGACGATCACATCGCCGATGTTGCCGTACTTGCGCTTGGAGCCGCCCAGAACGCGGATGCACTTGATTTCTTTGGCGCCGGTATTATCGGCAACTCTCAGATAAGACTCTTGCTGAATCATTCTCGGCTACCTCCCTTACTTGGCCTTCTCGACGATCTCGACCACGCGCCAACGCTTGTCCTTGGACAGGGGGCGGGTCTCCATCACCTTCACGGTATCGCCTACGCCGCAGGTATTGTTCTCATCGTGGGCCTTCAGCTTATAGGTGCGGCCAACGATCTTCTTGTACAGAGGATGGGCGACGCGGTCAGAAATAGCGACGACCACGGTCTTATCCATCTTGTCGGACACGACCTTACCTACACGAACCTTGCGGGAGGATGTTCTCTTTTCTTCCATTTTACTTCTCCTCCTTTTCACGGATAACGGTCTTGACGCGGGCAATATCACGCTTGGTCTCGGCGAGTTTGAGAGGGTTGTCAAGCTGATTGGTCGCATGCTGCATACGCAGGAAGAACAGATCCTTCTTCAGGGAAGCCAGCTTCTCGTTGAGCTGCTCCACGGTCATTGCACGTGCTTCAGTTGCCTTCATCTCATTCACCTACTTCCTGGGACTCGACGACCTCGCGCTTGATGACCTTGGTCTTGATGGGCAGCTTGTGGCTGGCCAGACGCAGGGCCTCGCGGGCGACGTCTTCGGGGACACCGGCGATCTCAAACATGACACGGCCGGGCTTGACGACTGCTACCCAATACTCGGGGGAACCCTTACCGGAACCCATACGGGTCTCAGCGGGCTTCTCGGTGATGGGCTTATCGGGGAAGATCTTGATCCAGACCTGACCGCCACGCTTGGTATAACGGGTCATGGCGATACGGGCTGCTTCGATCTGGTTGCTGGTGATCCATGCGGGCTCCAGCGCAACGAGGCCGAATTCACCGTAGGAAACGGTGTTGCCTCTCATGGCCTTGCCGGTCAGGCGGCCACGGTGTACTCTGCGGTACTTAACTCTCTTAGGCAGAAGCATTACTGTGCGCCTCCTTCCTTCTTTTCGGCGGGCTTACGGAAGCCGCCCTCGGGGCGGGGACCGCGGTTGAAGCCGCCGTTCTGACGATCGCGATTGAAGCCGCCGTTCTGGCCATCGCGGCGGAAACCACCGCGGCGGTCGCCGTCACGACGGTTGCCGCGACGCTCACGACGCTCCTGATAGGGCTTGGAGGTGTCCAGAGTGCGCGGGGTAGTGCGCAGGGTCTGGGTCAGGATCTCGCCCTTGTAGATCCAAACCTTCACGCCGATGCGGCCGAAGGTGGTAGCAGCCTCAGCGAAGCCGTAGTCGATGTCGGCGCGCAGGGTCTGCAGGGGGATGGTGCCCTCGTGATAGTGCTCGGAGCCGGCGATCTCACGACCACCCAGACGACCGGAGCAGTTGCACTTGATGCCCTTGGCGCCGGCGCGCATGGCGCGGCCCATGGC
>CAVJPT010000035.1:0-2181 GCA_963651485.1 Alloprevotella sp. | reverse complement strand
TTTGTTCGCGTCCAGAGCGGCGCGGAGACGATTGACAGTACGGGAAAGCAATTCCAGAGAAAAGTGAAACAAGCGAGAAGCGAAGCAAGCAATAGGGCGTCCATTGCCGCGAGGCGAGGGGCGCCGGGCTGCTCATGCGAGGCGAAGAGCTAAGTCGCTGGAGCGAAGGAATTAAGCGAGAGAGCGCACACGGGGGATGCCTAGGCATCCGCCGGCGAAGAAGGACGCGACAAGCTGCGAAAATCCGGGGCGAGGCGCAAGGAGCCCGCGACCCCCGGGAATCCGAATGGGACAACCCGCCCGGAGCGATCCGGGCATTCCCGGGCCGAACACATGGGCCCGGGGAGGCCAACCCGGCGAACCGAAACATCCAAGTAGCCGGAGGAGAAGACATCAACCGAGATTCCCCAAGTAGCGGCGAGCGAACGGGGAGTAGCCCAAACCGGGAGCGATCCCGGGGTTGTAGGACTGCCGCGTGACGCAGGAGCAGGGACCGAAGCGGGATGGAAAGCCCCCCCTTAGCAGGTGACAGGCCTGTAGGGACCCGCGACTGCGCTTGGCAGGATCCTGAGTAGGGCGGGGCACGTGAAACCCTGCCTGAAGCCGGGGGGACCACCCTCCAAGGCTAAATACGAGCGGATGACCGATAGCGACGAGTACCGTGAGGGAAAGGTGAAAAGCACCCCGAGAGGGGAGTGAAACAGTGCCTGAAACCGTGTGCGCACATTCTGTCGGAGGGGGGATTCATCCCCCTGACGGCGTGCCTTTTGTTTAATGAGCCAGCGAGTTGCTCGTGTACGGCGAGGCTAAGGCCCACAGGGCCGGAGCCGCAGCGAAAGCGAGTCTGAACAGGGCGCCGAGTCGTACGCGGCAGACACGAAGCCTTAGTGATCTACCCATGGCCAGGCTGAAGCGGGGGTAACACCCCGTGGAGGGCCGCACCGATATACATTGAAACGTGTCCGGATGAGCTGTGGGTGGGGGTGAAAGGCCAATCAAACTGGGCGATAGCTTGTTCTCTCCGAAACATATTTAGGTATGGCGTCGCGACAGGATCGCGGGGGTAGAGCACTGGATGGACTAGGGGGCACACCCGCTTACCAAACCCAACCAAACTCCGAATACCGCCGATCCGTTTCGCGGCAGACAGCCCGCGGGTGATAAGATCCGCGGACGAAAGGGAAACAACCCTGACCACCGACTAAGCGTCCCCAAGTACGCGCTGAGTGGGAAAGGATGTGGGACTGCTCAGACAGCCAGGAGGTTAGCTTAGAAGCAGCTATCCTTTAAAGAAAGCGTAATAGCTCACTGGTCGAGCGGTCCCGCGCCCAAAATTATCGGGACTAAGCGCGTCACCGAAGTCGTGGGCTTCCCCGCGAGGGGGAGCGGTAGGAGAGCGTTCCGCAGGCCTGGGAAGGCGCGTGGCGATGCGCGCTGGAGGTACCGGAAACGAGAATGCTGGCATGAGTATGCGAAAACGCGGGTGAAAAGCCCGCGCACCGAAAGTCCAAGGTTTCCCGGGTAAAGTTAATCTCCCCGGGGTCAGCCGGGACCTAAGGCGAGGCCGAGAGGCGTAGCCGATGGAGACGGGGTCAAGAATCCCCGGCCTCCCTCGAGGCGATACGACCGACGGGGCGACGCATCGGACAGGACCGAGCGGCTGATGGATGCCGCGGAAGGAGCGCAAGGCGTCCGGGAGGCAAATCCCCCGGGCACGTGCCCCAGACTCCCGACCGGAGGAGGGCCTCGGCCCGAATCCGAGAGGTCCGTGCCGGTGCCAGGAAAACCCCCTAAGGGAGCCGAGAGGGAGCCCGTACCGCAAACCGACACAGGCGGACAGGGCGAGCAGCCCAAGGTGCTTGAGACAACCCAGGAGAAGGAACTCGGCAAATTGACCCCGTAACTTCGGGATAAGGGGAGCCCCCGGCGGTGAGCGCGGACAGCGCGGGGCCGCTGGGGGCCGCAGAGAAACGGCAGAAGCGACTGTTTACCAAAAACACAGGGCCATGCAAACCAGCAATGGGAGGTATATGGCCTGACACGTGCCCGGTGCCGGAAGGTTAACAGGAGGCGTCAGCGCAAGCGAAGCGCCGAATCGAAGCCCCGGTAAACGGCGGCCGTAACTATAACGGTCCTAAGGTAGCGAAATTCCTTGTCGGGCAAGTTCCGACCTGCACGAAT
>CAVJPT010000034.1:0-2481 GCA_963651485.1 Alloprevotella sp. | reverse complement strand
AACACTACCCGAACGGCTTTGACGGCACTCGCTCGCGGACGGCGGAGCAGCAGGCTCTGCACGACGCGGAGCGCAAGGCTGCGAGAGAGGACGCTGTCTTGAAGAAGATGCGCGAGCAAGCCGATGCGGAGTTTGACGCGGCAGACGCGGAGCTTTCGGCGGCAACCAAGCGCAGGGAGGAGTTTTACAGAAAGGAAGCTGCGGGGAAAAGCGCGGAAAAGGAAACGGCTGCGGAGAGCGGCGCGGGCATTGCTCCCGAAAGCAAAGAAAGCAAAGAAAACAAGCCCTCTCCTGCGGGCGATGGAGAAGCGGAGACTGCCGGGAAGAAACGTGCGGCGAAGAAGCCGAAAGGCAAGGCAGGGGCGGACGAGGAGATTTCGGACGCGGGCGAGAAGATTGGCGGCGCGAGAAAGGACAAGTTTGCCGAGATGGCTGAACGTGCTGCCAAGGCGCAGGGCGAGAGCGACGAGACGCTTTCGGCTTTCATCGCCAAGACCCCGCCAAGCAAGATATTCGGGTTTGACCTTGCCAAGATGCGCGAGGGCGGCGCGGGCAACGCGGCCGTATCGTTCATCGCTGCGGCAAAGGGGCTTGTACCCGCCAAGCCGCGCACTGGGTGGAAACTGCGCCGCTGGGTAGGCAACGTGCTGTCTCTCTACCGCGCGTGCCTTTCGGCTTTCGCGGACGGCGGGAGCGTGGAGAAGCTGCTGGCGGAGTGCGGCGACGAGCTGAAGCGGCGGTATGACGCATATATGGCGGTTGGCGGCTACGACGGCGGGCTGAACACCGGGACTGCGGGGCTTCAGCAGTTTCCGGAAGACTCGGGCGCGGGAATGTACGGCAAGGACGGCGAGTGGATTTCGCACGACGGGTGGTGGTATGTGAGCCACGCGGGGAAGTATACGGACGTGTACAGGACGCGCGAGGAGGCTGTGGCTGCGCTGCGCGCTTTCGCGGGCGAGAGCGTGAGCGCGGCAGACGGGAAACGGAAAGAGATAAAGTTTTCCGTCTACCACAATCTGAAGAGCGGGGTGTATTTCATCACGCCAAGCGGCAAGAGCGGCGTGGTGGTGCAGAGCGGCTTCGAGAGTGCCGAGGATGCTTTCAAGTATGTGCGCGACCACAATGCGGAGCTGCAGGAGCTGTACCGCGGGATGATGGACAGCACGAAAGTGAAGCTCGGGGAGAACCGTGAGCGCAAGGGGCGCGACTGGCGTGCGGGGCGCGACGTTGGCGCGGAGGAGTTTTTGAGGGCTTTCGGCTTCAGAGGCGTAGAGTTCGGCAACTGGATGAAGCAGGAGGACAGGCGCAAGGCTCTGAACGAGTGCTACGACGCGCTGATGGACTTGGCGGACGTGTGCGGCGTGTCCCCGCTTTCGCTTTCGCTCGGCGGCAGGCTCGGGATGGCTTTCGGCGCACGCGGCGGCGGCAATGCCAACGCTCACTACGAGCCGGGCAAGGAGGTAATCAACCTCACGAAGACGAAGGGCGCGGGTTCGCTTGCGCACGAGTGGTTCCATGCAGTGGACAACTATTTCGCCAAGTCGGGCGGCGCAGAGGGGTTTGCCACGTCAAACGACGGCATATCGCCGAGGGCGCGTGCCGTGAGCAGGGGCGGCAGGCCGGCGTACTGGTCTGACGCGGAGCGTCGGTTCTTGTCGGAGGAGGAATACAAGGAGATACTCGCCAAGCATTCCGTGAGAGCGGAGATGGCTGCCGCGTGGCGGCACTTGTCGGAGACGATGCGGGCGAGCGGCTACGGGAAGCGGTCGAGCGCGTACGCCGAGCTGCACTCTTCTTCGTACTGGAAACAGCCTACGGAGATGGGTGCGCGCGCTTTCAGCGTGTGGGTGGAGAACCAGCTTTCGAAGCGCGACGCGACGAACGACTACCTTGCCAACAACCCGAAGCTCTTCGAGGAGGCTCTGTCGGAGAGCGACAAGCGTTTCAGCCCCTATCCTTTCGACACGGACGCGGAGTGGATGGACGAGGCGTTCGGCAACCTTTTCGGCGTGATGGAGGAGAAAGTGGACGAGGAGACGGGACACCATGTGCTTTACCAGAAGTCGGAGGGCGCAGCTCCCGTGTCCCGCAGGGAGCGTGTGCTTCGCGACGCGCTGGACGAGCGTCTGCGCGAGGGCGGCATGGAGGTGATAGACGATGCGGCGGAGGGGCAGCGCGTGCTTGACCGGGCAAACGAGAACGGCGCGAGGACGAGTGCGAAGAAAAGAAGAGCACTTGAAACCGTGGAGCAATCCAAAGGGACTACCATAGCCACTGCCGTTTCAAGTGCTGATGGTGCAAAGGAAACCGCGACAATAGCAGATACTTCCACTAATAAGGCCACTGGCGTTTCCGATGCGTATGCAAAGGTGCAAACAAATTTGGAAAATCTCGAAAAGGCGTATGAGGAAAAATCCACGAAGAAGACACGCGGTTTCATTACTGACCTGTCAAAAGCCTTAAGGTTAAAGCAGCATG
>CAVJPT010000033.1:0-3051 GCA_963651485.1 Alloprevotella sp. | reverse complement strand
TACCCTATGCCTCCGGCTGCGTCTACTGGGTGGAGCAGCTGCAAAGCGCGGGGCTGTTTGATGACAGCTACCCGGAACCGGGCTTCCTCGTATTCTTTGACACGGACGGCGACGGCCTTTCCGATCATGTCGGTATTGTGACCGAAGCGAACGGCGAGACGATCAGCACTGTCGAGGGCAACATCGGCGGCGCGGTCGTGGCGCGCAGCTATCCGGTCAGCGACAGCACCATCCTCGGCTACGGCGTACTGCCGGAGAACCCGAACGCGCAGGCGGACGATGCCATCATGCCCGCGGAGGTGCTGCCGGACGACGTGGTGGACGGCGGCACATTCCAGAGCGTCGAGGGAAACGAAATGACATGGACGGTCACGCAGGACAGTGACGGCGAGTACATCATGACCATTTCGGGCAATGGCAAGATGCCGGATTATTGGAATAAAACCGTGCCCTGGGAGGCGTACCGATATTCGAACGGCCGCATCATAAAGGAGCTGATTTTTGCTGAGGGTGTGACCAAGATCGGTGTGGGAGCCTTCACCAGAGGCAACATTCGGAAAATAACGTTTTCAAGCACCATTACGGAAATCGGTGACGGCGCGTTCAGTTACTGCGCCGATTATCTTAGTGATAAACCGCTGGTTATCCCCGGCACGGTTAAAACGATTGGAAGCAGCGCATTTGCGGAAACCCCACTGGGAGACATTATTCTGGAAGAGGGCGTGGAAACTATAGGCGCTGACGCGTTTACAAAGGGCACGAATATTACGCTCTATATTCCATCAACTGTTAAGAAGATTGGAAATAATGACCATAGCGGCTCGATGTGGTATGGCATCAGTAAGTATGTTGTTGCGGAAGGCAATGCATATTATAAGACCGATGGCGACGCTTTGTACACCATGGACGGGACGGTGCTGGTCGATTTTGAAAAGGGCAGATTTCTGAAAGAGTACCACGTTGCCGATGGTGTGACGACCCTGCCCCATCGCAGCCTGATTACCGACAACTGTGAAGCATTGTATCTTCCGACGTCGGTAAAAAGCGCGGATCGCGCCATAAGCGGAAAATACAAGAGAATTATCTTTACAGACGGAACTGAGAGCGAGTCATTGGCATCGTTGACCCTGAATGGTTATAGTTGGGGCGGCAGCGACTCAAGTGAGCTGTTGGAGTATCATCTGCCGCGAAACCGGTCGCTGGTGCTGGGCGGACTGGTGCAGGGGAACTGGCCGAATGTGACGGACTTTGAGATCCCCAACGGCGTGACAAGATTTGCGGCGAACCTGACCGACGGCTCCATGATGGGGCTGCAAAGACTGCGCTACAACGCGGCAAGCGCCACCTTCGACGCCGCCGCGACGAACCCCTGCGGCCCGGACGCCTCCTTCGCGCTGACCATCGGCAATGAGGTGGATACGCTCGCCGAGGGCTTCTCCTACTTTGTGAACCACGCGACCTCCATCGTTTTTGAGCCGAACAATCAGATCACGATTGCCGAGGGCGCGTTTGCGAATGCTCCCGCGCCGCTCACCGGCCTCAGCGGCACGGTGTATGTGGACGCGCAGGGCGTGGTGTATTCCTACGACGCTTCCGCGGGTACGGCAAGGCTGGTCTATGTTCCGGGGAACGTCACAAGCGTGACCATTCCCGCCTCCATCACTCCGGAGGACGGCGTGACCTGCGCGGTCACTTCCGTGGGCGCGAACGCGCTCTGCCTTGCGGAGACGCTGACGAGCATCACTTTTGAAGATCCTTCCGCCATCACGGCGATCGCCGCGTACGGTTTTGCCAACTGCCCGTCCCTTACCAGCGTGAATGGCAAAACGACCGTGGATGAGGCTTCGGCCACGTTCCCCAACGCGGCAAAGGGCTATGGCATCCTTGACAACACCGGCCTGACCGGCTCCTCCGGCAGCGGCGGAATGGACGAGGACGACATGAACGGCGACGCGGATCTCATTATAGAAAAGGACGACAAGTCCTATCTTGAGATCAAGGTCGCCTCCAAGGGCGAAACGCTCCAATGGAAGGCGAATGGCGACGGAACCGGCGGCTATACGCTCCTGACGGGCGACACCATGACCATCACGGCGGCCGCGGGCAACACGCAGGGAAACACCGAATATGTCTACCGCGTGTATCTCCAGAAAGGCACGGCAGACTGCGTTCTGAACGTCACCCCCGGCCAGACCTATACCTTTAATAACAACACCGTGAACTGCTACGCGACGGAGGACCCGAACACCGTGTGTCTGGAGTTCGTTCCCGGCATCGGCAATACGCTGAGCTTCCCCGTGACAGCCGTGTATCCCTCTCCCGGCAGCGCGGGCGGCGGCCTTACCATCTGGGGCGAGATCCTGACAGCCGATCAGGCGGCAGATAAGACGAGCGTCCGCACACCGGGCAAAAAGATCGACGCCTTCTGGAAAACCCAGCGCGATCCATACACGCTTACCAAGTTCCTGAACGGCGCGGCATCCACCAGCATCACCGCCGCCGCGGACGGCGCGGCCAGACCCGCGAGCAACCTCGTCTGGAACATCAAGCTGGACAGAGGCACGGATACGACCTCTGCCTACGGCAAGGACATCGCAAAGTCCGTGGATTTCACCGATCAGCTCACGCTCCCGTCGGGACTTCATTGGACGCAGGCGGTTCTGGACGCGGCGCAAAGCGGCGGCATCCGCGCCAGCGGCAACAACATTTACGCGGGAGACATCAAGATCGCCACCATCACCGGAACCAACTGGTCCGGCCGCGGGGCGGCGTTGAGTGAGGATGGC
This sequence comes from Alloprevotella sp., assembly GCA_963651485.1. Taxonomy (GTDB): domain Bacteria; phylum Bacteroidota; class Bacteroidia; order Bacteroidales; family Bacteroidaceae; genus Alloprevotella. The sequence goes on along the minus strand of CAVJPT010000033.1, from coordinate 265 downwards.
GGAAATCTTGTGTTCCGCTGGAAATATACCAATACCTCCAGCACCACAGAGCTTGGCACCATCACCGGCACCATCACCGTCTACCCGGAGGCGCTGGAGGCTGATCTGAGTACCTTCACCGAAGACAGCGCGACGCTGACCAATACGGCGGACGCCACGGTCCACTATACCTACAGCGCGGACGATGCGCTTACTGCCAGCGTGGACAGAACCCTTACGCTGCAGAAGGGCGAGCTGACACTCTCCAAGAGCGCGGAAGGCGGCT
>CAVJPT010000032.1:0-3057 GCA_963651485.1 Alloprevotella sp. | reverse complement strand
GCCCGACAAGGAATTTCGCTACCTTAGGACCGTTATAGTTACGGCCGACATTCACCGGGGCTTCACATCCGGGCTTCGCCTCGCGGCTGACCCTTCCGATTGACCTTGCGGCATTGGTCACGTGTCACACCCTATACGTCGCCTTGCGGCTTGGCAGAGTGCTGTGTTTTTGCTAAACAGTCGCCTGAGCCTCTTCACTGCGGCTCCCGAACGCACGGGGAAGCAAGTCCCCCGCACCCCCGGGAGCGCCCCTTCTTCCGAAGTTACGGGGCTGGTTTGCCGAGTTCCTTAACGTGGTTTCTCCCGCGCACCTTGGTCTCTTCGACCCGTCCACCTGTGTCGGTTTGCGGTACGGACCCGCGCGGAGTCAAAACGCTTAGACGCTTTTCTTGGCGGCATGGTGCAGGCCCCTTCCCCCCGGGCGGACCCGGGGGACCCCGTCACGGCTCAGGCTGATGGGGGCGGCGTTTGACTCGCCCCCGCCCTGCCCGCTTGGACCGGCTGATCCGGCAGCCGGCGGACCCTTCCTTCCGCGTCACGCCATCGCTGTCCGCGCGGGGTCCAGGAATGTTGACCTGGAACCCGTCGGCTACGCCTTTCGGCCTGGCCTTAGGACCCGACTGACCCTGGGAGGACGAACCTGGCCCAGGAAACCTTGGACTTTCGGTGGGGCGGATTCCCGCCGCCCTTTTCGTTACTCATGTCTGCATGATCACTCCCGCGGAGTCCACCGGGCCTTCCGGACCGGCTTCGACCCCCGCGGGACGCTCTCCTACCAACCGCTTGCGCGGTTCCGCAGCTTCGGCTGCCCTCTTAAGTCCCGATCATTTTCGGCGCGGCATCACTCGTCCAGTGAGCTGTTACGCACTCTTCAAATGGTGGCTGCCTCTGAGCCAACATCCTGGATGTCAGTGCGACGCCACATCCTTACAATCCACTAAGAGGACGATTGGGGGCCTTGGCTGGCGGTCTGGGCTGTTCCCCTTTCGACGACGGAGCTTATCCCCCGACGTCTGACTCCCGGCTGGCTCCCGCGCGGTATTCGGAGTTCGGCTGGCGTTGGCATCCCGGTGAGGGACCCGCTGCCAAACGGTCGCTCTACCCCCGCGGGGACAAAGGCCGAGGCTAGCCCTAAAGCTATTTCGGAGAGAACCAGCTATCACTGGGTTTGATTGGTCTTTCGCTCCCATCCGCGGCTCATCCAAGCGTTTTTCAACACGCACTGGTTCGGCCCTCCGCCCCGTGTCACCGGGGGTTCGGCCTGGCCGTGGATAGATCACCCAGCTTCGGGTCTGTCCCCGCCGACTCAACGCGCTATTCGCACTCGCTTTCGCTTCGGCTCCGGCATGGCCTTGGCCTTGCCGGCGAGGACAACTCGCAGACTCATTATGCAAAAGGCACGCAGTCACCCCTTGCGGGGCTCCTGCAGCTTGAGGGCGCGCGGTTTCAGGTTCTATTTCACTCCCCTCACGGGGTTCTTTTCACCTTTCCCTCACGGTACTGGTTCGCTATCGGTCGGTGGCTAGTATTCAGCCTTGGAGGGTGGGCCCTCCGGATTCAGGCGGGGTTTCACGTGTCCCGCCCTACTTGGGATCCCGGCTAGGCCGGGGGGGGCTTCGCGGAAGGGGCTATCACCCGCTATGGCGCGCCTTTCCAGGCGCTTCCGCTCGCCGCCCCCGCACCGTGGCGCCGGTCCCGCAACCCCCGGGGGCAAGCCCCCGGGTTTGGGCACTTCCGCTTTCGCTCGCCGCTACTGACGGAATCGATGTTTCTTTCTTCTCCTCCGGCTACTGAGATGTTTCACTTCGCCGGGTATCGCGCCTCTTAACGAGGCGGCATCCTGTGGGATGCCGGGTTGCCCCATTCGGACACCCCCGGATCAAAGACCGCATGCGTCTCCCCGGGGCTTTTCGCAGCTTGCCGCGTCCTTCTTCGCCTGCCACCGCCAAGGCATCCGCCGCGCGCCCGTAGAGTCTGGACGCCTAAATCGGCGTCCGACCACGTTGGCTCCGCATCCCCCCGGCAAGGGGAATGCGGGCTTGTCCTTGTACGGCGCCCCCACGGAAAAACGGGGGCGCCTTCGGTTCTGTTGTAAAATGGAAGTCTATCTTTCCCCGCATGCGCCCATGATGGTGTAGGATGGCGCATGCGGCCGGTTGCCAAAGAGTCACGCCGGGAAGCTGCGTTCCCGACAGAAAAAATGTCTTGCGGAGGTCGAGGGGGTGGGGGATTGGTGGGCGCACATGGACTCGGACCATGGACCTCGTCCTTATCAGAGACGCGCTCTAACCAACTGAGCTATGCGCCCGGCTTCCCATATCCTTATTTCCTCCGCCTTCCCGGTATCCGGGAAGCGGACAGCGCAATGCGTTGTGCCCTGCCTGGCCCTCCGAAGAGTCTTGCGACCTTCCGGGGGCCTGCTCCTTGAAAAGGAGGTGATCCAGCCGCAGGTTCCCCTACGGCTACCTTGTTACGACTTCATCCCAGTCACCAGCACCTGCTTGGACGCCTTGCGGCGGCTTCGGTAGATGCCGGCTCCCATGATGTGACGGGCGGTGTGTACAAGGCCCGGGAACGTATTCAAGGGACCGTTGCTGATGTCCCTTTACTAGCGATTCCGACTTCGTGCAGTCGAGTTGCAGACTGCAGTCCGAACTGGGGCCGGCTTTGGGGATCCGCTCGGCGTCGCCGCCTCGCATCCCATTGTACCGGCCATTGTAGCACGTTTGCAGCCCCAGGCGTAAGAGCCATACGGACTTGACGTCATCCGCGCCTTCCTCCCGCTTGACACGGGCGGTCCCGCCAGAGTCCCCGGCTTTAACCGATGGTAACTGGCGGCACGGGTTGCGCTCGTTGCCGGACTTAACCGAACACCTCACGGCACGAGCTGACGACAGCCATGCAGCATCTGTGGAGAGGCCCCGAAGGGCTCCCGGCTTTCACCGGAACTCCTCTCCATGTCAAACCTGGGTAAGGTTCTTCGCGTTGCCTCGAATTAAGCAACATGCTCCACCGCTTGTGCGGGCCCCCGTCAATTCCTTTGAGTTTTAGCCTTGC
>CAVJPT010000031.1:0-4306 GCA_963651485.1 Alloprevotella sp. | reverse complement strand
CACCCTGGGTAGCGGCACACCCCCAATGCCGCGCCCTGAAAGGGCAAAAGCATAAAATGTATGGCGCGCAATTCTCCGCAACACCCTAACTCTATGCTTTTGCCCTTTCAGGGCGCAATTATGCGCATGGGCTTTACCCAGGGCGTTGCCCTGGGCTAGGAGCTTTTGGGCTTTCAGCCCGCCCGTTTCCAACCAATGGCATCCCGTCCCGCCCGTATTTGCCGCGCGGGGTGATATTACAACGATGCACCCGACGCCCATGCCGCCCCCCCGTTGGCGCGGAACGGGCTGAAAGCCCAGCCTGCACATAGCCCAGGGCAAGCGAAGCGACACCCTGGGTAGCGGCACACCCCCAATGCCGCGCCCTGAAAGGGCAAAAGCATAAAATGTATGGCGCGCAATTCTCCGCAACACCCTAACTCTATGCTTTTGCCCTTTCAGGGCGCAATTTTACGCGGTGTCGCGTTACTCAGGGCGTTGCCCTGGGCTATGGGCTTTTGGGCTTTCAGCCCGTTTCCAACCAACGGCATCCCGCCCCGCCGGTTTCGCCACGCGGGATATATGGCAAATTCGTTTACCGTCCGTTTCCCGCCCAACCAACGGCAATCCCGCCCCGCCGGTTTTGCCGCGCCGACTACAAACGCGCCCCGATAAAAACGCAGGGGGATTAACAAACCATAACATCCGCGCGAGGCGGGCGGGAGGCGAATTTTTAGGAATTATTAAATATAGACCTTGGCTCTATGTACACCAAACGCGACCCGCGACCGCCACCAAAGGGCTTCGCAGCGGCCAGGCCGGGCTCCGTAGCGACGGGGCCGGGCTTAGTCGCGGCGGGATGTACACCCTGGAGCGACGGGATGTACACTTTCCGGTCGCGCAAGTGACTGATAATCAATAGCACGAAAGCGGGGCTGCGCAACGTATGCGCAGCCCCGCTTTCTTTTCACAAAGATACGAATTTTTTTCCCGTTTTCCAAATCGCCTATTCTGGCACGAAATGCGCAAAATCTGCTTGCAGGCGGGCTTAGAATGTGAAAAATTCTAACCATCCAACATGCTTTTCCGCACCTGCGACACGCCCGCAACGTCGCCCCTCCGCGCCCTGTCAGTTCATCACCGCGTTGTACAAGTCGCGGTACGTCCTCACCACGCTGTACACCACGTCGCCCGTGCTGATGGCGGCGAAATGGCGGCGCGCGCACTCTATCTTTGCGTCCTCGGAGCGGCGCAGCTGGGAGGCCTCGATGTCGTTGCCTTTCGTCTCCGCCACGAAGTAGACGTGCTTCACGCTGCCCTCGCGGAAAGCCACCGCCCAGTCGGGATTGTACTTGCCCATGGGCGTATTGATATAGAATCCGTTGGGCAGCTTGGAGTAGACCACCACGTCGTCCTCGGCTTCGAGCGACTCGGCAAACGATTTCTCCACGCCCTGGCTGTCTACCACCACCAGGTCGTAGAGCGACTTGGCGCTCGCGATGGCATCGCGCCCGATGGTGCCGCGCAGCGTGGCCTCAGCGAAGATGTCGGTGGAGAAGGTGTTGGCGCTCTTCCGGTAGCAGATGTGCTGTATGAGCGAAATGGCCTTGCAGTCGTTGACGATGCGCGAGGCCTTGGCGATGAACTCCTCGGGGTTGAGCTTGAACTGATGGAACGTCGCGGGCCGTATGCCTTTCAGCATCTCCACGATGGTGCGGCGCGTCAGTCCCGTGCTCTGCACCAGCTCGCCCACGAGGTCGTACTTGACGCCCGCGCCCACGGCTTCCTTCACATGGATGGTCTTCACCTTTTTGTCCGACATAGACGTGCCGGCCTCCAGCTCTTCGCGGTCGCGTATGGAGTCCATGCCGCCGCTTTCCACCACGATGCGTATCTCCGTCACGCTCATCAGCTCGTCGAGCTGCTTGATGGCCGCGCGGACGAGCTTCGGGGTCTCGAAGCGCACGTTGTAGTAGGTGCGCGTATTGATGCGCCGCCACAGTTCCTGCCACTCGCGCTTGCGGAAATTCTCCTCGCGGAAGTGCGCCGTGTCTTTCCTGCGCCCGTCCTCGGGCTTGACGGTGCCGGGGTCGAAGACGCGGTCGAGCTCCCGCGCCACGAAATGCCGGATGTCGTTCACGTCGCCGAAGTCGAGCGCGTCGGCTTTCCTGTCGTCAAAATATTTTTGCGTGAGCTTGCCTTTGCGGATGTAGCCCGCGCCTATCAGTTCTTCCACTATTTCGGCTGCGCGCCCGGTGGTGACCTTGACGGCCGCGCCGTCCTCGCGCTGTGCCTGCTTGTCGGCAAAGAGGGCGGCGGTGACCACGGCAGGGCGGCTCTCGCACGCCTCGGCTATCTCGGTCTGCAGCTTCTTGGCGAAGTCGTCGTAGCTTTCGCTGGCGATGACGGTAAGCACGTTCACGTCGTGCACGTGCTCCATGCCCAGCACGTCGGCATCCTGCCGCTCGCCCTTGGCGTTGACGCAGAGGCGCATGCCGCGCCCCACTTCCTGCCGTTTCTTCATCTCGTTGGAGGTGTCTTTCAGCGTGCATATCTGGAAGACGTTGGGGTTGTCCCACCCCTCCTTCAAGGCCGAGTGGGAGAAGACGAAGCGCACGGGGCATTCGCGGCTGAGGAGCTTCTCTTTGTCGCGCATGATGAGGTCGAAACCGCGCTCCTCGTTGTCGCCCTCGCGGGCCTTGGAGTCGATGCGGCGGCCTTTCTTGTCTATGGAGAAATAGCCGTCGTGTATGTTTGGGGCGGCATTTTTCGGATCGGTGAGGAAACGGGCATATTCGCCGTCGGCAAACTCCGCTACCAGCTCCTGCACGGCGCGGGCGTACTCTTCCTCAAACATCTCGGCAAACTTGCCCTTCAGGCTTTCGCCGTCCTTGCCGTAGACGCGGTAGCTGTCGACGTGGTCTATGAAGAAAAGCGATAGCACCTTGATGCCCCGTGGGAAGAGCTGGCGCTCGCGCTCGAGGTGGGTCTTTACGGTTTCGCGTATCTGGTGGCGGCGCACGGTGTCGTCGTTGGCAGCGCCCGTCACGTCGCCCTCATGGAGGGTCAGTCCGTTGAGGAAATGCACGGTGCGCGTCAGTCCGTCGATGCGCTCGACGACGTAGTTGTCGTCATATTCGTGCAGGCCGCCGCTCTCTGCGCTGAGGTCGTCGCGCTCGCGCAGCACCTTCATCGCCTGCCGCGTGCCGGTAGCCGTCTTCTTGTCGAAGCCGATGCGTGCCACGGGGTTGCCCCGGGAGATGACTATTTCGTCAAGATAGACATAGCCGTTTGTGGCGGTGCTGCCCAGCTGGTGCACGCCGCGCACCTCTATCTTCTTCACCAGCTTGCGGTTGTAGGCATCGATGGCATCGAGGCGGAAGACCATGTTGTGGACATCGTCCCGGCGGTGGGTGGCACTGTATAATAAGGTGAAGAGCGGATTGAAAAGCCGTATGCCCTTGCGCGTGGCGTTGTTCTTGTCAGCACCGAGCACGCTCTGCGGCTCGTCGATAATCATGACCGGGCGCGTCTTGGCGAGGATGTCGATGGGGCGGCGGGAGCCAAACTCGTCGCGCCGCGAGAAAATGATGCGTGCCGCGGCGTCGCCCTTGCGCCCCTCGCCGCGGCTCTTCTCCTCGTTCATCGAGGCGTTGAAGGCCTGCGTGTTGACAATCATGGCGTGCAGGCCGCTGTCGCTGGCGAAGCCGTCTATCTTGGCGAGCTGCTTCGAGTTGTAGACAAACCACTGCATGCGCCGCCCGTACTCGGCGGCGAAATGCTCCGCCATGCTCTGGAAACTCTTTTGCACGCCCTCGCGTATGGCGATGCTCGGCACCACGATGACGAACTTTGACCAACCATAGCGGCGGTTCAGTTCATACATCGTCTTGATGTAGGTGTAGGTCTTGCCCGTGCCCGTCTCCATCTCTATGGTCAGCGTCAGCCCGTCGCCCTCCAAATGGTCGACGGGCCGCAGCCCCTGCGCCATCTGTATGGAGCGTATGTTCTCCACAAGGCTGTCGGCGGAGAGCGCCACGGGGGCGTTGCCGAAACCGTCGAACTCAAAATCCAGTTTGCCCTTGCCCTGATCCACCTTGAAGCTGCTCGCGCCGTCGCTCTTGGGCTGCCCCGTGAAAGCGTCCGCCACGCACTGCGCAGCCTCGCGCTGGAAAGCCTGGTGCTTGTATTGTATCTTCACTTGTCTCCTTTCCTTAAGCTCTAAGTCAAACCAAATATGGCTTGCGCTATTCATTCCGGACGCCAAAGATAATGCTTTTGCCCTTTCAGGGCGCAGCTATGTGGGGTACACGCGTAACCCAGGGTG
>CAVJPT010000030.1:0-4441 GCA_963651485.1 Alloprevotella sp. | reverse complement strand
TGAAAGGGCAAAAGCATATCTACGTAAATGCTTTGCGGCGTGGCACGTAGATTATGCGCGGCATATTTATGCTTTTGCCCTTTCAGGGCGCAGACATTAGGGGGTGCGCGTGTCCCCAGGGTGTCGCTCCGCTTGCCCTGGGCTGTGCGCTTTTTGGGCTTTCAGCCCGCACTCGGCAACTCGTGCCTAATCTGTGTACCTCGTCGCGTCCTCCCTTTGCATTGTGCGGGCTGAAAGCCCAGCAAGCCCATAGCCCAGGACAACGCCCTGGGTTGGCAGGCTCCGCGTAATTGCGCCCTGAAAGGGCAAAAGCATATCTATGTACATGCTTTGCGGGGGGGCACGGGTATTATGCGCAGTTTATTATGCTTTTGCCCTTTCAGGGCGCAGGCATTAGGGCTGTGCGCGTTACCCAGGGTGTCGCTCCGCTTGCCCTGGGCTGTGTGCTTTTTGGGCTTTCAGCCCGTCCTTGGCTAATGGGCGCGCGGCTTTGTTGGCATTGCGTTGGTCTTGCGTTTTCCTTGCGCTGCTTTTGCCCCGTACCTAATATACGCTCCTTGCGCTTCCCGCCCGCTCGCCGCTATATGCCGGTGTATGGGCTGCGTATGCCTTTCCTCTGAAAAAATCCCCCCCCCCTATTGGGAATGTGAGAGAAGAACTTAATAACTTTGCACAATCTTATACACAATTTTGTAACACGCGGGCGCATATACCCGCGTGGCGATTGCGTACACGTACCGCCCGCGGTGACCGCGACGCGGCGTCGCTCGCGTGCGGCGAAACGCGCAAGGACGCGGGAAAGAGAGAGAAGAGAAGCAAGGAAAGAGAGACCTTGACTATATAAAGAGAGAGAACAAATACTGTATAAAATGTTTTTTGCTATGAAGAAGCTATTTACTCTTCTGGCCTTCGCCGTGGGCTGCTGCCTGTCGCTGCATGCGCAGGTAGACTACCAAGTGGCGGAGACGGAGACTTCGCTCAGCGACTTGGAAACGGGCGTCTACGCCCTCGGCGTGACGAGCGACAAAACCAACTACAACCTCACCGGGTATGACAACGTGCGCTTCGCTTACCGAAATGGCACGAGTGTGCCTGTGGTGCTTAGCTCTGTGACCGACAAGCAGTACATGGGCCAGACCGTCAGCGACTACGCATACCTTTGGCTGGTGACGAAGACTACGGAAACCGACGGGACGGTAAAGCTCTCGCTGAAAAACCTGCAGAGCAACACGTACCTTTACTCCAACAACGGGACAAGCGGTGCTGTTTCCCTCTCCAGCACGGAGATGCAATACAAAGCGAGTGCTGCCACCGTCACAAACTACAGCGGCACTGTCTTGTACAACGACACTTACAGCTACTATGTGACGCATAACGCCAGCGGAGGCGGTTCTGCGGACAGCAAGCTCGGCTGCTGGACATATACGGAAGACAAAGCAGACTGCGCCCACTTCCATTTTTACAAAGCGGAAAGCACCGGCGTGACTTGCACCATCAACTTCACTGTGGACAACGACACTGTCAGCACCGCCACGTTTGAAGCCAGCATCGGCTACGACATGACCAGCCTGCCCTCTTCCGTTGACACGCCGCTCCACAGCTACTACTACACCGTAGGCACGTGCACCAATGACAACAAGGCTGTGAGCGCGGACAACACCACCTTCAACTATCCCTTCAAGAAAGGCGACGCTCCTTTCTGGGCAAGCACAAGCGGGGCGATGAAGTGGTACACCATCTACCTGCGCAGCAACGAGGGCAACTACATCGTCCGCGCGGGCGACGGCACGCAGTCCATCAACACGGGCGCGGGCAATTCGCACAACTCGACGTTCACTACGGAAAGCGTCACCACGAAAGCCGCCTTCGACAACGGACTCTGGGCTTTCGTGGAGAGCGGGGTAGGCGTGAAGCTCCTCAGCAAAGGCTCGTGCAAGTATGTCACGGTGAACAGTACAGAGTATACCGACAACAAGATAGAGGTGAAGCTCACCGAAGAGGGCACGGTCTTCCATGCTGAGCAGAGCGGCACTTCCTTCACCCTGACCTACAACGGCACTGGCTCGCTCGGCGACCACAAAAGCGGCAAGCTCTGCGTATGGAACGGCGGCAACAACTTCGGCAACAGCAAGAGCGACGGCGGGTCGATGTTTGTCATCAACGGCACGCACGACAGCGGAAGCGACATCATGAGCATAGGTCAGAACGCGGTAAAAACGGAGATTGACACGGTGAGCGCGCTCGCTGCCTATACCAACACTACCGTGGACACGGATGCCACTATCGACTATCTCACGCGCGCCATCCCCGGAAAGTTGGAGACGATGACAAGCGCCATCGCAGCAGTCAACAATGCCACCACGCCTGAGCTGCTTGACGCAGCCTACACTCTGTGCAAGACTGCCGTAAACGCGATAGACCTTACCGTGACCCCCGACCCCAAAGCGTACTACGTCATCCGCAACGCCAACTACCCCGCCAGCGAAATGGCTTTCCTCAGCACGCAGGACATAAAGACGGGCACGGACGGCACGCTCTCCACCACCTACGACTCCGCCAACAACCGCAACGTGGCACGCGTGAGCGAAAGCACCGGCATCGTACCGCGCCTGTGGAAATTTACCAAGCACGAGAGCGGATGGTATGTCTACAACGCCAACCTCGGCTATCCCCTGCGCGACTACACAAGCGGCTCGGGCAACCTTGATATCCCCACCCACGCCAATTACGGCGGCGTGTACACGCTGAAGACAGCGCCTGCCGCCACCTTCACGTCCAGCACGTCTGGCAAGACCAACGACGGCATGACGATGGTGCAGCTCATCGCTGACAACTGCGCCGTCACTGCCAACTCTGACGGCACAACCACCGGCATCACTACGCTCGATGCGAGCGACGCTGCCGGCAACTACTGGCAGGTGATAAAGGTGAGCGAGGTGCCCGTCTCCGTTTCCTCTACCGCTGGCTGGGCAAGCGTATGCCTGCCTTTCGCCGTGACGCTCCCCTCTGACTCCGAAGCCAAGGCTTACGTAGGCAAAGCCGCAGCAGACGGCAAGCTCTCGCTGGTGGAAATCACCGGCACCATCCCCGCCAAGACGGGTTTCCTGATCGCCCTCGGCGGCGGCGGAACGGTGAACCTCACCATCGCTGACGACGACGATGCCAGCGCGTTGACTGAGTCCAACGTGCTTTCTGGCGCAACGGCAAAGCGTGACGGCTTCGACGGCGGAGCAAACTATTTCCTCGCTTATGACAGCGGCTACAAACGCGCCGTCTTTATGCAGGCCGACGACAGCTTTACCGTAGTGCCCGCCAACAAGGCGTACATCTCCGCCAGCTCCGTGCAGACCACAGCCGGCGAAAGCTCGGGCAAGCTGAATTTTGTCTTAGACGGCGGCAGCACGACGGGCATCTCCTCCGCCGCGCAGAGCGAGAGCGACCGCGCCGCAAAGTACTACGACCTCTCCGGCCGCCGCGTCCTCTACCCCGCCAACGGCATCTTCGTGACGGACAAGGGCGAGAAGGTCTTTATCCGCTGACTTGCGCCCCGCCTCTCCCTTTTCTGAGACAGGCTCGGCATTAAAATCTAAAACCTACTACGCTATATATGAAAGCAGAATACCAAAGCCCCGCAAGCCTCCCGGTGCGTCTCCGCACCGAGGGAATGATGGCGGCCAGCCTCACCATCGGCGGCAGCACGGACGAGTCGGGCAGCACCGGAACGGTGAAAACCGAAACGCAGATTCTCTCCAACGACCGCAAAAACTCCTCCAGCGGCGTCTGGAAGTGGATGGACGACTAAGCAGTCCCCGCCGCACGGTCCGCAAGACGGACAAGCAAAAGCGAAGCCCCCGGCACGGTATATGTGCCGGGGGCTTTTTGCGATTTTCCCCTATGTCCGCGCCGGATACGCGTGCGTTTGTCGCTAACGCCCCGTTTCCCGCAATCCGTGCCGTCTCCGCGTAACCCCCGTTGCGTCCTCCCTTTGCAAAGGGCGGGCTGAAAGCCCGGCGAACATTGGAATCTTGTCATTTTATGCCTGAGGAAGCGGTATAGCGTTGTAGGGGGCGGGCTGAAAGCCCAGCAAGCCCATAGCCCAGGGCAACGCCCTGGGTAAACGGCGGGTAGTAATTGCGCCTTGAAAGGGCAAAAGCATATCTATGTATATGTTTTGCGGCGTGGCACGTAGATTATGCGCGGCGCATTTATGCTTTTGCCCTTTCAGGGCGCGTGCGATAGTGGTGCGTATGCGTCCCCAGGGTGTCGCTCCGCCTGCCTTGGGCTATGTGCTTGCTGGGCTTTCAGCCCGTTGTTGGCTAATGCCCGGTGCGCGGCGCATTTATGCTTTTGTCCTTTCAGGGCGCAGACATTAGGGGTGCGCGTGTCCCCAGGGTGTCGCTCCGCTTGCCCTGGGCTGTGTGCTTTTTGGGCTTTCAGCCCG
>CAVJPT010000029.1:0-11093 GCA_963651485.1 Alloprevotella sp. | reverse complement strand
AACACTACCCGAACGGCTTTGACGGCACTCGCTCGCGGACGGCGGAGCAGCAGGCCCTGCACGACGCGGAGCGCAAGGCTGCGAGAGAGGACGCAGTCTTGAAGAAGATGCGCGAGCAAGCCGATGCGGAGTTTGACGCGGCAGATGCGGAGCTTTCGGCGGCAACCGAGCGCAGGGAGGAGTTTTACAGAAAGGAAGCTGCGGGGAAAAGCGCGGAAAGGGAAACGGCTGCGGAGAGCGGCGCGGGCATTGCCTCGGAGACGGAGGACGTGTCGCGGGAAGACCAGACATTCCTGTCAGGCGATGGCGGCGAGACGGCATCAGCCACTGGCGTAGCTGCGGACGAGAGCGCGGATGAGGAAGCGGAGAAGTTCCGCGACGGGGAAGCGGAGCGTGCTGCGGAGGCCGGCGAGGAGATGCAGAGAGCCAAGGCAGACAGGGTGAACGGGCTTTCCGGGCGGCTGAACACTCCGGTGCGCATCATCGGCACGGAGGAGGAAATGGCTGGCTTGCCGGGCGAAAGGCAGCGGCGGGCGAAAGGGTGGTTTGACACGCGCACGGGCGAGGTGACCATCGTGCTTCCGAACAATGCCGACGCGGCTGACGCGGAGAACACTTTCCTGCACGAGGTGGTGGGCCACGACGGGCTTCGCTTGCTTTTCCCGGAGAAAGGGCAGCTTGAGGGCGCGCTCGACGAGCTTTACCGCCGCTCCGGGGCGGGCATACGCTCGCGCATCGACGCGGAGACGGAGAAGATGTTTGCCGAGGAGGTTGCCCGCATCATGGAGCGGAAGCGCAGGGAACACGAGGCAAGGGGCGAGAACGCGAGGGCTTCCTATTATACGGACTTGGCTGACGCGCACCTTGAAGCGGGGAAGAAGCGGGAGCAGATGCGCCGCACGGCTACGGAGGAGTATGCCGCCGACCTTGCGGGGAGCATCGGCTTCGATGGCTTCGAGAAGATGGGCGCGGAGGAGCGGTCGTTCTGGGGGCGGCTGAAATCCGTGCTGCGGAACGCGCTGCGCCGCCTTTCTGCGGCTTTGGGCATCAAGAGCGGGCGCGAGTGGACGGACAAGGAATGGGCTTATATGCTTCACGAGGCGTACAAGCGCAAGAAGAACGGCGGCCGTCCGGGCGTGTTTGACTTGGCAGACACGGTGGCAATGCGCGAGAGGACTGGCTTCGGGGAGACGAGGAGCGAGAATGCGCCGCAGTCCGATGCAGGCGTTGTGGAAAACTTTGAGAACCCCGAGGAAAGGGATGAAAAAAGTTCGGACGGCGGTGACATTATGTTCCGCGACGGGAACGGCGTGGAGTACCGCAAGGCACTTGCGCGCGACGTGTATGAGCGTCGTGTGAGCCGCGGAATGTACCAGATGCGCGAGGCGTTGCAGGACAGCATGCTGGGGCTAAGAGAAGCTATGGACGCGGTGCTTGGCGCGGAGGGCAGCGGCAAGACGCACGTCGAGGACATTGCGGGCTACGAGAACGCGTACCTCGGCGAGAACCGGCTTTCCTCGGTGAACCAGGCGGAGTGCGCGGAGTTTGCGCGTACTTTGTTTGAGCCGCTGCTTGAGGCGGTGGCTGCGCTTGCGAAGACTGCGGACGAGCGTGCGGAGCTGACGGACTACATGATGGCGAAGCACGGCTTGGAGCGCAACGTGGTGATGGCGCGGCGTGCGGCTGCGCGGCAGACGGAGCGCGAGTTCAGCCGGGAGATACGGGCTGCGGAGCTTGCCTTTTCGGAAAACGCCGGGCAAAAAAAAACGGTGGTGACGGGGCGCGATGGCGGCGCAATGCCATGCACATCCGCGAAAAGGGGGCTTTGCCGCCTTAGCATACGGCGGTTTTCTTGTAACTTTGCGGTCGCAGGTGTGTCCGCGTGTCACGCGGAGGGGTAAGCCGCGTGCAAAAAGCAGCAGGAAGGACGGACGGGACAGGGAACGCGGCGCAGGGGCATCGACAGCCCGCCGCCTGTATAGGAAAACGGACAGGAGGCTGATTGGCATACCGTTTGCAGGGTGTTTCCTATTAATATAACCCCGACACCAACACAAAACCGTGCCGCAACTGGCGGTGCGAAAGACAGAGAAAGGAAGGACTGAATGGACTACGCAACATCCGCCGACTTGGCGCGCATCATAAAAGCAAGCAGGGAGACCGCCCGCCGCTACCGGCTGCGGCGCGCCAATGTGGTGTGCCTGCTCTCCAATCTGCTGGAAGAGAAAAGCATCAGCGAGGGCCTGCAGCAAATGGGCGTGAAAGTGGACAATCTGCGCGAGGCTGCCCGCGAGTGGCTGAGCAACGGTGAGACTGTGCCCCAGAAAGATTCGACACCCATAGGCGGGACGCAGGCCGAAGCAATGGCAGAGCCCGAACCCGACGCAGACCTCACCCGCGTCACGCGCCTCTCCGAGTTGGAGATGCGCATGGTGAACGAGAGCATAGACGGCTCAGGCGCGCTTATGTTGGGGTTGCTGCACGACCAGAACAACCCCGGCAAAGCTCTTTTGGCTGAATACGGGATAGACTACAAACGGATGGCGGAAATTTTCTTGCGCGGCAGCAGCCGGACGAAAGCCGGATACAGCTACGCGGACGAAGAGCCGGAGCCGTTCCCCAGTGAGGGGAAAGAAGGCGCGGGACGCAGCGCAGCGGGCCAACAGCGCACGCAGCAGGCTCAGCCGGGAAAGAGCGATACCCCCGTCACGGACAATTTCGGAACAGACCTCACGGCCATAGCCGAGAAAGGCGGACTCGACCCCGTAGTAGGGCGCGAGCGCGAGATAATGCGCCTTGTGCAGATACTCTGCCGCAGGAAGAAAAACAACCCCGTGCTTATCGGCGAGCCCGGCGTGGGGAAGAGTGCCGTAGTGGAGGGACTTGCGCAGCGCATCGCCCAGCGCAGAGTGCCGCAGCCGCTTATGGGAAAACGTATCGTGTCGCTTGACATGGCGGCGATGGTGGCCGGCACACAGTACCGCGGGCAGTTTGAGGAACGTCTGCGCAGACTTATGCAGGAACTCCGCGAGCACCCGGAGATAGTGCTTTTCATTGACGAAATACACACCATCATCGGCGCGGGTTCTGCCCCCGGCAGCCTTGACGCGGCAAATATGCTGAAGCCAGCCCTCGCACGCGGCGAGGTGCAGTGCATCGGTGCCACCACTACGGGCGAATACCGCAAGACGATAGAAAAGGACGGTGCGCTCGAGCGCCGTTTCCAGAAGATACAGCTCGAACCTACAACGGCGGAAGAGACGATCGCCATACTGCACAACATAAAGCAACGATACGAGGAACACCACAACGTGGTCTACACCGAGGAGGCACTCAAGGCGTGCGTAGATCTTACTACGCGCTACGTTACCTCCCGCGCCCTTCCGGACAAGGCGATAGACGCGCTCGATGAAGCCGGAAGCCGCAAAAGACTTCTTGCCGCCGATACGCCCAAGGAGATTGTGGAGGTGCAGGAAGAAATAGAAAATACGCGACGTTGCAAACTGGAAGCGGCGGAGCAACAGGACTACGAGCGCGCCGCAGACTTGCGAGACTGCGTGCAGCAGTTGGAAGAACGTCTTGCGCAGCTCACGCGCCAGTGGGAGGAGAGCCAGAAAGAGCATCCTTCTGTGGTGGACGAAGCGGACGTGGCGGAAGTAGTTTCCATGATGAGCGGCGTACCTGCCAACAAGGTGGCCGAGCAGGAGAAAGAGCGGCTTTCAGGCATGAAGGACGCGCTCAACGCACGCGTCATCGCGCAGCCCTCCGCAGTCGAACGGCTCACGCGTTCCATTCTGCGCAGCAGGGTGGGGCTGAAAGGCAACGACCGCCCTATCGGCACATTCCTCTTCGTAGGTCCGACGGGCGTGGGCAAGACCCACCTTGTAAAATGTCTTGCCGAGTGGATGTTCGGCTCCAAGGACGCGCTTATACGCGTAGACATGAGCGAGTACGGAGAGAAATACAGCGTGAGCCGCCTCGTCGGCGCGCCCCCGGGATATGTAGGATACGAAGAGGGCGGACAGCTCACAGAGCGTGTGCGCCGCCATCCGTACTCGGTTGTGCTGCTCGACGAGATAGAGAAAGCCCATCAGGACGTATTCAACACGCTGTTGCAGGTAATGGACGAGGGACGCCTCACGGACGGCAACGGCGTGACGGTGGACTTCCGCAACACAGTCATCATACTCACCTCCAACAGCGGTACGCGCCAGCTCCGCGAGTACGGCGGAGGCGTGGGCTTTGCACGCACTGCTTCCGCACCCAGCGGACAGGCTGCGGAGGACATACTGATGAAAGCCCTGCGCAAGCAGTTCGCGCCGGAATTCCTCAACCGTCTGGACGACATAATATTCTTCAACGCGCTTGACAAGGATAGCGCGGGAAGCATAGCAAGCCTTGAACTGCACGACCTTGAGGCGCGGATGGCAAGCAACGGGTACACCGTTGTGGTGACCGACGCGGCAAAGGGCTTTGTCGTGTCTAAGGGCTTCGATGCGCAGTACGGCGCGCGCTCGCTCAAGCGTGCGTTGCAGCACCATATAGAGGACGCGCTCTGTGATGCCATAATGGCCAATCCCGGCGCGACACACTTCACCGCCGACGCGAAAGACGGGAAAGTGACCGTGACCGCCGAGTAGGCACACGGGGCATCAAGGCAGACAATAGACAAGTACAAACAAGGGAAATGAAATACATACCTACCGAGATAGAGGGAGTCTGGATTATAGAGCCGAAAGTCTTTGAGGACGCACGCGGCTATTTTATGGAAACCTGGCGCGAGGAGGACTTCAACAGCGGCGTGGGGCACGAAGTGCGCTTCGTGCAAGACAACCAGTCGAAGTCCACGCGCGGCGTGCTGCGCGGACTGCACTACCAAAAGGGCGCGGACTCGCAGGCCAAGCTTGTGCGCGTGCTTCAAGGAAGCGTGGTAGACGTGGCGGTGGACCTTCGCAAGGGGTCGCCCACGTTTGGCCGCCACGTCATGGTGGAGCTGAGCGAGGACAACAAGCGGCAGCTCTTTATCCCGCGCGGCTTCGCCCACGGCTTTCAGGTGCTTTCTGACGAGGCGGTGTTCACCTACAAGGTTGACAACCGCTACGCCCCGCAAAGCGAATGCTCCATCCGCTACGACGACCCGAAGCTCGCCATAGCCTGGCCAATAAGCGACCCGCAGGAGGTGAAACTCTCCGAGAAAGATTTGCTCCACGCCGTGGTTTTTGACGAAGCGGAGAAGTTTTGACTTTTCCCCTGCGCCGTCCCTTTGCCGCAAAGCCTCGCCAGAGACACGCACAATAATGAAACTGCTACCGGCACACCTGATATATATAATAAGGAGTGACGGATATATAATAAGGAGTAGCAGGCAGGACGGTGCCAGCCCTATACCCACAACTCAGCCCAAACAGCCTAATGCAGCATATACGCAATTTTTGCATCATAGCCCATATAGACCACGGCAAGAGCACGCTCGCCGACCGCTTGCTTGAGCGCACGCAGACCGTAAAGGTGACCGAAGGGCAGATGCTTGACGACATGGATCTCGAGCGCGAGCGCGGCATCACCATCAAGAGCCACGCCATACAGATGGAGTACCAGACCGGCGGGGAAACCTACCGGCTCAACCTCATCGACACCCCGGGACACGTCGACTTCGCCTACGAGGTGTCGCGCAGCATCGCAGCCTGCGAGGGCTGCCTCCTGCTGGTAGATGCCACGCAGGGCGTGCAGGCGCAGACCATCTCCAACCTCTATATGGCCATTGAGCACGACCTTGAGATTGTGCCCGTACTGAGCAAGTGCGATATGGCAAACGCTATGCCCGAGCAGGTAGAGGACGAAATCATCGACCTGCTTGGCTGCCGCCGCGAAGAGATTATACGCGCATCGGGAAAGACAGGCGAGGGCGTGGACGACATACTCCGTGCCGTGGTCGAACGCATCCCCGCTCCCGTGGGCGACGAGGACGCGCCGCTGCAGGCTTTGATATTCGACTCTGTATTCAACCCGTTCCGCGGCATCATAGCCTACTTCAAAATAGAGAACGGGCACATCAGCAAAGACGAGGAGGTTGTCTTCGTCAATACCGGCAAACGCTACCACGCCGACGAGGTGGGCGTGCTGAAGATGGACCTCTCGCCGCGCCGCGAGCTGCACTGCGGCGACGTGGGCTATATCGTGAGTGGAATTAAGACCGCCACGGAGGTGAAGGTGGGCGACACGATTACCTCCGCCGCCGTCCCGTGCGAGAAAGCCATTGCGGGCTTCGAGGAAGTGAAGCCGATGGTGTTCGCCGGCGTATACCCCATAGAGACTGAAGACTTCGAGCAGCTCAGGGCAAGCTTGGAAAAGCTGCAGCTCAACGATGCCTCGCTCACGTTCCAGCCCGAGTCGTCCGTTGCGCTCGGCTTCGGCTTCCGCTGCGGCTTCCTTGGTCTGCTGCACATGGAGATTATCCAGGAGCGGCTTGACCGGGAGTTCAACATGAACGTGATCACCACCGTCCCCAACGTAAGCTACCACGTCTTCGACAAGCACGGCGAGATGAAAGAGGTGCACAACCCCGCCGGGATGCCGGACGCGACGGAGATAGACCACATAGAAGAGCCATACATCCGGGCTTCCATCATCACGCGCACCGACTACATCGGCAGCATCATGACACTCTGCCTCGGAAAGCGCGGCGAGCTCGTGAAGCAGGAATACGTGTCGGGCGACCGCGTGGAGCTGCACTACGACATGCCCTTGGCGGAGATAGTGATAGACTTCTACGACAAGCTCAAAAGCATTTCCAAGGGATACGCCTCCTTTGACTACCACGGTATAGGCTTCCGCCCGTCCAAGCTGGTAAAGCTGGACATCCTGCTCAACGGCGAGCCGGTCGACGCGTTATCCACGCTGACGCACGTAGACAACTCCGTCACCTTCGGGCGGCGCATGTGCGAGAAACTCAAGGAGCTTCTTCCGCGCCAGCAGTTCGACATTGCTATACAAGCCGCCATCGGGGCTAAAATCATTGCCCGCGAGACGGTGAAGCAGGTGAGAAAGGACGTGACGGCCAAGTGCTACGGCGGTGACATCAGCCGAAAGCGCAAGCTCCTCGAAAAGCAGAAGCGCGGAAAGAAGCGCATGAAAGAGATTGGCAACGTGCAAGTGCCGCAGAAAGCGTTCCTTGCCGTGCTCAAGCTTGACTGATAACAATCACACAACGTATCCAGAGAGTTATGTTGGCACAACTGAAAGGGGCGGAGATACGCCCGGACGCGGAAGCCGTGCTCAGCGGCGTGGATTTCCACGCAGACGACAACGACTTCATCTACGTCATCGGAAAGGTAGGCTCGGGGAAAAGCTCGCTGCTCAAGACCCTGTACGGAGAATATCCGCTCGCGGCAGGGGAGGGGAGCGTGCTGGGCTTCGACCTTGCGAAGCTGCGGCGCAAACGTTTGCCCGAGCTGCGCCGGCAGCTGGGAATAGTCTTCCAGGACTTCCAGCTTATGCAGGGGCACACCGTGCGGCAAAACCTTGACTTCGTGCTCCGCGCCACGGGCTGGAAGAAAAAGCTGCGCGAGGGGCGCATCGACGAAGTGCTTTCCCTCGTGGGGCTGCCCGACCGCAAGGAGAGTTTCCCCCACGAGCTTTCCGGGGGCGAGCAGCAGCGCGTATGCATAGCCCGCGCCTTGCTCAACCATCCCAAGCTTATACTTGCCGACGAGCCGACGGGAAACCTTGACGCGGAGACAAGCCAGAAGATAATGGACCTGCTGTTTGCCATACGCGAAAAAGGCACGGCCGTCGTGATGGTGACGCACAACCTCAGCCTACTCTCCCAATACCCCGGCATCGTATACCGCTGCGCCGGAGGTGGCATAGAGGAAGTGACGGAGGAGTACAACGCCCCTGTGGAAATGTAAGGCACGGGCGGGACTGACCGAGGAAAACACAGAAAAAAGAGGAAATGAAAATCTTGAAGTTCGGCGGCACGTCGGTGGGCTCACCACAGCGAATGAAAGACGTGTGCAGCCTCATCACCGGCGGAAAGCGCGACATCGTGGTGCTCTCCGCAATGTCGGGCACCACAAACTCGCTCGTGGAAATAGCCGACTATATAGCAAAACACAACCAAGAGGCTGCCAACAATGTGATAAACAAGCTGCGCAACCTCTATATGCAGCACGTGGCCGAACTTTATGCCACGGAGCAGTGGGCCGACACTACGCGCGAGTACATCCGCGGCGTATTCCAGCACCTGCACGAGCTGACGGGGCGCGACTTTTCGGACAACCTTGAAAAGGAAATTCTTGCGCAGGGCGAGCTTATCAGCACCAATATGGTGACCAACTACTTGCTCGAATGCGGCAAGAAGGTGGTGCTTCTGCCCGCGCTCGACTTCATGCGCACGGACGAGAATGCGGAGCCGGACCTTGTCCACCTCAGGCAACACCTTACGCCGATGCTTGAAGCCGCGCCCGAAGCCGAACTTTTCATCACGCAGGGCTTCATCTGTCGCAACGCACGCGGCTACGTCGACAACCTTCAGCGCGGAGGGTCGGACTATACGGCGTGCCTCATAGGCGCTGCGCTCTACGCTGAGGAGATACAGATATGGACGGACATTGACGGGATGCACAACAACGACCCGCGCGTTGTCCCGGATACGACCCCTGTGCGCCAGCTCAATTTCGAAGAGGCTGCGGAGCTTGCCTATTTCGGCGCAAAGATTCTGCACCCCACCTGCATACAGCCCGCGCGCTACGCCGGCGTGCCTGTGCGCCTGCTCAACACGATGGACCCTGCCGCGCCCGGCACCATCATCAACAACCGGATGCAGAACGGCAACATCAAGGCCGTCGCCGCAAAGGACAACATTACGGCCATCAAGATTGTCTCCTCGCGCATGCTCCTTGCCACGGGCTTCCTGCGCAAGGTCTTCGAGATATTCGAAAACAACCAGACCCCCGTGGACATGGTCACCACCAGCGAGGTGGGCGTTTCGCTCAGCATTGACAACAAGAGCCGCCTCGTCAGCATCGTCGAGGAGCTTAAGAAGTACGGCACGGTGGAAGTGGACCACGACATGTGCATCGTCTGCGTAGTGGGCGACCTCCGCTGGGGCAACGTGGGCTTCGAGTCGCTTGTTGCAGACGCGCTGTCCACTGTCCCCGTGCGCATGATTTCCTACGGCGGAAGTGACCACAACATCTCTTTCCTTGTGCGCGAGGCGGACAAGCAGAAGGCGCTTTGCGCACTGAGCGAAAAACTTTTCGCACAGAAGAAATAAGCACAGACAACACAGTTGGCGGGACGGAGCTTAGCCGTTCCCGCCAATTTTTCGCACTGCGTTCCGTGCAAGGCCGCAAAGCCGCACGCGGAGCCCGTGCAAACGAAACTATACAAGACACACACACCATGCAGTTCCCTTTCGAACGCTTCCAGACAACAGAGACACCGTTCTACTACTACGACCTCGGTCTCCTTCGCGAAACCCTTGACACCATAAAGGCTTGCACGGCCGCACACCCCGACTTCCACGTGCACTACGCCGTGAAGGCAAACGCAAACCCGCGCCTGCTCAAGCTCATTTCCTCCTACGGACTGGGCGCAGACTGCGTCTCCGGCGGCGAGATAGAGGCTTCGCTGGCGGGCGGATTCAAAGGCAGCGACATTGTTTTCGCCGGAGTAGGGAAGAGCGACCGCGAGATAAAGCTTGCGCTTAAAGCCGGCATTCACAGTTTCAACGTGGAAAGCCTCCCCGAGCTTGAAGTGATAGATGCCCTTGCCGGCGAGGCCGGCGTGCGTGCACGGGTTGCGTTCCGCGTGAATCCCAATGTGGACGCGCATACGCACGAGAAAATCACCACGGGACTTAACGAGAACAAGTTCGGCATAGCCCTCGAGGACGTGCTGCCCGCCGTTAAGCTTGCCGCCGGGATGCCGAACGTGGACTTCGTTGGCCTGCATTTCCACATCGGAAGCCAGATTCTCGACCTCTCCGTTTACGAGTCGCTTTGCGAGGTGGTAAACCAGCTCAACGCTGACTTGTCTGCAGCCGGCTTCGCGCCGAAGAGCATCAACGTCGGCGGCGGTCTCGGCATCGACTATGACGCGCCCGATGCCCGCCCCGTCCCCGACTTTGAGAGCTATTTCTCTCTCTTCGCACGCTGTCTCCGCCTTTCCGAGGGGCAGGAGCTGCATTTCGAGCTTGGTCGCTCTGTCGTGGGGCAGTGCGGCACGCTGGTAGCGCGTACGCTCTACGTGAAACACGGCCATGCCAAGAGCTTCGTCATCGTGGATGCCGGCTTTACGGACCTTGTGCGCCCCGCCATGTACGGCTCGCACCATTTCACGCAGAACATTTCCGCATCGCCGGAGTCCGGGTCTGCCGTCTACGACGTGGTTGGCCCCATCTGCGAAAGCAGCGACGTCTTCAGCAAGGGGGAGAAACTGCCCGTCACGCACCGCGGCGACCTCATTGCTTTCCGCTCAGCCGGCGCATACGGCGAGGCCATGGCCTCTACCTACAACTGCCGCCGTCTCCCCGCGTCCGTTTACAGCGAGGACTAAGCGTTTTTCGCCTTGCTGCAAGCGTTTGCGGCGAGGCGAAAAAGCGGAAAAATGCCGCCGGCTGCCATCTGGTGACTGCAATAGAGTAGGGCTGGGGGGAGGAAAAAGCGGGAAAACCTGCGTTTGCAGCGCATTTTTTGCGCCGAACGCTTGCCAGTACCGATTTTTCGCGTACCTTTGCACCGCGTTTGAGGAAAACGCCGCCGTAGAGACGGCAGGAATGCGGAAATAGCTCAGTTGGTAGAGCACAACCTTGCCAAGGTTGGGGTCGCGAGTTCGAGTCTCGTTTTCCGCTCCAAGCGATATTTTGCACAAAGCGCAGCCCAGGTGGCGGAATGGTAGACGCGCTAGTTTCAGGTACTAGTGTCAGCAATGACGTGCAGGTTCGAGTCCTGTTCTGGGCACAGCCAAGGCGGGGTTTGTACCGCGCTTAGGAAATGCAGCTTTGAGGCAAAACATTATTAGAGACAATGCAAACTGGAGAGGTGGCGGAATTGGTAGACGCGCTACTTTGAGGGGGTAGTGACAATTGT
>CAVJPT010000028.1:0-12883 GCA_963651485.1 Alloprevotella sp. | reverse complement strand
CGTGACCCCATGCGTGACAGGCATGTATTCTAACCAGCTGAACTAACGCACCATTGTATTTTTGCCTTTGGAAACCGCCCTTGCCGTTGCAATTGAGCCGCCTCGTTCCCGAATGCGGATGCAAAGGTAGTATTTCGGCGCGTAACGGCAAGGCTTTGCGCGGCTTTTTTCACAAAAACTTTTGGAAAAGCAATACGTCTTCGTAGCCGCCGCGCGTATAGTGCCACTGCGGGAGCGTGGCGGCGTGCCGGTAGCCCGCCGCGAGGAAGAGCCGCCGCGAAGCCTCGTTGCCCTCCCCTACTCTCGCGAAGAGCATGTGCACGCGCAGCCGCTCCGACGCTATTTTCTCCAAGAGCGAGAGCGCGTCCTGGCCATATCCACGCCCCCGGAAGACGGCGAGGACGGCAATGCCCACCTCGGCACGCGCGTCGCGCACGCTGTAGCCCATAATGTCGGCGAGCCCCACGGCTTCGCCCGTCTCCGTCTCCTCGGCCACGAGGCGCAGCTGTCCGCACTCGTGCACGCTTTGCATAGAGGCGATGTAGCTGCGAAGGGCATATTTCGAATAGGGCGCGTCGCTGTCCTCCGCGTCCCAGAGCGAGGGGTCATTCTCGATAGTGTAGAGCAGCTGGAGGTCTTCCGGCTCGAGAGGGCGAAGTCTCAGCATAGCGGCAAACTTGGGGGAATGTTGGAGGGAAAGGGAAACAGGGCGCGGGTCAGTCGGTCTCGCCGCCGGTCTCGCCGTGCTTTGGCCAGCAGAAGAGGAAGGCTATGAGCGCCACCAAAAGGCAGTACACCTGGGTGTTGCCGCCCAATGCGCCGTAGCCGCCGCCGGCGGTCAGCGAAAGGGCAAGCACGAGGTTGAGCAGTATGGGCAGGGCGAGCAGGGCAGTGCGCAGGACATTCCAGCGAGGGAGCGAGGCCGGCTCTCGCCCGACACTCTCACGCACGCGCTTGACTGCGAAGAGCCGCAGAGCTGCCCAGCTCGCCCCAAGCGTAAGCGCGATGCAAAGCACGTCGGCCGAGTACCGCTCTTCCGCCGTGGGCGAAAACGCGCCCTCGGGGAGCAGACCCGCAATGTCGGCTACTGCCAGCGCGACAACTACTGTCCACACACCTATATATATATAGCGCGGCGTACGGAGCGAAACCGCATCCGCCGCCTTAGGCTTCTGTTCGTCTTTTCCTTTCATATATGGACTAACGGTTGTTTGTATGTTCTTCGGAAACAGTCACACAAGCGACGAAAAGCCCTTGTGTGTCCAGACAGAGCGTTTTTCTCTGCACAAAGCCGCGCATCGCACCCCTGTCCCCTCAGGCATCCGGCGACCAAAGCACGCGCATACGCGTCCTTATCCCGCAACTCAATGCGCGTCGAGCGGCGTGCGCCCCACGATAGAACGCCCGAGCGTCACCTCGTCGGTATATTCGAGGTCGTCGCCCACGCTTACGCCGCGCGCCAGCACGCTCAGCTTCACGTCCTTTCCCGCGAGCCGGCGCGAGATGTAGAAATTGGTGGTGTCTCCCTCCATCGTGGGATTGAGCGCAAGTATCACCTCCTTTATGCCGCCCGCTTCCACGCGCTCGAAAAGCGAGGCAAGCTCGAGATCGGACGGGGCTACGCCGTCCATCGGCGATATCACGCCGCCGAGGACGTGGTACAGGCCGCGGTACTGCCCCGTGTTCTCTATCGACATCACGCTGTGTATGTTTTCCACAACGCAGATTGTGCTGCGGTCGCGCGACCGGCTTGCGCAGATGTCGCACACGTCGTCGTCGCAAAGGTTGTGGCAAACCTTGCAGTGCTTTACCTCGTCGCGCAGCCGCACGATGCTGTCGCTGAAAGCGTGCACCGTGTCGCTTTCCTGGGCAAGCAGGTAGAGCGAGAAGCGCAGTGCCGTCTTCCGCCCTACTCCGGGCAGGCGCATAAGCTCTTGCACGGCCTGCTCGAGCAGGCGGGAGGGATATTGTTCGTTCATTTGGTTTGTTGCGCCGCCGCGCCGTCTGCCGGCGGACTTGTGCCTCGCGGAGGCGGGGCAAAGTTAAGACATTGCCCCGTACCGCCCAAGAAGAGAGGGGAAAGCCGCAAGCTCTCCCCTCCCCTGTCTGTGTACGTCTGTCGTGTTTCGGCCTCGCAATGTGTGCGGGAGCGTTTTGCCGCGCAGCGGCGCAGTTACGCCCCGTCGCGTCAGCAGGCCTTGAAGGACATGTCCAGCCCTTTGACCGAATGGGTCAGCGCGCCGACGGATATGAAGTCCACGCCGCACTCCGCATAGTCGCGCAACGTGTCTATGGTGATGCCGCCGCTGCTTTCGGTCTCAAAGCGTCCGCCAATCATCTCGACGGCCTTGCGCGTGTCTTCCACGGAGAAATTGTCGAGCATTATGCGGTCTGCGCCGCCGTGCTCCATCACCTGGCGTATTTCGTCGAACGAGCGGCACTCTATCTCCACCTTCAGGCTCAGGCCTTTTTCTTTCTGGTATGCCGCGCAGCGGTCAAGCGCATTGGCTATGCCGCCGGCAAAATCCACATGGTTGTCTTTAAGCAGTATCATGTCGAAAAGCCCGATGCGGTGGTTGGTGCCGCCGCCTATCTTCACGGCTTCCTTCTCCAGCATGCGCATGCCCGGCGTGGTTTTGCGTGTGTCAAGCACCCGTGTCTTCGTGCCTTTGAGCCTTTCCACGTACTTCGCGGTCATCGTGGCGATGCCGCTCATGCGCTGCATCACGTTCAGCATAAGGCGTTCGGTCTGCAAGAGCGAGCGCACGCGCCCCGTCACCACCATTGCCACGTCACCGGGCTTCACGTGCGTGCCGTCGGGAATAAGCTCCTCCACCTGCATCTCGGGATCGAAATGGCGGAAAATCTGCTTCGCCACGCGCATCCCCGCCAGGATGCCCTCTTCCTTGACGAGCAGGCGCGACTTGCCCATTGCGTCCTCAGGGATGCAGCAAAGTGTGGTATGGTCGCCGTCACCTATGTCCTCCGAAAAGGCGAGGTCGATGAGCCGGTCGTTGAGTTCGTCCACGCCGTAGCGGGTCTTGTATTCAGCCATTGTAGTGTTGTGTAGTTTTTCTTGTTGGATGTTTACTGTGTCTGGAAGCGCTTGCTTGCACGGAGCAAGTGGCGCGAAAGGCTCATAAGCTCCTGCGCCTCCTGCAAGGTCGAGAGGTAGAGTAGAGCCACTTTGAGGTTGCTGTCCTCGCGCTGTATGCGGTCCTGCTGCTGATGGCGTATCTGCGAAATGCGGCTCTTGATGGCGTTGCCCTCAACCAGCACCTCGTCCACGCCTTCGAAGTCGCCCGTGCTTATCATGCGCTGCGCCTCGGCCAGGAAGTTGTCCACCTCCTTGCACACCGGCGCAAACTCGTCAATATAGTCCTTCGGCAAGGGATTGAAGTTGTTGTCCACATGTTCGAGGCACGGCTCAAGCATTCGCTTCAAGCCGTAAATAATCTGCGTGGAGCTGTTGCAGCCAAGGTGAAACCAGGTGTTTTTCTCTACGGCAAGCAGATAGTCGATGCGGCGCATGCCGAGTATCTCCTTTCTGCGGTAGCGTTTCCATACGCCCTTTTCCTCCTCGATGGCATGCGAGGCGGAGCGCAAAGCGCGTATGTTTTCGTGCATCAGTCCGTCGGCGATATTGGCGAAAGTCTGCCGCGAGAAGTCCAGAAGGTCGTTCTGCGTGCGACGCACGTGCTGCAGGAGGAGCTGCCAAGTCTCTGCCTTGTCGTGCGAGCGGACAATCTGGCGGAAGAGCGTGTCCACCGTCTCAGCGTCGCGTTTTTTCTTGAACTTGCGGTTGTTGTTGACGATGACGGCCACCACCACGCAGAGCACCAGCACCATACAGACGAAGCCGCCGAGATGGTTGAGCGTGGCAAGGAAGAAGCTCACGATGAAAGCCGCGCCGGCGGTGATGAACCATCCGCCGATGACGGTGATTACGCCCGTGATGCGGTACACCGCCGTTTCGCGCCCCCAGGCGCGGTCGGCAAGCGAAGAACCCATGGCCACCATAAACGCCACATAGGTAGTGGAGAGCGGAAGCTGCAAGGAGGTGCCCACAACGATGAGCAGGCCGGCCAGCACAAGGTTTACCGCCGCACGCACCTCGTCAAAAGCCGCGCCCTCGCCGAGCGTCACGTCCTCGTTGTCGAAGCGTTTGTTGACCCACGCGCGGAGGCTTTGGGGCAAGTGGCGGGAAAGCGTCTCGTTGGCGTTGAGCACGGCACGCACCGTATGGCGCGCGACACGCGAGGAAGAGAACACTTCCTCGCCGTCGTCCTGCCGGGAGAGGTTGACCGTAGTTTCCACCACCTTGTGCGCCTTTTTGGAGGTGCAGATGGCGACCGTCATTATCACGCCCGCAGCGGCAAGATACCAGTGCACGCCGGGCAAGTGGCTCTCGCCCGCAAGCGCGCCGACGACAAAGGTCTTCGGGTCAGCACCGGGGTGGTTGGCGAAATCGAGGTACGACTCAAGTCCGGCAAGCGGCGTTCCGATGAAGTTCACAAGATCGTTTCCGGCGAAAGCCATAGCGAGGGAGAACGTGCCGAAGAGCGTCACCACCTTGAAGATATTGACCTTCAGCAGGTGGAGTATCTCCATCAGCACGGTAAAGCCGACGAAGCACACGCCGAGTATGACTCCGCTGTGCGCGCTTATCACATCGGACGTCCACCCCAGCGACTTAAAGACGGCGGAACTGCTCAAGCCGCTGGTGATAAGGAAGTAGAAGATGGATGTGGTAGACAGACCGCCGAAGACGGCGATGCTGTATTTAAGGTGTTTTTTGTAGTGGAACGTGAAAACGATGCGCGTGAGCCACATCACGATGAAGCCAAAGACAAAAGCGATGGCGACGGAAAGGAAAATGGCGATGATGACAGAGAGCGCCTTGTCCGTATTGATGAGGTCGGCGTAGAGGTGTCCGCCCCCCACAATCTTTGAAAAGGCAAGCGCCGTGCTGCCGCCCAAAAGCCCGAAGACCATCGACACCGTAGTGGACGTGGGCATGCCGAGCGTGTTGAAGATGTCAAGCAATATCACGTCCGTGGCAGCCACGGCCAAGAAGATGCACATCACGTCGTCGAGCGTGTAGTACACGGGGTTCAGCACGCCGTGCCGCGCAATGTCCATCATTCCGCCGGACGTGCTCGCGCCCACAAGTATGCCCACGGCGGCCACCGTGAGGATGGTGCGGAATTTTGCGGTTTTCGCCCCCACCGCGGGGCTAAGGAAGTTCACAGCATCGTTGGCCACGCCTACGGAGAGGTCGAAAGTTGCCAGCAGAAGTAGGAAGATCAGAATCCCCAAATAGAAGAAATCCATATAGTCTCGGGTGTTGGTGACATTCTTTCCGCGAAAAAGGGGAGGGACACAGGCCCAGCCGCCCCATTTTTACGCAGCAAAATTAAGGGATGGCTGGGAAAGCGCAAAGGGAACGGTTAAATTTTTATTAACACGGTTTTAGCACGCTTTTTGCTGCGAGAAAACAACACTTTCCCAGAGGTGAAAGGCGCATGCGTCTATGCCGTCCCCTCTTCCGCCAAGCCAGCGCCTTCCCGCTGCCGAGCAGGAAGACGACGCTTGCGCGGCGACACGCGGTTCTGCGCTTCCCGTAGTACGCGGACGTTTTTGCCGCAAAGAAAAATAAAACTCCGCAAACACAACTCAGCTTTCATACTAGAACACAAATATCATATTTAAAAGCGCACACCGCGCACCAAAATCCACCATTACAGCCGCGCCAAAAGCAAAAAGTGACACGCAGTGACACAAAACGTGCCATTTCGGACCGACCCCAATTTTGCCGATTTGGAAAACGCGGAAAAATTTTGTATCTTTGTACTGTAAAGAGGGCAGAAGCGGCTTCGTTTCTACCCTCTTTTTTGTAGTATTGACTATCAGCATTTTACGAGGTCAAAAAGTGTACATCCCGGAGCTACGGGGTGTACATCCCGTAGCGACTGCCCCCAGCCCCGTCAAAACTGGGCCGGTCTTAGGCGGAAGAGAATGCCTTTCGGCCGTTTTCGCACCTTTCGGAGGGGCGCGAAACTGCTTTTTAAGGGCAACGATAATCGTAAAAATTCATAATTCTTCCGTAGCGCTACTGAATTTTATAAACACAATACCCCAAACCATACCCAAAAGAGACGCGGGAAAGCAGGATTTCCGTGCGGGGAATAGTCTTACCTGTGTGGGGAATCGTCTTTTCTGTGCGGGAAACAAGTTTGCAAGCCGCCGAAAACACGTCAGCCAGCCAAGCAAAAGACGGGCGGCACGCCCTCAAAGGGAATGCCGCCCGGCCTTGTATATGTACGGGAAAGCAGATACGCTCCGCCCGGCCTAAGCTTGGCAAGCAAGCCGCGACTTTACTTCGCGAGGTAAGCCTCAACGTTAGCCTTGATGCGCGAAAGCACGTCGCCGCTTTCCTCCGGCACGAAAGTTTCGCCCGTGATATGCTCGTAAAGTTCGATGTAGCGGGCAGAAATGCTCTCCACTATTTCGTCCGTCATCTCGGGCACGGTCTGTCCGTCCTTGCCCTGGAAGCCGTTGTCCATCAGCCACTCGCGCACAAACTCCTTGGAAAGCTGGCGCTGCGGCTCGCCGTTGGCAAAACGCTCGGCGTAGCCCTCGGCGTAGAAGTAGCGGGAGGAGTCGGGCGTATGTATCTCGTCCATAAGGTAAATTTTGCCGTCGTGCTTGCCGAACTCGTACTTTGTGTCGACGAGAATCAGGCCACGCTTTGCGGCAATCTCCGTCCCGCGGGCGAAAAGCGCGAGGGTGTAGCGCTCGAGCACCTCATACTCCTCCGCCGTAGCCAGACCGCGTGCGATGATCTCCTCTTTCGAGATGTCAGCGTCGTGCTCGCCAATCTCAGCCTTGGTGGTGGGAGTCACGATGGGGTGCGGAAATTTCTCGTTCTCGCGCATGCCGTCGGGCAGCTTAATGCCGCATATCTCGCGCACGCCCGACTTGTAGGCACGCCATGCACTGCCGCAGAGGTAGCCGCGCACAATCATCTCGACGGG
The DNA here is from genome assembly GCA_963651485.1 of Alloprevotella sp. Classification (GTDB taxonomy): domain Bacteria; phylum Bacteroidota; class Bacteroidia; order Bacteroidales; family Bacteroidaceae; genus Alloprevotella. The sequence goes on along the minus strand of CAVJPT010000028.1, from coordinate 5,846 downwards.
AAAGCCCTCGCACATGACGCCCACGGTCACCATGGGGTCGGGTGTGGCGAGTTTCCAGTTAGGGCAAATATCCTCCGTGGCGTCAAGAAACTTGGCTGCAATCTGGTTGAGTACTTGTCCCTTGAAGGGGATGCCTTTCGGCAAAATCACGTCAAAGGCGGAGATGCGGTCGGTCGCCACCATAGCGAGACGGTCGCCGAGGTTGTACACGTCGCGCACCTTTCCGTGGTACACGCCCTTCTGTCCGGGGAAAGTGAATTCTGTCTGAGTTAACGCTGCCATATCTTTATCAGATTTGTATTGGTTTTCTGCTTAATAAAAAAGCGCAACTCCCCGCGCCGCCAGCGGCGCAAAAAGAGTTGCGTGCGTCTTCCTTCGTGTCATGATGCGGGAGCTTCCCCGTCCGCCGGAGCTTCTCCCTTTCGCTCCCCGGCTTTTTCCCGTGCCTCGGCGGCTTTCGCTGCCATCTCGCGGTCGTGGCGGGCATAGGCCTCTACCACGCGGGTGACAAGCTTGTGGCGCACGATGTCTTTCTGCGTCATCTCGATGAAGGCAATGCCCTCCACGCCCGAAAGGATGCGCTGCGCCTCCACAAGCCCGCTGCGCTGCGAGGCGGGGAGGTCAATCTGCGTGCGGTCGCCCGTCACAATCATTTTCGTGTTGCAGCCCATGCGGGTGAGAAACATCTTTATCTGCGCCGTCGTGGTGTTCTGCGCCTCGTCGAGTATCACCACCGCGTCGTTGAGCGTGCGGCCTCGCATAAAGGCGAGCGGCGCAATCTGTATCACGTTGCTCTCCATATACTCGGAGAGTTTGGCGGCCGGCACCATCTCTTGCAGCGCGTCGTAGAGCGGCTGCAGATAGGGGTCAATCTTCTCCCGCATGTCGCCGGGCAGGAAGCCGAGCTTTTCCCCCGCTTCCACGGCAGGGCGGCAAAGCACTATTTTCCGCACTTCCTTGGCCTTGAGCGCGCGCACGGCAAGAGCGATGGCGGTATAAGTCTTTCCCGAGCCGGCAGGCCCCACGGCAAATATCATGTCACACTTTCCGTACGCCTCGACAAGGCGGCGCTGGTTTTCGCTGCGCGGCATGATGGGCTTTCCGCCCGTGCTGTACACTATCACGCCCTCTGCGCTCTCGCCGCGTGCCGTGCCCCGGCGCTGCGTGATGGCGAGGATGTCCTCCTCGGTAAGGCTGTTGAAGCGCGCGCAGTGCTTGTCCATCTCGCGGAACGCCTCCTCGAAGCGGCACATCTCCTCTTCGCTGCCAACCACGCGCACCACGTTGTCACGCGCCATAAGGCGCAGCTTGGGGCAAAGCGCGCGCAAGAGCTTTATGTTGGCGTTGTTGGGCCCGTAAAACAGGGCAGGGTCGGCTTCCTCTAAGATGAAATGTTTTTCTATCATGCCTCGGTTTGGGGAGAAAGGCACGGACAGGGGCACTGCCCGAAACCGCTGCAAATTTAAGCAATAGGGAGGAAAAGACTGCCCGCCGCGCACGCGCTTTTTGACACGGGGCGCGCTGCGCGCCGGCTACCAGCGCACGCGCAGCCCGTCATAGGCAAGGCGCACGCCGGCGGGGAGCGTGCGCTCTACGTCGGCGTGAAGCCCAAGCTGGTGGGACATGTGCACAAGGTACGTCCTTTCCGGCGCTACGTCGTTTACAAAGTCAAGTGCCTCCGAAAGACTTTGGTGGGAATGGTGCGGGCGGAGGCGCAAGGCGTTCACCACGAGCGTGCGCACGCCGTCAAGGCAGGGACGGGCGGCGGGGGTGACGCGGCTCATGTCGGTGATGTACGCCAGCGTGCCTATCCGGTAGCCGAGGATAGGCAGTTTGCCGTGCAGCACGCCAAAGGGAAGCACCTCGTGTCCGCCGACACGGAAAGGCTTTCCCGGCACGGCTTCGCGAAGGGATATGGAGGGCACGCCGGGATATTTGTTTTCGGCGAAACAGTAAGGCATGCGCTCGCGCAGATGGGCGGCGCAAAGAGGGTCGGCATACACCGGCACGTCGCCAAAGGCGGAGAAAGGACGCAGGTCGTCAAGCCCGCCGGTGTGGTCGTAATGCTCGTGCGTGAGCAGCACGGCCGAAAGCGGGCCGAAAGGCACGCCGAGCATCTGCGCACGGAAGTCCGGGCCGCAGTCCATCAGCAACCGCGCCCCGTCGTCGGTCTCTATGAGCGCCGAGCAGCGCAGCCGCCTGTCGCGCGGGTCTGCGCTGCGGCAGACGGCGCAGCGGCAGCCTATCTGCGGCACGCCCGTGCTTGTGCCCGTACCAAGAAATGTGATTGTTCCGCCAGACAAAACGTTTTCTGTTGCTTTTTTCCCGGAATAGAATGGTCCTCGCCTTTCCCTACGCCCCGATGATGTTGACCTCCGGGCGTATTTCGATGCCGAATTTCCGCAGCACGTCCGCACGCACCGCGTCGCTGAGGCGCACGATGTCCGCGCCCGTCGCGCCGCCGAGGTTCACCAGCACGAGCGCCTGCTTTTCGTACACGCCCGCCGCGCCGAGGCTGCGGCCTTTCCAGCCGCACTGTTCTATCATCCAGCCGGCGGGTATCTTCACCCCGCCCTCCACGGCGTAATGGGGCATATCGGGATAGGCAGCAAGCAGGCTTTTGAATTTTTCCTCCCCTACTACGGGGTTCATGAAAAACGACCCCGCACTGCCGGTCTCTTTCGGATCGGGCAGTTTGGCGCGGCGTATGTCCGTCACAAGGCGGCGCAGGGCGGCGGCGGTCATTTCGCCGGCGGAAAGTCCGCGCCGTTCCATCTCGCGGCTTATAGCCCCGTACTCGAGGTCGGGGGAAAACGTGCGGCTGAGCCGGTAGGTGACGTGCGTCACGATATAGCGCCCGCGAAGCCCGTGCTTGAAGACGCTGCTGCGGTAGGCGTAGCCGCACTCTTCGCGCGCAAGGACGCGGTCCTCCCCGGTCTGCGCGTCCACGCAATGCACCTTATATATATATTGTCCGGCCTCTACGCCGTACGCGCCCACGTTCTGCACCGCGCTCGCGCCTACCTCGCCGGGAATGTGGGAGAGATTTTCAAGCCCGTACCAGCCCTTGTCCACGCAATGCGCCACGAAGTCGTCCCACACCATACCCGCGCCGGCACGCACAAGCACGCTGCCGGCATCGCCGCCGACTTCCTCGCAGCCGCCAATAAGGGAATGCAACACCGCGCCGTGGTAGTCGCCGGCGAAAAGCAGATTGCTCCCCGCGCCTATATGCAGCCAAGGCTTGCCCGCAAGGCGGGGCAAAAGGGCTTTGAGCTGGCCAACGCTGCCATACTCGAAAAAGTCGTCGCAGTGCGCGTCTATGCCGAAAGTGTTGTGGTCAAGTAAAGAATGCATCGTGGTTTTGTCTAAGAAAACGGCGGACAGCTCGCCCGCCGCGCTTTTCGCTGCACGCGGCGTCACTCCCTCTGCCGCAGGGGCGGCGCGGAGGCGTGTCAGTTTTCGAGCCTTGTGAGCCGCCAGCTGTCGCCAGCGCGGTCGAAGACGAGCAGGCATCCCATGCCGCCCGAAGCGCTGCATATCATCAGCACGCGGCGGCGCTTGTCGCCGTAGCTCTGCCCGTAGTTGATGTTGGTGATGGTGTGCGCAGGCAGAGCCGGGCGGTAGTCCGGCCATTGCTCCACGTCCAGCACCCCCTCTATGGTCTGGAAACCGTCGGAGTCGTAGGTTTTGAAAGAGAACGGGTTGCGGATATGTGCCGCCTGGTAGGCCGTGCTTGTGGAGAAGCGGGCGTAGAAGTCGTAGAAGTCGGCATTGACGTTCTTCTCCAGCGCGTGCCGCTCTATGGCGGTGAGTTTCCAAAGTCCGTCAAGCTTGTCGAAGACGTACTGCTTCACGCGGCGCTTGTCAAGGTATACCCACTCCACTACGACGTGGCGCAGCGAGGTGTCTTTCTCCGCCTTCACCGACCGCTCGCTGTCGAAAATGAGCGTATACACGTCCTGCCGGCTGTACAGGCGGTCGAAGCGCCAGTCCTTTTCGGCAATGGGAGAATCTTTCCCGTCCGTGTAGTTGTGCAGCGGGAAGACAATGCGCTCGCGCTGGAAGCGGGCGTTGTGCATAAACGAGTAGACGAAGTCGTCGAAAAGTCCGTCCGCCGCGCGGGGCGGGTCGGCCGCGACGCTGTCTGCGGGAATAGTGTCGGCCGCGGCACGCACCGTGTCGGCTTCTGCCGCACCCGCGCCCGTTTCGGCCTTGTCACCCTTGCACGCCGCGAAAAGCAGCAGCGTGCAAAAGACACAAATGATAGCTTTCATGACAATGTCAAGGTATGAAACCGGAGGGCAAAAGTACGGGCTTTCGCTCTTACCCGCAACTTGTTTGGCAATAAATATCTAACTTTGCGCCGACTTGAAAGCCGAGCCGCACGCCTGTCAAAGGCGCGGGCGGAGCGGAAAGCAAGCCCCGCGCGGCGGGGACAGACACAAGGAAACAAAAACACGGCATACACATGTTGAAAGAGAAGATACAAGCACTGCTCGGCGAGGTGGCACAACTCAAAGCCGCCGACGCGCAGGCGCTTGAAGAGCTGCGCATCAAATACCTCAGCAAGAAAGGCATCGTAAACGGGCTGATGGCGGAGTTCCGCGACGTGGCGGCAGACCAGAAACGCGAAATAGGCATGCAGCTCAACGAGCTGAAGACCGCTCTGCAGGACAAGCTCGCCGAACTGCGCGGGAGCGTGGCGACAAAAGAGGACGACCACAGCGGCCTCGACCTCACCCGCACGCCCTACCCCGCCCCGCTCGGCACGCGCCACCCGCTCTCCATCGTGAAGAACGAAATCATCGACATCTTCTCGCGCCTCGGTTTCTCCATAGCCGACGGACCGGAGGTAGAAGACGACTGGCACGTGTTTTCCTCCCTCAATTTCGCTGCCGATCACCCCGCCCGCGACATGCAGGACACGTTCTTCGTGGAGCAGCACCCCGACATCGTGCTGCGCACGCATACGAGTTCGGTGCAGACGCGCGTAATGGAAAAGCAGCAGCCGCCCATCCGCGTGCTGTGCCCCGGACGCGTGTACCGCAACGAAGCTATCTCCGCCCGCGCGCACTGCTTCTTCCACCAAGTGGAAGGGCTTTACGTCGACAAAGACGTAAGCTTCACCGACCTCAAGCAGGTGCTTCTCACCTTTGCCCGCGAGATGTTCGGTCCGGACACCAAGATTCGCCTCCGCCCCTCCTATTTCCCCTTCACGGAACCCAGCGCGGAGATGGACATATCCTGCAACATCTGCGGCGGCGAAGGCTGCTCGTTCTGCAAGCAGACCGGCTGGGTGGAAATACTCGGCTGCGGCATGGTAGACCCCAACGTGCTTGAAGCAAACGGCATAGACAGCACCGTCTACAAAGGCTATGCTTTCGGCATGGGCGTGGAACGCATCACCAACCTCAAATACCAAGTGAAGGACCTGCGTATGTTCTCCGAAAACGACGTGCGCTTCCTCGACGAGTTCTCCTCGGCATACTAAGCACGGGCTACGGCACAGAAGAGGCCATCCGCGCCCCCCGCCCCTGCGCCTATACCATACAGCCCCGCACCTATATTATATAGAGACATCACGTGCCGGCACTTCGCGCGAAGTGCCGGCACACGTGTTTTCCCCGACACAGGAAAACGCGGCACTCCGCAAGCCCGCCACGCCGGTAAAAGCGCCTGCCGCCGTGCCCCGCAAGCGAATTAATAGCAGCAATACGTCAAAAAAGCGCGGGAAAGTTTGCCAGTAAAGAAAAAAGCCGTACTTTTGCACCGCTCTTAACGGGGACACGGGCGCTTAGCTCAGCTGGTTCAGAGCGTCTGCCTTACAAGCAGAGGGTCGGCGG
>CAVJPT010000027.1:0-13103 GCA_963651485.1 Alloprevotella sp. | reverse complement strand
GGCGGGCTGAAAGCCCAAAAAGCACATAGCCCAGGGCAACGCCCTGGGTGAGAAGCCACCCGCGTACCTGCGCCCTGAAAGGGCAAAAGCATAAACACAAAGCATCAACACATTGCCGCAGCACCACAAGCCACGCCGTCCGTAGAAGATATGCTTTTGCCCTTTCAGGGCGTAACTATACACGATGCACGGATACCCAGGGTGTCGCTTCGCTTGCCCTGGGCTAGGTGCTTTTGGGCTTTCAGCCCGTTCTCTATACGCGACGTATGCCGCCGTATCGCCAAATATCCGCGCCCCACACCGCAGCCACCCGTTTCTATACACAACGTATGCAGCCGAATCGCCAAAATTCCGCGCCCCACAGCGCAGCCATCCGTTCTCTATACGCGACGTATGCTGCCGAATCGCCAAAATTCCGCGCTCCACAGCGTAGCCACCCGTTCTCTATACGCGACGTATGCCGCCGTATCGCCAAATATCCGCACCCCACAGCGCAGCCACCCGTTGCAAGGGGGCGGGCTGAAAGCCCAAAAAGCACATAGCCCAGGGCAACGCCCTGGGTGAGAAGCCACCCGCGTACCTGCGCCCTGAAAGGGCAAAAGCATAAACACAAAGCATCAACACATTGCCGCAGCACCACACGCCAGGTCGTCCATAGATATGCTTTTGCCCTTTCAGGGCGAAACTATACACGGTGCACGCGTACCCAGGGTGTCGCTCCGCTTGCCCTGGGCTAGGAGCTTGCTGGGCTTTCAGCCCGTTCTCTATACGCGACGTATGCGGCCGAATCGCCAAAATTCCGCACCCCACAGCGCAGCCCCCCGTTTCTATACGCGACGTATGCAGCCGAATCGCCAAATATCCGCACCACACAGCGCAGCCCCCCGTTTCTATACGCGACGTATGCAGCCGAATCGCCAAAATACCACGCTCCCAATAAACCCTACCCGTGCTTTTGAATTCCCCCCGTTTCCCCCGCGCCACCCGCGCTCCGCGCAACCCCTAAAAGGAAAAATAGAACAACCGTTTCGGCGAAAGATTTAAGAATATTTATGAACAGCTGCGATGCAAACGGGCTTGCTTCGAACCGGAAAGAGACTTTCTTCCCACGGGGATAGGGGCAGGATCTACGGGAATAGGGACTGTAGCGCGGGGAAGTACACCCCGGCGCTCCGGGATGTACACTTTCCGATCTCGTAACTTGCTAATAATCAGCAATACGAAGAAGAGGGGAAACGCACGGCGCGTTTCCCCTCTTCTCTACCACAAAGATACGAAATATTTTTCCCGTTTGCAAATCGTGTCAATTGCCATCTCCGGCTCTCATTCCGCCAAATATGCCAATCGGACACGCGCTTTTCCACTGCGGGAAACACCGCCGGCGTGAAAAAGCGACGCGTGAAAAAGCACGCAAAAGGAGAGGCGGAGAAAGGCGGCCTAAGCCTCAGCCTTGACCTCCTCGCCCTGCAGCGTGGCACTCGAAGAGCCGGTGACGCGCACGCGGACATAGTCGCCCGGACGGTGCGTGCCGCGGTCGAAAACCACTACTTTGTTTTGCTCCGTACGCCCGAAGAGCTGCTCGCGGGAGCGTTTGCTCACGCCCTCCACAAGGATGTCGTACTCGCGGCCTACGCAGCGGCGGTTGCTCTCCGCGCTCAGCTCGTTTTGCAGGGCTATCAGCTCCTCCAGACGGCGCACCTTCACCTCCTCCGGCACATCGTCGGCGAGATGCTTGGAGGCGTACGTGCCGGGCCGCTCGCTGTACTTGAACATGAACGCCGAGTCGTACCCGCACTCGCGCATAAGCGAGAGCGAGAGCTGGTGGTCCTCCTCCGTCTCGCCGCAGTAGCCCGCGAAGATGTCCGTGGAAAGCCCGCAGTCCGGCACGATGCGGCGCACCGCCGCCACGCGCTCCAAGTACCACTCGCGCGTGTACTTGCGGTTCATGCGCTTGAGCACGCTGTCCGAGCCGCTCTGCACGGGCAGGTGTATGTGCCGGCACACGTTAGGCTCTTCGGCGATGACGCGCAGCGTGTCGTCGCTCATGTCCTTGGGGTGGGACGTGGAAAAGCGCACGCGCATCGAAGGCACGGCACGCGCCACGGCCCGCAAAAGCTCCGGGAAAGCGAGGACAGTGCCGTCGGGGGATGTCCAGCGGTAGGAATTGACGTTCTGCCCAAGGAGCGTCACCTCCTTGTACCCGTGCTCGTGCAGGTCGCGCACCTCGCGCAGCACGCTCTCCACGTCGCGCGAGCGTTCGCGCCCGCGGGTGTAGGGCACGATGCAGTAGTGGCAAAAATTGTTGCACCCGCGCATGATGCTCACATAGCCCGAAATGCGCCCCGAGCAATAGCGCGTGGGGACAATGTCGCGGTAGGTCTCCGTAAGGCTCAGCTCTATGTCCATGGCCTTGTGACCTGTCTCCGCCTGTGCTATGAGGTCGGGGAGCGAGAGATAGGCATCGGGGCCCGCAACGAGGTCGGCGCCGTGCGTATTGAGGAGTCCGTCCTTCACGCGCTCCGCCATGCAGCCCAGCACGCCAATGACGAGCTTGCGTCCGCTCTTGCGCCGCAGGGCGTTGAGCGCCTCGAGGCGGTGGACAATTTTCTGCTCGGCATTGTCGCGCACGGAGCAGGTGTTGAGGAATACGGCATCGGCCTCCTCAAGCTTTTCGCAAGGCTCATAGCCCGCCATGCGCATGACGGAAGCCACCACCTCGCTGTCGGCCACGTTCATCTGGCAGCCGTAGGTCTCTATAAGCAGTTTTTTCATACGTTTCTTAAAGCGTGCGGCATACGGCCGCGCCCGTACACTTCACGGCCTCTGCATAGCCGCAGAGAGCCGCGCGGGGAAAAGGCGCAAGCGAGGGCGCGCCGGAAAGCTCCGCTGCGCGCCCTCGCCCCGCTTAGTTTGTGTCAGTCCGTGCGTCCGCCGCGTCACTTCACGGCCACCTTGCCGCTCGCGGCGGCACGGCCTTTCTCCTCCACACGGTAGAGGTAGACGCCTTGCGGCAGAGAGCCGAGGGAGAGGCTGCCCTCCGCGCCCACGCTCGCGCTGCGCACGAGACGGCCGTCTGCGGCATACACGCCCACCTTGCGCTCGCCCGCCGTGGGGAAAGAGAAACGCAGTGCTGAGCCGTCAAAGCGCACGCCCGAAGCCGTGGAATAGCTGATGCCCTCTATGCCAGAATTTTCCGTATAGGTGAAGACATTGGTAAACGTGAGCAGCTTCACCTCATTGAAGTACACCTCCACCTCGGCCTCGTAGCTGCCGTATGACCCCTCAGGGAACTTGGCCTCAAACTTCATATCGAAAGAATCTCCTGCCTTTACCACCCGGCTGAGATTGAGCCATTTTTTGGTGGTAAAGCTTACACATCCGTTCGCAATACCACACACGCTCAAATTGCTGTATCCGCCGGTGTAGGTCTTCGTCACGGTAATATAGGTGCGCAAAGTACCATCCTCCGTAATCGTAAACGTGGGATCATCGCTACCGCCAGCCTCGTAAGGAAGACCAGCCCAAGAGGGGGCATGCGCCTCAAAGGTGAGCACGTCTCCGTCGTTCACGGTCTTCCCGTCATGGGTCAGAACCACCTGTGCCTGGGCAGCTGCCAGAGAAAGCAGCGCCACGGCGAAAAGCGAGAAAATCTTTTTCATACAGAATGTCCTTGTTTGTGTTTTGTGTCTTGTTATGCAGTCCGGCGCAGGAGCAGCTTTCCGTTCTGCCCGCACGCCGTGTATGCTTCCATATTTTCCGTCACTGCGCGGCAGCCTCGGCTGCCGCTGTCTCTACCTCGGCGTCCACCACCTGCGTCACGCCGTCCGCCGCCGTGACGAAGAAAACCACGGCGGAAAGGCGGGACGTGTCCCAGTCGCTGCGCGTGACAGTGTATGTATACGCGCACTCCTTCGCCTCGCCCGATGCCAAGGAAAGCCCGTCGCCATAGGGGGCTGAGACTGAGGCACGGAACACGTGGTTGTGTACATAGGAGGGGTTGTAGCTGCCGTCGGGCAAGCGCTGGATGGCCGTGATGCCGCTCTCCGTGAGCCACACATTCAGCTCGCCGCTGACGCTCTCGTTGCCCTCGACGGCCACCTTTACGGTGACGGTCTTGGCGGCCGCGTCATATTTTGCCTCTTTTATTTCGAGCGAAACCTTGGGCGTGAGCTTGAAGCGCGAAAGCGCGGCGGCGTTCCACTTCTCGTAGTCCTGCAGCCCGCCTTGTCGGTCGATAAGCCCCATAGGGAATGCCTGCACGCCCCAGTGGCTGACATAGTCGTTGCCCTGCGGCGTGGCAAGCCCGCGTATGCCGACGAGGTCCTGGTCGAGGGAGAGCGAGCCGCCGTGTATCGACACCGCCACGAGACGGCTTGCGCCGTACACGCGCTGCATGCTCTGCAGCGTCTCTGCGCCGTAGGGACAGTTGACGCAGTTTTGCCCGGTGAAGTCCTCCACCAGCACGTTTTTCTGCGCCTCAAAGGCGAGCGGTCCTTCAAAGCGCTTGCTCTCGTCCACGTCGTTGCAGCCCGTGAGGGACGCGGCGGCGAGGAGCGAAGCTATGGTGAGTACAAATGGTTTCATACTGAGGGAAAAGGCGGTCACGCCGTTAGAAATTGAACGTATAGGAGGCGGTCACGCCTTTCGACGCGGGCACGAAGCGGCACACGCCGCCCGAGCAGTTGTAGCCGGCGCGGGTCTTTCCGTAGCCCACTTGCAGACGGTGGGAGCGGTGGGTGAACGTCACGGAGCCCATAAGGTAGTGCTCCTTGTGCGTGCCGCGGCTCTCGTCTTCTGCGCCGTCGGAGGTGTAGTAAGGCACGTTGCCGTTGAACTGGTCGCTGACGGTGAACATGAAGTTGGGGAGGAAGGAAAGCTCAAGCAAGCCGTACCACCAGTCGCCCTGGTCCTGCCGCGTATGGAGATACTGCGCCTCGCCGCGCAGGGTGAGCCGCTTGTTGAACTGGTACTTGCCCTCCACTACGGCGATATGGCTCTTTACCAGCCCGCCGTGCCCCTCGACGACAGTCTTGTTGTACTGCTGTGCGGAGTACATGAGGTTGAGCTTGAAACTCTTTGTAAGTTTCTTCTCCACCTGCACGTTGATGTCCTGATAGTAGGTGGCGTGCCCCATCTGGAAGAACTTGGAGCCAAGCCCGTTGCCGCCTATCTCGGCGGTGTGCGTGGCGTCCGCGTACTGGTCTATGCCGCGTATGTGGGAGAAGTTGACCTTCACGTTGGTGCCGTACTTTCCGCCGAGCGGGGTCTTGCGGCGGAAATTGTAGCCCGCCTCTGCCTGAAACGCCCATTCGCCCGGCGTCATCTGCGTGGCGTAGGGGTAGAGCGACGCGAGGGCGTAGGTGTGCTGCATAGAGAAGGCGGGCAGGTGGTTGATGAAGCACGCGGTGGAAACCTTGTCAATGCCTCGGCGCGAGCGGTAGGACATGTCCTGGCTGCGCTTGGCCTGCAGGAGAAGGCTCATGCCGCGCTTCGAGTAGGAGCCGGAGAGCAGGAGCGTCTGACCGTGCTGGTAGGTGTAGCCGTTGGCACTGGAGGGGTCCTGCCCTTTCCAGGCGTACTCGGCAAGCACGCTGTAGTTGCCTTTCTGGAAATTGGCGCGCACGTCATACGCGGGGACGGTTTTGGGCATACGCAAGCGGTATGACCCGTATACCGCGTCGCCCGTGACCGCGTCTACCTGTCCCGTGGGACGCGTGGTGACGATTTCGGGCTTGGAGGTCGCGCCGTTGGCCACAGCGGAGAAGCCGAGCGTGAAGCGCGTGCCGCTCTCGTCCATAGGGCGTATCCACTGGTCGAGGGAAAGCTCGAGGTCGGCTCCGTACGTCCAGGGCGTGGAGTTGTCCAGATTGCGGTGGTGCCAATAGTAGCGCTGCTGTCCAGCAAGCGCCTTGAAGCTCACGCCCTTGTAGGGCTTGAGGGCGAGCCGCCCGCCGCGCAGCGAATTGTCCACGCCGAGCGAACGCTCTTCGTAGGTGCGCAGCACAAGGCCGGAGCCAAACTGCTCGTAGAAATCGCCCAGCGTCAGCTCCGCCCATTTGTAGCGGCCCTGCACGTAGAAATAGGGCACGCCCCAGCCTTTGAAATCGTCCTCGAAGCCGGGAAGCGGGTGGTCGAGGTATTCGAGGCGCGCGCCGGCGGAGAAATACTTGTTGAGGAGATGGAGCTCGGCGTAGGTGTTGGTAAGCACCTTGTCGTCATAAGTGCCCGTGCCGATGCGGTTGTCCTCCTGCGGGACGAGCACGTCGCTCTGTATGCTACCCTTGAGGGAGAATGCCGACTTTCCGCCCTCGCTCTGGGCGGCGGCGGAAAACGGCAGCAGCGCGAGGGCTGTCCCTATGGCGAGTTTTCTCATAAATACAAAAAACAAATGCGGTGTAATCCCCCTGCCGCCTGTCTTTCCCGCACTGAGAACAACGCGGGGACGCGGCAAACGGGACGCGCGGGGGCGCACTATGCCCCGCAGTGCGGTATGTCACTCCTTGCCGAGAAGCTCCTTTACTTTCTCTATAAGGTGCTGCTCGCCGCCTTCGGTGTAGCCGCTGCGGCTTTCAGCAATCTTGCCGTTTCCGTCAATGACGAAGACGTGGGGTATCATGTTCACGCCCATGGCGCGGCGGAAATCGCTGTTGGGGTCAAGCAATACCTCGTACTCCCAGCCGGCGGCGTCTACCATAGGCTTCACCTTCTGCGCGTTCTGAGCCTCGTCAATGGAGATGGCCACCACCTTTACGCCGGTCTCGTCCTGCCAGTCGGCATACACCTCGCTGATGGCCTTGAGCTCGCGGTTGCAGGGCTTGCACCATGTGGCGAAGAAGCTAATGATGAAAGGTTTCCCGTCGTTGTTGAGTTTCGAGGTGTCTACGGTCTTGCCGTTGATGTCCTTAAGCTGCACGGAGGGGAGCTGGGCGAAAGCCGTGCCGCACACGCCGAGGAAGAGCGCGAGGGCAAGGAAAAGGGTCTTAGTCTTCATCGTAGTTTCGTTTTCGTTTGGGTTGCCGTACCGGGAAGGCGCAACTTATGTCCGCTGAAGCCCTGCGTTTTCGCCCGTAAAGCGGAAGCGCATTTGCCAGCAACCAAGCTGCAAAAATATCAAATCTGTGCATATTACGCCCCGCAACGCTCCTTTTTTATGCGGAACGGGGATTTTCGCCGACCATTGCGCCGGACTCTTTCCTTTTTCCGGCAACAGGCGGCGGAGGCGTTCAGCCCTTGTTTCGCTGCCCGCCAAAAAGGTAGGAACGGCGGGGGAAGAGCGCGGAGGGACGGGCGGCGGGGGCGTTGAGTTCGGGGTAGGCGATGCGGGTGTGATAGATGGTTTTCAGGCTCTCCACAAGCACGCGCTTCGCCTCTGAGATGTCGCGGAAAGTGAGCGGGCACTCACGGAAGAAACCTTCCTCCACTTGTCCGTCGACAATGCGGTCGACAAGCGCGCGCAAGCTTTCTTCGGTAAACTCTTTCAGCGAGCGTGAGGAGGCCTCCACGGCATCGCACATCATAAGTATAGCCTGCTCGCGCGTAAAAGGGTTGGGCCCGGGATAGGCAAAGAGCTTCGGGTCAGGCTCCTGCCCCTCGTGCTTGTTTTTCCACTGTATGTAGAAATACTTTGTGCAAGACACGCCGTGGTGGGTGGCAATAAACTCGCGTATGACGCGGGGCAGGTGGTATTTCTCGGCGAGGCGGAGTCCCTCGGTGACGTGCGAAATGATGATTTGCGCGCTGCGCTCTTCGCTCAGCCCGTCGTGCGGATTCACGCCGTTCTGGTTTTCGGTGAAGAAAGCGGGATTGAGCATCTTGCCCATGTCGTGGTAGAGCGCGCCGACGCGGACGAGCTGCGCTTTCGCCCCTATCTTGTCTGCCACCTCGGCGGCAAGGTTGGCCACCTGCATGGAGTGGACAAAGGTGCCCTGCGCCACCTTGGCCATCTTGCGGAGTACGGCGGTGTTGGTATTGGAAAGCTCGACAAGCGTCACGTCGGAGGTGAAGCCGAAGAGTTTTTCCATAAGGTAGAGCAGCGGATAGGCGAAAAGAAGCAGCACGCCGTTGACCGCTATATATATATACAAGGAGCGGTCGAGGTGGGCGAAGTCGATGCCCTGGGCGAGGTCGTAGGAAAGCATCGTGACCATGCTGACCACAGCCACAAGCAAGACAACGCGCAGGAGCTGCGCGCGCTCGGTGAGGTCGCGCAGGGCGCAGACGGCGGTCATCCCGGCCATAAACTGCACGAGGACAAACTCATAATTGCCGTGCAGCGCGAAAGAGGAAAGCACTACCGCGCACACCATCGCCATAAAGGCGGTGCGGGAGTCAAGGAATATGCGCGCGAAGATGGGGACCATGGCGTACGGCACCATATACACGCTGAAAAACTTGTGGTCTACCATCAAATAGGTGGCAAGCGGGAAGATGACCACGAGCGTGGAGAGCAGCAGGATGCTGTGCGGCGAGCGCAGATAGTCGCGCCGGAAAAACTTTAGGTAGAACAGCAATGCCGCCAGTACAAGCGCGACGAAAAGCGCCTGCCCCACTATCACCGTGCGGTAGCCTTGCGAGGGATCGCCGCGGCGCACCGTCTCGCGCTCGAAAGACTGAAGTATCTTGTACTGCTGCGGGGAAATGAGCTCGCCCCGGTCGATGATGCGCTGCCCGCTTTGCACGACCCCGTCTGCCGTGGCGACGGCCGAGAGGACATCTTCGCGGGCGGAGGCTGTCTTGGCACTGTCGAGAGTGAGGTTGGCGACGAGGTATTTGTTGAGGTTGCACCGGGCGATGAGTTCGCGCGAGAAATTAGCGGTGTCGTTTTGCACTATATACTCGTAGGCCGAGCGCGTGCTGTACAAGCCTCCAAGCTGCACGGGACGGGCTTCCTTTCCCTCCACCACGCGGATGCCCGCCACGCGCTGGCGGGCCATTTCGGCAAGTTCGTCTCCCTCCACGATGCCGCCCTCATACACGGTCTCCAAAAGCCGCGCCACGTGCTGCACACAGGCGGCCGGAACGCCGGGGAACGCGCCGTGCTGGTAGTCGCTGCGGAAGGCGGCGGTCTGCGTGCGCCCCATCGTGGCATTCTCCACATAGAAGGGCATAAAGTCGCGCAAGGCACTGTCGCGGCCGGCGGAAAGCTCCTCGGCTGTCTTGTAGACGGGGAAGTCGAAAGCGGCGATAAGGGAATTGTAACGCCACGGCTTGCCCTGCTCGTATTCGTACCCGAATTTCGTGTCTCTCGGGAGGAGAGACACAAGCAGCAGCACCGCCACGCAGAACGCGCCCGCAGCGGTAAGCGCGCCGTGCAGACGTGAGGAGGTGGCGTTGGTGTCGTTTGCCATTGGGCTTGCTTGTGGGATTTTTTCTTGAAAAGACCGCCGCACCAGTCGGGCGGCAAGTTAGCACGTTGCAAACTTACATATTTCCGCCGGAACGAGGGACATGCACCCATTACGCGGCACACTCGCCGCCTCCAGGGACACTAAAACGGGGAAACGAGAAAGCAAAAAGGCGGGGAGCTTGTCCGCGCAAGGGAGAAAAACGATCTTATTGCACAAGCCAAAAGCCGAGGGGTGTCGTTTTTCCCCAAAAAACAATAACGACAAAAAAGATTGTGCCGCGCAAAGCAATGCTTCGCGCGGCACAATGCCTTATCTGTTCAGCGGAAGAAGTGCGGCGGAAAAACCTCCGCGCCGTCCCCCTACTGGTATGTCAGCCTTAAGCCTCCTGCTCGGACTTGGCAGCCTTCTCGCGCTCCTTGCGACCCAGCGTGCGGTAGGCGATGGGGGCGGAAAGGAAGATGGAGGAAAGCGTACCGAAGACCACACCGAGAATCATCGCGAACGAGAACGAACGGATGCTGTCGCCGCCAAGCACGAAGATGCACACAAGCACGAGGAACGTGGTGGACGATGTCATCACCGTACGCGTCAGAGTGCTATTGAGCGACTCGTTGAAGAGGCGGAAGTGGTCGCGCGTGGGATAGAGGCGGAGATTTTCTCGCATACGGTCGAAGACTACCACCTTGTCATTGATGGAGTAACCTATCACCGTAAGTATTGCGCCGATGAAAGTCTGGTCGACCTCAAGCGAGAAGCCTATCCAGCCCCAGCAGATAGAGTACACGCCCATCACAAGCACTGTGTCGAACGCAAGACCCACCACGCTGCCTATGGAGAAGGCTATGTTGCGGAAACGTATAAGGATATACACGAAGATGGCGGCAAGCGAGAGTATCACGGAGATGATGGCTCCGCGCGTCATGTCGGCTGCGACGGAGGGTCCTACCTTTTGTGCGGAGATGATGGAGCCACCCGTGTGGTTGTCGCGGTCGATGAACGTCTTGTAGTCTGCCTTTATGAGCCCCTGCTCGTGCAGAGCCTCGAAAATGAAACGCTCAACCTCCTGGTCAATGTTCTCGCTGTCGTCCTCAATGCGGTAGTTGGTGGTGAGACGCACGGCCTCGTTGCTGGTCGTGGTGATGGCGATGGCATTGACAATGGCGGTAGCGTCTTTAGCGTGTACCTTCTCTGCCACTGCTTTCTGCACCTGCTCGGGGGTTACGCCCTTCTGCTCAAACTCTATCACGTAGTTGCGGCCGCCCGTGAAGTCAATGCCGCTGGAAAGACCGCGTGTGAAGAGGAAGCCGAGGCTGATGACGGCGAAGATGACGAAAACCACGATGCTCTTGCCGCCCATCTTCATGAAGTTGAACTTCGTGCCGGTCAGGAAGTTCTTGCTGAGCTTCGTGGTGAACGTAAGTCCGAGCCACTTGTCCTTGTTGAGGAAGTGTTCGTACACGATACGCGTAATCCACACTGCCGTGAAGAAGGAGGCAACGATACCGATGCCCAGCGTCATGGCGAAGCCGCGGATGGGGCCCGTACCGAAGTTGTAGAGTATCACGGCCGTGATGATGGACGTGAGGTTGGAGTCGAAAATTGCAGAGAAAGCGTTGCCGTAACCCTCGGCAAGCGCGGTCTTGATGTTCTTGCCGGCGGCGAGTTCTTCTTTCGTGCGCTCGTATATCAGCACGTTTGCGTCTACTGCCATGCCAAGCGAAAGTACGAGACCGGCGATGCCGCTCATCGTCAGTGCAGCCTGGAAGCTGATGAGGATGCCGAACGTGAAGAAGAAGTTAAGTATCAACGCCATATTTGCCACCATACCCGGCACAAGGCCGTAGAAGCAGCACATGAATATCATAAGCAGCACGAATGCCACCACGCACGCCGTGAAGCCGGCCTGAATGGAAGCGGCACCGAGGCTCGGGCCGACGGTCTCTTCCTGCACGATCTTTGTCGGCGCAGGCATCTTGCCGCTCTTCAGCACGTTGGCAAGGTCGCGGGTGTCATCGGTGGTGAAGCTGCCCGATATCTGCGACGTGCCGCCGGTAATCTCCGACTGCACCACGGGCGCGCTGTATACATAGCCGTCAAGCACGATAGCCACACACTTCTTGAGATTCTTCTTGGTGAGGGCAGCCCACTCGCGTGCGCCGTTCTGCGTCATCGTCATGGAAACGATGGGCTGGTGCTGCTGGCTGAACTCGTCCTTTGCGTCTGCCACGACCTCGCCAGCCATGGAGGGCTGGCCATTTATGGCACGCAGAGCGTAAAGCTCGAAGACATTGCCCTTCATGCCCTGTGCCGACTTAACGCCCCAAGCGAGACGGAGATCGGAAGGCAGAACGCTCTTGGCGGCCTCGCTGCTTACCATCGCATTGATGGCTGCGGTGTCGGCGGCCTGCGCGAAGCCTACTACGCAGCTACCGTTGGACATACCCTGAAGCTGCACAAGCTTGCTGAGCAACGGGTGCTGCTCTTTCACGCCCTTGGCGGGTTTTGCCTCTTCCTTAGCCACAGCCTTTGCGCTGTCGCCAGCAGCTGCGCTTGCGGTGTCGGCAGAAGCGGTCTCGCCCTTGGCAAGACGGCTGTCAAGTGCCTGCAGATAGGAGTAGGTCTCCTGCAAGGTGTAGGTTTCCCAAAACTCAAGGTTGGCGCTTCCCTGCAACAGCTTGCGCACGCGCTCGGGCTCTTTGATACCCGGCATCTCTACCATGATTTGTCCCATCTGACCCTTACCGCGCAGCACCTGTATGTTGGGCTGAGCCACGCCGAAGCGGTCGATACGCGAGCGAACTACTTTGTTGGAGTTGTCCACGGCGGCCTCTACCTGCTGGCGGAGCACTTTCTTCACGTCGTCGTCGGAGGAGTTGTAGGAGATGTTGCTGTCCTTGAGTTTAGCTGCAAAGACACCGCCAAGCTGACCCTTTCCGTTTGCTTTCTGGTAAGCGTCGACGAAAGCGTCAACGAAGTCCACGTTGCCCTTCTTCGACACAGCCTGAGCGTCTGCCACAGCCTTGACAAATTTGGGGTCGTTCACGGCCTCGCCGGCGAGGTTCTTCACTACGTCGGGCACGCTCACCTCAAGCACGACGTTCATGCCGCCCTTAAGGTCAAGACCCAAGCTGATTTGCAACTCCTCGCACTCCTTCAGGGTTTTCCAGTTGAGGAAGACTTTCTCGTTGCGCATGGAGTCAAGGTAGGCCGCGCCGTCCTTGCCCTGCGCCGTCATCTCGTCCGCTTTCTTCTCGTAGTGACTCGTCACCAGGGAGAAAGAGAGGTAGAAGAGGCAAATCAAGGAAAGCAGTACGGCGATTACCTTTACGAATCCTTTGTTCTGCATTGTAAGTTTATTGTTGTTTTGTGATTGTTTCCGCTCTCTCCGCGCCGCCCGCACGCCTTATATATAATAGGCGCAAAAGGGGCTGTACGCGTTCAGGTACAAATAACGCGCAAATATACACTAAAAAAACGAAAAGCCCCCGCACGCCCTTTCCCTTTCGTCTCCGTACTTACGGCGCGGCGAAAGGAAAGGCGGGGGAATGAATATGTATCGCGCGGAAAACGGGGAAAGAGCGCGGAAAATATGGCGGCAGGGAATGCCACGATATTATTGGCAACGCGGGGAATACTTGTGCGGGATGATACGGGGCGGAAGTCGCACAGCAGCAGGGCGCGGGCTGAAAGCCCAACAAGCCCATAGCCCAGGGCAAGCGAAGCGGCACCCTGGGTAACGCGCACACCACACACCCC
>CAVJPT010000026.1:0-14234 GCA_963651485.1 Alloprevotella sp. | reverse complement strand
TTACTTTCCTTTCTGCTTCGCCCGGGCAAATCATTGCATTGTGCGGGCTGAAAGCCAAGGGAACGAGTAGGTACGGCGTATATGTTTTTTTGGGGGGGGAATGTGTCCCGTACGTTTGTGCCGAATCCCGCGTGCCGTTTACGCTAATGCCCCGTTTCCCGCAATCCGTGCCGTCTTCGCGTAACCCCGTCGCGCCCTCCCTTTGCAAAGGGCGGGCTGAAAGCCCAAAAAGTACATAGCCCAGGGCAACGCCCTGGGTAAACGGCGGGTAGTAATTGCGCCCTGAAAGGGCAAAAGCATATCTATGTATATGCTTTGCGGCGTGGCACGTAGATTATGCGCGGTGTATTTATGCTTTTGCCCTTTCAGGGCGCAGACATTAGGGGGGTACGCGTTACCCAGGGTGCCGCTCCGCTTGCCCTGGGCTATGTATTTTTTGGGCTTTCAGCCCGCGCTCGGCTAATGGACGGACGCGGCGCATTTATGCTTTTGCCCTTTCAGGGCGCAGACATTAGGGGGTGCGCGTGTACCCAGGGTGCCGCTCCGCTTGCCCTGGGCTGTGTGCTATTTGGGCTTTCAGCCCGCGCTCCGCAACTCGTGCCTAATCCGTGTACCCCGTCGCGTCCTCCCTTTGCATTGGGCGGGCTGAAAGCCCAGCAAGCCCATAGCCCAGGGCAGCGCCCTGGGTTGTCGGCATCCGTGTAGTTGCGCCCTGAAAGGGCAAAAGCATATATATGTATATGGTTAGCGTGGGACGCGGGGATTATGCGCGGCGCATTTATGCTTTTGCCCTTTCAGGGCGCGGGCATTAGGGGGTACGCGTTACCCAGTGTGTCGCTCCGCTTGCCCTGGGCTATGTGCTTGCTGGGCTTTCAGCCCGTCCTTGGCTAATGCACGCGCCCGTTTAATGCTTGAGTGCCTCTTTCTGGTCCGCTTCGTACGCCTCGAGTTCTTTGCGGCTGCGGCTTGAGGTGACGAGGTACACGCCGCCGAAGATGAGGGCTACGGCTGCGCCTTTCACCCAGTTGAGCGAATCCATCCCCCATGCCACCGCCACGGCGCAGGCAACGAGCGGCTGTATGTAGTTGTACATTCCCGCTACGGTGGGTCGCAGGTTTTTCTGTCCCACCACTACGAGCATGTAGCTGAGGAACGTGCCGCCCGCCACGATGAAGAAGAGACCTGCCACGTCCGCCGCGCGGAGCGCCTGCCACGCCGTCGTCATCAGGCTGGAGGCGGAGAAAGGCAGCACGCAGATGAAGGAATAGGTGAACATCCATTTCATGATGGTGACGAGCGAGTATTTCGTCACGAAGTCCTTGTAGAGCACTATGTACAGCGCGTAGCAGAGTTGGGCGGAAAGCACAAGCAGGTCGCCCCATACGGCGTGTGTGCCTGCCGTGGAGGCGGCGGTGCGCACGCCCGTGCCGCTGCCCATGATGAGCAGCAGCGCGCCGCTCGCGCCGGCGGCTATGCCCATGATTTTCTTGCCCGTTATGGGTTCTTTGAGGATGACTGCGGCAAGCAGCATCGCCCAGAGCGGCATGCTGGTGGTGATGATGGACGCGTCGCCGGGGGAGGAAAGGCTCACGCCGAAGAGGAAGCACCCCTGGTTGAACACGATGCCGAGCAGCGCCGCGCCGAAGAGGCGGGCAAGGTCCTTGTGGGAGACGTGCTCGGGCTTCTGGAAGAGCGAGAGTATCCAGAAGAGTACCATGGCTCCCGCCACGCGCAGGTCGGTGACCACGAGCGGCGTGACCGCCCCGCCGAGCATCACGTACTTGGAAACGGGGGACATGAGTCCCCACATGCAGTTGGCACTGAACATCGCGGCGTGCCCTTTGATGGATGGTTTCATTAGTCAGTCTTTTTGTCTTGTGCTTTCTTCCTGTCCTTTTGGCGGGCATTTCCTCTCCGCCGTGTGCATGACCGGGGAAAGGCGTATATGTGCAGGCAAGCCCGGCTTCGGGACACGGTGTCCGCGAAACCGGGCTTGCGCTCCTTGGGGGTATTGTCACGCGCGGGGTTGTGCGCCGCGCGGGTTGGGGTAGTTTCTCTTTGTCAGTTAATCAGCACGCGCTTGCCGTCCTCGCGCACGAAGATGCCGTTGGCGGGGTAGAGCACGCGGCGGCCGGAAAGGTCGTAGTAGCTGTGCCCGTCCGCCGCGCCGCCTTGGAGCGCGGCGGATATGCCCGCAGTGGTGTCAAAGGCGAAGTCGAGCGTCTTGGTCTCTTCGGTAGCGGTGTCGCTGGCAGGCACGAGGCTCTTGGGGAGGTAGGCCTTGTTGGCGGGCACTACGGTGAAGTCGCTGGCTGCAAGCAGGAGCGCCGCCTTGCCCGCGCTGTTGAGCGCAAGGAAGTAGTTGGCCTCTCCGTCAAAGCCCGTGCGCCTTGCCGTTGCGCCGGAGAGCTTGTTGTCGGAAAGCGTGGCTGAGGAAGAGGGGTCTATCACGAGAGTGGCGGTCTGGGTGCCGGAGGTATTGCTTCCCGTATAGGCAAGCAGCACGCCCGCTCCGGCGGGAATAGCGCAGTCCTTTATCTCTTTCAGCACAAGGCGTCCTGCCTCCACCTCGTCAGAGTAGTAGACCTTGAAATTGGAGCGCAGGCTCTTCGGCAGGTACGCGGGAAAAGGGAGGCATACGCTCGCCCAGCGGATGGAGGCGTCTACCGTGACGGGTATGCTCTTCACTTCGAGTATCTTCCACTTGTTGTGGATGCCGGTCGTGCCGTCGTCGTCCCACGCGCCGAGGGACGAGTTGTCTCCGCCGAGGAAGGCGTTGAAGTAATGGCTGTCGGAGGTGATGTTGAAAATGCCCGCGTCGTCTGTGTCGGCAAACGTGTATACGCCGAACCATTTGCTGTCAGTCGTGACGGCGCACATGTGTACGGCGGAAGCCTCTCCGCTTGTGAGCTGTCCGAGCGAGCAGCCCGTGTTGGCGTTGGAGACGGTGTATCCGCTGCCGCTCTCCGTCAGCCGCCAAAGCGAGGGCACAAGTTTTCCGTCGCTTGTGGCACGCTTGACACTGCGCTCGTCGTCGGAGCTGTTGGCGGTAAGCTTTCCGTCGCTCTCCACGTTGATGGTCTCGCTGCTGACGTACTTGTACGTTGCGCTCTCGTCCGCCGTCTCTATGCGGTAGTAGGCGGAGGTGGTAAGGGCTGAAGCCGAGGTGACGTACTCGTCCTCGGGGATGCTGCTGTCCGTGCGGAAGACACAGGTGTACGTGTCGCTGCAGGGAGCCTTGAAGCGGAGCGTGTTGCCGTCGCGCCAGGAAGAGGGGACGCTGCGGTTGTTGGAGTCGGTCCAGTCGTACACCTCATAGCCGTCGGCGGGGTAGGCGCGCAGCACTACGTCCTCGCCCACGCCGTAGGTGTAGGTAGTAGCCTGGCCGCTTGCGTCTACTGTGCCGTATGCCTCGTTGTTGCTCTTCACCGTCACGGTGCATGCCGTGGGAGAGTAGGCCGAGACGTAGAGCGGCACGTCGTACACAAAGCGCTTGGCGGTAGCCTTGGCGGGCATGGCATTGGTGGCGGAGTCCCACTCGCTGTCGGTCCAGGCGCCGTCAAAGCGGAGGCGTATGTGCGTGAGCCCCTCCGTAGCGTCGTAGGGAAGCAGCACGGTGAGCGTGTAGTCGTTGAGCGCGGTGTTGTCGCTGCTCTGCGCCGTGCCCACGGCGGCGAGCAGCTCTCCGTCGTCGTCGAAGTCGCCGTCAGAGTTGAGGTCGGCATAAGCCGAGAGGTGGCAGTAGTTGAGGCCGCCGGCGCTTACCCAGTGCAGTTTCAGCTCGCTGCCTTTCGCTGCGGTGACCATCTGTGTGGTCTGGAAATAGGAAGAGGGGCACTCGCTCGCCGTATAGAGGCTCTTCTCGTCACCGCCGTTCTGCGTCACGCCGAGGGAAGTGAGGTACTGGCCGTAGCTCTTCACGTCGCTGTAGTCCGTAAGGTCCTCCGTGGGGCTGCCCCACTTGTTGACAAGGAAATTGGCCGTGAGCGTAGTGGCCGCCGCGCCCATGTAGGTGTAGGGGTTGTCGGTGCTTACGTCCGCGCCGGAGGCGTCCGTCCACTTGAAGAAGTCGTAGCCGGACTTGGCCGTAGCGCGTACCGTCACGTCTTCCGTGGTGGAGACAGAGCTTTCGTCGCTGCCGTCGATGGCTGCCGTGCCCTGCGTCTCGTCAGCCGTGGCGACGGTGACGGTGCGGGCTTCGGTCACCTCGTCGCGCAGTGCCACCTTGAAGCTTACCGCCGTGCCGTCCGAAAGCGTGAGCTGCGCTTTTACCGTGCCGATGGTGGCGGTGGCGGGCACGGAGATGGAATTGCCCGTAGCCTGCTCGTCCTCGCCGATGGCTCCGTCGTTGTTGAAGTCCACGCCGAGGGTTGCCGTCACGTCAGAGGGCAGCTCTGCGCCAAAGGTGAAAGTGCTGCCGCGCAGGGAGCTGAACTTCCAGTCTGCGCTCTTGTCGGTGTCGAGGTGGCGGTAGGCAAGGTAGGACGTGCCGTCGGGGGCGGTCGTTTTCAGGAAATATTTTCCGAAAAGCTCTGCAGCCACCGTCGCGGTGCTGCCCGTGGGCGTGGCGGAGTAGCTGAGGGAGCTGTTGGTAGCCCAGGCGTGGTCGTTCTCGTACCAGTCGGGCAGTGCAGTGCCGTTGTCGCGGTTGTCAAAGAAAGCCTTCCAGCGGGCGTAGTAGTAGTCTTTCATCATGCCGCCCCATTCGCGGTACGAGTAGTCGCGGAGTCCGGCCGTCTCGCTGTTTTCGCGCGCTCCCCATGTGCTGATGAGCGTGCGCGCGTTGTCGTATTCGAGCCAGTCGGCGTCCGTGCTTGTGCCTCCGCCCTCGGTGGCGATGGCGCGTGCCATGGTGGTCCAGCGGCCAAGCATGAAGCTCTTGTTGGTGTTGAGGAGTCCGTCAAGGTCGAGCATCAGCTGCAGGTATGCGTCGCGGCGTGTCTCGTAGGACTCCTGCGCTTTGGCGGTGGCGGCGGTGTTGATGCCCTTGAGGAGATAGTACCCATAGTCCGTCAGAGCCTGGCGTGTGAAGTCGGTAAGGTCGTAGCTGTAGTTTTCGCCGGAGAGGTTGTCTTTCTCGTCAAGCAAGAGGCTTGCAGCCTGCGCCACGTCCTGCGCGTCGTAGAATATGTCCGTTCCGCCCCAGGACGAGACGCGGTCCACAGTGAGCGAGGGGCGCGCGCAAAGCACGGCCTCCTGGGGCCCTTGCAGGCTGGTGGGGCAGTTGAGCGCGGAGTTGCGCACTTTCTCCCATGCGGCCTGCGCGTTGGCGCTGGCTTTGCCGTAGCGCGCCGTGGAGTAGTCGGCCAGCCACTGCTGCGCGTCGGGGGCGGAGCTGCGCCAAGGCAGCTCGAAGAGCGCATCGTAGAGCACGGGCACTTGCTCTATGCCCTCGGGGGTCGCGCCTACGCCTTTCAGGTTGGAATAGGAGCTTTTCTGCGTGTAGTAGTCGGTCATTATCTTCGTGAGGCGTCCGAAGAGGCCGGTGCGTGCGCCGAAGTTGGGCAGGGCGCAGTACACGGCATCGTGTCCTGCGTACTCACCGAAATGGGTGTGCGCGTCGCTGTAAAGGTCGAGCACGATGAGCTTGCCCAGGGAGACGTTGGAAAGCACTTTGTACTGGTCGCTGCTCCACTGCCAGAACTGTATCACCCACTTTGCGCCGGACTGTGCGTCCTGCAGCGCGCTAGAGATTTTTGAATATGCCGACGCCACGTCTATGCCCGAGGTGTTTGCGCCCTCATGGAAGGGGTCCATGCTGTAATAGGAGGACGTGCCCATCACTTCGGAAAGGCGCGTGTAGTAGGTCTTCGCCACGGAGGCAAAGTCCGTACCGTTGGGGTCGAGTATGTAGGGGCGGGTGAAGCCGCACCAGTTGCCCTGGTTGATGGCGGTATAGCCTTTCTTGTCGGCGATGTCGGAGGGCACCATGCCGGCGTATCCGGGCAGCACGGGCTCCATGCCGAAGGCGCGCTCGCGCTCAAGTATTTTCTGCGCAAGGGTCTTCTGGCGCGTGTACCACCAGTCGGGGTTGGGGCCGCCCCAGCCTTCGAGGTTGTTCATTCCCCACCACGCCTGGAAGCAGGGACCGGCGATGAAGCTGTTGGCCTGGTCGGTGGTGTAGCCGAGGTCTACCAGCACTTCGCGCCATACCACGTCAAGGCCTACTATCTGCAGGGGCATATTGATGCCGTGCAGGGCCATCCAGTCTATTTCCTGCTGCCAGCGCTCCCAAGTCCAGGTGGACATGGAGTAGGAAAACGTGCAGTAGTTGAGGTAGTAGCGGTAGGAGGCGTCGCAGACGTGCTTCTCTCCGTCGGTCTCGGGAGCGGGCAGGTCAATGGCGGTGAGGTCGGTGGTAAGGTTGTTCCACGCGAGGTTCACGTGCGCCGTGTGGTTGAGATACCAGTTGATGCCGGTGGTGACTGCAAGCACGCTGCTGCCCTTGATGTAGGGCTTGCCGTCCTTGTAGCTGAGCACGAAGACGTCGTTGCCGTCCTCGGCGATGGTGTTGTCCACTTCGGTCTCGAAGCGGGCGGCGGTGCCGCTGCCGCCGATGCGGTCGAGCAGGTCGCTCACGACGCTGGGGTTGGTCTCCGCCGCTGCGCCCAGATGCAGGGCGAGGGCGAGGAGCAACGTCAGCCATCCGCGGCACTTCGCCGCAGATTTTCCAAATAAGTCTCTCATAGTACGCTTTCTGCGTCACGCCCGTGCCCCCTTCCCCGGAGGACGTGCGTCACTTTGTGTTGAATGTAAGTAAGGATTGTGTATTTCTAAACGAAGAGAGTGTGTATGCCCAAACGGGGGGCGTGTATGTCTAGTTGCGGGGGCTTGTATGCCTATATGTGGAGTGCGTATTTTTAAATACGTAGCGTGTTGTCTTTAATACGGGACGCGCAGTGTCTGATGCGGAGCGTGCAGAGTTTGATACGCGCTGCGCCGGGCGCGTTTCCGGCATTGCCGCCGCTTAGTGCGCGGTGGTCTTTTCGAGGATATTGGAAGAGAGGAAGTCGGCGGCGTGCACCAGGCACACAAGCGGGGTCTTTTCGAGCGCGGCGCGGAAAGCGTAGCGCTGCGAAGAGCCGTTTTCTCCCATATCAAACATTCCCATGTGCCAGCGTATGGCAAGCAGCTCATCGGACTTGAGGCGCATGTACCAGCTCAGTATCAGGCACGACTTCTCGCCGTGCCCGTAGGGGAACTCGTCTTTTACCTCGTAGCCGTCATAGCTCTGCCAGCGGCCGTTTTCGTCCTTTTTCCACCGCTGCGCCTTGTGGTAGAGTTTTGTCTTGCATGCGTCGTGGAAGAGCGTGGCGATGGCGATGCTTTCTTCGGAGAGGGGGGCGGTGAAGGGTGACTCGCCGTTTGCGATGGCGGGCTTTGCCACGCTTTCGTTCAGCTTCATCGCCGTATCGAATACGTTCAGGGAATGCTGGCAAAGGCCTCCGTCCTCGTTGAGGTGGAAGAGTGTGGAGCTCGGCGCGGTGTAGAAGTCGGTGCTGTCGAGGTAGGAAAGCACGCCGTCCAGTCCCTCGCGGTGGATGTACTGGCGGCAGAGGGCGACGAAGCGTTCGCGGTTGGCCGTAATTTCTTCCTGTGTCATACTGTGTCCTCCTTTGTTTTCACCCTTTACTTGCCCGCCGCTTCCTTTTCCGCGCTCTCTTCGTGCGGCGTGCCGTTTGCTGCGCCGTCCGCGCCCGCCTTGTCTTCCTTTCCGGCGGTCATCGTCGCGCCGTCCACGGGCGAGAGACCCATCTCCCTGGCTTTTTCCATAATGAAAGCGAGGGCGGGGGCGTGGTCGTTGGGCACTTCTCCGTCGAGGATGGCGTCTTTGAGCGCGGTCTTCAGCGTGCCTATCTCGCGGCAGGGGGCGAGACCGAAGAGGCGCATGATTTCCTCGCCGTCGACGGGCGGCTGGAAGTTGCGCACGCGGTCTTTCTCCTCGATGTCCACGAGCTTGCGGCGCACGGTCTGGAAGTTGCTGAGGAAAGTCTTCTTGCGCTGCTCGTTTTTGCTCGTCACGTCAGCCTCGCAAAGCAGCATGAGGTCGTCTATGTCGTCACCCGCCTCGAAGAGGAGACGGCGCACGGCGCTGTCGGTGACTATGTCGTCGGCTATGGCAATGGGGCGCATGTGCAGCCCCACGAGCTTTTCTACGTATTTCATCCGCTCGTCGAGCGGCAGCTTCATTCTGCGGAAGAGCGGGCGCACCATCTTTTCGCCGAAGTAGTTGTGGTTGTGGAACGTCCATCCCGTCCCCTGTTCCCACCGCTTGCTGCGCGGCTTGCCTATGTCGTGCAGCAGGGCGGCCCAGCGCAGGAAGAGCTTGTCGCTCTGCCGCGCTACGGTGTCAAGCACCTCGAGCGTGTGGTAGAAGTTGTTTTTGTGCGAACGCCCGGCGCGGGTCTCTACGCAGTCGAGCGCGGAAACTTCGGGGAGTATCAGTTCGAGCAGGCCGCAGCGCTGCAGCTCGACGAAGCCGCGGGAGGGTGCGGGCGCGGCCATTATTTTGTTGAGCTCGTCTATTATGCGCTCGTGGCTTATGATGGCGATGCGCTCGCGGTTGCGTCCGAGCGCGTCAAAAGTTTCGTCCTCGATGCGGAAGTTGAGCTGTGTGGCGAAGCGCACGCAGCGCATCATGCGCAGGGGGTCGTCGCTGAAGGTGATGTCGGGGTCGAGGGGCGTGGCTATGATGCCGTCTTCAAGGTCGTACACGCCGCCGAAGGGGTCAACCAGCTCGCCGAGGCGGTTCTCGTTGAGGCAGACGGCGAGGGCGTTGATGGTGAAGTCGCGGCGGTTTTGGTCGTCTTCCAGCGTGCCGTCCTCTACGACGGGCTTGCGGGAGTCGTGCGAGTAGCTTTCTTTCCTTGCTCCTACAAATTCCACCTCCTGCCCGTGCCACTTCACCTGCGCCGTGCCGAAGTTGCGGAAAACGCTGAGGTGCGCGCCGCGCCCCAGCTCGCGGGCGAAGCGCTCGGCGAGGGTTATGCCGCTCCCTACCACCACCACGTCTATGTCGTTGGTGGGGCGGCAGAGGAAAAGGTCGCGCACGTAGCCTCCCACGAGGTAGCACTCCAGGCCGAGGCTGTCGGCGGCGTGCGTTATCTTGTGGAAGAGCGGGGTGTCTATGCGTTCCCTTATCTCGTCTTGGGTGAGTGTCTTCATCTGTTGTTAGCCTCCCCGTTCACGGGAGGTGTCGCTCTGCGGCGCGTCAGTAGTACTGGCGCACAAGGCGCAGGCGGTATGTGATGTTGTAGCTGTAGTCCGTCACTTCGAGGGACATGTACCCGTCGTCCATTTGCGTGATGTACGCCACCATCTCCGGGTGGCGGCTCTGGTTGAAGTTGAGCATCACGCGGCGGCTGTCCACGCGCCACGTGCCGGTCTCGTACAGCCCGCCGCTGCCGGTGACGTTGAAGTCGCCCGCGCTGTAAAAGGTGAAGCGGTCGCCGTACTGGTAGGGCGGCTCGTCGTAGCTCCCCACCTCCACCACGCGCCACGTGCCGACGAGGTTGTCCGTCGCCCACCAGTCGTCGTCCACTTCGCAGCCCGTGAAGGCAAAGAGGGCGGTGAGCGTCATGAGCAGCGCAAGCGCGCCGCGCTTAAGGCAATTGTCTTTTGTAAGCAATGACATGTTTCTTCGTGTGTGTTCCTTCGGCTTTCAGCCGATGTTGCCCTCGTGCACGAGGTACTCGGCTATCTGCACGGCGTTCAGTGCCGCGCCTTTTCGTATCTGGTCGCTGACGAGCCACAGCACAAGTCCGTTGGGGTTGGCAAGGTCCTTGCGGATGCGGCCCACGTACACGGGGTCCTTTCCGGCGAGGAAGAGAGGCATAGGGTATTCCTGCTTTGCGGGGTTGTCCATCAGCACGAGTCCTTCGCCCTCGGACACGGCGCGGCGCACGTCGGCGGGTTCGAGCGGCTGCTCGGTCTCCACCCAGATAGCCTCGGAGTGGGAGCGGAGCGACGGCACGCGCACGCAAGTGGCGGAGGTAAGCACATCTGAGTGCATAATCTTGCGCGTCTCGTTGTACATCTTCATTTCCTCCTTCGTGTAGCCGTTGTCCTGGAAGACGTCAATCTGCGGGATGACGTTGTAGGCAAGCTGGTAGGCAAACTTCTTCACCGTCACCTCCTCGCCGGCAAGCGCCTGGCGGTACTGCTGCTCGAGCTCGTCCATCGCAGCCTGCCCCGCGCCGCTCGCTGCCTGATAGGAAGCGACGTGCACGCGCTTGATGTGGCTGAGCCGCTCTATGGCCTGCAGCGCCACTACCATCATGATAGTCGTGCAGTTGGGGTTGGCGATGATGCCGCGCGGCCTTGCAAGCGCGTCGGCGGCGTTGCACTCGGGCACTACGAGTGGCACGTCCTCGTCCATACGGAAGGCGGACGAGTTGTCTATCATCACCGCGCCGTGCTTCGTGATGTCGGCGGCAAACTCTTTCGACACGCCTGCGCCTGCCGAGGTGAATGCCACGTCCACGCCGCGGAAGTCGTCATTGTGGGCGAGAAGCCGCACTGTGTACTCTTTGCCGCGGAAGACGTACTTGCGCCCCGCGCTGCGCTCCGAGCCGAAGAGCAGAAGGTTGTCTATAGGGAAGTCGCGCCCGTCAAGCACGCGGAGGAATTCCTGTCCCACCGCGCCGCTCGCGCCTACTATTGCTACGTTCATTGTCGTTTGTCTTTGTTTTACGCCGGCTTTGTGCCGTGTGCAAAAGTACACAGAAAAGCTGAAACCCGCCGTGCTTTTCCCCACCGCCGTATGGCGGCGCGCCGCGGCTTTCGTGCCGGCGCCGGAGGGGATTGGCCGGAAATTCTTTCCTATTAACTAATTTTCACCCCCCCCCTATATTGTAAAAGCGTGACATTGACTAATTTTGCAGTCCAAGCGTAATAGATAAGCGCGACGCGCCTGCCCGCGCGACATTGCTTGTGCGCTTGCGGCACGCCGTTGTTCTTGCTTTTCTCCCTGTGGTATTATGGCCTTGTAGCCGATTACGAGGCGGCGGGAGGGAGCAGTGCGGAAAAGCGCCAGACGGCGGCGCAAGGAGGGCAGGCGTAAGGAGAACACTACACTATTATATAAAAAGGGA
Source organism: Alloprevotella sp. (assembly GCA_963651485.1). Taxonomy (GTDB): domain Bacteria; phylum Bacteroidota; class Bacteroidia; order Bacteroidales; family Bacteroidaceae; genus Alloprevotella. Next base: position 3,141 of record CAVJPT010000026.1, on the reverse strand, counting down.
AACACTACACTATTATAAAATAAAACTATCGGCATGAAAAAGATTCTATCACTACTGGCTCTCGCTGCGGGCTGCTGTCTGCCGTCACTGGCTCAGACGCTCTACTCTGTGGCGAGTACGGACACGAAAGGCACGGAGCTTGAAACCGGCACGTATGCCATTAGCGTGAACAGCTCTTCCACCAATTTCGGGAGCACGACGCGCACCAACGAGCGCTTTCTTTACCGCAAGAACTTTGCGGCCTTTGTGGACGAGTACACTGTCACCAGCAACCAGTATATGGGGCAGACCATCAGCAACGCCGCCTACCTTTGGGAGGTGACGAAAGCCGCTGACGGCACAATCACTCTGAAGAACTTGGAAAGCGGCACGTACATACAGTCTTCGACTGCATCCAACACCAAGCTGAACCTTTCCGAAACGTCTATGGCGTACACGCCGAAGGAAGCCACGCTTGACGGCTACAAGGGTACGACCATGCTCTTCCAGAACACCTACAGCTATTACCTTGTCAACCTGATAAACGACAAGAACGGGCAGAACAGCCGCCTTGGCTGCAAAGCATACCAGAAGGACAAGGACGACACCGCGCACTTCAAGTTCTACAAAGCTACGAAGGTAGAGGCGGAGGCCACCGTGAGCTGCACGCTCAAGTTTACCGATACGGACGGCAGCACTCTGTATACCGCTACGGTGAGTATGCCAGACGGATTTGACATGACCACGCTGCCCGCCGTCGCCACGCCGCTCCACAGCCACTACTACACCTTTGGCCAGTGCACCGAGAGCGACAAGAAAGTGAGTGCTACCAACGCCACCTTCACCTATCCCGTCACCACGGGTACCCTGCCTTTCGTTTTGTCTACGGAAACCAGCAAGACATGGTACACCGCGCGGCTCAACAACACCACAGAGGACGGAGCAAAGAGCTATCTCGTGCGCGTCAACGATGCGAACAAGGGCATCAAGACTTCCGACTCGCCTTTCACCACGTCTTCTGTCACCTCGAAAGACGACTTCAACAACGGTCTCTGGGCTTTCGTAAGGGATGGCCTCGGCGTGAAGCTCCTCAGCAAGGCTGCCAACAAGTATGTAACGATGAACGCCGATACCTACAACGGCAACAAGATTAACGTCAACCTCGGCAAGGGCACTACGTACTACACCGCCAAGGGCAGCGCCGCGGCGGACTTCGCCCTTACCTATGCCGGCACAGGCTCGCTCGGCGACTACAAGGACGGCTTCCTCGGCGTATGGAACGGCGGCAGCAACTTTGAAAAGAGCAAAACCGACGAAGCATCGGGCTTCAAGCTCACCCTTGCCGACAGCGAGGCTGTGCTTTCCATAGGCAAGCACGTCTACAACGCAGATGCCGATGCTATGGTTTCCGGCACGGACGAGGACGGCTACCTGCTCGGCCCGTCGGCTTCCGACATCAATGACCTGAAAACCCGCATCAACGCCGCTACCACCGTGGCTGCCCTTGAGGCTGCTTGGGGCAACGGCCAGCTCGTGGTGCATCCCGAGACCGACACCTACTACCGCATAGAGTCTGCCGGCGACATGCTCAACAAGTTCCTCTCCTCGGCCAATGTCCTCACCGACACGAAGGGCGACGTTCCCAGTTCTGAGGCGACGGACCGCACCATTGTCCGCACCGCCTCTACCGCTGCGCTCGTGCCGCAGCTTTGGAAATTTGAGAAGAGCGGCGACGGCTTCAACCTCGTAAACGCCAACGTCGGGCTGAAAGTGGGACAACTGAAAAACGGAACGCAGACGGGTTTGATAGTCCCCATCACGACGGCACAGACTGCCGGCAACTTGGGTGTCTTCACCGTTTCTCCCACCGGCACGAAAGCCGTGTTCAACCTTCTTGGCGGCGGCCACTACCTTTCTGCAAAGAACACCAACGAGGACAGCGACCTCGGCGCACAGGACGGCAAGGGCGCGACAGAGACGCGCAACCAGTGGAAGCTGCAGGCCATCACGAAAGTGCCTGTCACCGTAAGCTCCGTAGGCTGGGCAAGCGTGTGCCTGCCCTTCGCCGTGACGCTTCCCGAGGACACTAAGGCTAAGGCTTACAAAGCCGTTGCCGCTTCTGCAAACAAGCTCATCCTTGAGGAGATAAAGGATGTCATCCCCGCCAAGACGGGCTTCCTGCTCGCACTCAGCGGCGGCGGCACGGTAGACTTTGCCATCAGCAAGGAGAGCGGCACCGAGGTTACGGGCAACAAGCTCGATGGCGCAACTGCCAAGCGTATAGGCTTCGCTACGGGCGGCTCCAACTATTTCCTTGCCGTAGACAACGGACGCGCAATCCTTATGCAGGCCGCCGATGACTTTACCGTTGTGCCTGCCAACAAGGCTTATCTCCCCGCCGACCGCATTGAGACCACCACGGAGGGCAACGCCCAGAAGCTCATCTTCAACCTCGTCGAGGACAGTACGACGGGCATCTCTTCCGCCGCACAGAGCGAGAGCGACCGCGCCGTGAAGTACTACGACCTTTCCGGCCGCCGCGTACTCTATCCCGCGCACGGTGTCTTCGTGACGGACAAGGGCGAGAAGGTATTTCTGCGCTAAGCCGTTCGGCGGTAAACGCGCGTAGGTCTGTAAAAACAGCAATATGACAAAAGCGATATACCAAAGTCCGGCAAGCCTCCCGGTGCGTCTCCGCACCGAGGGCATGATGGCGGCCAGCCTCACCATCGGCGGAAGCACGGACGAGACTACCGGTGAAGAGAAGAAGGTAGGCACCGAGTCGGCGGTTCTTTCCAACGACCGCAAAAACTCTTCCAGCGGCGTGTGGAAGTGGATGGGAGACTAAGCATCTCCCCCCTGCACACAATCCGTCAGACGGACAAATAAAATGAAGCCCCTCGGCACGTTGTATGCGCCGAGGGGCTTTCTGCGTATTCCCCGTTGTCCGCGCCGAATCTGTGCATCCCCGCCGTTTGAGTCCGTTGCAAAGAGGCGGTCGGCATTGGGACGGGAAGAGTCCGCGTTGAGCGTTTGGGCTATGCCGTTTAATGCGTGCGAAGAAGTATTGTTTTGTATTGGGGGACGGGCTGAAAGCCCAGCAAGCCCATAGCCCAGGGCAGCGCCCTGGGTAAGCGGCGGATAGTAATTGCGCCCTGAAAG
>CAVJPT010000025.1:0-16076 GCA_963651485.1 Alloprevotella sp. | reverse complement strand
TTTGCCCTTTCAGGGCGCAGCAATGTGGGGTGCACGCGTAACCCAGGGTGTCGCTCCGCTTGCCCTGGGCTATGGGCTTTGGGGCTTTCAGCCCGCTCACCGCCCGACCGATGGCATTGCCCGTGATTTATGCTTTTGCCCTTTCAGGGCGCAATTATGCGCATGGGCTTTACCCAGGGCGTTGCCCTGGGCTATGGGCAGATTGGGCTTTCAGCCCGTTTCCCGCCCGACCGATGGCATTGCGCCCGTCATTTTTCCATCTTGTCCTGCAATTTGTGAGACGCCGTCTCACAAATTACCGCACACCGCCCGTCTCAAATCACCTTGATATTGTCATACGCCTCGGCGTCGGTCCAGTCCATGGCTTGCTTGAACTGCTCGTAGATGTTTATTTTCTTGTCGTCGGAGTCGAAGCAAGCGTCGCGGAAGAGTACACGCAGGGGGCTTTGCTCCGTCATTGCCCGTACTACATTTTCGGTGATGCGCTCGGAGAAGCACGCCACAAGATCGCCGCCGTTCACGGTGTAGACCGTGCATCCGTCCACCACGTCGGTCTGCATGGGCAAGTCGAGCGTCACGCCCCAAGAGAGCATGGCACCGAAGAGCAGGTCGAGGTCGGTGCGGCCGGCCTTGATGTTGTCAGCGAAGAGGTCAAGCTGCGCCTGGTCGTAGTCTTTCGGCGCAAGGCTCACGCTCTCGTAGTTGCTCTCGTCAAGGCGGAACACGCGGAAGCCGGTGTCGAGGGATTGGGTGGTGAGCGGACTGTCCGCCTTTATCTTTGCGCCAGCACGACGGATGCGCTCCTTGCCGATTTCGCAGAGATTACCCCACTTGCTGTCTACCTTTTCGGGCAATTGTACCAATATGAACTTGCGGTTGCCGCCGTCATCGGCTATGGAATTGTCCAGCATCACGGCTTGGGCGGTTGTGGCTGCTCCCGAGAAGAAATCCAGCACGATGTCACCCTCATTAGTGGCGATTTGCACTATACGCTGTATCAGCCTTACGGGTTTCGGTGTGTCGAAGGGTATTGCACCATCGAAGAGTGCTTTCAGCTCCTTCTTTGCTTCATCCGTGTGTCCAACCTCAGAGTGAGGCCAAAGGTTTGTCACCATTTTGCCTTCCACATCCGACAAATATGTCTTGCGACCAATTCCACCCATTCCGTTTTTCGTAAAATAGAACTTTGGCCATTGTCCTCGTTTCAAAACCTTTTCAGCCTGTACTTTCGACTCTTCTATACTGCCTTTCAACACAATGGCTTTCACACCTTTGCGAACATCCTCTTCGGCTATGCCGCAGATTTGCGCACGCTTGGCTTCGTCATCCAAGTCTTTCAGTTCGTATTCACACCAGCCAGACATATGATTGAGCATCTCTTGTTGGCTGTATCGCCAGTGACCGTTATTGTACGGATAAATCATTTCACCCGTAAAAGGATGCTGAATAGCATAGACCATACCTTGATGTGTCTTGGCGTCTGAAGCAAATGCGTTATCGTTTCTCCAGGGGGAGACATCATTATCTGGATTTCCGTACATTTTGTTCATCTCCTCCGTCCTTGGCAGTTTCTTCGGAGTCCAGCCTGGGTTCTTTCCATATACTACCACGCTCTCTTTCTCAGCAGGTATTCCCTTGGAGTCGTTGCGTGGCGAATACGTTTTCTGCCAACTGATGTTTCCCACAAAACTACTCTCTCCAAATATCTCGTCGCTTATCTTTATCAGGTTGTCGCACTCTCGGTCGTCAATGGAAATAAATATCACCCCATCCTCCGTCAGCAGCGAGCGCGCCACGAGCAGACGCGAATAAATCATAGAGCACCAGTCGGAGTGGAACTTGCCGTTGGTGTCGGTGTTCTTTCGGAAGCGGTTGCCGAGTTCGTCCACGTTGCCGGCCTCCAAGTCCTCCTCGGCGGCAGTGCGGTGGAAGTCGTCATGATAGACAAAGTCACCTCCCGTATTGTAAGGCGGGTCGATGTATATCATCTTCACGCGCCCCATGTACGACCGCTGCAGGAGCTTGAGCACTTCGAGGTTGTCTCCCTCGATGTAGACGTTGTGCGTGTTGTCCCAGTCGAGGGAGTCCTCCGGCACGGGGCGCAGCGTCTTGTCGGTAGGGCGCGCCGCCTCTGCCTTAGCCGCGCGCTTGCCCGGCCAAGTGAACTGATACATCTCGCCGTCGTCGCCGGTGACGGCGCAGTCGCCCAGCAGCTCGCGCAGCGCGTCGAAGTCCACCACGCGGCGCACGCGGCCTGTCTTGGGGTCGGCCGCCTCGGTGAATGCGGCAGGCATAATACGGTAGAGCGCGTCAAGGTTGAGCTGCGCGCCGTCGGCGGACGCGCGGGGGAGGTGGAGAGGTTTTCCGTCAGGTGTCATGGCAGGGAAGTAAAAAGAGTTGTAGACCGGGCGGGCCGCACAGCGCGCCCGTCCCGGTCTACAAAGATAGGTCTATATCGCGACACTTTCGGCAGCGCCGCGCGCAAAGCCTGAGCCGTTCTCAAGTTCCATCAGGTGTCTCTTGTGCATGGAAAAGCATTGCAGCATCGTCATCGCCAACTTTCTGAAGGAGGCGCAATATTAATGCCCCCAAGGCAAAAGTGCGACAGGCTGTCGCACTTTTATCTCAGAGTGGCAGAAACGCTCATCTTTTGCGAAAGGCGGGACTATGCCCATCCTGCCCCCTCTGCCGCGTCGCCAACGCTACTCTGCCCCGCGTGCCGCCTCCTCGCACGCCTTATGCAGGCGGCGGTAGAAAGCGTGGCGGCAGAGCGTGGAGACGGAGCCGAGGAGGATGAGCTTGCAGCGGGCGCGTGTGATGGCCACATTCATGCGGCGGAGGTCGGAAAGGAAGCCTATCTGCCCGTCGCCGTTGGCACGCACAAGGCTCACGATGACCACGTCGCGCTCCTGTCCCTGAAAGGCGTCTACCGTATTGACCGTGACGCGGGCGCGCAAGGGCCGGAGGAAGTCGTCGCGGCGCAGGAGCGAGCGCAGGTACTGCACCTGGGCGCGGTAGGGCGAAATGACGGCAAAGTCCGTCCCTTCGTCCATCAGGCGCCGCCGCCCCACCCGCGCCACGTAGTCGCGCAAGGTCTGCAGCGTGAGGCGTGCCTCGTCCTTGTTGACCCGCCCGTACGAGCCGCCCGCGTACTCCTCGCGGAAGCGGCCGCCGTCCGCCCCAGTGTCTTCGGCGTCGTCTGCCGCCAAGGCATCGGTGTCTATCCACACAAGCGGCGTGTCAAGGTCGTCGAGCAGGGAGCGGTGGCGTACGGAAGGCGCAGCCTCGAGCTGTCCTCCGTAAAACCACTCCGAGGAGAAGCGCATGAGTGTCTCGTTCATGCGGTACTGCACGCGCAGCAGGCACACCGCCTCCGGCTTTGTCTCGGCAAGGTGCTGCAGGAGCGTGCGCCCCAGTCCGCCGCGCAAGGCCTCCACGCTCTTCACCGTAGGGGGCAGCTGCTGGTGGTCGCCGGCGAGTATCACGCGGTCCGCTTTCTGTATCGCCACCCAGCACGCCGCCTCCAAGGCCTGCGCCGCCTCGTCTATGAAGAGCGTGTGGTAGCGGCGGCCGGAAAGGAGCTGGCTCGCCGCGCCCGTAAGCGTGCAAGCCACTACCCGCGCCCCGTCAAAAAGGGCGTGGCGTATGCCCGCCTCCATTTCGTCCGCCCGCTCGCGGAGACGCGCCATCTTTTGGTGGAAGCCCTCGCCGCGCCCTTTGCGCGGCTGGGCGTAGAGCTGGCGTATGGAGCGGCGCACCTGCCAAAGGGCGGGATAGTCCGGGTGCGCCTCGAAGCGGCGCTCGTAGGTGCATTCGAGCATCTTCTCCGTGACGCGTGCGGGATTTCCGATGCGGAGGACGGAGATGCCGCGTGCCTCGAGCTGGCTGCAAATCCAGTCGACGGCGGTATTGCTCTGCGCGCACACCATCACCTGCGGCTCGCGGCGCAGCGTCTGGTCGACGGCCTCGACGAGCGTCGTGGTTTTGCCCGTCCCCGGCGGCCCGTGCACGACAAGCACGTCCTTGGCCCGCAGCACGCGCCGCACGGCCTCCTCCTGCGGCGCGTTGAGCCACGGAAGGCGCAGCGGAGACGCGCTCTCCGCGCCCCAGGAAAGCGGGGCGCGGGAGTGGAAGAGGTCGCGCAGGGCGGCAAGGCGGCAGTCCTTTGCCTCGATGACACGCCGCAGCGCGTCAAACATTACGCGGTAGGAGTAGTCGTCGAAGTGGAGCTGCACGCCGGGACGCTCAAGGGCGGCAAGCTGGGAGAGCGCGGCCTGGCCGGGCACTTCCACCACCATGCGGTCGCCGTCGGCGTAGCTCACCGTGCCGCGCAGGGGCAAGTAGCGGAGCTGGCCGGTGAGCTCTTGAGAGAAGAAGCACACCTGCCGTCCGTACTCGAAATTGTGCTCAATGTCGGTATCCCCGGTACGCGTGATTTCCACCACGAAGCGGTCGAGCGAATTGTAGTAGCCCCGCCCTACCGTCACGGGATACCAGCAGTCGCCGCGCTTCACCTTGCGCCCGACGCCCATAAGCTCGGTGTCGCGCTGGAATGCGGCTTTCTCGCACTCGTACTCCTTCCGGAGAAGTGCTGCCTGGCGCGTCAGGCTCACCTCGCGCAGCGCGTTGTCAGTCGTCCCGCTCATGGCCTGTCCGCTGTTTTGCCTTGAAAAGACGGACGCGCCGGAGCGGAAGGCATACGCGGCGCATCGCTGTGCCCGTACTCGAGGCTCACGCCGATAGAAGCGTTGTCGCCGATTTTAAACTCAGCCGCCGCGCCGATGCGGTCCTTGAAATTGTCATACCAAGGCTCGCCGAAATAGCCGTAACGCCCGCGGTCGCCGCGCGGCATAAAACTCTTCGTGCCGTAGAGGTAGAGGCTGACGCGGTCGGACGGGCGGTAGGCAAGCGTGCCGGCAATGCCCACGTCGGTAGAGCGGTACGCGCCCCAGTCCATATTGCGGGCATAGACGCCCGCCGCAAAGGACACTTTTTTCGAAAGCGGCAGCACATAGGCGAAAGCCGCCGTCTGCCCGAAGCCCACGCCGCGCGGCGCGCCCTTTCCTATGCCCGCCGTGACGCTAAGCCCCACTTGCGCGTTGAGCCCCTCATGAAGCCGCCACCCGCCAAAAGGACCGGGGAGCGCGGGCGAAGCGATGTCGTACATTGGCGCGGTGAGCGGCACGTCGTCCCATACCGCGTCCGCCGCCCCAGCGGAAGCCGCGCCCGGAAGCGTGTCCGCCGAAGCCGCCGGAGAGCCGCTCTCGACGGGCCTCGCGGCATTGCCCTCTCCCGCCACCTGCGCCCGGAGCGAAAGAGCGGGACACAGAGCCAGAAGAGCCGAAAGGGCAAATATCAGTTTTGCTTTCATTGCTGTCGATTTGTGCGGAGGAAAGCCGCGCCGCAAGCGGCGGACGGACATTTCCCCAATGCAAAAGTAGGCATACGGCGGGTAACGCGCTCCCGCCGCCGCGTGCTTTCCCCGCGCGTCTAACGTTTTTTATACCGCCCGCCCGCTTTTCCCGCCCAAAGCCTTACTTTCGCGGGAGAAAACCCCAGCCCCATGACAACCAACCACCGACGCCGCGCCGCCGGCACGCACCGCCGACCCCTTACCCCGTACACGTCCGCCGCACGGCTTCTGTGCTGCCTTGCGATAGCCCTGGCGTACTGCCAAGCCGCACGGGCGCAGTGGCTGGAAAAGCCCGCACTCTTTGTGCCGGGCGACAGCGTGCGCGTATGGGGCTACTACGGCGACGACCTCGTGTCGCTGAGCCGGCGCACCGGGGCGCAGGCCGAGCCGCTCCCGCTTGCACTCACAAAGAAGACCGCCCGTGCGGGGCGCAAGCTGCTGCACGAATGGGGCAAGGCGCTTGCCGCCGTACAAGTGACGGGCAGCACAGAGCCGCCGTACGCAAAGGCACAGGCACAGGCCGCCACGACGCTCTTCACGCAAGCCGCACGCTTGCTGCAGCTGACGGGCGACGCCGCGTACGCCGACCAGATGGAGCGCACGCTGTACAACGCGGCGGCACAGGCCGCCGCCACGGCCTCCGCGCCGGACGACAAGGAGACGCAAGCGGCAGCGGCACTCCTCGCCTCGATGCCCGAGGCTCTGTACATGCAGCAAGGCGAGGATCTCTACGTCAACCTTTACACCAATTCCACCGCGCGGCTTTCCTCCGCCGGAAAGAGTTTTACCCTCGACCAAATCACCAGTATGCCGGACGACGGCGCGGTGCGGCTGCGTCTGACCCGCTTTCCCGGCACGCTGCGCCTGAGGCTGCACCTGCGCATGCCGGACTGGGCAACGGGCGAGGCGGCGGAGGGCACGCCGTACCGTTACGCCACGCGGCCGGAAGAGCGCGTGCGGGTGTTTCTCTGCGGACACGAAATAGACGTGAAGGACCTGCGCGGCGGATACCTCACGGTGGAGAACGAGTGGGAGGACATGAACGAGGTTTACATCTCTTTCCCTCTCACGCCGCTGCTTGTGTACCCCGCCGGAGGGGGGGACAACCCGCTGAAATCGCCCGCCAGCATACAGCGCGGCCCGCAAATGTACTCGCTGCAGACGGACAGCTGCGAAGGCTGCTATCTCCCGCAGTCGGCTCTCCCCGAGCTCGACGCCGACGACGGCACAGCCCTGCGCGGCAAGGCCTACCGCAAAGACACCGCGCCGCAGGACGCTGCCGCGCCCGCCGTCCCTTACACCGCCCAGCCCTACGCACGCACAAGCTGCGGCACGCTCTGGGTGGAGTGAAACCGCCGCAAAAATAGGCCAAGACACGCCGCGCCTTGCGCATTTTTGCTACTTTTGCCGCGAAAACGGGACGGCCGCACGGCGGAAAGTCCCGCAAATTCACTCTTTTCATAACGCAAATGGACGACTATCACGCGGAAACCCACGCTTGAAGCCCGTCGGAAACAGGACATCTCTGCGGCGCGCCGCACAGGCTTTCTTTTCCGGCAGGGAAAAGAGCGTGTGCACCGACCCGCCAAACTTGGCACGGACGTTTAATAGACGGAGACCTGTTTTTCTTATGCGCACTTACTGGAACTTCAACAAGACCCTGCGGATACTCGAAGCGTGGGAGACGGACTGCTGGACGCAGGTGACCTGCCCCACGCCGGAAGACGAGAAATTTCTCACCGAGCAACTGCATATCCCCGACTACTTCCTTGACGACATCAGGGACAAGGACGAGCGCTCGCGCTACGAGTACGACGACGGCTGGACGCTCATCATACTGCGCATACCCTACGTGAAAGAGGTGGCAAGCCGCACGCCGCACACCACCATCCCTATGGGCATCATCCTCAACAAGGGCATCTGCGTCACGGTATGCAACTTCGAGACGAACATGATGATAGACTTCGTCTCCTACCAGCAGAAACGCAACCAGGGCTTTACCGACTCCGTCGATCTTGTCTTCCGCCTCTTCCTTTCCTCCGCCGTGTGGTACCTGAAACGCCTGAAGCAAATCAACGTGCTCATAGAGGAGGCGAAGCGCAACCTGGACAAGAAGATAGACAACGAGGACCTCGTGGGACTCTCCCGCCTGCAGGACAGCCTGACATACTTCATCACGTCCATACGCGGCAACGAGACGCTCCTGTCAAAGCTCAAGTTCAAGCTGCCGGTGGACGAACTGGACGCTGACCTTATCGAGGACGTGACCATCGAGATGAACCAGGCGCGGGAAACCACTAACATCTACACCAACATCCTCGACTCGACGATGGAGACCTACGCCAGCATCATCAACAACAACATGTCCGGCGTGATGAAACAGATGACGTCCGTATCCATTATCCTCATGTTCCCGACGCTCATCGCGAGCCTCTTCGGAATGAACCTCATCAACGGCATGGAAGACTGGCAGCTGGGCTTCCCCATCGTCTTCGTGCTTTCCATCGTGGTGACAGGCCTCTTCTACGGCGTGTTCCGCTGGAAATCGTGGATTTGAGGACACGGCATCTCCCCTATTCTCCCCACGCTGTCACGCATATCCGCTTTGTATGCGAGCAGAAACGGTGCAGTGCACTATCTTTGGATAAGATAGGCGGCGGCTCGGCAGTGCAAGCGAGCTTGATTGCGCTCACTTTGCACTATCTTTGGATAAGATAGGCGGCGGCTCGGCAGTGCAAAGCCGAAAGCGATGGCTTTCAGCTTTGCACTGCACTCGCCTTGCACTATCTTTGCAATAGATTTCACGCGCATACCCCTGAAAGCCATGCCTAAGCTTTTCCTGAAAGTACTTTCTATTGTCCTTATTGTCGCTTTCCACGCCTTGCCCGGACAAGCCGGGGCGGAAAAGCGTAACTTTACACTCGTCATAGACGCGGGACACGGCGGACACGACGCCGGAGCCGTGGGGGCATGGTCGAAAGAGAAAAACATCAACCTCACCGTGGCTCTCGCCTTCGGACGGCTTGTAGAGGAGAACTGCCCGGACGTGCGCGTGGTATACACACGCCGCACGGATGTCTTCGTGCCGCTGCAAAAACGCGCCGACATAGCCAACGACTGCAAAGCCGACCTCTTCGTCTCCGTACACACCAACGCACTTCCCGGCGGACGCATAGCCTACGGCAGCGAGACGTACAGCCTCGGTATGGCACGCGCAGGGGAAAACCTTGAAGTGGCGAAACGAGAGAACTCCGTCATCACGCTCGAGACCGACTACCAACGCACGTACGAGGGTTTTGACCCGAGCAAAGCGGAAAGCTACGTCATCTTCGAGATTATGCAAGACCGCTACATGAAGCAGAGCGTCGACCTCGCCCGCTGCATACAGCGGCAATACAAGCAGGCGGGACGGCAGGACAAAGGGGTACACCAAGCGGGATTTCTGGTACTGAGAAAGACCTCCATGCCCGCCGTACTCACCGAGCTGGGCTTCATCAGCACACCCGCCGAGGAGACTTACCTCAACTCACAGCGCGGCGTGGAGGAGCTTAGCCGCAGCATCTACAACGGCTTCCTCACCTACCGACGCCTGCACGACAAAAAGGCGACGGACATCCCCGCCGATCTGCCGCAGCTGCCCGTCAGCGCGCCTGCCGCAAACAGCGAGCAGGAGAAAACCGCCGAGGTGGTGCCCGTACAGCCCAAGGCCGTAACGCCCGTGCCAGCAAGCCCGGCAAACACGGAGAACGCCGCCGCGACAGGGAAGAAAACGGAAAGCACGGACAACGCGGCTAACCGCAAAAACGCAGCTACGGCAAAAGACAAGCAGAGCGCGAAACCCGCCAGCGAGAAGTCCGTCCCCAAGGCACAAACCAACGTCCCCAAGGCGCAAGCCAACGCGTCAAAGGCTCAGGCCAACGCGAGCAAAGTTTCAGCCTCTACAAAGGCACAAGAAACGGCAAAGAGCCAAGGTACGGCAAAAGCGAAAACGGCAGAGAAGGCAAAGCAGAAAGCCGCGCCGGAGATTGTCTTCCGCATACAGCTCGGAGCGGGACGTCGCGAGATAGCCGTGACGGACCCGCAGTTTAAGGGTCTCAAGGTGACGCGCCGCAAAGAAGGCACGCTCTACAAATACCTTTACGGCTCGTACGACACACACGCAGAAGCGCAGAAAGCACTCACCGAAGCAAAGGAGAAGATACCCGCCGCGTACATCGTAGCGTACAAGGACGGCGAACAGATATCCGTCGCCGAGGCACGCGCGGCAGCAAAGAAGAAAAACTAAACAAGACGCGCCGGGACACGCTCCGGCACGAATATAAGACAACCAGGACTCTGTATCAGCAAGACGAGATGAAGTATTTTAGCAAAGAAGTAAAAATAGCGCTGACGGCAGCCGCAGCGATTGTACTGCTCTTCGTGGGACTGAATTTCCTCAAAGGCATAAACGTATTCAAGTCCACCAACACCTACTACGTCAAACTGCGCAACGCGGCGGGCCTTTCCATTTCCAACCCCGTCTACGCCAACGGCTACCCCGTAGGCATCGTGCGCACGATTGACTACGACTACGGACGCGGCGAGGGCGTCGTGGTGGGCATAGAACTCGACAAGGAGATGCGCGTGCCGCGCCAAACGCGTGCCGAACTGGAAACGGAGCTTATGGGCGGAGTGAAGATGTCGCTCGTGCTGGGTCCCAACCCCACGCTCTACATGGAACGCGGCGACACGCTGAGCGGCGGCATGCACGTCGGCTCGATGGCAAAGCTCGAAGCCCTTCTGCCCGTCGTGGAGGATATGCTGCCTAAGCTCGACTCCATCATGACTAACCTCAACAAGCTCACCGCCGACCCTGCACTCGCACAGACGCTGCACAACGCGGCGGCACTTACGGGCGAACTCAACCAAGCCTCAGCACGGCTCAACGCAATGATGGAAAACGACGTGCCGCAGATGCTGGGACGGCTCAACCGCACCGCCGCCAACGCGGAGAAGCTGAGCGGAAACCTCGCCGAGCTTGACGTGCAGCACACCATCAACAGCGTGAACGCCACGCTGCAGAGCGTGCAGGACCTCTCCGCTAAGCTGAACGGCGTAGCGGGACACCTTGACACGCAGATCAAAGGCACGGACAACACGCTCGGTCTCTTCCTCAACGACCGCGGCGTGTACGACAACCTCAACTCTACCCTGCGCAATGCCGACTCGCTCGTGACCGACCTCAAGTCGCACCCGAAGCGCTACGTGCACTTCTCTGTATTCGGCAAAAAGGACAAGTAAAAACGGCTGGCGCACCGCCGGCTGCACAGAAAGACGACACACAAGAAAGATGGGCGATTTCCCTAAATGGCTTCTCGCGCTTGCAGCGCTCTCGCTTACCCCGCTGCTTTGCTGCGTGTTCTTCCTCTTCGGCGCAAAGCCTTTCGGCACGCCGCAAAGCGGAGGAGCAGCGGCAGAACTCGGGCTGTACGTTGCCACGCAGCTGTTGTGGATAGCCCCCGCTGCGCTTTTCTTCGTGTCGCTCGACCGCTACCGACGCGGCTACTACCGCAGCGGGATAGCCTTGGTAGTGGCGGCAGACGCACTCGCGGCACTGGCATTCGTCCTCCTGGCACTTTAACCGCGACACCCGCCACTAAAGGCACATACATTTTCCACGCAACGCGTCCCCGCCCGAAGAACGGCGGAAGAAAAAGACGGCGGGCGTGTCCTATCTCCAAGAAGGACACGCCCGCCGTTAAGCTTAGCGTGGATGCGCCACACGCGGACGCTGAAGTCCGCCGGCACGCAGGGCGCAAATGCGTGCCGCAAAAAGGGACTTATTTCACCACAAGCTTGCGGGTGAGGCTGGAAGCCGTGGTGCCGATGCGGAGAACGTACACGCCGGGAGCCATTCCGGAAAGGCTGAGCGTCTCCTCCTGCCCGGTCTTGGGAGCGGCGATGTGGCGTGCAATAACAAGCTTGCCGCTGGCATCGTGGAGCGTAATGTCGGCAAAACTCTCATCATTGTTGAAGAGCACGCGCCAAGCGTCTGCGCCCTTCCACAAGGTGACGGGGGCGGCGGTGTTGAGTTTCTCGATACCTACAGTACCCTTGCGGTTGAGTGCCTCCTTTATGCCGTTGTACGCGTCTATCTTTCCGTAGCCAGAGCGTGCGTCCCACGTGGTAGTGGTGCCGGTGTACGAGTCGCGGCGGGCGGTTTTCTTGATGATGTCCAGCACGTCTTCGTAGGTAAGCTTGGGATTGGCTTCAAGCCAAAGAGCCACCACGCCGGTCACCATCGGGCTTGCCATAGACGTGCCGCTCATCACGCCGTAGTAAAACTTCTTGCCGTCGTCGTCGGTCACTATGTCGGTAATGGTAAGCTCGGAAGTGGAGAAGCCAGTGCCAGTCTTGGAAAAAGCACTTTGTATGCAGCCGCCGGGAGCTGCCACAGCGGGCTTAACCGCGTCGCCGAGCTGCGGCCCCGGGCTGGTGAACTTGCTCATCTGCCCTTTCACGCCGATGGATGTCTGATAGCTGTACGTGCGGTTGTCGACAGCGGAAGTGAAGTTGGGGTTGCTGTTGTAAGACCCCACGGCAATGCTCTTAGCGGGGGAAGCTCCGCCCTCGCCGCAAAGGTAGGTATCGTCGCCGGTGACGGTCTCTATGCCCGCCATTGTGGAGAACTCCTGCGCGTAGTTGATGTTGTTGATCCACGCGTGGGCACTCTGTCCCGCGTCGCCCGTCACTTCCACCATAAGCACGTAGGTATTGGCAAGCCCCATCACGCTGGTAAGATTGGTGGTTGCGCCGAAGATGGTGACGTACTGCTTGTTGTTGTAAGGCGAAACGCTATTGGCATAGGAGAAGCCGGCACGGCTGAGCTGCGTGTCTGTGGGATATTCCTTTGCCACGGTACTGCCCACGCGCCGTACAAGCACGGGGCGCATGGTAAAGTGCGTCGCGCCGTCATCAGCCTGTCCCCATATCTGCATAGCCACCACGCCTGAGGTGTTGTCCGTGCCGGGTTTCGGGTAGAAGTATTTCGTGGTTTCGCTCTCGGTGAAATCGGCCTCGGCATGCAGGAGCTGCCCGCCCTCGTTGCCCATTGCGCCAACGAAGATGCCGCCCTCGCCGCTCAGTGCAGACATACCCTGATCGTAGGCGGTGGAAGCGTCATGCGGACCGGCGTGTCCGCCGAAGCTCATATTGATTACCCAAGGCTTTCCCTGCTCTTCGGCGAAACTCTTTATGGCTTTCGCTTGCGCAAGCACTACGGACGAGCTGAAGTCGGAGGGAGCCATGACAATGTCAGCCTCGTAAGCGATGCCGTAAAGGTTGTGCCCCGTCACTTTGCCGCCGGCGGCAATATTGGTGACATGCGTGCCGTGCCCCATGCCCGAACCGCTGCTGCCGCCCGAGGTGGGTATGGTGGTAGTAAGTTTGTTGTTGCGCCAAAGGGCTTTCACGCGGTCTTTAAAGGCGATGTGGTTATACTCGAAGAGTTGGTCGATTACGCCCACCACTACGCCCTTGCCCGTAAAGGGGGTTTCGAGCAACGTGCCCTGATGTACGCTGGTAGCCTTTATTTCGCTACGCGACGTGCTGAGCATGGGGTGGAACTGCGTAGGAGCGTTTACATAAAGCACGTCTTCGCGGGCAGCGAGCGTGGGAATGTAGCTCACGGGCACACCCGCCGTGACAAGGTAGGAGGTGATGACGGTAGCTTCATATCCGCTGCCCGTTATGCTGGCTGCGACAGCTTCCGCGTCAGTCACGCTTATAGTGACGTTGAGCACACTGTCTGCCTTGGCTGCTCCGACCACGCCATTGGCGGCGCGGCGGGCTGCGCCGGTTTCGACAAGCTGCGCAATCTCGCCGTCCCATTTCGCGCCCGTCTCGTGCAGCACGATCTGTGCAAACGAGGGCAGGGACATCAAGGCGCAGGAAGCGGCCAGTAATGTTTTCTTATGCATTTTCGTCTTTGTTGTTGTTTTTCCTAGAAACGAACCCCGCCAGCGCGTCACCGCGCAACGGGGAGAATATGTCAAGTCGCGACAAAATTACGATAAAACTATACAAGGCGGCACCCAAAGGCTCATTTTCACGACCGCCGCCACATTAATTTATACGAACGGGCGCGACTACGCGACGGGGAAGCGGCAACAAACCCGTCACGCAACGGACAGCCGCACACGTGCAGCGGGACATCTCATACGTGAGCGGGACATCTCATACGTGCAGCCGGGCGGACAATTCCTCGCACGCGCGCACGCGCATATATTATATGTGTGGACACGCTGTTTATCCACATTCCGCCTTTTACAGAGAGACAAAGTAGGGAAACGCCGCACCTTCTCCCCCGCCCTCCCTGTTTTCTGCCGCTTTGGCAGAAACGGGCGTTGCGAACAAGCGGTTTTCCGCCTTTTTTCATCAATGCGGGGATTGTTTTTCCGAAAGGCGAAAAGTTTGGCACGCCGATTGCAATAAGTAAGGTGTCGCACAAAAGCGGCGAAAAAGATTCAGAAACAAACAAACAAAAACAAAGAATACAACTATGGGAAAGATTATCGGTATTGACTTGGGTACTACCAACTCCTGCGTCTCCGTCTTTGAGGGCAACGAGCCGGTGGTTATAGCCAACAGCGAGGGCAAGCGCACCACGCCTTCCGTCGTGGCTTTCGTCGAGGGCGGCGAACGCAAGGTCGGCGACCCCGCAAAGCGCCAGGCCATCACCAACCCGCAGCGCACCATCTACTCCATCAAGCGCTTTATGGGCGAGATGTACGACCAGGTGCAGAAAGAGATTGCACGCATGCCTTACAAGGTGGTGCGCGGCGACAACAACACGGCACGCGTCGACGTGGACGGACGCCAGTACACGCCGCAGGAAATTTCGGCAATGGTGCTGCAGAAGATGAAGAAAACCGCCGAAGACTACCTCGGCCAGGAAGTAACCGAAGCGGTCATCACCGTACCGGCATACTTCTCCGACTCTCAGCGCCAGGCTACGAAAGAGGCCGGACAAATCGCCGGCCTTGACGTAAAGCGCATCGTCAACGAGCCTACCGCCGCAGCACTCGCCTACGGCATAGACAAGGCAAACAAGGACATGAAGATTGCCGTCTTCGACCTCGGCGGCGGTACGTTTGATATCTCCATCCTCGAGTTTGGCGGCGGTGTCTTTGAAGTGCTCTCCACCAACGGCGACACCCACCTCGGCGGTGACGACTTCGACCACGTCATCATTGACTGGCTCGTGCAGGAGTTCAAAAACGACGAAGGCGCAGACCTCACCACCGACCCGATGGCTATGCAGCGTCTGAAAGAGGCTGCGGAGAAAGCCAAGATTGAGCTTTCCAGCAGCACGACGACGGAGATCAACCTCCCCTACATCATGCCCGTAGGCGGCGTGCCCAAGCACCTCGTGAAGACGCTTACGCGCGCCAAGTTCGAGGCTTTGGCGCACAACCTCATCGAGGCTTGCAAAGCTCCGTGCGACGCAGCCCTCAAAGGCGCAGGCCTGAACACTGCCGACATTGACGAGGTTATCCTCGTGGGCGGTTCTACCCGTATCCCCGCCGTGCAGGATCTCGTGGAGAAATTCTTCGGCAAAGCTCCCTCCAAGGGTGTCAATCCCGACGAGGTAGTAGCCGTAGGCGCAGCTATCCAGGGCGCAATTCTCAACAAGGAGAGCGGCGTGGGCGACATCGTGCTGCTTGACGTAACCCCGCTTTCACTGGGTATCGAAACTCTCGGCGGCGTGATGACCAAACTCATCGACGCAAACTCCACCATCCCCTGCAAGAAGAGCCAGGTGTTCTCCACCGCAGAAGACAACCAGCCGGAGGTGACCATACACGTGCTGCAGGGCGAGCGCCAGTTTGCACGCGACAACAAGAGCATAGGCCGCTTCAATCTTGCCGGCATTGCCCCCGCACGCCGCGGCGTACCCCAAATCGAGGTGACTTTCGACATCGATGCCAACGGCATCCTCAAAGTTTCCGCCAAGGACAAGGCTACGGGCAAGGAGCAGGCTATCCGCATCGAAGCTTCCAGCGGTCTCTCCGAGGACGAAATCAACCGTATGAAGGCAGAGGCAGAAGCCAACGCCGAGGCTGACAAGAAAGAGCGCGAGCGTGTGGACAAAATCAACGAGGCCGACTCCATGATTTTCCAGACGGAGAACCAGCTCAAAGAGCTTGGCGACAAGCTCCCCGCCGACAAGAAGGGCGCGATAGAGGCGGCCCTCGCAAAGCTGAAAGAAGCGCACAAGGCACAGGACATAGCCGCTATCGACACCGCCAAGACCGAGCTCAACAACGCTTGGCAGGCCGCCAGCGCGGAGATGTATCAGCAGACCGGCACACAGCCCGGCGCAGGCGCAGGCTTCCAAGGCGGACAGCAGTCCGGCCCTCAGCAAGGCTCTTCCCAAGCACCGGGCAAGGACGACATCCAAGATGCCGACTTTGAAGAGGTGAAATAATGCCACCAAGCAAATACATAATAAACAATAAGCAAATGCGTGCAGCTCAATGAGTTGCACGCATTTTGCGTTTATAGGGGTTATGGTTTCTATGCCTTTGTTATAGGTTTGTTTTCTGCTTATTTGCAGCACATTTGCAACACGTCCAAAAAGTAGATAATGTGGTACCAATCCACACTTATACATACCAATGCA
>CAVJPT010000024.1:0-21495 GCA_963651485.1 Alloprevotella sp. | reverse complement strand
TTGCCGACCTGCATACAACGGAGTTCCGCATGATGCTCACGGTGATGCTTCATGCAATGGATGTTCTGCCCGAGGGCGCAACCGTCGTGTTCCTGACCAACGTGTCGTATATCCAGCAGAACTTTGACAAAACGCCTACGGAGAAGTCTTCCAACGCAGACCTCATACAAGCGTGTATTGCCGCCAAAGAGAGACACACGTCCGTAGTGGTAAAGACCGTGCCTTACCACAAATATGTCCAACTGCCCGAATCATCCCATTGCCATCGGCAGAGATGAGTTTCTCTATATAGGTTTTTCTCTTGAAAAGCATCGTTTACAGAAATTATTTGTGGGTTCCCACGGATTTCTGCTGCAAAATCGCGTATTTCATTTCCAAAAACGGCATAAATGGTTGCAAAACTCTCTGAGCCATTATCCTCTTCTTATAACGGCTTATTCAAAAATACTCCATATTTATACCATAGATATACTAAGTTGTTGTGTTTCGTGTTTCTATATTTCGAGGAGGTCAAGTAATGCCATCAAGCAAATAATAATAAGCAACAAGAAAATGCGTGCAGCTCTGGCGAGTTGCACGCCTTTTGCTTTTATAGGGGTTATGGTTTCTATGCCTTTGTTATAGGTTTGTTTTCCGCTTATTTGCAGCATATTTGCAGCACGTCCGCGACAAAGACGATACGGCTTCGTCCACGCTTTCCGCCAGCATAGGTACGGGCCAAGACATACTATGTGCTTCCTTGGGAACTTGTTTTTGCCGTCCGCGGCAGCAATTTCCGAGACCGCCTTAAACCTTTGCGCCGCCACAGAGTCAAACACATAGAAACCCAAAGACAAGACACACTTAGCCATGACCGTTTTAGAGCAATACAAAGCCCAGCGCCGCCCCTCCCCCTTTATCGTGCCGGAGGACTATTTCGCGCAGGTGGCAGAAAGGGTGATGGGACGCATACACGCCGATGCGGGCCGTCAGGACGCAGCGCCAGTATTTACGCGCGTGGCGAGGTGGATGCCCTATGTCGCCGCCGCGTGCGTGGCGGCGCTTGCCTTTGTCCTGCCGCGGCTTTTCTCTGCCGACGTGCAAGGCACTGACGCCAGCGTGCGCGTAAGCCGCACTACCGCGCAACAGAGCTACCACGAGGCCGACTATGTGTACGACTACATCACCGCCGCCGACAACACCATCATCCCCGACGCTTATGAAACCTACCGCTAAGACCCTTTCCGCCCTTTTGCTTTGCGTCCTGACGCTCACGCCCTGCGCGGCGCGTGCCGGCTATCTGCCGCAGCCGCCGCAGGAGGGGAAAGAGGGGAAATGCCGACCGCCTTTCCACCCCGAGCAGTTCATCAAGGAGCTCACCGCCTACGTCACGCGCCAGGCAGGACTCACGGAGAGCGAGGCAAAGGCTTTCTTCCCCGTCTACTTCGAGATGAAGGCAAAACAGCACGACATACAGCGGCGCATTGAGAAAAATCTTTCCCAGGGAGCCGCCCCGCACGCCTCCGCAGCCGACTGCCGCCGCGTGCTATCCGGCGTAGAGCGTCTGGAAAAGAAGAAAGCGCAGGTCACCTCGCAGTACGTCGACCGCCTCGTGCGGATGGTAGGGCCGGAGAAGACAGTGCGCGCTCTCGCTGCCGACCAGAGCTTCGGCAGAGGGCAGTTCCGCCGCATGGCGGGCAAGGGGAAATAGCTCCGCACGGCGCAGAGCGGGACACGGAGTCCCAAGGTCGCGAACGAAATGCGTACCTTTGCTTCCAAGAAAGCAAGGACGCATGCCGCGGCCTTGGGACTTTTTTTTGTGCGGTGACGGACGGGCGGACACTCCCGCCCGAGGTTTGCCGCGCGGGAGACGACGGCGCATACGGGCTGTATGTGCATATCCCCCCATTAAGCACATACACACGATATGGAGACTAACGCTCAGCTTGAGCTGGCACGGAAGATAGTGGAGGAGACCGGCACGAGCCTTTTCCTCACGGGCAAGGCGGGTACGGGCAAAACCACCTTTCTCAGAGACCTAAGGAAATCATCGTCCAAACGCATGGTGGTACTCGCTCCCACGGGCATCGCCGCGCTCAATGCAGGCGGCGTCACCATCCACTCCTTCTTCCAGCTTCCCTTCGGTCCCCACGTCCCCGGCGCAGCCAGCACCGACCAGCGTTTCAAGGTGAACGAGCAGAAGCGCAAGCTCATCCGCACGCTCGAGCTTATCGTCATCGACGAGATAAGCATGGTACGTGCCGACCTTCTCGACGCGGTGGACGACGCGCTCCGCCGCCTCCGCCACTGCCCCGACCCTTTCGGCGGCGTGCAGATGCTGCTCATCGGCGACCTCCAGCAGCTTTCCCCCGTGGCGAAAGACGAGGAGTGGTCCTTGCTGCGCAACCACTACGCCTCGCCCTATTTCTTTGACAGCCAAGTGCTGCGCCGCTGCGAGTTCGCCACGGTGGAGCTCACCCGCGTCTACCGCCAAAGCGACGCGCACTTCCTCGATTTGCTCAACCGCGTACGCTCGGGCGACGCGTCGCCCGAGACGCTCTCCGCGCTCAACAGCCGCTACGTCCCCGGCTTTGTCCCTAAAAAGGAAGACGGATATATCCGCCTCGTCACCCACAACCGCCAAGCCGATGCGGCAAACGACAGCGAGCTGGCAAAACTCCGCACTCAGGCGTTCCGCTACAAGGCGCGGATAGAGGGCGATTTCCCGTCCTCCTCCTACCCCGCCGACGAAGAGATAGAGCTGAAAGCGGGCACGCAGGTGATGTTTGTAAAAAACGCGACAGACCACCGCTACGTGAACGGCTCGCTCGCCACCGTGGTTTCCCTTTCCCGAAACACCGTCACCGTCAAACTCAAGGGAGAGCCTGAGGCGAAGACGATAGAGGTCACGGCGGACCGTTGGGAGAACACCCGTTACGAGCTCAACAAAAAGACGGGAGAGATAGAGGAAAAGACGGTAGGATCTTTTTCGCAGATACCCCTGCGCCTTGCCTGGGCGGTCACCATACACAAGAGCCAGGGCCTCACGTTCAGCCGCGTCATGATAGACGCCTCAGCGGCTTTCACGCACGGGCAGACCTACGTCGCGCTCTCGCGCTGCCGCACGCTCGAGGGCATTGTGCTCTCCGCGCCCATCCCCGCCTCTGCCGTCATCGCCGACAAGCGCGTGCTTGAGTTCACCGAGAGCCAGCGCGAGCGCAGCCTCGACGAGGAAAGCCTTACCGGCATGCGCTCCCGCTATGCCGCAAGCCTGCTCATGCGCCTCTTCACCTTTGAGGCCGAACGCGTCACGATGGCCGCCCTTGCGCGCCTGCTGCAAGAGCACGTCGCCGCTGCCCTGCCCGAGACGGCAAGGCGGTGGGAGGACGCCCTCGCCCGCTTCGACCTCAACGTGATGGGCGTAGCCGGCACTTTCCACCGGCAGATAGAGCGTCTGCTCAGCGAAAACGGCGGCGACACCGCCGCCCCCCTCCTGCAAGAGCGCGTGAGGAAGGGCGCGCAGTATTTCCGCGATGCCCTGCGGGAGGTACAAACTCTGTGCGGCACGCTCTCCTTCGCCGCCGACAGCAAGGTGTTCGCCAAAAGCCGCGACAAGCATGCCGACGACCTCTCCCGCACGCTCCGCGTACACGCGCCGCTGCTGGAGAAAGTGGCATCGGAGGGTTTCGAGCCAAAAGAGTACATAGCCGCCCGCACGCGCCTCATGCTCGAAGCGGAGGCCGGCAGCAAGGACAGTACGAAGAAAGCGAAAGTAGCCATACCCGCCGAGGTGCAGAACGCCGAAGTCTACGCCGCGCTCGTGAGCTGGCGGCGCAACACGGCAGAGGAAAACGGACTGCCGCCCTTTGCCGTATTCTCCAACCGCGCGCTCATCGGCATAGCCAACCTTCTCCCCGCCACCCGCCGCGACCTTCTCGCCTTACCTGACATCGGAAAAGCCAAAGCCACGCGCTACGGCGCAGAAGTTCTGGAAATTGTGGCGGGACATGCGGGCGCATGCTCTGACGAAGACGCGGGAAGCCCTGTCGGCAGCGCTGACGTGCCATACTTGCGAGAGAAGGACGAAGCCGAAAGCGGCACGAAAAAAGAGGGCAAAACAAAGAAAACGGCAAGCGACCTTGTCACCCTCGAACTCTACCGAAAGGGAATGGGCATCGCCGACATCGCCGCCGCCCGCGCGCTTGCCGAAAGCACCGTCGTGAGCCACCTCGCCGCCCACGTAGCGACGGGCGAAGCAAAGGTAGAGCGTCTCGTCCCCGCCGCACACATAGCCACAGTGCGCCGCATGCTTGCCGGCATGTCCCCCGACTCTCTCCCCCGCCTGTCCGAGATACGCGCCGCGGCCGGAGAAGAGATTCCCTACGCCGAGATACACCTTGTACTCGCAGACTGGAAGCGGGAGAAAAGCGTGCATTGAAACGCGAAGCACACATACGGAAAGGGATGCGACTTTCTTACATATAGACAAGCACGCCATCACAAGAAAGACAGAAAGGCAAATTCGCAGCTGAGACAAGTACAAAAAGCATATATTCTTTGGCTATCTATGCTTGGCAGTCTATATTTGCGAAAACTATTCCTTGTTCTGCCTACAAGTCGGTATCTTGCCGAGAACGGCAAACGTCCACACACGGGCGTGCAAAACAATTAACCGCTTAAAGTCCCTTGTTATGAAAATGAATACAGAAATTCGCAAGGCAGCCGGTTGGTTCTTTGCCGTTTTGTCCCTTTTCCTGTTTATCCCCTCTTGCTTGTTGGCGCAGAGTCGTGTCAGCACGCACGTTGTTGACTCGAAGACGGGAGCGCCGTTGGCATGCCGTCTGCAAATATACAGTGACACCGCTCTGGTGATGCAGGGCGACGTTGCGGACGACGGCGTCGTGAATGTGGAGGGACTGACAAACGGGGCAAACTACACATTCGTCTTTGGAGCGGACGGATATGAGGAGAATGTGCTTGAAATCCGTGTGAGCGGCAACACCGACATCGGGAAAGTGCCCTTGCTGAAAGGCGCAAACAGATACGACCTTGGCGAGGCGACTGTGTCTTTTGACAGAGTGAAAAGACTGCCGGACAGGATGGTTGCCGCCCCCTCTGCGACAGAGAAGAAAAGGTCCTTTGACGGATATGCGCTGCTTTCCAACATGAACCTCCCGCTTTTAGAAGTGGACGAGTCTTCTGCGGCAGTCACCTCTTTGGGGACAGACGTGTCGCTTTATATCAACGGGAAACCCGCATCTGCACGCGAAGTGAAGACTCTCCGTCCCGAAAACGTGGCGCGTGTGGAGTTCCACAACCACCCTACCGGGGAGTTTGCCGGCGAGAGAGCCGCCCTCAATTTCATTACCGCTACGCCCGACCGCGGCGGGCAAACTTATGCTTCCGCCACACAATGGGGCGGATACAAGGGCGACTGGGCGTTCAACCAAAAAATATTTGCGGGAAAATCGCAGTTCAACATTGCGTATACGGGCAACTACAACCGTATGGAATACGACTCGCAGAAGACGGACATATTTACACTACCTGCGGGAGGGGATATCAGCGTACACACTTCCTACGGGCACTATCGAAAGCCGGAGCGCAACCACGTCGCACTGCTTTCGTACGGATTCTTTTCCGACAGCCTGCAGCTTGACGTCGAGGCAAGCTTCTCGCGCGCCGAGTCGCCGAGAAACACTCTGGCCACCATCCGCCAGCGTTCGGACAGAGCATACGCCTCGGATATGGTCACGTCGTCGCGTTCTTTCAACAATTCGCCCTATGCCTCCTTGTTTTACAAGCAGAGACTCAAGCGCGGACAGGCACTCAGCATACACGCGGCCTATACATACAGCCGCAACCGCACCTTCACCGACTACCGCGAAAGCGCAAACGGCCAAACGCTCTACTCTTATGCAAACAACGGAGCAGACCGTTTTTCCTCGCTGAACGTGAAGGCCAACTATACAAAAAGCCTGGGGCGGGCCGGCGAGGCGGGCCTGAGCCTTTGGGAGAAAGACGACTTTACACGCTCCGCTTATTGGGGGACGGACGAAAGCCGCGCAAGACAGCATTACGGCAACACGTTCGTAAACCCGTTTTACAACGTAAGGTTTGCCAGCGGCTTTTATCTGCAGGCTGTCCCGGGCTTCAACTACTGCGTCACCAATCTGCGCGGAGTGAATGTCTTGGAGAAATGGAACTTCCAGCCACAGATAAACGTGGCATACACGCAGCCCAACGGGAAATGGGGCATAGACTATGCCCTGTACGGCGGAAACGGGGTGCTTTCCCTGTCTATGGTTTCCAATGCAAGCCAAAGCGTAGACGACTTGCAGGAACTCCGCGGCAATCCCTTTCTCTACGTGCCGAGATACTGGACCAATACGCTCACGGGATGGGCAAAAGTGCGCGGCGGCTATTTCACAGCCCAGCTCAATTACGAGAAAATACACGGCAACATACGCACCCTCGCCTTCTATGAGGAGTACGCGGACGCAATGCCCCGCTTCGTCAGCGTCTACAAAAACGACGGAGACTGGCACGACGTCAGCCTTACAGCGGTGTACAATGCGAAATACGGGAAGCACTGGCAGGTGTACCTCCAGGCAAAAGGTTTTTACGACAAAATCACGGGCTCTTACCGTGACGACAAGCTCTCCTACGCCTTGTGGGGCGCGGTAAGCTACAGCGTGGGCGCGTTCAGGATTAAGGCAAACGCCATGACAACCAGCCACCAGCTTACCCCGCAAGGCGCAAAGGCACGCACTTCCGCTGCTGTGCAGCTGATGGGCACCTACACGTCCCGGCATTGGAATGCTTCTGTGTTCTTCAACAATCCCGGGTGGAACAACAAGGAGACATTCCTTTCGATAGCAGACCCTGTCCATACCAGCAGCGGCTCCACCACGACCCTCACTTGGCCGTGCAACGTGGGCATCACGCTCGCCTGCACTTTCTCTTACGGGAAGAAGCACGATTACCGCGAGGTAGACGTGCAGCAGCGCGGCAATTCGAGCCTGCTGAAATAGCGCAGTGCGACAGCCCACGGACGCTTGTTTGTCTACCGGCTCTTTGTCTCTACCAGTTTAATCCTCCGAAAGAAGACAGGCTATGGCATTCCGCCACTATTTCCAACACGATGCCATGCTTTGCGGAGCGGCTTGCCTGCAGATGGTAGCAAAGCATTTTGGACGGGAGTACAGCCAAGCGTATCTCGGGCAGCTGTGCGCAACGGGAAGTCAGGGCGTTTCAATGCTTGGCCTCAGCACAGCGGCCACGGCTATCGGCCTTTCCCCCGTATGCGCACGGGTTAAAGCGGAAAAGCTCAAGTATGCCCCCGTGCCCTGCATCCTGCATTGGGACACCAGCCATTTTGTGGTTCTTTACGCAGTCCGGAGGAGAAAGCGGGAAAGCAGGTACTACATTGCCGACCCGGCAAAAGGGTTAGTGGCTTTCACGGAAGAGGAAATGGGAAAGCACTGGGCCTTTTCGGACGACAACGGAGAAGCCTCCCTGGGGATTGCTCTTTTCCTGCAGCCCTCGCCGTCGTTCTTCTCGTCTGAGAGTCCCGGGCGCAAGCGGGCAAAAGCGTCTCCGTTCGGGTTTCTCCGCAGCCATCTTGCACGCCACCAGTCCACCCTGTGGAAAGTTTCGCTTTGCCTTGCCGCAGGAGCCGCCGTTCAGCTTGCCATTCCCCTGCTCACGCAGAGCATCGTGGATGTGGGCATAACCGGAAGAGACATGGGCTTTGTCTGGCTTGCGCTGCTGGGGCAATTGGCACTGACCTTGGGCGGGACTGCTGCCGGCTTCATACGCAGCCGGTTGCTGCTCCGTATGGGCATGAGCGTCAATATAGCCATCGTTTCAGATTTCTTTGACAAGCTCTTGTCGCTCCCCATGTCTTTTTTTGACGTAAAACAGACGGGGGACATACTGCAGCGCATCGGCGACCACAAGCGGATAGAGACTTTCTTGACAGAAAACGTGCTGGAAATAGCCTTTGCGCTCATTTCCCTCTTTGTCCTCTCCGGCATGCTGCTCTACTACGACATCGCCGTGTTTGCCGTCTATACCCTCTGCAGCATCCTCCTTGTCGCCTGGTTTTTCCCCTTCCTGCGTAAAAGGAGAACGCTTGACTACGACCTCTTTGGCAAAGCCGCTATTGCAGACAACGTGACCTACGAGCTCGTTACCTCAATGCAGGAGGTGAAGCTGCAAAACAACGAGAAACGCCAGACGGACAAATGGCGCAACACGCAAACCGACATTTACGCAGTACAGAAAAGCCAGCTGACCCTTTCGCAGGTGCAGCAAAGCGGAAGCACGCTGATAGGGCAACTGCGCGGCTTGCTGATAACCGTCATTTCCGCCACGGCCGTTATAAAGTGCCGGATGACTTTCGGAGAAATGCTGGCGATACAGTTCGTCGCCGGCCAGCTTTCCGAGCCTATAAACCAGATGATGCAGTTTGTCCTGTCTTGGCAGGACGTGCGGCTCAGCCTCGCCCGCGTCGGCGAAGTGATGCATCAAAAGGGGGAATGCCGCGAAAGCACGCCGCAGGCCTCTGCTCTCCTGTCCGCCCCTATGCAGCACGACATCGAGGTCAGAAATCTGAGCTTCAAGTATAACCGGTACGCCTCTGCCCCTACTTTGGACCACATCACCCTCTCCATACCGCACGGAAAAGTCACCGCGATAGTAGGTGCAAGCGGAAGCGGGAAAACTACCTTGCTCAAGCTGCTCTTAGGCTATTACGGCACATACTCCGGCGATATCCTGCTTGGCGGCACGCCTTTGGCCGATTTCGACGTACGCGAATGGCGCAGCCATTGCGGCGCGGTGATGCAAGAGGGCAAGCTCTTTTCCGACACGATAGCCAGCAACATTGCGTGCGGAGAAGCGGAGGCGGACTACGCACGGATAAAGGAAGCCGCAGAAATAGCAAGCATCGACGGTTTCATACAGAGTCTCGCCCTGCGCTACGAGACCCGCATCGGGCCCAACGGTATGGCGCTCAGCGAAGGGCAAAAGCAGCGTATACTCATAGCGCGTGCCGTGTACCGCCGCCCGCAGTGTCTCTTTTTTGACGAGGCTACCAACTCGCTCGATGCCACCAACGAGCAAGCCATAGTGCAGCGGCTTTCCTCTTTCTGCCAAGGCCGCACAGTGCTTGTCATTGCCCACCGCCTGTCCACCGTGCGCCATGCCGACCAGATAGCGGTGATGGAGGGCGGACGCATTGCAGAAGTGGGGACACACGAAGAGCTTGCTGCACGGCGCGGAGCATATTACCGTCTCGTCCGCAACCAGCTCGAACTGGGGATGTGACCCGCCCCGCCGCACACATTGCCGCTGTGCGCCGCGTGCTTGCCGGCACGCCCCGCCCTACTCCATCGGCTTCACTTTCTCTTCCACAAATGACGCCTCCTCGGCCGAAAGCCCGTACTTCGAGAATAGCTGGGTGTCTATTTCCGCTACGGTGCGCGTCCAGTCTATGTCGCCGCCCGCCGCGAAGCGCTGCATGGGCACGTTTGCCCACGTGTCGCGCGGATTGTGCTGCGTGGCTTTCAGCGTGCCGAGCATGGTGCGCGCGAAACGCGTCTTCACGTACTTGAGGCATGCCTCTGCCTCCTCCCGCGTGGCAAAGCGCCCCACGCTGATGAATGTGTCCGTGTGGCCGATCATCGGCGTGCCGATGATCGGCGTGCCGATGATCGGCGTGCTTAGCACCTCGCCTATCGCGCCCGAGCCGTTCGCCTCGGGCACGAAGACGTTGTAGGTCTCAAGGTAGCCGTTGGACTGCAGGTAGGCACGGCTGATGTGGCGGAATACACGCCCATTCCCCTCTCGCCCGTACACCTTATAAGTATCTTCTTCGCTTCCTGCTGCGCAAAATACGTAGGGCATTTGCTCAAAGGCTTTCGGTGTCACTTGCAGTCCGCTTCCGTCACCCTGCACTTCGCTTGCTTGCGGGAAATCCTCAAACATCTTCTCCGTGAATTTGTACATGCCGCGCGACGACACCAGCGGGCAAATGCTTTCCTCTCCCTTTGCCTTGACTTTCTTTACTATTGAGCGCAGCTCTGGATAGACGGAGAAGAAGCCTACGGGGCCGGTGGTGCGCGTCGTGTCGCGCAAGGTGATGGCTACGCCGCCCTTGATGTCGACGGAGGGGAAGACGGCGCGGCTGTTAGGGAAATACTCCACCACGCTGAAGTGCGGGTCGGCAAGCACGCGCTCCGTCCACTCCGCCGGGGTCTGCCCGGCGCGGAAGAGAAAACGCCCGGGCGTGATGAGCGACGCCAAGGGCGCAAGCTGCGCGGCGAGGTCGTAGAAGAGGTGGTACACGGGAGCCTTGCGGGTGTTGCTCCCCTCTATCTGGTACGGCGGGTTTCCCACCACGGCTTCAAAGTCCATTTTTGTATTGTGGTTAGCTTTCCAAAATTTGTCTCCGTTGCGCACGAGTGCGGCGGCAGCGTCGGGGCCGGCCTTTATGTCCTCGGCGAGGGTGGGACGGACGGCGATGTTGGCGTGCGCGCCTTTGTGGAAGCCGAGGAGCGTGCGGCGCGTGATGGCCGCGGCAAGGGGCGTGGCGCAAAGCACGAAGATGTCGTCTGCCACGGTCTCGAGCCAGAGGCAGCGGCGCTCGTCCTCGTCGGGCGCGGAGCGGGAGAGGCCGGCGGCGGAGGCCTCGCGCAGCCGCCGGCGGTATTTTGCGTACGCCATGTACAGGGCGTAGAGGCCCGACTTCGAGTTGATTTCCAGCACGCGCGCGCCCGGCGCGAAGACGCGGGCGGTGGCCTCGCCGCGCGGCACGGGGCGCGGCGCGGGAAGCTCGGCGGCAAACGTTTCGTCGAAGAAGCAGTAGCCCCCTACCGTGGAGGAGAGGTGGAGGTTCACCACGCGCCAGGGCGTGAGGACGGTCTCCTTGTCGGGATTGCGGAAGAGCGCGAAAAGCGCGGCTATGCGCCCCACGCGCTCCTCGGCGGGCAGGGCGTCGGCCCTCTGGGCGAGCGAGCGTATGCGCCGCGCGGCGTCGGCGAAGACGTCCTCGTCGTAGTAGCGGGCGAGGTCGCGGAAGACGCGCTTCGTCACGCCCCGGGGCATAAACTCCTTCCACGAGCGGTCGTCGACGAGCGCGGCAAACCTTTCGAGCGTGAGGCGCTCCTCTTCGTCGTCGAGCCGCGCGCCGTACACCATGAGCGGCAGGCGCACGCTCACGCCGCGCAGCACGCTGATGGCGGAGCGGCGGTTGGCGGCCAGGCGGCGGCGCTCGAGCTCTTCGGCCGTAGGCGTGCCTTTCGCTTTCTTCTCTTCCCGGTCTGCCCGTCCGGCTTCCTTCCGCGCCGCCTTGCCGGTGAGGCCCTGCGCGTTGAGCGTGAAGTCGCCCATCGGGCCCATCGCCCGCGTCTCGCCTATCACGCCGCGCAGCCGCTCGAAGTCGCGCAGCGCCTTGTCGTCGAGCCGCCACAGCTCGTCGCTGTACAGCTCGTCTGCCTCGAAGCCCTGCCGCACCACTTTCTCCACATAGGCCCGCTTGAGGTGGGTCATGAGCCGCCCCGCGTCCATGCGGCGCATGGCCGAGCCTTCGAGGGAAATGACGGGACAGAAGGCGAGGAAGGCCTCCAGGGCGGCGCGGCGCGCCTCGGAGGTGTTGTCGCCGCGGGCGGTCACGCCCGCCGCCTCAGCCAGGACGCGGAGGGTGCGGTCCGGGGCAAAGTCGAAGACGTGGCAGTCTGTCTTCATGCGCCCGTCGATGACGGCGGGCGTCTGCACGCGGAAGACGGTCTGCAGGTAGGAGGCGGCGGAGGTGGAGGCCTGTCCCGAGAGCATCAGCACGGCGGTCCACTCCGGCACGCTCACGCCCGTGGTGAGCCGCCCGCAGGAGAGCGTCACGCTGTACGTCTCGCCGGGGCGGTCCGTGATGGCGGCGCGCACTTTCTTGAGCGCGTCGGTCTCCTCCTCCTCTTCGTCGCCCGCGCCCGCCACGTTGGCCACCGCAAAGGCGCCGAAGACCGGGTGGGCGCGCAGCAGCAGGCTCAGGGCGCGTGCCGCCCGCACGCCCGGCACCATCCAGAGCGTGTGGCGGAAATTGTCGCGGAAGTCCTGCCGCGCGAAGGGGTAGAGCGTCTGCGGCGCGTCCTGGCACAGGAGGTCGAGGAAGGCGCGCACGTCGCGCTCGTGCACGAAGCGCTCCTCGTCTTCGTCCAGCGTGCGGAAAAACTCGCGGAAGTCAAACTCGTTTTCCGTGTCGCGGTAGCGCGCGAGCGGCTCGCCGAGGTCGTAGGTATAGACGTGCATGGCGGGGAGCGCGGCGTAGGGGTTGGGCTCTCCGGGCCGCTTGTCCGCCCACTCGCGCTTGGCGCGCTGCTCCATGACGTAGTCCCAGGTGAATACCTCCTCGTCGCGCGTGCCGGAAAGCAGATTGAAGGGCGTGCCGCTGAGCTGCAGCAGGCGCGTGTCTTTCTTGAGGAGCTGGTCGAGGACGGCGCGGCCCAGGCTTGTCTGCGTGCCCTCGTGCGCCTCGTCCACTATGACAAGGTCCCAGCGCACGGAAAAGATGCCGTCGTTTTTGTCGTACTGGCCGCCCACCGTCTGGCTGCCGCGCAGGTCCTGCATGGAGGCGAAGCACACATACGATGCCTCGCCGCGGGCTGCGCGCGCCTCTGCGTCGGCAAAGGCCTCGCGGTCGCCTTTGCTGCAGTATATGCAGTCCTTGCGCCCGTGGAAAATTTTGAAGAAGTCGTCCCTCCACCCCTCGTCCACGACGGGGCGGTGCGTGAGTATCAGCGTGCGGCGGCAGCCCGTCTCGCTTGCCACCTCGAGGGCGCAGAGCGTTTTGCCGAAGCGCATTTTCGCGTTCCACAGCATACGCTTGCCCGTCTTGCGGCGGAAATGGCGCACGGTCTCCTTTATCGCGCGCTGCTGCTCGGGGCGGAAGACGATGGGCGAAAAGTCCGCCGTCACCTCTCCGGGCGCAAGGCTCTTGCGCCCCTCCTTCGCCGCGGCTATGGCGCGCTGCACGGTGGCCAGGTCCGTGACAAACCATTCCGTGGCGGCGTGCCCGTCCACGGCAAACCGCTTGCGGCGCACCTTCGAGCGCAGCAGCACGTCGTGCACCTCCTTGTCATTGAAGCACCTCAGTCGTCCCCGCGCGGCGGGGGCAAGGGTCAGCTCGGTGTGCAGCAGCTCGTACTCCACGCCCGCCGTCTGCGTCTGCCGGCGGATGCGCGCGCGTGCCAGCTCCTGCAGCTCCGGGGAGTTGGGCGCGGCGCCGGGCTGCACGCCGTCCGCCGTCACCTGCCCTATTTTCAGGCAGCCGCGGTGCGCCGCGTCGCAGATGCGGTACACGTAGATGGCCTGGAGAGAGAACGAGGTAGAGAATGTAGCCATATATTATAGGTATGCGGGAATGGGGATATGTACCGCAGGGCTGGGGCAGCTCGCCGCTATCGTGCGAAGGGGGGATGCTTATTGCCACAACGCTTTTTCCTGCCAATCTGCGGGGAAGCCCATAGCGGCGGGGTCCACAGTGGGATATTTTTGCAGCAATGAGGCAAGCGCGTCCTTAAACTCGCGCTTATATCCCATCGAGCCAAGCCAGTAGGCCATTACGCACAAAACGGCATATAAACGGTTAGGGTCAATAGACTGGGCGTTGTCAATCCATACGCCGCGCAAGCGCGCTGCCAGCATCGGTGTGGCATTTAGTTTCCTGTTCCACAGACGTGAATGGTGCGCGCAATAGTTGCGCAGAGCTGCGACGCTTCTCATCCAGCTTTCCAGCACTTCATGGTTGGGAAGGTTGAAGTCGCGGGCAATTTGCTTCTTCGCCTTCCTGTCGGAAAAGTTGTAGTAAAGCTTGGAGAGCGTACCGAAGGTGGCGAGTTCAAGGGTCTTCCACGCGGGCGGCATCTCAGGCTTGTCGTATTTTTGGAAATGCTCCCTGATGAAATCCTCTTTGGACCGGCTCACTTCTCTGACCAAAGCACCAAGATTGTCAAGAAACTTTAGTTCTCTGTCGGCCAAGCTCATATCCATAAACCAAAACGAGCCGTGTCCTAAGGAGAAATACTGTATAATCTTGGTGCGAAGAGCTATCTCAAGCTTTTGTATGGCTACAAACAGAATGCTGCGCAATTCGTTGTCGAAAAGGTACATTGCACGCCCTTTCTCAAAGGTTGCACCGGGTTTCATCTGGTGTGTCGCTTTGTTTGCCTCCAAAGGGCGCAGATAAGCTACAAAGCGGAAATAGCTCACCTCGCCAAGAAACTTTGCACCGCCTTGCTCGTCCTCAAAATGAAGCCCCAACCCTTTGAGACGGTCTATTTGCTCGGCTACGCTCAAAGGGGGCTTGTCATACAATCTGCCGTGTCCCATAGGTATAAGTAAAAAAAGACCCGCCCTGGTTCGCTGTTCTACGGGAAGCGTGGCGGATTCTGTCAATGCAAACATACAGATTAAAATCTGTGTTGCCCAATCTTTTTGCCTTTTTCTTCCGCTTTTATGCGAAAAACGCAGGCCGTAGAGGTGCGGGGACTCTTTCCGGGGCGAAAATTCTTGGTTGGGCAACCGGGGAGGGGGAGGTGGACGGTGCGGCATACCAATAGACGGTCCCTCTACCGCCCGAGGGTCACCAATTGAATGAACGGGCGCGTCTCGCGCCGCTTCCAGTCTTTCACCATGCAGGCAATGCCCGTGTGCCCCTCGCGCTTGCCCGCTTTGCAGGCGGGGCACTCCGGCGCGGCCGCGGCCGCGCCGCCGAAAAGGTCGGCGGGCTGTGCCGCCCGCCGGCAGGAGTCCGGCACGACGCAGCGCAGGCCATCCATCTGCCACACGTTCCAGGAAATGACATAGGCTATGCTTTCGCGGCTTTTGAGCTGCGGCCCGGAGCCGAACTTTGCCTCGTACGCTTCAAGAAACGTGTAGTAGAGCGCCTCGCGGGCGAGCAGCAGGTTGTCGCCCTGCCACTCGAAGGCGTAGGTGCTTTGGTATGCATCGCGCGCCGCCGCAAGCCACTCTCCCGTGGTGTGGCAGTTTTCGCTCACGAGGCGCAGCTTGCGGTCGAGCAGCCCCACGCGGCGCGGAAGGGGTATGGGCGCGCCCGTAGTGGCGTCGTAGCGCGACGTGAGATAGGGAGCCTCGCCGCACGCCACCTCCAGACGCTCGGACCGCACATAGTCGCGCCACGTCTTCCCCGGCGGAAAAGCGGTGACGGGACCGGCGGCGGGAATCCAGCCGTGCGGGTCGCCGGGCGCGGGGGAGTTGAACACCCCCTGCCGGCCAAACCATGCCTCGTCCACGAGGTTGTTTTGCACGTTGCACACCCAGGCCGGGGTAAAGACCTCCGCCATGCCCTTCGACCGCGCCGCCTGCCGCTGCCGCTCTTTCAGCACGCGCGGCCGTATGACGCGCCCGCGCCCCGCGCCCGTTATCAGCTCGGGGCGTATCTCGTCGTGGAAAGCATAGCCCGGCCCGAGCGCGGCGTAGTCGTCCGTCGCCCAGATGATGGCATGGTATTCTACCTCCCGTCCCCCCACGCTGCGGCTTGTGCTGTGGTCTTTCAGAAGCAGGCGCAGGACGGAGGGCTCGTCGCGCAGGAGGGCGTTTTCGGAAATGTCTATGTCGGCGGGTGCGGTCATGGCTTGGAGGGGCTTTTCTTGTGCGTCATGATGTCAAGCACGCGGCGGTCGGTCTCGTTCATGGCTTCCGCGCCGATGCTCACGAGGTTGCGGATGCTCTGGTCTACGTCGTCGTCGATGATGCCCTCCACGCTCGTCACGCAGTTGCCCTGCATGGCAAGCATGGCGGAGAGCACCGCCGTGCCCACGCCGGTGGTGAGCTTGAGGGCGCAGCTGGGCTTCGCCCCGTCGCATATCATGCCCGTGAGGTTGGCTATCATGTTTTTCACCGCATAGCCCGCCTGCTCGCAGCCGCCGCCCATGAGGTAGGTGATGCCGCAGCTCGAGCCGGTCGCTGCCACCACGCAGCCGCAGAGCGCGGAGAGCGGGCCGAGGCTCTCCTTTATGTATATGGCGGTAAGGTGGGAGAGCATCAGGGCGCGCGTGCGCTCTTCGGCGGTGTTGTGGTTTTCTTCGGCGAATACCACGACGGGGTTGGTGGCGCAGATGCCCTGGTTGCCCGAACCCGAATTGCTCATCACCGGTATCATAGCCCCCGCCATGCGGGCGTCGCAGGCGCAGGACGTGCTCGAGAGGATATGGGAGAAGATGTTGTCGCCCATGATGCCGCGCCCCAGCGGGCGCGAGAGGGCCTTGCCCAGGCAGTGGCCGTAGTTGCCCGCGAGGGAGCGGCGCGCCGCCTCGGTATTGAGCCGCGCCGCCTCGTCAATGAAGTCTATTTCCTCTATCGGCGAGCCCGTGGCGTACTCCCACACGCGGCGCAGCGTGAGGGCGGGCTTCTCCCCCTCCCCGCTCTCCGCGCCGGCGGCGGGCGAGAGCGGGCGCTCTTCGATGACGCGCCCCCCGGCGGAGACGTGCACAAAGCGCGTGTGCTCGCCGGCTATCACCGCCACCGCCTCGCGCCCGTCCGCCGCGCGGCAGACGGCACGCACGTAGAGCTTGTGCGGCGCATCGGGCGCGAGGGACACCTGTATGCGCCCCTCCTCCATGAAGGCCTTTCCCTTTTCTACGGTCTCCGCCGTGCAGTCGCGCAGCACCTCGAGCCCGAACTCGGGCCTTCCGGCAAGCGCGCCGAGGGCGATGGCGATGGGCAGCCCCACCATGCCGGTGCCGGGGATGCCCACGCCCATGGCGTTTTTCAGTATATTGGCGCTGAGCGACACCTCCACGCGCTCCGGCACGCCGCCGCACTCGCGGGCGGCACGCGCCACGGCGAGCGCCACGCAGACCGGCTCGGTGCAGCCTATGGCGGGGACAACGTTGTGCCGCACGAGGCGCGTGATGTCTTCTCTCTCTTCGGGAGTAAGCATAAGCAGTTGCAGATTGTATTCAGTCGGGCGAATGTACGCATAAAATTCCGCGCCGCCGCGCCCCGCCCGCCGCCTTTTCGCCGAGGGGCGGGCTCAGAGCGCGAAAAATATTCGTATCTTCGCGCCGAGTTAGGACGCGCGCGGCACAGCCGGTGGCGGACGCCTTGAGCGAAAGGCGCCTGACGCGCGGCCGGCACGCTCTCCCCCCAACCATCGGATTATGATAAACAGAGAACTGATAAGGCTGAAAGTGGTTCAGCTGGTTTACGCCTATTACCAGAACGAGGGCAAGACGCTCGACACGGCGGAGAAGGAGCTTACCTTCTCGCTCGAGAAAGCCTACGACCTCTATCTTTACCTCCTCTCTCTCCTTGTGGAGCTGAAGCGCACGGGCGAACGCCGCGACAGCGCGCGCCTTGCACGCGAGCAGCGCACGGGCGTGGCAGCCGCCACCGTGACGGCAGACCAGCGCATGGCGGAAAACCGCCTCTTCGCGCAGCTCGAGGAAAACGAGGCGCTCACCGCTTACCGCGAAAGCCGCAAAGAGCAGTGGACGGAGGAAGAAGCCGTAGTGCGCAAGCTCTACACGCAGTGCGTGGAGAGCGAGGCTTTCCAGCAGTACCTTGACGAGGGCGACTTCAGCTATGCCGCCGACCGCGAGATAGCGCGCAAGCTCTACAAGACGCTTGTGTGCAACAGCGACATCTTCGACTCCATGCTGGAAGACCATTCCCTTTACTGGAACGACGACAAGGACGTGGTGGACTCCTTCGTGCTGAAGACCATCAAGCGCTTCAGCGAGGACAGCAAGCCCGCACAGCCGCTCCTTCCCGAGTATGCCGCCGAAGAGGACCGCGACTTCGCGCACCGCCTCTTCCGCACGGCGATAGAGCGCGGCACGGAGCTGAGGGAGCTGATACGCGCCAACACGAAAAACTGGGAGTTCAACCGCCTGGCCTTCATGGACGTGGTGATTATGCAGATTGCGCTCGCCGAAATCCTCACCTTTGAGAGCATCCCCCTCAACGTGACCTTCAACGAGTACCTCGACATAGCCAGCGCGTACAGCACGCCCCGCAGCGCCTCCTACATCAACGGCATGCTCGAGAGCATCGTGCGCCACCTGCAGACGGAGGGACGCACCGACAAGCGGCGCGTGGCACGCCCGCAGAAAGACGCGGACGCCAAGCAGCAAGACCCCACTACCAACCCCAATAACACCGAAAAGAAATGAACCTTACACTTTTGCAGGCCGCAGGACAGCAGGGCGGCGGCATGTCCATGATTGTCATGCTGGTGGTGCTTTTCGCCATCATGTACTTCTTCATGATTCGCCCCCAAAACAAGAAGCAGAAGGAGATACAGAAGTTTCGCAACGCGCTCTCCGTGGGACAGCCCGTCATCACCATCGGCGGACTGCACGGCACGGTGAAGGCCATCAGCGAGGACGAAGGCACGGTGACCCTCGAAGTGGCCACCGGCGTGAAGATGGTATTCTCCAAGGACGCCATCAATCCGCTTCCCTCCGCCGCCAAGAAATAAAAGGCGCGGCAAACGCGCGGCACAGCGCCGCCGCCGGGTTTCGCGGAAAAGGACACACTCTCTAACACGCTTTTTTGCGGATGGCTACGAAGCTAAGACAAGTCGTCAGGTACTGCTGCTCCAGACTTTGGAGCAAGCAGTCCCTGACGTTTCTTTTTTTCCTCATCCTCTCCGCCACCTTCTGGCTTTTCCAGACGCTCAGCGAGACGGCGGACCGCGAGTTTGACGTGCCGCTGAAGCTGCGCGGCGTGCCGCAGAACGTAGTGATCACCACCGACCCGCCCGCCGCACTGCACGTGACGCTGCGCGACAAGGCGGGCATGCTGCTGTCCTACGCGCTGCGGAGGGGCTTCCAGCCCGTCGAGATAGACTTCCCCTCGGCCGCCAACGCCACGGGACACGTGACGCTGCAGCCCGCCGAGCTGCTGAGACAGCTCGCGCGGCAGCTGGAGGCCGGCACGCAAATAGTGGCGTCGAAGCCCGAGGCCATAGAGTTTTACTACAACTACGGCCTCTGCAAGCGCGTGCCTGTCGAGGTGGACGCCGACGTGAAAACAGGGAGCATGTTCAGCCTCTCCGCCACAAGGGTGCGACACGACTCGGTGACGGTATACGCCTCGCGCGCCTTGCTCGACAACATCACCTCTGTCCGCACAAGCCGCATCGAGCTTGACGGTGTGACGGACACCACACGCGTGAAGGCCGACCTGCAGGCGGTGAAGGGGGCAAAATTTGTGCCCAACGCCACCACCGTCACTTTCTGCGTCGACCGCGTCGTGGAAAAAACCGTGCAGGTGCCCGTGCAGCAGGTCAATTTCCCCGCCACCAAGCAGCTGCGCACTTTCCCCGCGTCGGTGAGCGTGTCCTTCCAAGTGCCGATGGGCATGTACCGCGACGTGACAAAGGAGAGCTTCGTGCTGGTGGTGAACTACGAGGACCTCCTGCGCAGCAAGTCGGCGAAATGCCACCTTTCGCTCAAGTCCGTGCCGCGCGGCGTGTCGCACGTGCGCATCGTGCCGCAGGACGTGGAGTATATCATCGAAGAGCTTCCCGAAACGGAGGGCGGAGAATAATGGGTACAGAAAAGACTGCCCCCTGCGCCGGGCTCAGCAGATTTTTCCCCGAAGAGCGGGAACTTGGCCCCGGCTCTCCCGCCATACTGCGTGTCGCCGTGACGGGCGGCATTGGCAGCGGGAAGAGCTACCTGTGCAAGCGCATCGAAGCGGCGGGCCACCCCGTCTTCTACTGCGACGACGAGGCAAAGCGCATCATACGCACCGACCCGGAAGTGCGCGGCGAGCTGCGCCGCCTGGCGGGAGAGGGCGTGTACGACGCGGACGGGCGGCTCGTGAAGCACGTGCTCGCCGCCTACCTGTGCCGCGGGCGCGAATATGCGGCTCGCGTAGACGCAATAGTCCACCCCCGCGTGGCCCGCGCCTTTGCCAAGCGGGCAAAGGAAATGGAAACGCAGGCGGGGGCAGATTTTTCCCAAAACCGCGACATAGCCGCCGGGACGCTACGCACGCCCGGCACTGCCCCGGCTCTGGAAACGGACGCCTCCCCTACCCCTGCCAGCTTTCTCCGCCTTTTTCCGCAGAGAGACGGCAGCGGCCGCCCGCAGCCCGTCCCGGCAAGGATAGAGGACGTGCTTGCGGCATGCCCCGCCGGACGCGTGCTTTTCATGGAATGCGCCCTTTTGTACGAGTCGGGCTTCGACCGCCTTGTCCACCGCACGCTACTGGTGCACGTCGCGGCCGAGACGCAGGTGCGCCGCGTGATGGAGCGGGACGGCGTGAGCCGGGAAGCGGCCCTTTCGTGGATGGCGCTGCAGCTCGGCGAAGACGACCGCCTGAGCCGCGCGGATGTCGTCATTGACAACGAGGCGCATTAAGAATATTTACGTTTATTTAACCACTCAGCCGCGCTCCGCAGCCCCGCGAAAGGGCTTTGCGGAGCGGGAAAGGCATGTTTTTCCGACGGGGATAGGCCCCGTAGCGACGGGGTTGCTTGCAGTTTTTCCCGGATGTACATCCCCGCGCTCCTACATGTACACTTTCCGCCCGCATAACTGCTTAATATTCAATACTACGCCAAAGAGGGCAGACACGGCTTCGCGTCTGCCCTCTTTGCTCATACAAAGATACAAAATTTTCAGGCGGTTTGCAAGTGGTCCATTCCCGATATGTTAAAATAAAAAGCGGGGGAAAAGAGAGCGCGGGGAGGGGAAAGGCACATAGCCCGCGGGAGAAATACCCCGTTGGGAACGGGCGGGCTGAAAGCCCAAAAAGCACATAGCCCAGGGCAAGCGAAGCGACACCCTGGGTTACGCGCGCACCACCCAACACCTACGCCCTGAAAGGGCAAAAGCATAAAAATACAACCGCAAATCACCGAATCCATGAAAATATGCTTTTGCCCTTTCAGGGCGCAATTACACGCGGGGTGCTGTACCCAGGGCGTTGCCCTGGGCTAGGAGCAGGCTGGGCTTTCAGCCCGTCCCACGACAATGAGGGCGTTTGCGGCATGGGGATTTACGCCCCAAACATCGTGGGCACAGCCCGCGCGGACAATTGCGGGCGGGAGGCAAACCGATAATAAACGGGGCAACTCCATCGGTTTGCAGAGAGCGGCACACCACCCGTTGGCTACGGGCGGGCTGAAAGCCCAAAAAGCACATAGCCTACGATACAAATGGAGGGCAGCACACCACCCGTTGACGATGAACGGGC
The DNA here is from genome assembly GCA_963651485.1 of Alloprevotella sp. Lineage (GTDB taxonomy): Bacteria > Bacteroidota > Bacteroidia > Bacteroidales > Bacteroidaceae > Alloprevotella. The sequence continues at coordinate 288 of CAVJPT010000024.1, read as the reverse complement.
TGAAAGCCCAACAAGCACATAGCCCAGGGCAAGCGAAGCGACACCCTGGGTTACGCGCACACCCCACACATACCACGCCCTGAAAGGGCAAAAGCATAAACCACGGGGCAACGCCATCGGTTTGCGGAGAACGGCACACCACCCGTTGCCAACGGGCGGGCTGAAAGCCCAAAAAGCACATAGCCCAGGGCAAGCGAAGCGACACCCTGGGTTACGCGCGCACCACCCAACACCCACGCCCTGAAAGGGCAAAAGCATAAACCACGGGGCAACGCCATCGGTTTGCGG
>CAVJPT010000023.1:0-22360 GCA_963651485.1 Alloprevotella sp. | reverse complement strand
AACTCGCGACCCCAACCTTGGCAAGGTTGTGCTCTACCAACTGAGCTATTTCCGCATATACCCCTCTTTGCCTCTTCCCGCTTAGTGTGTGCCGTCTGCCTGTAAGGCTTTGTAGTACGCCACGCGCGGTGTGCGGAGAGAGAGGGATTCGAACCCCCGGTACCTCTCGGTACGGTAGTTTTCAAGACTACTGTAATCGACCACTCTACCATCTCTCCTTAGGCTCGCCGCTGCTTTCCCGTAGGTTTAGCTGCGCCGAAAGTGGCAATTGCGGGTGCAAAGATAGGGCTTCCGCCCAAACGTGCAAAGTTTTGCCCCGTTCTTTTTGGCTTTTGGGGCGGAAAACAGTGGCGTTTCCCCTTTTTCTTTGCTCTTGTTTCCGCCTTTTGCGCCAGTTTGTACGCTCGCAAGGCTGGCGGGTGTGCGGTTTGGGCTGAGCTTGCTCAGGCTTTCAGTCGCTGTACCACTCGCCGTCGTCCTCGCTTTCCGTGCTCTTGCTTTCGCCGCTCTTTTGCAAGCGTTCCAGTTCTTCGGGAGTGTATTCGTCTTCGTAGTGCTGTTCGACGGGCGGTGCGGGTTCTTCCGTCGGTGCTGCGTCGGGCGTTTCCGGCGAGAAGTTTTTGTCAAAGAATTCTTGGTAGTCGTTGAAGCTTACCGATACCCCGAGGAGTTCGAGGTTTGACTTGGATATGAGCAGTACGCGGCACTTTGCAAGGAAAGGCAGAAGGTCTTTGTCCTTGAATACGCGCTGCGCGTAGGCGTGTGCCTCGTCGTAGTCGTTGAAGCCTGATACGCGGAACTGTGACAAACCGCTTTCGTGCACCGTCTCCATATCGAAGCCGCGCACTACGAAGCTTGAGAAATTGAAGTGCGCCATCTCGTAGAGAAGGCGGTTGGAGTCGATCGAGTCGGTTGGGTAGGCCATCACGAAGACAAACGGCTCGTCCTTCTTTGCCGTGAGTTCGCGGCTTTTTGTTGCCTCTGCCGTCGCGGCGTCGCTTTCTGCCGTGCGGCGGCTCCAAAGCGATCCGAGGTCAAACGTGCCGGAGCCGATGGTTCGCCCGCTTTCCAGCCCTTTCACTATCATTCCCGCCATAGGGCTCACGTCGCTCTCGGGAAAGTCCTTTACCAGTTGGCGCAGCTCTTCGGCTATCTCCTTGGAGTCTGCCGTGCCGAGGCGGCTCAGCGCGTGTACGAAGACAAACTTCGGGCGGTTGAGTCCGGAGGGGAACTTTTCGGTGGAGCGGCGGAAGTTTTGCTCCACGGTGAAGTTGTCGCGTTCGCGGTAGGCCTTGTATGTGGCGGTGTAAAGCGAGTCTTCTATCTCCCGCCCGTGGCGTGCGAGCAGCTCGTAGTCGGGCGATGTGATGAGCCGCGTGCGCTCGTCGTCAGGGTATGCTGCGGCAAGGCGGTTCTTCATTTCTGTCGCGCGTTCGGTCTTCCCCCAGCGTGAGTAGAGGAGAAATAGCTGGTAGTACGCGTCGGCGATATTTTCGTAGGAGGTGTATTTGTATACAAGTCTTTCGAGCGTCTGCGCCGCGAGCGGCAGGTCTTCGAGGTCGTCTTTTTCTATCACGCCCGCGTTGTAGAGCCCGTCCATTATTATCACGTCCGATGCCGCCCGCGCCTCCTCCGTGAAGGGGATTTGCTTCATGTAGTATGCCCGTTCGTGCGGGTCGTCTTCCGGCGCGAGCTTCTGGTTTGCCAGGCTGTCGGCTATTTCCTCTTGCCTTGCCACGCTGTCGCGTACGGCCGCGATAGAGTCTTCTGCGGCGTAGTCGTACTCTTCGTGTCCCTCAGAGGCGAGGACGGTGAGGTTAGAGCGCCGCCAATTGTCCGCGTTCTTGCGGTTGCCCCAATGCTTCTTGAAGTCCTCTTTCCCTTGCATTACCAGCGTCGGGTTGTAGAAGTACCAAGTTTTGTTGGCCTGCTGCGTGCGGTTGGTCGCGGCGGTGTTGGTTGTCTTGCTCGTGGAGCTGTTTTGCGCGTTGTTGTCGTTGCCGTTTGCCTCAGCCCGTGCTTTTGCAGCAGAGTCCGCTTTCAGCTTGCGCTCTTCCTCTTCCTTCTTCTTCACCGCAGCTATCACGCGGTCAATTGCGGCGTTGCGGTCTTTCTCGTCCATGCGGGCGAGGGTTTGCAGGCTGTCTTGCAGGTACACCGCCTCGGTGTAAGGCACGAGCTTGTCAAGCACTTTCGATCGGTGTGTGGCTTCGTCGTAGCCCTCGCGCGTCTTGTCTATCAGGCTGAGAGCCTCCGTGTAGCATTTCTGCGCGTCGGCAAATTTCCGTTTGTCCCAATACAGTCCGGCGAGCCGCAGCATCAGCACGCCTTTCTCCACGCCGCTGCGTTTCGCCCTGCTCCGTCCGCGTTCGTATGCGGCTATGGCATTGGCGGTGTCGCCTTGCGTGAGGTAGATGTTGCCTTGCGCGTAAAATACTTGGTCAAGGTAGTCCTTGTTGTTGTCCGCCCGTGCCATGCGCCCGAGCTTGGCTATCATTTTCTTCGCCATGCGCGCGTCCGCCGCTACCACTTCGGTCTGCAGTATGCGGGCGTTGAAAGCCATTTCGTAGGGCGGGCTCTGCTTGATGCATTTCGCGAGCGACTTGTAAGCCTCTTGCGTGTTGCCCAAATGGCGGTTGACCTGTCCGAGGAGGAAGTAAAGCCGGGCTTTCAGGAAACTCTTTTTTGTGTTGCGTGCGGTGCGCTTCAGGTAGGGCAGGGCGTCTGCAAAACGTTCCTGCCGCAGCAGAAGGTCTGCCTGTGTCGCGTCTGCTTCCTTTGCCACGCGTGGCGAAACCGAGTCGCGCCGCATCTTCGTGAGTGCGTCCTCTGCGTCGTAAAACCATCCCGCCTGCGCGTAGCTGCGGGCCAGCCATTGGCGTGCGTCGGCCGCCACGTCCGGCTCTGCCGCGTAGAGGCGGGCTACATAGGAGAAAGTGGCAGCCGCTTCGAAAAATTCGCCTTTCTCAAACTGCGATACGCCCATCAGCATCCAGGCTTTTTTCATGAAAGGGTTGAACTCTTTCCGCTGCAAGTAAGCCTTCATCTTAGGCGTGTTGCGCTTGGAGGGACTCACCTTGGGCTTGCGCTTGATGGAATGCAGCTGGATGGCTTTCTGGCATTTGGTGATGGCTGTCTCATAGTTGCTCTTGCCCGTCGTGCGCGACTTTTCGCTGCCTACAAGGAAGACGGGGAGCAGCTCCGTATAGTCGTCCTTATGCCCGTCTATTTTCGCTTTTTCCCCATCGATGAAAGCCTGATGCCCGTTATAGTAGATGTTGTAGCGGGAGACAAAAGACTGCCAGAAACGCGACGAAGCCGTGTTCTTCTTGGCCGAACACGACACAAGTGCCGCCGCGAGGAGGCAGCACAAAGCAAGCGGTATGTGGCGGAATAGTCTTTTCAAACGGTTTGTTCGGGGAATAGGTGTAATGGAAATGCGCGGACGTGTACGCCGCGCTCTCTCCGTATCAGGAAAAACGCGCCCTTGCGGCTTTTATTGCGCGGCAGACGGCATATAGGGTTATGCTCACCACGATGATGGACGCTCCGCAGGGTACGTCGGCAAGGCATGACACCGCCAGCCCGCCGACACAGCAGCCCCAGCCTATGGGAAAGGACAGCAGGGCTATGCCTCGGTATGTTCGGGCGAAGAGCGAGGCCGTGGCTTGCGGGACGCTGAGGAGCGAAATCACCATCACGATGCCCACCATATGCAGGCAGGCCACTACGGTGAGTGCTGTCAGGGCGGTCATCGCACCCTCTATGGCGCGGACGGGCAGACCTTGCGTGCGGGCGAAGTCGCTGTCGCACGCCACGCTTACAATAGTGCGCCCAAGCAGGGCATGCAGCGCGAGTGCGGCGAGCGTCAAAGCGCCGAGTCCCAGCAGGTCTTTGCGGGAAATGCTGAGGATGTCGCCGAAGAGGTAGGCGGGCAGGTCGGTCATAAAGCCCGGAGCGAGGTAGGCGAAGAGAATGCCTACGGCCATGCCGAAAGTCCAGAGCATGGCAATGGCCGAGTCCTCGCGCACGGCGTTGCGCCCGCTCAGGAGGCGTATGCCGAAGCCGCTCGCCAAGGCAAACAGTGCCGCGCCGAGGAGCGGGGAGAAGCCGAAGTAAGCCCCCATGCCCACTCCGCCCAGCGAGGCGTGTGCCACGCCGCCTCCGGCTATCACGAGCCGGCGCGTCACCACGTAAGTGCCTACGGCGGCACAAAGCAGCGAGGCGAGCAGACTGCCAATCAAGGCATTTTGGAAGAAACTGTATGTGAGCAGGTCGGTCATTGTGCTTGCGTTGTTCTCTCGCTCTCCGTCTCTGCCGCGTCGCCGGCCATCATCAGCACGTCGTCGCGCAGCGTTTCGGGCAGACTTATGCCGCGCAGCCGCAGAGACCGTGTCCAGCCCGGCACTTCATCGGGGCGCATCGTGTAGAGCACGTCTTCAAAAGCCTCAATCTCTTTGTCTGTATAGCTGTCCGCCGTGCGCCCGCGGTAGGCATCGAGTTCCTCGTCCTCATAGTATACGGCCTCTTCGCCCGGAGCGGCGAGCAATTCTCTCTCGCATACGGCGTGCATGCCGCAGCATCCGGCGGGTCGGGGCTTTTCTTCTTTTCCCTCTTCTTCCGAGTCGCTCTCGGTGTCACGGGCGGGGGCAGATTTCCGCCGCTTCCGCAGGAAAAGTTCCGTGGCAAGCGCCGCAGCGGCGAGCAGGGCAAGCAGCGCGAAGAATATGGGCAGTATGGCGTAGTGGGTCATAGGGCGTGTGCGGTTCAGGATATCGCTTCCCAAAAGCCGGGGTAGCTTTTGCTCACCACGCCGGGGTCGTTGACGCACAGACCCGGGCAGCGCAGTGCAGCGGGAGCAAACGCCATCGCCATGCGGTGGTCGTTGTAGGTGTCTATCGGCGTGCCGAGGAAGCGCGCCTCGCCTGCCGGGTATTCCTTTATATATAATGTGCCCTCGCCGTCCGTCTTAAGTTCCGCACCGATCTTCCGCAGCTCGTTTTGCAGCGCGGCGACGCGGTCGGTCTCCTTGATGCGCAACGAGCGCAAGCCGCTGAGGCGGAAGGGACGGCGGAGGGTGGCGCATGCCACTATTATTGTCTGCGCGAGGTCGGGCTGTCCCGTGAGGTCAAGCGTGAGTGTCTCGCCGGGGGCGAGGGTGGGCGCGGCTTTAGTAAGCGTTACGCCTTCGGGGACGTATGTAGTCTTCACGCCGAGCGGGGCGAAATACCGTGCCACTGCCGCATCGCCCTGCACGCTGTCTTCTTGCAGTCCCGTAAGCGTAACCTGCACGTCGTCGGCGGGTGTCAGTGCCACCATCTCGTACCAGTATGACGCGGCGCTCCAGTCGTTCTCCACGCAAAAGTGTGTGCCGTCCGCGTAAGTGCCGTGCGGCACGCTTATCTCCCTTTCGCCAGTCCACTCCGCCTGTGCCCCGAAACGCTGCATGAGGTTCAGGGTCATGTCTATGTAGGGGCGCGAGATAATTTCTCCTTCGAGCCGCAGCGTCAGTCCGTCCCGCATCGGCGGGGCAATCATCAGCAGCGCGGAGATATACTGCGAGCTTATATTGGCGGGCAGGCTGAGTGTGCCGCCGTCCAGTCTGCGCCCTTTTATGAGCAAGGGGGGGAAACCCTCTTCTTCCGTGCAGACAATGTGAGCCCCGAGGCGGCGCAGTGCCTCTACGAGCGGCCGGATGGGGCGTTGGCGCATGCGCTCCGTACCCGTGAGCAGATGTTCTCCGCCCTCTTCCTGCGCGTAGTAAGCCGTGAGAAAGCGCATAGCGGTCCCCGCCGCGCCTATGTCGACCGTGTCTCCGCCGTTCTCCAAGGCGTGGCACATGGCGTGCGTGTCGTCACATGGCGAAAGCCGCGCTATGCTTGAATGCGGTCCGCTAAGGCGGGCAAGCAGCAAGGCGCGGTTGGCTATGCTTTTCGAGGAGGGTAGGGCGACACGGCTTTTAAGCGTGGGCGGAATGTAGACTGTAAGGGACACAGACTTGGCTTGCGGTTTGTTTTTGTGTGGTGGCGTGGCGGCTTGGACCGTCAGTCAGGGCTTCAGCCCCGAGCGCGCCTCGTTGATGAGGCGGGCGCAGTGCGAGGCCTCCGCGCCGCGCTCGCGTGCATAGCTTTCTGCCAGTACGCTGAAAAAGGCCTCGTCGCCGGAGAGTTGGGCGAGGTTGCGGCAGCCCGCTTCAAGGCTCACTGCCGAGCCGCACTTCATGCTGTTTGTGTCTATGAGCGAGAAGTGGTAGCGCCCGTCCTTGCGGTCGTAGAGTATGTTGGACGAGGAAAAATCGCGGTGCAGGAAGCCGTCTTCGTGAAGGTGTGCGGCGAAGCGGGCGAAACTCTCCGTCACTTCGCGTTGCTCGCCCTCCGGCAAAGAGCTGATGCCTTCCATACTGTACCGGTAGTCGGAGTGGAGGCAAACAAAATAGGAGCGCGTGTGCAGCAGTCCGTGCCGGAAACGTGCGAACGCCACCGGAGCGGGGCTTTCGAAGCCGCGCTCGCGCAGCATGAACGGGCGGAAATAGGCCTGCTTTGCCTTCGACGACTTGTAGAGCATCTGCTGTACGCGCCGCCGCAGCGAAGGCTCGGCGTAGCGTTTCACGCAGAGGGTAATGCCGTCCACGTTCAGCGTGCGTATCGTGTTGCGCCCGCTGTGTATCTCCTGTCCCTCCTTTTCAAAATGGTCTTCAAGGTGAGTGATGTACTCGCGGAGGCTTTCGTATTTCGGGTTCAGTATGATTTTCATCGTATTTTCCGGTCGGGATCTCTGTCCCGCAGTGGCTGCGGCGGTGCGGCCTGTGTTTTTCACAGCTTCCGTAGCCTATGTTATGCAAACATAGTGCAAGGTGAGTGCAATCAAGCTCGCTTGTTTTGCCGAACCGTAGCCTATGTTATGCAAACATAGTGCAAGGTGAGTGCAATCAAGCTCGCTTGTTTTGCCGAACCGTAGCCTATGTTATGCAAACATAGTGCAAGGTGAGTGCAATCAAGCTCGCTTGTTTTGCCGAACCGTAGCCTATGTTATGCAAACATAGTGCAAGGTGAGTGCAATCAAGCTCGCTTGTTTTGCCGAACCGTAGCCTATGTTATGCAAACATAGTGCAAGGTGAGTGCAATCAAGCTCGCTTGTTTTGCCGAACCGTAGCCTATGTTATGCAAACATAGTGCAAGGCGAGCGCAATCAAGCTCGCTTATTTTGCCGAACCGTAGCCTATGTTATGCAAAAATAAAGCATTATTGACATAGTCGGAAACGCGGGCGGGAAAAACCGCAGGCGGCCTCTTCGCCTCAGGGCTGCTTGCGGGGGCGGCGGACTTGCGCAATCGGGCGGCAGGTTGTACTTTTGCAAGACTGCACCGCCGCGCTACCCTGCGGCGGGCGGCGGACAGCGGGAGTGTCTCCCCCTGTGCCGCGAAAAAACGACAACATACGAAATGCGCAACACTACGCCCTCCAACCTCTACACCGCTTTCACCGTGAAGCAGCCCGCGCGGCTGCTCGATTTCCTGCTTCATGCTCTTTCCGGCGTCAGCCACAACCGCGCCAAGGCCATACTTTCCGGCGGCGGCGTGCGCGTTGACCGAAAGAAGGTCACGCAGTTTGACTGCGAGCTGCGGCCCGGGCAGCTTGTGGAGGTGTCGAAGCGCAAGCCCAAGGGCGATCTGCGCTCCAAGTTTGTGCGCATCGTCTACGAGGACCCGCATGTCGTGGTGGTGGAAAAGGCAGTGGGCATACTTTCCATGGCTTCGTCCCACCATTCTTTCTGTGTGAAACAACTTCTTGACGGATATTTCCGCAACACGAAGCAGAAATGCACGGCGCACGTCGTGCATCGCCTCGACCGCGATACGTCCGGTCTCCTTGTCTACGCGAAGACGGTGGAGGCAGAGCAGATTTTGGAACACAACTGGCACGAAATAGTCACCGACCGCCGCTACATGGCACTTGTCTCCGGCGAGCTGCCGCAAAAGGAGGGGACGGTGCGCAGTTGGCTCAAGGACAACAAGGCGTATTTCACCTACTCTTCGCCTACGGACAACGGCGGCAAGTACGCTGTCACCCATTACCGCGTGCTGCGCACAGACGGTGTGCACTCGCTCGTAGAGCTTAAGCTGGAAACGGGGCGCAAAAACCAGATCCGCGTGCATATGCAGGATCTTGGCCACCCCGTTTGCGGCGATATAAAATACGGCAACGGAGACGACCCCATTGGTCGCCTCGCACTGCACGCCTTTCGCCTCAATTTCTATCACCCCATCACCGGCGAGCCGCTGCATTTCGAGACTGACGTGCCGCGCCAGTTCCGCCTGTAAACATCCCCTTTCCTCCCTTTTCCCCATATATACGCCATGCCGCTATACGCAAAAGTGCTGGTGCCCCTTGCCGTGCAGGGGGAGTTTACCTACGCGCTCCCGCCCGCGCTGGCGGAAAGGGTGCGCGTGGGGTCGCGCGTGGTGGTGTCTTTTGGTCCCCGGCGTTACTATACGGCCGTGGTGGCAGAAGTCGGCACTGAGCCGCCGCCCGAAGGGGTGGAGGTGAAGGAAATCACGGAAGTGGCAGACGCAGATCCTGTGGCTTTCCCCGCGCAACTCGATTTCTGGAAATGGGTGGCGGCATATTACATTTGCTCGCCGGGCGAGGTGATGAAAGCCGCGCTCCCCACGGGGCTCAAGCTGGAGAGCGAAACTGTCATAACCCGCGAGACGGACTTTGACGCAACGGCGGCGGAGCTTACGCCGCAGGAGACGCGGCTGCTCGCTGCCTTGCCGCACGGAAAGGCTGTGCGCGTGGCGGACGTAGGGCGCACGCTGCGCGGCGTGGGCGTGCTGCGGGCAGTGCAGAGCCTTATGGAAAAGGGCGCAGTCTGCGTGAGCGAGAGCATGCAGCGCGGATACCGTCCCCGCACGGAGACGCATGTGCGCCTGACGGAGGCTTATGGCAGCGAAGAGGCAGTGAATGCCTTGCTCGATTCTCTGAAAACAAAACGTACCGAGGGGCAGGAACGGCTCTTGCTGCGCTATCTTGACCTTTCCGAAGCGTCCTCCGCGCTTACGCTGCGCAATTTGCAGCTGCTGCGCGAGGTGGCGAAACGGGATCTCTGCGAGGACTGCGACGGCGCGGCAAGCGCGTTCGTCTCGCTGAGGAAGAAGGGCGTGCTGGAGGCATATCCCTTTGTCACGGACCGCATCCGCCCGCTTTCGCTTTCCGTGTCTCCGCCCCGTCCGCTCGACGCAGAGCAGACGCGCGCGCTTGCGGAGATAAAGGAGTCGTTCCGCGAAAAGGACGTGTGCCTTCTGCACGGTGTGACATCAAGCGGAAAGACGGAGGTCTATACCCACCTCATCGCCGAGACGCTCGCGGCGGGTCGGCAGGTGCTTTACCTATTGCCGGAGATAGCCCTCACCACGCAGATAACCACCCGTCTCGGCCGTGTATTCGGCGACCGTATGGGGGTGTACCATTCCAAGTTTCCTGACACGGAGCGCACCGAACTGTGGCGGCGGCAGCTCACGGAGCGGGCCTTTCCCCTCGTCCTCGGCGTGCGCTCTGCGCTTTTCCTGCCTTTCCACGACTTGGGGCTGATAGTGGTCGACGAGGAGCATGAGGCAAGCTACAAGCAGCAGGACCCTGCCCCGCGCTACCACGCCCGTGACGCCGCCATCGTCTTGGGGCGCATGACGGGCGCAAAGGTGCTTTTGGGTTCGGCAACCCCGTCTTTGGAGAGCTACCACAACGCCCAAAGCGGACGTTATGCGCTGGTAGAGATGGCGCAGAGGCACGGCGGCGTGCAGCTGCCGGAGATAGTGGTGGAGAACGTGAAGGAGCTGCGGCGGAAAAAGCTGATGAAGTCTCCTTTCTCCCCGCGCCTTGTCGAGGAGGTGGCGCGTGCGCTCGCTTCGGGCGGGCAGGCCATTCTCTTCCAAAACCGCCGCGGCTACTCGCCCGTGCTCGAATGTCGCACCTGCGGGTGGACGCCGCGCTGTGCCAAGTGCGACGTTTCGCTTACCTATCACCGGCGGATGGGAAAGCTCGTCTGCCACTATTGCGGCGCGGTGTACGACGTGCCGCGCCAGTGCCCCAACTGCGCCGATACCGATCTGCGCGATATGGGCTACGGCACGGAGAAAATAGAAGAGGCGGCGCGGACGATGTTTCCCGAGGCACGCACGGCGCGTATGGACTTGGACACCACGCGCTCGCGCACGGCTTACGAGCGCATAATAGACGATTTCCAGCGCGGGCGCACCAATCTCCTGATAGGCACGCAGATGGTGACGAAAGGCTTGGACTTCGACCGCGTGCGGGTGGTGGGGATTATCAATGCCGACCAAATGCTCAACGTCCCCGACTTCCGGGCACACGAGCGGGCTTTCCAGATGATGTCGCAGGTGGCGGGACGCGCCGGCCGGCGCGGCGAGCGCGGTCTTGTCGTGCTGCAGACGCGCCAGCCCGAGCTTCCGGTGGTGGCGCAGACTGTGGAGGGCGACTACCGCGCTATGTATGAGGCGCAGATGGGCGAGCGGCGTGACTTTGGTTACGCTCCGCTGAGACGCATTATATATATATACGTAAAACACCGCGACGAAAGACGGGCGGAGGGTGCGGCGCGTGCGCTTGCAGCTATGCTTCAGCCCCATTTCTCCGGTGACCTGCTCGGGCCGGACTGTCCCGCGGTCTCGCGGGTGCAGTCGCTGCACATACGCAAGCTTGTGCTGAAGGTGCGCCCCGAGATGCCCGCGTACGGCGTGCGGCGCACGCTGCTTGCCGCCCGGGACGCGGTGCGGTCGCAAGAGGGGTACAAGAGTGTGGAGGTGTATTTTGATGCCGACCCGCTTTGAGCGTTCGCCCTCTATCTATCCTTCAGAGAAAAACACGCGGCGGCGCATGGCGCGGGCCGCACTAACCTATATACCATGAAGCACTTTTTTTCCGCAATGCTATGTTGCGCATCGCTTTCGCTCCCGGCGCTTGCCGCAGGGACGGCGGACGGGCGTGAGCCGGTGGACTATGTAAATCCTTTCATCGGCTGCGCTGCCAACGGACACACATACCCCGGAGCCTGCACGCCTTTCGGCATGGTGCAGACAAGCCCTGTCACGGGTGCGGTGGGATGGCAGTACTGTGCCGAATACCTTTACTCCGACAAGCGCATTTGGGGCTTCACGCAGACCCACCTCAACGGGACGGGCTGCGTAGAGCTCGGCGACATTCTCGTTATGCCCTCTACGGCGCGTCCCGGTCGCATTGACTACCGCAGCAGTTTCGACAAGAAGAGCGAGGAGGCGCATCCCGGCTACTATAAGGTGTATCTTGACGAGACGGGCGTGCAGGCGGAGCTGACCGCCACGCCGCACGTTGCCTTCCACCGCTACACTTTCCAGCGTGCCGACTCGGCGGCCGTGCTTGTAGACTTGCAGCACGCGCCTACGTGGAACGAGCGCCAGTACCATTCCTCTGTGACCGCCTGTGAGGTGAACTGGGAAGACAGCCGCACGCTCTCGGGGCACGTCCGCGGGAAGATGTGGGTAGACCAGGACGTGTATTTCGTCATGACGTTCGACCGTCCGATGCGCCGCGTTGCTGACCTCCCGCTCTCCGACACGGAACGCGGGCGGCGTATGCTGGTGTCGTTTGACATGAAGCCCGGCGAGACGCTGCAGGCGAAAATTTCCATTTCCTCGGCTACAGTGGACGGTGCACGCCGCAATATGGCGGCAGAACTGCCGGGCTGGGATTTTGAGGCTACGCGCAGTGCCGCTTCCAAGGGATGGAACGAGTGGCTCAGCCGTTTCAGTGTCGAGGGCACAGAAGACGAGAAGACCAACTTCTACACCTCCTTCTATCATGCCCTGATTCAGCCCAACAACATAGCCGATGTGGACGGCGCGTACCGCGATGCCAACGGACGGCTCGCGAGTGCCGAGGGCGGGAAGTTCTTCTCCACGTTCTCCTGCTGGGACATTTACCGTGCGGCCTCGTCGCTCTACACGCTTGCCGCGCCCGAGATGGTTTCGCCCTTTGTCCGCTCGCTCGTCTCGCAGGCCGAGGTGCAGGGTTTCCTGCCCATCTGGCCGGTATGGGGCAAGGAAACCTATTGCATGGTAGGCAACCACGCCGTCAGCATCATTGCCGAGGCGTACCGCAAAGGGCTGCGCGACTATGACGCCGAGCGCGCTTTTGCGGCGATCAAGCGCACGCAGACGGTGAGCCACGGCGCAAAGTCGGACTGGGAACTCTACAACCGCTACGGCTATCTTCCCACCGACTCTGTCGAGGCTGAGAGCGTCTCTTCTACGCTTGAGAGCGTGTACGACGACTACTGCGCCTGGGATATGGCTCGCCTGATGGGGAAAAAGGAGGATGCACGCTACTTTGCCCGCCGCAAGGAGTTCTACAAAAATCTCTTCGACCCTTCCACGGGTTTCATGCGCCCGCGCCGTACGGACGGGGCGTGGAAAACGCCGTTCAATCCCTCCGACCTCGCGCACGCCGAGAGCGTGGGCGGCGACTACACCGAGGGCAACGCGTGGCAGTACACCTGGCACGTACAGCAGGACGTGCCGGGGCTTATCCGTCTGATAGGCGGCGAAAAGCCTTTTGTGGCGAAGCTCGACTCTTTCTTTACGCTCAAGCTCGATGCTACGCTGAGTGACGTGACGGGGCTTATCGGGCAGTATGCCCACGGCAATGAGCCCTCCCACCACGTCGCCTACCTCTACGCACTCGCAGGCAAGCCCTCGCGCACGCAGGAGCTTGTGCGGCAGATAGTGGAGACGCAGTATCTCCCTTCCCCCGAAGGCCTTTGCGGCAATGACGACTGCGGGCAGATGTCGGCGTGGTATATTCTCTCCGCCATGGGCTTCTATCCCGTCAGCCCCGTTTCAGGCGAGTATGTCTTCGGCGCGCCGCAGCTGCCGCGCGTTTCGCTTTCGCTGCCCGGCGGGAAAAGGCTCACTGTGGTAGCCGAGGGACTTGACAAGACACACAAGTACGTGCGCCGCATTCTCTGGAACGGGAAAGCCGTCAAGGGCACGTCCATTGCCCACGCTACTCTTATGCGCGGCGGCGAGCTGCGCTTTGTGATGTCAGACGTGCCTGTGGAAAAGCGTTGAGGCTTCACTCTTCCGCCGTGCCGGCACTGCTTGCCGGCGCGGCGGCGGTACAAAAAGTTAGGAGCGGACGGGTCGTCACGATCCGTCCGCTCTTTTCGCCCTTGTCCTAAAGGGGTGGCGTACCGCCCAGTGTCGTGGAAAAGCCTTTTGCTCATGAACACACTCTTCTTTTTTGGCTTTCCCTTGTGGGCGGCCGTCCTAACGAGAGAGAGAGATAAATCAGGACGGCGATAGTGTCTTTTGGTAAATATCTTGGCGAAAGGGGCATCAGAGTGTGACTGCCTTTTTCTGACTGCAAAGTAAGCGACTGCGGCGGCGTGAGGCGGTTGCAATAATTGCCTTTCCTCTTGTATTTTTATGAAAATACGCTCTTCTTCCGTTTCAAAATCCTTGCATTATCGTGCAAGAATACCGGTTTTGCCGCTGATAATAAGTATATTGGCTCTGCAATGCAAGGCGGCGCGGCGCGGCGGCGGTTTTTGAGGCTGAAACGGCGGGAAATGTGTGTCTCGGGCGGCGCGGGGCGAAAAGTCCGCTCGTCCGGTGCGAAAGACGGGCGGCTGCACGGCGGGCGCGGGGCTTTTTGCCTACCTTTGTAAGGTTTTTACGGACATACCAAGCCTTTACAGACATTCCTTCCCGCTCACGATATGCGCCACCACTTCGCCGCCATACGCCGCGCCGGGCGGATTTTCCCGGTTTTCTTCCTGCTTTTGCTCGCTCTTCTGCCGCTTTCGTGCGGAAAGCGCGCAAAGGAGGCGGCTGTTTCGCACGGCGACGCGCACATGCTCTTGCTTGACACAACGCGCAACCATACGCAAAACGTCGACTCCATGCTTGTCGTGGTGCAGCGGATACGCAGTGCGGGCGACAAGGAGAGGGAGGTCGTCGCGCTTTCCGAGCTTGGCCACATTTGCCGCAACGCAAGCCGCTACCGGGAGGCAATCAGGGCACACCAGAGCCAGCTGCGGCTTGCCGAAGAGATAGACGACACGCTGATGCGGGCTTTCGCGCTCAACGACATCGGGCTCAACTACCGCCGGATGGGGCTTTACTATGAGGCGGTCACCAACTACGTCGCCTCGGCCGAGGTCGCTGCGGCGGCGGGTGAAGGTGACGAGAAGATGGTGGGCTGCCGGGCCGCCGCCTGCAACGGGGCGGCTTTCGTATACCTGTCCGTGGGGCACAACAAAAAGGCCGAGGAAATGGCGCGCCGTGCCTTTTCTCTGGACCAAAGTATTGACAGCCGCCTGGGAAAGGTGGAGGACTGCGTCAATATGGGACGCGTCTTCGCGGCACAGGGAATGGGCGACTCGGCTCTGACCTATTACAACGCCGCTCTGTACAACGCCCGCGTGGTGGGTAGCGGGGCGGGCGTGGCCTATGCCTACGTGGGCATAGGAGAACTGGCGCAGGACGAGGGAGACTTCTCGCGTGCGCTCGACTTTTTCCGCCGGTCGGCGCACGCCCTTGACCGCGAACGCGACTTGTGGCTATGGATGCAGCCCCTGCTTTCTATAGCGGAGACTTTCGTGCGCGTGGGCGAAACGGACAGCGCGGAGGCATATCTTGACAAGTCCGCGGAGACGGCGCGGCGCATCGGGACGAATGAGTTTGACGGGCGCATTTGGGGCTTGTACGCCGAATGCCGGAGGCTGCGGGGTGACTGGCGGCAGGCCTACCTTGACATGTCGCAGGCGAAGGCTGCGGAGGACAGCATGCGCGGCAAGCGCCGCCTCTTTGAGATAGAAACGCTGCAGTACGACACCGACCGCCGACGCGTGGAGCGTGAGCGAGCCGTGAGCGACGCGCGGCTGCACAGCGAGCGTGTGGCGAAATGGCTCTTCGGCGCGGGTTTCGCGCTCTTGTGGGCAGTGTCGCTTCTCTTGCTGCGCCTTGCCATTGTGCGCAAGCGCACCAACAAGCTCCAGCGCGAGTTCATAAATAAGAGGGAGAACGTCTTCGCCAACATCACGCACGACTTGCGCATGCCCCTGACGCTCATCCTTGCCCTTAGCCGTGACCTGCGCAAGAGCGCGGGCGGGGACGTGGCGAAGAAAGCCGGCAGCATAGAAAAGCAGGGAGAGAGCCTTCTCTCTCTTGTCAACCAGATGCTCGACCTGCAGAGCATGCGCGTCTCTGCCGCGCCGGCGGACCTGCGCGTGCGTGACTTGACCGCTTATACGGAGATGGTGGCCGAGCGCTATGAGGAGTACGCCCGCAGCCGTGAGGTGGTGTTCCATTTCAATTCGCGCGACCGCGTGCATACGGCTTTCTCGCCCGACTATCTTGAAAAGGTACTGAACAACCTGCTCTCCAACGCCTTCAAGTATACGCCTGCGCACGGTCATGTGGAGGTGACGATGTGGAGCGAGGGAAAACAGGCCTGCATAGAGGTGCGCGACACGGGCTGCGGCATATCTGCCGAGGCTCTGCCGCACGTCTTTGAGCCTTTCTACCGTGCCGAGGGCGCAATGGGTACGGACGGCTTCGGCATAGGTCTGCCTCTGGCACGCGAGACGGCGGAGGCTATGGGCGGCACTCTTACGGTGAAGAGCGAGGTGGGGCGCGGCAGTGTTTTCCGCCTCACGCTCCCGCTTGCAGAGAAAGGAGCGGCGGCGGACGCAGACGCGGGCAGGGACGGGGAGACAGCTGCTGCGGCGGCATCTGGCAAGCCCCTTTTGCCGGCCGAGGCGCAAAAACTCTCCGACACGCGGGACGGACACCGCAGTACCATTCTCGTGGTGGACGACAACCGCAGTGTGGCGGCGTACATAGGTTCGCTTTTCACCGGGCGGCACAACGTGCTTTACGCCCACAACGGGGCAGAGGGCTTTGACAAGGCAGTGGCGGCTTCGCCCGACCTTGTCGTCACCGACTTGACAATGCCGAAGATGGACGGAGAGGAACTCTGCCGCAAGCTGCGTGCGGACGGCCGCACGGCGGACATACCCATTGTCGTCGTGAC
This sequence comes from Alloprevotella sp., assembly GCA_963651485.1. GTDB lineage: Bacteria > Bacteroidota > Bacteroidia > Bacteroidales > Bacteroidaceae > Alloprevotella. The sequence goes on along the minus strand of CAVJPT010000023.1, from coordinate 6,272 downwards.
GGCACGCGTGGGCGCTGAGGACCGTTTGCGCAGTCTGGAAGCCGGCGCGGACGCATACCTTGCCAAGCCTTTCCGCCGCGAGGAACTTCTGACGCACGTGGCGCGGCTTTTGAAGCGGCGCGTGGAGGCCCAGACGGCGGCTGCTGAGGAGGCGGGGAAAGGCGGCGAAGACCTTTCCCGCTACAAGGACGCAGACAAGCAGTTTCTCACGCAGGTGACAGAGGCCGTGCGCCATTCCGTGGCGGAGACGCGCGGGGCTGACGTGCAGACTGTCTCCGAGCGCATGTGCATGAGTACGTCCTCGCTCTACCGCCGCATGACCTCGCTGACGGGCTACACGCCGGCGGCGTACATACAGCGGGTGAAAGTGAAGATGGCCTGCCGCATGCTCGACACCGAGCCGGGCGAGAGCTTTGCCGCCGTGGCAGAGCGCTGCGGCTTCGGGGACTACTCTTCTTTTGTCCGGGCTTTCCGCAACGTGTGCGGACTTACGCCCTCGCAGTACGTGCACCGCTGCGACTGATCGCCGCCGTCCGCGGCGGCACGGCACGGCGCACGCGCCCGGGGCGGGCAACTTTGAGCGGGCTGCGGCACGCGCTTGCCGTTTTTGTAGTAATTTTGCGTCCTTGAAAGTCCCCTCATTGGGGCTTTCTCCCTAAGTTTTTCTTATAAAAACATGCGTTCCCTCTCCTGCGGGGCGCGGACTTGCTTATGATAGACATATTCATCGTAGTGCTGCTCGGCTGGGCAGTCTTCAGCGGCTGGCGCAACGGCTTTGTGAAAGAGCTTGTCTCTTCGGCGGGCTTCCTCGTGGGCTTGTTTGTAGCCGCCACCTGCTACTCTTACCTTGGCAAATACCTCGCCGTGGAAGGCACGGAGAGCAATATGCTCACAAGCGTGATAGCCTTCTTGCTGCTTTGGATAGTGGTGCCCATAGCCCTCGGCTTTGTGGCCAACGTGCTGACGCGCGCCGTGCGCGGCATGCGTCTGGGAATGCCCAACAGCATCCTCGGCGGCTTGGTGAGCTTCCTCAAGTTTTTCCTTCTTCTCAGCTGCGTCTTCAACGTGATGGAGGCTTTGAGCATAATGAACGAGGAAAAGACCGCCTCCTCCCGTCTCTACCGTCCCGTGACGGAGAGCCTGCGCCTTTTCTTCCCCGAAAACGAGGGGGACGCAGCGGCTGACGGCGGTACGGCAAAGAGCGACACCGTATGGGTGGACATGACGAAAAAGCCTTGAAACCGATGGCAGACAACGACCTTGTACGCGAGATAGCGGGAAAGAAATACGAGTACGGCTTCACCACCGACGTGCGTACGGAGGTGATAGAGCGCGGACTGAGCGAGGAGGTGGTGCGCCTTATCTCGGCGAAAAAGGGTGAGCCCGAGTGGCTGCTCGACTTCCGACTCAAGGCTTTCCGCTACTGGCTCACCCTGCAGCAGCCGGACTGGGGGCACGTGGCTTTGCCGCCCATCGACTACCAAGCCATTTCCTACTATGCCGACCCCACGGCGGCCGACAGCGGGGAGGGGAAAAAGGAGATAGACCCCGAGCTGATGAAAACTTTCGACAAGCTGGGCATCCCGCTCGAGGAGCGCATGCAGCTTGCCGGCGTGGCAGTCGACGCCGTGATGGACTCCGTGAGCGTGAAGACCACCTTCAAGGACCGCTTGCAGGAGAAAGGCATCATTTTCAGCTCTATCTCGGAGGCCGTGAGGGAGAATCCCGAGCTTGTCCGCAAGTACCTCGGCTCTGTCGTGCCGTACCGCGACAATTTCTTCGCTGCGCTCAACAGCGCGGTCTTTTCAGACGGCTCCTTCGTCTACATACCCAAGGGCGTGCGCTGCCCTATGGAGCTGAGCACCTATTTCCGCATCAACGCCCGCAACACCGGGCAGTTTGAGCGCACGCTCATCGTGTGCGACGACGGCGGCTACGTCAGCTATCTCGAGGGCTGCACCGCTCCGATGCGCGACGAAAACCAGCTGCACGCCGCCATCGTGGAGATTGTGGTGAACGACGATGCCGAGGTGAAGTATTCCACCGTACAGAACTGGTATCCCGGAGACAGCGAGGGACGCGGCGGCGTGTACAACCTCGTCACCAAGCGCGGCCACCTGCGCGGGCGCAACTCCAAGCTCTCCTGGACGCAGGTGGAGACCGGCTCCGCCATCACGTGGAAATATCCCTCCTGCGTGCTGATGGGCGAAAACTCGCAGGCGGAGTTCTACTCCGTCGCCGTGACCAACAACTACCAGGAGGCCGACACGGGCACGAAGATGGTGCACGTGGGACGCAACACGCGCAGCACCATCATTTCAAAGGGCATTTCCGCCGGACACAGCCAAAACTCCTACCGGGGCTTGGTGAAGATGGGGAGCAAGGCCGAGGGGGCGCGCAACTACTCGTCCTGCGACTCCCTCCTTCTGGGCAGTCTCTGCGGCGCGCACACTTTCCCCTATATAGACGTGGCAAACGACTCCGCCACCGTCGAGCACGAGGCTACCACCTCGAAAATTTCCGAAGACCAGCTGCTCTACTGCAACCAGCGCGGCATCCCCACCGAGGACGCCGTGGCACTCATCGTCGGCGGCTACGCACGCGACGTGATAAACAAGCTGCCCATGGAGTTTGCCGTCGAGGCGCAGAAGCTGCTCAGCGTCTCCCTGGAAGGCAGTGTGGGGTAGAGGCGCGCTTGCGCAGTCTGCCCTTGCCCGAATCCCCTTTTCTGCACACCGGAAGTGTGTGTGCAGAAAAGGGGATTCGTTTGTTTTTGCCCGAAAAGAATTAACATTCGAAACGTTTTTTAAGGCGCGGGAAAGCGCTCCGTCGGCGCGGAAAGGGACTTTGCCGCGACTAAGACCGACCCCGTAGCGACGGGAATGGGGGCAGTAGCTCCTACATGTACATCCCGTAGCTCCGGGATGTACACTTTTTTCTTTGTAAGTGGCTGATATTCAATAACACGAAAGCGGGGGCGCACATACGATGCGCGTCCCCGCTTTTCCTTACACAAAGATACGAAATTTTTTGCCCGTTTGCAAGTGGCGTGCTTCAAATGTTAAAACCTCGATCGCGCGGCGCGGGAAAATTTGCCGCTGCTTTTTGCCCTGTTTCGCGCCGCTTCATACCGCCTTTCCCGTCTTTCCTGCCTTTGCCCCGCACGCCGCGCCGCCTTGCCGCCGTCCGTTGGAAAAAAAAGCGTAAGTTTGCCGTACCATAAGTGTTCGGCAATGCGGCAACTCGCCGGTTGCAGGAAGCGGGCTGAATGCCCGGCGGGTACATAGCCCGCTCCGGCAGACGGCTGTATATGCGTTGCCGCTTTACCGGTCATTTACGCGTCTCTGCCTGCGGCACGCTGCCGCGCGGGGAATACAACAGACAATTCTACAAAGGGACAACATGCAAAAAAGACGCACATGCCTCATGCTCCTGCTTGTTGTGATGCTCGCTGTGGCGGGCCGCGCGCAGGGGACGTACAAGGTGGGATACATCAGCTACGACAAACTCCTCCACGCCATGCCGGGCTACGCCGCCGCGCAGCAGAGCATGAGCGAACTGAAAGGGAAATACGAGGAAGAGGCCCGCTACAACGAGCAGAACTTCCGCCGCCTTTTCGCCGAATTTCTGCAAGGGCAGAAGGATTTCCCGCAGAACATCCTCCTCAAGCGCCAGCGCGACCTGCAAGGCGAAATGGAGAAGGGGCTGGCTTTCCGCCACGCCGCCGACAGTCTCCTGAGTGCCGCCGAGGCGGAGCTTATGGCGCCGCTGCACAAGCAGCTTGACGCGGCGATACATGCCGTGGGCGCGGAGCGCGGATACGACTGCATGCTCAATACGGACAACAACGCGTGTCCGTACCTCAACCCCGCCTTCGCCGAAGACGCAAACGCCTACGTCCTGCGACGCATCGGGCAGTGACGCTACGCCGCGCTGCGCGCCTGTATGGCAGCGGAGCGCGGGAGACGGGCTTCTCTTTTTGAAAAACCACCATTCACGTCCTTTCTATGACACCGATTGGCGTCTTCGACTCCGGCTACGGAGGGCTCACGATACTCAGGCAGATGAGGCAGCTCCTGCCGCAGTACGACTACCTCTACCTTGGCGACAACGCCCGCGCGCCCTACGGCTCGCACTCGTTTGAGGTGATATACAAGTACACGCTGCAGGCCGTAGAGGAACTTTTCCGCCGCGGCTGCCCCTTGGTGGTGCTGGCGTGCAACACCGCCTCCGCCAAGGCTTTGCGCACCATACAGGAACGCGACATACCGCGCATCGACCCCACGCGCCGCGTCTTGGGCGTGATACGCCCCACCGTCGAGGCTGTGGGCCCGCTCACGCGCAGCCGCCACGTGGGTTTGCTTGCCACTGCCGGCACCGTCAACTCTGGGTCGTACACGATGGAGATACACAAGCTCTGGCCGGACATCACGGTGACGGGACAGAGCTGCCCCATGTGGGTGCCGCTGGTGGAGAACTATGAGTTCGACTCACCCGGCGCGGACTATTTTGTAAAGAAACGCATTGACGGCATACTGCGCCAGGACCCGGAGATAGACACCCTTATATTGGGCTGCACGCACTATCCGCTGCTGATGAACAAGATAGTGAAGTACACCCCGCCGGGCGTGCGCGTCGTGCCGCAGGGCGAGTATGTGGCGGCGAGCCTGAAAGCCTACCTGCAAAGGCATCCCGAGATAGAGGAGCGGCTTACGCAAAAGGGCCAGTGCTCCTATCTCACGACGGAGAGCGAGGAGAAGTTTCGCCAGAGCGCCGCGCTTTTCATGCACCAGATGGTGGACGTAGAGAGCGTGGAGCTGGGGTAGGGGGACGGCGGCGGCGTTTCGCTTGTATGGAAACGGCGGCCGCGCAACGGAAAAGACAAACCTTATTTCTATCCTAAAATACCATTATCATGACAGTGACTATCGGAAACGGCGAAATTGCCGTAGTGATAAGCTCCAAAGGGGCTGAGGTGCAGAGCGTAAAGGATATCCGCACCGGGAAAGAATATCTGTGGCAGGGCGACAGCCGCTGGTGGAGCGGCCGATCGCCCATACTTTTCCCCATTGTGGGCGGCCTGTGGAACGGCGTGTGCCGCATGGACGGCGCGGAAGTGCGCATCCCGAAGCACGGCTTCGTGAAAGGGCGCGAGTGGACGTTGGCTGCGACCTCGGCGGACGAGGCACGCTTTGAGTGCTGCGGCACGGTGGGCGACTACGCAGTGTTTCCCTACGCTTTCCGCATAGCCGTCGTGTACACTCTTGACGGGCGCAAGCTCAATGCCCGCTTCGAGGTGACCAACACGGGCGGGAGCGACCTGTGGTTTCAGATGGGCGGACACCCGGCCATAGCCCTGCCCGCGTGGAGCGAGAAAAACGCCGTCGACGGCTGGCTGCGCCTTGAAGGAAAGCCGGAGTACATCTGGCGTGCCGGCGACCAGGGCTGTCTCGAGCCCGACAAGCACCCCGTGCCGTGCGGCGCGGACGGCCTGATACCGCTCTGTGTAGACACTTTCGCCAACGAGGCCCTTATTTTTGACAACGGTCAGGTGACCGCCGCCACCGTGATCGACCTCGACAAGCAGCCCGTGGCACGCGTAGAGAGCGACTCGCCGTGCTGGCTCTTCTGGAGTCCCACGGGCAAGCATTCGCCTTTTGTCTGCGCCGAACCCTGGTACGGGCTTTGCGACCATCAGCATTTCGAAGGGCCGGTGTCCGACCGCCCGTTCATCAACTGCGCCGCCCCCGGCACCACATGGACCGGCGGCTACTCCGTGGAGATTTTCTGAAAGCATTCTTGCCCGCGCGGGAAATGCCCGTGTGGTTTTTAATAAGAAAGACCCTCTGCCGCACGCCCGAAACATTCGGAGCGTGCGGCAAGCGGGAGCGGGCTGAAAGCCCGCCCTTAGTGCGATGAGGTGTAGGGCGCATTTGTCCGGGTATGCTTTTTCCGGAATGCAGCAAGTACGTAGCAGTTGGGGAACGTGGTATAGTTTCCCCCATTCTGTGCTTCGTTGTAAATGGATGACCTTATGCGCATCGCAATTAGCGTGGTGATAAATACAGATGTATATTGCGTGCACATACGGCAAGCGGGAGCGGGCTGAAAGCCCAGTGGGCACATAGCCCAGGGCAAGCGAAGCGACACCCTGGGTATCGCGCACGTACCCAATGCTGCGCCCTGAAAGGGCAAAAGCATAGCCGGTACGCGCATACCCCATTGAAGTATTTATAATTTTGCCCATTCAGGTCGCAATGATGCGCGGGTGA
>CAVJPT010000022.1:0-22690 GCA_963651485.1 Alloprevotella sp. | reverse complement strand
ATAATCTACGTGCCACGCCGCAAAGCATTTACGTAGATATGCTTTTGCCCTTTCAGGGCGCAATTACGCGGGGTCTGCCAACCCAGGGCGCTGCCCTGGGCTATGTGCTTGCTGGGCTTTCAGCCCGCCCCTTGCAGGCGGACATTCGTGACAAAGGCACACACGGATTTGGCGCACGCATACGGGATACACATACAGGACACGCAACACGCGCAAAAAAAATATGCAGCACATAGCCCAGGGCAAGCGGAGCGACACCCTGGGGACACGCGTACCCCCTAATGTCTGCGCCTTGAAAGGGCAAAAGCATAAATATGCCGCGCATAATCTACGTGCCACGCCGCAAAGCATTTACGTAGATATGCTTTTGCCCTTTCAGGGCGCAATTACGCGGGGTCTGCCAACCCAGGGCGCTGCCCTGGGCTATGTGCTTGCTGGGCTTTCAGCCCGCACAATGTAAAGGGAGGACGCGACGGGGTACACGGATTAGGCACGAGTGCCGAGCGCGGGCTGAAAGCCCAAAAAGCACACAGCCCAGGGCAAGCGAAGCGACACCCTGGGGACACGCGTACACCCCTAATGTCTACGCCCTGAAAGGGCAAAAGCATAAATGCGCCGCTGGGGAGCGCACGCCCTAACGCACATTGAGCGGCATGCCCGCGCGGAAGTCCGCCGTCTTGCCCGCTGCGGCGGCAGGCTGCGCGGGGTAGACAAGCATCAGGGTGCGCGAGGAGAAATAGCGCTCTATCTGCTGCGGCAGGCGGTCGTGGTAGGGCTGGCGCGAGATGGAGCCGCGGCGCGCGCAGACAAATACTATCATGTGGTCCTGCCGGACGAGGTGGGCGAGCGGCAGGAAATCGCCCCACGACGAGAAGCGGCTGAAAGAAGTCGGCAGCGAGGCGTGCTTCCTTTCCCAGTGCGCCTCCATAGCGCGGAGCGTCTGCTCGTGCCCGTACACGTCAAGCGGGCAGCCCAGCTGGCTTGCCAGCAAGGCCACGCGGTTCATCCAATGCGCGAAGCCCGGCTCGTACTCGGCCTTCTTCGGCACAAGGAGATGTATGCGGCGGAGCGTGTTGGGCGGGAGCGAGCCGCGGTATATCATGACCTGCTGCTTCACGCTGTCGAGTATGTCGCGCCCGAGCTTTCCGTAGAAACTGTCGCTGAGCTTCGCTTTCTGGTGCTGCCCGATGAGGAGGTCGGCGGCGTTGTTCTCCTTCACGGCGTGCGATATGCCGCTCACCACGTTCACCGACCAGCGGCTGTGCGTCTGTATGCGCACATTGGCGGCGGCGGCAAGCTTCTCCGCCTTTTCAAGGCATGCCAGGCCGTCCCGCCGCGCGGCAGGCTCGTCTTCAAGCACCACGTTGAGCGCGACGATGGGCGAAGGCGTGTGCGGCGTGCGCATCATAAGGGCAATGTTGACCAGCGGGGAAACGCTCTCTCCGTATTTCAAGGCGATGAGTATGCGCTGCGGCGTGCCCTGCCCCTCGTCGTCGCCAGTGTCGCGGCGCGACACGGCAAGGCGGCGGGCGGTGCGCTCGGTCACAAAAGAGCTGACCACGCAGGTGGCGAGTATCAGCACCATAGCGCCGTTGAGCACCTCGTCCCCGAGCAGCCTCTCGCCGCCGGACAGCACTATTTCGTGCCCCACCAGCACCACGGCAAGCGTGGCGGCAGCGCGAGAGCCCGTAAGGCCGAACATCATGCCGCGGTCGTCAGCCGTCATGCCGAAGACCTTTTGCGTCCCGAAAGCGGCGAGCCACTTTCCCGCAAGCCCCACAGCCACCATCACGGCCGCCACCACTGCAGCCTCGACGCTGGAGAAGAGCGCGCCGAGATTGATGATCATTCCCACGCCGATAAGGAAATAGGGAATGAAGAGCGCGTTGCCCACAAACTCTATGTGCGCCATAAGGGGGGAGGAGGGGGGTATGAGGCGGTTGAGCGCAATGCCCGCGAGGAAAGCTCCGAGAATGCCCTCCATGCCCGCCAGAGCCATAAGTCCCGCGCCAAGGAAAACGAGCGTGAGGACAAAGACGTACTGCGCCACGCCGTCGTCGTAGCGGCGGAAAAACCACCGCCCGAGGCGGGGGAACGCCACAAGGATGAGCAGTCCCAAAGCCACGACCTTAACCACAAGCCACAGCCAGAAAAGCCCAGTCACGTTCTCCTTGAACATGCCGCCCACGACAGCCAGCACAAGGAGCGTCAGCGTGTCCGCCACAATCGTGCCGCCGACTGCCACGCTCACGCTCTTCAGCCGCCCAAGGCCGTAGCGAAGCACGACGGGATAGGCTATCAGCGTGTGGGAAGCATACATCGCCCCCATCAGCACGGCGGCGGCCGCGCCGTAGCCCAGCAGCCACATATTTGCGCCCACGCCGAGCGCCATGGGGAAAAGGAAACTGAGCAGACCCAGTGTCAGCGCCTGCCCCTTGATGCGCCGCACGTCCTGCAGGTTCATCTCAAGGCTGGCGAGAAACATGATATAATACAGCCCCACCTTGCCGAAGAGGTCAAAGCTGCCGTCGCGGTCGAGCAGATGCACCCCGTGCGGCCCGACGAGTATGCCCGCGAAAATCATCCCCACAATCGAGGGGATGCGCAGGCGCTCGAGCAGCATCGGGGCGAAAAGAATGATGCCCAGAACGGTGAAGAATATCCAGGTTGGGTCGGTTATCGGCACGGAGGCGGTGTAAAGGGGACAATAGACGTGTGCAAGGCCGTCCCCTCGGGAGGGCGACCGCATGCGGCGCGGCACACAAGCCGCTCCCGCACTGCAAATTTGCAAAATTCCCGCAAGAGCCTCCCACGCGCCGCGCCGAAAAGCCCGCCGAAAGCCGTTGCCGGGGAAAGGCATAGCACACAAAACGCGGCAAGCCCTGCGGCATGCAAAGCGTGCCGCAGGGCTTGTGTATAATTCTGCGCCGCCCGACGAGTAATGCCAGAAGTTCAGAGTACCGGCTTCGTCGGTCTGGAACGCGATGGCGTACGTCCCGCCGCTCTGCAAGGCGGCAATGGAGGCAGGCTCGGATTCCATGTTCCACCAAGACTGGTTGCCCACGGACTACGGCTGCGCGCCCGCCGTCAGGGCAAAGCCCGCGACGAGAGCAAATAGAGAAAGGAGTTTCCTCATAGTGCGTTTGGTATCTTTTTCTTTGTTTTCCGTTTCCCCGGGCGGCGGGGTGGGCATGCCGCATCCGGGAAAACGCAAAAAGCCGTCCCGCACGGCTGAATATGCCAATGCGGGACGGCTTGTGTAGTCAAGTCCATACTGGGCTTGCACTGCCAGAAGGTTTATTTCTTCGTGGCGGGCGTAAGCGTAGCGGCGGGAGTGGCGGCAGGAGCTTTAGTCTTCACCTTTACCACCTCTACTTCGAAGATGAGCGTAGAGTTGCCGGGGATGGTGGGGTTGCCGCTCTCGCCATAGCCAAGGTCGGCGGGGATGTAGAGATCCCACTTCGAGCCTTCGGGCATCATGGTGAGTGCCTCGCGCCAGCCCTTGATGACCTGGTCGGGGCGGAAGGTTGCGGGCTTGTTGCGCTTGTAGGAGGAGTCAAACTCCGTGCCGTCGATGAGCTGACCGCGGTAATGCACGTCTACCTCGGTGGAGTCCGTCGCCACAGGACCGTTGCCCTGTGTCAGGACGCGGTACTGCAGTCCGCTGGGCAGCGTCTTCACGCCTTTGAGCTTCTTGTTGTCGGCAAGCCACTTCTCGTTGGCAGCCTTGTAAGCGGCGCGCTGGAAATTGATTTGCTGGTCGACGATAGCGCGTGCGCTGTCAGAGGAGAGGATGCCGGCTTTCTCTGCAACTGCGTCGCAGAGACCGCGCTGAAACTCAGTCTGGCTCACATACGTGGTGTCTTCCTTGCCGGCGGCCTGCTTGTTGAACATAGGCAGGGTGCGCTTGTTCATGTCCGCGATGCGCAGACCTGCGGCGTAAGCCTCGCGCTGCTTGCGCTCGGTCTCGCTGAGGTTTGCCTGCATGCCTTCAAGGGCATAGCTGACGTATGCGGAGTCTACGCCCTCGCGCTGTATGAGGTACTGCTTGAGGCTCTGTCCCTGTGCCACGCCGAGGGCGTAGCTGAAGGTCGTGCCGTCCACGGACTTGAATGCGGGAGCGGCAGCGGTGACCTTGGCGGCGTCTTTTGCCTTGCTCTTCTTGCCGCCCTTCTTCTGTGCGGAAGCCGTGCCGCAGCATACGGCGGCGAGGGCTATCACGAGAATGGATTTCAACTGCATTGTGCTTGTCGTTTTTTTATTGTGTCCCTCCCCCGCCGCTCCCTCCCCTTTGCAGGGAAAGGAGAACGGCGGGCAAAGGCTTGAATGTCTGTATATGTCTCGCTTGCTTTAGGCTCCGGCTTACTTTGCCACCTTTACGAGCGTAATCTTGAAGGTGAGTGCCGAGTAGGGAGGTATGCCGCCCACGCCCTGCTCGCCGTAGCCGAGGTCGTAGGGGATATAGAGTTCCCACGTAGCGCCGACGGGCATCTGCGGGATGGCAAGTTGCCAGCCCTTTATCACGTTTTTGAGGCTGAGCGTCACCGTGCCGTCGGGCTGGCGCTCGGAGGTGTCAAACACCGTGCCGTCGGAAAGGCGGCCCTCATACTTCACCACTACGCTGTCCGTAGCCGTGCAGCGCTCCGTGCTTTCGCTCGGGGTAAGCACTTTGTAGAGCATGCCGCTGGAGAGCTGCTGCACGCCTGCCTCCTTGGCTTTCTGTGCAAGATACTCTGCGGAGGTGCGCTTGTTTTTGCTGAACATGTATTCCATCAGGTTCTTGTTGGCCTGCTCGCGGTCTACGAGCTTGCCGTCAATCTTGAGGGAAGTCTTGTTCTTGGCAGAGGCGGCATAGCCCGCGATGTAGTTCTTTATGCTCACCTTCTTCGTGGAGTCGCCCGCGAAGAGCTGCATCTCCACGTTCTTCAGGTTAGCCTTGGCCTGCAAGCCCTGCATCAGACCCATGTAGTGAGCCATTTGCTTCTTGTCGTCGCCCGTCTGCACGCCCTCGATGAAGCCTTTGATGAACTCGTCCACGTAAGCGGAGTCGCTGCCGGCCTGCGAGAGGTAGCCCGGGAGTTCTGTACCCGGAGACATCACCATACCCAGTTCGTAGCTGACGGTGTCTACGTCCGTCTTCATGCTCGCCTTGGGCGAACCGTTGTTGCAAGAGCTGAAAAGCGCTGCGCAGGCAACGGCTGCGAAGAATAACTTTTTCATTTTACGCTGTTGTGTATTTGTTTTGTTTGTTTCCTTTGTTTCCCGCCAGCCTTGTCGCGCTTGCCACTCTTGTAGCGGGGCGGCACTGGTGACGGGGCAGCTCACGCTCTTCGGCTTAAAGCACCTCGATGAGTTCCACGTCAAAGACAAGGGCGGAGTAAGGCGGGATGGTTTCGCCCGCGCCGCGCTCGCCGTAGGCAAGGTTGTAGGGGATGAAGAAACGGTACTTCGCGCCTTCGCCCATCAGCTGCAAGCCTTCCGTCCATCCTGCAATCACGCCGTTGAGGGGGAACACTGCGGGCTCGCCGCGGCGGTATGAGGAGTCGAACACCGTGCCGTCCGTGAGTGTGCCCTCGTAGTGGCACTTCACGCGGTCGATGGCTTTGGGGTGCTTGCCGCTGCCCTCCTGCAGCACGGTATACTGCAAGCCGCTGGGCAGGACGGTCACGCCTTCTTTGGAGGCATTGGCGGCGAGGAAAGCCTCACCCGCCTCGCGGGCTGCCTTTCCGGCTTCTTCCTGCTGCTTTGTCAAGAAAGAGGTCACCAGCTGCTGCGCCTCGGCGGGCGTGAGTGCGGGTGTCGCGCCGGAGACGGTGTCGTTTACCGCTTTGGCGAAGTCGTTGCTGTCAAGGTTGTTTACTCCCATACCTTTGAGGTTCTGACCGATGACCATGCCAAAGGCGTAGCTGAGCTTGTCCATTCTTTTCTGTGTTCTTGTTTAGTTATATGCGCCGCCTTTGCCTTAGGGTTTTGTCCGTGTCCTGCCGTGATAGCACGCACGCGCAGCGGGAAAACGGCGGAGAGCGGCGGCCTTGGTTGTTTTCCAAAGGGCAAAAGTACTATATTCCGCCAAAATTACTTGCTGCCCGCCGCGCTAAGTGTCGGCAAAACACCGCGTGGGTAAAACGTGGTCCGGGCTTTCAGGCAAAGGGCGGAAAGATTTATGCCTTTTTGACGCCTCCCTTTGATTCCGTAACCATTCGGCAAAGCGGCACACCGGCAGCCCGTCGCCGCAAATAGCCAACATTCCCGGGCGGAAAAACGGAAAGAGGGAGGCAAAGCCGCACGGGCAATGTCTCCCTCTTGTGTATGTTACGTAGCAACCGCCCTGAAAAATGGACGGTCACTTATGTCCGGCTTATTTCTTTGCAGCCTCCTTTACGGCCTGAGCCTTAGCCTTGGCTTTGGCTGCGTTGTAGGTCTTCTCGGCTTTGGCCTTAGCCTTGGCGTCCGTAGCCTTTGTCACGTCGTCGTAAAGCTTCCAAAGGTTGTATTTGGCAGCAGCCGTCTTCTGCGCGGCGGTGTAAGCCTTGGCGGTGTTCTCCACGGCGGCCTCCTGCTCGGCAGAAGCGAAAGCGTGATGGAATCCCTTAACCTCGTTCCAGTGACCGCGGGTGAAGTCGGGGATGGCTACGCTGGCGGAGTTGTTGTCCATAGAGAGCGAGCCAAGCTCGGCAAGCGAGCACCACTCGGCAAGGTCGTACACGTCCATGTCAAGGGGCAGACCGTTTTGCAGACAGTATACGAGACGGCTGTCCATAATGAAGTCCATGCCGCCGTGACCGCCTACTTCCTTAGCCATCTCTCCGTACTTCTTGAGGATGGGGTGCTGGTATTTCTTCTCAAGCTCCTGCTTCTCTGCCTCGGGCATAAATGCGTGCGAGCTGAGGTTGTCCACCTTGGACTTGTGTCCCGTAGCGCTGAGCTGCTTGGCGTCTACCGCATAACCCTCGACGGGATACTTGTTGGCAAAGCCCTTGGTGCCGGTGAGCTGGTAGAGGCGGTTGTAGGGCTGCGGGTTCATCACGTCATGCTGTATCTCTATCACCTTTCCGTTCTCTGTACGGATAAGCGTAGTGGTGTGGTCGCCGTTGCGGAAGTCGTTGCAGGGCTTGCCCGTCTTTTTCTCCACAAGCTCCTTGCCGTGCGAGCTCTTCGTGTCCATTGCCACGAGCGTCTTCATACGGTCGCCTCGGTGTATGTCGAGAGCCTGCGCCACAGGGCCAAGGCCGTGCGTAGCGTATACGTCGCCGCGGTTCTCCTTGTTGTACTTCAGACGCCAGCCGAGCTTGTTGGGGTCGCCGCCCTCGGGATTTTTCCAGTAAGCCTCCCAGAAGTCGTCAAGGTTGTGGATATACGCACCCTGAGCGCGGAGCACCTCGCCGAAGACGCCGTGCTGCGCCATGTTGAGCGTGTTCATCTCAAACCAGTCATAGCAGCAATTCTCCAATATCATGCAATGCTTCTGCGTCTGCTCGGAGATATTGATAAGCTCCCAGCACTGTTCGAGGTTCATTGCGGAGGGCACCTCAATGGCCGTGTGCTTGCCGTTGAGCAGGGCGCACTTTGCCACGGGGAAGTGATGGTCCCAGTCAGTAGCGACGTACACAAGGTCTATGTCAGAACGCTTGCAAAGCGTCTCGTAACCCGTCGCGCCCGAGTAGATGTCGGCAGGGGGAAGACCCGCGCTCTTCAGGTACTGCTGGCAAGCCTGCGCGTTTTCGGGACGGTAGTCGCACAACGCTACTATCTCTACGCCGGGGATATGCGTGAAACGCTCCACTGCGCCCGGACCGCGCATGCCGAGACCCACGAAAGCCACGCGGAGATTCTGTATCTTCGGAGTAGCGAGGTTAATCACATCCTTCTGTCCGGCGGGACGCTCGGGAGTATCCACAACGATAGTCCCCTTGTCCCAGTGCCATTTGGTGGAGGGAGACGTGGACTGTGCCATAGCCGTGCCCGCGCCGAAGGCGAGGAGACCGCACAGAGCCAGGGCAAAACAATTCTTCATTCTCATCATTTCGCTGTATTAGCTGTTTGGGTTAATGCTTTCTTTCTACGTATCTGTTATAAGCCTGCTCGCGCTCAACGCACTGCGGCTTTCACCGTACCGTTGGCGTGTCGCAGGAGATATGTGCCGGCGGGCAGACCGTTGTCCCACTCAGTGAAGCGGGCGGAGCGCAGATGCCGGCCGTCAGCGGCGTAAACCTCAACGGTGTCGCCGGCGGCGGGCTGGGCGGTCTGCACGGACACAATGCCCGAGGGCAGGGAGATACTCTGCAGGTCTGTCCAGTACGAAGCCGATTTGTCGTTCACTGCCCGCACGCGCCATAAATAGGTGGCGTCAGGGTTAAGCCCCGTCACGGCGTAGTAGGTGTCCTTCGTGTTGACGGTCAAGTGAGCCGCGCGTTTTGCGGGAGCCATCTCCGCCACGCTGCTTTCGTCTGCAAAGTCATCGGCGGTGTAATTGCCGTCGTATATGTCGAGCTTCTTGGTGAGGTAGCAGCGCTTCGCGGGGCGGAAAGACACTTTGTACTCCGCCGTAATGCCGTCAAAGTTTGCAATATGCTCGCTGCCGCTGAGCACAAAGTCTTCGGTCTTCAAGTCTTTGCCCGCCTTGTTGACAAGAGCGACGGTGACACGCTTCGTGTCGAGATTGTAGACCTGCTCGTTGAAGCGCACGGTCACGCTGCCCGACGCGGGGGCAGAGTAGAGCGGCGAGTTAAGCACTCCGGGGACAGAAGAAGAGCCGAGCTTTACGCGAGCCGGTCCTTCGTACACTTTCGTACCTGTCCATCCGGCTGAGGGCATAAGGGCATCGAGACGATCGGCGATGTCGGCGTTTTTGTCCGCGGTGAGTTCATTGCCCCATTTGGAGAAATCTACTTCGTCCGTCACGTTGTCGGAAGGGAGCGAACTGCCCGCCTCACGCACCTCAAGGTCATACGACGTGGCATCATCCACGGGCTGCCAGTTGGCAGTGAAAGAGGTGGAGGAGATGTCGGTCGTAGAAAGCCCGGACGGGACGTCTATCTGTTTTCCGCCCATAAAGTTGAACGAAATCAGTCCGTTGTCTTCGTATATCTCCGTAATGGGCTTGCCCATGTACTTGTTGCCGTCCGTGTTGGCATTGTAAAGCGTGGCGGCAGGCTTTGTAGCGTCGGTTAGCGCGTGGTTTGCGCTTGTGCCGGGGAACGGGTCGCCCGCGAGTCCCGAATCCGAAGTAGAAAAATTATTGTCGGCGGGGATGATGGTGCAGCGCTGACGCTTGGCGACGTTGTTCACCGTATTGTTTTCCCACACGGTTGCGTCATAGTCTACGTGCATCACCAGCATGCCGTGTCCGCCTATATACTTGTCAAAGTCCTTTTGCTGGCGGTTTTCGAGAAGATAGTACTCGTTGCGGTTGGCGTCATTATATATAATATATGCCTCGGGGCTGTCGACAAGCGGCTTCATCTCCGTGACAGAGCAGCCCTGCTTGAGCTCGGTGGGGGTGAGCCAGCCGCTGACCATACGTTCGTAGGACGTGTATGCCGTCGGCGTGCAGCTGTCATCGTTGTAGCTTCCGTAGTCCATAAGGCTCCACGTGTTCAGACCGAAATTGCTTCCGCTGCTCGACGTGTCGTAAAGGTCGGGCAGACCAAGGCAGTGGGAAAACTCATGGCAAGCCGTACCGATGCCGTCTATGTCGTTGCCGTAGCTTCCGCGCAGCTCGCTGCTGCAGCCATAGATGTCCACTTTCTTTCCGCCGAACGTCTTGCTGTACCCATAGTAGGCGAGCGTGGACTCGTGCGGCCAAATGGTGCTTGCCGCGCCGCCCTGAGCCTCGTTGTAGCCAGCATAGATGACGAATACCTGGTCTATGTATCCGTCATTGTCCCAGTCATAGTCAGCCCAGTTTGCTGTGGGATCGTCGGCAATAAGTTCCAAAGCCTCCTCCACCATGATGTGGGGGTACTTGTCGTAGCCGGCGGTGCCGTTCTCGTTGCTGCCGTAGTAGGACATGTTGCGGGAGACGGTGACAGGGCCAAAGACGTCAAACGTGAGGTTGAACTTGCCGTACGACTGCTTGTAGAAGTAGTCGTGCACACTGCCGTGGTTGCCGTTGCCCGTATAGCCCTCCTTGTTCATCATGTCGTCAAAGACCTGACGGGTATGCGCCTCGTTCATCTTCTTGTCCTTGAAGTTCACGAGAATGACAAGCCCCTTGCGGTCGCCCGTAATAGCGCCGTTCATTTCCCCTACGCGGGAAGTCGAGGCAGAGGCAGCCATACGGCGGTTCAGACGAGCGACACGGCGTGCGTTGCGTGCTTGCAGACGCTCGGCCACAATGCCGTTCAAAGCCTCAGCGCTTGCCACGCTCTGGCTTATGAAGAGTTTTTCCTCATCGGTACGCGCCGCAGCTTCGTGCGCGATGCGTGCAGTCTCGCAAAGCTGCCCGTCACGCAGGGCAGCATAGCAGTAAGTGCCATCCGCACGCTGCACGACAGGCACGCCGTCAAGCGTACGGTAGTAATGGAATGACTCGTCTCCGGTGAGCTGCACGGAGAGCGTGGTGCCGTCCGCCTGTTTCACTTTCAGGGTGAAACGCTTTGCGGGCACGGCAAAGAGCGAGCCGGCCAACATCAGACCTGCCGCCAAAGATACAAGATGTCTGAGCATCGGTATAAAAACGGTGTCAAACGGGGACGGGGCACGCCATACGCATGCCCGCCCCCGCGTTTTCCTACAATTTCTGCTTTACTTCCACCTCCTGGAATGTCTCTATGATATCGCCCTCCTTGATGTCGTTGCAGTTGGTGAGCGAGATACCGCACTCAAAGTTGGTGGTGACTTCCTTCACGTCGTCCTTGAAACGCTTCAGGGCGTTGATTTCGCCTGTAAACACAACAATGCCGTCGCGTATGAGACGCGCCTTGTCGCTGCGCTTCACCTTTCCGTCCAGCACGTAAGCACCGGCTACGACACCCACCTTGGAGATGTGGTATACCTGACGCACCTCCACGTTGGCGGTGACCTCCTCCTTGATGACAGGCTCGAGCATACCCTCCATTGCCACCTTGACATCCTCGATGGCGTCGTAGATGACAGAGTACTGGCGTATTTCCACGCCGTCGCGCTCGGCAAGCTTGCGGGCCTGCTGCGACGGGCGCACCTGGAAACCGATGATGATGGCCTCGGAGGCAGCGGCAAGGGTCACATCGTTCTCGCTGATCTGTCCCACGCCCTTGTTGATTACCTTCACCACGATATGCTCCGTCGAGAGCTTGATGAAAGAGTCTGCCAGAGCCTCCACAGAGCCGTCCACGTCGGCTTTGACAATGATGTTGAGTTCGTGGTAAGAGCCGAGCTTGAGACGCTTTCCGAGTTTCTCCAGCGTAAGCACCTCTCGCGTGCGGAGGTCTTGCTCGCGCTGCAGCTGCTCGCGCTTCGTGGCAATCTCGCGTGCTTCCTGCTCCGTCTCCATCACGTGGAACTGGTCGCCGGCCTGCGGCGCGCCGTTGAAGCCGAGCACCGTGGCTGCCATCGCCGGACCTACCTCCTGGATGCGCTGGCCGCGCTCGTTGAAGAGAGCCTTTACGCGGCCGTAGTTGGTGCCCGCAAGCACCACGTCGCCTTGGCGCAGCGTTCCGTTGGACACCAGCACCGTCGCCACGTATCCGCGTCCCTTGTCAAGGGAAGACTCGATGACCGTACCCACAGCCTTGCGGTTGGGGTTTGCCTTGAGTTCGAGCATATCGGCTTCGAGGAGCACTTTCTCCAAAAGTTCGCCGACACCCAAGCCCTTCTTGGCGGAGATGTCCTGACTTTGGAATTTGCCACCCCAGTCCTCCACGAGGAAGTTCATTGCCGCAAGTCCCTCCTTTATCTTGTCGGGGTTGGCGTGCGGCTTGTCTATTTTGTTGATGGCAAAGACGATGGGCACATTTGCAGCCGTAGCGTGCGCGATAGCCTCCTTCGTCTGCGGCATTATGTCGTCGTCGGCGGCAATGATGATGATGGCGATATCCGTCACCTGCGCGCCGCGGGCACGCATTGCCGTAAAGGCTTCGTGACCCGGGGTATCAAGGAACGTGATGCGGCGGCCGTTGTCGAGCGTCACGTTGTAAGCACCGATGTGCTGCGTGATGCCGCCCGCCTCGCCGGCGATTACGTTTGACTTCCTTATATAGTCGAGCAAGGAGGTCTTTCCGTGGTCGACGTGTCCCATCACCGTCACAATCGGGGCGCGGGGCTCAAGATCCTCGGGGTTGTCCTCCACCTCGGCAATGGCTTCCTGCACGTCGGCGGACACATACTCGGTCTTGAAGCCAAACTCCTCGGCAACGAGGTCTATGGTCTCGGCGTCCATACGCTGGTTGATGCTGACCATGATGCCGATGCTCATGCAAGTAGCAATGACTTTCGTCACAGGCACGTCCATCATCTGCGCAAGCTCATTGGCTGTCACAAACTCGGTAAGCTTGAGTACCTTGCTCTCAGCCCTTGCCTCGCGGCGTTCCTCCTCTTGGCGTGCGTGCACTTGGTCGCGCTTCTCCTTGCGGTACTTGGCGCCCTTGCCCTTCTGCTTGTTGGTGAGGCGTGCGAGCGTCTCCTTCACCTGGCGTGCAACGTCCTCGTCGCTCACCTCAGCGGGCTTCATCTCCTTTGCATGGCGGTTGCGCTCGCGGGTACGCTTGCCGTTTGCGCCCTGCTGTCCTGCCGCGCCGTTTCCGGGTGCGCCCGGCGTGCGGCGACGGTTGCCGTTGTTGTTTCCGGCAGCACTGGGCTGGTTGGCAGCGGAGTTCACGTCGACGCGTTCGCTGCCGATGCGGGTACGCTTCTTGCGCTGTCCCGTCCCTGCGGCAGCCCCTGCAGGCTGGCCGTTCGCTCCTCGGCGGCGGTCGTCCTTCGAACGCTTCTTCGGACGCGTGTTGCTGTTGATTGCACTGAGGTCAATCGTGCCAAGCACTTTCGGACCGGTAATCTCCGGCGTGGAGTGGAGCTTGAACACGTTGTCTTTCTCCTCTCCTATTGCAGCCGTGCGTGCCTCCAAGTCGCTCTTTGCAGCCTCAGCCTTGTCAGCGGGAGCGGCAGGTGCGGACTTCTCAGCGGCGGGAGCAGATGCCGCAACGGGGGCAACAGCTGCGGGAGCAGCAGGTGCGCTCTCGGCTTTCGCCTCAGCGGCGGGAGCATCCGACACAGTCTTTGCTGCCTTCTCCTCCAGCGCCTTTTCGCCAGATTCTGCCTTTTCAGCAGCAGGAACGGCGGGTGCCGGTTTCTCGGCTGCGGGGGCAGCTGCGGGTGCAGCAGATGCTGCAGAAGCCTCAGCGGCTGCGGCTTTTGCCTCCGGTGCGGGTGCTTTGGGAGCAGATTCCGCTGCGGGCGTTTCCGCCTTCGCGGGCTTAGGCTCATCCTTTGCGGCAGCCTTAGGCGAAAGGTCGATGTGCCCCGTAGTGGTGATGTGCGGGCGCATTTCCTCGGGCACGGTGGTCTCAATCACCGCGGGCGCGGGCTTTTCCGCTTTCGCCGGCTCTTTGGGAGCGACGGCGCGCTTCTCTTTCATGCGCGACTTCATCATCTCCTCCGCCTTGCTGCGCAGGTCTTTGTCGGCGCCGAACTCGCCTTTCAGCAGTTCGTATTGCTTTTCGTCCAGCTTCTGGTTAGGACCGTCGGGCACGTCATATCCTTTCTTCTTGAGAAAGTCCGAGGCCGTCTGGAAACCGATGCCGAATTCTTTAATTGCTTTATTTAGTCTGATGTTGCTCATGCAGGTTTTATAGGAGTTAGGAGGTGGGTTATATTTTTTGTTCGCGGGGGCGGGAGGTTAGGGTCTGTGCGTGCCGTCTGGCAAACGGAAGGTTGTCTGCGAAGGCAATCCCGACTTCCGGCCCCGGCTCCCACGTCTGCTAACTTTCCGTCGCTGCCGTCTCTTCGGCGGCAGGCTCGTCTGCGTTCTCTTCCGTGCTTGCTTCCTCAGTCTCGTCCGTGCTGTCTGCCGGCTCGCTTTCTGCGTCGGCGGCGTTCGGCGTCCCGGCGGGCGCATCGTCCTCAAACTCGGCTTTCAGTATGTGAATCACCTCGTCCACGGTGTCCTCCTCAAGGTCGGCCTTCTCTATGAGCATTTCGCGCGGGGCGTTGAGCACGTCCTTGGCAGTCTCAAGGCCAATCTCCTTGATTGCGTCTATCACCCACTGGTCTATCTCGTCTGCAAACTCGTCGAGGTAGATGTCCTCGGTGGTCTCTTCGCCGTCCACCTCGCGGAAGACGTCTATGGTGTACTCCGTGAGCATTGAGGCGAGCTTGATGTTCAGGCCGCCCTTGCCAATGGCGAGGCTTACCTCCTCCGGACGCAGGTAGACCTCGGCTTTGCGGTTCTCCTCGTCAAGGCGTATGCTCGACACCTGTGCGGGGTTGAGCGCGCGCTGTATGAAGAGCGCCGTGTTGTCCGTGTAGCTGATCACGTCGATATTCTCGTTGTGCAGCTCGCGCACAACGCCGTGTATGCGGCTTCCCTTCACGCCGACGCAAGCGCCCACCGGGTCAATGCGGTCGTCGTAGCTTTCCACGGCAATCTTTGCGCGCTCGCCCGGGATGCGGGCAATGCGGCAGAGGCGTATCAGGCCGTCGCCAATCTCGGGGATTTCGCCCTCCAGAAGACGCTGCAGGAATGCGGGCGACGTACGGGAGAGGTAAATCTTCGGGTTTCCGTTGGTGTTGTCCACGCGGTCAATCACCGCACGCACGATGTCGCCCTTGTGGAAGAAGTCGCGGGGAATCTGCTGCGACTTGGGAAGGTACAGCTCGTTCTTTTCCTCGTCCATGAGGAGCGTTTCGCTCTTCCACGTCTGGTACACCTCGGCGGCGATGAGTTCGCCTACGCGGTCCTTGTACTTGTTGTAGAGCGCGTCGTGTTCGAGTTCGAGGATTTTGCTGGCAAGCGTCTGGCGCAGCGTGAGGATGGCACGGCGGCCGAAATCGGCGAAGTGTATCTCTTCGCTCACGTCCTCGCCCTCCTCATAGGTGTCGTCAATCTTCTGTGCCTCGGAGAGCGCTATCTGCTTGTTGGGGTCTTCCACCTCGTCGTCGCCCACCACTACGCGGTTGCGGTAAATTTCGCAGTCGCCCTTGTCGGGGTTCACGATGACGTCGAAGTTTTCGTCCGAGCCGAAGAGTTTCGC
The DNA here is from genome assembly GCA_963651485.1 of Alloprevotella sp. Lineage (GTDB taxonomy): Bacteria > Bacteroidota > Bacteroidia > Bacteroidales > Bacteroidaceae > Alloprevotella. The sequence goes on along the minus strand of CAVJPT010000022.1, from coordinate 7,523 downwards.
TATCACGCTGCGGAAGCTCTCTTCCAGCACGCCCACCATGGTGGCGAGGTCTATGTTTTTGTTTTCCTTGAATTCGGCGAACGTCTCTATGAGACTGGCGGTTTCCGTCTTTTTCTTGGCCATGCTCTGTATGATGTTACTCTTGTTTTCTCTTTTCGTTGTCTTTGCTGCCGGTGTCGCTAAGGCCGCGGCGTCGCGCTATGCCCTGCCGCCTTTCGCCTCCCCTGCCGCTGCTTCTTCACTTGAAGTCGATAAGGTATTTCACCCACTTCACGTCCGTGTACGCAAAGCGCAGGTCGCGCTCCACCGTCTTCGGGCGTTTCGCTCCCTCTTCGCGCACTTTTTCCTCTACGGTGAGGGTGAAGCCGTCCTCTGTCACGCCGGAGAGCACGCCTTTCAGCTTGCGCCCGTCGGCGGCGAGTGCCTCGACGCGCTCGCCCTGGTGAATCTCGTACTGGCGCAACACCTTGAAAGGCTGCCCGATGCCGGCGCTGCCTACCTCAAGCTCGTAGTCCTCCTCGTCTCTGTCGAGTCGGCTCTCTATGAAGCGGCTCAGCTCCACGCAGTCCTCTATCCACACGCCCTCTTCGTGGTCTATTTCCACCACGATGCGGTCATCCGCGCTTACGGTGAGGTCGGTCAGGAAATAGTCTTTCCCGTCCAGCCACTCGTCCACCAGCGCCTTTACCTGGTTTTTGTCTATCATGCGTTGCTTTGGGTCTTTGGGTCTTGCGAAAGTTTTTCCCTTAAAAACAAGTGAGGAACTTTCTCGAAAGCCCCTCACTCAATCTTGCTTGCAAAGATAAGCACTTCTCCTTGCAGGAAAAACATTTTAAGGCTTTTTTCGGCACTTTTTCTTTTATTCCGTCAGCATGGAAGAGCGCGGGGACTTTGTTGGGCAGTAGTGGGCGACGGTCTGCCTTTGGGCTGAAAAGTTTTCTTACCTTTGCCCCAAGGGGACTTGCGGCTGCTTTTTGCCGCATACGCCGCGCGGCGGCATTTTTTCACAACATCTTAATATGGACAAACTCTTATCCCTCGTCATCGGGGCCGCCGTCAGTGCGGGACGCGCCGTGATGGAAGTGTACGACAGCCCGGAGTCGGACTGGCAGGTGGAGCGCAAGGCGGACAACTCCCCGCTCACGCTTGCCGACCGCCGCTCGCACGAGGTGATTGCCGCCGCCCTTGCCGCCACACCGTGGCCCGTGCTTTCCGAAGAGGGGGCAAAACTCCCCTACGCGGAAAGGAAAGGGTGGGACAAACTGTGGATTGTCGACCCGCTTGACGGTACAAAGGAGTTTATCAAGCGCAACGGCGAGTTCACCGTGAACATCGCGCTTGTGGAAAACGGCACGCCCGTGCTTGGCGTGATATACGTGCCTGTAAGCCGCCGCCTGTACTGGGGTGCAAAGGGCATCGGGGCTTTCACCGCCGAGGTGGACGCCAGCACTTGGCAGCCCGGCGCGGCGCGCAAGATGCCGCAGCCCGCGCAAGCCGGACGCGCTTTCCGCGTAGTGGCTTCGCGTTCCCACCTTTCGCCGGAGACGGAAAGCTTCATCGCTTTCCTGCGCGGGCAGCACGGGACGGTAGAAACCGTCTCTGCGGGCAGCTCGCTGAAAATTTGCCTCGTGGCAGACGGGGCGGCTGATGTCTACCCGCGCCACGCGCCCACGATGGAATGGGACACGGCGGCGGGACACGCCATTGCCGTCTCCTCCGGATGCAGCGTCACCGACGCAGTGACGGGAAAACCGCTTATATATAATAAGGAGGATTTGCACAACCCGTGGTTCATCGTTTCGCGCTGACACGCCGCAAAGCCATCCGCCCCTAATACGCTTTCAGTTTTGAGTTTCCAAGCCGTTTTCGTCATAGTCGTTTTGGCGCTGGTCATCACCGCGCTTGTAAAGGACCGCATGCGGCCCGGGCTTGTGCTGCTCTCCGGCGCAGCGGTCTTTCTCTGTGCCGGCATCCTCTCGCCCAAGGAGATGCTGGAGGGCTTTGCCAACAAGGGGATGATAACCGTGGCCATGCTTTTCCTCGTGAGCGAGGGCGTGCGCCGATCGGGACTTCTCGAAAAACTGCTGCAGGCGCTGCTGCCCCGCGACAAGGACGCGGGCGTGCGGAAAGTGCAGGCACGCATGCTGCCCGCCATCTCTTTCATTTCCGCATTCCTCAACAACACGCCCGTCGTGGTGATATTCGCCCCCATGATAAAGCGATGGGCGGAGAAACACGGCGTGTCTGCCACCAAACTGCTCATACCCCTCTCCTACGCCACCATTCTGGGCGGCGTGTGCACGCTCATCGGCACCAGCACCAACCTCGTGGTGCACGGCATGGTGATAGACTCTGGCTTCAGCGGCTTCACCATGTTTGAGCTTGGCAAGGTGGGACTTCCCATCGCGCTTGTAGGGCTGCTGTATATATGGATATTCTCCAACCGCCTCCTCCCCGACTCCCGCGAAAGCAAGGGCGACACGGCAAACGATACGGGCAACAACCTCAACCGCGTGGAAGTGGTGCTCGGGGCGCGTTTCCCGGCCATCAACCGCCGCGTCATGGACTTTGACTTCCGCCGCAAGTACGGGGCTACGATACTCGAGCTGCGGCGCGGGGGCGACACGTTTCTGATGCACGACATGCGCAATGTGCGCTTCCGCGAGGGCGACACGCTGGTGCTGCTTGACGAGGGGGCTTTCATGCCCAACTGGGGCGACTCGTCCTTCTTCCTTATGGTGACCGACGGCCGCGAGCCCGAGCAGTCTATGGTGCCCTGGAAACGCACGCTTTCCATCGTGCTGCTCTTCCTCATGATAGCGGGCGCCACCATCGGCGAGCTGCCCGCCGTGCGCGAGGCTTTCCCGAAGATGAAGCTCGACATGTTTTTCTTCGTCACGGTAGTGACGGTGCTTATGGCGTGGCTGAACATCTTCCCCGCCCGCAAGTACACCAAGTTTATCTCTTGGGACATCCTCGTCACCATTGCCTCTGCCTTCGCCATCAGCCGCGCCATGCAGAACTCCGGCATGGCCGACGCCGTGGCCTCGCTGGCCCTGGAACTGAGCCGCAGCCAGAACCCGGTGCTTATGCTTGCCTTCATCTTTGTGGTGACCAACATCTTTACGGAGATAATGACCAACAACGCGGCGGCAGCGCTGGCTTTCCCCATCTCGCTCTCCATCGCGCAGCACATGGGGGTTGACCCTATGCCGTTCTTCGCCACCATCTGCATCGCGGCGTCTTCAAGCTTCAGCACGCCTATAGGCTACCAAACCAACCTCATCGTGCAGGGTATAGGCAACTACCGCTTCTCCGACTTCGTGCGCATCGGCCTGCCGCTCAACATCCTCGCCCTCGTCCTCACCGTCCTGCTCGTGCCGCTCATCTGGCCTTTCGCCTAAACTTTGCGGGCGCATCTTTCCCCGCGCATTGTCTACAGGCTTGCGCAAAGGCGGGATACCGGCCTTTGCACAGGATTGCCAGCCTTTCTCCTGTGCCGCAAAGCCTTGCCGTAGCAGTCATTCCACGCCACATTCTTTCGCATATCTTTATGCGAAGACGGATATTTTAACCACAAAAGGCGAAATTTCTTCTGTTTTCTTCCTTGCATATTGCTTGCCGCGTTAAATTTGTCCTTGGATAGGGAGGCAGCCGCCTTTCTGCCTCTCCCGCACGGCCGCTCACCGCGACATGCGCCGCCGGGATTGCCTACTATTGTCTAATACCTTAAAAACGGAAACGACTTATGCAAAGAACCTTTATGCGGCAGACGCTTGCAGGCTGTGCGCTCTGCGGCGCAGCGGCTCTGCTCCTGCCCTCTTGTGTAGACAACAGCTACGACCTCAGCGAAGACCTCGACCTCACGATGTCGCTCGGCAGCGACGGTCTGGGCGTGAAACTGGGGCGGACGCAGGAAATATTCCTCGGCGACCTGCTTGACACGCAGAAAAACGTGAAAGTGGACGGCAAAAACGTCTTCTACATGGTGGAGGACGGCTCAACTAACGTGGAGTTCAAGGTTTCCTCCGCGACGGCCAAGGTTGAGAACAAGAGCATCTCTACCGAGCAGCGCGTACTCGATTTCAAGAAACTTTGCCGCCAGATGGGCGTTGACCCGTCCGCAGTTTCGTCTGTCACGATACCAAGCGGCACGACTTTCTCAGGCGCAGCGAAGAGCGCGGACGGCGAGAAAGTGTCGTTCCGCTTCGAAAACGTAGGCGAGGAAATAGTGCGCGTGGACGCAGCAGAGCTGCAGTCCACTCCCGTGACGCTTACGTTTGTCGTCAACCAGTCCTCCGGCTCGCGTCTCTCCGTGAGCCGCGTCAGCGGCATGCACGTCGTGATGCCCTCGTTTCTCAAGGTGAAGGACGCAAGCGTGGGCACGGTGTCCGGCAATGTGATAACCATCCCCGAGGCCTCCATTCCCTCCAGCGGCGAGCTTTGCCGCGTGACGGCTTACGCGGCAGACTTCGGCGAGGACGGAGTGTCGCGCACGGGGTCTACGATGAACCTTTCCGACGACCGTTGTGCCGTGAGCTTTGACGGCAACGTGGAGTTCCGCGCAGCGCAGAAATTCACGTTTTCGTCTGCCGACTACGCCGACATCACGATGAACGTATCTATAGGCACGTCCCGCCCCTCTTCCAGCTACAGCACGGTCTCGGTGAAAAACGTCACCGGCCGCTTCAACCCGGACATCTCGCCGGATATCAGCTCCATTGACGTGCGGCATATGATTCCCGACTTCCTCGACGATGCCGAGGCACGGCTCACGGTAGCCAATCCCACGATGAAGTTCGTGGCCGATTTCTCGCAAATCCCCGCCGAAATCGTCGCCAGCGCAAAGGTGAGCGCGGTGAAACACGGCGAGGGGGCTTTCGTCCAGTCCATCATGCTGCCGGACGTGGGCAGCACTTTCACGCTGGGGAAAAACATGGTCAACACCGTCTATTTCCACGAAGCGGAAACGCCCTACGACCCAAACGGCGTAACCGACGGGGCGCAGAAGATACGGGTGAACGGACAGGGCAACCGCCTGTCCTCCCTGCACTACCACATCCCCGACGAGATACAGGTAGACTTGAAAGACGGCCGCGTGCAGATACCGCAGGACAAGAGCTACACGGTAGAGTTCGGCAAGACGTACAGGGCAAAGACCGAGTACACCATGTACACGCCGTTTGAGTTCACCGACGGGCTTGCCATCGTCTACCGCGACTCTACGGACAGCATGGCCGACGACCTGAAAGGCTGGAGCGCGAAAGGCCTCGTGGTGACGGGCAAGTGCAGCAGCACCATACCGCTTGCCATCGTGGGGAAAATTTCCGCCATCGACAGGGACGGGAAGGTGCTTCCCGGCGTCCACTTCGCCGAAATGCAGATAGAGGCGGGCAAGGTGACAGCCACCGGCGCGGCGGCTGCCACAGTGACTCCCGTCACGGCGGAAGCCACGCTCGACAATCCCGACGACCTCTCGCACATCGACCGCCTGGTTTTCCGCTTTGACGCGGCGAAAGGCCAGGACACTTCCACGCACACGCTCTACTCCACGCAGTCCCTGCGCTTCGAGGACATCTGCCTCAAGCTGAAAGGCGCGGTGACCGCCAATTTCAATTAACCACAAGACGGGACGGCTGAGAGACCTGAACGCCGGGCACGCACAAGCGCGGCGGAATTTTTCAGCCTCCCCCACGTTATCTACTAAAAACAACAGCGACAATGAGAAAAACACTTTGCACCCTACTGCTCACCGCACTGGCCGCGCTGCCGGGCTCAGCACAAGAACTGCGCACTGCCTATTTCATGCAGAACGCGCAATACAAGCACGAGCTCAACCCCGCACTGCTTGACGGCCCTTACGTGTCTATGCCGCTTTTCTTCGGATATATGAATTTTGGTACCGAGGGAAACCTCGGCTTGAAGAAACTTGTGTACAAAATGGAGCCGGGATGGCAGGGATACAACGTGGACGGGCGAAAGTTCACCACCTTCCTGCACCCGCAAGTAGACTCGAAAGACTTCCTCGGCTCGCTGCGCGAGCGCAACACGCTGGGCCTGCACCTCAAATACTCGCTCTTGAGCGTGGCCTTTTCCGGCTTCAAGGGCACCAACCTCATTGAGCTCAACCTGCGCTCCAACACCACGGCCTCTATCCCCAAGTCGCTCTTCGACTTTATGAAGAACGCGGGGGCAAAGGACGAGTACGAACTCGGCAACATAGGCCTGCGCTCTGAAAACTATATGGAAATAGCCCTGGGGCACAAGCACGACATCGGCGACAAGCTTTCCGTCGGCGCGAAGATGAAATTCCTGCTCGGTCTGGCATACGCCGACCTTGACGTGAAGAAGCTCGACGTGCGCCTCGCCGACGACTGCTGGTCGGTAGACGGGGACGCCAGTTTCTCTGCATCGGTGCTTTCCTCCGACTTCAAGTACAAGGACGAGTTTGACCCTGCTACCGGACGCAGGCGCGTAGAGGGCCTGGACAACGTGAGCGGCGGCCTCGCCGGAGCGGGCGTTGCCTTTGACCTGGGCGCGACCTACAAGGTGCTCCCCGACCTCACTGTCTCCGCGTCCCTCACCGACCTCGGCTTCATCAACTGGAAGAACGTGAAGAAAGGCAGCTCAAAGGCGGAATGGACTTTCGAGGGTTTCAAGAAAGACATCTACGCGGGCGGCGGCAGCGAGGACGGCAATAAGATCGGCGACCAGTTTGAATCGATAGGCGACGACCTCGAGGACCTCTTCGCCGTGTACGACGACGGCACGGGCAAAAAGAAACAATCTCTGGCCGCCACGCTGAACATCGGCGCAGACTACACCCTTCCCGTATGGGGCGGACGCGTTCACACGGGCTTCCTTTACAGCAGCCGCATACAAGGCCGCTACTCGTGGCACCAAGGCATGTTCGCCGCCACGGTGCGCCCCGTGAAATGCCTCGAAGTGGGCGCAAGCGTGGGCTTCAGCTCCGCCGGCGTGACGGGCGGTCTCATGCTTGACCTGCGCGCCAAGCACTTCAACTTCTTCGTGGGCACGGACCGCATCATGGGCAAAGTGTCAAAGCAGGGCATTCCCCTCAATTCCTCCAACGCCAACCTCGCCGTGGGCATCAGCTTCCCCCTGTAAGCGCAGACGCGGGACAAACCATGCCCACTCCGACCATTAGCGGGGGGGGGCGGGCTGAAAGCCCCAAAAGCTCCTAGCCCAGGGCATCGCCCTGGGTGAGCAGTTCCCGAATAATTACGCCCTGAAAGGGCAAAAGCAAATCATATACCGCAAGCCCAATGGTATAACTATGCTTTTGCCCTTTCAGGGCGAAACTATACACGGTGCACGGATACCCAGGGTGTCGCTTCGCTTGCCCTGGGCTAGGAGCTTTTGGGCTTTCAGCCCGTTTTCTATACGCGACGTATGCGGCCGTATCGCCAAATATCCGCACCCCACAGCGCAGCCACCCGTTGCAAGGGGGGGCGGGCTGAAAGCCCAAAAAGCACATAGCCCAGGGCAACGCCCTGGGTGAG
>CAVJPT010000021.1:0-23833 GCA_963651485.1 Alloprevotella sp. | reverse complement strand
AGCGCAAGAAGAACGGCGGCCGTCCGGGCGTGTTTGACTTGGCAGACACGGTGGCTATGCGCGAGAGGACTGGCTTCGGGGAGACGAGGAGCGAGGATGCGCCGCAGTCCGATGCAGGCGTTGAGGAAGCAAGCAGGGCGTTCAATGAAGAGCTTGCCCGTTACCAGAGGGGCGAGATGGACAGCAACGGCGTGCTGCACCTCGGCAAGCCGTATGGCGTAATGGGCAAGTTCTTGCCGAATTTGCCAATTGTCATGCGCCAGCGCATACTCACGAAAGGCAGCGCGAAAAAGCACAATGTGGCGATAGATGCTCTTGCCGATATGCCCAAGCATTTGTCGCATCCGATTTTCGTGTTCAAGCGGAGCGGCAACGCGCTGGGCGTGCTGACCGAAATGCGGGACCGTGACGGGAAGAATGTGTGCGTCGCCATTGAGTTGAGCCGGAAAGTGCAGAACGGCGGCGAAATACTTGAGGTGAACGACATACGTTCGTTCCACGGCAGAGATTTCAAGAACATTGTAGAGCCGATAGTCAAGAACAATGCGCTGAAATGGGTGGACAAAGAGAAAGGTCTCGCTTATCTCTCCTCAGCGTCACAACCGGTTCAGCAGGAAATAGACAAGCAAGACCTTGATACTGCTGCAAAGGTTGTGGAAAACTTTGAGAACCCCAAGGAAAGGGATGAAAAAAATGCGGACGGCGGTGACATTATGTTCCGCGACGGGAACGGCGTGGAGTACCGCAAGGCACTTGCGCGTGACGTGTACGAGCGGCGCGTGAGCCGCGGCATGTACCAGATGCGCGAGGCGTTGCAGGACAGCATGCTGGGTCTAAGAGAAGCTATGGACGCGGTGCTTGGCGCGGAGTTTGCAAGCACGTTTTTTGCACGTTTTTGCGCCACAAAGTTGCAGAAAAGCGGACGGAAATGCACAAAAATAGACAGTTTTTTGGGCGAAAATGCGTGTGGTAATATGCCTTAAATGGAATATAATGCTTGAATATCAAGCAAATAGGTGGCTTTTGCACGAAATAATCCGGATTATCTTTGTGTAGCGAAAAGAGGGGATATGCACCGCGTGCGTATCCCCTTTCTTGTGCTGTTGACAATCAGCGACTTACGCAGCTTCTATATGTACATCCCGTAGCTACAGGGTGTACATATAGGAGCTACAGTCCCCATTCCCGTCGCGACGGGCCCGGTCTTAGTCGCTGCAAGCCCCCTTTTGGTCGTTTTTAGTCCCGGCTGATGCGCTTCGATATGGTTAATTATTCATAAAAATTCGGGTGCTGCGATGGCCGTTTTCCGCACGTTTTTCGTGCTTTCCCCTTGCCGCTTTTTCCCTTTTCGGGAGTAGCGTGAAAGGGCTTTCCGCTTGCAGATGCACCGATGCTTTCGGAAAGAATGTTGTCTAAGTTTCGGGATATTATTCCGGCTCTTCAAGCCGCACCCTTCGTCCTTGGCAGTCGAAGACTTCTTTGCCGCGCCGGATGTACACTTGGCCGTTGTGTACAAACTTGTTGGGTCTTGAGGGACGTGCGCAGCTTCTTGCAGGCGTGATGCCGTCTGGGTTTGTGGCGTAGGGTGCCAGTGCCTCGTCAAAGAATGTCAGTGTGGAGAGGAGATAGGCGCGGTCTCTTTTGATTTCCTCGTCCCAGTTGGGGATTGAGTCCCAAAATGGGCCTGCACCCCATATTTTTTCGTTCAGTTGTTCTGACGGCCGCAGCATTGTCGTGAGTGAGTCGTAGAGCGCGTTCGCGTTGCGCTCAATTTGGCGGCGCAGCTCAAAGTGTAGGTTTGCCACTTTCTCTTTAAACGCTTCGTCTTGCGCTATCCATGCGAAGTAGAATTTGTTGCGAAAGTGTTGACCGTCCCGATGGTAGACTTTGTCAAGCACGGGGTACGTCCCGATCGACCAGTCAAAGTCCCACACCGGCCCCATTTTAAGCGGGGTGTCCTGCCGGTAGTTTTCTACCACGTAGTATCGGTTGCACTCTTCCATCTGCAGCAGGTTTTTCTGGTAATACCAGCGGGCGAAGTTGTCCAAGTCTGCCATTTGCGCCCATTCGCCTGCGCTTGCTCCGCCGCCTGTCAGGCTGCTCTCAAAGCGGTTTATTGTGGCTACTGCGTTCTGGTACAGTTCTCCTCCGACTTCCGCTTCGTCGGGGATTTTAAACTCCATGATGTATTGGTTGAAGCCGGTGATGAAGTTCACGCTCTCCTCCGTTACCTGGTTTTCGTATTTGCGCTCAAGCATGTAGCCGTAGTCGTCGTCAATGGGGACGGATGTCCGGCTAACCCTTTCGCACAGGAAGTATGTACCTCTGTGTTGCCCGTTTACCACCAACTCTACATAGCGCCCTTCCAGCGTCCATTCAAAGCCCACCCAGCGTCCGGCTTCCAGGCCAATGGCTATTCGCATCATTGAGGGGTCGCACGTATTGGCCATAAGTGCGTATTTCTTTCCCTTGCGCATGCCGAGCAAGGAAATTTTCTTCTCAAATTTCAGGTTAAACGGCTTTTTCGCGGGCAGCCAAGTGTAGTTGCCGCGGCCGGATATGCGCACATCGCTTTTCAAAGTGTCGGACAGACAGCATAGGGTTATGGTGGCGTCCGTTTTGTCTTCTTTTGTGATGGTCGTCGAAGGGTCGTAGTCTACATAACAAACGGGGAGACCGGTGAGCTGGTAGCTTTGTTTAGCATCTTGTGCGTAAATTGAGCTTACGGGGGGGTATCAGTGCAAAAAGTAGCAATGTGTTTTTTAATACATTCATTGTGTGGCAATGTGTTTGTCGGGTCAGTGCGGGAAGATTTGCTTTTTAGATCGAAAAGTCCGTGTGTGTAGGTGCGGAGGAGGGGGCTTATTTGTCCCCCTCCGGCACTATGACGAGCGTTGCTCCGTATCCGTACTCGCGGAAGGAGGCGTCCTGCCAGCGGCACTGGCGGTAGCGCTTGGAAAGCTCGCGCAGCACGGCGTTGCGCAGTACGCCGTCGCCCTTTCCGTGTATGAAGACAAGGCGTGCGCCCGGCTCGCCGAGGTGCGCGTCAAGCGTTTCGCCGAAGACTTTTATCTGGTAGCGGAGTATGTCTGCAGGGTCGAGGCCCGCGAAAGTGTCGAGCAGCTGCGCGGCGTGCAGGTCTACTACCCACGTGCCGTCCTCCTTGCGCGTGACGGGAGAGGCCGCGCGGCTTTTCTCGCGTGCCGGCGCGGCGGAGTGGGGGCGTCCCTCCCTCATGCGTTCTTTCAGTGCGGCAGCGTCTACGGCGTGTGCGCTCGCGGCGCGGTCGTCCTTTACGAAAAACACTTGCAGCGCGGGCGTATTGAAGAAAATGGACTCGCCAAAGGCGTGCAGCTTGTAAAATTTCGTTCCGTCCAGCCGCACCGCCACGTTAATGGCGGGCTTGGGGCGGAAGGCGGCGGTGCGCTTGTAGGCGAAAGCCTGCAAGGCCACGCTTTCCCATTTCTGCAAGTCGGCGCGGGCGGTCTCTTCAAGGAAAATCTTGGTGTTGGCGGCAAGTTCGCCCTCGTGCATCTGCGATACCGTGTCGTCTTCGCCGCGCGAAAGGAGCGAGAAGCGTATGTCGTAGTTGCAGTCGTTCACGAGATACACCTCCACGGGGCATTCCGAGAGCCGCTTGGAGTCGGCCGGGACGAAAGCGAGCAGGATGTTGAGCTTCTCTGCGCCGCGCCTCACTTGCGAAATGGGGCGGTAGGTCAGCTCCTTTTCCGTCACGTCGGTCTCCTCTTCCGGCTCGTCTCCGTCGTGTACGGCAAGTGCCTGTTTTACGGACGTGGGGCGGGGCTTGTCCTCCGCCGTTTTCTTCTGTCCCGCCTTGTCGGCGGCCGTGGGGCACGTCTTGGCGATGTTGTAGTCGTCGGTCTCTACCACTACCACGTCTTTTGCCAGCGTGGGTATTTCGAAGCCGTCCTCGTCTGCGACGAGGACGATGCCTTTTTCTTTTATTGCTGTTATCACGCCTCCCCCTACTTCGTTGAGGAAGCGCACTTTGTCACCAATTTTCATCTTTTCCGTTTTTCTGGTTTTCTGTTGGTAAAAGATTCAGTTGTATTCGGCGAAGCGGCGTGTTTGTTTCGGCGCGGGAAACGTTGCGGAGGTCTATGCTTTTGCCCTTTCAGGGCGCGGGCATTTGGGGCGGGCGCGTTACCCAGGGTGCCGCTTCGCTTGCCCTGGGCTGTGTGCTTGCTGGGCTTTCAGCCCGTGCTTGAGCTGGCGAGGGTGCGGCGTGTTTGTTCCGGCGCGGGAAACGTTGCGGAGCTCTATGCTTTTGCCCTTTCAGGGCGCGGGCATTTGGGGCGGGCGCGTTACTCAGGGTGCCGCTTCGCTGGCCCTGGGCTATGTGCTTGCTGGGCTTTCAGCCCGTGCTTGAGCTGGCGAGGGTGCAGCGTGTTTGTTCCGGCGCGGGAAACGTTGCGGAGGTCTATGCTTTTGCCCTTTCAGGGCGCGGGCATTTGGGGCGGGCGCGTTACCCAGGGTGCCGCTTCGCTTGCCCTGGGCTATGTGCTTGCTGGGCTTTCAGCCCGTGCTTGAGCTGCCGAGGGTGCGGCGTGTGCGGCGTGCTTCGCTTGCCCTGGGCTGTGTGCTTGCTGGGCTTTCAGCCCGTGCTTGGGCTGGCGAGGGTGCTTGGGCGGCGCGAGCGTTGCTTCGCTTGCCCTGGGATATGTGCTTGCTGGGCTTTCAGCCGGTGCCTTGCAATAGGGGGTTCGCCGTTTGGTATGGATGAGTTTGCCTCAACGAGTCGCTATTTGCTCATTTCCACGATGTGCGTCGCGGGCTTTTCGCGGTTGCGGCGTTCGGTCTCCTTTGCTACCGCTTCGGCGAGTGCGAGGAAAGCCTGTCCGGTCGCCGTGTTGTGCTTTGTAGCGGCGGGTTCGCCCTCGTCGCCGCTTTCGCAGATGCTCTGCACAAGGGGTATCTGCCCCAGAAGCGGCACGCCCATCTCTTCGGCAAGGCGTTTCACGCCCTCGCGCCCGAAAAGGTAGTAGCGGTTGTCGGGAAGCTCGGCGGGGGTGAACCACGCCATGTTCTCCACAAGTCCGAGGATAGGCACGTTGACTTTCTCGTTGCGGTACATGTCAATGCCTTTCCGCGCGTCCGCCAAAGCCACCTGCTGCGGCGTGGATACGATGACTGCACCCGTAATGGCAAGGTTTTGCAGCAGCGTGAGGTGGATGTCCGACGTGCCCGGCGGCGTGTCCAGCACAAAGTAGTCCAGCTCGCCCCAGTCCGTGTCCGCCACAAGCTGCTTGAGCGTGTTGGAGGCCATGCCGCCGCGCCACAGCGTCGCCGTGTCGGGATTGACGAAGAAGCCAATGGAGAGTATTTTCACACCGTATTTCAGCGCCGGAATCATCACCTGCCGCCCGTCTTTCATCTCGGCGAAGATGCGCTCGCTCTCCATGTGGAACATCTTGGGCACGGACGGACCGAATATGTCCGCATCGAGCAGCCCCACCTTGTATCCGAGGCGTGCGAGGGAGACGGCGAGGTTTGCCGCCACCGTGCTTTTGCCCACGCCGCCCTTTCCGGAGCTGACGGCGATGACGTTTTTCACCTGCGGCAGCATTTTCCCCGGCTCGGGACGCGCCACCTGTATGCTTTTCGTGCTAATCTCCACCTGCACGCCTTTGTCTACATAGGCGTGGATGGCGGCTTCGGCGGCTTTCACTACCGACTTGGCAAACGGGTCGGTGCTTTTCTCGAAGATGAGCGAGAAGGAGACCCGCATGCCGTCTATGCGCAGGTCGTCCTCCACCATTCCGGCCTCCACGAGGTTTTTCCCCGTGCCGGGATAACGCACTGTGGCAAGCGCGTCGGTTATGAGTTTGGGATACAGTTGCATTGTTGTCTTGTTTTCCTTGTAATGGGGTAATGGGACTTTGCACAATGTTGCCGCGTGGCGTGCGGGGCATTGCGCGGCGGCCGGTCTTGTGCGGCCTGCGGCTTAACGTGCAGCGGCATGTGCGGCCGCAAGCGTCATTTCGCCTTTTCCAGTCCCGAGCGTTTCGAGCGGTTGTAGCTGCGGTAGTCGTCGAGTTCTATTTCCACGTCCGGCTCGGCAAGCGTGCCGTCGTGCGGGAGGCGGAACTTGATGTACTTGATGGTAAGCCCGCGCGAAATCCATTGCTGCTCGTAGTAGGTCTGGATGCCGAGTATGCGGCGCACCTCCGTGTCCTCCTCCGCTTGCAGCGTGTGGTAGAGGTCGTCCGTGCGGAAGTCCACGGGCAGCGCGTTGTGACGCACCATAAGGTCGGTGTAGGTGAAGAGGAAGCGGCTGTCCGTCTTGAGGTGCACCGTTCCCCCGTCTTGCAGGAAGTGGCGGTAACGCTCCATGAAGTAAGTGGAGGTGAGCCGTTTCGTCACCTTTTTCATCTGCGGGTCGGAGAAAGTGAGCCATATCTCCGACACCTCGCTCGGGGCAAAGTAGCGGTCGATAAACTCTATCTGCGTGCGCAGGAAAGCCACGTTGCCCATGCCGTCGCGCAGGGACTGCGTCGCCCCCGTCCACATGCGTGCGCCCTTGATGTCTACGCCGATGAAGTTTTTCTCGGGGAAGAGTTTCCCCAGTCCCACGGTGTATTCTCCGCGTCCGCAGCCCAGCTCCAGCACGATGGGGTTGGCGTTGTGGAAGAAATCATCCCCCCAGCGCCCTTTGAGCGCGAAAGTCGCTTCCTCGCCGCGCGTGCCGCAAGGCTCGAAGACATGCGGGTACTCCGCCATGTCGGCAAATTTCGCCAGCTTATTCTTTCCCATCTTCCAAGAGTTTTGCCACGTCGTCCTTCACGGCCTTGAGCTTGCCCTCGCACAGGGCGATGAGCTTGTTGGCTTCGGAGAGCTGCTCCGTAAGCGAGTCGAGCTCGAGCCCGCCGTCCTCAATGTTTTCCACTATCTCCTCTACGCGCCGCATGGCGGCTTCGTAGCTTATTTCTTTCTTCGCCATATTGCATTGTATATATATGGTGCATTCCGCCGGGCGTGCCTGTGCCGCCCGCAGGTCAGTCTTCCTTTTTTCCGCTTGCCGTCACCACGCTCCTCACCGTGCCGCTTGCAAGGCGCGTCACGAGCTGGTCGCCCGGCGACAGCTCTGCCGCGTCGTGCACGGGGTGTCCGTCGCGCGTGGTAATGGAGAAACCCAGAGAGAGTATGCGCTCTGGCCCCGCCATCCTCAACGCCCGTCTGGCTGCCGCAAGCCGCCTTTCCTCAGCGGAAAGGAAGACCGGCGCGACACGTCTTATGCGGCTCTGCAGGCTGGCAATACGCGATTCCTCGCCTTGCAGCCGTGCGGCGGGCAAACTATGCAGACGGAAAGCGAGGCGCAGGAGCGACTCCTGCTGGCGGGAAACGTAGCCCGTAGCGCACATCCCGTAGCGGCGTGCTAAGGCGTCGAGTGCGGCACGCCTTTCCGCAAGCGCGGCAGAGACGGCGGGGCGCAGGCGGCGCGCGAGCGCATCGGCGCGGTGTTCTTCGCGCAAGAGCCGTTCGCGCAAAGTCTGTGCAAGGCGGCGGCGCAGCGTGTCGAGACGCGCGTTTTCCTCCGTGCGGCTGTCTATGAGGAAGGCCGCGACGGCGGTAGGCGTCTTCAGCCGGGTGTGCGCCACGTAGTCGGTGACGGTGTCGTCGCGCTCGTGGCCTATGCCCGTCAGCACAGGCAGCGGAAACTGCGCCACGTTGGCGGCGAGCAGGTAAGAGTCAAACCCGCCGAGGTCCGTCGCCGCGCCGCCGCCGCGTATGATGACTGCCACGTCCCACTTCTCGCGCTCGGCGGCGATGGCATCGAGCGCGGCGATGACGGTCTCCTCCACACGCGAGCCCTGCATGGCGGCGGGGAAGAGGCGGGTGACAAAGGCGTGGCCCGACTTTGCGAGCTGGTCGCAGAAGTCTCCGTAGCCCGCCGCTGTCTCCGACGATATCACCGCCACGCGCACAATAGGGCGGGGAAGCGGCAGCTCTTTGTTCAGTCCTGTCACCCCGTCCTCCTCGAGCTGGCGTATTATCTCCTGCCGCCGCCGGGCAAGGTCGCCGAGCGTGTAGGAGGGGTCGAGGTCGGTGATGTTCAGCGAATAGCCGTAAAGCTCGTGGAAGCTTACCTCCACCGCCGCCATTATCTTTATGCCGGCTTCGAGCTTGCCGCCCGTCTGCCGTGCGAAACGCGCAGAAATGGCAGCGTACTCGCCCCGCCAGATGGTGGCACGCGCCTTGGCCGTGAGTCCGCGCCCGTGCGCGTCCTTTTCCACAAGCTCGAGGTAGCAGTGCCCGCCAGCCGCCACGCGTGCCTCCGCCACTTCCGCCGTGACCCAGTATCTTGCAGGCATCGACTCCCGCAGCGTGTGGCGCACCATGGCGTTGAGCTCATGGAGCGTGAGCGGCTCGGACGCGGTGTCCGTGTCGCTGTCGGGGAAAACGTCCGGGAAATCGGGGGCGAAAGGGTCAATCATTACGGCAAAAGTACGAAAAATCCCCGCATGCGCGGTCACTTTGCAGCGGCGGCGCGTGCGGGGAAAGCGGGTTTTCTCCCTTTTTCCTTGTGTCGTTTATCCGTATATCACGTTGCCCTTGTCGTCGGTGTAGGGGCTGAGGTCCTTCGAGTACTGGTTCATGGCACGCAGGCTCATGCCCATGGAAGAGAAGCCGCCGTCGTGGAAGAGGTTCTGCATAGTCACCTTGCGCGTGAAGTCGGAGAACATCATGACGCAGTAGTCTGCGCACTCCTCGGCCGAGGCGTTGCCGAGCGGAGACATCTTCTCGGCGAAGTCCATCATGTGGTCCATCTCCTTGATGCCCTTTCCCGCCGTCGTGGCCGTAGGGCTCTGCGAGATGGTATTGACGCGCACGTGCTTCTCGCGGCCGTAGATGTAGCCGAAAGAGCGGGCGATGCTTTCCAGCATGCTCTTTGCGTCGGCCATGTCGTTGTAGCCGAAGAAAGTGCGCTGCGAGGCGACGTAGGTGAGCGCCACTACAGAGCCGTACTCGGCGATGGCGTCGAGCTTCTTCGCCGACTGCAGCATCTTGTGGAAGGAGATGGCGGAAATGTCGAGCGTCTTCTGCAGGAAGTTGTAGTCGAGATCGTCATAGGTGCGCCCCTTGCGCACGTTGGGGCTCATGCCGATGGAGTGCAGCACGAAGTCCAGTTTTCCGCCCAGTACCTCCATGCTTTCGGAGAATACGCGGTTGAGATCCTCTACGTTTGTGGCGTCGGCAGGTATCACGGTCGCGCCAATCTGGGCGGCGAGCTTGTCGAGCGTACCCATACGCAGAGCCATAGGTGTATTGGTCAGCGTGATTTTCGCTCCCTCTTCTACAGCCTTCACGGCTACTTTCCACGCGATGGAGTCCTCGTTGAGTGCGCCGAAGATGACGCCCCGTTTCCCTTTAAGTAAATTGTGTGTCATAAAATCCTTGTTGTGCGGAGTGGGGAGCCTTTGCAGCGGGGGCGTAAAAGTCAGCCCAGCTTCGTCTCAGGGACGGTGCGGACAAGCCCCCTCTTCGCATGCCGCCGGAGTACCCTCACGGGACGCGCGGCGGCGGTTTTCTGAAAATCGTGCGCAAAATTACGCATTTTGTGCAATATAGGCAAATACCCGTTGTACGCGCTCTGTCCTGTACGCCTGTTTGCGCCGTAGAAAGGACAGGCATGGTGCAGCCTTGTCAGTCGGTCACCGGTACCGTTTCCCCCGTGTACACATACCACAGATACCCTTTCACGCCGGGCATTCCCATTTCGCGCAGAAGCTTCATATACTTCTTTACCTGGTCCTCGTATTTCTTGCGGGGGCGGCCAAACTTGAAGTCCACCACGACCGTTTCCCCCTCGCGCGTCATCACGCGGTCCGGGCGCAGCTGGTGCACCGTTCCGTCTTCGTCGCGTGTGAGGATAGACTGCTCGGCAAGCACGCGCCACGAGCCGTCAAACCATCCCGCTGCCACGGGGGAGGCGAGGCGCTTGGTGACGAGTCGGCGCACCTGTTCCACGTCCTCGCTTCCTGCAAACACGCCTTCGAGTGAAAGCGTCTCTATGGCGGCGGGTACGTCCTTGGCCTGCTCTATCATAGAAAAGACGCGGTGGAGCAGATTGCCGCGCGAAATGTAGCGGCCTTGCTCCTCGCCGTCTTCGTCCCCGTCGGCAGCGGCGAGGAAATCCTTGGCGCGGTTGCTCTGTACAAACTCCACGGCTGGGGCAGCTTCCGTGTGCAGCGTGACGGCAAGCTCGGCGGGATGGATGTCAAGCGGGTTTTTGTCAGGAGTTTTTTTATCAGGAGAATTATTGCCGAGAGGGGTGTCAGAGTGGCTCTCCGCTTTTGCCGTGTATCCCTGCGGCTCTCCGCTTATATATAATATGGTAGGCGTTTTCTTCTTTTTCTTCCCGTCCTCCTCAGTGTCGCCGTCCTCTTCCTGTGTGCTGCCGGGGGTGTCTCCGCTCTCTTCTTCAAGCTCAATCTCCTCAGCCGTGAGCGTGCCGTATGGCGGGATGCTGCCCTCAGCCTCCGCGCTGTCTCCTTCCGTCTCCGTGGAAGGCGCGCTTGTCATCTGCGCGAGCGATGCGGCGAGCGGTCCGGCGATGCTGTTTGCCGCGCCGCCAGTCGCTTTCGGGGCGGATGTCCAGACAAGCAGATTAGCCTCCGCGCGGGTAAAAGCCACGTAGAGCGTGTTGAGGTTGTCAATGCGCTCCTGCTCCCTTTCGTCGGCAATCTGCGTTTTGAAATAAGAAGTCTTTACCTCGTCCGCCGGGCTTGGGGTGACGGGGTATACGGGCAGGAAGTTGTAGGGCGCGGAAAGGCCGGCGGTGTCCAGCCAAAGCGTGTCGGATTTTGTTTGGCCGTCGCGGTTGAGCTCCCAGCGGCAGAAGGGTATGAGGACGGTGTGGGCGGCAAGGCCCTTTGACTTGTGCACGGTCATCACCGTCACGCCCTCGGCCGCGCCGTCCGTGGGGATGCTGCGCTTGCTCAGCGTTTCGTCCCAATAGACCATAAACGCCGCCGTGTCCGACGGATGCTCGTCCAGAAACTCCGTCACGCCGTCCAAGAGAGAGAAAAGGTAAGGACGCTGCCCGGCGGCACGCGGCTCGTCCTCGCCGCCGAGCGAGAAGAGCGCAACGAGCCGTTCGCAAAGCTCGTACAGCGGCAGGAGGCGCAGGCGTTCGCGCTCAGCGAAAAGTGCGGCGGGCAGTATGTCGCGGGCGTGTCCGCGTATTTGCTCCATTGCCGGCACGTCCTCTCCCTTTCCGTGGACGACGAGGTACGACTTGGCGGCAAGTGTGAGCGCCTTCCCGTCGCTTCCTTTTCTTTTTCCGTCTTTCTCCTTGTCGCTCGCTTCGGCTTCTGCAAGCCAGCGGAGCGTCTCCGTCACAAGCGTCACGGCGGGAGAGGCGGTGAGCAGGTATGCCTCGTCGGATACAACCGGAATGTCTGCGGCATGCTGCGCGAAGTAGTCTACCACCTCAGCGGCCTCGGAGTTGCGGCGCACAAGCACGGTCATTTTTGAGTAGGGCACGCCCGTCACGTCGTGCTGTGACTTGACTTGTGCGACAAGGTCGGAAAGGATTGCGCCGTTTTCGAGTTTCTCCCCCTCGTTGCACACAATGCGCACGTAGCCGCCTTCCTTTTTCTTGGGACAGTCCTGGTGTACGTCATCGTAGAGCGTACGCGCACGCTGCGTGGGGTCGCTGTCGGTGTGTGCGTCAATCCATTCGGCCGCAAGGGGGAAGAGGCGGTTGTTGAACCCTATCACGGCGGGAAGGCTGCGGCGGTTGGTGGTGAGCGGCGGGGCGAAAGTCACGCGTGGCATTTCGCGCCTGATGTCGCTGAGGATTTTCCAGTCGCCTCCGCGCCAGCGGTAGATGCTCTGCTTCACGTCGCCTACTATCATGCAGCCGTCGCCCGTGGAGAGATTTTCCAAGAGAAGGCGGCGAATGTTGTCCCATTGCAGGCGCGACGTGTCCTGAAATTCGTCCACCATGACGTGGCGGTAGGTTTCCCCGGCACGCTCAAAGACAAAGGAAGCGTCCTCCGTGCCAACCATACGGCGGAAGAGTTCGGGCGTGTGGGAGAGCATGAAGCGTCCCGCTTCGCGGTTTATCGCCTCCATCTCCGTGCCTATTTCGCCAAGCAGGCGCAGCTGCGACACATTGCGCGACAGAGCGTGGCAGGTGGCTATGTGCGGCGTGGCTTCCTTGCGTGCCGCTTCAGCCGCGGCAAGTGCTTCATGCACGCGCCGTGCGCCCGCCGCCAAGTCCGGCTTCTTCCTGTCGGCAGCCTTTAAAAGGTTGTCTGGGTCTTCCGCCATAGCGAGCACGGTTTTGCTCGGGAAATCTCCGCTGCTGCCTTTTGCATGCCACAAAAGTCCGTCTTTGAGCCGCGCCGCGTATTTGCGCAGCAGGTTGGCGCTCTTTATGTTTTTGTCGCCCGCTTCGTCAAGCCGCTCGTTCAGGGCTTCTGCGCAGTGGGCAAGATATTCGAGCTGTTTCTCCTCAATCTTTTTCAAGGCGGAGGTAAACGCCTTCCACGCCTTAGGGTCGGCGAGGCGGTTGCGTATGATGTCTTCGTTTTTGAGGTAAGCCTGCTCGGAGAGGTTGTCTCCCGCAAAGTCCTTAAGTTTCTTCGCGATTTTCCAGCCCTTGTCCTGCTCGATGAGGTCGGTCATGTATGCTTCCACCCACTGGGCGCGGCGGCCGCCGCGTTCGGAGGCACGCAAAAGAAGTCTGTCTACGGCGCGTCCAGCCACCTCCTTCTCGTCGAGGTCGACGCGGAAACTGCGCGTAAGCCCCAGCTCGTGCGCCAGGCTCGTGAGCATAGACTGGAAGAAAGCGTCGATGGTTTGCACGGAAAAGCGGTCGTAGTCGTGCAGTATGGCACGCAGCGTCGCCCCGGCGCGTGTCTTGATCTCTTCGGGGGTGAGCGCGGGCAGCTCCTTGTAGAGGTCGGAGGCAAAATTTTTGTCGAGTTCGCCGTGGCCAAGGTTGTAGAGCTGCATGAGGATGCGGTCTTTCATTTCGCCCGTAGCCTTGTTGGTGAACGTCATGGCAAGCACCTCGCGGTAAGCGGCGGGCGTGTCACCGCTGACGGCGTGCTTTATGTATTCCAAAGCAAGGCGATAAGTCTTGCCCGAGCCGGCCGAGGCGCGGTAAACGGTGAGATTGTCTTCCATAGCGTACGAATTTACGCTTTTTGCGGCTTTCAAGCGGGGGACTAATTGCTCTTTTCCTGTGGCGCGGTGCTGAAAAGAGCTTGCAAAAACTTGATTTACAAGCTTGCCAAGGCATTAAATGCAAAAAAAGCGTAACTTTGCGGCGTGACGGAGAGTATTTGTGTCGCGACACACAGCTCCGGCGCAAGATTACCTAACCAATAACAACTGTTATGTTTGAAGAAAAGGCCGGCGAACTGGCTGGAAAGATTTGGGAAGCCCTCAACGCGCAGGGCGCGCTTACGGGCAAGGACCTGAAGAAAGCCTTGAAGACGCGCAGCGACAAGGACCTCTATCTCGGCATGGGCTGGCTGCTCCGCGAGGGCAAGCTGGACGTGAAGGAGGAAGAGAAGGACATCCTCGTAGCTTTGAAGTAAAACGTCGCGGTCGCGCATTGCGGCCGCAGACCGCACACAAAAAAGCGGGAAAGAGCGTCCCGCAGAGCCTTGCGCCAGTAAAAACAAGCGCAAGCTTTTATCTGCGAATCCGTCAATCCGTAAGCGGAGAGGCCGTCAAGGCGTTCTGCTTGGGTTTTGGCGGAAACGTGTTTTTATACCCCTTGTCCCTATTCTGTCCGTCTCTCCTCTGTGATGTGTGGAGACCAGGGAAAGGGGGACTCTCTCTGCAATGGTTTTGTAAAACAAAGAGACGGCTTGCGGCGGAAAGGGGAAGAACCGCCTTATTCAGAGACGGGACTTGGCGGCGCAATAGGCTTTCTGCCAGTCGGTGTCGAGGGAGAAAGGCATATACTCGCCTTCGGCGGTGACAAACGATAGCGTGGTTTCCTTGTCGGGGTCGTTGAAGAGTGGGTTGCACTCGGATGCGCTCATGAAAAGACTTATTTTCTCGCGGCGGGCGTTTTCGTTGCCTTTCTTCCTGCTCATCATCAAAACCTCTTTCATATACAGCGTGACAAATTCGCTCAGATAATAGGCTTGCGTATTGAGGAAATCCGCGCTTACCGTGTCGCTGGCCTCAAAGCTTTTGCTTTTGAGGTACACAAGGGCGGTGCGCTCAAACTGAGCAATCTTAGTCCGCACGTAGCTGCTTGTGGGGTCGTTGACAATGCTCGTGGCTTTTTCAAGCACAATGTTGTAAACCTCTTGCGCGCGGCTTTGCGATGCCCATACGGGCAGTGCAAGCAAAAGGGCAAGTATGTATTTCTTCATTGGTCTGAGTGGTTTGTCGTTGTCAGTCGGTCTTTCTTCCAGCCGTAGCCAATGCCTGCGCCAGCTTTGCGGCCGGCGCCGTGGCGCAGCCGCCTCCCGTATGCACGCGCCCGGCGTTGGCCTTAGCGTATGCCGCCCACGTCCTAGCTCCGGCAGCGGGCGCGGCAACGGGGCGTGAGGTCTCGAGGTGGTGGCAGTATGCCGCAGCGAGCGCGTCGGTGGCGTCGAGGTAGGGGACATCGTTGTCGGGACGCAGCTTGAGCGTGCGCCGCAGCATCTCCGCCACTTGCTCTTTCGAGGCCTGTCCGTTGCCCGTTATGGCCTGTTTGATTTTCAGCGGAGCATACTCGTGTATCGGCACTTGCCGGCTCATCGCGGCGGCGATTGCCACCCCCTGCGCCCGGCCAAGTTTCAGCATGCTTTGCACGTTTTTCCCGAAGAACGGAGCCTCTATGGCCAGCTCGTCGGGCCGGAAAGAGTCAATCACGCCCTGCACCCGCTCGTAAATGCGCCCGAGCTTAAGGTAGGCATCCGGGCAGCGGCGCAGGTCAATCACGCCCATCGCCACCATCTCCACGCGTCCGCGCTCCACGCGCAAAACGCCGTACCCTAAAAGGTTGGTGCCGGGGTCAATGCCCAATATCACTTTCTCCGTAACGCCTTTTCCTGCCATAACGCCGTGCGGGGGCGGACACTGAGCGTCCGGTTTCCCGTAGTGCAAATGTACGCAATAGCCGCCGCCGTCCGTATTTAAACTCGCAAAATTTTCCTATTATGCGTTTAAGTCCTAATTTTGCGCGAAACAGCCCCTTTCCCCGCGCCGCCGGGACGTGCGGCAGAGCGCGTCAGCCGTGGTAGGGAAACGGGCGGAAACTTATTATTGCGATGAAACGTTTTGCGGCATTTTGCGCGTTCCTTGCGCTGCTCTGCGTGCAGGGTATGGCCCAGGCGGTGGCCAAGTTTGAGGAGTCGAAATTCAATTTCGGCACATTCTCGGAAAGCCAGCCTGTCACACATGTGTTTGTCTTCCAAAACACCGGCGACAAGCCGCTCGTCATACAGCAGGCTTACGCTTCGTGCGGATGTACCGTAGCCAAGCATACCAAAGACCCCGTTGCGCCTGGCGCAAAGGGTACTGTGACCGTGACGTACAACGGAAAGGGCAAAGCCCCCGGACGTTTCAAGAAAACAGTCACCGTCATTTCCAATGCCTCCAATAACATGGTGCGCCTGTACGTTGAGGGCAATATGGAAGAGGGCAAGAACAACGGGAAATAACGCCGGCGGTCACAGACCTATTTTTATATGAGCAACAACTACCTTGTCATAATGGCCGGTGGCGTGGGAAGCCGTTTCTGGCCCATCAGCACCGAGAGCGAGCCGAAGCAGTTTCTCGACATACTGGGCTGCGGGCGCACGCTGCTGCAGCTTACAGTAGACCGTTTCAAGGACATCATCGACAAAGACAAAGTGTGGGTGGTGACAGTGGAGCAGTACCGCGACACGGTACACAGCCAGCTTCCCGAAGTGCCGGAGGAGAACATCATCTGCGAACCCTGCAGACGCAACACCGCTCCCGCCATCTGCTATGCCAGCTGGAAAATAAAGAAACGCAACCCGAAGGCAAACGTGGTAGTAACCCCGGCGGACCATTTCATCCCTGACGCACGCGCTTTTGCCGCAGTGGTGGAAGACGGTCTTGGCTTTGCAGCCGAAACGGATGCCATTGTCACCATCGGCATACGCCCCACGCGCCCCGAGACGGGGTACGGCTATATAAAAGCCAATCTCGGCTGCGCTTCCTCGCGGCGCGACAACATCTACCGCGTGGACGAGTTCAAGGAAAAGCCCGACCTCGCGCTTGCCGAGCAATACGTGAAAGACCCCAACTATCTCTGGAACTCGGGCATCTTTATCTGGAACGTCAGCACCGTAGTCAACGCTTTCCGCGTGTATGAGCCGGAAATATCCTCTATATTCGAGGATATGCTCCCCGTATACGACACGCCTGAAGAAAAGGCTGCCGTGCACGAAGGCTATGCGGAGTGTCCCAATATATCTGTGGACTACGCCATAATGGAGAAGTCGGAGGAGGTCTTTGTATGTCCCGCCGACTTTGCCTGGAGCGACCTCGGCACATGGTTTTCCCTGCGTGAGCAGATGCCCAAAGACAAGTATGGCAACGTGTGCGTGGGCGAAAATCTCTCCGTCTACGACACCTACCACACCGTGGTACACACCACGGGCTTGCGCCGCGTCGTGGTGCAGGGGCTTGACGGCTATGTGGTGGCCGAGCGTGACGGCGAACTGCTTATTTGCAAACTTAGCGAGGAACAGCGCATCAAGCTCTTCCACTAACCACCGTATGCCGCGCGGGCTTTATTCCTATTGGAGTGCGCCTCGCGCCGAGACGTGTTTTCCCACAAATACCGCACTATGCACGAGTGGCAGAGCCGCCTATTGGAATGGTATGACATAAACCGCCGCGACCTGCCTTGGCGCGGCGTGCGCTCCCCCTACCTCGTGTGGGTATCGGAAACCATCCTGCAGCAGACACGCGTGGCGCAGGGTACAGACTACTACCTGCGTTTCGTAAAACGTTTTCCCACCCTGGAGGCTCTTGCGGCTGCCGAGGAGGACGAGGTGCTGCGCCTTTGGCAGGGGCTTGGCTACTACTCGCGTGCCCGCAATATGCATGCGGCGGCGCGTGCGATGGCAGCTGCTGGAGGCTTTCCGCGCCGCTATGAAGACGTGCGTGCGCTGCCGGGAGTCGGTCCGTACACCGCAGCGGCAGTTTGCTCGTTTGCGTACGGAGACCCTGTGGCAGTGGTGGACGGCAACGTGTACCGCGTGCTTTCGCGCTATTTCGCGCTGGAGACACCGATAGACGCTTCCGCCGGGAAAAAGGATTTTGCCGCGCTGGCTGACAAACTGCTTGACCGGAAACGCCCTGCTGACTACAATCAGGCTTTGATGGACTTCGGCGCGATGCAGTGTGTGCCTTCTTTGCCGGACTGCAGACGATGTCCGTTACGGGACGGCTGTCTTGCAGCGGAGAAAGGAAAACCGGAGAATTATCCTGTGCGGGCAAGGACGCAGAGCGTGAAGGAGCGTCACCTTAGCTATCTTGTGGTGACTGCGCCCGATGGACTGTGGCTGCGTCGCCGGGACAGCGGGATATGGCGCGGACTGTACGAGCCGCCCGTCGTTGAGTCGGAAAAACGGGTCACATTAAATAAAGCGCTAGCAAGCGGCATAGCCAGGGATCTCCCGCCGGGATACACTTTGCGCACAGTGGCGCGGGGCGTAAGCCATCGGCTCACGCATCTGCAGCTTGTGGCGGACTGCTATGAATTAAGCTACGCAGAAAACTTGCCGTCGCCGCCCGAGGGTTTTGTCGCCGTGCCGCGCGAAAGGGTAGGGGACTACGCCCTTCCGCGCTTGGTGGAAAAACTGCTGGAACGCACACTTGGGACAGACTGAGACTAACTGCGCCTACGGGCGCACACATTATATATATAGGAATACATTGGCGGGTCACGCTTTGCCGCACCGCCGAAGCACAACACAAACCAAAGACAACAGATGTCGCGCAAACGCAAACCTTTACCTGTACTTGAAAACGTCACCATAACGGGGGTCGCCGCCGAGGGAAAAGCCATAGCTAAGGTGGACAACCTCGTCATCTTTGTACCGTATGCCGTACCCGGCGATGTGGTAGACCTGCAGATACGCCGCAAGAAGCACAGTTATGCCGAAGCGGAGTTGATAAAGTTTCATAGCTATTCGGAAAACCGCGCCGAACCCTTTTGCAAGCATTTCGGCGTGTGCGGGGGCTGCAAGTGGCAGTGTCTGCCTTATGAGGAGCAGCTACGCTACAAGCAGCAGCAGGTGGAAGACAACCTGCGCCGCATAGGGAAAGTGGAACTGCCCGATGTGCGTCCCATACTCGGCAGCCGCCTCCAAAAGGGATACCGCAACAAGCTGGAGTTTGGGTTCAGCAACAAGAAATGGCTCACGGCAGAGCAAGTCGCCTCCGGCGAGAAGTTTGACGTGATGGACGCTGTGGGCTTCCACATCCCCGGTGCGTTTGACAAAATTCTCGACATAGACACCTGTCATCTTATGGACTCGCTGAACGACCGCCTGCGCAACGGCGTGCGCTCGTATGCCCTCGAACACGGCGTTTCGTTCTTTGACTTGCGTGCGCAGCACGGCGTGTTGCGCAACATGATGATACGCCTCTCGGAGACGGACGAGGCGATGGTGGTGATGCAGTTTTGCCTCCGCTCGGAAGAAGACGAAGCGGCCGCAATGGGTGTGCTTGCCTACATCCACGAGACCTTCCCCGAGGTGACCTCCCTGCTTTATGTCAACAACACGAAGTGCAACGACACAATCGGCGACCTTGAAGTGAAGACATACAGCGGTACGGACTTCATCTATGAGACAATGGAAGGGCTGCGCTTTAAGGTTGGGCCGAAGAGTTTTTACCAGACCAACACCCATCAGGCATACGAGCTTTACAAGGTAGCGCGCGACTTCGCCGGACTCACCGGTGACGAACTCGTATACGACCTTTATACAGGCACGGGCACCATCGCAAATTTTGTGGCTCGGGCGGCACGAAAGGTTATAGGCATAGAGTATGTGCCCGAAGCCATAGAGGACGCAAAGGAAAACGCACGGATAAATGGGCTTGACAACACGCTTTTTTACGCGGGCGATATGAAAGATATCCTCAATCGCGACTTCATAGAACAGCACGGACGGCCCGACGTGATAATCACCGACCCGCCCCGCGCCGGAATGCACGGAGACGTGGTGGACACACTGCTCTTTGCAGCTCCCCGCCGCATTGTATATGTAAGCTGCAACCCTGCCACGCAGGCACGCGACCTTGCGCTGCTTGATGCTGACTACCGCGTCGCGGCGGTGCAGCCTGTCGATATGTTTCCGCAGACGCACCATGTAGAAAACGTGGTATTGCTGGAGAGGCGTGCCTGAGTGTGAGCGGCGTGTTAGTGCTTTGAAAGATTACGCACGCATTAGGAGTAGTTTCCATAAAGAAATACGGCAATACGTTGACAACTTTACGCAGACACAATCCGCAGTTACGCGCAAAACTGATGCGTCACGCTGAGGCGGGTGACGGAAAGGCACTGCTTTCGCTCTTGGACTCGCTTACCAACAGCGAGCGGCGCACGGCGGGATATCTGCTCGCCGAAGAGGTGCTGCCCGTCGTAAGCCCTGCAAACTTTTGGCAGCTTTTCGCCGCCGTTGTGCCAGCGGATACAAAGGCTTATCTCGTCACTTTCCTCAAAGCCGCCGTCACGCTGTGTGGGGCGGAGGGTTTTACGGTGCGTGACGACAGTCTGAAAAGTTTTGCTGCTATCGCCACGCACGTGGACCGCGTAAAAGTGCTTGAGACACTGTTGCCCGCCCTTACCCGCGCAGACGAGGCGGCTGCTTTGCTTGACCTTTTTGCAGGCGACGACGTGGAGCTGCGCCTCGGGTCGCTGTTGCGGGCGGGTACGTCATTGGCCTATTATATGATGTTTTGCGCCCTGCGCCAGCACGAAAACAACCATGAACTCTTGCGCCACTACGCAGCGTTGCTTATAAGGCGCGGAGACCAGCTCTCCTTTAATATGGCAAGCGTGATACGCTGCTATTTTGGCGTGGAGGGCATACCGGGAACCTTTTCCATGCAGCTCCCCCCGTATATGCAGAGCCGTCTGGACGGAGGACCGGAACTTTTCATCAAGACAATAAAAAACGGAAGAATATGACATCACCAAGGATGCTTGTCTCCACGATGCTTTGCTTTGCCCTTTCGGGCGGAATCTCAGCGCAGAGCGTGAAGAGCAAAGAGAACAACAAGACTGCGAAGACGGAAACAGCAAAGTCTGCCACGGACAAAAGCGAAAAAGCCACTAAAAAGACAAAGCCCGTAGAGCGCAAAGGCCTTTTCAATGTGACCGCAGACGGAAGTGACTGGTTTTTCTCCATCCCCGACTCGCTTCTCGGGCGCGAGATTTTGGTCACCGTGCGCTACACCAGTACTCCCGCCAACACGGGACAGTACGGGGGCGAACAGGCCAACCAGCAAACGGTCTATTTCGAGAAGTCGCCGACGGGCAAGCTGCTCCTGCGCTCGCGCCTCCTCATCAATGCCGCCGACTCCACCGATGCCATCAACCGTGCCATCACCATCAGCAACGCAGACCCCATCATTTCCGCCCTCAAAGTGGAGAGCCATACGGGCGGTTTCTATAAGGTTAAGGTCAACCAGCTTTTCCTGGAAGACAATCCCGCACTCGGTATGCGTGCAAACACGAAGCAGTCTATGGGGCTGCAAGGTCTCATCGCCGATGCCTCTTACATTGAGAGCATAAAGACATTTCCGCTCAATACGGAAGTGCGTACGGTGAAGACGTGGTCTTCGTCTGGCTACAAAACGGCAGCGGCGGCGTACACGGGCAAGGTTACGCTCGGTCTTAACGTGTCGTTTGTGCTCTTGCCCAAGACGCCTATGGCGCAGCGCCTTTTTGACCCGCGCGTGGGATATTTCACCGACGACTACACGCTCTTTTCCGACAATCAGCAGCGCGTCGAGCCGCGCCGTTTCATCACCCGCTGGCGGCTTGAGCCGAAAGACAGTGCAGACGCAGAGCGCATGAAGCGCGGCGAACTGGTTGAGCCTAAAAAGCCCATTGTCTACTACATAGACCCTGCCACGCCGAAGCAATGGCGCCCGTATCTTATACAAGGTGTGAACGACTGGCAGAAAGCCTTTGAGAAGGCAGGCTTCAAGAATGCCATTATGGCAAAGGAGTGGCCGGAGAACGACAGCACGATGTCTATGGAGGACGCGCGCTACTCGTGCATACGCTATCTTGCATCGCCAACAGAGAATGCTTATGGTCCTAACGTGCACGACCCGCGCTCGGGCGAAATACTCGAAAGCCACATATGTTGGTATCACAATGTGATGACCCTTGTGCACGACTGGTACATGGTGCAGGCGGGCACGCTTGACGAGGCTGCCCAGTGCATGAAGTACGACACCGACCTTATGGGGCAGCTCATACGCTTCGTCTCCTCCCACGAAGTCGGGCATACGCTGGGACTTAGGCACAATTTCGGCTCGTCTTCCACTGTCCCCGTGGACAGCTTGCGCTCAAAAGTCTTTGTGGAGGCGCACGGTCACACGCCGAGCATAATGGACTACGCTCGTTTCAACTATGTGGCGCAGCCGGAGGACAGCATTTCGCGCACGGGCATATTCCCCCGCATCGGTGACTACGACTGCTGGGCAATAGAGTGGGGGTATACTCCGATGTGGAACGCCTACGATGCCGTAAGCGATCACTGGGAACTCGAGAAACTTACGTCCGAACGTCTGCGCGGCAACCGCCGTCTGTGGTTTGGAGACGGTGAGACAAACCGCACCAACGACTCGCGCTGCCAGACGGAGGACTTGGGCGACGACGCGGTGAAGGCGAGCGAGTACGGTATACTCAACCTTAAGCGCGAGTTGCCTCAGCTTCCTAAATGGACGTACGAGAGCGGCGACATATACGGTGCAAACCTGAAAGGAATGTACAATGCAGTCTACAACCAGTTTTACCGCTACTGCCGTCACGTACTCGGCAATATCGGCGGACTTTACTGTGACTACAAGACCGTAGATGAGGGCGGCGCGGTATACACTGACGCACCGCGTGACAAGCAGGTAGCAGCACTTGATTTCCTGACGCGCCATATCCTAAACGAGCCTACGTGGCTCATAAAGGTAAACTATATGGACCGCGTCACATCCGACAAGCATAGCCTTACCGCGCGACTTGGCCGTTCTATGGTCGGCTCTATGCTTTCCGTGGAGGTGCTAGACCGTCTTCGTTCTGTCTATCCCGCCGAGGACTATCTGCCCGAAGTAGTAACGCGCCTTTTCACCGAGGCAACTACGGGACAGACTCCTGCCGACTACCGCAAGGAGCTGCAAAAGTCCGCAGTAAACGCGCTTGTGTCCTATTTTTCCTCCAACAAGGGAGGAAAGGCGTATGCAACCGTACTCCAGCAGCTGCGCCGCATTCAGCGCATGTGCCATACTGCTTCCGCGCTTCCGCACTTTGCCGCACTTGCCGACACAATAGACCGCGCATTGGTGGTGAAATGAGTCAACGAGTCATAGAACGAAGATTTAATCCTGGGGATTAAATAACAAGAATACGGTATGTCCAAACTAAACATAGGCCAAAAGACGGTCAAAGGTCTGTTTTAGAACAGCAAGTCTGACTTCTTAATACCAGACGACCGACGCCCTTACGCTTTTGGCGACGCCGAGTGTAAAACGCTGTGTGGAAGACTATCTTAGTTTCTCGTTCCCCAATGACGATTCCGACCAGTTTAACGACAGCGAAGAGTCTTACGATGGCGAAACCTAAATATCTATCTATTCTGCGAGCCCACACCGCAAAAATGCGATGTGGGCTCGCAGGATGATCCCTGTACTCGTTTATCGGGCTTCGGTTAGCAAAGCACCGCACACTTATAGTGAGTTGTCAAAAGCGGTTGGGCATAACACAAACCAAATAGGTAGTGTGTTAGGCAAGATTGATGATGTATTTAAGGAGTTAAGGAAATCACGCTTCGAGTTTAAGGATCTTCCAACTTTGAACAGTCTTGTAATAAGCAAGTCATCATAACTACTGAGTGACGGCTTTGATTACGTTAACTCTCAATATAGTTCGCTTACGAAAGAGCAAAAACTCGATGAAATGCAGCATCGTAATAGTGAAGCATATTACTATGACAAGTGGAGCGAAGTGCTTGAAGTTCTTGAACTGACGGCATACAAAGTTGCTACGAACAAAGGGTATGAGTCAAGCATCAGAGAATGCTCATTCTCCAAGCATGGTTCAGAGGGCGAAAAGCACAAGGCTTTGAAAGAGTACATCTACAATCATCTCGAATGTATAGGTGTATAGAATGTCAAGCATAAGGAAATGGAACACGTTCTTTTGTCTGGTGACCGCCTTGATGTTTTCTTTCTGTTGAAGGACGATACACAAATAGCAGTAGAGGTAAAGTCCTCTATTCCTGACGATGCAGATATCTTGCGAGGCATTTACCAATGTGTCAAGTACGAAGCAGTACTAAATGCCGAACAAAGCGTGAAGGGCGTACATAATACAGTAAAGGCTCTGTTGGTGTTAGAAAGAGAAATGCCAACATCCATTGTTTCGGGTAAGTCAACTCAACTGTGTCAAGTGGTGTTCTCTTGAACTGCTGTGGGAAAATCCAAAGCGTCCCTTTCTTGGCAAGTTCAGACAAGGCTCAATGCCCTATCTGAACTTTTGTCCGCTGGTGACATAAACCACCGCGCCCCTTCTTGGCGAAGCAATGATACATTACTTTTTTCGCATAGCCAAAGTTTTTCGAGACTTTCCTGCTTTTAG
>CAVJPT010000020.1:0-32979 GCA_963651485.1 Alloprevotella sp. | reverse complement strand
TAGAGCAACTGACTCTTAATCAGTGGGTCCAGGGTTCGAACCCCTGAGAGTGTACAACACACAAAGACAGACGAGGCACGATTGGCGGGAAACGCCGACCGCGCCTTTTTTCTTTTACGCCGTACACCGTGCCTGCGCGATGCGCCAAACAAGCCAGCACCTTAGCGGGGCAGCAATTACGGGGAAAGGGACTGCAACTACGGGAAACGGGGCAGCAACTACGGGAAACGGGGCAGCAACTACAGGAAAAGGGACTGCAACTACGAACCGACGGAACTCCGCCACGGGAGTATGCGAGACTACTACTGAAAGCCGTGTCTACGCTACGGAAAGTTGGAAATTCGCCTATGGCAACAGGCGAAGGTGCTACTGAAAAACGCGAAGGAGCTATGGAAACACGCGGAAAAGCTACGGAAACACGCGGAAAAGCTATGAAAATAGACGAAGGAGCTACGGGAACAGGGGGAAAAGCTATGGGAACACGCGAAGAAGCTATGAAAATAGGCGAAGAAACTACGGAAACACGCGAAGAAACTACGGAAACACGCGAAGAAATTACGGAAACACGCGAAGAAACTACGGGAAGCAGAAACGCCGCCGGTCAAAGCTGACGCGTGACGGAAGATTAGGGAACTTGACACACAGACAAGAGCTACGCAATGATAGAGACCGAGACCGCGAAATGGATATACCTGCTTTACGGGATGGAGATTATGTACTTCGCCCTTATGGCATGGCTTTTCTGGTTCCGCTCCCGCGGACGGGTGAAAAAGATGCTTGCCGTGCTGATGGCAATCTTTGTCGTGCAATACGCGAAAGACCTCCCGCTCATTGACACCTTCTGCCAGCTGCCCGGCGGCGCGGTGTCGCGCCTTACGGGCTGCACGGACTTTGTAGCCGTCCCCGTCTACGGCTTCATACTTGCCGAGCTGTGCCGCCCCGGGTGGCTGAAAGCACGCACGATGGCGTGCACCGAACTTCCCTTCCTCCTTCTTCCCGCCCTCTACGCGGTGCTTAGGCAAGAGTGGATATACTACAGCCTCACCGCCCTCGCCGCCGCATACGGCGTGGCCTGCTTCTGCTGGATGTGGCACGAGCTTCCGCGCTACCACCAGCGGCTCAAGGACGAGTACTCGTATGACGAGGACATCAACCTGCATTGGCTGCGCGGCGTGACCGCCCTCTATTTCTTCATCCTGCTGCTTTGGCTCGCCGACTGCGTGCAGCCGTCCGCGTACACCATACTCGCCTACCTCGCCCTCTCTCTCGCGGGCTGGATGGCCGTTTGCCGTTTTATCTACAAGCAGGAATTGGTCATCAGCACCGTACGCAGCAGCAGCGACTCCGCAGACTGCACCGAACTTGAGACCGCAAACGGCGAGCCGCAAACCGCCGAAGCCTCCCCCACCGCCGCTGCGCTTGCGGCCGAAGCGTCCGCCGAGGAGACATTCTCGCAGATAGAAAAAAGACTCCAAAAGCTGCTTGACGAGGAAAAGGTATATCTTGAGCCAAAACTGCGCCTGCTTGACCTTGCCCGCCGCCTCGGCACCAACCGCACCTACCTCAGCCGATACTTCAACACGCGTCTGCACACCACTTTCTATGACTTCGTCAACAACTACCGGCTTGCGCACGCCCAAACGCTGCTGCAAGAGACAGACTATCCCCTTGAGTCAGTAGCCTCCCTTTCCGGCTTCAACAGCCTCTCCACTTTCCGCCGCGCCTTCGCCGCCGCGCACAACGGAGAAAGCCCGCAGAAGTTTCGCTTGCGCACTTGCCAAGCGGCAGAATAGCCCGTCCCGCTGCATTTCCCGCAACAAGGCGCGTATTTCTCCCCGTTTCACTGCAAGAAGAAAGGTTTTACAAGCAAAAAACCGTGCGGCAATGGAGCCAGACACGGCGATTCTGAAAGAAAAGGAAAACGACTGAAACCGGAGAATCCGGCTACGCGCCACGCCGCCGCGTACATTTCCCCAGCATACAGGCAGATTATCCCCACTCCAACGGGCATTTTTACCCGATGACACCAAAGGTTTACGCTATGACACGGGGCGGAGAGCGCTTTTAAGTTTCTTTGCGGCAACAAAACGACCAACCACAAAGAAACAAGAAGCCATGAAAAACACTGTTATTCTCCTTTTTCTGCTGGCTGCGCTATGCTGCACGCAGTTTGCCTCCTGTACGGACGACGACACCACGCAAGACTCCATAACCAACGCCACAGTCAGCGGCGAAACAGACGCCATCGTGTCGCTCGGGGCAGAAGGCAGCGAAACACGGCTCACCGTCCCCATCGCCACACTATGGACAGCAAAAAGCGACGCCTCCTGGTGCCAGCTCTCGCGCATGGGCGGCACGGGCGGAGAGAAAGTAGAGATAGTGGCAGCGCGTAACCTCACGGGCAAGACACGCTACGCCACCATCACTTTCGCCACAGACGGAAACGCGGCAAAAGCCGTCCGCCGCCGTACGCACACCGCCTTCGCCGACACGTCCGGCTTCGTGCCGTCCGACTCCACTGGCACTGCGCCGACTGTCCCCGACACGCCCGTGCCGAGCGACAGCGCAGACACCGCCCCCACCCTGCCCGACACCGACACGCCCACCGCGCAGCCGAAAGGCAACCAGATACGCGTGGAGCAGCCGCCCTACACGCAGCCCAACAACGACCTTGTGCTGACGGGCGCGGCTTTTGACAGCACGCTGATGACCGTACGCGTGGACGTGACCAACGGCAGCTCTGCCGGCACAAGCCTCAGCACGTCGACAAACGGGGTGAATTTCCAAATAATGACGGGAGGAAATCAGTATGCCTACTATCCCAAAGTGCCTCAGGGACAGGAAACCGCCGTACCGCTGTACCTCAAATTAAGCGAAAGCGGCGAGCTTGCAGTTGATTTCTACGTAGGAAACCAAGAAAGCGGCTCGGCGGTGAACCGCCTGCACGTACGGCAGACGCCGTTCTTCAAAAAGGCGCAGTCCGACCTTTCTCTCGCGACCGACGGCAGCATACACTTTGCCGCAGGCGGGAAACTCTACTTCGGCGGCGGATCGGAGTCGTACTGGAAGAAAACATTTGGCGCCGTCAGCGGTCTGGACGCCGACGAAAAGCGCACACTGTCGCGCCTGATGAAGAGCTACGACCCCGCCACCAACACGCTCGCCCCGCTGCCTACCCTCCCCCTCACCGCCACGACGTACGGTTCCGGCTTCGACCTTAACGGCATACCCTGCATCGTAGTGCGCACAGGCTTTTACCTGCTTGAAGGCGGCGCATGGACAGCTTGCGGCGGCAGCGGCGGCACGCCCGTCGGCGCGGCCTACCGCAATGGGCAGGCATACGTAGCAGACGCCACGAGCGTGAGGGTTTACAACGTCACAAGCAAGAAATTTACGCTCTCCAAGACCGTTGCCCACGGACTCAGCCTCGACACCGCCTCCGTATGCCACACGCACGCCACGGACGGGACGCTTTGGCTCTACACCGCCGGCGGCACAGGCAGCCCCGTCAAGGCATGGCGGCTCAACGACGACGCTACGCTGACGCAGTTTGACCTTGGCGACGAGTCGCCCCTCGGCATCGACGGCGACAACCTCTACACCTGGCGAAACGACAACGGGCGGCACACCGTGCTTTACCGCCGCAGCATAAGTACAGGAAAGCGGGAAATGCTGCATTCGTCCATCCTGGAAAATATCGACCACTATGCAGACTGCGTGGACGGCTATTTCGTACTCTTCGGGAAACTTGTGAAAAACGCCACCAACGTCTATGTTCCCGACACAGCCTATCCGCAGACCGCCATATACACCATGCAGCCCGCCAAGTACGCACCCATGTCACTCACCATCGTGAACAAGTAGAAAACCCTGCCTGAAAAACACACTTTGCCTAAGCCCGGAAGCCGGCGGAGCAGCGACCTCCGCCGGCTTCCCTATGCTTTGCCGCCACTAAAATAGGCGGACGGCTTGGGGCATTAGGGGTTATGAAGCTAATTTTGCACATTATACACCAAGCACAAAACCCTTATGATTGTCAACAGCGCAGAGTTTGTGATCAGCAACAGCCGTGCGGACAAGTGTCCCGACAACGTGCGCCGCGAGTACGCGTTCATCGGCCGCAGCAACGTGGGCAAAAGCAGCCTCATCAATATGCTCACCGGCCGCAACGGGCTTGCAATGACCTCGGCCACGCCGGGAAAGACGATGCTCATCAACCATTTCCTCGTCAACAAGGACTGGCACATCGTCGACCTGCCGGGCTACGGATACGCCAAGCGCAGCAAGACCGACCAGGAGAAGCTGCGCCAGCTCATACGCCATTACGTGCTGGGCCGGCAGCAGCTCACCACGCTCTTCGTGCTTATCGACTCGCGCCTGCCGCCCCAGCGCATCGACCTCGACTTCATCCGCTTCCTCGGAGAAAACGGCGTGCCTTTCAGCATCATATTCACCAAAGCCGACAAGTCCACGCGCTCCGTCCTCGCCCGCAACATCTCCGTCTTCCTTGACAAGCTGCGCGAAGAGTGGGAAGAGCTGCCGCCGCATTTCGTCACGAGCAGCAGCGACAAGCGCGGGCGCAACGAGGTGCTCGACTACATAGAAAGCCTCAACAACGCCGACCTCGGCTGACCACCCGCAGGGGAAAGCCCGCTTACGCCTTAATCCATGACCTGGACGGACAAGATACAGAAAGTGAAGACCGCTCTGGCCGTCGCCGCACTGGCGATAGCCCTCGGCTCGCTGTACACGTCCCACCGGCTGACGCAGGACCTTTCGAAAGAAGAGCTGTCGAAAATGGAAGTGTGGGCGGAGGCCATGCGCTCGCTCACGGAGGCTGAGGCGGAAACCGACCTCTCGCTCGTGCTGCGCGTCATCAACAGCAACAACACCATCCCCGTCATCGTGACGGACTCGCACGGCAGCATACTCGCCTCGCGCAACCTGCCCGCCCGCGCCGACGGCGAGGACAGCCTCGCCACACTTCAGAAGCAAGCGCAAGCCATGCGCGAAGAGGGGCACTGCATGCGCATGGACCTTCGCGGCGGGGAGGAACGCCCGGCCAAGCACGACTATATTTATGTCTACTACAGCGAGTCGCTCATGCTGCGGCGGCTTGCCGTCTTCCCCTACGTGCAGCTCGGCGTGGCCGGCTTTTTCATGCTGCTCGCGCTTTTCGCCCTGCTCGCCTTCAAGCGTGCGGAGCAAAACCGCGTATGGGTGGGCCTCTCGCGCGAGACTGCGCACCAGCTCGGCACGCCCATCTCGTCCCTCATGGCGTGGAGCGAGGTGCTGAAAGAGACCTACCCGGACGACTCCCTGCTTCTGGAAATGGACAAAGACATCCGCCGCCTGCAGCTCGTGGCGGACCGTTTCTCGAAAATAGGCTCCGCGCCCGAGCTGCAGCGCGAGGACATACGCGCGGCGGTGGCACGCGTAGTGGAATACTTCGACCGCCGCACCTCGCGCAAGGTGGCCATCACGGTACACGCGCCCGAAAGCCCGCTCCCCGCCGACATCAATGCTCCGCTCTTTGAGTGGGTAATAGAAAACCTCTGCAAAAACGCCGTCGACGCGATGGAAGGCGCGGGCAGCATCACCGTCACGCTCGCCCCGCAGGGACGCAAAGGCGGCGTATGCGTGGAAGTGACGGACACGGGGAAAGGCATACCGCACAAGCACTTCAAAAGCGTCTTCAGCCCGGGCTTCACCACGAAGAAGCGCGGCTGGGGCCTGGGACTGTCGCTCGCCAAGCGCATCATAGAGGAATACCACCACGGCCGCATCTTCGTGAAACGCAGCGAACCCGGCGCTGGCACCACGTTCGCCATTCTGCTGCGCCAGCCCGCCGCGCACTGAGCCGGCAAGCGGCACGCACAGTGCCGCGCCCTGCGGATACGCCCCAACCCGCCGCAAGACCTTACATTTCCCTGCGGCGGCATGCAACACTATTTCCTGAAAAATCAGTTTTCCCTCGCTACAAGCAGACGCAGCTTCTCGGAAAAGCCGCTGTCGTGTATAAGCGTCTCGAGCGTCACCGGCATACGGTACTGCCAATGCTGGTCGGGGTTGGCAGGGTCGTTAATCTGCTCGCACTCCGGATGCGGGTCGCGCAGATCGGGCGAGAGCGCGAGGATGTTTTGCAAAGCGATAAGGCAAAGCATCGACGGGCAGCGCAGATGGCGCGAAACTATCTCCTCGCACACGGCCGGCGTGGCTTCGTCGGGCGCGTCGCCCCCGTGCCCCAAAGCCTCGTGCCAAAACGCCTCGGCGCGCTCGCGGTCCTGCGCCCACCAAAGGCGCAAGGGCGGCATGTCGTGCGTAGAGACCGTGGCCACGGAGAGGTAGGGATTGTGCGAAAGGTCGGCAAAACGCCGTCCGTACTCCTTGGGCATACGCTGTATTTCAAGAGACAGTATGCCCAAGCGCTCCAGCGTCTCCTTCACGCCCGCCGGCACCATGCCAAGGTCCTCCGCGCATACCAGCATGCCGCCGTCGCCCAATGGGCAGAGCTGCGGCTCGGCAGACTCACTGTCGTGCAGACCGGTGATGGCGGGAAGCTTGCGCAGTGCGCCCTCTGCCCAGAAAGCGTTGTGCCGCTCGTAGAAGAAATGGTCATGCAGCCTGTCGAAAGCCCTTTGAGCCTCCTCGGGCAAGGACTTGTATATATGCGTAAGGCGGCCGCAGACACGGGGATGCAACTTGCCCTCGCCGTCCGGATCTGCCACGAAAAGCACCTCGGCGGCGATGTCGCAGAGTTCGTCGCAAAGTTCCCTGTCCTGCACTACGCGCCGAAGGGCACACTGGCTGCGGTACTCGGGCCTGAGGACGTAACCTGTATCGTCGCGCCCGAAGTACACACGCGGGAAGTCCGCGCCCCAGCGAGCCGCAAGCTCCGCCATACGCTCCTCCGGCACGCGTGGCAAAGCGAAAGCCTGCGGGTCGGGAGCGAAGCCGAAGCTCTTTATTTCGTCCGCCGTATAAGGGAGAGCGGGACGGAAATGCCCCAGCACGCCGTAGACCTGCCCCTGAGGCACTTCCCAGATGCGGAAAAACCCCAAGACGTGGTCGATGCGGTATGCGTCGAAATAACGCCCCATGTGCGCAAGCCGGCGCCGCCACCAAAGATACCCGTCGCGCTCCATCTCCTCCCAATTGTAGGTAGGGAAGCCCCAGTTCTGCCCGCGCACGGCAAAATCGTCGGGCGGCGCGCCCGCCTGTCCGTCAAAATGGAAAAGCCGCCCGTCGCGCCACGCCGGGACGCTGTCGGGACACACCCCGATGGGTATGTCCCCTTTGAGTATCACGCCGAGCCGCCGCGCCTCCTCGTGCGCCCTTGACATCTGCCTGTGCAGCAGATACTGCGCAAAGCGGTACACGTCCGCCTCGCCCCCGTGCTCTGCCGCGTTCTCCGGCCATCTGCGCCAGTCGGCCGTGCCGTACCTGTCGCGGAAAAGGCAGAAACGCGAGTAGTGGGGCAGCCAGTGCTCGTTGTCCGCGCAAAAGTCCGCGTAGCCCGCCGAGTGGAGCACGTCTTCGCCTATCTCTGCGAAAAGCGACTTTACGAAACGCCACTTCAGGGCATAGGCGCGGGCGTAGTCCATTTGCGGAAGGCCGTTCAGCTCGCGTCCCTCCGCTGCCACAAGGGCGTACGCCGCCCTGTCCCGCCACTCGCGGGCGTCAAGGTAGAGCGGGTGGAGCGCGAAAACGGAAATGCCGTTATAAGGATAGGAGTCGCGCCACGTGCCGTCCTTTGCGGTGTCGTTGACGGGCAGAAGCTGCAGCGCGCTCAGTCCGCACGACGCGGCCCATCGCACGGCCTGCAAAAGGTCGCCGAAGTCGCCCGCGCCGAGGCTGCCCTCACTGCGCAGCGAAAACACCGGCACCACGCAGCCCGCGCCGCGCCAGAGCGGCTGGGCCAAATCGGGGTTGTTGTCCACCCGCACCGTGCAGCCCGCGCCGGCTGCCGGAGCAAGACGGCGATTGTCGCCGCGCTCCCACAAGGCGGGGCGCTGCCCCTGCGGGTCGACAAGCAGGTATTTGTATTCAAACCCCTCGGCCGCGCAAGTGTCTCCGAGCGGAATAGCCCACTCGTACGTGCCCACGCGTTCCATCCGCCGCGCGCATGCTGCGTCCCAGCCGCCAAGCTCGTCTGCCGAGCCGCACACCGCCCATACGCGGCCGTCTGCGGGAGGGAGCGCGTCGAGCACAAGCAAGCGCGGCGCGGAAAGCGTCTCCGGGCGCAAGCCGCCGTCTCCGCCGGGACGCATCACGCACTCAGAAAAAGCCGTGCGGTGAAACACCGGCGAAAGTCCGTCTTCCGTCCAAGTGTCGCGGAAGTCTATGTCGCCGCGCCCGTCCAAAGAGAAAAGCCGCCAGCTGTTGTGCTCCACGCGCACTGCTACGCCCTCTGCGTCCACCACGCGGTACGCCCACCGCACCGTCTGCGCCGCAGCGCCCACTGCGGCCGACGCTTGCCAAAGGACACCGTCATGTGTCTCACAAGCGATGTAGCGCGTCGCGCGGCCGTCTACCGACAGCGCGAGCTGGAGGCTTTCGCCCCATTCCGTATGATATTCTACGCCGAAGCGGAGTGTCTTTTCCATAAAAAGGACCTGTATGCGTTGGAAAGCCCCGGGCAGAAACGCGCAAGGCGCGTAAATGTACGCAAAATCCGCCGCCCGAAGCGCAAGCGGAGAGCCATTCGGAAGAAAAATCATCCGACGTGCAAAAAACCTCCCCCAACCTTTTCCGCGCATCGCAATGTACTTATATTTGCAACACAAAACACAAGCCTATGGCACGGCGGCAACCCGCAAGACGGGCAAAAGCGGACGGACGGGAGCGTCCCCGCGCCGCAAGCGCCAGAAGCACACAGCCTACGGCTGCATCGGTTAGATTGGGATACTCATCAATAATAAACGAAAAACCGAGATAGTCATACTTTTCAATGGCGTGCCGATATGCACGCGGCTTGCCGCGTGTAGGGTCGGATTACAAAGACTGTATGGCCCTCAAATCCTATTTTTCTCGGAGTTTCATCACATCACCGATGCAGCCTTTCTTGTGTCCGCACGCACCGAGCCTTTGACCAAGGCTACGCAAAGGCTGCGCCGCCCGCCGCTCACTGCCGCGCGCCGCCGGACATCCGCACACCTACATTCGGGAAAAAAGAAAGAAACGCGGCCGTATGCACGCTCTCCACGCTGCAGCGGCGCACCTCCCGTCACGCCGCCCGCACACACGCGCCGCCCTCAGCAACCTTAAGCCGAAAAGGACGGGGCTGCACCCCACTCCGCCGCCACTGTCTGCGGACGGGTACAAAAAGAGCGACCGCCCGTCTCCTTTCGGAAATGAGCGGCCGTCTTGTTGGGGTATCCGGACTCGAACCAGAAAAAACAGGACCAGAATCTGTTGTGTTGCCAATTACACCATACCCCAAGCAGTCTTTGCTTGTAACAGCACCCTTGCTGTTTGCGAGTGCAAAGGTAGTGCTTTCCATTATACCTGCAAGGCTTCCG
This sequence comes from Alloprevotella sp., assembly GCA_963651485.1. Classification (GTDB taxonomy): domain Bacteria; phylum Bacteroidota; class Bacteroidia; order Bacteroidales; family Bacteroidaceae; genus Alloprevotella. The sequence goes on along the minus strand of CAVJPT010000020.1, from coordinate 23,458 downwards.
CGCTTTTTTTTCAAGAAAACGCGAAAAAAATTGCGGAGACGGACTTTCCACCGCCCTTTCCGCCAGTATTCCCTACTCTTTCTCCGCCAAAAGCAAGGTAACAAGTGCGTGCAGCGACTTGCGCAAAACGCTTAAATGCCGCCATCGGAGTTATGCACTTGCCGACACGCGAAACGGCAAGAGCCGAGACAAGAAACTGCCGTACCGCGAGAAAAATGGAGACTGGTGTCTGTAAGGGAAAAACAAGCGGGCAAAATCGCGAAAAACGCCCTCGGAAAGACACGTCAAAGCTGACGCAAAAACATGTCAGTTTTGTCGCAAAAAGTGCTGCCGCGCTGCAATGAATTTTTATGATTATTTAAGGGTATCCTGCGGTCTTTGCGGGCGCTGCAAAGGGGATTCGGGACACCGGAAAGGGCATTTCGGAACCTAAGACCGGCTTAGCCGCGACGGGAATAGGGGCAGTAGCTCCTACATGTACATCCCGTAGCGCCCAGGTATACACTTTCCGACGCGTAAGTTATTGATAGTCAACACTACGAAAAAAGGGAAGCGCAACGGATGCGTTTCCCTCTTTTCTAATACAAAGATACGAAATTTTTCGCCGTTTTCCAAATCGGCGTTAACGTTCATTTACAATCCACAAAAGGCTTGAAGACCTCTTTTTTGCGGACTTATCCGCCGGATTTCCGCCGATAAGCGCACAGCAAACGGGTGGCGTTTCGCCTATCCCGCCGCAAACGGCATTTGCCTGCTTGGGCGTAAGTGCGTTCACCCCCGTACCGCAGCTTACGAGGGTTTTCCGGAAGTTTACTCCCAGCCGAGCGCGCTCGCGCCGAGCACTGCGGCCTCGCTGCCGTTAAGCGAAGAGATGAGCAGCTTTGCTTTCCCCTCGTAAATGTTTAGGATATTGGCGTTGTAGGCCTTGCGCAGCGGCTTCATCAGGTAGTCGCCGGCCTTTGTAAGCCCGCCGAAGAAGACGAAAGCCTCGGGGCTGTTGAACGTGGCGTAGTCCGCGCACGCCGTGCCGAGGATGGTGCCGGTGTAGTCGAAGATGTCGAGCGCAATCTTGTCGCCCTTCTCTGCGGCCTTGAATACGTCATAGGACGTGATTGCGTCGGGAGCGAGCTCGCGGAGCAAGCTGTCTTCGCTGCGGTTGGCAAGAAACTCGCGTGCGGTGCGTGCCACGCCCGTGGCAGAGGTATAGGTTTCGAGGCAGCCGCTGCGTCCGCAGCCGCAGCTGCGTCCTTTCTCGCTGTGGTCTATCACGAAGTGCCCGAGCTCGCCCGCGAAGCCGTCGCTGCCGTACACAACTTTCCCGTCGACCACGATGCCCGAGCCTACGCCCGTGCCGAGGGTGATCATGATGAAGTTTTTCATGCCGCGTGCCACGCCGTAGGTCATTTCGCCCATAGCGGCAGCGTTGGCGTCGTTGGTGACGCGCACGGGGATGCCGAGCGCTTTCTCGAAGAGGTGCGCCACGGGTATCACGCCTTCCCAAATGAGGTTGGCGGCATACTCTATGGTGCCGTTGTAGTAGTTGCCGTTGGGGGCGCCTATGCCCATCGCGCGTATGTTTTCAATGCCGCCCACGCTGTCCAGAGCCGGCTGGAGAGCCTCCACGGAAGCCTTCACGTAGTCATTGAAGTCGGGATAGGCCTTAGTGGAAATAACGGTCTGCGACTTGATGTTGCCGCGCTGGTCTACGATGCCGAACACCGAGTTGGTGCCGCCCATGTCAAGACCTATGACATAGGGTTTTTCTATATCCAATTCCATGGTTAGCGATTATGGTTTTGTCTTTCCGGTCGGAGACGGAAGCCATACGCAGCTGCACAGGCGCAACGCTTTGCCGCCAGCTGCCTTGTCTCCCGTCAATATTCGTGCAAATGTAACACTTACATTCCATAATCTACACATACGCCTACGGCTTTTAGCCGCAACGGACAGATAAAAACGCAACGGCGGCGCGGCAGGCGCGATGCGGAACAAAAGGAAAGGGGACACGCCGGCTTGCATAAGCCGCGTGCCCCCTTTGTGCTTTGGTAGCTTGCTTCGTCAGCAATGTCTGTCTGGGTGTGCCTATTTCAGGTCGTGTTCCTCCGCCATCGATATTTCCTCTCCGTGGCTGTCCTGGAAGACGTACTGCAGGAAAGCCAGCTTTTGGTCGGCGTACACACGCACGCCCATGCCGTACTTCATCTGCCAGCGGCGCTTGAGGGATATCATGCCCTGGTTGAGGTACGCCGCGACGAACGGATGGACGTAGAGGCGGAACTTCTTGATGCCGAGCTTGCCCGTGAGCATCTCTATCTTGCTCTCAAGCAGGTCGGTGAAGAGAAGGCTCGACTTTATCTTTCCCGTGCCGCCGCAGGAGGGGCAGCTTTCCTCGACTCTCACGCTCATGGCGGGACGCACGCGCTGGCGCGTTATCTGCATCAGCCCGAACTTGGAGAGCGGGAGAATGCTGTGGCGGGCGCGGTCCTTGCGCATGTTTTCCACCATACGCTCGTAGAGCTTCTGGCGGTTTTCGGGCAGGGCCATGTCTATGAAGTCCACCACGATAATGCCGCCCATATCGCGCAGGCGCAGCTGGCGCGCGAGCTCGTCGGCCGCGCCGAGATTGACGTCAAGCGCGTTCACTTCCTGCCCCTCGGGAGCCTTGGAGCGGTTGCCGCTGTTCACGTCTACCACGTTGAGTGCCTCGGTCTGCTCGATGATGAGGTACGCGCCGTGCTTGTAGGTCACAGTCCGCCCGAAGGAGGTCTTGATTTGCTTCGTGACGGAGAAATTGTCGAATATGGGCACCGCACCCTTGTACTGCTTCACGATGTCCTTGCAGTCGGGCGCAATGAGCGACACATAGTCGCGCACCTCGTTGTATACGCCGTAGTCGTTGACGTAGATATTGGCGTAGGAGGGATTGAACAGGTCGCGCAGGAGCGCAACGGCGCGGCTGGTCTCTTCGTAGGCGAGCTGCGGCAGTGCGAGCTTCTCGCGGCGCGTGCGCTTTACGAGGTCCACGACGCCCTGCCACCGGCTGAGCAGTATGCGCAGCTCGTTGTCGAGCTCTGCCACGCGGATGTTCTCGGCCACGGTGCGTATTATCACGCCGAAGCCTTTGGGCTTTATGCTCTGCACGAGCTGTTTGAGGCGCGCCCTTTCCGCCGAGCTTTTAATCTTGGTGGAGACGGAAACCTTGTCGCAGAAAGGCATCAGCACAAGGAAGCGGCCGGCAAAGGAAAGCTCTGCCGTGAGGCGCGGCCCTTTCGTGTTGATTGGTTCCTTTACAATCTGCACGAGTATCTCCTGCCCCACCTTGAGGGTGTTCTGTATGCTGCCGTCCTTGTCGAGGTCCGGCTGCCGTCCCACCTTGTCCGGCGAGGCCTGGCGGCGGCCGTCGCCCAACAGTTGCAGGTACTTGTCGAGCGAGTGGTATTTGGTGCCGAGATCCAGGTAGTGGAGAAAGGCGTCCCGCTCAAAGCCCACGTTGACGAAGCAAGCGTTGAGTCCCGGCATCAGCTTTCTGACCTTTGCCAGATAGATGTTGCCCACGGAGAAATGCTCCGAGCGCCCCTCCTGCTGGAACTCGACGAGTCGCTTGTCCTCAAGCAGGGCGATGGAGACGTTCTTCGGGCTGACGTCTACTATAACTTCGCTTGTCATTTGTGGTTGTTTGTTGGTTGTGCAAGCCGCCGCACGCCGTCTGCGCGTGCGTGCCGCGGCCTTATCTCTTTATACAAAAGGCGAGTAAACGAGCCGCTCTCCCCCCGCGCCCCTCCGGGGCATTCAAGGGGCAGGCCGAACATCTCGTTTACCCGTCTTCCCTACCGCCCTACGGCGGTAGAAGCGCCGAGCTTACTTGCTCTTGTGACGATTCTTGCGAAGTCTCTTTTTGCGCTTGTGAGTCGACATCTTGTGTCTTTTCTTCTTTTTCCCGTTAGGCATGGTGAAATACGTTTATGGGGTTAATTGTATGTTGATTGTTATTTTGATCCTTCCTGAATAGAGAGGGAGAACGTCTTAGCCGGCTTGAATGCGGGTATGTTATGCTCAGGGATGATGATGGTTGTGTTTTTAGAGATGTTGCGTGCGGTCTTCTCTGCACGCTTCTTGAGGATGAAGCTCCCGAAGCCGCGAAGGTATACGTTTTCCTTCTTTTCTCCGAGGGACTCTTTTACGGTTTCCATGAATGCCTCTACGGTTACCAGTACGGAGGCTCTGTCCAGGCCCGTCTTGCGTGCAATCTCGCTGACAATATCTGCTTTCGTCATAATCGGCTTGCTTGTTTTTGTTTTTAGTCTTTATAGAAACGGGTGCAAAGATATAATTTTCAGTTGGTTTAAAATCCGCGCCGCCGCACTTTTTGCTTGCTTTGCGTCCTCCCTGCACGCCTTTCCGGCTTTATTTTACGGGTATTTTCTCTATTCTGCGGATATGCCGTCCGCCCTCGAAAGGTGTGGAGAAGAACTCGTCCATTATTTCCCGCGCGGTCTCCTTGCTGATGTAACGCCCGGGCATAACGAGCACGTTCGCGTCGTTATGCTGGCGTGTCATGTGGGCTATTTCGGGCTGCCAGACGAGGGCGGCGCGTATGCTCTGGTGCTTGTTGAGGGTCATCGAGATGCCTTCGCCCGAGCCGCATACCGCAACGCCCGTCTCCACCTCGCCGTCCTCTATGCCGCGGGCAAGGGCGTGGGCGTAGTCGGGATAGTCGCAGCTCTCCGTGCTGTGCGTACCGTAGTCCTTGTATGCCATTCCCTTTTCGTCAAGGTAGCTTTTCACGTACTCTTTGAGCTCGTAGCCGGCGTGGTCGCTGGCAAGGCCTATCTTCTGTGCCATGTTCTCTATTATATAATAAGGTATGGAACGGGGCAGGCACGGGCTTTCGCGGTGCATCCCGCAGCCCGTGCGCCCCACTCCGTATGTCAGGCCTCTTTGAGGTATTTGAGTATCTCCTCGCGCATATGTGCGGGGGTGTAGCCGAGCTTTTCGTCAAGCACCTTGTAGGGGGCGCTGAAGCCGAAACTCTCGAGACCGTAGACGCGGCCGTGCGACCCGGCGATCCCTTCAAAGACGACGGGCAGCCCTGCCGTAAGGGCAAACACCTTTCCGTCGCGCGGTATGAGGCTTTCCTGATAGTCCTTGCTCTGGCGGCGGAAGAGTCCCTCGCTCGGGCAGCTCACTACGCGGGCGCGAACCCCGTCCTCGTGCAGAAGCCCTGCGGCCTCGACAAGTGTGCTGACCTCCGAGCCGGAAGCCACAAGCACCACGTCGGGATTGTCCTCGGAGACGACGGTATACGCGCCGCGGCGAACCCCCTTGTAGTCGGTGCCGGCGGGCAGGTCGTTCACGTTCTGGCGGCTGAAGATGAGCGCCGTGGGCGTGTCAAAGTTTTCCATCGCCATGCGCCAGCACTCCGTCACAGCGTGCACGTCGCAAGGACGCAGCACCCGCACGCTGTCGCGCCCGCTGTGGTTGCGCAGCTTCTCCATAAGGCGTATCTGCGCCTCCTGCTCTACGGGCTCGTGTGTCGGGCCGTCTTCGCCGACTCGGAAAGCGTCGTGCGACCAGACAAACTTCACCGGGACTTCCATGAGCGCAGCCATGCGGATGGCGGGTTTCATATAGTCAGAGAATACGAAGAACGTGCCCATTGCCGTGACAATGCCGCCGTGCAGCATCATGCCTATGCACACGCAGGCCATCGTAAGCTCCGAAACGCCGGCTTGCAGAAAGCCGCCCGCGAAGTTGGTGCGCGTGATTTCGGTGGTATGCTTGAGGAAGCCGTCCGTCTTGTCCGAGTTGCAGAGGTCGGCGGACGAAACAATCATATTGGGGATGTACTCGGAGAGCAGCGACAGGCAGACGGACGAACCGTTGCGCGTGGGCGAACCGGGCTTTTGCTCTACCTTGCCCCAAGGTATCTCGGGCAAGCGGTTGTGCATCCAGTCGTCAAGCAGCGCGGCCTTCTCCGCATTTGCCTTCTCCCACTCCGCCTCCTCGGCTTTGCGGGCGGCAGCCAGAACTTTCAGTTCGTTCAAGCGCTCGGCGTACATTTCAGCCACCTGCGGGCGCACGACGAACGGGTTCTCCGGATCGCCGCCGAGATTCTTTATCGTATTGGTGTAAGCATCTCCGCCGAGCGGCGCGCCGTGCGTGCGGCAGTCGTGCTCGTAGGACGAGCCGTCCGCCTGACGGCAGCCCTTTCCCATAACGCAGTGCCCGATGATGAGCGTGGGGCGGTTCTCCTCCTCGCGTGCGGCTTTGAGGGCGGCGCGTATCTGCTCGCAGTCGTTGCCGTCTACCTCAAGCACGTTCCAGTTCCACGCGCGGTATTTCATGCCCGTGTCCTCGGAGATGACTGCGGCGGTCTCGGTGCTCAGCTGTATTTCGTTTGCGTCGAAAAACATGATGAGGTTGTTCAGCCCCAGATGTCCCGCAAGACGCCCCGCACCCTGCGAAATCTCCTCCTGCACGCCGCCGTCAGAAATATAGGCGTATATCTTTTCTTTCGCGAAGCCCGGATTTCCCGTCCGCGCGTAAAGCGCCTTAGCCGCGATGGCCGCGCCCACGGCATAGGTATGCCCCTGGCCGAGCGGCCCGCTGGTGTTTTCTATTCCGCGCTCCGGACAAAGCTCGGGGTGTCCCGGCGTGGGCGACTGCCACTGGCGGAACTGCTGCAGCTCTTCGAGGGAGTAGCGCCCTACGAGAGCGAGCTGGGAATACAGCATCGGCGACATGTGTCCGGGGTCGAGGAAGAACCTGTCACGGCAGCGCCATGTAGGGTCTCCGGGGTCGAAAGTCAGGAATTCCGAATAAAGGACATTGATGAAGTCAGCCCCGCCCATCGCTCCGCCGGGATGCCCCGACTTTGCGCGTTCGACCATGCTTGCCGCAAGGATGCGAATGTTGTCCGCGGCAAGGTTCATGAGTTCTTTTGTGTGTTCCATCACTTATTTGATGCTGTGTGTGGTGTGTGCTTTTCCCGCCGCAGCCTCCGCCGCGGCAGTTGTGGCGCAAAGTTACTACTTTTTGCCTTACCCGCCGCCCCCGCGTGCCATTTCCGTCCGTTTCAGACACTTCCGCCAAACTTTGCCGGCCAACGAAAACTATCGCCGACACCACGCGTCAGCCGTTAAGGAGGAGGCTTCACGCTTAAAGTTTGGAACGAATTCTGATAAAGCTATGCATACACTGGAATGCAGCACATTAGAATAATTTGTTATACAAAGTTCTATTAGAAGAAAGGGGCAAAACGCCGATCCATTCCACCGCAAGCCGTTCCGTACGCCAGAAGAAACGCCGATATTGCCAGAAACACGGCGAAAATTCCTACAGATACGGGGTTTAAGCCCCAAATACGTCATATATAAAGCTGCAACAAAAGGGAAAAAGACGTTGTGGCTCAGCGGAAAGAGAAAGACAAGCAAGGGGATGTACGCCAGAAAGCACCTGCCCGCGATACGCAGACTAAGGAAGGCGGTAGTACCCGCGCTTCACAATTTCCTCCCACACTACGGGGGGAAGCATCTCGGAGCAGTCCGTACCCTCTGCTACGCGCCGCCGCACGTCCGTAGAACTCCACGGACACTGCGGAGCATCGGCCAGCAGCGTCACGCCTGACGGCAATGCTTCCTCACGCACTTCGTAGCCGGGACGCGGATAGAGGAAAAGGCGGTGAAAGCGGAGAATGTCCTCCGCGTTGCGCCAACGGTCAAAGACGAGCCAGTTGTCCGTCCCCACAAGCAGGGAAAAGTCCGTCTCCGGATATTCGTCCCGCAACGCGGAAAGCGTGCGCCACGTGTAGGACGGGAGCGGCAGGCGCGTCTCATAGTCGGACACGCGCACGCCCCCTACCCCCTCCGCCGCAAGCCGCGCCAAATCGAGACGCGCCGATGTGTCCAGCAGCCCTTCCGGGCGTTTGAGCGGATTGCACGGGCTTACCATCAGCCACACCTCGTCACACAGGCCGCGCTCCGACACATAGCGGGCAAGCCGCAAGTGTCCGTCGTGGATGGGGTTGAACGACCCTCCGAGGAGGGTCACGCTCTTGCGGCTCATAGCCCGAGGAAGCGTTTTACGGCAGCGAGCGCCTCCGCCTCTGCCCGCTCGAGCTGGTCGTTGGTCACTACAACGTCAAACTTCGGGGCGTACGAAAGCTCGAACTCCGCCCGTGCCAGCCGGTCGGCAATCACTTCGGGCGCGTCCGTCCCGCGCGACTCAAGCCGCCGGCGAAGCTCGTCCACCGAGGGAGGCTGTATGAAAAGGCTCAGCGCGCGGTCTCCGTAGTGCTTTTTGATGTTCTGCCCGCCCAGCACGTCCACGTCGCACACCACGTTCTGCCCCGCCGCGAGCTGGCTGTCTACCTGGCTGCGCAGAGTGCCGTAGAAGCGGTCGGCATAGACTTCCTCATACTCGAGGAAATCGCCCGCCGCGATGTGCTTGCGGAACTCCTCCGGCGTAAGGAAATAGTACTCCACGCCGTGGCGCTCGGTGCCGCGCGGAGGGCGGCTTGTGGCAGAGACGGAGAAATGCAGGTTGAGCCCCTGCCCCATAAGATAGTTGATAATTGTGCTCTTCCCGCTGCCGCTCGGAGCGGAGAATATCAAAAGTTTCCCTTGCATATAACTCATAAATACGGCATACAAAGCGCGGGCAATGCGGGGATTCGCCCCAAGACACGCGCCTTTGTGTGCGGTGAATAAGGATTTATTTCCAATAACCGGCAAGAAACAAAAGCAAGCCGCCGGCGCACACGCTGCAGCTCCGCCTCCCAACCCGTCAGTTTGAAGCCCGTTCCGTCACGCGCCCGTGTTCTACGTCAAAAAGCTTGTAGCTGCGGCGCGTGAGCGTCAAGATGCGGTCAAGATGCTCGCGGCGGGTGTCGGTGATGAATATCTGCCCGAAGTCGTCCCCGCCCACATAGTCCACGATGCGTGCCACGCGCTCCGCGTCGAGCTTGTCGAAAATGTCGTCCAGCAAGAGCAGCGGCATACGCTCCGCGCCCTGTTCTTTCAAAAACAGGTACTGCGCCAGCTTCAAAGCTATCAGGCACGTCTTCTGCTGCCCCTGCGACGCCTCGCGCCGCAGTCCGTAGCCGTTGAGGGTAAGCTCGAGCTCGTCCTTGTGCACGCCGTGCAGCGTGTAGCCCACGATGCGCTCCTTCGCGCGGCACTCCGCAAGCTGCGGCGCAAGCGAACCGCGGGCGCAATGGCTTACATACTCCGCCGATACGTCCTCGCCCTCCGCCCCGGAAAGGCGCAGGTACATCCTGCGGTAGAGCGGGAGAAAACGCTCGGCAAAATCACGCCGCGCCGCATAGATGCATTCCGCGTCGCGCTCCATCATACCCTCAAGTACCTCCATCACCGCCGCGTCAGGCTCTTTCTCGTCTTTGAGGAGCGCGTTGCGCTGCTTGAGCGTGCGCTCGTAGCGGATGAGAGCCTCCAGGTACGGCGCGTCATACTGCATCACGGTCATGTCCATGAAGCGCCGCCGTTCCTCGCTGCCGCCCGTGATGAGCGAAGCGTCCGCGGGAGCAATCATCACCAGCGGCACGCGCCCTATGTGCTCGGAAAGCCGGCGCACGTCCTTGCCGTCAATGCGCAGCCTCTTCCGGCTTCCGCGCTTCAGGCTGCACACCACGCGCCGCGATGCCCCGCCCGGGAGCAAGAACGCCGCGTCGAGCATGAAATAGTCGGCATCGTGCCGCACGTTAAGCGCATCCTGCGCAGCGGCAAAGCCACGGCAGAACGCAAGATAATAGACCGCATCAAGCACGTTTGACTTCCCCATGCCGTTAGCCCCGACGAAGCAGTTAACGTTGGGGGAAAGCGCAAGCTCGGCCTGCTCTATGTTGCGGTAATTGGCTATGGAAAGCTGCTGTAAAATCATGCGTGCGGACTTCGTGACGGCGCAAAAATACCCAATCGCCGCCGCACGCGCCCACACCGGCGGGCTTTTTTCGCCAAGCCGCCAAAAAAGGCGGCGGTTGTTTGAGTATCTTGGCGGAAAGTCGTATTTTTGCGCCACTATCTGCTTAGCAAACAAAAGACAAAACATAGAAATGAGCAAAAACAAGAAAGCCGACTCGGCTTTGGACGTGAACAAGACCCTTGCGCAGTCGGAGGCATTCGTGACGAAATACAAGAAACCGCTTCTCTCCGGCATCGCAGCCGTAGTAATTGTAGTAGGCGGCGTGTTCGCTTATATATACGGCTACGCCAAGCCCCGCGAGGACAAGGCGCAGGAGCTTCTCGGCGTAGTGATGCAGAAGTACGTGATGCAGCAGGACTTTGAGACTGCGCTCAAGGGCGAGGGCAAGACGATGGGTCTGGTGAAGATTGCCGACAAGTACAGTTCCACCAACGCCGGCAACCTTGCATGCTACGAGGCAGGCCTTTGCTACTACAACACGGGCAAGACCGCCGAGGCCATCAAATACCTTGAAAAGTTTGACACAAAGGGCGACGAGACGGTTTCCGCACAGGCACTCTTCGCACTGGGCAACTGCTACGCCGCTGCCAACAAGCTCGACAAAGCCGTATCCGCTTTCAAGGACGCAGCCAAGGAGACCGACGTGCCCGCGCTCTGCGCTGAGTACCTTTTCCAGGCAGGACAGATTCTCGAGTCGCAGAAGAAAAACGACGACGCGCTCAAAATCTACCAAGACATCAAGGAAAGCTACCCCACCGCCCCCATCTGCACGCGCCAGATGCAGAACGGCGTGCTGCTTGAAGCCATCATCGACAAATACATCGCCCGCCTGAGCAAATAAAGTCCCGAGGGACGGAAACGCTCCCGCAGAAAAGCGGGACGATAGCGCAACGGCTGCACGGAAAGACACGGCAGAGACGGCACAGGCCGCAGCCGCGACAAAAGGTCCGCGCAGCCGTTGCAAGCATTTCCCGGTCTATCCACCCACACGCACAATCCGCGCAAGACGCGCAAAACACACGCTATGTCATCCAACGCCTTTTCATACAAAGAAAGCCAAAGCACCGCGATACCCGACGCCTCCGAGATGCGCTTCGGCATAATAGTCACCGAATGGAACAACGACATCACCGACCGTCTGCTTGAAGGCACGGTGGCAGAGTTGCAGCGCGACGGCGTGGCAGAGGGCAACATAACCGTAAAGCGCGTCCCCGGCAGCTTTGAGCTGGTATACGCGGCACAGCAGCTGGCGAAGTTCGGCCATGTAAACGGGGTCATCATCCTCGGCTGCGTGGTGCGCGGCGACACCCCCCATTTCGACTACATCTGCCAAGGCGTGACGCAGGGCATCACGCAGCTCAACGCCACGGGAGACATACCCGTGATATTCGGGCTACTAACCGTGAACACGCACGAGCAGGCAGAGGAGAGAGCCGGAGGCAAACTGGGCAACAAAGGCGAGGAATTCGCCGTCACGGCAATAAAAATGGTGGACTACGCTTGGCGGCTGCAAAAATAAAAGCTACCTTTGCACCCGCAATAAGGACAAACAGGGCAAATACCAGAGTGGCCAAATGGGGCAGACTGTAAATCTGCTGGCTTACGCCTTCGGTGGTTCGAATCCATCTTTGCCCACAACCCTTTTGACAGACTGACGCCCGGTTTACGCCGGGCGTTTTTCGTTGCCCCACACGCAGGCTTGCAGTGCCGAGGCACAAGGACAAAGCCGCAGTACGCGACTTGCACGCTATCCCCAAGCACCGCCGCCGTGCCAATGCACGACGGAGACAGTGCCACGGCGGGCGAACGGGAGAACGGGAAGATTGGCTGTCCGAAGAGACAACGCCAGCCTAAGCCAGAAAAATTGCCCTGCTGCACCCCGCGCCGTTATTATAAATACGCCCGCGCCTGCGGTAAAGACACGCAGCAAGACACCACACCAGCCTACGCAGGCAAAAACGACAACGGGGCGTGCGCGGACAGCAGCAAGCGCAGCAAGGGAAAACACGGAACACAACAAATGGAAGCGACAAGCATAGACAGCCTTACAGACCCGCGCGTATCGGTTTTTGCCCGCCTCACCGAGGCGCAACTGCGCAACCGCCTCGAGCCGGAAAAGGGCTTGTTCATCGCGGAAAGCCCCAAAGTGATACACGTGGCGCTTGACGCGGGTTACGAGCCCGTAGCGCTGCTCTGCGAAGAAAAGAGGCTCGCGGGCGATGCCGCGCCTGTCATCGCACGCTGCCCGGATACGCCGGTCTACACCGGCAGCCGCGAAACGCTCGCCGCGCTCACCGGGTACACGCTCACACGCGGCGTGCTGTGTGCCATGCGGCGCAAACCGTCCCCTGCGGTCAGCGAAGTATGCGCCGGCGCAAGCCGCGTGGCGGTGATAGACGCCGTGACAGACACCACCAACATCGGCGCCATTTTCCGCTCGGCAGCCGCCCTCGGCATAGACGCAGTGCTGCTCACGCCCGACAGCTGCGACCCGCTCAACCGGCGCTCCGTCCGCGTGTCGATGGGTTCGGTGTTTCTCGTACCCTGGACGTGGCTCGACGGAGGGCCGGAAACGCTCCAAGCACACGGATTCCGCACAGCGGCAATGGCACTCACCGACCGCTCTATACCGCTCGACTCCCCCGCCCTCTCCTCCGAGCCACGGCTCGCCGTCATCATGGGCACGGAAGGGGACGGACTGCCCGCCGCTACGATAGCCGCCGCCGACTACACGGTGCGCATCCCCATGAGCCACGGAGTGGACTCGCTCAACGTGGCTGCAGCCGCCGCAGTGGCGTTTTGGCAGCTGCGCAAGAAATAGCCTCCACGCCGCAATATCCCGTTTCCCCAAGTACGGAAACCGGGAGCATCCCCCGAAGCACAAGCACCCCACCATGCCGAAAGACACAATGACAAAGACACCGGCACTGCTCCGCCTTTTCCTCGCCGTCCTGCTCCTTCTTCCCGCTGTTTCGCAGCACGCTAAAGCGACAACGGCCGACTCGCTCTTCGCACACATGCCGCGCGAAGTGCTGCCGCTGCTTGACAAGACGGCGAAGCTCGACCTCCTCGACCTCTTCAACAGCGGACTGAAAGCCGCCGCCGAAAACATCTACGGCGGGCAGACGGAAATGAAAGAGAAAACGGCGACGCACATACTGCTGCGCACGTCGGAAAGCGGCACATGGTCAATGGATGCAGTAGCCGCGCAAGGCGACACCCTGATAGTCTGCGTGCAGTCGCTGAAAGCCGGCGGAGTAGGCTCGCGCGTGCAGGTATACACCCGCGACTGGCGGCCGTTGCCCACAAGTCTGCCGCGCCTTAAAGCGAAGGACTTCGTCACGCTCTCTCCCGCGCTCAGCGCCGACCGCATGCTGCAGATGCAGCGCGTGCTTTCCGCCTGCCCGATAGAAGCCACATGGGACGCGGAAACCGAGACGCTGAGAGTACGCCCCAGCACGAAAGGGCTGACAGAGGACGAACGCCGCGATGCAAAAGGCTGCCTGACAGAAAAGCATTACGCGCTCAAAGGCACACGCTTCGTAGAGACCGCCGCAGCAGCGACGCAGGACACCGACGCACACGCCGACTGACGCGCCAAAGAAGCACACGCGCCACCCTACAGTGCCGCTCCTCGCGCCATACGCCATACAAGCCCGCACGCGCCACAGGCACAACGGAAAAAACGGACACTTCCCCGGACATTCACACGCTTTTCATAAGGAGCGCAAAGGAAGTTTTTAATAAATATTGTACTTTTGCCCCGTCCCAAACAAGGGGCAGACTACTGCCGCGCCGACACACGCGCCCCCAAAGGCGTCAAAGGAGCGGGAAAACCACAACTTGTACACATAGTTATAATGGGTATCTTACAAGACAGACTGGCGAAATACACCTTGCCGCAGGAGTATATGGCAAAAGGCGTATACCCCTATTTCCGCGCTATAGAAGGAAAGCAGGGCACAGAGGTGGAAATGGGCGGACACCACGTCCTGATGTTCGGCTCCAACGCCTACACGGGCCTCACCGGCGACGAGCGCATTATCGAAGCGGGCATCAAAGCCATGCGCCAGTACGGCTCCGGCTGCGCAGGCTCGCGCTTCCTCAACGGGACGCTCGACCTGCACGTGAAACTTGAGAAAGAACTCGCCGCCTTCGTGGGAAAAGAGGACGCCCTCTGCTTCTCCACCGGCTTCACGGTAAACTCCGGCGTCATCTCCGCCCTCACCGGCCGCGAAGACTATATCATCTGTGACGACCGCGACCACGCCTCCATCGTGGACGGCCGCCGCCTCTCCTTCTCCACCTGCCTGAAGTACAAGCACAACGATATGGCGGACCTCGAGCGCCAGCTCCAGAAGTGCGCCCCCGAGGCTGTGAAGCTTATCGTAGTGGACGGAGTGTTCTCTATGGAGGGCGACCTTGCCAAGCTGCCCGAAATCATCAAGCTCAAGCACAAGTACAACGCCACGGTAATGGTGGACGAGGCACACGGCCTGGGCGTCTTCGGCAAACAGGGGCGCGGCGTGTGCGACTACTTCGGCCTGACGGACGAGGTAGACCTCATAATGGGCACGTTCAGCAAGTCGCTTGCCTCCATCGGCGGATTCATCGCCGCAGACGAGAGCATCATCAACTGGCTGCGCCACACCGCACGCACCTACATATTCTCCGCCTCCAACACTCCCGCCGCCACGGCGTGCGCGATGGAAGCCCTGCACATCATACAGCAGGAGCCCGAGCGCATCCAGGCACTTTGGGACGTGACGCACTACGCCCTCAAGCGCTTCCGCGAGGAAGGCTTCGAGATAGGAGAAACCGAATCGCCCATCATCCCGCTCTACGTGCGCGACACAGAGAAGACGTTTGTCGCCACGGCACGCGCCTTTGAGGCGGGCGTATTCATCAACCCCGTGATACCCCCCGCCTGCGCCCCGCACGACACCCTCGTGCGCGTTGCCCTTATGGCCACCCACACGAAAGAGCAGGTCGACCGCGCGGTAGCGGCTCTGAAAAAGGTGTTCCAGGATTTGGACATCATCAAGTAAACGAGGCGTAAGCCCCGGAAAGCACAAGCGGAACGACGAGCCGCGCCCTCACTTCGAAAGGGCGCGGCTCGCTCCGTTTTCCGCGCATCTCCCGTCCGCCTCCCGCAAGGCGAGCCCGCTTTCAAAGCCTCTCCCGCGCAAGCCCCGCCCAAAGCCGCGCAAGACGCGCATAAAAAAGAGAGCGGCCGGGCGGCATACGAAAGAAATGTTGTAATTTTGCCGTTGAGAAATACCAATTTTAATTTATCAACTCACTATGGTAAACTACAAAGAACTGGGTTTGGTGAACACCCGCGAGATGTTCAAGCGCGCCATCAACGGCGGCTACGCAATCCCCGCTTTCAACTTCAATAACCTTGAGCAGCTCCAGGCTATCATCAAGGCTTCCTCCGAGCTCAAGTCGCCGGTCATCCTCCAGGTGTCCAAGGGCGCACGCGCATACGCCAACGAGACGCTCCTCCGCTACATGGCTGAGGGCGCAGTGCAGTACGCCAAGGAGCTGGGCTGCAAGCACCCCGAAATCGTGCTTCACCTCGACCACGGTGACAGCTTTGAGCTCTGCAAGAGCTGCGTAGACCTCGGCTTCTCCTCCGTCATGATCGACGGCTCCTCCCTCCCCTACGAGGAGAACGTGGCTCTGACGAAGAAGGTCGTAGAGTACGCACACCAGTACGACGTGACCGTTGAAGGCGAACTCGGCGTGCTGGCCGGCGTAGAGGACGAGGTATCTTCTGACGTTTGCCACTACACCAAGCCCGAGGAGGTCATCGACTTCACGTCCAAGACCGGCGTTGACTCCCTCGCCATCTCCATCGGCACCTCGCACGGCGCATACAAGTTCACGCCGGAGCAGTGCACCCGCGACCCGAAGACGGGCAAGCTCGTTCCTCCTCCCCTCGCGTTCGACATCCTCGACGCCATCATGGAGAAACTCCCCGGCTTCCCCATCGTGCTGCACGGCTCTTCCTCCGTGCCCCAGGAGTATGTAGACATCATCAATGCCAACGGCGGCAAGCTGCCCGACGCAGTGGGCATCCCCGAGGAGCAGCTCCGCAAGGCCTCCAAGAGCGCCGTTTGCAAAATCAACATCGACTCCGACAGCCGCCTCGCTTTCACGGCAGCCGTACGCAAGGTATTCAACGACAAGCCGGGCGAATTTGACCCGCGCAAGTACTGCGGTCCTGCACGCGATCTCATGGAGCAGATGTACAAGCACAAAATCACCGAGGTGCTTGGCAGCGACAACAAGCTCGGACAGCTTGACTAAGCCGCGCGAAAACGACAGACACACGCACCTCACCGCCGCTTGACGGAAGGGGATGCAACAAAACCACACGGGAGACCGTGGCCGGAACGACGTTCCGCCACGGTCTCCCCTCCGTTTCAGCCCGTGCGGCACACGCGGTTAGCGAAAAAATGCGTAACTTTGCAAAGGATAGGCTATATACAGACGCCCGGCTGCCGCCGGACTTGTCGCCGCAAGCCTGTCCCCACAAAAAGCAAACCGCCAACGCGCGTGCCGGGAGACAAGTCCCGCGCCATCAGCCGCAAGAGGCGGAAAAACAAAAAGACACTCAATGAAAGTATTGTTCATCACACAGGAAATGACACCTTACGTGCCTGAGAGCAAGGTGGCGCAGGACGGCCGCGCCCTGCCGCAGGCCATGCACGAGAAAGGATGCGAGGTGCGCACATTCATGCCCCGCTGGGGCTGCATCAACGAACGGCGCAACCAGCTTCACGAGGTGATACGTCTTTCCGGGATGAACATCATCATAGACGACACCGACCACCCGCTCATCATTAAGGTGGCCTCCCTGCCCGCCGCACACATACAGGTTTACTTTATCGACAACGACGACTACTTTCACAAGCGCGGTCTGCTCGCCGGCGAGGACGGAGCCGAGTATGCCGACAACACGGAGCGTGCCGTCTTCTACGCGCGCGGCGTGCTGGAAACGGTGAAGAAGCTGCGCTGGGTGCCCGACGTGATATACTGCCAGGGATGGATTTCCGCCGTTGCGCCGTTCTACATAAAGACAGCCTATCGCGACGAGCCGCCTTTCGCCGAAGCGAAAGTAGTGACGTCGCTTTACGGCGGAGTGCCCGACGCTACACTCAACAGCCGCCTGGCCGAGTGCCTCGCTTTCCGCGACGCGGACGCCAAGGCTCTCGAAGCAGCCGGCGTAGACCTCACGCAGCCCGACAGCCTCGCCCGCCTCGGCATGGCTTTCAGCGACGGCGTAATACTGGCTGACAACGACACCTCCGACACGCTCCGCGCCTACGCCGAAAGCCTCGGCAAGCCGCTCTTCGATGCTGCCGCAGCCGAAGACCCCGCCGAGGGCTGCAAGGCGTTCTTCGAAAGTCTGACGGAAGCAGCAAAGTAAAAAAGCCGGGCAAGCCCCGCTCCCCCTTTCCTTTTCCACAACCAAAGCATCCTATGAGAAAACTCCTTTGGTGTCTGCCGCTCGCCGTGATGGCCGCGGCAAGCTGCGACGACAGCACAGAGTCGCTGGGCATGGACGTGATGCCCTCCAACGACAAAGTCACCGCACAGGCCGAGGTATACACCCTCTCCACCACCACGGTGAAAGCCGGCGCGGTACTTGCCAACACGGGCACATGCTATCTGGGGAGCGTGACAGACCCCGAGCTGGGCGTACGCACCACAAGCGACTTCCTCGCGCAGTTCCATCTGCCCGAGTTTTTCATGCTGCCCGAAAAGGACAAAATAGTGAAAGACGCGGACGGACAGCCCGCCGCCGACTCTCTGCAAATAGTGGTGTACTTCGACACCTACTACGGCGACTCGCTCACCACGATGAAGCTGCGCGTGCGCGACCTTGACGCGGCACACACGCTCACCGAGGGCGAGCACTACTACTCAGACCTCACCCCCGCTTCTTTCGTCAGCCCTACTCCCTCAGTGGACAAAACGCTGGCTTACGCCGTGAAAGACTTCACCCGCGCGGACGAAGTGACAAACGGCACGTCCTATTACCGCAACGTGGTGATAAAGCTGCCGAAGAGCTACGCCGACAAGGTGGTGCGCGCCTACTACGACAATCCGTCCAGCTTCGCCAGCTCCTACAGCTTCATCCACAACGTGTGCCCCGGCTTCTACATCGAGCACGCCGGCGGACAGGGCGCGATGATCACCGCCAAGATGATGGCGATGAACCTCTATTTCAGCTACCACACCGAAAGCAGCACGGGCACGGACTCCATCGCCGACGGCTACCAGCGGCTCGGCGCGACGGACGAGGTGCTGCAATGCACCCGCACCGCGAGCGACTATCCCGACGCGCTTTCCGAGGACAAACTCGCCGACCTCCCCTACACCCTCGTGAAGTCTCCGGCGGGACTCTTCACGGAAGTGACCCTCCCCGTCTCCGACATCATTGACGGCACAGACGGCAGCGGCACGCACTACAACGACAGCGTAAACCAGGCGCAGCTCACCCTGCGCAGCTACAACAGCACAGCGTCCGCCTACAGTCTTCCCGCTCCGAGCACATTGCTGCTCGTGCGCAAGGCGAAGATGAAAGACTTCTTCGAAAACGACAACCTGCCCGACAGCCGCGAGAGCTACATCGCCTCTTATACCTCCGCGTACGGCGTATACACTTTCAGCAACATCGCGCAGCTTGTCACCACGCTCAAAAACGAGCGCGACAAAGGCGCGGGCGTGCTTGTGAGCGACACGCCGCAAGAGCGCAAGGCAAAGTACGCCGTGTGGGAGGCTGCCAACCCCGACTGGAACAAAGCGCTGCTCGTGCCTGTGCAGGCGGACTACTCCACCTCCACATCGTCAAGCGGAAGCAGCACCAAAACCCTTTCGCGCCTGCGCCACGAAATGGGGCTCTACTCTGCCAAGCTGCAAGGCGGCAAGGACGTGAAGATAGACATGAGCGTCATCTACGGACGCTTCAACCACTAACAAAAGCAGCGGGGACACACGCAAGCATACCCGCGACAATACCCAACACGGCGGGGACGCGTCTTTGTATGACGCGTCCCCGCCGCATTATATACAAGAGCCTCAGCCGCCAACGCCACTGGAAAAAGCTATGCGGAAACTCATACGCAGCCCAATATGTTTTTCCTCTGCGCGTACAAAGCGGCACGCGCTTACGGCGGCATTACGGTACGCGTACCTACGACAGCTTTCAATCCCGCTTTTTCTCACGTCTCTTTGCGCAATCCCAGGCCGCCCTCCGCAAGACACAAATGCCCCCTTTGCAGAAGTTCAGAGCCACAAACCGGCACTACACACTTATTAAGTTTTTTTATACAGGTCATCTATGGTTTGCAGGCTCCGGAATAGGGTATCATGACACCGAAAGGGGACTTCTGGAGACGGGAATGGGCTTAGTCGCGACGGGGATACTTGGAGTTTTTCCTACATGTACATCCCGGAGCGCCTATATGTACACTTTTTGATTTGTAAACTATTGAAAATCAATGACACAAAATAAGGGAAACGCAGCCGTTGCGTTTCCCCTATTCTCTAATACAAAGATACGAAATTTTTCCCCGTTTTCCAAATTCCAATTTTCCGCGCCGGAGCAGTCGCAGGGCTATAATTGCGAATTTGACAAGTAAGCCCGAAGCAGCTATGCCCGAAATACCCGCTTTCACCCGCCGAAGCTTCCCCTCCTTGTCAGATGCGGCCAAGCCTATTCTTGCAAACTCTCGATACTTGCATACTGCGCGTCGTATCTCGTGTATTGCGCAAATGCTTTCTTTGAGCATTTCACCAGCGTGGCATCAAGCTCTTCGCCAAGTGTCACGGCAACGTACATTTCCGTAGTATTCACATTGGCGTAGAGACCGTCAAATTCTTCCTTGCCTATGACCTTGCACTGCTCCCGAACGGAGAAAAGATGCTGGTCGCTGTCGTTGCGGTGGTGAAACAGCACATAACCGATGCTTTGCAAGTGTTCCACTATCTCCATGCTATCCTTAGGTCAGCTCCGTCAGCTGTCACCTGATACGATAATCTACTTCTTGTTCTATTCCGATTACCTATGAATCCTTATCTCACAGGCTATATCGAGCATGAGGACTCCTTATATATATGTCTACCGAGTAAAAACATCCCTTTCGCCACAGCCGCATTGTCCGTAAAACAGACATCCGGTCTGCCGGGATATGGCAACCCCGACAGACTGGATGAAAGACTTATGCGCTTCAATGCTCAGTGTACGGGCAATGCCCACGCACACGTCAGATGGAAAGCTCGTCAAGCACCTTGATGAGCTTCTTGTCCATATCCTTGTGCTTGCCAACCGCATCGACGAAAGGCACGTATACGACCTCGTTGTTGCGCACGCCCACCATCACGTTGCGCTGCCCTTGCACCAAGGCCTCCACCGCGCCGACTCCTACCTGCGAGGCGAGTATGCGGTCACGCGCAGAGGGACGGCCGCCGCGCTGCAGGTGTCCGAGGATGGAGACGCGCACGTCGAAGTTGGGGTACTCTTTTTTCACGCGGTCGGCGTAATACATCGCGCCGCACTTCGGGCTTTCGCTCACGATGACAATGCAGCTCTTCTTGCTCTTGCGTATGCCGCGCTCCATAAACTGGATGAGCTGGTCGCTGCCCGTAGAGTCCTCGGGGATGATGGCGGCTTCTGCACCGGCGGCTATGGCGCTGTTTTGGGCGAGAAAACCCGCGTCGCGCCCCATCACCTCCACGAAGAAAATGCGCTCGTGCGAGGTGGCTGTATCGCGTATCTTGTCCACACAGTCGGTGATGGTGTTCAGCGTAGTGTCGTAGCCGATGGTGCTGTCCGTGCCGTAAAGGTCGTTGTCGATAGTACCGGGCAGACCGATGCAGGGGAAGTCGTACTCCTCCGCCAGCTTCATGGCACCCGTCAGCGAGCCGTTGCCGCCGATGACGATGAGCGCGTCGATAGACTCCTTGCGCAGCGTCTCGAAAGCCCGCTTGCGTCCCGCCGGGGTCTGAAACTCCTTCGAACGCGCCGTGCGGAGAATCGTGCCGCCCGTCTGTATGATGTTGCTCACGTCCTCCGTGGTGAAAGGCTTCACCTCGTCGTTGATGAGCCCGTCATAGCCGCGGTATATGCCCTTTACCTTGTAGCCGTTGCAGATGGCGCTGCGCGTCACCGAGCGTATGGCGGCGTTCATCCCGGGGGCGTCGCCTCCCGACGTGAGCACGCCGATGCATCTTATTTTTCCCATTTTCCAAGTTTTTTTGTGCCAAGGCGCGGCACGCGTACATCTTGCGTCCGTCTCCGCGCCCGTATGGTGTCAGTTAAGTGTCAAAGAAATCAGTCCCAGCACAAGCAGCCCCGAAAGGTAGCCCGCAAGCACTTTGGGCGTGACGTGCCGGAGATACCAGCCGAAGCTCACGCCCTCCATACGCATCAGCAAATACCCTGCCACAGTGCCGGTGGAAAGCAGCGACCCGCCTACCCCCGTGGCATAGCTGAGCAAAGGCCAAAACGCGCCGCCCGCCTGCAATGCCGCAGGCAAGCCTGCCCCGCCGTGCGGAAAAAGGCTTACGCCTGCCAACAGGGCGGGCACATGGCCGAAGACGGCCGCCGACAGCGCGCCGAGCGCATTCAGCACGTACAGCCCAGCGCCGTCTGCCAGCGGGACAAGCGCGGCGGAAAGCGGAGCCAAAGCCCCGGCCTCGCACACCGCACCGAACATCAGCGCCACGCCGATGAAGAAGAGTATGTTCTGTATATTTGCGTACAGCAACGCCATCGGCAGACGGCGGCGCACCATCGTGTCGCTTGAAAGAAGCTGGCGGTTGCACACCTCGTTCACAATCCAAAGCAAGCCCAGTACGCACATCGCACCGACAAAAGGCGGCATAAGCGTAAGGCGGTGGAAAGTGGGGACAAACCACAAGCCGCCTATGCCCACAAAAAGCATAGCCAGCCTCTGCGGACGGGTAAGCAGCGTATCGTCTCCCCTGAACGGGGGTATAAGCGTATCCTTGTATATGCGGCGGGGAAGCTTTCGCTGCATCAGCAGCAGCGTGACCACAAGCGCCGTAGCCACGGGCGGGGCAAGCAGAAGGAAATATTCCGTCGGAGTCACAAGCCCCTCAGTCCACAGTTTCAGGCTCGTCATGTCGCCTATCACCGTCACCGCGCCGCCGCAGTTGGCAGCTATCACGATGACCGCGCCGTAAAGCTGCCGCGCCTTGTCGCTTCCCAAAAGCGGATGGACAATGGAAAGCATCAGCACGGCGGCGGCAAGATTGTCAAGATTGGCGGAAAGCACGGCGGTCACCAAAGCGACAAGCCACAGAAGCTTGGCGGGACGACGCGTGCGCAGCCATTCGGAGACGAAGTCAAAGCAGCCGTTGTTGTTAAGCACCTCCACGATTGTGGTAGTGGCAAGCAAGTAAAGCACAATGTCGGCAGCTTTGGCGGCATAACGCGCAAACAGGTGCGCGGAGATAAACTCTTTCACCGCCGCAGTCTTTTCCATGCACGCGCCGGAAGCGAGATATGCCTCAAAATCGGACAGATGAGCCGCCGTCACCAAATCACGCCCTTCCACGATGAAGAGCATCCAACAGCAAACTCCGGAGAACATCGCCACCGCCGCCTTGTTCATACGATTGAGCGACTCCGTGGCAATAAGCACAAGGCCAATGCATAATATGGCCAATAAAACGAGTACCATAGAGCAATGACTTTGCGACAAGCAAAAAGATAAAAAAGGAAAGAGCGGCAAACGGGGCTCGAACCCGCGACCCTTAGCTTGGGAAGCTAATGCTCTACCAACTGAGCTACTGCCGCAATGCGGATGCAAAGGTAGCAAATAAATATTTCGGCACAAGCGTTCGCCCGCTTTTTTGCCGCCCGTAACCGCGAGGAAGAGCCGTTACTCACGCAAGATGCCGCAAGGCTGTCCGCACTTCCCTTGCACGGGTAGGTGCGGCTATAACAACTACCTCGCCGACCACGCCGCAATGGCATACCGCACGGACTTATTAAGCATTCTGCACCAATGCCCCCACCCTTTCCCCGGAAGCCGCGTCCCTACCACAGGTCCGCGCAGACGCAGCCCCGGCGGGAACACGAGGCATTTTTTTGCCGTTACGGGCATTTTCCCTAAATTTGCGCGTCGTTTGCGGCTCGCGCGGGCAAGCAAGCGGACACGGGGCGTGGCGCAGTCCGGTTAGCGCACCTGCTTTGGGAGCAGGGGGTCGTGGGTTCGAATCCCGTCGCCCCGACATTTCCTTAAACCGCTGACTAATCAAGAATATTATTGAATAGTCAGCGGTTCTTTTTGTTTTTCACCTGTGCATGGCAGCAGCCTTTTTCGTACAACTTAGCCTATGGCTACAATATCCCTGCCTCTTGACGCTCACAATAAAAGCAAAACCGCTGCAGCTTTCTCTGCCCTGCGCTTCTTCTCCGCGGCAAATATTTCAGCCTCGCGCAGGTCGTGCAGCTCGTCGTACACCTCCGACACGC
>CAVJPT010000019.1:0-38910 GCA_963651485.1 Alloprevotella sp. | reverse complement strand
TGGGCAAATACCAGAGTGGCCAAATGGGGCAGACTGTAAATCTGCTGGCTTACGCCTTCGGTGGTTCGAATCCATCTTTGCCCACAACCTTTTATTGGTATGCGGAAATAGCTCAGTTGATAGAGCACTAGCCTTCCAAGCTGGGGGTCGCGGGTTTGAGCCCCGTCTTCCGCTCACTTTCTTAAATTGCTGTTATAGCTCAGCGGTAGAGCACTTCCTTGGTAAGGAAGAGGTCGTGAGTTCAAGTCTCACTAACAGCTCTCCTTTTTGGACGGGAAAAAATTCAACAAACAATAATCAGCTATGGCTAAAGAGAAATTTGAACGTACCAAACCGCATGTTAACATCGGTACGATCGGTCACGTTGACCACGGTAAGACCACTTTGACCGCTGCCATCTCCAAGGTGCTCCACGAGCGTCTCGGCACGGGTGAGGATGTAAAGTCTTTCGACCAGATTGACAACGCACCCGAGGAGAAAGAGCGTGGTATCACCATCAACACCGCCCACATCGAGTATGAGACCGAGAAGCGTCACTATGCTCACGTGGACTGCCCGGGTCACGCCGACTATGTGAAGAACATGGTTACTGGTGCCGCTCAGATGGATGGCGCTATCATCGTGGTTGCTGCAACGGACGGTCCGATGCCCCAGACCCGTGAGCACATCCTTCTCGCACGTCAGGTGAACGTTCCCCGCCTCGTTGTGTTCCTCAACAAGTGCGACATGGTCGAGGACGAGGAGATGCTTGAGCTCGTAGAGATGGAGATGCATGAGCTTCTCGAGCAGTACGAGTTTGAGGAGGACACCCCCATCATCCGCGGTTCTGCACTCGGCGCACTCAACGGCGTTGCTAAGTGGGAAGATTCCGTAATGGAGCTGATGACCGCAGTTGACAACTGGATTCAGGAGCCGGTTCGCGACAAGGATAAGCCTTTCCTTATGCCTGTTGAGGACGTGTTCTCCATCACTGGCCGTGGTACGGTTGCTACGGGTCGTGTAGAGACCGGTATCGTGAAGGTTGGCGACGAAGTTCAGATTCTTGGTCTTGGCGAGGACAAGAAGTCGGTTGTTACCGGCGTCGAGATGTTCCGCAAGATACTTGACGAGGGCGAGGCTGGCGACAACGTAGGTCTGCTTCTCCGCGGTATCGACAAGAGCGAGGTTAAGCGTGGTATGGTTATCACCCACCCGGGCGTAATCACTCCGCACAAGAAGTTCAAGGCTTCCATCTACGTCCTCAAGAAAGAGGAAGGTGGTCGTCACACTCCGTTCGGCAACAAGTACCGTCCCCAGTTCTACCTCCGCACTATGGACTGCACGGGTGAGATTCATCTCCCCGAGGGCACCGAGATGGTAATGCCGGGTGACAACGTGGAGATCACAGTAGAGCTCATCTACGCTGTGGCAATCAACGTAGGTCTTCGCTTCGCTATCCGCGAGGGCGGTCGTACGGTTGGTTCCGGTCAGATCACCGAAATCCTTGACTAATACATCCCGAAAGGGGCGTATAGCCTAAGACAATAAAAACAGGACTTTGCTCCGCGCTTTTCACGACGAGGCGCAAGTCCTGTTTCTCTACGGGAATAGCTCAGTTGGTAGAGCACTGGTCTCCAAAACCAGGTGTCGGGAGTTCGAGCCTCTCTTCCCGTGCTAACAGATACGTATATGTTCAAGAAACTAATTGCGAGCTGCAAGGATTCATACGAAGAACTGTCGCATAAGACCACTTGGCCCTCTCGGCGGGAACTGACTCACAGCGCGATTGTTGTGCTCACAGCTTCCATCGTCATAGCAATTGTGGTGTTTCTTATGGATACGGTGTTTGAGTCATTAATGCAACTGATTTACCCTCAAATTTAATTCTGGAATGGCACAGGCTGAAATGTCTTGGTACGTTTTGCGTGCTATAAGCGGAAAGGAAGCCAAGGTAAAGGAGTACATAGATGCAGAGATAAAGAATGGCCGCCTCGGCGGTCATGTTTCGCAGGTACTTATCCCTACCGAAAAGGTTGTCCAGGTTCGCGGCTCAAAGCGTGTCATAAAAGAACGGAATTATCTGCCGGGATACGTTCTGGTGGAGGCGAGGCTGGTCGGTGAGACTATTCACGAGCTGCGCAACACGCCTAACGTGTTGGGCTTCTTGGGCGGGATGGACAATCCCTCTCCGCTCCGGGAAAGCGAAGTGAACCGTATCCTCGGTAAGGCAGACGAAATGGAGGCAGAGCCTCTTGAAGTCGAAATACCTTACATGCCGGGAGAGAATGTCAAGGTTACGGACGGACCGTTCAGCGGCTTCTCCGGTGTCATCGACAAGGTGGACAACGAGAAGAAGAAAGTCACCGTGAACGTAAAAGTTTTCGGTAGGGTCACCGGGCTTGACTTGGGCTTTATGCAGGTAGAGAAGGAATAGGTGTTGTTACGAGCCGAAACCTTCGCCAATAACAAATTTCATTTATAACAATGGCTAAAGAAGTTGCTGGATTAATCAAGTTACAGATTAAGGGCGGCGCTGCAAATCCATCCCCTCCCGTAGGACCTGCTCTGGGTTCGAAGGGTATCAACATAATGGATTTCTGCAAGCAGTTCAACGCCAGAACTCAGGAAAAGGCGGGCAAGGTGTTGCCTGTTGTCATCACATACTACAATGACAAGTCTTTCACGTTCATCGTAAAGACCCCTCCTGTGGCAATCCAATTGCTGGAAGCAGCCAAGAAGAAGAGCGGATCGGCACAGCCCAACCGTAACAAGGTGGCAGAGCTCACCTGGGATCAGGTTAAGGCTATCGCCGAGGACAAGATGCCCGACTTGAACTGCTTCACGGTAGAGGCTGCCATGCGTTTGGTGGCTGGTACCGCCCGCAGTATGGGTATAACAATCAAGGGTGACTTCCCCGGTGCATAACTTTAAACTTCAATTCGAAAAATGAGTAAGCTGACAAAGAATCAGAAGTCGGTAGCTGACAAGATTGAAGCGGGGAAGGCTTATACGCTTAAAGAGGCAGCAGCCTTGGTGAAGGAGATCTCCACCACCAAGTTTGACGCTTCCGTTGACATAGACGTACGCTTGGGCGTAGACCCCCGCAAGGCCAACCAGATGGTTCGCGGCGTGGTTTCTCTCCCCAACGGTACGGGCAAGACGGTTCGCGTACTGTGTCTCTGCACCCCCGATCAGGAGGCAGCCGCCAAAGAGGCCGGTGCTGACTACGTTGGTCTTGACGAGTATATCAACAAGATCAAGGGCGGTTGGACCGACATCGATGTGATCATCACCATGCCCGCCATAATGGGCAAAATCGGTGCACTGGGCCGTGTGCTCGGTCCCCGCGGACTTATGCCTAACCCCAAGAGCGGTACGGTGACGATGGATGTCGCCAAGGCCGTTCGCGAGGTAAAGCAGGGTAAGATTGACTTCAAGGTTGACAAGACCGGTATCGTGCATACTTCTATCGGCAAGGTGTCTTTCACCCCCGAGCAGATTTATGGCAACGCGAAGGAATTCATCGCCACGATCGTGAAGCTCAAGCCCACCGCAGCAAAGGGTACCTATATGAAGAGTATTTATCTTTCCTCTACTATGAGCCGGGGCATTAAGGTTGACCCGAAATCCGTAGATGAAGCCTAAACAGTGTTTTGAATCATGAGAAAGGAAGATAAAGCTAAGGTAATAGAGCATATCGGCGCGACGCTGAACGAATATCCCCACTTCTACCTTGTTGACGTAGCCGGCATGAACGCGGAGAAGACTAGTGACCTCCGTCGCAAGTGCTTCAAGGCTGGCATCAAGATGATGATGGTTAAGAACACGCTTCTTCATCAGGCTTTCGAGGCTTCTGAGGTGGATTTCTCTCCGCTTTACGGCAGCCTGAAAGGCACGACGGCAGTTTTCTTCTGCGCAGTCGCAAATGCCCCCGCAAAGCTGATTAAGGATGCTGGCAAGGAAGGCGTGCCCGCGCTCAAGGCTGCATACGCAGAGGAGGGCTTCTATGTGGGTGCCGACCAGCTTGACGCGCTCTGCGCCATCAAGAGCAAGAACGAGGTCATCGCAGAGATCGTGTCTTTGCTCCAGTCTCCCGCGAAGAACGTTATTTCGGCTCTCCAGAGCGGTGGCAACACCATCCATGGCGTGCTGAAGACTTTGGGCGAACGCCCCGAATAAAGAGGGCGGGTAACCGCTCAACCAACAAACCAGTAAAAACAAACGAAAAAATAAGTTACGAAAATGGCAGATATCAAAGCTATCGCAGAAGAGTTGGTAAACTTGACTGTAAAGGAAGTAAACGAGTTGGCAACTGTCCTGAAGGACGAGTATGGTATAGAGCCCGCCGCAGCAGCTGTAGCTGTTGCAGCTCCCGCAGCTGGCGGTGCAGCCGCTGCTGAGGAGAAGACCTCTTTTGACGTGGTTCTCAAGAGCGCAGGCGCTGCTAAGCTTCAGGTTGTTAAGGCTGTCAAGGAGGCTTGCGGTCTCGGTCTGAAGGAAGCTAAGGATCTCGTTGACGGCGCACCCAGCAAGCTGAAGGAAGGCGTTGCCAAGGAGGAGGCTGATGCACTGAAGAAGGCTCTCGAAGAGGCCGGTGCTGAGGTAGAGATCGCATAAGGATTTCCCCCGATACAACGGGATACGGTTATGAATCTTCTGGTAGAAGGTTCATAACCTTTTTGTGTCTATACTTCTCCAATCAACTGATTTCTTTCAATCACCCCCTACACTAACGACGAATGCCTTCCAAAGTCATCAACCAAAGAGTAAACTTTGCTTCCGTCAAGAATCCGATGCCCTATCCCGATTTCTTGGACGTGCAGCTAAAGTCTTTCAAGGATTTCCTCCAACTTGACACTCCAAGCGAACTGCGCAAGAATGACGGCCTGTACAAAGTCTTTGCAGAGAATTTCCCCATCGCGGACACTCGCAATAACTTTGTGCTGGAGTTTCTTGACTATTATATAGACGAGCCGCGCTACACAATCCAGGAGTGCTTGGAGCGCGGGCTGACATACAGCGTGCCCCTCAAGGCAAAGCTCAAGCTGTACTGTACAGACCCCGACCACGAGGACTTTGACACGGTGGTGCAGGACGTTTTCCTTGGTCCCATCCCCTATATGACGGCAAACGGAACGTTTGTCATCAACGGTGCAGAGCGCGTAGTCGTATCGCAGCTCCATCGCTCTCCAGGCGTATTCTTCGGGTCGAGCATCCACGCTAACGGCACGCAGCTTTACTCTGCCCGCATCATACCTTTCAAGGGTTCGTGGATTGAGTTTGCGACGGACATCAACAATGTGATGTACGCCTACATCGACCGTAAGAAGAAGCTGCCCGTGACG
Source organism: Alloprevotella sp. (assembly GCA_963651485.1). Lineage (GTDB taxonomy): Bacteria > Bacteroidota > Bacteroidia > Bacteroidales > Bacteroidaceae > Alloprevotella. The sequence goes on along the minus strand of CAVJPT010000019.1, from coordinate 33,586 downwards.
ACGCTGTTGCGTGCTATCGGCTTTGAGACGGACAAGGACATTCTGCAGATATTCAATCTCGCCGAGGAGGTTAAGGTCAACAAGACTGCCTTGAAGAAGGTCGTTGGACGCCGCCTTGCCGCGCGTGTGTTGAAGAGCTGGGTTGAGGACTTCGTCGACGAGGATACGGGCGAAGTCGTTTCCATCGAGCGCAACGAGGTTGTGCTTGACCGCGAGACCGTCATAGACACCGACCACATACAGGACATTATAGACTCCGGCGCGCAGAGCATCCTTGTGCATCACGAGGAGGCTTCGGCTTCGGACTACTCCATTATATTCAACACGCTTCAGAAAGACCCCTCCAACTCGGAGAAAGAAGCCGTGCTGTATATTTACCGCCAGTTGCGCAACGCCGACCCTGCCGATGACGCTTCGGCCCGCGAGGTCATCAACAACCTCTTCTTCTCGGAGAAGCGTTATGACCTTGGCGAGGTGGGACGTTACCGCATCAACAAGAAGCTCAACCTGTCCACCGATATGGACGTGCGCGTGCTTACCCGCGAGGATATCATTGAGATTATCAAGTACCTCGTTGAGCTTATCAACTCCAAAGCCACCGTTGACGATATCGACCACCTGAGCAACCGCCGTGTGCGCACGGTGGGCGAGCAGCTCAGCAACCAGTTTGCCATCGGCTTGGCGCGAATGAGCCGTACCATCCGCGAGCGTATGAACGTGCGCGACAACGAGGTGTTCACCCCGACGGACCTTATCAACGCGAAGACCATATCCAGCGTGATAAACTCCTTCTTCGGTACGAACGCGCTCTCGCAGTTCATGGACCAGACCAACCCGCTGGCAGAGGTTACGCACAAGCGCCGCCTGTCAGCCCTCGGTCCTGGCGGTCTGTCTCGCGAGCGTGCAGGCTTTGAGGTGCGTGACGTGCACTATACGCACTATGGCCGCCTTTGCCCGATTGAGTCTCCTGAGGGTCCCAACATCGGTCTTATCTCCTCTCTTTGCGTCTACGCGAAGATAGACGGGCTCGGCTTCATAGAGACTCCCTACCGCAAGGTTGAGAACTCGGTCGTTGACCTCAACAATGAAGATGTAGTCTACCTTTCCGCTGAGGAAGAGGAAGGCAAGATCATCGGTCAGGGCAACGCTCCGCTTAATGACGACGGCACGTTCATCCGCAAGGTCGTTAAGTGCCGCCAGGACGCCGACTATCCTGTTGTTCCGCCCGCACAGGTGGAGCTGATGGATGTCGCTCCGCAGCAGATAGCCTCCATTGCAGCATCGCTCATCCCGTTCCTCGAGCACGACGATGCCCACCGTGCGTTGATGGGCTCCAACATGATGCGACAGGCAGTTCCGCTCATCCGCAGCGAGGCTCCTATCGTAGGTACGGGCATAGAGAAGCAGGTATGCGAGGACTCCCGCACGATGATTACGGCAGAGGGAGACGGCGTTATCGAGTACGTGGACGCCACCACCATTCGCATCGCCTACGACCGCACAGAGGAGGAGGACTTCGTAAGCTTCGACTCCAACGTGAAGGAGTACGAGATTCCCAAGTTCCGCCGCACCAACCAGAATATGACCATCGACCTCCGTCCTATCTGCAACAAGGGACAGCGTGTCAAGGCCGGCGACATTCTCACCGAGGGCTATGCTACCGAAGACGGAGAGCTTGCTCTTGGTCGCAACCTCCTTGTTGCTTACATGCCTTGGAAGGGATACAACTACGAGGATGCCATCGTGCTCAACGAGCGTATGGTGCGTGAGGATATCCTTACGTCCGTGCACGTTGACGAGTTCTCCCTTGAGGTGCGCGAGACCAAGCGCGGTATGGAGGAGTTCACCAACGACATCCCCAACGTGAGCGAGGACGCCACGAAGGAGCTTGACGACAACGGCATCATCCGCATCGGTGCGCGCGTTGTGCCGGGCGACATACTTATAGGTAAGATTACGCCTAAGGGCGAGAGCGACCCCACGCCGGAGGAGAAACTTCTCCGCGCCATCTTCGGCGACAAGGCCGGCGACGTGAAGGACGCATCCCTCAAGGCCAATCCCTCGCTTGCCGGCGTGGTGATCAACCGCCGCCTCTTTGCGCGTGTGCAGAAAAACCGCAGCTCGAAGGCTGCCGACAAGGTTACGCTGCAGAAGCTGGACGAGGAGTTTGAGAAAGAGACCGGCGAGCTGAAGAGCGTGATGGTAGACAAGCTCCTTGCGCTTGTAGGCGACAAAGTTTCGCAGGGCGTCAAGGACAACATCGGCTCCGAGGTCATTGCCAAGGGCGCTAAGTTTGCAAAGTCTGTGCTTGCTTCCCTCGACTACGCGTCCATAGAACTGCGCGGATGGACCGAGGACGACCACACCAACCAGCTTGTGCGTCTCCTCGTGGTCAACTACCTGAAGAAGTACAACCAGATGGACGCCGCGCTCAAGCGCCGCAAGTTCAACATCACTATCGGTGACGAGCTGCCCTCTGGCATCATACAGCAGGCAAAGGTCTACATCGCCAAGAAGCGTAAGATTGGCGTGGGCGACAAGATGGCCGGCCGTCACGGCAACAAGGGTATCGTTTCCAAGATTGTCCGTCAGGAGGACATGCCGTTCCTTGCGGACGGAACTCCGGTAGACATCGTGCTCAACCCGCTGGGTGTGCCTTCGCGAATGAACCTCGGACAGATATTCGAGGCCGTGCTTGGCGCTGCAGGCCGCAAGCTCGGCGTGAAGTTCGCTACCCCCATCTTCGACGGAGCCAAGCTCGACGACCTCTGCGAATGGACGGACAAGGCAGGCTTGCCGCGCTACTGCTCCACGCAGCTTTACGACGGCGGAACGGGCGAGGCGTTCGACCAGAAAGCTACCGTGGGCGTCACCTACATGCTTAAGCTCGGCCATATGGTTGAGGACAAGATGCACGCGCGTTCCATTGGCCCGTACTCTCTCATCACGCAGCAGCCCCTCGGCGGTAAGGCTCAGTTCGGTGGCCAGCGTTTCGGAGAGATGGAGGTTTGGGCAATCGAGGCGTTCGGCGCTTCGCACGTGCTGCAGGAGATACTCACCATCAAGTCCGACGACGTCACAGGACGCGCAAAGGCATACGAGGCCATCGTCAAGGGCGACGCGATGCCCACGCCGGGCATCCCCGAGTCTCTCAACGTGCTGCTCCACGAGCTCCGCGGTCTCGGTCTGAGCATTTCGCTTGAATAAAACGGAAGTTGGTCTGCCGCGCCCTTTCTCCGCAAAGCCTTCATAGGCGAGGGGAGAGGCACGCGGCAGGGATACACTCTCATACTTGAATTTCCACAAATTCTATCAATCCAAGAAAAATGGCTTTTAAAAGAGAAAACAAGATAAAGACCAACTTCACCAAGATAACCATAGGACTCGCCTCCCCCGAGGAGATACAGGCCAACTCCTATGGCGAGGTGTTGAAGCCCGAAACCATAAACTACCGCACCTACAAGCCCGAGCGTGACGGACTTTTCTGCGAGCGCATCTTCGGTCCGACGAAGGACTTTGAATGCCACTGCGGAAAGTACAAGCGCATCCGTTACAAAGGCATCGTCTGCGACCGCTGCGGTGTCGAGGTGACTGAGAAGAAGGTGCGCCGTGAGCGTGCGGGCCACATACAGCTTGTGGTGCCCGTGGCACACATTTGGTACTTCCGTTCTCTCCCCAACAAGATGGGCTACCTGCTCGGCATCCCCACGAAGAAGCTCGACTCCATTATATACTACGAGCGCTATGTGGTGATACAGCCGGGCGTGCTTGCCGACGAGGTGGCAGAGAAGGACCTCCTCACAGAGGACGAGTACCTTGACTTGCTCAAGAAGCTGCCGAAGGACAACCAGTACCTTGAAGACACCGACCCCAACAAGTTTATTGCCAAGATGGGTGCGGAGGCTGTGTACGACATGCTGCGCCGCATAGACCTCGACAGCCTTTCCTACGAGCTGCGCGACCGCGCCAACTCCGACTCCTCCATGCAGCGCAAGAACGAAGCGCTCAAGCGCCTGCAGGTGGTAGAGTCGTTCCGCTCGAGCCGCGACATCAACAAGCCCGAGTGGATGATAATGAAAATCATCCCCGTCACCCCGCCCGATCTGCGCCCGCTCGTGCCTCTGGACGGCGGCCGCTTCGCCACTTCCGACCTCAACGACCTTTACCGCCGCGTCCTCATCCGCAACAACCGCCTCAAGCGCCTTCTCGAGATAAAGGCTCCCGAGGTGATTCTCCGCAACGAGAAGCGTATGTTGCAGGAGGCTGTAGACAGCCTTTTCGACAACTCCCGCAAGAGTTCTGCCGTAAAGAGCGACAGCAACCGCCCCCTCAAGTCCCTTTCCGACTCCCTTAAAGGCAAGGCCGGACGTTTCCGCCAGAACCTCCTCGGTAAGCGTGTGGACTACTCCGCGCGTTCGGTTATCGTCGTAGGTCCTGAGCTGAAGATGGGCGAGTGCGGTTTGCCCAAGCTCATGGCAGCCGAGCTCTACAAGCCTTTCGTTATCCGCAAGCTCATCGAGCGCGGCATCGTGAAGACCGTGAAGAGCGCGAAGAAGATAGTAGACCGCCGCGAGCCGGTTATCTGGGACATCCTCGAGCATGTGATGAAGGGACACCCCGTGCTGCTCAACCGTGCGCCGACCCTCCACCGTCTCGGTATCCAGGCCTTCCAGCCCAAGATGATTGAGGGCAAGGCCATCCAGCTCCATCCGCTGGCTTGTACCGCCTTCAACGCCGACTTCGACGGCGACCAGATGGCCGTGCACCTCCCGCTCAGCAATGAGGCCGTGCTCGAGGCGCAGATGCTTATGCTCCAGAGCCACAACATCCTAAATCCCGCCAACGGCGCGCCTATCACCGTGCCTTCGCAGGATATGGTGCTTGGGCTTTACTACATCACGAAGCTCCGTCCCGGCGCAAAGGGCAGCGGTCTCACGTTCTACGGTCCCGAGGAGGCTGTCGTGGCCTACAACGAGAAACGCGTAGACGTGCACTCCCCCGTCAAGGTGATGGTGGACGACATCGACGAGACCGGCGCTAAGGTGAAGCACCTTGTTGAGACTTCCGTCGGCCGTGTGATTGTCAACGAGGTCATCCCCGACGAGTGCGGCTTTGTCAATACCGTCATCTCCAAGAAGTCACTCCGCGACATCATTGCCAAGGTCATCAAGACCGTCGGTATGGCACGAGCCTGCGACTTCCTTGACGGCATCAAGAACCTCGGCTACCGCAAGGCATACGAGGGCGGTCTTTCCTTCAACCTTGACGATATCATCATCCCGAAGGAAAAGGTAGACATCGTGCAGCGAGGCAATGACGAGATTGAGCAAATCACGATGAACTACAATATGGGTTTCATCACCGACAACGAGCGATACAACCAGGTGATCGATACCTGGACGCACGTCAACAAGGATCTCAAGGACACCCTCATGAAGCAGATGACCGAAGCCGACCAAGGCTTCAACGCCGTCTTCATGATGCTTGACTCCGGAGCCCGTGGTTCGGCCGACCAGATTGCCCAGCTTGCCGGTATGCGCGGTCTTATGGCCAAGCCCCAGAAAGCCGGCGCAGAGGGAGCCCAGATTATCGAGAACCCTATTCTCTCCAACTTTAAGGAGGGTATGTCCGTGCTTGAGTACTTCATCTCTACCCACGGCGCGCGCAAGGGTCTTGCCGATACCGCACTGAAGACGGCCGACGCAGGTTACCTTACCCGCCGTCTCGTGGACGTGTCGCACGACGTCATCATCACGGAGGAAGACTGCGGCACGCTGCGCGGGCTTGTATGCACCGCCCTCAAAGACGGCGACGAGGTCATCTCCTCGCTCGGCGAGCGCATCTTGGGCCGTGTGTCTGTACACGACATAATCCACCCCACCACGGGCAAGCTCATCGTTGCTGCCGGTGAGGAAATCACCGAACCCATCGTGGCAGAGATAGAGGCATCGCCCATCGAGAGCGTAGAGATACGCTCCGTGCTCACCTGCGAAAGCAAGCACGGCGTCTGCAAGAAGTGCTACGGCCGCAACCTTGCCACCAGCCGCATGGTACAGAAGGGCGAGGCTGTCGGCGTCATCGCGGCACAGTCCATCGGCGAGCCGGGTACGCAGCTTACGCTCCGTACCTTCCACGCCGGCGGTATCGCGTCCAACGCCGCCGCCAATGCCACCATCGTGGCAAAGAGCGACTGCCGCCTCGAGTTTGAGGAGCTCCGCACCGTCGACACCACCAACGAGGACGGCACTGCCGGAAAGGTCGTGGTAAGCCGTCTGACGGAGGTGCGCTTCATAGACGAAAACACTGGCATCGTGCTTTCTAGCCAGAACGTGCCTTACGGCTCCCAGCTCTTCGCCGCAGACGGAGACAAGGTGGAAAAGGGTACGGTCATCGCCAAGTGGGACCCCTTCAATGCCGTGATCGTTACTGAGAGCGCCGGTATCATCAAGTTTGAGGACGTGATAGAGGGCGTCACCTACCGCGTAGAGGAGGACGAGGCTACCGGCCTTCGCGAGCGCATCGTCATAGAGTCCCGCGAAAAGTCGCGCGTGCCGACAGCGCACATCGTGACGGAGGACGGAGAGCCTATCCGCAACTACAGCTTCCCCATCAACGGTCACATCGTCGTAGAGGACGGTCAGAAGCTCAATGCGGGCGACATCCTCATCAAGATACCGCGTGCCGTAGGCAAGGCCGGCGACATCACCGGCGGTCTGCCCCGCGTTACCGAGCTCTTCGAGGCCCGCAACCCGAGCAACCCTGCCGTGGTGAGCGAAATCGACGGCGAGATAACCATGGGCACTGTCAAGCGCGGCAACCGCGAGATCATCGTCACCTCCAAGCTTGGCGAGGTGAAGAAATACCTCGTGCCGCTCTCCAAGCAGATACTCGTGCAGGAAAACGACTTCGTGCGTGCCGGCACCCCGCTTTCCGACGGCTCTGTCACCCCGAGCGACATCCTCGCCATACAGGGTCCCACCGCCGTGCAGGAGTATATCGTCAACGAGGTACAGGACGTGTACCGTCTCCAAGGCGTGAAAATCAATGACAAGCACTTTGAGGTCATCGTCCGCCAGATGATGCGCAAGGTACAGATTGACGAGCCCGGCGACACGCGCTTCCTCGAGCAGCAGATTGTGGACAAACTTGACTTTGCCGAGGAGAACGACCGCATCTGGGGCAAGAAGGTCGTTGTAGACGCTGGCGACAGCGAGACGATGAAGAAGGGCATGATTGTCACCGCGCGCAAGCTCCGCGACGAAAACTCGCAGCTCAAGCGCCGCGACCTCAAACTCGTCAAAGTGCGCGACGCCATGGCTGCCACCTCCACGCAGATACTGCAAGGCATCACGCGTGCCGCGCTCCAGACAAAGAGTTTCATGTCCGCCGCCTCCTTCCAGGAGACCACGAAGGTGCTCAACGAGGCCGCCATCAGCGGAAAGACCGACTACCTCGAGGGTATGAAGGAGAACGTCATCTGCGGTCACCTCATCCCTGCCGGTACGGGCTTGCGTGAGTTCAACCGCATCGTCGTGGGCGACCGCGAAGAGTACGAGCGTCTCCAGGCTGAGAAAATGCAGCAAGAGATTGCTGGAGAGGAGAAGGCTGAGGCCTAAGCCCTCCGCCAGTCAAATCTCAGACAAATAGACAAGGGAAAGCCCCGCAGCGACATGCTTCGCTGCGGGGCTTCCTTTTTCCCGTCCCGTCGTTCCGTTTCCTTTTTCTTGCAAGTCGTTTGCCGCTTTTCCCGCGCTTTTCCCCAATTTTGCTTTGTGTATGGACAATGGAAGCAGACTTATAGACCTTCCGCAGGTGGCGGACGAGCGGGGCAACCTTTCCTTCATAGAGGAGTGCAAGGAAGTGCCTTTCGCCATCCGCCGCGTGTACTGGATATACGATGTGCCGGGCGGGCGTGACAGGGGCGAGCACGCCCTGCGCGAGACGCAGGAGCTTATCGTTGCGCTTTCCGGCTCTTTCGACGTGGTGCTTGACGACGGCGAGAGCGTCCGCACCTATACGCTCAACCGCTCTTACCGCGGCGTCTATGTGCCGGTCGGCACGTGGCGGCGCATGACCAATTTCCTCACCAATTCGCTTGCGCTCGTACTCTCCTCCACGGAGTACGACGAGGGCGACTATATCGAAGACTACGAAGACTTCAAGCTATGGGCAAAAGCAAAACGGACGGAAAGGGGAGAGTGAGCGTGGCAGACTGTGCCTTGACGCAGCTGCCAAGACACCATCACGCTGAGGGAAACCTTACCTGCGTGTACCCCGGCGTACACGTGCCTTTCCCCGTGCGCCGTGTCTTCTATCTGTACGACATCCCCGCCGGCGAGAGCCGCGGGGCGCACGCTCACAAAGAGTGCCACCAGTTTATCGTCGCTGCCTCCGGCAGCTTCGATGTGACGCTTGACGACGGGCGCGAGCGGCGTGTCGTCACGCTCAACCGTCCTTTCCAGGGGCTTCACGTCCCGCCCGGCGTTTGGGCATCGGAGGGTGGCTTCTCTTCGGGCAGCATCTGCCTTGTGCTTGCCAGCCACCCCTATTCGGAAGAAGACTACATCCGCTCTTACGACGACTTTCTCCGCTACGCAGGGGCGCGGCGGTGACGGACGGTATTGCTTGCGTCAGCCTGCATCCCCCATCCAGCCTGCGCGTTTTCGCATTGCATGTGGCGGGCTGAAAGCCCAGATAGCTCATAGCCCAGGGCAACGCCCTGGGCTATGAGCGTTCGTGTATTTGCGCCTGAAAGGGCAAAAGCATATTTCCCTGCGTAGGTGCAAATGCATAAATGCAATGCTGCCAATCCCCGTTTTTCCCGTGACTATGCTTTTGCCCTTTCAGGGCGCGGGGTTTGTGAGGCGCGTGCGTTACCCAGGGCGCCGCTCCGCTTTGCCCTGGGCTATGCGCTTATTGGGCTTTCAGCCCGCGCCCTGCCAATGGGGATAATGGAAATGGCATTGCGGGGCGTTGCCACGGGTTAGGTGTGCTTTTGCCCTTTCAGGGCGCGAGTGTTTGTGACGCGTGCGTTACCCAGGGCGTCGCTTCGCTTTGCCCTGGGCTGTGCGCTTGTTGGGCTTTCAGCCCGTACCCCGCCAATGAGGGCGATAGGAAGATGCATTGCGAGCGTTGCCACGGGGTAGGTGCGCTTTTGGGGTTTTCAGCCCGGATATGCGGTGCTGCATTGACGGACGTCATAGCGTGTGGCATCCGTCATCCCTCATTCCTCGTCCCGCCCGCGCGTTTTCGCGTTGCAAGGGGCGGGCTGAAAGCCCAGAACGCTCATAGCCCAGGGCAACGCCCTGTGTATTGCAGTCCCCCGTGAGTTTGCGCCCAGAAAGGGCAAAAGCATATTTCCCCGCGTAGGTGCAAATGCATTGCTTCAATGCAGCAAATCCCCCGTTTCCCCCGTGACTATGCTTTTGCCATTTCAGGGCACGGGGGTTGTGAGGCGCGTGCGTTACCCAGGTCATCGCTCCGCTTTGCCCTGGGCTATGCGCTTATTGGGCTTTCAGCCCGCGCCCTGCCAATGGGGATAATGGAAATGGCATTGCGGGGCTTTGCCACGGGTTAGGTGTGCTTTTGCCCTTTCAGGGCGCGGGTTTTGTGAGGCGCGTGCGTTACCCAGGGCGTCGCTCCGCTTTACCCTGGGCTGTGCGCTTGTTGGGCTTTCAGCCCGCGCCCTGCCAATGGGGGCGATAGGAAGATGCATTGCGAGCGTTGCACTGTTTAGACGTGCTTTTGGGGCTTTCAGCTCGTTACCGGTCAATGGGGATAATGGAAATGGCATTGCTGAGCGTTGCCCTATGTTGGTCGTACCTTGGGGTTTTCAGCCCGGATATGCGGTGCTGCATTGACGGGAGTCATAGCGTGTGGCATCCGTTATAGCGCATGGCATCCGTCATCCCTCATTCCTCATCCCGCCCGCGCGTTTTCCCGTTGCAAGGGGCGGGCTGAAAGCCCAGAACGCTCATAGCCCAGGGCAACGCCCTGGGTATGGCAGTCCCCCTTGTGTTTGCGCCCTGCAAGGGCAAAAGCATATTTCCCTGCGTAGATGCAAATGCATAAATGCAATGCTGCCAATCCCCGTTTTTCCCGTGACTATGCTTTTGCCCTTTCAGGGCGCGGGGTTTGTGAGGCGCGTGCGTTACCCAGGGCGCCGCTCCGCTTTGCCCTGGGCTATGCGCTTATTGGGTTTTCAGCCCGCGCCATCTCGTTAAGATTTTTTGGGAATATTTAAAGGCAATGACTGGGCTTTGAGGAGCGGGAAATGGTCGCTCGAGGCGCCGGAACGGGCATTGCAGAACCTAAGACCGGCTTAGTCGCGACGGGACCGGGGGCAGTAGCTCCTATATGTACACCCCGGAGCTGCGGGATGTACACTTTTTGTTTCGTAAGTCACTGATAGTCAACAATGCAAAAAGAGAGGCAAAACGCGGGTGCTCTGCCTCTCTTTTCTAAGACAAAGATACGAAATATTTCCCCGTTTTCCAAACGGGCTTGCCGCGTGCTGCCGCTATACTTGCGAATTTGTGAAGTAAGGCGTTGCTTGTGCTTGCAGCCGCCCGTAATGAGATGGGGAAGGGAAAGGGTGCGGACGGACAAAATTAATGGAGGCACTGCCTCTGCAGACCTCCATTAACCAACACAAAAACTAAACTAGACTTAACTAAACTATTTGTTGGCGTTGTCATCCCGACAACTGATAGTGCAAATATAGGGGCTTCGTATATACAAAGCAAGTTTTTGGCAAGTTTTCTTTGCAAAAAATGTGCTTTGCACGTTTAAAATTGTTTTTGCCCTCCTGCTTCCTGCGCTTTTACCGACTTGTATACGCTTCGGAAAGAAGCATTTCGTCCGCCATCACCATTGCTGCCATCGCCTCCACTATTGGCACGGCGCGGGGGACGGCGCAGGGGTCGTGCCTGCCGCGCGCGGCCACGCAGGCGGGACGGCCCTCCTTGTCTACGGTGGGTTGCTCGCGCAGCAGGGTAGCTATGGGCTTGAAAGCCACGCGGAAATAGATGTCCTGCCCGTTGCTGATGCCGCCCTGTATGCCTCCGCTGCGGTTGGTGAGCGTGCTTATACCGTGTGGCGTGCCGGGCGCGGGGACGAAGATGTCGTTTTCTTCGCTGCCCCGCCGGCATGCGCCGGCGAAGCCCGTGCCGTACTCGAAGCCCTTTGCGGCGTTGATGCCCATCATCGCGGCGGCGAGGCGCGCCTGCAGCTTTCCGAAGACGGGTTCGCCCAGTCCCGGCGGGCAGCCTGTCACGACGCAGGTCACCACGCCGCCCACCGTGTCGCCCTCCTTGCGGGCTTGGAGGATGAGGCTCTCCATCTTTGCGGCGGTGTCAGGGTCGGGGCAGCGCACGGCGTTGGTCTCCGCAAGCGAAAGGTCGTAGCCGTTGTACGCGCCGGGCAGCTCTATGGAACCCACCTGCGAGGTGAAGGCGGTCACGCGCACGGACGTGCGCTGGTCGAGGTAGAGGCGGGCGAATGCGCCCCCCGCCACGCGCGATATGGTCTCGCGGGCCGAGCTGCGCCCGCCTCCGCGGTGGTCGCGTATGCCGTACTTGCACCAGTAGGCGTAGTCGGCGTGCGAGGGGCGGAAGAGGTCTTTGAGGTTGTCGTAGTCGGAGGAGTGGTGGTCGGCGTTGCGGACGAGAAAGCCTATGGGGCAGCCGGTAGTTTTCCCCTCAAATACGCCCGAGAGAAGCTCTATCTTGTCCGCCTCGCGGCGGCTTGTGGAAATGGCGCTTTGCCCGGGGCGCCGGCGGTCGAGCTGGCTCTGTATGAAAGCGGTGTCTACGGCCACGCCGGCGGGCATGCCGTCTATCACGCCGCCAATCGCCGGCCCGTGGCTCTCGCCGAAGGTGGTGAGGCGGAATATGTTGCCGAAAGTGTTCATTTCTTTTGCCTGTGCGTTTTTCTTCTTGTGCCGCCTTGGGGCGGTTGTCCGCTTAATGCCGTTTTCCGGCGCGGGGAAACGGGCTGTGCGGGTTTTCGGGTTAAAGGCGAAACTTGCCTATTCTGCTCCGTAGGCCGTCGCTTTTATATGAAAAGGCGTGGAAGCCCCGGGGCGCGGGGCTTTCAGTCTCCCCCGCTTGTGTCTCCCGCGGCTTCCACGTCTCTTGGCGCGTGCCGGCCCTGAGGGCGTTGCAGCGCTTGCCGTGCGTGTTAGTGGTTGTGGCAGTGTCCGCCGCAGCAGCCCTCGCCGTGCCCCTCGTGCCCGTGGTGGCACTCGTCGCCGCAGTCGTCGCAGCCGCAGCTGCAGCCCTCGCCGCTCATCATGTTGAGCATGCCCTGTATCTCCTCGTCCGTGGCGGGGCGCATCGTCACCACCTGTCCCTTGAAGTGGAGCGCCTTGCCGGCGAGCGGGTGGTTGAGGTCAATGCGCACGGCGTTTTCTTTCACTTCGAGCACAAGGCCGTCGAAGCGGTTGCCGTCGGCATTGACGAGCGGCAGCACGGCGCCGGGGTAGATGGTGTCCTTGTCGAAGCGGCCGTCTACGCAGAAAGTCTTTTTGTCAAGCTCGATGACGTGCTCGTCCACGTACGGGCCGTAGGCGTCGTCCACGGCGAGCGTGAAGTCGAAGCCGTCGCCCTCGGCGAGCTTGTCAATGTTGGCCTCGAAGGCGTCGAGCGTCACGCCCAGGCCGGTGACAAACTGGTAGGGGTGGTCGGCGGGGGCTTTCTCGATGAGCTCGTGCACGCCTTGCGCGTTGTCGGCATAGAGCTCGTATGCCACGGTGACATACTTGTGCTGTGTCTTTTCCATGTCTGTGTGATAGGGTTTCTTTTTTCTTGTTGAGGGCGGCGGGAAAGGAAACGGGCTTGTGGCTCTTCAGCCCTTCCCGCCCTTGCCGCGTGCGGCTGCCTTTACGACAGTTCCAGCTGCAGCTCTTTCTGCAGCTGCGCGAGCGCGGGGTTGCGGCGCATCATGTCGTTGAGTTGCTCGAGGCGGCTGTATGCGCGGGTGTTTTCGGTGGTCTCCACGAGGCGCAGGCTGAGCTGTATGTGGTCGTTGCGCAGCTGCGTGCGCAGGTAAGCCACGAGCCTTGCCTGTATGCGGTGGATGTAGTCCTCCACGATCTCGTTGTCCACCGCCGCTTCTACTGTCCAGCCGGGCAGCAGGACGGGTTTCATGTTTTTCAGCCGGCCCGCCGTGGCGCTCTCTTCCTGCGGGAGCGACTGCGCAAAGCGGTACCAGTAGTACGAAAGCTCTTTCTCGTCGAAAGGCGTCTCCAGACGCGTGCCGGCGGGGGCTGCGGTCTGTGCCGTTCCCCCTTGCGTCGGGTGGTCCGGCTCTGCTGCCGGGGAGGCTTGCTGTCCTTTTCCGTAGCCGGCTCTCAGGGAGCGTATGGAGATGGTGTGTGCCGTGTGGCGCGCCTTTGCCGGGGCAGCCGGGGCGGCTGCCGGCGCGGCGGGAGCTGCGGGCTGCGGCCCGCTTTGCGTAGTGTGTGCCGCGGCGGGCTGAGCCATGGTCGGGGCGGGTGCTGCAGCTGCCCTCTGCGGGGCGGCCGTGTGCTTGAATATGGGTTTTAGTCTTCGTATAGGGCGGCGCCCACAGCCCTCTCCGTCGTCTGCCGCCTCCTGCGCCGCTTCGATGAGCGTTAGCTCGACGAGGAGGCGCTTGTTGCGCGAAGCGCGGTAGGAGAGGTCGCAGTCGTTGCAGAGGCGCAGCACGCGGTAAAGCCACTTCGACCTGCAGCGCACGGCCTGCTCGCGGTAGCGCTCGCGGGCCGTTTCGCTCACCTCGAGGAGCGGGAGGGTTGCCTCGTCGCGCGTCATGAGCAGGTTGCGCAGGTGCGCCGCCAGTCCGCCGATGAAGTAGTTGCCCTCGAAGCCGTGGGAGAGGATGCGGTTGAAGCGCACCATGGCGGCGGGGATGTCGCAGCGCAGAAGCTCGTCGGTAGTGCCGAAGTACTCGTCGCTGTCAAGCACGTTGAGGTCCTCGATGACCTTTTTGTAGGTGATGTCGCCCTCGGTGAAGCTCGCCACCTGGTCGAAGACGGAAAGCGCGTCGCGCATGCCGCCGTCGGCTTTCTCCGCAATCACGTGCAGTGCCTCCGGCTCGTACTTTATCCCCTCTTTTTCCGCCACGCCGCTGAGGTGGGCGACGATGTCCGCCACGGAGATGCGCGAGAAGTCGTATATCTGGCAGCGGCTCAGGATGGTGGGCAGTATCTTGTGTTTCTCCGTCGTGGCGAGTATGAAGATGGCGTGCGCGGGCGGCTCTTCGAGCGTCTTGAGGAAAGCGTTGAAGGCCGCTTGCGAAAGCATGTGCACCTCGTCGATGATGAAGACTTTGTACCGCCCTACCTGCGGGGGTATCTGCACCTGGTCTATCAGGTTGCGGATGTCCTCGACGGAGTTGTTGGAGGCGGCGTCGAGCTCGTGAATGTTGTACGACCGCTGCTCGTTGAATGCGCGGCAGCTCTCGCACTCGTTGCACGCCTCGCCCGAAGCGGTGGGGCTGAGGCAGTTGATGGTGCGGGCGAAGATGCGGGCGCAGGTGGTTTTGCCCACGCCGCGCGGGCCGCAGAAGAGGTAGGCGTGTGCCAGTTTCCCCTGCGCGATGGCGTTTTTCAGCGTGGTGGTCAGCGCGCTCTGCCCCACGACGGTGTCAAACGTGGCGGGGCGGTACTTGCGTGCCGATACGATGTAGTTGTCCATGTGTGTTCTCCCTTTCCCCCTCCTCCGTGCTGCGGGCGGAGAGGCGCGGGGCGGCGCGTGCCGCCCTTTTCTGCAAAGGTAGCACCGCCCGCCCTAATGGCAAAGCGAATGGCCGTGTAAGCCGCCCGCCGCGCGTGCGGCGCGGCGGGGCGGGCTTACACGAGCGCGGCGATGTTTTCCTCGCGCGTGCCGGGGAGGAGGTCTATCACCGGCAGCTCGATGAGCGTGTAGCAGCCGGGCTTCTGGCGCGCGGCGGCGCGGGCGGCGCATACCAGCACCTGGCCCGTGAGGGCGGGGTTGTTGATGCGCATGTCAAAGTCGAAGAGCTGGTTTTGCGTCACGCCGCTCACGCCCTTGCGGGTGAGGTGGACGCCGTGCCCCATATCGGTCACGTCGGCCACGGAGGGCACCTGCATGACGTGTGTCTCGTCCGAGGCGAAATAGGGGTCGGCCTTGATGGCGGCGGCTACGTCGGCGAAGCTGTGCCCGTCCTCCACCTCCACGTATACCATGCGGCGGTGTATGCCCGTGCCGGTGGGGATGGTCATAGAAAGGGCCTTGTGCACGCCGGCGATGGCCTTCACCGCTACGGTGTGGCCCATCGACATGCCCGGGCCGAAGTCGGTGTAGGTGACGCCCTTGGGCGCGATGGCCTGCAGGAGCGCGCGCACGACGGAGTCAGAGCCCGGGTCCCAGCCCGCCGAAATGACGCTTACCGCGCCGTGCGAGCGCGCCGTTTCGCCGAGCGCGGCGCGCAGGGCGGTTATCTGCGGGTGGATGTCGAAGCTGTCTACGGTGTGTATGCCCAGCGAGAGGACGTCTTTCGCGTAGGCCTCTACGCTGCGGGTGGGGGTGCAGAGCATGGCCACGTCTACGCTGTCCAGCTCGCGTATGTCCCGCACGACGGGGTAGGGGGCGAGCTCGGGCGGGCAGTTGTCCCCGCCGTTGCGGCGCACTATGCCGGCCACCTCAAAGTCGGGGGCGGCCTCGAGAGCCTGGAGCGTGTAGTGTCCGATGTTGCCGTATCCTACGACGGCGGCGCGAATTTTTTTCATAGATAAGAAGTGTGTCTTGTGGTTAAGGGGGGGCGGACGGGCGGCGCAGCGCGGCGGAAATGTCCCGTCCGCAGGCAAAGATAAGCAAAGAGGGAGAATGGCGCGCCTTGCCCAGCCGTCTGTGTGTCTGCCCTTGCCGCTCGCGTGCGGCGTGCGGCGCGTGCGGTCGGCTTTAAAGGTTTGATAGCAAAAAGTGGAAACCCCGCTTTGCAGATGTCCGCCGAAGTCCGTAATTTTGCAAGGAATTGCAAGGCGGCGCGTGCCGCCTGTGCCGCCGCCGCGGCATAGGCAAGCGGGCGTGCTGCGTGTTTGCAGAAAAACGGACAAGGCATGGAGACATTCTTCCTTTCGCACGCCTACCTCATGGAGCATTTCAATGCTCCCGTGCGGCGGTCGCTGATGGACACCATAGACTGGGGCTACCGCATGATAGGCATCAAGGGCCCGCGCGGCGTGGGGCGCACCTCTTTTCTCCTGCAGTACGCGCAGGAGTTTTATGACGCGCAGCTCCACCAGTGTCTTTACATCAACCTGAACAGCTTCTACTTCCAGGCGCACGGCATCGTCGACTTCGCCGGCGAGTTTGTGGCGCAGGGCGGGCGCGTGCTGCTCATCGACCAGGCTTTCAAACTGCCCGACTGGCGCGAGCAGCTCTGCGCGTGCTACCACAAGTACCCGGCCCTGCGCATTGTCTACTCCACCACTTCCGTCAATACGGGCGACGGCGAGGACCCCACGGAGCTCTCGTCCATAAGCCGCACCTACGTGCTGCACGGCTTTTCCTTCCGCGAGTACATCAATCTGCGCACGGACAACCACTTCGAGTCCTATACCTTTGACGAGCTCCTCACCGACCACGAGCGCATACTCCGCGGCATACTGCCGCGCGTGAAGCCCTGGGAGTATTTCAAGGAATACCTGCAGTACGGCTACTACCCGTTCTTCCTGGAAAGCCACAACTTCACCGAGGGGCTGCTCAAGTCCATGAACAGCATGATAGAGGTAGACCTCCTGCTGAACAAGCAGATTGAGCTGAAATATCTCTCGCGCATAAAGAAGCTCCTCTACCTTCTGGCCATCGGCGACCCCTCCGCGCCCAACGTGAGCAAGCTCGCCACCGCCATCAACACCTCGCGCGCCACGGTGATGAACTACCTGAAATACCTCGAGGAGGCCCGGCTAATCAACCGCGTCTACCGCGAGGGCGAGGACCAGACGCGCAAGCCCTCCGCCGTGTACCTGCACGACGCCAACCTCATGTACGCCATCTATTCGCCGCAGATGAGCGAGCAGACCATCATGGAGACGTTTTTCGTCAATTCGCTCTGGCGCCACCATGCGGTCAACAAGCCGCGGCGAAACGGCGTATTCCGCATAGACAACACCACCAACATCTGCGTGTGCGACCGCTCTCGGCGCGTGCGCAACTCTGGCGACGTCATATACGCCAAGTACAACACCGACCTGGGGCGCGAGCGCGAAATTCCGCTCTGGATGTTCGGGTTCCTGTACTGACGGCGGACGGGGCGGAGCGTCTGCCGCGGCGCAGGGGCGGAAGTGTCCCGCAGCGCGGGGCGGAAACCTCGGTAAGCACGGACGCAAGCCCCCGGCTTCGGAGTCCGTAACGACTGAGACGCGCCGAAGTCCCCGCACTTGAAGAGAAACATAACATCTATACCTATTTATATAAATAGACAGGCGGCGCAAGCCACGCGGCGGCGCGCCTGTGCATTTGTCAAACTCATGGCTAACAAGAAATTCATTACTTGTGACGGCAACCAGGCCGCTGCGCACATCGCGTACATGTTTTCCGAGGTTGCTGCCATCTACCCCATCACCCCGTCCTCCCCGATGGCTGAGCACGTCGACGAATGGTCGGCACAGGGGCGCATCAACCTTTTCGGCGACACGGTAAAGGTACAGGAGATGCAGAGCGAAGGCGGCGCAGCCGGCGCAGTGCACGGCTCTCTACAGAGCGGCGCGCTGACCACCACGTTCACCGCATCGCAGGGCTTGCTCCTGATGATACCCAATATGTACAAAATCGCGGGCGAGCTGCTTCCCTGCGTCTTCCATGTGTCGGCACGCACGCTGGCCACCCACTCCCTCTGCATCTTCGGCGACCACTCCGACGTGATGGCCTGCCGCCAGACGGGCTTCGCAATGCTTTGCGAGGGCTCGGTGCAGGAGGTTATGGACCTCTCCGCCGTGGCGCACCTCGCCGCGCTCGACACCCGCGTGCCTTTCATCAACTTCTTCGACGGCTTCCGCACGTCGCACGAGTACCAGAAGATTGAGGTGATGGACCAGGAGGACATCCGTCCGCTCGTCCCCATGGACAAGGTGAGCGAGTTCCGCAGCCGCGCCCTCACGCCCGAGCATCCCGTGGCACGAGGCATGGCTGAGAACCCCGAAACCTTCTTCGCGCACCGCGAGGTATGCAATCCCTACTACGACTCCGTGCCCGCCGCAGTGGAGAAGTACATGGCTGCCGTGTCCAAAATCACCGGCCGCGAGTACAAGCTCTTCAGCTACTACGGCGCTGAGGACGCAGAGCGCGTCATCATCTGCATGGGCTCTGTCACCGAGGCTGCCCGCGAGGCTATCGACCACCTCAACGCCAAGGGCGAGAAGGTGGGCATGGTGAGCGTGCACCTCTACCGCCCGTTCTCCGTAAAACACCTCCTCGAGGCCGTGCCCGCCACGTGCAAGAAGATCGCCGTGCTCGACCGCACGAAAGAGCCGGGCGCAAACGGCGAGCCGCTCTACCTCGACGTGAAGGACGCTTTCTACGACGCCGCCAACCGTCCCCTCATCGTGGGCGGACGCTACGGCCTGGGCTCTTGCGACACCACGCCGACGATGATTATCTCCGTCTTCGACAACCTCGCCCTGCCCGAGCCCAAGGACCACTTCACGCTCGGCATAGTGGACGACGTCACCTTCAAGTCACTGCCCCTCGAGAAGGAGATGGCACTCGGCGGAGAGGGCATCTTTGAGGCCAAGTTCTACGGCCTGGGCGCTGACGGTACCGTGGGAGCCAACAAAAACTCCATCAAGATCATCGGCGACAACACCGACAAGTACTGCCAGGCCTACTTCTCCTACGACTCAAAGAAGTCGGGCGGCTTCACTTGCTCGCACCTGCGCTTCGGCGACCACCCCATACGCTCCACCTACCAGATAAAGACCCCCAACTTCGTGGCGTGCCACGTGCAGGCTTACCTGCACATGTACGACGTGCTGCGCGGTCTGCGCGACAACGGCACCTTCCTCCTCAACACCATTTGGGAGGGCGACGAGCTGGCTGCCAATCTGCCCAACAACGTGAAGCGCTACTTCGCCGAGCACAACATCACGGTTTACTACATCAACGCTACGAAGATAGCACAGGAGATAGGCCTGGGCAACCGCACCAACACCATCCTCCAGTCTGCCTTCTTCCGCATCACGGGCGTAATCCCCGTTGACCTTGCCGTAGAGCAGATGAAGAAGTTCATCGTCAAGTCTTACAGCAAGAAAGGACAGGACATCGTAGACAAAAACTACCAGGCCGTAGACCGCGGCGGCGAGTACAAGCAGCTCGCAGTAGACGCATCCTGGGCTTCCCTGCCCGAGGACGCAAAGGTGGAGCGCGACGAGCCGGCTTACATCTCCGACCTTGTGCGCCCCATCAATGCGCAGAACGGCGACCTGCTCCCTGTCAGCGCCTTCAAGGTGTCTGAGGACGGAACGTGGCATCAGGGCACTGCCGCCTACGAGAAGCGCGGCGTGGCTGCCTTCGTGCCGGTATGGCACAAGGAAAACTGTATCCAGTGCAACAAGTGCGACTTCGTCTGCCCCCACGCTGCGATACGCCCCTTCGTTCTCACCGACGATGAGCTTGCCGGCTTCGGCGGCGAGTCGATAGAGATGAAGGCGCCTGCCGCAATGAAGGGCATGCACTTCGTGCAGCAGGTAGACGTGATGGACTGCCTCGGCTGCGGCAACTGCGTCGATGTCTGCCCGGGCCTGAAAGGCAACAAGGCGCTTGAGATGGTTGCGCTTGAGGGACAGCTCCCCGAGGCTGCCAACTGGGACTACTGCACGAAGAAGGTCACCAGCAAGCAGCACCTCATCGACACGAAGCAGAACCCGAAGAACTCGCAGTTTGCTACGCCGCTCTTCGAGTTCTCCGGCGCATGCTCGGGTTGCGGCGAGACTCCGTACGTGAAGCTCGTCAGCCAGCTCTTCGGCGACCGCCAGATGGTGGCAAACGCTACGGGCTGCTCGTCCATCTACTCCGGCTCGATTCCCTCCACGCCGTACACCACCAACGAGAAGGGACAGGGGCCGGCTTGGGCAAACTCCCTCTTCGAGGACTTCTGCGAGTTTGGCATGGGTATGATTCTTGCCAACAAGAAGATGCGTGCACGCATCCAGAGCCTCTTCGAGACAGCTCTTGCCGACGAGCACGTGCCCGCCGACTTCAAGGCTGCCGCACAGGAGTGGATCGACGGACAGGACGACGCTGAGGCAAGCCGTGCAGCTGCCGATAAGCTCGAGCCGATGATAAAGGCTGGCGCAGAGAAGGGATGCACCACGTGTGCCGCTCTCTCCGAGCTGTCGCACTTCCTTACTAAGCGCAGCCAGTGGATTATCGGCGGCGACGGCGCATCCTACGACATTGGCTACGGCGGTCTCGACCACGTGCTGGCGAGCGGCGAGGACGTGAATATCCTCGTGCTCGACACGGAGGTTTACTCCAACACGGGCGGACAGGCTTCCAAGTCCACGCCTATCGGTGCTATCGCCCAGTTTGCTGCCGCCGGCAAGCGCGTCACGAAGAAGGACCTCGGCCTTATGCAGACTACCTACGGCTACATATACGTGGCTCAGGTGGCTATGGGCGCCGACCAGGCCCAGTGCCTCAAGGCTTTCCGCGAGGCTGAGGCTTACCACGGTCCGTCGCTCATCATCGCCTACGCTCCGTGCATCAACCACGGTCTGAAGATAAAGGGCGGCATGGGTCGCAGCCAGGCTGAGGAAGGCCGCGCAGTGGCTTGCGGATACTGGCACCTGTGGCGCTACAACCCCGAGCTGGCCGACCAGGGCAAGAATCCCTTCACGCTCGACTCCAAGGAGCCGGACTGGACGCTCTTCCAGGACTATCTCGACCACGAGGTGCGCTTCCTTTCTCTCAAGAAGGCTCTTCCCGAGCAGGCTCAGGAGCTTTACGACGAGACCAAGCGCGCCGCACAGCGCCGCTACGCCTCCTACGTGCGCAAGACAAAGGAGGACTGGTCGCTCCCCGAGGAGTAAGCCTCTCTTTTGCCGGGCGAGCCGCCCTCTCCTTTTGAGGCTTGGGCCGCTCACTCCATAGGCGAAGCCTTTCCCCCGCCCCGGCGGGGCGAAAGCGGTAAACAGGAAACAGACACCAGGCCGCGCCACGCTTCCTGCCAATGCGGCGGAAAGGCGGCGCAGACAACGAAAAGGGCGCATCCACGCGTGAAAGTACGCGGCGGATGCGCCTTTTTTGTGTTGGCTGTTTGCCTAAGCTACTGCCCGGGCATTTTCGCTGTGGCGCAAACCGCATTGCGCCGCTGCCCGCCCGCGATGCGCGGAAAGCGCAGGGATTTTCGCTCCGCCCGGCTTGTGCAGTCAAGCTGCGGGCGTTGGCTGAAATTGCGGCGGCTTATGGCGTTTCCCTTGCGCTTTTCGGCGAAACGGGACACAGAAAACGGGAGAGAGGAAAGGCTCGGCGAAATTTTTGCCGGCGGCGTATAGTATATTGTAAATATGTGTGTACTTTTGTCAATAGAGAGAGATTTTACTGTACAGGAACGGAGGACGAATGTCTTTCCGCCCTTTTCGCGTTCCCTATAGTTCCGCTTTCTCGCAGACCTCTTTTCCGTGGATTGCCTCGCCCTCTTGTGGGGCGCAGTGCGAAGCGTTTTGCAGATGAAGAAGCTTGTGAGGCTTTTCGAACTATTTTGCGTGTCTGTGCTGTCACTTGGCATGATAGCGCAGCCCGTGGTCTTGATATACAACTATGTCTTGTCACGCCGCGACGCTAACGCCGAGAGAGTGGAGGAGATAGTCAAGAAAAGCAGGCGCGCGCGTGCTTCCCGCATCCGTACGCAGCGGGAAGAGGAGGGCGATTCTCTGCCCGACATAGAAGTGCTGACGCTCGAGACGGCGGACGACGAGGGCTTGGAAAAGACGCGCGAGACGCGCGGCTACAATACGTCCCCGCGAGCCGCCGGACACACCGCCGGCTTTGAGGACGGCTGCTATGACGGGGAAAACGGCTTTTCGCGCAACGCTCACTACGACGACGCCAACGATTTTTCCGAAGAGGGTTGCATAAAATACAAGCAGGGCTACGAAGCGGGCTACCGCGAGGGCTATAACTCAAAGGCACTGCTGTAAGACGCTGCAGTAAGGCGCAGTGCAAAGGTGCCGCATAAAGGTACCGCAGCATGGCGCTGCATAAAGTGTCGCAGTAAAGTGCAGCAGTAAGGTACAGTCGCAGCCGCTCCCTCGCGTTTCTGTCCCATTCCTTTGGCTTTGCCGCTACTTTTGCTGCCGGCTTTTATTCCTCAAATCTCAACTCCCGGCTAGCTGCGGAAAGTTGTAGTCCGACCAAATTTCGAGTTCTTTGCTTTTGCGGACGAAAGGCATCACGTCAGCCCTTGCTTGGTTGATGTCGGCGGAAGCAAGACGTGCTTTGAGCTTATCCAAAAATACATCCTTGTTGATTTCTTCGCCGTTGAACTGCAAGGCACGCTCCTGCAAGTGGGAGAAGTTCAAAGGTATGTCGCTCCAGGCTGCGCACCTTGTGCCATCCTGCCTTGATATAGGGGTAAAGGGAAGCAAGGTTTCCTATGCTCACCGGACTTTTGCCCAATGTTACCCTTGTGCCGGTGTCTTGGCGAACAGACTGAAATTGACGCTGCCGTATGCGCGGTGCTCGATGAAGTGCGGGTGCGCGGAGAAGTCGTGGTCTTTGCCGTGTTCGAGGACGAAGAGACCGTCCTCTTTCAGTACGGCAGAGGAAAGGACGAGGTCGGGCAGTGAGGCAAGCTGCGGGAGGGCGTAGGGCGGGTCGGCAAAGACAAAGTCAAAAGCCTCTTTGCAGCGGGGGACGAAGCGCAGCACGTCGCCGCAGAGCGGCAGGGCGTTGTCGTCGCCGAGCTGCTTGACGCAGGCGGAGATGAAGGCGAAATGCTGCCTGTCTTTTTCCACCGTGACGACGCGGGCGCAGCCGCGCGAGAGAAGCTCGAGTGCTATGCTGCCCGTGCCTCCGAAGAGGTCCAGCGCGTGCACGCCGTCAAAGTCGAGGTAGCCTCGCAGCACGTTGAAGAGGTTTTCCTTGGCAAAGTCCGTGGTAGGGCGTGCCTTGAACGTGCGCGGCACGGCAAAATGCCGGCCTTTGTATTTTCCCGTGATAATTCTCATTCTCTTGTTGTCGGTTAGTTTGTCAGCACGTGAGCAGGCGGCACACGAGGTCGTAGGGAAGCCCCTCCGTGGTGGCTACTATGTTGCGGTTGAACTCCGCCGCCGGGTTGACGGCGTAGGCGTTTGCGGTGTATCTCCTGAGCCCGTCCACGATGCGTGCGCGCTGTCCGCTTTCGGCTGCCACATAGACGGGCGTGGCGGCGAGGTCGACAGACTGCTGCCGCGCGAGGCTGAAGAGGTAGTAGAGCACGTCCGAGAGGGCGGCGACCTTGTAGCTGTTGGCCACCACGACACGTGCGTCCTCGTAGACGGAGACTTCTGCCGTCTCGCCGTACACATAGAGGAAAACGCGGCGCGTGCTGTCCGCAGTCTTGCTTTTCGAGGAAAAATGGCGTGCCACCGCCATTGCGGAAGACGTGTAGCGCACGTTGGGCAACTCGTCTTCAAGGATATGGCAAAGCGTTTCGGGCAGGGAGAAAAGCATCACCACGTTGGCCGAAGGCACGGTGTCGTAGAATACGCGACATTTCTCCGCGCGGGGCGAGCAGTACTCGTAGAGCGTCTGGCTGTCCTCTTCCATAAACTCGGAAAGCGGAACAAGCACGTTAGCTCCCGCCACAAGCACTTCCGTAGGTTCTTTCCCTCTCTGCATAAACGGTGCGGTTTCGAGTGCCTCGCGGAAGGTCGCGGCGGCAGACTTGTGCGGCTGGAGGCGGAAGTGGGTGTACTCAAAGGACGACGCGTGTCGGCAGTCGTACTGAGCAAAGAAGAAGTCTTTTTCGGAAATGCGTATATACTGCATGGTGTGCTTGCCTTTGTGGTTTGCTTTCGGGCGCGGCTTAGGTTTGCCGGTTGCTGTTTATTGCTTGGCGGAACTCTTTTGGGTGCGCTTCAGTATGCGCGGCAGGGCGTAGAGTCCGAGCGGCAGAGCCGTCAGCACGCCGAGCGCGTCCGCCGCGAAGTCCGCCCAGTCGCCGGAGCGGTCGGCTGTGAGATACTCTTGCGCAATCTCTATCGCGCCGCCGAGCAGAAGAGGCAGCCAAATGGTATAAAGGGCGGCGCTGCGGAGGGTGCTTTGCCTGCCGTTGAGGTGGCGTTCGCCCCATACGAGGAGGCAGAGGCCGAAATACATCGCCCAGTGTACCAGTTTGTCCGCGCCGGGGAAATTAAGCGCGCCCAGTCCCGACAGGGAGATGGTTTTCAGGCAAAGGTAGCAGATAAGCACGGTGCAGACCGTGCTGTACGGATAGTGTTTGAGGAAATGCGCCATCACCAAAATTTGTTTAGTTCCGTGTTGTATTCAAATCCAGCCGCGCCGAGCCGCTTGCGCAGGGTGTTTTCGTCCACGCCCTCGCTTTCGCAAAGCTCTTTGAGGTTGGGGTAGTCGTCGCGCAGTTTCGTGTTGATGAGGCTGAAAAGCATCATCGGGTCTTCTGGTAGTGCCATGTGTGTATTCAAGGGCGGCGCAGCGATACCGCCGCAGTGTGTAACGGGGGTGGCTTGTGGCTTTCGCCGCCGTAATGGTTTTTGTGTAGAGAGCTGGGGCTGTGTGTCTACTGTGCGGTGTCCGCCCCGAAAGAGTTTACCGCGTCAATCACCTGCCGCGCTTCCGCTTCCGTGACCGCTTGGCTTATGGGCAGACTAAGTTCCGTTGCGTGTATGCGCTCGCTTATGGGGTAGGAGCGTCCGTTCCATTCGCGGTAGCATTCCTGCCTGTGCGGCGGGATGGGGTAGTGTATCAGCGTCTGCACGCCGTTTTCGGCCAGGTGGCGCTGAAGTCCGTCGCGCCGCAGGCACAGTATGGGGAATATGTGGTACACGTTGTTTTCGTCCGGCAGGCGCGGCGGCAGTTGCACGAGCGGATTGCGTATGCCCTCATAGTAGAGCGCGGCAGTCCTCTGCCTTTTACGGTTGTCCTCGTCCAGGTAGCGCAGCTTCACGCCAAGCACGGCGGCGTCCGTCTCCGCCATGCGGCTGTTTAGCCCCTTGTACTTAAAGACGTACTTGCGCTGGCTGCCGTAGTTGGCCAGTGCGCGTATCGCCTCCGCCAGTTCTCCGTCGTCCGTTGTCACGGCTCCCGCGTCACCGAAAGCACCCAAGTTTTTGCCCGGATAGAAACTGTGCGCTGCCGCGTCGCCCAAAGCTCCCGTCTTTGTTCCCTTGTAGGCGCAGCCGTGGCTTTGCGCGCAGTCCTCCATAAGCAGCAGACTGTGTCGGCGGCACGTTTCGCCCAGCTTCTCAGAGTACGCCAGCCGCCCGTACAGGTGTACTGTAAGGATGGCACGCGTGCGGGGCGTGACGGCAGCTTCCACCTTGTCCTCGTCCAGCTCGAGCCCGTCCGGCGTGGGTTCGACCAGCACGGGGGTGAGGCCGTTTTCGGACACGGCAAGGATGGTGGCGATGTAGGTGTTGGCGGGTACAATCACCTCGTCCCCCACGCTCAGCCGCCCGAGTTCCATGTATCCGCGCAGCATAAGGCGCAGCGCGTCGAGGCCGTTGGCCACCGTCACGCAGTGGCGTGTGCCGATGTAGGAGGCGTAGGCGGTCTCGAAAGAGGAAATGTTTTCCCCTTGCAAAAACCATCCGCTGTCCACTACGCGCCGCAGCGCGTCGAGGTATTCGTCGCGGTGCAGGGCAGTGACGGCTTGCAGGTCCAGAAATTTTACGTCCATAGGCGAGGGTACAGGCTCTGTGGGTGTCGGGAAAGGGATTGTGGAAAAATTCCGCCGCTTGCCGAAGCCCCGCTGCATACCTTATATATATGGTGTGCGGCGGGCGGCGGGTACGGGACGGCGCAAACCGAGGCGCTCCCCGCAGGCTAAGGCCGGCTCCCGTAGACAGGGAGGAGGGACTTGGCTTGCGGAGAGCGCCGGCGTGTCAGTGTGTCCCGTCTCTTACTTCTTCGGAATGCGCTCGAGTATGGTTTTGACAAACGTCCAGTACTTCGCTACGCTCGGGATGTAGCAACGCTCGTTGGGCGTGTGCGGCGAGCGGAGCGTGGGACCGAAGCTCACGAGGTCCATATTGGGGCGCAGTGTGCCGATGATGCCGCACTCGAGTCCGGCGTGTATCACCTGCACGCGGTTTTCCGCATTGAAGAGCTCGCGGTATATGCCGCGCATCAGCTCCACAATCTCACTCTTGTAGTTGGGCTGCCAAGCGGGATATTCGCCGTTGAGCTCCACCTTCATGCCAGCCATGGCGAACGCGCTCTCAAGCGAGTCGACGCAGCTCTGGCGCATACTGTCGCGCGAGGAGCGGATGAGGATGAGAAACTCCGCCTTGCCGCCTTCAATGTTCACGATGGCGAGGTTGGAGGAAGTCTCTACGATGTCCTTCACCTCGGGGATGAAGCGGAACACCCCGTCGTGGCACGCGCTGATAGCGTCCGCGAGGTTGTCCTGTATCTCCTCCGGCACAACAAACTGCGGACACGCGGTTTCGGCGCATTCGAGCTTGAGCCCGGTCTCTATCGGCGTGTACTCGTCCGTGAGGGTCTGCTTCCACTCGTCTATTGCGGCCATAAACTCCGCTACGTTCTCCTTCGGCATCGTCAGGACTACTTCCGCCGCGCTCGGTATCGCGTTGCGCATGTTGCCGCCGTGCCACGAGGCGAGGCAAGCGTCAAAGTTGACGATAGCGTCCTGCACGATGCGCGCCATAGCCTTGTTGGCGTTGCAGCGGCCTTCGTTGATTTCAAGTCCCGAGTGTCCGCCGAGCAGACCGTGCAGGGTAACTTTCACCGCCGTGTCGCCGGCTTCGCTCTCTACGGGTTTGTACTCGAGGGAGGCGGTCATATTCACGCCGCCCGCCGAGCCGATGATCATCTCGCCCTCCGTCTCGTCGTCAAGATTGAGCAGGATGTCCCCTTCAAGCACGTCCGCCTTCATGTGGTTGACTCCGTACATCGTGGTCTCCTCGTCGGCGGTGATGAAACCCTCCACGGGACCGTGCTTGAGCGTGTTGTCTTCCATTACCGCCATGATGGTGGCGACAGCCATGCCGTCATCCGCGCCGAGCGTGGTGCCTTTGGCTTTCACCCACTCTCCGTCTATGTATGTGGATATGGGGTCGGTCTCGAAGACGTGCGTAGAACCATTCTCAGCCTGCGGCACCATGTCCATGTGTCCCTGCAGGGTGACGCATTTGCGGTCTTCCATGCCCGGGGATGCGGGCTTGCGCATGATGATGTTGCCGGCCTCGTCCTTGAAGGCGGCTACGCCTTTCTCTTTCGCCCAGTCAAGCAGGAATGCCTGCACTTTCTCAAGATGTCCGGACGGACGGGGCACCTGCGTGAGCAGGTCAAAGTTTTTCCAGATTTCCTTCGGCTGAAGGTTTGCTATCTCACTCATTGCCTTATCTGTGTTTTAGTTGTGTCGTAAAATCTTCTCTCGCCCCTCATTCCGCGGGCACGCTCTTGCGGAGCGCAATCCTTGCCCAGCCGAAAGCGCCGAGCACAACGACGAGGGCTGTCTGTATGGTGTGCACCACAAGCGCGAAGGTGATGGCCTTCGTCTCCTCCACGCCGTAAAGCACCAGCATCGTTTTGACGGCGAAGTGCCAGGGACCGGCGCCGTTGGGCGTGGGCACAAGCACGGCGAACGTGCCGACGCAGAAGACGAGGAAAGCCGCGCTCACCCCGATGCATGCCGTGTAGTCAAAGCAAAAGAAAGCTATGTAGAAGTGGAGGAAGTAGCCCGCCCATATCAGGAGACTGTAGAAGATGTACAGCCCCTTCTTCCGCATTTTCCGCAGCGAAAGCACGCTTTCCCAAATCTCGCCGAGCAGCGTCCGGCCTTTTTGCAGCAGGGCTATTTTGCGCAGGAAAACCCCGCAGGCCAGCGCGGCGAGCGCCACGCATACCGCCGTGACCAAGTAGCCCGTGCCGGTGAAGCGCCCGAGGATGTTTTCCACCCCCGCTCCCGTGTCGTGCAGGAAAGAGAGGAAAACCGGCAGCTGCAGCAGCAGCGCCGCGCCCGTAAGGGCAAGCATCAGGACCGAGTCCACCAAGCGCTCGGTGACCACCGTGCCGATGGAGTGGGTGAAAGACACGTTGTCGCACTTTTTCAGCGTGCCGCAGCGCGTCACTTCGCCGAGGCGCGGCACGACGAGGCTCGTAGCGTAGGAAAGGAAAATGGCATCTGCGCACGTCGCCTTGCGCGGACGCTCGCCCAGCGGCTCGAGAGCGATCCGCCAGCGCCACGCGCGGGCAAGCTGCGGCAGTATGCCGAAAGCCAGCGAGAGCAGCATCCACCCCCACTTTGTCTCGTGCCAGCAAGCTTGCAGAAATTCCGGCCAGTCCGTCCCGCGGTACATCCACCACAACAAGCAAAAACCAAGTACGAAGGGCAGGGATATTTGCAGAATGGATTTTGGCAGATGCTTCATATTTCGGTTTTTCTTACCTTTGCCCCAAGGTTATCGACTTACGGTAGCCCGATCGCTTACAACAGACAAAAGTAGAAACTTTCCCTTTATGAAGCGGGTACGCCCTAAAAAAAATCTGGGACAGCATTTCCTTAAAGACCTCGGCACGGCGCAGGCCATAGCCGACACCGTCGACGCGTGTCCCGGCATCCCCGTCCTCGAAGTGGGGCCCGGCATGGGCGTGATGACGCAGTATCTTCTCGGAAAAGACCGCCCGCTCAAGGTGGTGGAGCTTGACGGGGAGAGCGTGGAATGGCTCAATGCCAACCTCCCCGCACTGCGCGGCGACATCATTGAGGGCGATTTTCTGAAAATGCGCCTTGAGGACGTCTTCGGCGGCAAGCCCTTTGTGCTGACGGGCAACTACCCGTACAACATAAGCAGCCAGATTTTCTTTAAGATGCTGGAATACCGCGACCTGATACCCCTTTGCACGGGGATGATACAGAAAGAGGTGGCGGAAAGGCTTGCCTCGCCTGCGGGCAGCAAGGCGTACGGCATACTGAGCGTCCTTACGCAGCTCTACTACGACGTGGAGTACCTCTTTACCGTGGAGCCGGGCGTGTTCAACCCGCCGCCCAAGGTGCGCAGCGCCGTGGTGCGCCTCACCCGCAACGATGTGCAGCGTCCCGACTGCGACGAAGCGCTCCTGCGCAAGGTGGTGAAGACCACTTTCAACCAGCGGCGCAAGATGATGCGCAGCTCCGTAAAGCCGCTTCTCTCCGAGCTTGACGCCAAAGCGGGTCAAAGCCGGCCGGACCATACAGCCCTGCTTGCGCAGCCTGTCTTCTCGCAGCGTCCCGAGCAGCTCTCCGTAGCGGACTTTGTGGACTTGACCAACGTGATTGCGGCGCATTACGGGGCAGGCGCGTGAGAAAAAGGGCGGCCGCGGCGCAAAGCCGCACAGCGCGGGCGGCGTCCCGCAGACAGACATTGACAATACATACTTAATGAAGACATATCTTGTAACGGGCGCGGCAGGCTTCATCGGCGCCAACTTTCTGAAATACCTCCTCGTCAAAGAGCCGGACGTACGCGTCGTCGTGCTGGACCTGCTGACGTATGCCGGCTATCTGGGCACTATCGCCGACGACATTGACGACGAGCGCTGCTTCTTCGTAAAGGGCGACATCTGCGACCGCGAGCTTGTGGGCGGGCTTTTCGCCCAATACGGTTTTGACACGGTAGTGAATTTCGCGGCAGAGAGCCACGTCGACCGCAGCATCGAGAACCCGCAGCTTTTCCTCCAGACCAATATCCTCGGCACGCAGAATCTCCTCGACGCGGCACGCGCGGCGTGGGTGACGGGACGCGACGCGCAGGGCTACCCCACGTGGCGCGAAGGCGTGCGCTTCCACCAAGTCTCCACGGACGAGGTGTACGGCTCGCTCGGCAAGGACGGCTTCTTCACGGAGGACACGCCGCTTTGCCCGCACAGCCCGTACAGCGCGTCGAAGACTTCGGCGGACCACATAGTCTGCGCCTACCGCGACACTTTCCACATGCCGGTGAGCATAACCCGCTGCTCCAACAACTACGGGCCTTACCAGTTTCCCGAGAAGCTTATCCCGCTTGTCATCAACAACATCCTCGAGGGAAAGAAACTCCCCGTGTACGGAAAGGGCGAGAATATCCGCGACTGGCTTTATGTGGAAGACCACTGCAAGGCCATTCTCCTTGTCATCAACGAAGGCAAGGACGGCTGCATATACAACGTGGGCGGGCACAACGAGCGGCAGAACATACAGATCGTGCGGCTCATCATCAAGACCATCCACGACATTATGGAGGCAGAGCCGCAGTTCCGTTCGTTGCTCAAGCGACAGGACAAAGGCGCGGACGGACAGACGGACATATCGTGGATAAACGAGCAGGAACTCGTCACCTATGTGAAAGACCGTCTCGGGCACGACCTGCGCTACGGCATCGACCCGTCCAAGATAAAGGCAGACCTCGGCTGGTATCCCGAGACCACTTTCGAGACCGGCATCGTGAAGACCATACGCTGGAATCTCGAACACCACGACTGGATAGAGGCAGTCAGCGGCGACGACTACCAGAAGTATTACGAAGAGATGTACCAAAAGAAGCTTTGACGCACAAAGCGGCTTTGCCGGACATCTTGCAGAAATAATGCGCGGTGGGGCGGCGCGAGGCCGGTCCCGCCGCGGAGTGTACATTAGTTTACCTAAATTATGGCAGTAAAGGAAAAACTTACGCGCGGGGCAGACGGCACGAGCTATTTGTGGCCCTTTGTGCTAGTCACGTCGCTCTTCTTCCTGTGGGGCTTCGCCCACAGCATACTCGATGTGCTCAACAAGCATTTCCAGGACACGATGGGAATGTCAAAGACGGGGTCGGCGCTCGTGCAGGCCGTGGTGTACGGGGGATATTTCCTTATGGCGATCCCCGCCGGCAGCATTATAAGCCGCTTCGGCTACCGCGCCGGCGTACTCGTCGGGCTTGCCCTTTACGGTGTCGGCGCATTGCTCTTCATCCCCGGCGCGCAGCTGCTTTCTTTCCCGTTTTTCCTCTTCTCGCTCTTTGTCATAGGCTGCGGACTCACTTGTCTTGAGACCGCCGCAAATCCCTACGTCACGGAGCTGGGCACGGCACATTCGGCCGCGCGGCGCATCAACCTTGCTCAGTCCTTCAACGGCTTCGGGTGGATATGCGGTCCGCTTGTCGGCACCTACTTCCTTTTCGGCGCGGACGGCGGCGGCAATATCGCCACGCCCTACGCCGTCATAGGCGTTGCCGTGCTGTGCGTGGCGCTTGTTTTCTCCCGTGTGCGCCTGCCGGAGGTTACGGCTGAGACTTCGGAGGCGGAGAAGACCGGCGGGGCGGAGCGTACGCTGTGGCAGCACCGCAATTTCCGTTTCGGACTCATAGCCCTCTTCCTCTACGTGGCGGCACAGACGGGCATCAACAGCTTTTTCGTCAACTACGTCACCGAGCAGGCATCCGTCTCCAACGAGACGGCCGGCTATCTGCTTTCCATCGGCGGCATGGGGCTCTTTATGGCGGGCCGTATGCTGGGCAGCCGCGTGATGGCGAAAGTGCCGGCTTGCGACGTGCTGCTTGGCTGCGCCGTGTGCGCCGCGTTGAGCATGTGCGTCCTGCTTACGGGCGCGGGCATGATAGGGGTAGCCGCGTTCTTCGTGTGCTACCTGTGCGAGAGCATCATGTTTCCCACCATCTTCGCCCTTGCCATACAGGGGGTCGGGCCGCACACCAAGCGGGCCTCTTCCTTCCTTGTGATGAGCATAGTGGGCGGTGCGGTAGCCCCGCTCCTTATGGGTCTGGTGGCCGACCACGCCTCTATGGGCGCGGCCTTCGCCATACCGCTCGTCTGCTTCGCTTTCATCGCCGCCTATTCGGCAGGGATGAGGGGCAAATGTGCATAACTTGCTTTTCTCCTTGCCCTTGCTTTGCCGGCACAGGGGAAAAGCGTAACTTTGCCCCGCTTTCCGCCCAGCCTCTGTCGGGATGTCAGAGTTACCCGGGTAAGCTGGGCCGGGACGACAACAACTCAATTAATTATTCCATTACACACAATGGCAGATCTGATTAAGATTGCTGAAGAAGCGTTTGCTACCGGCAAGGCGTTCCCCAAGTTCAAGGCTGGCGACACCATCACCGTGGCATACAAAATCGTCGAGGGTAGCAAGGAGCGTATACAGCTGTATCGCGGCGTTGTTATCAAAATCAACGGCCATATGGAGAAGAAGCGTTTCACCGTACGCAAAATGTCCGGCACGGTGGGCGTAGAACGTATCTTCCCCATCGAGTCGCCCAACATCGAGAGCATCGAGGTGAACAAGGTAGGTAAGGTGCGCCGCGCCAAGCTCTACTACCTCCGCAAGCTCACCGGCAAGAAGGCACGCATCAAGGAGAAGTTTGTCTCCGAGAAGAAAAACGCCTAAACGCGCCGGCAGCCGCTGCCTGCGGCTATGCAAAAACTTACAAGAGACCTCGCCCCTTGGGTGCAGGTCTCTTTTTTTGTTACCGCCCTATAGTGTCAGTAGCGATGCCTCCCGTTGTCGAAAATATGTGCCACATTTGAAGGGAAAAATAGGACACTTTTTGTCTTGTGTCGCGGCGAAAACTTTAAGAATATTTAGGAGAATCTGCGTCCAGAGTCGGGCTCTGTGAGAGGAGAAAAGGCACTCTTTGGCGGCGAAGCCGGGCTTAGTCGTGACGGGGATAGGGGCTGTAGCTCCGGGATGTACACCCCCGCGCCCCTATATGTACACTTTTTGTTTTGCAAGTGTCTGAAAATCAGTAATGGAAAAGCGGGGATACGCACAATGCGTGTATCCCCGCTTTTCCATACACAAAGATAATACATTTTGCGCCGTTCTCCAAATCGCCGTTAACGTTCGTTGTGAAATCCGAAAAGGAAAAATAGGACACTTTCCGTGCATTTATTTTGACATAATCGTTGGTGCTTCTGGGCGGCTTTGCTTTTGGGCTTGTCGCGTAAACCGGGCCGTGTGTCTGCCTGCGGGGTGGGGAGAAAGGATGTGCTGCTGGATACGGGTAGCGTCAAGCTTTTCCCGCAAGAAGGTATTTTGTGCCGAGGCAAGGTCCGGTCTTCCCGTTACGCGTTTGTCGCTGCTGCTGTGCAAACCTTTTATTTTTTGCAGCCATCCCCTCGCCATGAAGCATAATAGGCGGAAAAGCGGCGCGTTGCGCGTAAAAGCCTTGTAAGTCAGCCATTGTGCAGAAAAATATTTTAAGAGAAAAGCCCGAAATACTTTGCTGTGTCATAGATAGTTGGTATCTTTGCAAACCGAAAAGTAGGAAACGTAAGATAACTGCTTTGTTTTGAGAGGCTTTGCCTCAGGTTGGTGACAACCGTCCGCCCCGGTGACGATCAAGCCGGGCTACGGGGAGAAAACAACAAGTATTATATATAACTGTAAAACTGAAATGCCAGGATTATTAGGAAAGAAAATCGGAATGACATCCGTTTTCAGTGCC
>CAVJPT010000018.1:0-40996 GCA_963651485.1 Alloprevotella sp. | reverse complement strand
ACGGCTGAAAAAGTGTACATATAGGAGCTGCGGGATGTACATGTAGGAGCTACTGCCCCTATTCCCGTCGCTACGGGGCCGGTCTTAGTCTCCGCAAAGTCCCTTTCCGGGCCACGCCACCCTTTTCCAGCAGCCGCAGATACCTATAAAAATTCTTAAACCTTCGTAAGAATGCTTTCGTCGTACGGCTTGCAAAAGCGGCAAATATTTCCTCTTTTCCCTGCCCCAAACAAAAGCGGGGGAAAGCCGCAACTCTCCCCCGCTGACTCTTGTCTTTGCGACTTTTTTCACCCTCTCAGACGTGGAAAGACGCGCAGCGTGTTTTCATAAAGCTGCCGCTCCGTCTCTTCCACGCTTGTCTCGTATATTTCGGCAAGGCGCGAAATCACGAAAGGCACGTAGGAAGGCTCGTTGCGCTCGCCTCTGTGCGGCGCGGGCGTAAGGTAAGGCGCGTCGGTCTCTACCACGATGCGGGAGAGCGGCACGCTGCTGCGTAGCACGGCGGGGAGCTTTGCTTTCTTGAAAGTGAGCACGCCGCCTATGCCCAGGGAAAAGCCCGGAAATTTGGCAAGAAGCTCTGTGGCGGTCTCTGCCGAGCCGCTGAAACAATGGAATACGCCCGTCAGTCTGTCGGCAAAGGGGAGCAGCGTGTCTACAAGGTCGCGGTGGGCTGCGCGGCTGTGCACCATAAGAGGGAGGCCGAAGCGTACCGCCCATTCCGCCTGGCGGGAAAAAACGGTTATCTGCTCCTCGCGTCGCGACGAATCCCAATAGAAGTCAAGCCCCACCTCGCCCACAGCCACGTAGGGATGGCCCGGCTCGGCGAGGGCTGCCTCCATGCGGTCGAGCAGCGGAGCGGGGTCGTCGGGCAACTCGGTTGGGTGCAGCCCCATCATTGGAAAACAATAGCCCGGGTAGCGGCGGCAAAGTTCGGTCATCGGTCCGATGCTGCCCTCGTCGATGTTAGGCAAGAGCAGTTTTTCCGCCCCCGCCTGACGGGCGCGTGCCACTACCTCGTCGCGGTCGGCGTCAAACTCCTCCGTGTAAATGTGCGTATGCGTGTCTATATACATCGCCGCCCTTTTTCTATTTGCTCCGTCCCAAGAGCGACTTGGCATACTGCCAAAGTCCCTCCCATTTCTCTTCGGGAAGCGAAAGCCGCTGCAACTCGGCATGCGCCTCGCCGTAAAGCCGCTCTATCGCCGAAAGCGTAAGGCCGGGTATGCCGAGCGCGTCGTACACGTCCGTCACCGCTTTTATCTTCTCGCCCGCATCCATCGTTTTGTCGGCAAGAAGCGAAAGGAGTCGCGCTTTTTCCTCCGCGCCGGCGCGGTTGAGGGCATTGATGAGAAGGTAGGTTTTCTTCCCGCAAAGTATGTCTCCGCCTATCTTCTTTCCGAAAACCGCCGGGTCTCCGTACACGTCGAGGTAGTCGTCCTGCAGCTGGAAGGCCAGTCCTGTCTTTTCAGCAAAACGGTAAAGCACGTCGGCATCAGCCGACGGCGCATCGGCGAGAAGCGCACCCATCTTCAAGGCGCAGGCCAGGAGCACGGAAGTCTTCAGACGTATCATCTCCATATACTCCGCCTCCGTCACGTCGTCGCGATGCTCGAAATTGACGTCATACTGCTGTCCCTCGCATATCTCCCGCGCGCTCTGCGCGAAAAGCCGCAGTGCCTCGTCCGTACGTCCGCACGTACACCGCATAATGTGCTGGAAAGCCATTATGAGCATCGTGTCGCCCGAGAGCACGGCCGTGTTTTCGTCCCACTTCTTGTGCACCGTCTCGCGCCCGCGCCGCATGTCGGCATGGTCCATAAGGTCGTCGTGCAGCAAAGTGTGGTTGTGGTAGGTCTCGATGCCTACCGCAGCGGGCAAAGCCCGTTCCACGTCGTCGCGGTAAAGCGCGTAGCCCGCCAGCAGAAGCGTGGGGCGCAGCCGCTTTCCGCCGGACGAGAGGACGTAGGCTATCGGCTCGTAAAGCCCCTCTGGGACGGCGGGGTATGGCACGCCGCGCAGGGCTTCCTCTATCTTTTCGGTGAAAGGCATATCCTTGCTATGAAAGTGTTTTTATCCGTTTGCGCGTTCGCGAAACCGCTCCAAAAGCCATTCGCGCTGCCCGGCGATGGACATTTCGCTATTGTCGAGAAGCAGCGCGTCGTCGGCTCTTTTCAGCGGCGCGGTGGCGCGGTGGCTGTCAAGGTAGTCGCGCTCTTTCACGTTGCGCAGTATTTCCTCAAAGTCCGCCTTCTGCCCCTTTGCCGCCAGTTCGTCATAACGTCGGCGGGCACGCACTTCGGCCGAAGCGGTTACAAAGACTTTGAGTTCGGCATCGGGGAACACCACCGTGCCTATGTCTCGCCCGTCCATCACTATTCCGCGCTCGTGTCCCATAAGCTGCTGCTGGCGCGTCATGGCCTCGCGCACAAAGGGAAGCGCGGCCACTTGGCTCACGCGCGTGCTTACCTCCATTCCGCGTATCTCGTCCTCCACGCTCTCGCCGTCAAGGCAAGTTTCGGGCAGCCCGGTAGCGGGAGAGAGCTTGAAAGTTACGCTCACATCGGGCATAAGTTTCTCCAAAGCCGCCGCGTCCACTTTTCCGTCCGCCGCGAAAAACCCGTTGCGCAGGGCGAAGAGGGTGACGGCGCGGTACATGGCTCCCGTGTCCACGTATATATAGCCCACCTCGCGGGCAAGGCTCTTGGCCATCGTGCTTTTTCCGCAGGACGAATGTCCGTCAATGGCCACAATGATGCGCTTCATCTTTTTATATAATGTATTTCGGCCAACGCCCCCCCCCTCACCTTATGGAGTAGGCGGCGTTCACCATAAACGAATTGCCGGCCTGGTGGTACTTGGCATACGACACGCCGAATTTCACCCGCCGCGTGCTCACACCCGCACCGGCGGAGATGCCCGCCCAATGGGACGAACCCGCCGCCTTCAGCTCATAGGCGCGGCGAAAATTGTAGCCGAGGCTGAGGTAGACGTTCTGCGTGGGCAGCACGTCAAGCCCCACGACGAAATGGTTTATAGCCTTGCGGAAGAAACCTACTTTCCCGTCCTTTCCCTCCGTCACCGCGTCGGGATAGAAATAGTACGAGCCGCTCCATCGCGTGAGGTCGGTAAGCGTAAGACT
Organism: Alloprevotella sp.; assembly: GCA_963651485.1. Classification (GTDB taxonomy): domain Bacteria; phylum Bacteroidota; class Bacteroidia; order Bacteroidales; family Bacteroidaceae; genus Alloprevotella. The sequence goes on along the minus strand of CAVJPT010000018.1, from coordinate 37,857 downwards.
GACGCGGACGGGAAGATGGGCAACGCCCTTGGTCATTCCCAAGTCCATCACGAAAGGCAAATGCGCGCGCGGGCGGTCGGCATAGGGCTTGAGCTGCACGCCGAGGTTCTGCACCGCCGCAGAAAGCGAGAGGTCGTTGTCTTCGTCGTAGTAGTTAAGCCCGAGGTCTATCGAAAAAGCCACGGCAGAGTAGCTGGCGATGTTGGAAAAGACAAATTTCGCCGCTGCGCCGCCGGTCCATCTGTCGGAAAGCAGATAACTGTACGCGCCCCCTATGATGATGTCCTTGGCCCCGAAAGTTCCCGTCACGTTGCCCTGCGCGTCTGTTTCGTCCATAGACCCGTAATTCATATACCGCGCGTTGGCGGCAAAGGTGTGCCTTTCTCCCGCCGCTTTCACAAACTGCGCACCCATCCACGTGCTTCCCGCCGTGTAGGTCATAAAGTCCAGACCTACGGAGAGGTCGCTCACGTTGGCGTAAAGGGCGGGGTTTGCCCATCCCGCCGTAGGCGTGTCCTCAATGAGCGAGATGTTTTCCCCGCCGAGCGCAGCCGTGTGCGCGGACACGGGCAGACGCAGCTCGTTGTGTACGGAGCTGTGCTGCTGGGCGGCAGCGCGTGTCACGGGCAGCGACAGCAGCGCCGCGAGGGCGTAAAGTGTGTGCTTCATCGGCAGGGATAGGTTTTCGGGGGTCAAAGTTAGCAAATGAAAGGCATTTCTGAAAGGGACGGCCGACGGCGGGCTGCAAGGAGGAGCGTGCCGGACTGGCTCGCCAGGGCAAATATGCCGCACGCCCTTTGCGCTTATTTCGCCTTGCACTACCTTTGCCCTGCGAAACAAGCGGCCGCCCCCTCGCCCCGGGGCGCGGACACGCCACGGGCAAAGGGGCTTCCCTCAATACTTTTCTCTATTAAACGTGCGTTCGGATTGTTTATTGTCAAAAGAATGGTGCGACACGGTCTTTGAGGGACGCAACAAAGACTATGGAGCCTACGCCCTGCGCCGCCAGGCAGGCAGCAGGTACAGGAAAGCCCTTGTCGCCGTAGTGGGAGCATTCGTCCTTCTCGCCCTTCTCTTTGTCTCTTTCTCCCTCTATGCCCGCTATGTCATAGAGAAAGAGATGCGCGCGGCAACCGATGCCTTTTCCTCGATGCACGCACAGAAGCTGCGCGACGACTACAAAGTGCGCTTTCTCTCCACGGCACGCACTGTGCCGCCCGTGCGCATGACTCCCGGCGCGGCGCAGCAGACCCCGGAGATAGTGGAAGGCATACCGCCCATCCGCACCATAGGCTTCGACGGTCCTATAAGCTACGACCCCGAGCAGGACGCCATCACCACGCCGATAGTAGACACGACAGGGCTGTCAGACAAGTCGCTGCCCGTGGCAAAAGAGAAGATTGTGCCCACAGAGGTAGTGCGCGAGATGCCGCAGTTCCCCGGCGGGCCGAAAGCCTTTATGCAGTGGCTCGACCAGCATATAGTCTACCCGCAGCAATGCATAAGGGAGAAAATGTCAGGCACCGTGGAGCTTAGCTTCATCGTAGGCGCGGACGGTTACGCCACGGATTTTGAGGTGAAAAACGCCTTTGACGCACGCATACAAAAGTCGGCGCTGACGGCCATGAAGAGCCTTCCGCGCTGGAAGCCGGGGACAGACGCGCAGGGAAAGCCCGCGCCGGTGAAGATAACCGTGCCGGTAGACTTCAAGCCGCAGTGACTGCCGGCAAGCCGCCTGTAACGCACAAAACACGCACGACCATGCTTTCAATAGAAATAGACTCCGCCTCGGGCTTCTGCTTCGGCGTGACCACGGCCATAGGCAAAGCCGAGGACGAGCTGCGCCGCTCGCCCTCGCTCTGCTGCCTCGGCGACATAGTGCACAACGGAAGCGAGTGCGAAAGGCTGCACGGAATGGGACTCCGCACCATCGGGCACGAAGACCTTAGCCGGCTCCCCTCAGGCACCAAGGTGCTGCTGCGTGCGCACGGAGAGCCGCCCGCTACCTACGCCCTCGCCGAAGAGCGCGGCATTTGCCTCGTCGACGCCACCTGCCCTGTCGTGCTGCAGCTGCAGCGCCGCATCAAGAGGGTGTACAACGAATCGCCCCGCCCCCAGATTGTGATATACGGGAAACGCGGGCACGCCGAGGTGCTTGGGCTTGTAGGGCAGACCGGCGGCGAGGCGCGGGTGATAGAATGCCTTGAAGAGGCTGCCAAACTTGACTTCACACGTTCAATAGCCCTTTTCTCCCAGACTACGAAGCCTTTGGAGGGATTTCGCTCTATTGTGGACTACATCACCGCCCATATCACGCCGCCCGCAGAGTTTCGCTTTTACGACACAATATGCCGCCAGGTAGCCAACCGCCTGCCCAACATTCGCGGCTTCGCCGCGCGGCACGACGTGATAGTATTTGTCTGCGGGCTGAAAAGCTCAAACGGGCGCGTACTACACGAGGCTTGCCGGAAGGTAAACCCTCACTCTTACATGGTGGATACGCCCCAGGCCATACGCCCCGAATGGTTTGAGGACGCGCAAAGCGTTGGCATCTGCGGAGCTACTTCCACGCCCAAGTGGCTTATGGAACGCTGCCGCGACCATATTCTCGCGCTCGGCGTTTAGGCGGATGCGATAAGACAAAAAGCGTAAGAAAGGACAGGAAAAACGACACGCACGGGAGCATAAGGCAGTCCGTCCGTACCACTCCTTAAAGAAGACCCGCCTCCACCATACGCACTACGCGCTCCGTATAGCGGTCGTCCCCCTCGGGGTCGTATTTTTTGTTGAGGCTGTTGCCGAAAAGCACGGCTATGCCCTGGTACAGATTGGCGCGGAACGACCCGATGAATGCTTTCGCTATGTTGTAGCCCGTCTGGTTGCACTCGCGGTTCACGAGCTTTATGAGAAGCCGTCCCTGAGAGCGAGAGAGCTTCTTCACCGCCGGGCCGTACTGCTGCTTGATGCCCGCTTCCACATTCCTTATATGCTCGTCGCGCGAGCGTTTGTCGGGGAGTGTCTCGAGATAGTCGTAGGTCTCTATGATGGTAAGCCGTGCCAGTTTTGCCCAGGGCAAAACCTTTTTCACGTTGTATACGAGCCTGTTGTACTGCTCGCGCTCTTTCTCGCTGTCAAAACGCAGAGGGGGGTACTTGGGCAGGGTCGGGTAAATCACGTGCGCAATGGTTTCGCCCTTGTACTCCGTCGTTCCCACCTGCGTCATTATCGGAGTCTCCGTCTCCTCCACTTCCTGAGCCGGCTGGGCCGGAGCGTCGTCCGTCTGCGCCCGCAGCGCGGCGGACGGGACGCAAAGAAGCAGGAAAAGGGTAAGGAGAAAGCGCATGGCGGCCTAATGGTGAGGAAACTTCGGGCGGCATTGCCCGGAAAGCGCCGCAAAAATACCAAGAAAAACCGCCGGACGGCGGACACGCGCGTTATTATATACTAACGGCACATTAGGTCTGCGAAAAAACCGCTTACTTTGTGGTATCTATCCGCCCGGGACGATCCCTCCACGCATAGGGACCGGCGGAAACAGCCCGCTGAAAGGCGGCGCGTCCCCTCTCTCCAACACGACAAACACTATGGGAAAGAAAGAAAAGAAAGAGCGCGGCGGCCGCTTGAAGAAGAAAGCCGTGGCGCAGTACCTTGTAGACCTTTTCAACGACAATCCCGAAAAGGAATACAACGTAAAAGACATATTCGAGTCCCTGCACGCTTCCGCCCACCCCGCCAAAATGGTGGTGCTTGACGCACTCTCCGAACTCGTCCTTGACGACTATGTCACCACGGACGGGGCTGGCAACTACCGCAACGCCGTGCGCAGCAACGTGATGGAGGGGACTTTCGTGCGCAAGCGCAACGGGCGCAACTCTTTCGTGCCGGACGACGGCGGAAAGAGCATCCTGGTGTGCGAGCGCAACTCGCTCCACGCTCTCGACGGCGACCGCGTGCGCGTCACGATGCTGGCACGCCGCGCGGGACACACGCGAGAGGCTGAGGTGACCGACATACTCGAACGCGCAAACGACACATTCGTGGGACAACTGCAAGTAGAGCGCGGATACGGCTTCCTTGTCACGGAGAGCCGCTCGCTTGCCACGGACATATTTATTCCCAAGGACAAGCTCAAAGGAGGCGTGACGGGCGACAAGGCGGTGGTAAAAATCACCGAGTGGCCCAGCGACTCGAAAAGTCCCGTGGGGAAGGTGGTGGACATACTCGGAAAGCAAGGGGAAAACAACGCGGAGATGCACGCCATACTTGCGCAGTACGGACTTCCCTATTCTTATCCGGAAAAGGTAGAGCAAGCCGCCGAGAAGCTGCAGCCCGACATCACGCCCGAGGAGATAGCACGCCGCGAGGACTTCCGCGACGTGACAACCTTTACCATTGACCCGCACGATGCCAAGGACTTTGACGACGCGCTTTCCATCCGTCCCGCCGGAAAGGGCATGTGGGAGATTGGCGTGCACATCGCCGACGTGTCCCACTACGTCAAGGAGGGCGACATCATAGACAAGGAGGCAGTGAAACGCGCCACGAGCGTGTACCTTGTAGACCGCACCATCCCCATGCTGCCCGAAAGGCTCTGCAACTTCATTTGCTCTCTGCGCCAGGACGAGGACAAGCTCGCCTACTCCACTATCTTCCACATCAACGACAAGGGCGAGATTGCCGACTGGCATCTTGCGCACACGGTCATCCGCTCCAACCGCCGCTTCACCTATGAGGAAGTGCAGCACACGCTGGAGCGCAACGGCGAGGCCTCGCCCGAAGACCTCAAGCTGCCGGGCGAGCACCCCGAAGCACTGCCCGAGGGGGCGCAGCCGGAGGGAGAGTACGCAGCAGAACTCATCACGCTCAACCGCATCGCCAAGACATTGCGTGCAAAACGCTTCAAACACGGCTCCATAGGCTTCGACCGCGCCGAGGTGCGCTTTGAGGTGGACGAGACCGGGCATCCCGTCTCCACATACGTAAAGGTGGCGAAAGACGCCAACAAGCTTGTGGAGGAATTTATGCTTCTCGCCAACCGCAGCGTGGCGGAAATGATTGCCCGCGTGCCGAAGGGGCGGAAGCCGAAAACTTTCGTGTACCGCATACACGACGTGCCCGACCCCGAGAAAATGGAGAAACTGAGTGCTTTCATAGCCCGCTTCGGCTACAAGATACGCACGGACGGCACAAAGACGGAAGTGTCGAAGAGCCTCAACCGTCTCCTCTCCGACGTGAAAGGAAAGAAGGAGGAGGACGTAGTGGAGATGGTGGCTCTGCGTGCCATGATGAAGGCACGGTACAGCGTGCACAACATCGGCCATTACGGCTTGATGTTTGACCACTACACCCACTTCACCTCGCCCATACGCCGCTACCCCGACACAATGGTGCACCGCCTTCTCACGCGCTATGCGGAGGGCGGACGCTCGGTCAACGCGGAAAAGTACGAGGAACTGTGCGAGCACGCCTCCAACATGGAGCAGCTTGCCTCTACCGCCGAGCGCGCCAGCATAAAGTACAAGCAGGTGGAGTTTATGGCAGACCGCCTCGGACAGGAGTTTGACGGAAAGGTGAGCGGCGTGACGGAGTTTGGCCTGTACGTAGAGGTGGAAGACACTATGTGCGAGGGCATGGTGCCCCTGCGCATGCTGCTCGACGACTACTACGAGTTTGACGAGCGAAACTTTTGCCTCACCGGCCGCCGCTTTCACAAGCGCTACGGACTGGGCGACAAGGTGCGCATCCGCGTAGAGCGTGCCAACCTCGAGCGGCGCCAGCTCGACTTTGCCCTTATCGAGGACGGACAGGAAACCTCCGCGCCCCAAAAAGGCGGAAACGACGCTTTCCCCGCCGGCAAGAAGCACAAGCCCCGCAAGGGCAAGCGCGGACGCGGCGCGGCACGCTACGGCAAGTAAGCCCGCCAACCCTTTCACATGCGAAGAGCCTGTACGCTGTAAATGCTTTTACAACGCACAGGCTTACGTATGCATTAGACCGGATTGCCAACGCAACCCAACGCCCGCTTGTGTCTTTGCGTGCCGTCGCGGCCCGCAGGGGCAGACTAAGACGAAGTAAAAACTCAAATGACGGGAGTACCTCCATACTCCCTCTCTTAGCCCTTTATCTAATGCGGTAAAAATACAAGGGCAAACATAGTGCAAATTATCCTATTCGCAAAACCGCGCAAAAATATTTTTCCGCCTACACTTCCCCTTACCGTCCATCCAGCCCAGCCATGCCCAACCCGCTCTCTCCGGCAATTTCGTGCACGCTGCGCCTTCTGCGCTGGCTGCGCCGCTTCCGCAAGCGGCGCGGATACGGCATACACTCGCCTTTCGCCTTTTCCTTCGTGACGGGCGTGGTGTATGAGAAAGGCGAATACTATGCCTACGGGCGACTGCGGGACGCTTTCCGCCTTGCGCCCGCCACGCCGCTGCGCCTGAAAGACGTGCTGCTGCTTTTCCGTCTGGCCAATTTCCAAGGGGCTGCCAGCTGCCTTGTCTTCGGCACGCATCCTCAATCACTGGAAACGCAGGCCCTGCGGGCAGGAAACACACACGCTGCCTTCACGTTTGCCCCGTGTGCGGAGAAACTTGTAGAGGCACGCACTTTGGAGGAGGACACCTACGGCTTCATCTATGCCGACGAAGACTGGGAAAGGGCGGAAAGCTGCTGGCCGGCAATGCTTGCAGACGGCGGTATGCTTGTGCTTCGCGCCATCCATTCGAGCCGCGAGCGCTCAGCTGCCTGGAAACGCCTTGCCGCGCTTCCCCATCACTATGTCTGCTTCGACTTGCACGACTTCGGGGTTATTCTCCACCGCCCCAAGCTCCACCGCCAGATGTATACCGTCAACTATTTCTGAGCCGCCACACCGCGAAAGCATTCTTACAAAAGTTTAAGTATTTTTATAGGTATATGCAGCTGCTGGAAAGGGGTGTCGAGGCCCGGAAAGGGGCTTTGCGGAGAATAAGACCGGCCCCGTAGCGACGGGAATAGGGACAGTAGCTCCTACATGTACATCCCGTAGCTCCTACATGTACACTTTTTCCGCCGTAAGTCGTTGATATTCAACAACGCGAAAGCGGGGATGCGCACACGATGCGTATCCCCGCTTTTCTTTCCACAAAGATAATACATTTTCCGCCCGTTTCCAAATCGCCGTTAATGCTTTTTTACATATTCAAAGAGGGCGAAACAGGACACTTATTATACTTTTTCTTGCAGCAGAATATATACAAGCAATCTCTAAGGTGTATATTTTTCCTCTCCCGCCCGCTACGGAAAAGGGGCGTGCCCCGTGCAGGACACGCCCCTTTGCTTTCTTCCCGAAAAGGTCACCTTACGAGCACCTTTGCCGTGCGTCCGCCGGCACGCACAACGTACACGCCAGACTCTACTGCAAACGACTCCATGTCCTTTGCCTCGGCCGCACTGTGCACAAGTTTGCCGCTGAGATCGTAAACCTTTATGGCCTTTCCCTCCGCGCCGCGCACGTGGACAAAGCCGGCAGATACGCCGATGCGCACGTCCGCAGCCGAAACGCCTACGGCTGATATGCCGGTCTTGGAGAAAGTCACTTCATTGGACACGCTCGACTCCTTGCCGCCGTACACCGCAGTCACGGTGTATGCGTGTCCCGTTTCCTGCATGTCCACATCCTCGGCATAGGCGGCCTCCGTAAGGAGATCGGCATTTACTTGCACTCCGTCACGGTACACATTGTAGCCGTCCGGCTCCACTCCTGCGGCTATGTATCCGCAGAAAGTCACGTCGTCCACCATGAGTCCGCTTTGCTGCACGCCCACATACTGTATGGCGAAATAGCGCGCGCCCTGCGGCAGACCGTAGCGGTAGAGCGTCCAGTCCGTCCCCGCCTTCACCGAGGTGGTGCCGTTGACGGTGTGGAAACTCGTCGCGGCGGTGTCGGTGAGGGAGTAAAGCACATTGAAGCGCTCGGAAGTCTCCTGGCTGTCGATGCCGCGTGCGTAGAAAGAGATGAGCTGCTCCTCACCCGAAAGCGGCGGGGAAATGAGCCAGTCGTCGTTGGCCTTGCGCGGCGCGCCGAAGCTCACCATGCTCTGTTCGCCGCTGTACGTCTCCACCAAGCCCGCAAGCGTGGTTTTGCCGGGATTGAAAACAATGAAGGCCTGAAGCTTGTCGTTGTTTTCCCATACGATGGGGTCGCCGTTCATATCGTTGAAGGTAAAGGGAAGCGTCTGGTCGCCGTCGTGTACGCCCCAAAGCCCTATGTCGGCAATGGCGAAGGCCTTGTACTGCTCAAAGCCGTCAGTGGTTTGCTGTGCAGTCTCCGTGGCGGTAGGCTGCTGCCAAGAGAGAGTTACGCCCTTATCCGTGCGCGAGCCGGAGAGGGTCGTGACGTAAGGCAAGAGACGCTGCTGCACACGGGCAGTACGCTCCATACTGTCGTTTTCGGGCTGCTCGTCGCCCTCTGCAGCTACCTTGGCGCAAAGCGTGAGGTCGCCCGAACGGGTGGGGACGTACTCAAAGTCGAAAGCAAGCTCCGCCCCTGCTTTCCAGTCCTCCACTTCCTCGCTCGCCACTTCCGCTCCGTCTGCCATAAGCGACACGGAAGCGGAGGCTATGTCCTGCGAACCGTTGTTTTTCACCACTACATACACGCCGCTTTCCGCTCCCTCGCGGTGCGTGCCCGTCACTTCCATCTCCTTCACTGCAGCGTCGCAGCCGTACGCACCGCCCGTAATGGTGAGCGCGTCGAGGTGGAGGTTCTGTCCCGTGGCAATGCCGCTGCCGCGCAGCACAATGTGTCCGCGCTGCAGAAAAGCGTAATTGGAAAGCGGGACGGTGCAGAGCGTCCAGCCTGCCTCGTCGGCCTTGGCGTAAAACTCCGCTCCGTTCACCATTTCCTGCGACCCGTCGTCAGCTTCGACGCCTACCTCTACCTTGAGATAGTCGCTCACGTCGGGAGAGTGGTAGATATAGAAGTTCAAAACGGGATTCTGCATCGACGTGAAGTCAATCGCGGGCGACACATACTCGCTTATGCCCGACGTGGCCGAACCCTGCGTGTAGCTGTTCACGCTGAAGTTCACCATACCCGCGCCGTCGTAGCCCGGAGCCTTGGGATCGTACCCGAAGCCTACCACCGACCACGAAGCAGAGCCGTCTCCGCGGCGCGTCCAAGGCTCGTTTTGCGTGGTTTGCTGGTACCACGTCTCGCTGAAAGGCAAAGGATAGGCCTCGCCCACTACTACCTCGTCCGTGACAAGGCTTCCGCCCTCGCCGGCCGAGTTGATGGACGTAATGGTATACCTTACCGCGCCCTGGCGCTGCCCTTCGGGAAGCGAGTCGGTGGCGCAGTCGTCCACCACGCTGCACTCCGTGAGGTTGTCGCCCACAAGCTGCGGGGTCTCGTAGTCATAGCGGCGGTACACCGAATAGTTTACCGCGCCCGCAGTGGCAGACGGCTTCCACGTGATCTTTACCGTGTGCGGCCCGCACAGAGTGGCTACCGCGCCGGTGGGAGCTGCGGCGGCCTGCGCCGTCATGTCTATGCTCAGCTCGGTAGGTATGCCCGCCCCGTTCCCGTTTTCGGGCGTAAGGGTATAGGTGAATGCGGCGGCGGTGCTGTACTCGTCCGTCCAAGTCATTTCCTCTCCGGGCTTGCCCGTAAGTACTGCGACGGGAGCGTCGGCGCTGCCCTTGTAGATGTTCACTTTCACCTCCCCGGCCAGGGCTTCGCCCTTCACGTTGGTAGCGGGAGCGGTGAAAGAAAGGAGTGCCTTGCAGTCACCGCCGTTCTTTATGGAGGCAGAACTTACGCGGTCGGGCACAAGGCTTGACCCTATCTCATGCACATAGATGTTGTCTATGCTCATGTGCTCTTTCGCCTGCGTGATGTTGTGGAAACCTATGTAGCGGTCGCCCTCCCTCGGCGTGAAGTACGCGCTGAAAGTCTTCACCGCGCTCATGCTGGACACGTAGCTCTTGTCAAAGACCGCCTCCCCCATACTATCGGCCGTGGGCAACGCTCCCAGGGCTATCTGCAAGTGGTTGGCTGTCTTTCCATAGTAGCCGTACGTCTGGAAAGTCATTTGGTAGAGCTTCTCCGTGGAAAGCTCGAGCGCGGGCATCACAAGCCAGTCGTCCGCAGAGGAAGCCGAGCCGTAATAGAAGGCGGCGGCGTAGGAGTTGTCGTATTTCCATGTCGGGTCCTCCCAATCGTCGCCCGCGTCGCCGTTGGCGTCTATCACGGTGAAAGCGCCGAAGTCGTCCTCGGTGTCAAAAGCCTCGGTATAGGGCACTTCCCAGGATGTGCCGGCGTATACGTAATTGGTGAAAACACGCTCGCCGCTCTTCTCTCCCGCTTTGGGCGTGACGGTGTAACGCGTCTTTATCATGCTGCGCTCGGGCGTGTCGGTAAAGGAAGTTGCGCTGATTTCTTTCGCCACGACTTTGTTGTCAGGCATACGGGTGACGGTGTAAGTGACGCTTTCCGCCGCTATGCTTCCTCCGTTCACGCCGCCGGCCGGCGCTTCCCAGGAGATAGTGGCCGAAGCGCGGTCGTCAGTAGAAACGGCCACCGCACCCGTCACGGGAAGCGGGGTGTCGCCGCCCACAAATACTTTCTGCTCGGCGCGGCTGCCCTCACGGCCGTCCGCCGTGGCGCTCACTCCAATAGTATAAGTCCCGTCGTTTTCAAAGTCCAAATAAAGATCGATATGCTCGCCCGCAGCAGCAGTGCCGGTTTTCACCGCCTCAAAGTCTTTGAAAAGGGTATAGGAAAGCGGCGTGCTTAGGCTTGTCTGCCCGTAAGTCACTTTCGGCATGGTGAACGAAACCGCTGCCTCTAACGCTCCATCCGCAGAAGCCGTTACGCTGAGGTCGGAAATGCGGTCGGGGGCGGCGGGATGGCAGTCTTTTATGAATAGTCCGCTGAACCTTTCCTGCCGGCCGAACGAACGCACTACCTCTGCCTTTCCCGTAGCGGTATCCACGCTTAGGAGGGCGTCTACAAGGCTAAGATGGTAGGTATCGTCGGAGGCGAAGCCGTCCAAAGCCCAGTAGAGTTTTCCCGTACGCAGGTCGAACGTGGCGCTTTGGTTAAGGTCGGAGGGGATATACCCCGTTTCTCCCACCTTAGTCACCGTGCCGTCTTTCCCCATCTTGTAGAGCACACCGTCACCGCCTATGCTCCACAGTGCGCCCGCAGCGTCCGCCGCCACGCAGCGCATGAAAGGAATGGAGGCTATGCGGGTGAACGCGCCGCTCTCTTTGTCCACGGTACAGAGGTAGCCGCTGTTGGAGTTGCTGTGCTTTTCGTAGGTGACAGAGTACAGTGTGGAAGTAGTATAGTCGTACGTCATGTCGGCGGCAACGCCTTCTGCGTAGTTTTTGCCAAGGCTTGCGGAGGACAGCTGCTTCCACGTGTCGGCGGAAACAGTGCTGTACGTCACGGTGTAGCTCGAATAGTAGCCGCCTACGTCTACGCGGTACACGCGGTTGCCCCCATAGGTGCAGCTCACGAAGCTGCTGTTGCCTCCCGTCTGGCTTTCTGCCTTGAAGTCGCCGTCTGCGGCGGTGAAAGAGTAGAAGCCGGCCTGCGGGTCGGGGGTGGAGCTGTCATTCCAAGCGTCCGAGTAGGCCATGTAGCCGTAAAAAGTCACTCCATCTTCTTTTTCCGCCGCGTTGTCGGCGTGCGCCGCGAAAGGTAGCAGCGCGAAGAAGGCAGAGACGGCAAGCGTGGTAGTTTTTCCCATATATAGTTTTGTTTTTTCTCTAACGATAGCCCCGGAATTTCCCGCTTTCGGAAAACCCCGGGGCTTTTCTGTCTGTCTTTATAGTATCCCGTTACCAAAAACAAGGCAAAAATAAGCATTATGACATACTTTCGCCCGCTTTTACATTCCCTTTCACACGTCCGCCCCCTTTTCCCCTACTTTTTTCACTGTTTCCTCTGTCGCCAATGCCTATTTTTCAAAATGCTGGTAGTCTTTGCTGCTGCGCCATGCCCCGCCCCACTTGAAGCCTTTCGCCGTGAAGAGGCTATGGCAAAGGTCTCCCCGCTCTATTTTGTAGGGGAAAGCAGATTTTCTCTCCGCATATTTTTTCCCTTTCGGGGGGGAAACGCGCACTATGCCGTTGCGGGCCACTACGTGCGGGTTGTAAAGCGGATTGATGTCTACCGCCGTCCCCAGTCCGTGCTTTGAAATCCTCTTGCTTCCTTTTATAGGGCGGTAATTGAAGCAGGAAGTGTTGTTGGCCTCCATAGATTTTACATCGTCGCCGCCGAAGCGGTCCGCCAGCAATACTTTCTCCACGGGATAGCAGGCAGAGTAGAGTTTTTCAAATATCCCCAGCACGTCACGCGCTACCGATCGGTGGCACACCATCTCTCCCAGGCGCACCCGCCCCTTTCCGTCGTGGTGGAGCAAACGAAGATAGCGCAAGTCGGAGCGGCGCAGCGGACACCCCTTGCGGTAGGTGCGCCCCTCCATCAGGCGGAAAACCGAGTCGGGCAGGGCTACGCACGCGAAACACCTTTCCACGCCGTACTCCTTTACTGCCTCTTCGCTCACGCTGCTTCCCACGCGCCACTCCCTCAGAATGCCGCTATCCTTGCTCCCTTGCGGGAAAGCGGGAAAAGGGATAAGCGACAAAAGAAATACACACCATATTATATATAGGTATGGATTAGTAGCAAAAACTAACTTTCCCTTTACGTGGATATGCCTCCCCCTTTCCATTCTCCCTTTTCCTATTTGAAGCCTATCTGTCTTTCAGCCTCCCACATTACTATCCCTGCCGTGACGCTTACGTTGAGGGAATGCTTCGTGCCGTACTGCGGAATTTCCAAAGCTCCGTGGCACGCGTCCACCACGTCCTGGCGCACGCCCTTTACTTCGTTGCCCAAGACGAGGGCATACTTTTTCCCCCGCAAGAAAGCGTGCTGACCCAACTTGTAGCTCCCGCGCACCTGCTCTACGGCATAGACGGTGTAGCCCCGGCTTTTCAGCTGCTCCACCGCCTCCAGCGTGTCGGAAAAGTATTTCCATTCCACCACGTCCTCAGCCCCCAGCGCGGTCTTGTGTATTTCGGGCGAAGGGGGAACGGCCGTGATGCCGCACATCGCCACCCCCTCAATGCGGAAAGCGTCTGCCGTGCGCAAAACACTGCCCACGTTGTGGAGCGAGCGTACGTTGTCAAGCACCACCACCAAGGGAAGTTTCTCCGCCTCCCTGAAAGTGGCGGCATCGATGCGCTCCATCTCCTCTATTGTAAGTTTCTTCATATACTCCATTCCTTTTTCTTTGTGCAAAGATAGTGCAAGGCTCGGCAACGAAGCTTGCTTCAGCTGCCGAGCCGCCGCCTGCGCCCGGGGAAAAGGCTTTTCCACTTTTCCACCCACAGCCCCGCCATCCCATATAATACATAACTTTCTTTTTCTCTTTGGGATTAATAAAAAAAGAAGATAGTCTATGTTTGTTATGATAGGGAGTGGAAAGCGTGGAAAGGTTTTAAGGCAAAAACTTTGCCGGAAAGTATTCCACGCAATGGGGCGTTTTTCCACAAAGGTTGTAAACAGGAAAAAGCGTGCGCCATCCCCTTGTATAAAGGATAGGGCGAGAAAAAGGAAAAGGGTTATCCACAAGCGGTGGAAAACGACCGTGTGGGGAAGAAAAGGGTGTGGAGAAAGGGTAAAAACGGTGGAAAGCAACGGGAAAAAGGCGTGTAAATGTGTGTTGAGCGGTGGAAAACGGAAAAGGCAGGGAAAGCGTGGCGGCGAAAATGCTTTCAACCGCTTCCTCAACCGCTTTTTCCCCTTTTTTCAACAGGGTTATCCACCCTCTTCCCGTGCTTTGTCTTTGCGAGTGGCGGCATACGTTTTGTTTTGCGCTAACTTTGCAGCTATAAAAGTCAAGCGCGCGGTAGCGCGGACAGACCTTGTACTTAAAGGAAAAGAATGGGTTTAACTTCCATAATACGCCCCTTGTTCGACCGGCGGTTGAGGGCGATAGACAGATACGCCTTGCATGCGGAAGAGATACAGCGCGGCGTGCTGGCAAACCTTTTGCGTAAGGCTTCCCCCACGGAGTGGGGGGCGGAGCACGGCTACGGCGCGATGAAAAGCTATGAAGACTTTGCGCGGAGCGTGCCTGTCTCCACTTATGAGGAACTAAAGGGAAGCATAGACCGTATGCGCCACGGCGCGGAGAATGTGCTGTGGCCGGGAAAGGTGAAGTGGTACGCCAAATCGTCGGGCACCACCAACGACAAAAGCAAGTTTATCCCCGTCTCCTGTGCCGGCCTGCAAGACACCCATTACGCGGGCGGAACGGACTGTGTGGCTCTCTATTTGCGCAACAACCCGTCGAGCCGCCTCTTTGAGGGGAAAGCCCTCATCCTTGGGGGCAGCCACGCGCCCAATTACACGCTGCCCCATTCCTTGGTTGGCGACTTGAGCGCCATACTCATAGAGAATATCAATCCGTTGGTGAACCTTGTGCGCACGCCTTCAAAGAAAGTGGCATTGCTTCCCGACTTTGAGGAAAAGCGCGACCTGATAGCGCGCAGGGCGATGAGGCAGCACGTCACCAATATAAGCGGTGTGCCTTCTTGGATGATGTCCGTGCTAAGGCGTGTGCTTGAGGTTTCGGGCAAGAGCGACATATCGGAGGTATGGCCTGACCTGGAGGTCTTCTTTCACGGCGGCGTGGCCTTTACGCCTTACCGCGAGCAGTACCGCCGACTTATCCCCTCTCCCCGCATGCATTATATGGAGACGTATAACGCGAGCGAGGGATTCTTTGGCCTGCAGGACGACCCCGCCGATGCGGCGATGCTGCTAATGATAGACTACGGCGTTTTCTACGAGTTTATTCCCCTTGAAGAGGTGGGGAAGGAAAATCCCGCCGTACTGCCGCTTTGGGAAGTGGAAAAAGGGAAAAACTACGCTATTGTGATTTCCACCTCCTGCGGACTTTGGCGGTACGAAATAGGTGACACGGTGCGCTTCACCGAGACTTCGCCCTACAAGTTTGTGATAAGCGGGCGCACGAAGAGCTTCATCAACGCTTTCGGCGAGGAACTTATAGTGGACAACGCCGAGCGCGGCTTGCAGGAGGCTTGCGCCGCGACGGGCGCAGTGGTGAACGAGTACACCGCCGCTCCTATCTTTATGGACGGAGAGGGGAAGTGCCGCCACCAGTGGGTGGTAGAGTTTGAGCGCGAGCCGGACGATATGGAGAAATTTGGCCGCACGCTCGACGAAGCCTTGCAGCGCGTCAATTCGGACTATGAGGCGAAGCGCCACAAAGACATCACGCTCCAGCGGCTCGAAGTGGTGAAGGCGCGGAAAGGGCTTTTCAACGAATGGCTCAAGAGCAAGGGAAAGCTGGGCGGGCAGCACAAGGTGCCGCGCCTGTGCAACAACCGCGACATTATAGAGAGCGTGCTTTCCATAATGTGAAGTCTCGCCTCGCCGCCTATTCTCCACACACTTTTTCCGGGAAAAAATGAAAAGACTGTTTATCCCCCTTTTGCTGTCGCTTGTGTTTGCCGGGTGCGCCAACCCCGGCAGTGGTCCGGACGGCGGTCCTTATGACGAGACCCCGCCGAAAATAGTGGGAATGTCCCCGGCTTTGGGGGCGACGGGAGCGAAGGCGAAGAAAGTGTCCATACTCTTCGACGAACTGATAAAGGTGGAGAACGCCCAGGAAAAGGTGACGGTGTCCCCACCCCAGATAGAGCAGGCAGAGATAAAGACATCGGGGCGGCGCGTGACGGTGGAGCTGAAAGACTCCCTAAAGGCGAACACCACGTATACGGTGGACTTCAGCGATGCCATAGTGGACTCCAACGAGGGCAACCCGCTGGGCAATTTTACTTACTTCTTCTCCACCGGGGAAAAGGTGGACAGCATGGAGGTAAGCGGCTACGTACTCAACGCTGAGGACCACGAGCCGGTGAAAGGCATTTTGGTGGGGCTGCACAGCGATTTGGCCGACTCCGCCTTCACTTCCAAGCCCTTCGAAAGGGTGGCGCGGACAGACAGCCGGGGCCATTTCTGCATAAAAGGGGTGGGAGAGGGCGAATACCGCATATACGCTTTGAAGGATATGGACAACGACTTCAAGTACGTGCGGGGAGAGATGCTTGCATTCTCTCGCGAGAGCGTCAAGCCTCGGGCTGTGGCGGACACCCGCTATGACACCCTCTGGCGCGATACGGCCACCATCGACACCGTTATGGCAGTGCCTTACACGCGCTATGAGCCGGACGACGTGGTGCTTATGGCTTTCACCGAAAGCGGCGTTTCGCGCCATCTGCTCAAGACGCAGCGCGAGCCGGAATGGTTCAGGGTTTATTTCACCGCCCCCTCGCGCAAGGCGCCGAGGGTAGAAGGGATGAATTTTGACGCGGCGAAGCTGGTGGAAGAGCGTAATGCCGCCAACGACACCCTCACCTACTGGCTGCGCGACACTGAGTTGTACAAGCAGGACACCTTGCGTGTGCGCTACACCTATGAAGCGACGGACGACTCCACGGGCGTTTTGTGCGAACGGACGGACACCATCGACTTTGTGCCGCGCTTCGGATATGAGAAGCGCAAGAAATTTGAGGAGCAGGAGATAGAGAAATTTGAGAAAGAGCGCGAAAAACGCCACAAGCGCGGGGATTACAGCAAGGAGACGCGGACGGCGGGCGAGTTGAAGATAGACTTTGACCTCAGAAATACGCTTGCGCCCGACCAAAACATACATTTCCGCCTTGCCGAGCCGGCCGAAAGGTTTGACACGGCGGGCATACACCTGTACTTAAAGGTGGACACCACATACCAAGAGGCGCGCTGCGTCCTTGTACGCGACTCGCTTTCGCTTCTCTCCTATACATTGAAAGGAGAATGGCGGCCGGGGCAGGAGTATGTGCTTAACGTGGACTCCGCCATCGTCACGGGGTTTTCCGGCAAAGTAAACAACAGCTACGACCGCGCTTTCAAAATACCCGAAATGGAAAGCTACTCCTCGCTTTTCCTGATTTTGCCCGATGCCGACACCACCGCAGTGGTGCAGCTCATACAGGGCGAAAAGGCGGTAAAGAAAATGCGCGTGCGGGACGGGCGGGCAGATTTCTTCTACCTTTCTCCCGGGGTGTACTATCTGCGCATGTTTTGTGACCGAAACGGCAACGGGGCGTGGGACACGGGGGTGTATTCGGAAGGAAAGCAAGCCGAGGAGGTGTACTACTTTCCCTCGCCGCTCACGCTTCGGGCAAACTGGGACGTGGAGCAGACTTGGCGCGTGAAGGAAGTGCCGCTGCCGCTGCAGAAGCCGCGCGAGCTGGTGAAGCAGAAAGAGGACAAGAAGAAAACGCCAAAAAACCGCAACGCGGAACGCGCACGCCAGCTTGGGCGATAGGCAAAACGTCGTTAGAAACCCTAATAAGCGCAGATTTCTATGAAGAAGATAGTGTTTCTGTTACTTTTCCTTTCCGCCGCCTTAGCGGGACACGCGCAGTGCGCCTCGGAAAACACGGCCATCAAGAGCGGCGAGACGCTCATATACGACCTTTATTTCAATTGGAAATTTGTCTGGGTGAAGGTGGGCGTGGCTTCGATGAACACCACCGCCACCACTTACGCCGGAAAGCCGGCCCTGCGCTCCTACCTCATCACGCGCGGGTCGCCGCGTGCGGACAAGTTTTTCGTGATGCGCGACACGCTGGTGGCGTATACGGGACTCGACCTCGTGCCAAAGTACTACGCGAAGAAGGCCTTGGAAGGAGACACCTACCGAAAGAACGAGGTGTGGTACAGCTACCCGAAAGGGCAGTGCAGCGTAAAGATGCGCTACCGGAAAAACAACAACGCGCCCGAGGTGACCAGCCAGACGAGCAAATACTGCGCGTTTGACATGATATCGATGCTGATGCGCGCCCGCTCCATGTCCGCCGAGGGGATGAAGAAAGGACACCGCATCAATTTCCTTATGGCTGACGGACGCACCTGCGAGTGGAAAAGCATTGTGTACCGCGGCAAGAAAATCTGCAAGGTGGAAAACACCGACACAAAGTACCGCTGCCTCGTTTTCTCCTTTGTGGAGAAGGAAGACGGCAAGGAGAAGGACATCGTGACCTTCTATATCACGGACGACAAAAACCATCTGCCCGTGCGGCTTGACATGAACCTCAACTTCGGCACGGCGAAAGCTTTCCTCACGGGCGTGCGCGGCGTGCGCAACCCGCAGGATGCACTTGTAAAATAAAGGAGAAAAGCATGCGCTTGGTAATAGACTCGCAGATACCCTTTATGCGCGGAATGGCGGAAAGGCTGGGCGAGGTGACATACATACCGGGAAGGGAGATAAGCGCGGACGACGTGCGGCATGCCGACGCGCTTGTAGTGCGCACCCGCACGCGCTGCGACCGCAGGTTGCTTGAAAAGTCGTCCGTGCGCTTCATAGCCACCGCCACGATAGGCTTCGACCACATCGACACCGCCTATCTTGCGGAGCGCGGCATAGCGTGGAGCAACTGCCCCGGATGCAACGCCCGCAGCGTGGCCCAGTATGTGCGCTCCGCGCTTTATCTGCTTGCCGCGCACGGATGCTGGGAAAAGGGAAGAGAACTCACTCCTGCGCTTTCTCCGGCGGGAATTTTGGACAAAACCGTTTTCTCCCGCCTTACGCTCGGCATTGTAGGCGTGGGCAACGTGGGAAAAGCCGTGCTTGCGGTTGCGCGCGAGATGGGCTTCGGGCGCGTGCTGCTCTGCGACCCGCCGCGCGCAGCTCGCGAGGGCGCGGAGGGCTTTTCCCCGTTAGACGAAGTGGCAAGGGAGAGCGATGTGGTGACTTTCCATACGCCCCTTACCCGCATGCCTGAGGAAAACGCCACATTCCACATGGCGGACGAGGCGTTCTTCTCACTTCTCAAGCCCACAGCCGTGCTGGTCAACTCGAGCCGCGGCGAAGTGGTGGACAGCCGCGCTTTGCTTACCGCCATAAAAGTAAAGAAAATACGCGCCGCCGTAGTGGACACCTGGGAAAACGAGCCCGGGATAAGCGAAGAGCTTTTGCGCAGCGTCTTTCTCGGCACGCCGCACATAGCGGGGTACAGCGCGGACGGAAAAGCCAACGGCACGCGCATGTCGCTCACCGCCGTGGCGCGGCATTTCGGCATGGACGAGACCCAGTTTGCCGGCATAGAGCCGCCCTCTCTGCCCGCCTCGTACGCATATTACCCCGAGGGCGACGGCCGCCTGCTTGACGAGGCACTGCGTCTTTACGATCCCACGCGCGATTACCGCTCCCTGCTTCTCAGCCCGTCCTCCTTTGAGACACTCCGTTCTTCCTATCCCCTGCGCCGGGAAAAGTGAGGAAAAATACGCCGAGAAAAGCCCTCAGAAAGCCCCCGAAAACACCCGTCCCCCGTATTTTGAAAATACAAAAAGTATTAACGGCGATTTGGAAACGGGCGGAAAATGTATTATCTTTGTGGAAAGAAAAGCGGGGATACGCATCGTGTGCGCATCCCCGCTTTCGTATTGTTGAATATCAACGACTTACGGCTGAAAAAGTGTACATCCCGTAGCTGCGGGATGTACATGTAGGAGCTACAACCCCTATTCCCGTCGCTACGGGGCCGGTCTTAGTCTTCGAAAAGTCCCTTTCCGGGCCACGCCAGCCCTTTCCAGCAGCCGCAGATACCTATAAAAATACTTAAACTTTCGTAAGAATGCTTTCGCAGTGTGGCTTGCGAAAACGGCAAAAGTGCGGGGCGGGCAGGCGCCTCCCTTTGCGTCCGGGCAGGGAAAAAGTAAAAGCCGCCCCGCGCCGCCGGGAAAAAAGCACTACTTTTGCTTTAATTTGTATTAATAATACCTTTCAAGGAAAACCTTTCAACCATGCCAGAGAGAAAAGTGCGTGTGCGCTTCGCGCCGAGCCCTACGGGAGCTTTGCACATCGGCGGTGTGCGCACCGCGCTCTACAATTACCTTTTCGCCCGCCAGAGGGGCGGCGAGATGGTATTCCGCATAGAGGACACCGACTCCAACCGTTTCGTCCCCGGAGCCGAGGAATATATATTAGAGTCTTTCCGTTGGCTGGGCATACATTTTGACGAGGGCGTAAGCTTCGGCGGGCAATACGGCCCGTACCGTCAGAGCGAGCGCAGGCATATATATAAGGAGTACGTCAAGCAGCTGCTCGATGCGGGCAAGGCATACATAGCCTTCGATACCCCCGAAGAACTCAGCGCAAAGCGCACGGAGGTGGAGAATTTCCAGTACGACGCGCGCACCCGCTCCGGGATGCGCAATTCGCTTACGCTTTCCGCCGACGAAACCTCGCGCCTTGTCGAGGCCGGCGAGCAGTATGTGGTGCGCTTCAAGGTGGAGCCGGGCGAAGAGATACACGTGCACGACATCATCCGCGGCGACGTGCGCGTGATGAGCGACATACTCGACGACAAAGTGCTTTACAAGAGCGCGGACGAGCTGCCCACCTACCATTTGGCCAACATAGTGGACGACCACCTTATGGAGATAACGCACGTGATACGCGGGGAAGAGTGGCTTCCCTCCGCGCCCCTGCACGTGCTGCTGTACCGCGCTTTCGGCTGGGAGGACACCATGCCCGAGTTTGCCCATCTGCCGCTTCTGCTCAAGCCGGACGGAAAGGGAAAACTCTCGAAGCGCGACGGCGACCGCCTTGGCTTCCCCGTGTTCCCATTGGAGTGGCACGACCCGAAGACGGGCGAGGTGTCGAGCGGCTACCGCGAAAGCGGCTACCTGCCCGAGGCCGTCATCAATTTCCTCGCGCTGCTCGGGTGGAATCCCGGGACAGACCAGGAAATATTGTCTATGGACGACCTTGTGCGCCTTTTCGACCTGACGAAATGCTCGAAAGCCGGCGCGAAGTTTGACTATGTGAAGGGCATGTGGTTCAACCGCGAGTATATCCTGCACACTGACGATGCGAAACTTACGCCCTCGTTCCAGAAAATATTGAAGGAAAACGGCATAGAAGTGTCCGACGAGCGCGCGCAAGCCGTTGTGGGGATGATGAAGATGAAGAAAATCAATTTCATAAAGGAGCTTTGGCCTCTCTGCGACTTCTTCTTCAGCGCCCCGGCTTACGACAAGGACGACAAATTCACCAAGAAGAGCTGGAAAGAGGCTGCGCCTGCCGACATGACCGAGCTGCGCGGCATACTGGAGGCTCTCCCCGACTTTTCCGTGGCTGCGCAGAAAGCCGCAGTGGACAAGTGGGCGGAAGAGACAGGCAAGAAGCCCTGGAACGCCTGGCGCGTGTGCCTCGTGGGCACGGGCAAGGGACCGGACATGTACGAGCTTGCCGCTTTCTTGGGTAAGGAGGAAACCCTGCGGCGTATGGACGCAGCCCTCTCCGCCCTCGCGTGAACAACGCACGGCGGGCGTGTCCCTATCGGGGCGCGTCCGCCGTGCGCGTTTTGATAAGACTTGTTTTACAAAAATGGATAGGTAGTGTACAGCCTTGCCATATACCTGATGATGCTCTGCGCCAATGTCGCCTCGCTCTTCAAGCCGAAGATGCGGGCAATGATGCGCGGACATCGCGACACTTGGCGCATTTTGCGCAAGGAGGCGGGTACGGCGCGTTATGTATGGTTTCACGCCGCCTCGCTGGGAGAGTTTGAGCAAGGGCGTCCGCTTATGGAACGCCTGCGCCGCGAGCATCCCGAAAAGAAAATACTGCTCACTTTCTTCTCCCCCTCCGGCTATGAGGTGCGGAAAGACTACGGCGGCGCGGACATAGTGTGCTACCTGCCTTTCGATACGCCTTTCAATGCCTTGAAGTTTGTGCGGCTCGCCCGCCCCGAGGCAGCTTTCTTCATAAAGTATGAGTTTTGGCGCAACTATATCGAGGTACTGCACAAGCAAGGGATTCCGTGCTACAGCGTCTCGAGCATTTTCCGCCCCGGACAGATATTTTTCCGCTGGTACGGGCGCGGCTACGCCCGCGTGCTGCACCGCATGACCCACCTCTTTGTGCAGAACGAGGCATCCGTAGACCTGCTGCGCGGCATTGGCGTGACGCACGTCAGCGTGGTGGGCGACACCCGCTTCGACCGTGTGGCAGACATACGCTCCGCCGCGAAGCCGCTCCCCATAGCCGAGCGTTTCGCCGGATGCTGGAAGGTGCTGGTGGCGGGAAGTTCGTGGCAGCCGGACGAAGACATAATAATACCCTATTTCAATAGCCACCCCGGACTGAAGCTTGTGCTTGCACCCCACGTGGTGAGCGAAGAGCATCTACGCGAGATAGAGGCAAAACTCAAGCGCCCCGCCCTGCGCTACTCGAAAGCGGGACTGAAGTCCGTAGCCGAGGCAGACTGTCTCATCATAGACTGCTACGGGCTGCTTTCAAGCATTTACCGGTACGCCACAGTGGCCTACGTGGGCGGAGGCTTCGGAGTGGGCATACACAATGTGCCGGAGGCCGCAGTGTACGGCGTGCCGGTGGTGATAGGCCCCAACAACAGGAAATTCCGCGAGGCGCGCGAGCTTCTTGCTAACGGCGGATGCCGCGAGATAGGCGGCGCGGCCGACTTTGAGCGCGTGATGGACACTTTCCTCTCCGACAAAGACGCGCTTGCCAATGCCGGAGCGGCCGCTGGTGGCTACATCAGCGAAAACTCCGGGGCGACAGCCCGTGTCTACGATTACGTCTACGGACGAGGCTGAACGGCGCGGCAGCTGTTTTTACCCCCACACAAAAGAAAAGACGGGACTATGCGCGTGCTACTTGTGAACACCTCCGAAAGCGCGGGCGGTGCGGCCATCGCGGCCCGGCGTCTGCTGAATGCTCTGCGCCAGAGCGGCGTGGAGGCTTCCCTGCTTTGCCGTGACACGGCGGCAGAGAGCGGGGAGGGGGTTTCGCGTCTGCGCCCCTCGGTGCTCAACAAGGTAAAATTTGCCTTGGAGCGCGGAGAGATATTCCTGGCAAACGGACTCACGCGCAAGGGACTTTTCGCCGTAGACACCGCCCGCTTCGGCACAGACATAACGAGTACGGAGGAATTCCGCGAGGCTGACGTGGTGCACCTGCATTGGGTGAACCAGGCCATGCTTTCCCTCGGCGGCATAGAAAGGATACTGCGGAGCGGCAAGCGTGTGGTGTGGACAATGCACGACATGTGGCCTTTCACGGGCGTATGCCACCAGGCAGGCGGCTGCGACGCGTGGAAACGAGGATGCGGAGACTGCCCGCAGCTGCGTCATCCGGGGAAAAACGACTTGTCCGCGCGGGTGTTTGCCCGCAAGCGCGAGGTATACCGCGCGGGCGGGCAGATAGCGTTTGTAGGGTGCAGCCAATGGCTCGCCGCCCTCGCCGCCGAGTCCCCGCTTTGCGCCGGCCACACGGTAGTGTCGATACCCAATCCCATAGACACCGCTTTCTACACCCCCGTGGAAAGCAAGGCAGAGGCGCGGCGCGTGCTGGGACTGCCGCAGGACAAGCGCATACTGCTCTTTGTGGCATTCAAGGCCACCGACCCCAACAAGGGGATTTCCTACCTTTCCGCTGCTACCGACTTTCTGCTCAAGACGCAGTCCGAAGCGGCCGGAAGCCTTGCCGTGGCGATAGCCGGAAAAGAGGCAGACGAGGCGGCGAAGAGCTTTTCCGTACCCGCCTATCCGCTTGGGTATGTGACAGAGACGGAGCGCATGCGCCTGGCCTACCAAGCCGCCGATGCGCTGGTTATGCCCACGCTGATGGACAACCTTCCCAATACCATTGTGGAAGCAATGGCGTGCGGCGTGCCGTGCGTGGGCTTTGACGTGGGTGGGCTGCCGCAGATGATAGACACCGGCGTAAACGGATATCTCGCAAAGTACAAGGACACCGAAGACCTTGCGCGGGGCATTGCCCTCACGCTTGGATCGTCCTCCTATGCCTCCCTTTGCCGCAACGCCCGCGCCAAAGCCGTGCAAAGCTACTCGGAGAAAGCCGTGGCGGCACGCTATCTGAAACTTTACGGGGAGAAAGACTCCTGAGAAATATTTACCGCAGACACCTAAAACGACAAACCACAAAGAGACAGATGCCTCCGCTTAAATTTACCATAGCCACCGTCACTTACAACGCCGCGCCGCTCATTGGGCGCACCATTGAGAGCGTAGAGAGCCAGGGCTACCCCTGCGTAGAACACGTCATCGTAGACGGAAACTCGCACGACGACACGCTCGAACAGATACACCATTACCAGGAGCGCAACAGCGTGGCGGCTGTGCGGCACGAAATACAGTGCGTGAGCGAGCCAGACGAGGGACTCTACGATGCAATGAACAAGGCATTGGAGATGGCCACGGGCGACTATATCCTTTTTCTCAACGCCGGCGACGCCTTTCACGCCAAGGACGTGCTGGAGCGCGTGGCAGCCGTTGTAGAGTCCGCGCCGTGCCGCCCCGCCGTGGTGTACGGCGACACCGATCTGGTAGACACGGAGGGAAAATTCCTGCGCAAGCGCAGGCTCAGTCCGCCCGAGAGCCTGACGTGGCGCAGCTTCCGCGACGGCATGCTTGTGTGCCATCAGGCTTTCTTCGCAAGCACGCAGCTGGCGAGAAAATGCCGCTATGACCTCAGATACCGCTTTTCGGCGGACTTTGACTGGTGCGTGCGCATCATGAAAGAGGGGACGCGGCGCGGTCTCCCGCTGGCCAATGCCCGCATGGTCGTTGCCGATTACCTCAGCGAGGGGATGACCACCCAAAACCACAAGGCCTCCTTGCGCGAGCGTTTCCGTATAATGGCACGCCACTACGGCTTCTTCCCCACGCTTGCGCGGCATTTGTGGTTTGTGGTAAGGACGTTCACGAAGAAATGAGGCTTTACCTTTCGGAGTATAGTTTCTGTCCCGGCCGGGCGTTGCTGTTGTGAGACTTTCCAACGTAGAGACCCGCCGCGGCACGCTTTGGGAGACAGTGCCCTTGTCTCCCTATGTGCTTTCTCTGTCTTTCGGCATAGCCCTTTCGTGGTATCTTGGCGGCACGCTGCCGCTGTGGCTCTGCATGTCCGGGATGGGGGCGTCGGCTGCGGGTGTGTTTCTTTCTTTCCGTACAGGCGCGCGGCGGCCGAGCCTGATGGTGGCGACGGTTGTTCTGTTTTTCTTTTTCGTAGGTGCGGCTCTTTCGGCCGTGGCATACAGAAAGACGCTCGTGGCGTGGCCAGCGGGCGAGCGGGAATGGACTGCGCGGGTGTGGAGCGTCAACAAGTCGTACGCAGCGAGGGTGCAGGCAGACATAGAAACGGAGGACGCGCCCTACAAAGGCATCCGCGTGCGGGCTACTTTGCAGGGAACGGAAGCAAAACGGCTGCGCACGGGCGACTGTCTGCACTTCAGCGGCGCAGTGCATGCGCCTGCAAATGCGGGAAATCCCGGGGGATTTGACTACCGTGCCTATCTCCGTGCGCACGGAGTGGCGGGGACGGCGTACATAGCCGGCGGGAAATGGGAAAGAAAGGCGGGAGACGGGGACAAAGTGCCGCTTTCTCTGCGTCTGCGTATGCTTCGCGACCGCATGCTTGAAGACTATTCGGCATATTTCGGCGGCGACGAGTGGATAGTCTTGGCTGCCCTCACGCTCGGGGAACGTTCGCGGCTCACGCCGGAGATACGCGAGCTTTTCTCCGATACCGGCACGAGCCACATTCTCGCGCTTTCCGGTCTTCACCTCGGCATATTGTTTTCCCTTATACAAGGCTTTGCGCGGCGTTTCACGCGGAAGCCGCGCGTCCTTGCCGCAGTGTCCCTCGTGGCGGTGGCGGGTCTGTGGCTTTTTGTGCTGTTGGCGGGCAGTCCGCTGTCCCTTTGCCGCGCCGCGTGGATGCTTACCCTGTCGCAGCTGTGCGCGTGTTTCGGGCGCAGCAGCCATCCGCTCAACAATCTCTTTGTCGCGGCTTTCTTCCTCTTGCTCTCCGATCCCCTTTCGCTCTTTGACGTGGGCTTCCAGCTTTCTTTCGTGTCCGTCTTTTCCATTATAGCCGGCTACTACGGCTTTTGGCGCCGCTACCGCATGCCCCGCTGGCACCGCGGCTCGCTTGAAATGACCGAATGGCTGCAGGAGCGGGCCGCCGACCGCGGGGATGCGGACAGCGTGGCGCGTCCCCGCCGCTTCAGATGGCGGGCGCATACGGAGCGACCCTACAATTTCGTACGCCGCGTGCTTTTCCCTTTTTTCACCACCTCTGTCAGCGCGCAGATAGGCACGGCCCCGCTTGTGCTTTACTATTTCCATACGCTCGCGCCTTACGCACTCTTGGCAAACTGTGTAGTGATACCGCTGGCATACGTGCTTTTAGGCGGGGCGTTGTGCTTTTTCCTGCTCCCGGGCCTGCGCTTTGCGCTGGCGTGGCTGCTTCATGCCGCGCTCGGGCTTATGCGCGGCGGCCTTGAAGCCGTTGCGGCACTTCCCGGCGCGGGCTTGCGGCTCTACCCCAGTGCGGTCACTATCGCTGCCGCCACGCTTTGCGGCGTTTTGCTGCTTTCCTACCTGCGGCAGAAGCGGGGACGGAAACTCCTTGCTGCCGCCTTGTGCGTGCTGGTGTGCACAGGTGTGGAGGGATGGCGCGGGCGCGAAGGACGGGTGCCGCCGCGCATTATTGTATATAATACGTCCCGCGCCACAGAGATACATTTTGTCGCCTCTGCCGCCAAGTCCTACCTCTATTCCACGCTTCCCGCCGACAGCACGTGGCAGCGGCTTTCCTACATAGAGCAAAGCTATTGGCAGCCGGAGCGGATGGCGCGTCCGCAGCTTCTTCCTGCGGAGTACAGGGACGGGCGCATTTTCTGCAAGGACGGACTGATGGCCTTCGGACCGGCGCGCGTGGCGGTTTTGCACCATACTTTGCCGCGAAAGGGCAGCGCTTGCAGTCCGCTTCCCGTAACCTTGCTTGTAGTGGGGCGCGGGTGTGCCAATACGCTCCCGGAGATGAGGCGTGTCTACAGCCCCCGCTGTGTAGTTTTGGACAACACCCTCGGTCTTGCGCGGGCGGCGCGGCTTCGCGGGGAATGCGCTTCGCAGGGGCTTCCCTGCCATGATGTGCGCGTGCAAGGCGCGCTTGTCCTTCCTCTGTCGGGCGGTGAAGAGGAAAAAACCGTTTCTCATAAAGCAAAAAGCAAGTGACATGAGCGAGAAACATTTCCTTTTGCTTGTAGCAATGCGGCGTGCGGCTCTTGCGCTGCTGCTTTGCCTTTGTTTTCCGCACGAGGGCTCGGCGCAGATGGCGGCGGAAGGGCCTTATATGACGTGGGAGGACTTTGTGGACTACTTGCAGGCGGAGGACACAGAGGGCGGGCTGACGCAGACAGACTGGGACAATTTGGAGGAAAGGACTCTGCATCCTTTCCAACTCAACCGCATGACGAGGGAAGACCTGATTGCGCTTCCTTTCGTCACGCCCGAGCAGGCAGACTCCCTGCTTTCCTACCGCCGTATGCGGCGCGGTGTCCTTTCTCTTGGCGAGCTGCAGCTTGTGAAAGGCTTTGACTATTTCACGCGTGCCGCCCTTTCGCTCTTTGTGCGGTGCGACTCCGCCTATGTAGATGCTGCGGCGGGGAAGGAAAAGGGGCAGCGCACGCCTTTTCGCCGGTTTTTGCTTGGCGGGCGGCACGAAGTGGAGACACGGGCGGACGTGCCGCTCTACAAGCGCGACGGATACCGCCGTGAAGAGGGAAAGAAAATCACGGAGGCCAATCACTACGCCGGCAACGCCGTGCGCCATATCGTGCGCTACCGTTACGCTTACGGACAGGAGGCAGCTTACGGACTCACGACAGAGAAAGACGCGGGCGAACCCGTGGGCAAGCGCGGCTTCTATCCCTACGACTATTGGTCGGGATACGTGTACTTTCGTCCGCGCGGGCGAAACTGGGCTGTGGTGGCGGGCGACTACGAGCTGCGCTCGGCGCAGTCGCTTTTGCTGGGCAGCCGGTATATGGTAAACCGCCAGATGCTCGCTTCCGCGTCTCGGCGTTTTGCTCCGCTCTCGTTCCGTCCGCACACGTCGTCGGACGAAAGCCGCTTTTACCGCGGCGCGGCAGCGACGTGGCGGCGGGGCGCAACAGAGCTGACGGGCTTTCTCTCTTTCCGGATGGCGGACGCGACGATGGAAGGCGACACCGTGCGCACGCTCCTGCGGACGGGGCTGCACCGTACGCTTAGCGAGATAGGGCGACGGCGGAATGTGGGATGCCTTGCGGCGGGCTTGTCTGCCACGCACCGCTTCGGCGCTTTCTCAGCGGGCGTGAACGCGGCGTACACGCACTACGGACACGTTGTCTGTCCCGCCGCCCGTGCCTACAACGCCTATTATTTCCGCGGACGCAACGCCGCCGGTCTTTCCGCTGTGTATAACTACGCGGCGGGAAAGATTTCCCTTAGGGGCGAAATAGCCTTTGACGACCGTCTGCATTGGGCGACGGAGCATTTTCTCTCGGCTCGGCTTTGCGACAACCTGACGGCCGGCATTCAGCTGCGCCACTTCACGCCGCGTTTCGTGTCGCTTCAAGGCAGTGCCGTGCAGCAGGGCAGCCGCGTGGCCAATGAGCAGGGCGTGTTGGCCAATCTCCGCTGGCTTCCCTTCCGGCGCTGTGAGGTGGAGGCCTATGCCGATTTCTTCCGCTTTATGAAGCCTACCTACACGGCCGTGCTTCCCGGCGCGAAGGGCATAGAGCTGATGGCGGGAGGAAAGCTCGGGCTGGGCACGGGCTGGCAGCTGGCGGCGCGTTACAGGGCGAAGAGCGTGCAGCGCACGGTGACGGGCTACCGCGCGCTGGAATACAACACCCGCCAGAGCCTGCGCCTCGCGGCTTCGTGTACACATACGAGGTGGAGCGTGACGGCACAGCTGGACGGAAGTCTGCACAAACGGCAGACTGCGCCGTGGCAAAAGGGATGGATGGTGTCTTCCCGTGCCGTGTGGAAGCCGTCCCGCGTGTTTTGCTTCAAGGCATTTGCCTCGGTCTTCTTTACCGATAGCTACGACACCGCGCTTTATGCCTACGAGCCGCAGATGCGCTATGCCATGTCTGTGCCTTCGTTTGCCTACCACGGCATGCGCGGCGTTGCGCTTGCCGAGGTGCGTGTCTTTTCTTGGCTTTCTGCAGGCGTGCGCTGCGGGAGTCTCCGCTATTTTGACCGGCGCGAAATTTCCTCGGGTACGGAGCGCATCCGCTCGGGATGGAAAAACGACCTCTCCTTCCAGTTGCGCCTTATCCTGTAAATATCGCCGAAACGCCCGTGTATAGGGCACTTTCGACTGCTATACGCCGTGTAAGAGCGGGCATAGGGCGAAAAAAGCGGAAAAAAGTTTGTAAGGCGGTTAAGTTGCTATATATTTGCAAAGTAGATGAACAGTAGCGGTGCGAGGACGTGCAATGTCATTCTTGCCAAGGACGAAAGCATTGTTACCATTACCAACTGAAACCGCACGAAAGACGCGCACACAGACTACTCACTCTTTTATAAATAATAGTACTAACTAAAACGACAGAAATGAATAAGACAGAACTCGTAAACGCCATTGCTGAGGCTGGTCTGAGCAAGGTAGACGCAAAGAAGGCACTTGACGCGGCTCTCAACGCCATCTCCGGCGCGCTTAAGGGCGGTGACAAGGTGGCTATCCTCGGTTTCGGCACGTTCGCCGTTACGGAGCGTCCCGAGCGTCAGGGCATCAATCCTTCCACGAAGGAGAAGATCACCATCGCAGCCAAGAAGGTCATCAAGTTCAAGGCTGGCGCAGAGCTGGCTGACGCTGTAAAATAAGCTGGCTGGCACCGGCTGCGGCGGGCGCGGGACAGACTCCGCTGCTGCGCCAAGGCGGTGACGCGCTCTTTCAAAGAGAAAGCAAAACGGCTTGCTGCGCTCTGTGCGCGGCAAGCCGTTTTGTCTTTCAAGACGGTCTGTCACCCTTCTTCCCCGCATAGGGGAAAGGAAAGGCGAGTACCCCCGATGAGAATCGAACTCATATCACTGCTTTAGGAGAGCGGTGTTCTATCCATTGAACTACGAGGGCTCAAACCGTTTGCGAAGTTAGCTATTTTTTGGCAAACCCGCTTCCGTTTGGCTTCGTAAGGGTCTGCGCCAGCCTCGCAAGGGCTTGCCGCCCCGGCAAAGGAGCGTGCAGCTGCTATGCACGGGTGCGCAAAGCTTTTGCCGCAAACAGGTCGTGCGGAAAAGGCAGTTTTACCTTATATAGTGCGTGGGAGTCCACTCTTCGTGCTTGGGCAGTCCGTACTTTTCCCGTCCGAGGGCTATGCTCTTTACGAGGAAAGCCATGTTGCGCCCAAGCTGGCGCATTGTCTGAAGCCCTTCCGCGTCCTGCAGAGCCTCTCCGGGCGTGCGGCCGTGCACGCTGTTCCAGTACTGTGAGGGAGCGACGGGCATATTGCTTATGGTGAAATACTTGTTCAGCACGTCAAAGGTGGCTGTCGTGCCGCCGCGCCGTGCCACGGCTACCGCCGCGCCCACCTTCATGCTTTTGTCGAAATGCGAAGAGAAGAAAAGGCGGTCGAGGAAAGAAATGAGCGTGCCGGCCGGGGAGGCGTAGTAGACCGGCGAGCCGACAACGATGCCGTCTGCTTCGGCAAACTTTGCGCTGACTTCGTTGACGAGGTCGTCGAAGACGCATTTCCCCGTCTCCGCGCACTTGCGGCAGGCGATGCAGCCGTGTATGTCTTTTTGCCCGACGTGTACAGTCTCTGTCTCCACGCCTTCGCCCTCCAGCGTCTTGGCTACTTCGCTCAGCGCGATGGCGGTGTTGCCCTCGCGGTGCGGGCTTCCGTTTATCAGCAGTACTTTCATGTTTTTTCTTGTCCGGTTATGTGGTGAGTCAAGTGTGCATGTTGCTCTTTTTGCGGCAGTGCGCGTTTTCCGCCCCGCCGCTCTTGCGCAAAAAGGATATGGGCAACTCCGTGAAGAATTACCCATATCCTTGTCCAAGTCTTCTTTATGGGGGGACGCCCTTAGGCGTGCCGGTCAATACTCGTCCTCGTTGAAGAGGAAGTCTTCTTTGGTAGGGTAGTCGGGCCAGATGTCCTCGATATTCTCATACACCTCGCCCTCGTCTTCCAGCTCCTGGAGGTTTTCCACTACCTCCATCGGGGCGCCGGAGCGCATGGCGTAGTCTATCAGCTCTTCTTTCGTGGCGGGCCAAGGGGCGTCTTCCAGCTTAGAGGCCAATTCCAATGTCCAATACATAGTCTTAGTTTATTTAGGGTTTCTTGTGTGACACGTTTTGTGTGCAACTGACCTGTTTTTCAAAGGAGCAAAAATACATTATTTCTTATAAAGGCAGCAAGAAGGCGGCGGATAAATTGCCGAGGCGGCGGGGCGGCCTCAGAGGGCAGGCAAAATCCCTGCGGAGGGACACTCCGCAGGGATTCTTTCTATGCTTGCATTTCGTCTTGCGGCTACTCTTCCGCTCCGTCCCAGTAGTGGGTGCCGAAGCTGCTTCTTTCGTTGGAGAGCACGCCGCCCTCCGTTTCTACTATTTCTTCTGTCCCGCTGGAGGTGGTGCCGCCGACGGAGAGGCTTGCAGCCATCATGCCTTCCGTGCGGAGGCGGAGGGAGAGGCTGCGGGGGCAAGTGTATGTGGTATTCATCGTTTTCAGGTTTGTAGAAGTAAGGGAAGGGGGATTATCTCAGCAGCACTTTCTCTCCTTTGTCCGTCACGAATACCCCGTTTGCGGGGAAGAGGACGCGGCGGCCGGAAAGGTCGTAGTATTTCACGGCGCGGCTCTCTGCGCTCTGTGCGGCGTTGTCTATGCCCGTCGTTTTGCCGCCGTCAAAGTCGAAGTCGAGCGTGGCCGAGCTTGTGCTGGCGGTGTTGTCAATTTGCGTGGCGGGGAGGTAGGCCTTGTTGCAGGGGACGGTGGTAAGCGAGCTGCCGCTCTGGAGGAAGGCGGCTTTGCCGGCGGAGTTGAGCGCGAGGAAATAGTTGTCGCCGCCGTTGAAGCCGGCGCGCTTTGCCGTCGCGCCGGAGAGCTTGTTTTCTCCCACGTCTGCGCCGGTCTCCGTGCTGATGGAGAGCGTCACGTCGCCGCCGCCGTCTTTGCAGAGCAGGAAGCCCGTCTTGGCGGGCACCGTCCCGCTCAGCTCGGTGAGCTTCATCGTTCCGTTGCCGGCGCTTGTGGCTTTGTAAGCCTTTGCCTCGGTGCTTTCGGGGAGCGTGACGGCGAAGGGCATGCACACGCTTGCCCAGCCTGCGCTTTCGCTTACCGTGACGGTCACTTCGGTCACTTTCTCAAACTGCCAGTAGTTGCCGCCGTCGCTTTCCGAGTTGCCGCTCCAGTCGCTGATGGAGTTTGCGCTTGCGCCCTTGTAGGCGTTGATGTTGTGGTCGTCTATTTTGAGGAGGAACACAGAGACTTTGTCGTTGGCGACGAAATTGCTTGTGTTGAGCGTAACGCTGGGCCTTGTCTCTATCTTCACCTTACCCGCCGTGCCGCCTTCGGTACATGTGGTGAGCGTCTCCGTGCCTGTGACTTGCGCGATGGGCTGCCCCGTGTTGGCATTGACAAGCTTGACGGTGCCGTCTCCGGCCCCGTAGTCCTCAATGCGCCAGAGCTGCGGCGTCACCGCGCCGGTTTTCTGGCCACGGTATACGGCGCAGGCTGTGGTAGTGGTTCCGTCTGTGGACACAGTGGACGTCTCGGTGCTGAAGTAGCCGTAATTGGCGAGCGCATTCTTGTTGACGGTCCTTATGCGGTAGTATGCAGACGTGTCGTACTTGGGGCTTGTGGCGGTGCTTAGTGTTGGGGAACACTCATTGTAGGCGGTGGAGAACTTTTTGTAGGCGGCGTCAAAGTCCTCTGCCGTGGTGGCGCTCTCGGCAGCGGTCTTTGCGGCTTGAAGGTCGGTCACGTCATAAGCGGTGAGCAGGTTGTCTTCCGTCGGGAGTGCCACGCTTGTGCTGGCATAGGCTTTTCCTTTCGTGAAGAAGTCGTCTCCGCTCTGCGCCCTTATGGCCGTGAAGCAGCATATCTGGTCGGTGTAGGCGTTGGCGTCATCCCAGCAGTTGAGCCAATAGAGGAAGCTCTGTTTGTTTTTGTACCAGTAAAAGGCGAGGTAGGGGTTGGTGATGCCGCTCGGGGCGTTGTTGGCCTTGAGGGAGAACTTGTTGCCTGTCCCCGTGCTGTATGTGCTTTGCACGACGGTGAAGGCGGTGGCCTGGCTTGCGTCCGACGTCAGCTTGAAATAGGTAGTCGCCACGTTGCTGCTTGTGGTGGAACTTGTCACGGCGGTAGCGTCGGAGGGCAGGTAGATGTATTTGTTGGTCTGCATGTTGAGCAGCTTCACATGGTTGGTTTCGCCGTCCTTGACAAAGGCCCAGAAGAAGCCCTTCATACGGTCGTAGCTGGTGATGCGGCTCGGGCCGTACAGTCCGGCTATCTTGTCGCCGTCGGTGGCGTCGTCCTGGTGGCAGAAGTTGGCTGCCGTGCTGCCGCCGATGGAGATGTGGTACCACTTCGGCGCGTCTGCCGTGCTGCATTCAAAGTAGGGGCTGAGGTCACTCACCTCTGTCTGTGCCGTGGCGCAGGGCACGCGCAGCAGAAGCGCGAGCAGCGCGATGAAAGTAAAGCGTTTCATAGTGTCGGTATTTAAAGGTTGGAGTTGCATTAAAGCATTGGAAACGCGGTAAATATACAGAGAATGCCAAAAGATTCTATTCGGGGGGGGGTGAAAAAACATTAAAATGCAGGAAAAAGGGGATTTAGACCGTTCAAACCCGTTTTTCAGCCGTTCTCGCCCGCCTTCCGTCCGCTTATGAAAAAGAGCCCGCCTGCCTTTTTCCTGTCGTGTGTCCCGCCGTACCCCCGCCCCGTCTTTTCGGGGGTGCATGGTTTTCGCAAGAAAAAACGCGTTCGGCCTTTCGCGCCCGGCAGCCCGGAGGTCAAAAAAGCAAGGTGCAGGAAAAGAGAAAATATTTGCCGTTTTCGCAAGCCGCACGGCGAAAGCATTCTTACGAAAGTTTAAGTATTTTTATAGGTATCTGCAACTACTGAAAGGGGGTGACGAGACCCGAAAAGGGGCTTTGCGGAGACTAAGACCGGTCCCGTAGCGACGGGAATGGGGGCAGTAGCTCCTATATGTACATCCCGTAGCTCCTATATGTACACTATTTCAGCTGTAAGTCGTTGATATTCAACAACACGAAAGCGGGGATGCGCACACGATGCGTATCCCCGCTTTTCTTTCCACAAAGATAATACATTTTCCGCCCGTTTCCAAATCGCCGTTAACGTTCTTTATAAAATCGAGAAAGGCGAAAAGGACGCTTAGCGGGGCTTTCGGGCGGCTGAAAAGAGGGTTATTTCCTGTTTTCCAGCCCGAGCAGTTCAAGCAGCCTTGCCACGCTTTCTTCAAGCGAAAGGCGCGAGGTGTCGAGAGAGAGGGCTGGGCGGGCAGGAGCCTCAAAAGGTGCGGATATGCCGGTGAAGTTTTTTACCTCGCCCCGGCGGGCGCGGGCGTAAAGACCTTTCACGTCGCGCCGTTCGCACTCTTCGAGCGGCGTGGAGACGTATATCTCCTTGAAGTCGGCTTCGCCGATGATGCCCTGCGCCAGTATGCGCAGCTCCTCGGTGGGGCTGATGAAGGCGGCTATGGTTATCACGCCCGTCTCCACGAAGAGCTTGCCCACTTCGGCTATCCGCCGTATGTTTTCGCGGCGGTCCTCGGCGGTGAAGCCCAGGTTGGAGTTGATGCCCGTGCGGATGTTGTCGCCGTCGAGAATGCGGCAGAGCAGCCCGCGTCGCTGTAGCTCGCGCTCAAGAGCGATGGCCACCGTGCTTTTGCCCGAGCCGCTCAGTCCCGTGAACCACAACATCACGCCGCGCTGTCCCAGAAGCTGCTCCTTGTCGGCGCGGCCCAGCATGCGGTCGAAGACCGGATATATGTTTTCCCCTTTGCTTTCGTCTTTCATGCCCGCAAAGATAATGCTTTCCCTTGCTTTTTCCCTATCTTCGCGCGGCGGAGCGCATGTATGTGCCGCTATGCGGCGCGTACAGAAAGGCCGGCGAGTGGCCGCGCCCCGCGAGGAAAACACACAGGAAACGATATGGAAATAAAGATAGAAAACACCGCCGCCCTGCCCGCCGCCGCACGCGCTTTCGTGCAGGCTATGGGCGAGTCCACCGTCTTTGCTTTCTACGGAAAGATGGGGGCGGGCAAAACCACTTTCATCAAGGCGCTCTGCGAGGCGCTCGGGGTGACCGACGTGGTGAACTCGCCCACCTTCAGCATTGTCAACGAGTACCGCGCCGAGCCATCCGGCGAGCTGGTGTACCATTTCGACTTCTACCGCATAGCCAAGATAGAGGAAGTGTATGACATGGGCTACGAGGACTATTTCTACTCCGGAGCAGTGTGCCTCATAGAGTGGCCGGAACTGGTGGAGGACCTCCTCCCCGGCGACGCTGTACGCGTGGACGTGGAGGAGCAGCCCGACGGCTCGCGCATGCTGAAGTTTTGACCCCCGCCAAGCCGTGTGCCGCCCCCGGAGAAAATGCCGGAATGGCGGCCTGAGGACGGGAGAGACATACCTATTATATATATAGGAGTAATTTAGGAAATTTTTCCCCTTTTCGGACAGGGGAAACGCGGGGCGGACAAGACGCTCTGTTTACAACAAGATAGACTTATGAAACGACTATTAGCCGCAGCCATACTGTCGCTTTCTTGCGCCGCCGCCTGCATGGCGCAGGCGCAGCAGGGCGTGCAGGCGGCGGGGCGCATGGACGACCTGACGGCGGAGCAGAAAGCCGCGGCCACCGCGCTGCGCCTGACGGGGACGCTCTCCGTGAGGGGAAACTCAGACTTCCGTCAAATGAGGGACCTTTGCTGGCAGCTCAAAAGCGCGGACTTGAGCGGGGCGGACTGCCGCCGTGTGCCAAAAAACGCGTTCCATTCGAGGCACGGCCTTGAAAGCGTGCTTCTTCCCGACAACACGGAGGAGATAGGCACGCAGGCCTTTTACGCCTGCACGTCGCTCGGGAAAGTGGCGTTGCCGCGCAGTGTGCAGCGCGTGGGGGACGGGGCTTTCCTCGGCTGCACGGCTTTGGAGGACTTGACCGTAAACGGCGCGCCCGTCTTGGGCGATTTTGCCTTCGCCCGCCTTTCGTCCCTGAAAAAGCTGACGGTGAACTCGCGCGTGCCGCCACGCGCCACGGCCTCTACCTTTGAGGGAGTGAACCGCAAGCGCTGCAAGCTCGTCGTGCCCAAGGGGGCGGAGTGGGCTTACCGGCGGGCGGAGGGCTGGCGGCGCTTCTTCGTGGAAGAGCCGCGGACCGACTATGAGGTGTGCCGCCCGGCGGACTGCCTTGTACCCGTCCCCTCAAAACTCGAAGTGTGCACCGACGCAGACCCTCTTGAGGTGAAGCGCCACTGGGAAGTGGCATCGGCCGCGGGGCTGGGAAACGAGTGCGAGATGGCGGAGCAAGTGTTGCGCGATCGCATCGGGGACGATTTTGTCCCTAAGAAAAACGCAAAGGGACGGTGCGACCCGCGTCTCACGCTTGCCCTTGACACTGCGCTGGCAGACGCTGAGGCTTACACGCTGCGGGTAAAAGAGGACGGAGTAGAGATTAGCGGCGGCGGAGCGGCAGGCGTTTTCTACGGACTGATGACGCTCGACCAGCTGCTGCGCGGCTCGGGCGAGACGGCATGCTGTGACGCTTTGCCGCAGCTTACTCTGGCCGACAGCCCCCGTACCCACGTGCGCGAGCTGATGGTGGACCCGGCACGCATCTTCATTCCCCTTGACGCGCTCAAAGGCTTTGTGGCGGAGATGGCGCGCTACAAGTACAACTACCTGCACCTGCATCTCGTCGACGACCAGGCCTGGCGCATAGAGATAAAGAAATATCCGCTCCTTACGGCAAAGTCGTCCGCCCGCACGGGGATGGACGACATGCAGATGCCCATATCGGGCTACTACACGCAGGAGGAGATGCGCGAGCTGGTGGCCTATGCGGCACGCTACCACGTGCAGATTGTGCCGGAAATAGAGATGCCGGGCCATGAAGTGGCTGCCGTGCACGCTTACCCCGAGCTTACCTGCGGCGCAAAGCAAGTACCCATCCGCACCACCTGCGGCGTGTCCAACGAGCTGCTCTGCCCGGGCAACGAATTCACTTACGAGTTCCTCGGCAATGTTTTCCGTGAGCTGGCAGACGTTTTTCCTTGCAAATACGTACACCTCGGAGGCGACGAGGCGGGACAGCCTGCTCTCGACTGCTGGACAACGTGCGAGAAAGACAAGGCGCTGAAGGAAAAACTCGGCATAGCCACGGTGGACCGCTCGGAAAACTGGCGGCTGCAGGAGTATATGTTCGACCGCATCATAGACACCCTGCAGACGAAGTACGGGAAGACACCGATGTTCTGGTACGAGACCGACTTCAAAAACATTCAGCCCGGCTGCGTGACCTTTGCCTGGCGGCACGGACTTACGAAGACCGCGCTCGACGCCGCAGTGGCAAACAAGGCGAAGATAATGCTCTGCCCCGGCGAGCATTGCTATCTCGACTACCCCATGGCGGGCGGCGACATGCCTGAGGTAAACTGGGGCATGCCCGTCACCTCGCTACGCCAGACCTATTCGCTCGACCCCGCATGGGGGATGGACGCGTGCTTCGAGCGCGAAAACCTCTTCGGCGTGGCCGGCACGCTTTGGAGCGAGAGCATCAATTCGCCCGAGCGCATATACTACCAGGCCTTCCCCCGCGCCCTCGCACTTGCCGAGGCTGGATGGAGCGAGCAGAAAAACCGCTCCTGGGAAAGCTTCGTCATACGCCTGCGCCCGCTCCTGCGCGACATGCAGCGGCGTGGAGTAAGCT
>CAVJPT010000017.1:0-47329 GCA_963651485.1 Alloprevotella sp. | reverse complement strand
TTGTCCTCGCCGTAGAAATGGCGGTTGAAGTTGTCGATGTTCGACTCTTCGCCAAGATACTTCATTACGGAAAGGATGTTCTCACACCTTTCTATAATGGCTTTCGTTTCGGCGGACTGGGCAGCGACTTCCCATTCCTCCTTAGTCGTTGAACACACGGTCACATAACGGCGAACCTTGTGACCCAGATTTACTCTCACTTCCAAATACCCGAACCCTCGCTTCTCCGAGAGATTGCGCCTGTCAAAGATGACTGTTACCAATTTCAGTTCCATCTTAAAAACGTTTTTAGACGACGGGCATCAGCAAGAGAAAGTGGGGCAAACCTAAGATTTAAGTTTTATTAAGTGACAAAAATCAGAAATCCGCAATCATGAGGGAGGGTAACACATAACGTGTAACACCTCGCTTAGCGTGTAACACCTTAGGGTGTGACGTGTAACACCATGTGTAACACCTAAACGTCCTGTCCTGTCACTTTCTGTCCCATTCTGTCCACTTAGGAGAATTCCGCCGTGAAGTTAGACATCAGTGCAACACCTCATGATAACCGTTATGTTGTTGGTCAAGTCGTTGATACTCAACCGTATATATACAAAGAGAGGACTTTACTTGTAGTAAAATCCTCAATAACCTCATTTGTTCTTTGTGATTCCGCAGGAATCTCTGTGATCCCGTTGGGGTTCGAACCCAAGACCCACGCCTTAGAAGGGCGTTGCTCTAATCCAACTGAGCTACGGGACCGTTTACGCTCTAAGCGGTTGCAAAAATAGCATTTTTCGCCCTAACTGCCCAAGACACTTGCGGCTCTTTTCGTACGAACGGCGTCTTATTACCTTTGTGGACTACCCCAAAAAGCATTTCCGCCTTGCTCTAATGCTTCGAAGTAAGTACGGGTGGAGCCTTTAAGGTTAGAGGGTATAGTTTCGTATATAAAGAGTCGTTTTAGCATCGCGGCAAAACGGCTACGAAACCTTTTATATAACGGAATAAGACCGCAAGGACTTCTCCAATATGTTGACAAACGCATAACTTTGTGAAGCTAAACCCTTTGTTTAGCCTTGCCAATATATGCAGTTTGGAAGCAGTACTTGCAAAGCAACAAGAGGAAAAGGAAATGGTTGGTGGCTAACTGTAAAACGGTAAGGAGTAGTCAGGTAAAAGTCGGAATAGTTGCAGAGCTGCGAGAAATCCGAATTATCTAGGGTTAACCTAAATAAAAAGGGGGAAAGATGGAATACGGTATAGATTACGCAAGGAGAATAACATAACTTGTTGCGCCACCTTGTGTAAGAAATGCCAGGTTCTTTGAGTATTTACGCAGCATGAGCTGCCTACACCCGCGAGGGAAAGAATGCCGGGGGAGAACGAGTATAGGAAGATGTGTAAGCCGCAATGGATGAGTATGGACAAAATGACGAAAGAGCAGCGCAGCCGGTGTATGGCCTCCATACACAGCAAGGACACAAAGCCGGAGCTATTGGTGCGCCGTTACCTTTTTGCCCGTGGATACCGGTATAGGCTGAACCACCCCGGGCTTCCGGGACATCCCGACATAGTGATGAGCAAGTTCCGCACTGTTATATTCGTGAACGGGTGCTTCTGGCACGGGCATGAAGGATGCAGATTTTTCGTGATGCCCAAGAGCCGCACAGACTACTGGCAAACGAAGATAGAGCGCAATAGACTTCGCGACAAAGAGGAGCAGCGTAAGCTGGCAGCTATGGGCTGGCACTGCATCACCGTTTGGGAATGCCAGTTGAAGCCCAAGGTCAGAGAAGAGACCTTGCAGTCTCTGGAGTACACCCTCAACCACATATTCCTTGAAGACCGCAAGCCGACGAGGTACGCAGTGCAGGAGGAGGAGGAAACTGCAATGGCGGCTGAGCCGGACACCGAGCAATACGGAAGCAAAAGCCAATAGGAATTATATTTAAGCGAGGCACGCAAACCCGTCTCAGATGCAGTGGCAAGGCTACGTAGGGCGGGGGAGTAGCGTTCGATCGATACGCGGAGGGGCAGACGACCTGCCGGTGAAAGCAAAAAAGAGAGGGAGCGGGAAACGCGCTGTGTGCAGTGCGCTTCCCGCTCCCTTGTTTTGTGAATTGGCCTTACGGCTCGCGGGGACTATCCGCCGAAGTTGTCGTACATGATGCTTTCGGGTTCTACGCCGAGGCTGTCAAGCATGGATACCACAGCCTTTGACATAGGACCAGGACCGCACATGTAGTACTCGATGTCCTCGGGCGCTTCGTGGTCTTTAAGGTAGGTCCCAAACATTACCTGATGTACGAAGCCCGGCGTGTACTTGACACCGGCAGCGTCGGCAGCGGGGTCGGGGCGGTCGAGGGCAAGGTGGAAGTGGAAGTTGGGGAAATCCTTCTCGAGCTGGTGGAAATCGTCAAGATAGAACACCTCGTTGAGCGCACGCGCGCCGTAAAAATAGTGCATCTCACGGTCGCGGCAGTTAAGGGTGCGCGTCATGTGCATGATTTGCGCGCGGAGCGGAGCCATACCAGCGCCGCCGCCTACCCAAATCATTTCTTTCTTGCTGTCAAAGTGGGGGTGGAAGTCGCCGTAAGGACCGCTCATCATCACCTTGTCGCCGGGCTTCAGCGTGAAGATGTAAGAGGAAGCGATACCGGGGTTAACCTCCATAAAGCCACTGCGGTCAGCCTTGAAGGGCGGGGTTGCGATGCGCACGGTAAGCATGAAGACGTTGCCCTCAGCGGGATAGTTGGCCATAGAGTAGGCACGGATGGTGGGCTCGGTATTCACGCACTTGAGCGGGAACAGACCGAACTTCTGCCAAGCCGGCAGGTACTCGTCGCCGATAAGCGCCTTGTCAATGTCCTTGTCGTAGTCCATGGAGAAAGCGGGTATCTTTATCTGCGCGTAAGAACCGGGGAGGAAATCCATGTGCGCCCCCTCGGGGAGCTGCACCTTGAACTCTTTGATGAACGTAGCCACGTTCTTGTTGGAGATGACCGTACACTCGTATTCCTTCACGCCGAGGACGCTGTCGGGCACTTGTATGGAGAGGTCACCCTTCACCTTGCACTGGCAGCCGAGGCGCCAGTGTTCTTTCACCTGCTTGCGGGTGAAGTGTCCGCGCTCGGAGTCGAGTATCTCGCCCCCGCCTTCCGGTACCTGGCATTTACACTGGCCGCAGCTGCCCTTGCCGCCGCAAGCGGAGGGGAGGTAGACGCCGTGCTCGGAGAGCGTGCTGAGAAGGCTCGAACCCTGCTCGGCACTGACGGTCTCTTTGCCGTTGATGGTAATGTTCACCTTGCCGCCGGGCGAGAGGTATTTCTTCGCCACAAGCAGTATCACGACGAGCAGCAAGATGATGGTGAGGAAAACCCCGATGCTCGCAAGTATAAGATTGATGTCCATTTCTCTTCTTGGAAAATGTGATGTCGTTTTGTTGCCTCTGTTTTCTCTTTCCTCAACGGGTTACACGCTCAGACCGGAGAAGCACATGAAAGCCATGGCCATAAGTCCCACGGTGATGAACGTGATGCCCAGTCCGCGCAGCGGGCGCGGCACGTCTGTGTAGGCCATTTTCTCGCGGATGGCTGCAAGTGCCACGATGGCGAGAAGCCAGCCGATACCCGAGCCGAGAGCGTAGACAAGCGCGTCCACCCAATTGCCGATATACTGTGTGCTGCCGGGTTCAAGCCCAATGCGCTGCTGCATGAAGAGGCTCGCGCCCATGATGGCACAGTTGACGGCGATGAGCGGGAGGAAAATGCCCAGCGCGGCATAAAGCGAGGGCGAGAAACGCTCTACCGCCATCTCCACAAGCTGTGTGATGCCGGCTATCACGGCGATAAAAAGAATAAAAGAAAGGAAGGAGAGGTCAACGCCCTGCACAAGGCAGTCCGGACCCAGCACCTTGGTCTGCAGCAGGTAGTCCACCGGCACGGTTATCACCAGCACGAAGGTCACCGCCACGCCCAGCCCAAGGGCAGTCTTCACGTTCTTCGACACGGCAAGGTAAGAGCACATGCCGAGGAAGAAGGCAAATATCATATTGTCCACGAAAATGGAGCGGACAAACAAGCTAAGCAAATGTTCCATATATAATATATGCGTGTGTGTTTACACTGTCTGTATTGCGGTAGGGCAGACGGAAGCCCGCCCCGTCTCGCTTATTTTTTCTCCTCGGGATTGAGCGAGCGGTGTGCCCAGATAAGGCAGCCCACAAGGATAAGTGCCATGGCGGGCATCGTCATCATGCCGTTGTTGACATAGAATCCGCCGTTGGCCTCATAGATGCTCTCGGGGATGACACGCAGGCCAAGGAGCGTGCCGCTGCCGAGCAGCTCGCGCACGAAACCCACCGCTACAAGCACCCAGGCGTAGCCAAGACCGTTTCCGATGCCGTCAAGGAAGGAAGCCCAGGGACCGTTTTGCATGGCAAAGGCCTCAAGGCGTCCCATAAGGATACAGTTGGTGATGATGAGTCCCACGTACACCGAAAGCTGTACGCTTACGTCGTAGGCGTATGCCTTAAGCACCTGCGCCACGAGCGTGACGAGCGTAGCCACAACCACCAGCTGAACGATGATGCGGATGCGGTTGGGGATTGTTTTGCGCAGGAGCGAGATAATCACGTTGGAGAAAGCCGTGATGACCGTCACCGAGAGTCCCATGACTATGGCGGGCTCGAGCTGCGAGGTCACCGCCAGCGCCGAGCAGATGCCGAGCACCTGCACCGCCACGGGGTTGTTGAGATTGAGCGGCCCGGTGAGGGCTTCCGTATTTTGCTTTGAAAATATGCCCATTTCTGTCTCTGTCTTTATTTGCTGTTATGCTGCGTTTCCTTGAATGTCTTGAGGCAGGCAGCGTATGCCTGTGCGCCGCTTGTGACCATATTGCCCACACCTACCGAGGTAAGCGTAGCACCGGTCACGCCGTCTACCTGCACGTCTTTCTTGGCAGGGTCGGTCTTGCCGTTCTTCACCACGGTGAGCGCCACCGTGCTGTCCTGCGGGCTGGCGAAGAGGTGCTTGCCCTTGAACTGGTCCTGGAACTTCTCCTCGGCGATAAGGGCACCCAGACCCGCCGTCTCGCTCTCGTGGGAGAAATAGGCTCCGAAGACGGTCTGCCGGTCATCGTTCACGGCAAGGTAGCCCCAAAGGCCGCCCCAAAGGCCGCGTCCCGTCATCGGCAACACAAGCTTCGTCTCGCCGTCCACACGGCAGAGGTAGAGGGGCAGGCAATCCGGCGCAACGTCTTTGGCGGAGACGCGGAAACCGTCCTTGTCCTTGCCCTCGCCGCTCTTCAGCACATTGCCGGCGGAGTCGACAATGAGGTCGGCGACAATGCACTCGTCATATTTCTTTTCTATCTCCTCCGCCCCGCTGAGGTTGCGCACGTTGAGGGCGGCGAGTATCTGCTTCTTCTTGTCTATCTCCACATTCTTGTCCTGTGCGGGCTTGAGAGCGGAGGAGGCAAATGCCAGCAGGAAGGCCACCACCGCCACCAGTACGGCGGCGTAGATGATGGTGTATGAGTTCTTGTTAGTATCCATGATGCTTTTTTGTTTTCCCCCGCAAAAGGCCGCGGAAAAGGCGGCGGGGCGGGGGAGAGTGCTACTTGCTTGCCCGCTTGAGGCGTTTGCTGATGTTGCGCTGCACGAAGCAGTAGTCAATGAGCGGCGCAAACATGTTCATGAAAAGTATGGCCAGCATCATTCCCTCGGGGTAGCCCGGGTTGAGCACGCGTATGAGTATGGCCAGCGCGCCGATGAGGAAGCCGTAAACGAATTTTCCGCCCTCTGTGCGGGCACTGGTCACGGGGTCAGTAGCCATAAAGACTGCACCGAAGCAGAAGCCGCCCGCTGCGAAATGCTCCCAGCAGCTCAGGTGTGCGGCTGCATTGCCGGGGAGGTCTGCCCAGTTGAAGAGCACAGCCACCACCGCGCCGCCGACGAAGACGCTGAGCATCGTGCGCCAGGAGGCAATGCGCGTGAAGAGCAGTATCGCTGCGCCGATGGCTATCGCCACAACGCTTGTCTCGCCGAGCGAACCGGGGATGAATCCCCAGAACATGTCGCTGAGCGAAGCCGTGATGTGTTCGCCAGCACCGGCCTGGCCGAGAGGCGTAGCCATAGTGGTGCCGTCGGGCAGCTCGCAGCCAAGCCCAAGCACCTCGTGCGAGGCAAGCCATACCTTGTCGCCGCTCATGCTGGTGGGGTAGGAGAAGAAGAGGAAGGCGCGTGCCACAAGGGCGGGGTTGAAGATGTTCATTCCCGTCCCGCCGAATAT
Source organism: Alloprevotella sp. (assembly GCA_963651485.1). Lineage (GTDB taxonomy): Bacteria > Bacteroidota > Bacteroidia > Bacteroidales > Bacteroidaceae > Alloprevotella. Next base: position 41,054 of record CAVJPT010000017.1, on the reverse strand, counting down.
CTCCTTGCAGAATATCACGGAGAAAGCCACTGCAAGGGCGAGCATCCAGAGCGGGCAGTTGACGGGGACTATCATCGGCACAAGCATACCCGTGACGAGGTAGCCCTCCTGTATTTCCTCATGCTTCCACTGTGCCACTGCAAACTCGATGCCCAGTCCCACGACGTAAGAAACAATGATTTTGGGCAGCGTAAGCAGGAAACCGTAGCCATAAAGCGCCCAGAAGCTTGCCTCGGAAAGACGCCCGGCGGCGGCATAGTTCTGGTAGCCTACGTTGTACATACCGAAGAGCAGCGCCGGAAGCAGCGCTATCACCACAAACGACATGATGCGCTTTGAGTCGATCGCGTCGTGTATGCTCACGCCGCAGCGCGAGGTAGCGTTGGGCACAAGCATGAAGCTCTCCATACCCTCGAAGACGGAGCGGAAGGCGTGCAGCTTCCCGCCGTCGGCGAAAGTGGGACGGAGATTGTCGAATATTTTTTTCAGCATTTTGGGTTGTGTGTGTTCTGTGTGTGACGGATGTGTCTGCCGCGCCTTAGGCGTTTTCCTTGCGCAGCACTTCGAGCCCCTCGCGCACTATGCGCTGCAGCTCAAGCTTGGAGGAGTCTACAAACTCGGCCACGGCGAAGTCCTCGGGAGCCACCTCGTATATGCCCAGAGCCTCCTGGCGGTCAATGTCGCCGGTGATGATGGCCTTCACGAGGTAGCCCGCGTAAATGTCCATAGGGAACACGCTGTCGTACTCCCCGCTCATTATCATGTGCCTCTCTCCGCCCTTCACGCGGCAGTCAAGGTCGTACTTGCGCCCCTTGCCGAAGAGCCAGGAGAAATAGCTGCGGCTTGTGGAGAAATCGTTCAGTCGCGGCGCAATCCAGCCAAAAGCCTCGTCTACGTCGTCCCCCTCGGGAATGGCGCACACCTCCGTGGCGTACGCGCCAAGGAAGCCGGCAGCGGAGGTCTTTACGCCTACGAGCGGATTGCCGTTTATCACGCGCACGTGGCTTTCGGCAAGCAGGTTGCCCTCGAGCAGGGCTGCGAGGCTTGTGCCAACGGGCGTCTCAAAGTACTGCGGTCTCTTCACCTGCGAGCCTGCCACCGCCACGCGGCGGGTAAGGTCGATGTGGCCCGTGCGAAGCAGCCCGCCGATGAATATCACGGCTTCTGCACCGATGGTCCAGACGGTTTCGCCCTTGTTGACAGGGGAGACGTGGTTGATGTGCACGCCCACGTTGCCCGACGGGTTGGGACCGTCAAATACGCTCACCTTCGCACCCTCTACGGGAAGCAGCGGCGAGTTGATTTGCGCGGGGCTGACGCCGAGGTGCACGGGCGCTATCTTGGCGAGTGCCGATATGCCGGCTTTGAAGTCCGCCTCGCGTCCCTTTGCCACGAAAGAGAAATCTGCAGCGAGCGGCATTTTCGAGAAAGCCGAAACAAACACGGCCTTTGGCGTGCTCTTCGGGTCGGCAACCACGTCGTAGGGACGCTGGCGCACGAAAGCAAAGAGTCCGCTTTCGAGAAGCAGCTTGCGGAAGCTGTCCGCCGAAAGGGCATTCACGTCAATCTTGCCATAGCTCTTGGCATCGTCCGTGCCGTCTGCAAGCACACGCACCGCAAGCACCTTGCGGCGGTCGCCGCGGTCAACGCCCGCAACCGTACCGCTGACGGGCGAGACAAACATCACGCTCTCCGTGGCTTTGTCGGTGAAAAGCGGGTCGCCCGCCTTCACGTGCGTGCCCTCTTTCACAAGCACGCGCGGCACGATGCCGGGAAAGTCGCCGGGCATCACAGCGTACTCGCCCTTTACGGGCAGCACGGTCAGCGACTTTTCGGCCTCGCCGGCAAGACGCAGGTCAAGCCCTTTCCTTATTTTATACAATGTCTCCATCTGTTTATGTTGATGTATTTTCCTTTCAGTGTTTTCCGCCCTTGCGGGTCGGCGGTTTCGCCAAGCCTTTCCGGCGATTGGGCGCAAAGACAGGACGCATACGCTGCCGCCCAAGGCCGCGCCGCGCCCCGCTATATATAATAATGTGTGCAAAATTAGCGAAATTTGGCTTACCCCGCAAGCGTTTCCGCCGCGTGCCGACTGCGCAGACCTGCCAGTCCGTTCCCCGTCCGCCCCGTTCGGCTGCGCTTTCTCCAGAATGCTCCGCTTTTCGGCGTGTCCGTCACGCTCTGCGGCAGGGGTGTTTTTTGCAAATCGGCAGCATAGTTAGCGGTTTTTCGTACTTTTGCAGAAAGTAGGACGCGCCCCGCAGCGTGCGTGACCGCGCAGCGAGCCGCAATTGCGGCGCAGAAAGGCTGCACGAAACGGACTGCGACCGATGCGCCACAACGACACACTATGCAAGAGGTACACACGGACGCCGACGGCGGCACGCGGGCGGAGTTCGCCCAGGTTTTGAGCGACTGCCGCGCACTCTTTGAGAAAAAACTGCACGACTACGGCGCGGCGTGGCGGGTGATGCGCCCGGAGACAATGACGGACCAGCTCATGATAAAGGCCGCGCGCATCCGTTCGCTGCAGACGAAAGGCGAGGCACGCGTGGACGAAGGCATTGTGCCGGAGTTTGTGGGCATCGTCAACTATTCCGTCGTGGCCCTGATACAGCTGGACCGCGGCGCGGCAGACGCTGAGGACATCACCGCCGAGGAGGCGCTTGCGCTCTACGATGCACGCACGTCCGAGGCGCTCGAGCTGATGCTGCGCAAGAACCACGACTATGGCGAAGCGTGGCGCGGCATGCGCGTGTCGTCGCTTGCGGACATCATCTATATGAAACTCTTCCGCACAAAGCAGATAGAGGACCTTGACGGCGGCACGCTCGTAAGCGAGGGCATCGCCGCCAACTATATGGATATGCTCAACTACGCCGTCTTCGCGCTCATCAAATTGACGATAGAAGGAAGTGAAGAGTAAGTCCGTGTCGCATGCGGCGCTCACCGCGCTGTGCGTGCTTTCGCGCCTTGCGCTCGGCGGCACGCTCGTCTTCTCGGGCTTCGTGAAAGCGAGCGACCCGATGGGGATGGCGCACAAGCTGTACGCGTACTGCGGCGCTTTGGGCATACCGGCAACAGACGGGTCGCTGCCCCTGCAGGTAGCTGCTTCGGGCATCAGCGTGCTTGAGTTTGTGACGGGAATGTACTTGCTCCTCGCCTCGCGCCGGAAGCTTGCCACGACAGTGGCGGCGCTGATGATGGCCTTCTTCACGGCTGTGACGGTGTGGACGTACCTCTACAACCCCGTTGCAGACTGCGGATGCTTTGGCGATGCGGTGACGCTCACGCCGGGACAGACGCTCGCAAAGAATGTCGTGCTGCTCGCTTTTGCCGCCGTGCTGCTTGTGCGCCATGAGGGCATGGCACGCGTCGTGTCCGAGCGCAACTGCTGGCTTGTCACCGTTTACTCATGGGTATACGCCGTGGGGCTGTGCCTGTACACGCTTCACTACCAGCCCGTGGTAGACTACACGCCGTACGTCCCGGGAGGGAGACTGCGGGCGGCTTTGTGCGGACAGCTTGACACAAGCACGCGCGAGGCACGTCTGGCAAACTTCTATGTAGAGGACACGGCTACCGGCGAAGATCTTTCTTTCGCCATCGCCGAAGACACGGGCTACACCTTCCTGCTCGCCGTGCCAGATGCCGCCACTGCGGACGACGGCTGCGGCGACAGAGTGAACGACATAGACGACTTCTGCCGCGACACCGGGGCAAAGTTTTATATGGCCACTGCGTCTCCCGGAGCGGACGTGAACGGCTGGCGCGACAGGACGGGGGCTGCGTACCCCGTGCTCACGGCTGACCGCACGGAACTGAACACGATGACGCGCTCCAACCCGGGGCTGCTTCTCTTCAAGGACGGGCGTCTCGCCGCAAAATGGGGCAAGAACAACCTGCCCGACCCGGAGACGGCGGGCGGTAGTCCGGCACGATGGGCTGCTGGCGGCGGAGAGGCAGGTCTGCCCGCCTTGGTGCTGTGGTTCTTGGTCCCGTGTCTGGCAGTGATAGCCCTTGACGCGCTGTGGACGGGAAGCAAGTACTACCGGCGACATACGCACAAGAAACGTTTTAACCCACATATTGACAAAATGAGAAAGAAAATCGTTGCAGGCAACTGGAAGATGAACAAGAACCTGCAGGAGGGCGTTGCCCTTGCCAAGGAACTCAACGAGGTCCTCACCGCCGACAAGCCCAACTGCGGCGTGGTGATTTGCACTCCGTACATCCACCTTGCCTCCGTGGCAGCCGTGCTCGACCAGAGCATCATCGGCCTTGGCGCCGAAAACTGCGCAGACAAGGAGAAGGGTGCATACACCGGCGAGGTTTCGGCCGAGATGGTGAAGAGCACGGGCGCAGGCTACGTGATTCTGGGCCACAGCGAGCGCCGCGCATACTACCACGAGACTCCGGAGATTCTCCGCGAGAAGGTGAACCTCGCACTGGCAAACGGCCTGGAGGTGATATTCTGCATCGGCGAAGTGCTTGAGGAGCGCGAGGCTAACAAGCAGAACGAGGTAGTAAAGGCACAGCTCGAGGGTTCGCTCTTCGGTCTCACGGCTGAGCAGTTTGCACACATCATCCTCGCTTACGAGCCCGTGTGGGCTATCGGTACGGGCAAAACTGCCACCGCCGACCAAGCTGAGGAGATGCACGCTTTCATCCGCTCCACCATCGCCGACAAATTCGGTGCAGAGGCAGCAGAGAACGTGACCATCCTCTACGGCGGCAGCTGCAAGCCCAGCAATGCCAAGGAGCTCTTCTCCAAGCCCGACGTTGACGGCGGCCTCATCGGCGGCGCAGCGCTCAAGGCTGAAGATTTCAAGGGCATCATCGACGCTTGGAAATAAACCTGAATGACCTTCGCCGCCCGGCCGGTCCACCGACCAAGGCATAGCGACGCGACAATAAGCGGCCGGAGACGGCACTCTGTCTCCGGCCGCTCTCTTTTACCATCCTCTCCTTTACTTTTATGCCAACCATTAAAGCCTTAGCCTTTTCTGTCTGCGCCGCTTTCGCACTCCATGCCGCCGCGCAGACCACCTACACGGCAAAGCTCCGCAAGAGCGAGCCGGGGAAGGGCACGGTGGTGATTGTGCAAAGCGACGAGATTGAGCGGATAGTGAACACGCCGCTGCAGAAAAGCACTGCGCCGGCGGAAAAGCACAACGCGGAAAAACCGAAAGCGGCACACCATGCCACCGCTCCCGCGACTGCGGCTGCACACCCTGCCGCCACGAAAGAGACCCCGCATGCCTCTGCGGAGGCTGCGCGCAACGAACGCACCGCGCAAGGCGAGGCACACAGGCACGTGGCACGCACGCGCCACAAGGCGCAGGGCTACCGCATCTGCATATACACGGGCGGCAACTCGCGCAAGGACCGCGAAGCGGCAGTACGCATGGGCAACACCTGCCGCAAGCATTTCAGCGAACTCGCCGTATACACCTCCTTTGAGACGCCGCGCTGGGTGACGCACGTCGGCGATTTCCGCACGAAGGAAGAGGCACAGAAATACGTCAACCTCATTCGCCGGAAACACTTCACCTACGAGACACGCATCGTGCGCAGCACGGTGAACCTGCCCGACTAAACGCGGACGGCACAACAGATGACACGAATGGACACGGAAAAGACCGAACAACTCCAGCGACACTACCTCGAAATACTCGGCCTGCTCGGCGAAGACCCCACACGCGAAGGGCTGCAAAAGACTCCGCTGCGCGTGGCCAAGGCCATGCAGGAACTCACGAGAGGCTACGCGCAAGACCCCGTCGCGACGCTCAACTCTGCAAAGTTCCGCGAGCCTTACGACCAGATGGTGATTGTGAAGGACATCAATTTCTATTCCCTTTGCGAACACCACATGCTCCCGTTTTACGGGAAAGCGCACGTGGCCTACATTCCCAACGGATACATAACGGGGCTCTCCAAGATAGCCCGCGTAGTGGATATCTTCTCCCACCGCCTGCAAGTGCAGGAACGCATGACCATGCAGATAAAGGAGTGCGTGCAGGAGGCGCTTTCCCCGCTCGGCGTAATGGTCGTGATAGAAGCACGCCACATGTGCATGCAGATGCGCGGCATAGAGAAAGACAACTCCGTCACCACCACCTCCGACTTCTGCGGTGCGTTCACGCAAGCCAAGACCAGGGAGGAATTTCTGCAACTCATCACACACAAGTAAGCTTCTGCGCCCCAACCAGCCATATTATGGGAAAAAGCACGAACGCCCCCAAGCCCTCCACGACGGGCGGATACACCGTCGTGTACGACAGTCAGATTTTCGACGTGCAGGTCTTCGGCGGCATCTCGCGCTATTTTTGCGAGATAATCACGCGTCTGCACAGTCCGTTCAAGGTCGTAGTCGGCTTTTCGCGCAACCATTACCTCAATGCGTGCGGACTTTGCCGCCGCTTGCTGCCGCTACCCAAGTTTGTCAAGCGGCAGGTGTGGAAACGCTCCGCACGCCACAGCCGGCGCGAGCTTCTCGCCCGGCTCTCTGACAGCGGCACGCGCCTCGTCTTCCATCCCACTTACTACGACCCCTATTTCCTGAGCCAGCCCGCTCGCCACCCGTACGTGCTGACCGTACACGACATGATATACGAGCGCGTGCCCGGCCTTCCCTGCGCGGGGGACGTGATGAAGCAAAAGCGGGAGACTATCCTCGGAGCCGAACGCGTCATCGCCATAAGCGAGTACACCAAGCGCGACATCATGGAACTGCTTGACGTGCCTGAGGAGAAAATAGACATCGTCTACCATTCTACAAGCCTTCGCCCCAACAAAACGGCGGGGACTCGTATGCCTTACCGCTATCTCCTCTACGTGGGCGACCGCAGTGCGGGGTACAAAAACTTTGCAGGGATGTTTGACGCTTTCCGAAAACTGCATGCAAAGGACAGCACGCTCCATCTTGTCTGCACGGGCAGACGCTTTTCCGATGAAGAGCGTACACACATTGCCGCTGCGGGGGTGGAAACGTTCGTTCACCAGATTGCCGCTTCCGACAAAACGCTTGCCGACCTTTACCAGCAAGCCGAGGCCTTTGTCTACCCTTCGCGTTACGAAGGATTCGGCATCCCCATTCTCGAGGCATACGCCTGCGGCTGTCCTGTGGTACTGAGCCGCGCCACTTGCTTCCCCGAAATAGCGGGGGAGGCGGGCGAATACTTCGACCCGGACAACACCGACGACATAGCGCGGGCCATCGGCGCGGTGATTTACGACAAAGCGCGCCGCAATGCTCTTGTCACGGCAGGGACGGAGAGGCTTTCCCTTTTCTCTTGGGAAAAAGCGGCGGCGCAGACAGAAGAATGCTACCGCAAGGCGGCGGAAAGCTATGCCGCGAAGAACCCGGAGTGGGGTGCGAAATAAGTCCCAATGTCCGCCCCGTTCCGCGTGCCGCAACCCGCAAGACTGATTAAAGAACGGCGGGAAACGCCCCCCTATGTAGTTGCAAATATCCGCATTTGCATTTAAGGTACGATAGGAATGTTTAAGAATATTTGTGTTTTCAGCCGTCCCCGAAAGTGACTTCCGAAATGCAGAAAGGGGCTTTGCGAAACCTAAAACCGGCTTAGTCGCGACGGGGATAGGGGCTGTAGCTACGGGATGTACATCCACGCACGCCGGGATGTACACTTTTCGGCTCGGTAAGCCGCTGATAATCAACAGTACAACAAAGAGGGGAAACGCAGGCGCGTTTCCCCTCTTTTTACTATACAAAGATAATACATTTTTCGCCGTTCTCCAAATCGCCATTAACAATGTTTAAGGAGGCTACAATGGCGAAAAACCGACTCGACGAATAGGAAACGGATAAAAAAACGGCAGGGAAAAGCACCCATGACTGTACGTCCAGGACATTTAAAGGGCTGACAACTCTCCTGAGCTGCCAGCCCTTTTGCTTAGGTGTCATGGGCAGTACCTACCGAAGGTTTTGCGCGGCCTGGCGTATCACACCGAGGGTGGTGGAGTCGGTGTTGTAGACCGAGTACCAGCCCTGCGGCTCATGGGGCGGGTCGCACAGATAGTCGTCTCCGGGCGCCCAAACCTTGTCGCGCGGAACGCCGACGCCCCCCCAGCCCCAGAAGTTGCAGCCCGCCATCGATCCGCCGGCCTGACGGCTGTCGGAAAGCGCGCGGAAAAGGAAACTGTAGAAACAGTCGCGGGCATCGGTGGAGGAGGTGGGCAGGAGTCCGTTGCCGTCGCGGGGGTAGCCAAATTCCTCCACGACGTAGGGTTTCCCGGTCTGGGCGGATATGCGGTTGTGCGCCTCAAGGTACTCCTGTGTCTTGACGTATACGTTGGAAAGTCCGGCAAAAAGGCGGTCGCGCGAGGTCCAGCCCCAGTTGGCCGGCCAGATGTGGACGGTGATATAGTCTACGGAGTCAAGCCCGTGCACTTGCTCGCAGAGGTCTGCGTCCTGCATACAGCCTATCACGCCCTCGCTGCCGGTGGAGACAAGATGGTTGGGGTCGGTGCGCTTTATCAGTCCTGCGGTCTCGCGCACCCAGTCTACAAAGGCGGGAATTTCTTCCGTGCCGAAAGGGCGCGGCTCGTTGCAGAGTTGCCAGGACATAATGGTGGGGTCGTCCCGGTAGGGCTTGCCCGTCAGCGAGTTGGTGCGTCCCACGATGCTTGCCACGAAGTCAAGGTAAAGCCGTTGCGCCGCCTTGTCGTCAAAGAAGGTTTTGGCATACTCTACATAGTCGCGGTAGCCGTCTCCTGACGCGTTGGGCGAGTCGCCGTGTCCTGTGGCGCGGAGGTAGAAGCCGAAGCCGCCGCTCCAGTCCCACGAGTTGGTGAGGTAGATGACCGCCGTCATTCCGCGCTTTGCCATCTCGCAGAGCGTGAAGTCCAGTCCGGCGAGGAGCGTGTCGTTGAGTAAGCCCGGCTCGCTTTGCAGGTAGGGGCGAACGGTGTTGGCGTTGCGGCTGCCCGCATCCGCCCCCGCGAGTATGCGCAGATTGTCCACGCCGAGAGCGTGCAGGGAGTCGAGCTCGGCGCAAAGGCGGGCGCGGTCGCCGCCCTCTCCCGCGGAGCCGAGTATGGGCGCGTACCAGAGGTTTGTCCCGAGGAAATAGTAGGGCTTGTCGCTGTCGCCCTTGTAAAAATGCGTGCCGACAACTTTTATGAAGCCGTCTTCCGAAACTTTGTCGCCGCCTTTGGCAAACGCGGGTGCGGCGCAAGCGGCAAACGCGGCAAGGGCGGTGGCGGCTGTGCGTATGAAGTGTGCAAGATGTCTTGGGCGTTTCATGGCGAATAGATTGGTTGTTGTTGTTGGAAAAAGTCTTGCGGGAGGGACTAAAAAGCGGAGCGCCGGGCGGCGGCCTGTCAGTACCGCTTTATGGCGCGGTCCATCTCGCGGCGGTCCTGCTTTTCTTTGAGCGTGTTGCGCTTGTCGTACTCTTTTTTGCCTCGGCAAAGCGCGATGGTGACTTTCGCGAGGCTCTTCTCGTTGATGTACATGCGCAGGGGTATGATGGCGAAACCGGGGTTGCGGGTCTCGTCGACAAGGGCGCGTATTTCCTTCTTGTTGAGCAGCAGCTTGCGGTCGCGGCGGGTGGAGTGGTTGTTGTACGATCCAAGGCTGTACTCCGCGATGTAGCTGTTTTTCATCCACATCTCGCCGTTGTGCACATAGCAGAACGTGTCCACGAGGCTTGCCTTGCCCGCGCGTATGCTTTTTATCTCTGTGCCGGTCAGCACGATGCCGGCGGTGTATTTGTCTATGACGAGGTAGTCATGCTCGGCTCGCTTGTTGCGTATGTTCACGCGTGCGGCGGGCAGCGTCTTTTTCTTGTTCATGGTGTTGGGCTTGGGTTGCGGGCGCGGGTCAGGGCTGTACGGTCACGAAGTCTTCCAGGTGCTCGTCCACATAGTGCGCCACGGCGGCGGTAGTCTCTTCCTCGTCCTCCACGAAAGCGTCGTCGAGCGCGTCAAACGCGGGGAACTGCTCGAAGAGAGCCATAAAGTCCTCGTCGGTGCGCTCTTTCGTGAGTTCGTCCTTATGCGCGAGGAAAAGTTTCTTTCCCTTGTTGATTATTTTGGCAAGCTCGGGCAGTCCCCATTCGCGCATAGCTTTTGCAAAAGGATTGAGGAAGAAAAACGGTCCGTATCCGTTGTATATAAGCTGTATGAATCCGCCGTCCATGACCTCTTCGTGGAGGATGGAAAAAGCCCAGAGCGTGGTCTGCGCGGCACTGAGCTGCTGCAGCGCGGCGGCATCGAGCGTTCCGCCCGCCTGTGTCTTTATAGAGTCGGTGACAAGCGCGAGAAATGCGTCCGCACCCTCGCCCGCAGCCCGCCGCAGGTCGGCATCTTTTATGGTTATCTCCATTGTTGCGAAATATCTGTGGAGCGGCGCGCTTAATTGCGCATTTCCTCCACAATGGTTTTCATTCCCTTTATTTTCTCTCCCGCTACGGCACGAAGTGCGGGCGCGAGCTTCTGCCTCAGCACGGAGGCGTAGGCGCAGTGCGGGTGGACGTCGATGCGTCCCAGATCCTCCGACCGCAGCCCGCCTTTCTTGCACAGGAAGCCGAGTACGTCTCCCTTGCTGAGCTTGTCGCGCTTGCCGCGCCCGATGTACACGCTGGCATAGCGCGGCGGGGTGGGGCGCAGGCGTGCGTCCTGAGGCAGTGCAAGCGTCTCCGCGTCGTCGGCGAAGGCGGGGAGTGTCTCCTCGGGCCCGACAATGAGGTATACCGCGCCGTCCGCGTCCCAGCGTGCGGTGCGGCCGTTGCGGTGGGTGTAGTCCTCCTCCTTGGCGGGGAGGTGGTAGTGTATGACAGCCCGCACCTCGGGGATGTCGAGTCCGCGGGCCGCAAGGTCGGTGCATACCAGCACGTTGGCTGCCCCGCAACGGAATTTGTACAAAGCCCGTTCGCGGCGCTCCTGCTCCATTCCGCCGTGGTATATCTCAGCGGTGAAGCCTTCGCCGCACAGCCACTTGCCCACGCGTTCCGCACTCTCGCGGTAGGACACAAAGACAATGGCTGCCTCGCCCTTTATGTGCGTGAGCAACGCGCCGAGCGTACCCAGTTTGTCCTTCTTGGGAGATGACACGCTGTATACGGTTGTGCGCTCGCGCGGGGAAGCCGCGCCGGAGAGAAAGTCGAGCCGTTCAAAGCGCGGCGCAAGGCGGTGCATGAAAGCAGGTATCTCCTCCGCGTCGGTGGCGGAAAGCAGCCACTGGCGCTCGGTGCGCGGAAACTGGGCCACGGCTTGTTCCATCTCTGCCTGGAAGCCGAGTTCGAGACATTTGTCAAACTCGTCCATCACAAGCGTGCGCACGCCCGCGCCGCTGATATTGCCTTTGGCGAGATGGTCGTTGAGCCGTCCTGGCGTGGCGAAGACCACTTGCGGCTTCACCTCGCGCAGCCGTCTGTGCTCGTCCATAGCGGGACGCCCGCCGTGAAGCGTGACGCTGCGCAACGGGGTCTTCATCCGCCGCAGCGTCTCCTCGCTCTGCGCCGCAAGCTCGCGCGTAGGGGTGATTACCACGGCCTGCAGCGTGTCTGCCGCGCTGTCCACAGCGGCGGCAAGCGGAAGCAGGTAGGCAAGTGTCTTGCCCGACCCCGTAGGGGAGAGCAAAGCCACGGCACCGCGTGCTCGCCCCGCTTCGCCCATAGCGGTCTGCATCGGCGTGAGGGCGGAAAAGCCCATGGCGGAGAGTATTCTCTCTGTGTCTGTCATAAAGATAGTCGCTGTCTCTTTGTTGCTAAGAAAAGCATAAGGCGGGGCGGGACGCGCAAGTGTTGGCATCCAGTCCCGCCTTGTGTCTTTCGCCTTTGGCGTGAAGTGTCCCGTGCAAGGCTATGCAAGCCTTGCGCAAGGAGCGCAGGCTACTGCAGCTTGTTGTCCGCCCCCTGCGGGAAGACAACCTGCGGCTTGTGCGCGGCGGCTTCCTCGGGTGTCATCAGGGCGTAGCACATTATTATCACCTCGTCGCCCACCTGGAAAAGCCGCGCAGCGGCACCGTTCAGGCAGATGCAGCCGGAGTTGCGCGGCCCGGTGATGACGTAGGTCTCGATGCGTTCGCCGTTGTTGTTGTTTACCACATGTACGTGCTCGCCCGCTACTATTCCGGCTGCCTCCATAAGAGCCTCGTCTATGGTGATGCTTCCCATATAGTGCAGGTTGGCCTCCGTCACGGTGGCGCAGTGTATCTTCGATTTGAGTAAGCTCAGCAGCATACCTTGTTCCCTCTCTTCTTCGTGCGGAAGCCTTACTTTGACTCCTGCTTGTACTTAATGTTGTCTATAAGCCGCACGGGGCGCGAGCCGCAGTACACCGTCACGCAGCCCACGACGTACGCGCTGTCATCCCAGCTGCTCACGCCCTGAAGCGTGTCGCCGTCCACTATCTCGTAGTACTCTACTTCAAGACCGCTCACGGCGTTTATCGCGCCGACGACAAAGTCGTGCGTCTCCTTGACGGTGTGGCCCTTGGCGTAATGCACGCTGTCTTTCAGCGCGTGCGATATGCACACGGCCTTGCGGCGCTCTGCGTCAGAGAGGAGCGTGTTGCGCGAACTGAGGGCGAGGCCGCTCTCCTCGCGCACGATGGGGCAGGGGCAAATCTCTACGGGGATGGACAGAGCCTTTACCATCGCCTTTACGACGGCTATCTGCTGAAAATCTTTCTCGCCGAAATAAGCCTTGTCCGGCTTTACCATATAGAAGAGTTTGCTCACAATCTGGCACACGCCGTTGAAGTGTCCCGGGCGTCGCGGTCCTTCCATCACCGTGTCTATGGGCGGAAAGGAGAAAGTGCGCGTGTCCGGCTCGGGATATACTTCCTCTACGCTTGGAGCAAAGACATAGTCCGCGCCAAGCGCCTCCAGAAGGCGGCAGTCCGCTTCCAGCGTGCGCGGGTAGTTGTTGAGGTCGTTCTTGTCGTTGAACTGGGTGGGGTTCACAAAGACGCTCACCACCGTAAGTCCGTTTTCTTCCACACTGCGTCTTACCAGAGAGGCATGTCCCTCGTGCAGCGCGCCCATTGTGGGTACGAGTCCCACTGTCATGCCTTGGGAGCGTGCTTCGCCGAGTGCTTTCTCAAGTGCCTTTTGTGTGTTGAAGACTTCCATCCTTAGCTGATTTGTCTGTATTTAGTCGTTGTCTGGAAAGGCCGCAAGGGTCAGTCCTTGTTGAAGTAGTTGCGGAATGCCTTGAAGATGCGCTCCTTTATGCCTTTCTGCGGCTGCACGTTGGCGCTGTCGCGCAGGCTCTCTATCTTTTCGCGCTCTTCCTTGTCAAGCTTCTCGGGAATGTAGACGCTGATGTTCACTACGATGTCGCCGTTGCCGTGTCCGTAGCCTTTCAGAGCGGGAAGACCCTTGCCGCGCAGGCGCAAAGCCGTGCCGGGCTGCGTGCCCGCGTCTATCTTTATGCGTGCCTTGCCGGTGAGGGTGGGGATGTCCACCGTGTCGCCAAGCGCCGCCTGCGGCACAGTGAGCAGGAGGTTGTATATAAGGTCTGTCTCGTCGCGGATGAAGTCCGGGTTCGGCTCTTCTTCGATAATCACCTGTATGTCGCCCGGCACGCCGCCGTGCTTTGCAGCGTGGCCTTTGCCCGGCACATTCACCACGATGCCGTCGCCTACGCCAGCCGGAATGGATATCTCTACGATTTCCTCGCCGGAGACAGTGCCGTCTCCGTGGCAGTGGGCGCACTTGTGGTTTATCACCGTACCCTCGCCGTGACAGGTGGGGCAGGGGGACTGGCTCTGCACCAGCCCGAACATGCTGCGCTGCGTGCGCGTCACATATCCGCTGCCGTGGCAGGTGGGGCAAGTGTCGGGCGTATGTCCGCTCTCGCAGCCGTTGCCATGGCACTCGGGGCAGGTAACATCCTTCTTTACCTTGAATTTCTTCTTCACGCCGGTAGCCACTTCGGCAAGGGTGAGGCGCACTTTCATCCTGAGGTCGCCGCCCTGGTACTGGCGGCGCGCTGCGCCGTTTCCTCCTCCGAAGCCTCCGAATCCGCCGCCGAAACCACCGCGGAAGCCGCCGCCGAAGATGTCGCCAAACTCGCGGAAGATGTCGTTTATGTCCATACCGCCGGCATCAAAGCCGCCGCCGAAGCCGCCGGCTCCGTTCACGCCGGCTGCGCCGAACTGGTCGTACCGAGCACGCTTGTCGGGGTCGCGCAGCACGTCGTATGCCTCGGCAGCCTGCTTGAATTTCTCCTCAGCCTCCTTGTCGCCGGGATTGCGGTCCGGGTGGTATTTAATAGCCACCTTCTTGTAGGCGCGCTTTATCTCGTCAGCGGAGGCTGTGCGCTCCACGCCGAGTACCTTGTAGTAGTCTTTCTCTTCTGCCATTTCTGCCTTACTGTCCTACGACCACTTTGGCGTGGCGAAGCACTTTCTCGTTGAGCGTGTAGCCCGCCTGAACGCAGTCTATAACATGGTTTTTCTGCGCCTCGTCCGCAGCGGGCACAAGCGCGATGGCCTCGTGGTAGTCCGTGTCAAACTCCTTGCCGTCCGTGTCTATCTTTTTCAGCCCCTGCGCGGAGAGGGTTTTGCCGAGCTTGTCAAGTATAAGCGCAACGCCTTCTTTCAGTGTCTGCACGTCGTCGCTCTTCTCCATATTGTCCGCCGCGCGCTCGAGGTCGTCAAGTACGGGCAGTATGGCTGAAAGCACCTTCTCGCCGCCGTTAAGTATAAGCTCGGCCTTTTCGCGCATTGTGCGCTTGCGGTAGTTATCGAACTCTGCTACCTGACGCAGGTACTTGTCCTTCATTGCCGCGAGTTCGTCCTCCGCTTTCGCCAGTTTGCTTTCCGCAGTCTCCTCTGCGGTCTCTGCGGCACTGTCCGCAGCGTCTGCATCTGCGTCGGCATTTTTCATCCCTTCCGCACAGCTTTCTGCTGCGCTTCCGGCCGTCTCTGCGTGTACGTTCTGCGTCTTTTCCGCCTCCTCGGCTCTGTCCTTATTCTTGCTCATAGTTGCTTCTTGTCTGTTTTGCGTGTCTTACTTAGATTTGCAAATAACGTGCCATACGGCTGTCCGCTGCGGCGGGATTAGTTGGCCGTGCCGTAGAGCTGCTCGCGCTGCTCGCGGATATGGTCGTCGTGTATGTAGTCTTCGTAGGACATGAGCTTGTCTATGGAGCCGTTGGGCGTGAGCTCGATGATGCGGTTGGCTACCGTATTGATGAACTCATGGTCGTGGCTGGCAAAGAGAATATTGCCCTTGTAAAGCTTCAGGTTGTTGTTGAATGCCTGGATGCTCTCCATATCGAGGTGGTTGGTGGGCGTATCGAGGACGAGGCAGTTGGCATTGCGCAGCTGCATGCGCGCTATCATGCAGCGCATTTTCTCGCCGCCGGAGAGTACGTTCACTTTTTTGAGGATGTCCTCGTCCTTGAAGAGCATGCGCCCGAGGAAAGCTTTGAAGTAGACATCGTTGCCTTCGCCATACTGGCTTAGCCAGTCAAGCATGTTGAAGTCCGTGTTGAAGAAGGCGGTATTGTCCAGCGGCAGGTATGCCGTGGTGATGGTAACGCCCCACTTGTACGCGCCCGATGCAGGCTGCGCGTTTCCGTTGATAATCTCGAAGAGGGCGGTCATGGCACGCGGGTCGTGGCTGATGAAGACTATCTTCTCGCCTTTCTCCACGGTGAAGTTGATGCGGTCGAAAAGCACCGTCCCGTCGTCCGTGACGGCTTTCAGGTCTTTCACTTCCAGAATCTGGTTGCCGGGCTCGCGGTCCATCTGGAAGATGATGCCGGGGTACTTCCTCGTAGAGGGCTTGATTTCCTCCACGTTGAGTTTCTCCAACATCTTCTTTCGGCTTGTGGTCTGCCGGCTCTTGGCCACATTTGCGGAGAAGCGGCGGATAAACTCCTCCAGCTCCTTTTTCTTCTCCTCTGCCTTCTGCTTTTGGTTTTGCGCCTGACGCAGGGCGAGCTGCGAGGACTCGTACCAGAAGGAGTAGTTGCCGGAGAATAGCGTGACTTTCCCGAAGTCAATGTCGACGGTGTGGGTACATACTTGGTCGAGGAAGTGGCGGTCGTGGCTCACGACAAGCACCGTGTGCTCGAAATTGCCGAGGTAATCCTCAAGCCATTCCACGGTTTCAAGGTCAAGGTCGTTGGTAGGCTCGTCGAGAAGCAGGTTGTCGGGCTCGCCGAAGAGAGCCTGCGCCAGCATCACGCGCACTTTCTCCTTACCGGAAAGGTCACCCATCAGCTTTCCGTGCAGCTTTTCCTTGATGCCCAAGCCGCTGAGGAGCGTAGCTGCGTCGTTTTCGGCGGTGTAGCCGCCCATTTCCGCAAACTTGTCCTCAAGCTCCGCCACTTTGAGACCGTCCTCGTCGGTGAAGTCCTCTTTGGCGTAAAGCGCGTTGCGCTCCTGCATCACAGCCCAAAGCGTGGTATGACCCATCAGCACGGTGTCAAGCACCGTCTCGCTGTCATATTTGAAGTGATCCTGGCTAAGCACGGAGAGACGCTCCCCGGGCCCCATCTCCACCTTGCCCTTGTTGGCTTCCAGCTCACCGGAGATGGCTTTGAGCAGGGTAGACTTTCCGGCGCCGTTCGCGCCGATGATGCCGTAGATGTTGCCGTTGGTGAATTTTATGTTCACGTCCTGGTAGAGGACGCGCTTGCCAAACTGTATGGCAAGGTTGGATACTGTT
Organism: Alloprevotella sp.; assembly: GCA_963651485.1. Lineage (GTDB taxonomy): Bacteria > Bacteroidota > Bacteroidia > Bacteroidales > Bacteroidaceae > Alloprevotella. The sequence continues at coordinate 24,397 of CAVJPT010000017.1, read as the reverse complement.
ATCATTCGGGGATGGTTCTTGTGTGGTTGCTCTTGAAATTTTATGTGTCCCGCCTTTGCCGAAGCATTGTCAAAGCCTTTGGCAGACGGTAGATACTCCCTCGGCGGTACTTTCCGGTGTGACGCGGTAGCGCGTTCCGGACAGGGGGATGGAGGCCGCAATCTCTCCCGGCTGCACCGCCGTCAGACGCACGTCGGCTACTGTCTGCGCCTCTCCGCCCGCACATTTGTACACCGCCTCCTTTGTGCTCCAAAAAAGCGTGGCGGCGGCTTCGGGCAGCAGCTGTGTCTGTGCGAGCAGTGCCTCTTCCGCTTTTGAGAGAAATTTTTCCCGAAGGCGGAAAGCCTTTGGCGAGTGGCACTCGACGTCTATGCCGTGCCGCACGGGTGCGGCACTTAGGGCGTATGTCCCGGCGGTGTGCGAAACGCTGATATGCGGTGCGTCTGCAACGCCCGACAGCAGCGGACTGCCGTCCGGCGCGTGCGTGACGGAAGCCACGTTGCCGAAAAGCCTTTTGGCGAGCAGCAGCGTGGAGAGCAGCTCCGTCCGCCGCTTTTCCGACTTGGGCGTGCCTTCGCCGTTGAGGACGGCAGAAGCATCCGGACTTATGTGGCGCAGCATATCTACAAGCTCCCCGGGGAGCAAGCTATGCCTCCATATATACACACAACATTGCCCCGCACTCCCGTGGGGGGCAAGGGCAAGTACGTCACGGCCATACAGCCGGTGTGTCTCGAAGTGTGGCATTCTCTCTTTGCCGCGCCGCCGCTTAGAAGGGGCAGCGCTCCAAGCCGTTGTCTGCCGTGCCCGCTTTTCCCGTGCCGTCAGCGCCGGGGTTTCCGGCTGACGGAGCGGGGGAGGGTGCTTCGCCTACGACGGGACGCGGACGGGGTGTGAGAAGTTCTATCTTGTCACCCCAAATCTCCGTGACGCGGCGCGAATACCCTTGCCGATCGGTGTACTCGCGGCTGCGCAGCTGTCCCTCTATGTAGAGCTTGTCGCCCTTGTGCACGTAACGCTCCGCCACTTCGGCGTTTCTGCGCCAAAGCAGGACGTTGTGCCACTCGGTCTGCTCGGGTACCTGCGTACCGCCGGGCAGCGTGTAGCCAGGGGTGGAGGTGGCGAGACGGATGCGGGCGGTGCACACGCCGCTGTCGACGTAATGAACCTCCGGGTCCATCCCGACGTTGCCTATGAGCATCACTTTATTGAGGGACATGTCTTCGCTATATTATAATATGTGTAGCCCGGAAATGCGTGGTGCGTTCCGCAGCTTGCGCTTTGGCTGTTTTCGCTACCGTATGCGACCGGCGGCTCTTACGAGTTCTTCGTCACGCTTTACTGCTCGCCAAGCCAGCACGCAGAAAACGATGGAGAGAACCGGAAGCACGGCACCGATATGGGGAAGGAAATCCGCTTTCGACTCGCACACATACTGCGCCACATGCACTCCCGCGCAGTAAAGCCACAGCACGTCCGCCGTCAAGCACGCTCTGGCAAGACGCACTTGCCGCTTGCGTTTCGTGTAAGAGAACAATGCCCAAAGCGCCAGCACTACGGCAAACACGGCAGCGGCGGCAGTGTCCCACGCTATGTAGCGGAAACTCTGCGGAAGCCCCTCAGCGTGGCAGCTGTATAAGAACGCCGCAGCACCACCCGCCTGCACCTTTGCGAAAGGCAGGACAAACGTCAGCGCCGGACATACGGCAGCCAAAAGAAGGTACAGGCTCTGTATGCGCTGTATCATTATTCCTCGGAAATGAGGTTGTCTTTGTCCTTGGACGGATTGCGGTAGTAGACGTTGCCTTTGATGAACTCGTCGGCAGCGATAAGCGTGGGCTTCGGCAGCTTCTCGTAGTAGCGGGAAATCTCTATCTGCTCGCGGTTCTCAAAGGTTTCCTCGAGATTGTCGTTGGCAGAGGCAAACTCCTTAAGCTGCTTGGAGAGGTCTTCCTTCATCTGCGCAGCGATCTGGTTGGCGCGGCGTGACATAATCACCACGCTCTCGTATATGTTACCCGTCTCATCGCAGAAGTCCATCAGGTTGCGCGTCACCGTATTGGTGGGCGCGTTGCTCTTCTTGTAGTCCATTTATTATTATATAGGTATGTTGTTTCTCTTTCCTGTATGCGGCGGCAGTCCCGTTGTCGGAACGGGGGATTGCGGTCAGCGTGCGTCAGCCGTTGCAGCCGCTCCGTCCGTACCGCCCATATCCTCGCGGTCGGCGGCGGGGACGTATTTCGCAGCCTTGGCGAAAAGCGCCTTCGCCTCTTTCATGTATTTCGACTCAGGGTACTCGGTGACAAAACCATAGTACTCGTCGATGGCGTTGTGGTAACGCTCCTCTTTCTTGGCCTCGACGCTGAGCTGCGCCATGGCGAACTTCGCACGCAAGATTAGTATGGCGAAATCCTCGCGGCGGCTTGTGTAGGGGTAGTCGTTGATGGCGTTCTGCGCCGTCACGATACACGCGCCGTAATTGCCGTTCGTGCCGTTGCCGATATACCCGCCGAGGTCATAATAGAGCTTGGCAGAGAGATACTCCTTCTCTACGAGCTTGTCCTGAAGCTTGAAGATATACTCCTGCGCTTGCGCCCTGTATTTGCTTGCGGGGTAGGTCTCGATGAAATTCTGGAACTCCGTCACGGCACTGTACGTCGCCGTCTGGTCGAGCTTTGGCTCGGGGGTGTCCATATACAGAGCCCGCCCGCAGTTGAAGCGTGCCTCTTCGGCGTACTTGCCGCGCGGATAGCTCTCGTAGTATTTGCGCATCACGGTCGAGGCAGCCTCGTAGGAGTGCGCGTTCATGTGGCAGAACCCCAACAGGTAGAGCGACTCCTCGCCGCGGTCGGTGCCTTTCAGCGCAGATATCACGTCCTGCAAAAGCAGGGCGGCGCGGTTGTACATACCCTCGGCGTAGTACCGCTTGGCGGCCTCGTATTTCGTGTCGTAGTCCTGCGTCTTCACGATGCGGTTGTAGTCGGCGCAGGAGGCGGCGAGCAGCAGCGTGCCGAGCAGGAGGAAGAGCGTGAACTTCTTTGTCATAGCGTAAATTTGGGGCAAAATTACAATTTTCCGCGCGAAACGGGAAACGGACAGCGGATGTATGCGCGTAAACGCCTGCACGTTTTCGGCGAAAGGCAACGCAGGCGGGACTGTTTTGCACGTTTTAATCGGCAATCCGCATTTTCCGGCATGCAAGGGTACGCTTGAAGGGATGTCCAGCCTTATTTATGCGTGCCAAGTCCTGCCGAGAAGGTCAAAATGCCTTTACTTTTGCTTCCGCAATAGTCTTTATTAAATGCAGAATCAGCGTTTTGTGCGCTTCACCTTGCTTTTAAGGGAACGCGCCCCGTGCGGATTCGGTATGTCATTCTGGGAAAGAGAACCGTGCGAACTTGACAAGCAGGTTTTTCTCACCCGCTGCGGCGAAACGCACGCGCACTTTCGCGCTGTCGCCGCTTCCCTCGCAGCCAGTCACTACGCCCGCACCGAAGCGGTCGTGGAGAAGGCGCGTGCCTACGCGCACTTCGCGCCCGCAGATGCTGACAGAGGCGGCGGAAACGGTCGCGTCGACCGCGGACACGCTTTCACCGCAGTTTTCCTTCGGCCGAGTGCCGAGCGAGCGCATGCTTGCTGCCGACGGAGACGGTGCAGCGAGCGGACGGGTCTGATACGGACGCTCCGCCTGGCGGCGCGGCGCGGACTGTGACGGCGCGAAAGGATTGCCAGTCGTGTAAAGCGTCCGCGAAGCCCAAGGCGTCGAGGACGGGCGGGCGGCGCGATCCGTGCGGTCGAGGTATTTGGAGTCTATTTCGCCAATGAACGGACTAATCTCCGAGAATTGCAGACTGCCGAAGCGGAAGCGCGTGGCGGCGTACGACAGGTAGCAGAAGCGCTTGGCGCGTGTCACGGCAACATAGAAAAGGCGGCGTTCTTCCTCCATCTCACGCGGATAGAGCTTAGCGTTGGCGTTGGGAAACAGTTCGTCTTCCATTCCCGTCACAAATACTGCGTCAAACTCCAACCCCTTGGCTGCGTGCACCGTCATAAGCGTCACCTTGGGGCTGCCGTCGTCCTCCGTATCCGTGTCCGTAAGCAACGAAACGGTGGATAGAAATTCGTTTAGCGGAACGTGCTTACCCGGTTCTTCCTCAGCGGCTTCTTTCTCGTACGAACGTATAGAGCCGAGCAGCTCGTCCACGTTTTCCTGCCGTGCCACGTTTTCCGGCGACCTGTCTGCGGTTATGTCCGCGCCGATGCCCGACTTGCGTACTATCAGCGTGGCGAGGTCGTACGCGCCAAGCGTAGGCAGCTGCTCGCGGAAGTCGGCGATAAGGCGGCAGAAAGCGGAAATTTTTCCCATAGCCCCCCGGTTTAGCTGCAAACCGTACATCTCCGGGTTGCACGCCACGTCCCACAGACTTCTGTCAGCGGCCGCCGCAGCCGTTTCCAGATGGCCGCGCGTGGTATCTCCTATACCTCGGGCGGGGTAATTGACAATGCGGCGGAAAGCCTCCTCATCGTCGGGGTTGCACACAAGGCGGAAGTAGGCTATCACGTCCTTTATCTCCTTGCGCTGGTAGAAAGACAGACCGCCGTATATGCGGTAGGGTATTTTTGCCCCTTGGAAAATTTCCTCAAAGGAGCGGCTTTGCGAGTTGGTGCGGTAGAGGAGCGCTATGTCCGAATATTCTATTCCCTTCCGGTGCAGCCGCACGATGTTTGCCGCTACTTTCGTCGCCTCCTCCTTGTCGGTATTGGCGGAGAATACGTGGAGTTTTTCCCCCTCGTCGCCGGCTGCGTATACCGTCTTGGGCAGCTGGTGGCGGTTTTTGGCAATGATGCTGTTGGCGGCTTCCACGATGCAGCCCGTGGAGCGGTAGTTGCACTCCAGTTTCACCACCCTCGCCGTGGGATATTGCTCGGTGAATTGGAGAATATTGGAAATGTCCGCCCCCCGGAAGCCGTATATGCTCTGCGCGTCGTCACCCACGACGCAGATGCGCGACGCGGGGTCGGTGAGCAGGGAGAGAATCTGGTGCTGGGCGTGGTTGGTGTCCTGGTACTCGTCTACAAGGATGTAGGCAAAACGGTCTTTGTAGCGCTGGCGCACGTCTTCATTGTCGCGCAAAAGCCAGTAGGTGCGCACAAGCAGGTCGTCAAAGTCCATTGCTGCGGAGGCGCGGAGCCGCTGCTGGTAGCGCGCGTAAATCTTCGCCGTTTCGCCCAGATTGTCTGCGGAGTCGCGCCGCGCCACACTTGCGTCGCTGGCGTACTCTTCGGAGGTGATGAGCCGGTTCTTGGCCTCGGAGATGCGGCACGCCACGGCGGCGGGCTTGTACGTCTTCTCGTCGAGCCCCATCTCTTTCACGATGGATTTCAGAAGCGAGCGCGAGTCGGCAGAGTCGTAGATGGTGAAGTCTGCGGGAAAGCCTATGCGCTCGTGCTCAATGCGGAGTATGCGGGCAAACAGACTGTGGAAAGTTCCGCTCCAAAGCTGGCGCGTGCCTTCCCCGCCGCATATCTGCGCGATGCGGGTGTTCATCTCCCGCGCCGCCTTGTTGGTGAAAGTGAGCGCGAGGATGCGCCAAGGTTCAAGTCCGAGGGAAAGGAGGTAGGCTATCTTGTACGTCAGCACGCGCGTCTTGCCCGAGCCAGCACCGGCTATAACGAGCGACGGGCCGTCGCAGTAGGTGACGGCTTCAAGCTGCGCTTCGTTGAGCTCGGCGGCGAGCCGTGCCATTTGTGTTTCGTTCATCGTGGGAATGTGTGGAGATTGGGCTTACCGCGTCTTTCCGCTGTCGTGGCGTAGCTTAAGCTCGTAGAATTGCACCTTTCGGCAAGCCTCGTCAAAGTCGGCCTGCGCTGCCGCGCCGTCTTTGCGCAGCACGCTGTCTGCGGCTACAAGTTCGAGTCGGGCTTGGGCGATGTCGATGGAATCCATCAGGAGAATGCCCTGCCGGCGTGCAGTGAGGGCAAGGTAGCAGTCCTTGCGCATGCGCTCGACGGCGGCGCGTGCGCCGGAGTGGTCGCCAGCGGCAAGGCGCGTGCGTGCCTCTGCAAGCATCGGCGCGGCGGCGGTCTCCATTTTCAGCCTTTCGCTGCTGTACTCCTCGCTGTCCTCTCCGCCGTTTTTCGCCTTCTTCGAGCAAGAAATGACGGAAAAGACCGCCGCTGCGGCGCAAAATGTCAGCAGCGTGCGCCAGGAGATGCGGTTGGCGCGGGCGTTTGTGTTTTTCATATAAAGGTGTAAGAACGGCGTTTTGCCTCCATTATGCCGGCCGCAAGGCGCGTGTCCGGCTTCCGGCTTGCAATCCCTATTACTGTATCTGCGCGAGATAGCGGCGGTTGCGGTCGCGGCGTTCGCGGTCGAAAAACCATCCCCACTTGTTGAAATACTTCACCATGGAGACAACGAAAATGCAGAAGAGGCGGAGCTTCTTGCTTGCTCCGTGCCCGTACTCGTGCGTCACTTCCACGAAGGGGAAGTAAAGGGCTTTGTAGCGGCTGCCCACACGTCGCGAGAAGTCGTTGTCCTCGAAGTACATGAAGAAACGCTCGTCGAAGAGTCCGCACTCGCGCAGCGCGTCGGTGCGTATGGCTGAGAAGCAGCCCGAAATGTGTCCCACTTCGTATACGCGGTCATCGCGCATGCCGCGCATCTCGAAACGTTCCATCCACCGCTTGTAGCGCGAGGGAAAGAGCTTGCGTGCACGGCGCTGCAGCTGCATGACGGGCGAAGTGACGAGCTTGGGGAGGTATTGCACCGTGCCGTCCGGGGAAAGTATTTTGGGCATCATCGCGCCCACACCGGAGTGGGAGAGCATATAGGTGACGATGGGCGTAACCACGTCCGTAGTGAAGCAAATGTCGGGGTTCACCACGAAATGCACGGCGCTGCCGGCTTCAAGAGCCTTGCGGAAACCCACGTTGTTGCCGCGGCAGGAGCCGATGTTGGCATTCTGCCGCAGATAGCATATCTCCGGTGCCAGGTCCGCCAGCGCGGAAGCCTCGTCGCCGGGCGAGTTGTCCACAATGTATATAGCCTTCTCCCCCGGGTACAGAAGAATGGAGCCGACAACCTTTTTCAGCTCCTCAAGCGGCTGCCTGTATGTCACGACGCAGAACGTCACCAAAGGCAGTCCGTTTTCTTTCTCCATATCCTTGTTTGTGCCGGGGGCGGCGAGTGTGTTTGTCATTTGTCAGTGGTCTTTGCGCTCCTTATGCGCAGGGACAGCCATCCCGTGAAAGCGGCGTAGAGCGCGATGTCGGCTACCACGATGTACGTGACGCCGAGGTCTGCACGCAAAAGCAGCCAGTTGAAGAGGCAGAAAGCGGCCTGCAAAAGCAGTATGACGCAGAGCGTCTGCCGCATGGTAAAGCCCGCCTGCAGCAATCTGTGGTGAAGGTGAGTCTTGTCGGGGTGAAACATGCTTTTCTTCCGCAGCATACGTCCGAAAGCCACGCGCCCGAGGTCGAAGCACGGCACTATTAGCAGCGTGTAGGGGACGAGCAGGGCGGAGGGGTACAGTGCCGAGACGGACATCCCCTCTGCGGTCATCATATAGCGGATGGAAAGAAACGCGAGCGCATAGCCGAGCGTTAGGCTTCCCGTGTCTCCCATGAATGTCTTCGTGCCGCGCTCCACTTTCCCGAAAAGGTTGAAGCAGAGGAAACCCGAAACCGTGCCGGCAAGCGCGGCGCAATACAGCGAGTACAGATGCACGCCTATGCGGTAGTACAGCACGCAGAAAGCGCCCAAGGCCATCAGTGAGAGCCCAGACGCAAGTCCGTCTATGCCGTCTATGAGGTTGATGGCGTTCACTATCAGCATGGACACGAATACCGTCAGCGGGTAGGCCGCCCAAAACGGGAGCTCGTACAAGCCGCACAGCCCGTAGAGGTTGTGGATGTAGAGTCCGCAGAACGGCAGGAAGAGCGACACGGTAAACTGTATGCAGAACTTCACCCAGGCCCGCATGCCGAAAAGGTCGTCAAGCACGCCGATGATGTACAGCAGGAACATGCCCGTCAGCACGAGCAGCACGCTACTGTTGTACATAATGTTCTCCGCGTGCAGGATGCCGTTGCGTATGACGGTCGTTGCGGCTGTAGCCAGCAGCATGCAGGGGATGAAAAGCACGCCGCCGAGCCGCGGGATATTGCCGTGGTGCACTTTGCGCTGGTCGGGGATGTCGTACATGCCTCGCCGCTTGCACAGCCTGAGCAGCCGGGGCATCAGCAAGAGCGTCGCCGTCAGGCTGATGGCGAAGCTCAGAGGAATGTACAGAGACAATTCGTTGGCCATACGGACTTGCTTTTCGCGGGCTGCTCTCGCGCCGCCCGGGCGTTTGTCGTTCTTGTCCAATATAACGCAGACCGGGCGCATTTATTGCGCCGCTTTCCTGCTCCCCGTTGCGGGTGCGGCGGGGAACTTCGGCACAAAATTCGTACAAAGGTAGTGCATTAAAGGCGAAACGCCAAATAGTGCGTGCTTTGCGCCGCCTACAATCCCGCCCAGACGGCAGCGAGATAGGTCAGCCACGATGCCGCGTAGGCGAATGCCGTGGTGTATGCAGCGGCGAACAAAGCCCATTTCCATCCCCCGCTTTCGTTTTTAATCGCGGTGATGGTGGCGATGCACGGGAAGTAGAACAGCACGAAGACGAGGTAGGCGAGGGCAGAGGGGGCCGACATGTGCTGCCGCAGGGCGGCGGAGAGGCGCGAGTCGCCCTCTGCGTTGTCGGCGGCGGCATCTTCGCCGGCGTACATCACGGCGAGCGTGCTTACCACAAGCTCTTTCGCGCCCACGCCGGAAAGTATGCCCACGCTCATGCGCCAGTCAAAGCCCATGGGAGAAAGCACAGGAGTGATGGCGCGTCCCAGCCGCTCGAGGTAGGAGGGGACTTCGCCGACAGTCTCGCCCTCTGCGCTTGCACCGACGGCGGGGGCGGCGGCGTTGGAGGCGGAATTTTCCACGCTTGAAACGGCGGTTTTCCCGTTATCAGCGGCCGTTTTTACGCTCACACCGTTTTCCGCCGCGCTTTGTGCTGCTATCCCGTTGCTCTGCGCGGCGGTGACAGCCGCAGGCGCGGTGCTTTCTGCACTGGCTGCGGCAGCGTCTTCGTTGTGCGGGAAGTAGCCGAGCGCCCAGATGACGAGCGAGAAGAGGAGGATAATGCCGCCCATCTTGCGGAGGTACTGCCGCCCTTTTTCCCAGGTGTGGCGCAGCACGGAGCGTGCGTTGGGAAGACGGTAGGGGGGGAGTTCCATCACGAAAGGCAGGTCGTCGCCGCGCAGGAGGAAGCGGCTGAACACCCTCGCCATAGCCACGGCGGCAACGATGCCGAGGGCGTAGAGCGAGAGAAGCACCAGCGCGCCGTGCTCGGGGAAGAAGGCGGCGATGAGCACGACGTAAATGGGGATGCGCGCCGAGCAGGACATGAAAGGCGTGACGAGCATGGTGACGAGCCGGCTCTTGGGATTTTCAATCGTACGCGTGGCCATAATGGCGGGCACGTTGCAGCCGAAGCCCATCACCATCGGGATGAACGACTTGCCGTGCAGCCCCATGCGGTGCATCAGCTTGTCCATGATGAAAGCCGCGCGCGCCATGTAGCCCGTGTCTTCAAGCAGGGAAATGAAGAGGTAGAGTATGAGGATATTGGGCAAGAAGACGATGACGCTTCCCACGCCGCTTATAGCCCCGTCGACGAGCATGTCGCGCAGCATTCCCTCGGGCAGGGCGTAGGAGACGAAGTCGGAGAGCTTGCCTACGGTCCAGTCAATCCAGTCCATAGGGTACTGCCCCAGCACGAAAGTGCCGTCGAAGATGAGGAAAAGCAGGAGGAAAAAGAGCGGGAAGCCGAGATAGCGCCCGGTCACGACGGCGTCGATGCGCTCCGTCAGCGATTTTCCCGGACGGCGTGCTTGCGTAGTCAGCGTCTCGCGCAGCGCGCCCTGGATGTAACCGTACTTTGCGTCGGTCAGGGCGTTGTCGGGCGTTTCGTGCAGTTCCTCTTTAAGTCGCGCGGTCTCCTCGAAGCGCACGGCAAAAAGCTCGTCGCGCTGGGGCAGGGAGACGGCCACTTCTTCTGTTTCGCGGTCGCCTTCCAGGAATTTTATGGCAAGGTAGCGCGTGGAGAAACGCGAGCGCAGTGCGTCGTTCTTCTGGAAAACGACTTTCAGGCGGTCAATGCTCTGCTCCAGCTCTGCGCCGTGGTTGATGTGAATGTGTCGCTGCAGCTCGTCGTCGCTTTGACGCTCATACACAGCCACTACCGTTTCGAAAAGCTCGCGCAGTCCCTCGCCGCTGCGCGAGACGGTGGGCACCATCGGCACGCCGAGCAAGTGGCCGAGCTGGTGATGGTCGAGTCGGTCTCCGCTGCGGCGCAGGTCGTCGTACATGTTGAGCGCCACTACCATGCGCAGGTGCATATCTATGAGCTGCGTGGTGAGATAGAGGTTGCGCTCGAGGTTGGAGGCGTCTACCACGTTCACCACCACGTCGGGCGTGTCGTCGATGAGGTTGCGCCGCACGTACAGCTCCTCGGGCGAATAGGACGAGAGCGAATAGGTGCCGGGCAGGTCTACGAGGCGTATTTTGTACTCTTTGCCCGCCCCGATGGCGCAGCCCTCGCAGGCTCCGCCGCACGAGCCGGAACAGGGTTTGCCGTCCTTGCCGCCGTCCGCCGTGTGCGCGTCTTCCGTGGCGCGTGTCCTGAACGTGAACGTGCCCTCCTTGGCGTCCACCGTCACGCCGCTGTAGTTGCCGACGTGCTCGTGCCCGCCCGATGCCATATTAAACAAGGACGTCTTGCCGCAGTTGGGGTTGCCCACGAGAGCAACGGTGATGGTGCGCCGTTTGTCGCTCGCCATTCGCTCCATGTGCCTTTCCAGCCTCAGCCGCTGCTCTTCCGCCTCGTCCGCCCCCGGCCTGAGCGAGCGGAGCGGGCAGGAGGCGTGCAGCCGCTCGTCGGCCTCGGCCTCGCTCTCGCTGACCACCTCGACGAGGCGTGCCTCTTCGCGGCGCAGCGAAACCTTGTAGCCCATTATCTCGTACTCGATGGGGTCGCGCAGCGGCGCATTGAGTATGACGCGCACGGCCTTGCCCTTCACGAAGCCCATCTCCACGATGCGCTTGCGGAAGCCGCCGTGCCCCGATACCTTTACTATGACTCCCGTCTCTCCTGTGTGTAAGTCTGACAGATGCATCCCGAAAAAGTTGTCTTTATGGAAAAATCATTGCCGTTACGTCCTTGTCGGGTGCAAAGATAGTGCAAGGCGAGCGCAACGCATTTGCAAAAGCCGCGCTTTTGCGGAATGCGCTGCCGAGCCGCAGCCTGTCTTATACAAAGATAGTGCAAGGCGAGCGCAACGCAATCCGGAAAGGCCGCGCTTTTGCGGAATGCGGTGCCGAGCCGCAGCCTGTCCGGCGCAAAGACACAGTGCGTTTCGGCCAGAAAACTTTTACAATCTTTTAGCGGCGGAGGGCGGACGCTTTTCCGCGCTTTCTTCGTAACATTGCACCCACCGGGGAGAGAAGCCCCGGCACTAACCATACATACTACCTTTACCATGAAGACAGACGAAATACTCCGCTCTTTGGAGGAGAAGCATCCGGGAGAGAAAGAGTACTTGCAAGCGGTGCGGGAGGTGCTTTCCTCCATCGAGGACGTGTACAACGCGCACCCGGAGTTTGAGCGGGCGAAAATCATCGAGCGGCTTGTCGAGCCGGACCGCATAGTCACCTTCCGCGTGCCTTGGACGGACGACAACGGAGAGGTGCAGGTAAACCTCGGATACCGCGTACAGTTCAACAACGCCATAGGCCCGTACAAGGGCGGCATACGTTTCCACCCGTCCGTCAATCTCAGCATACTCAAGTTTCTGGGCTTTGAGCAGACATTCAAAAACGCGCTCACCACGCTCCCTATGGGCGGCGCGAAAGGCGGGTCGGACTTTGCCCCGCGCGGCAAGAGCGACGCGGAGATAATGCGCTTCTGCCAGGCTTTCATGCTGGAACTCTGGCGCAACCTCGGGCCCGACCAGGACGTGCCGGCCGGCGACATCGGCGTGGGCGGGCGCGAAGTGGGCTACATGTACGGCATGTACAAGAAGCTCACGCGCCAGTGTACGGGCACGCTTACGGGAAAGGGACTCGACTTCGGCGGCTCCATCCTGCGCCCCGAGGCTACGGGCTACGGCGCGCTCTATTTCGTCAGCCAGATGCTTTCCGACCGGGGAGAGAAGATTGAAGGCAAAACGATAGCCGTCTCCGGCTTCGGCAACGTGGCTTGGGGCGCGGTGAAGAAAGCCGTCGAGCTGGGCGCGAAAGTGGTGACGCTGAGCGGTCCGGACGGCTACGTGTACGACCCCGAGGGCGTGAGCGGCGAAAAGATAGACTACATGCTCGAGCTGCGCTACTCGGGCCAGGACATCGTTGCCCCGTACGCCGAGCGATACCCCGAGGCCACGTTCTTCGCCGGAAAGAAGCCGTGGGAACGCTCCGTGGACATCGCCTTGCCCTGCGCCACCCAAAACGAGCTTACCCTCGAGGACGCAAAGACCCTGCACGCCAACGGGGTAGGGCTTGTGGCCGAGGTGAGCAACATGGGCTGCACCGCAGAGGCGGTGGACTATTTCCTTGAAAACCGCATTGTCTTCGCCCCGGGCAAGGCCGTCAACTCCGGCGGCGTAGCCACCTCCGGCCTTGAGATGACCCAAAACGCCATGCACCTTTCCTGGACAGCCGAAGAGGTGGACGAGCGACTCCACCATATCATGTCAGCCGTGCACGCGCAGTGCCTGCGCTACGGGCGCGAGCCGGACGGGTACGTCAACTTTGTGCGCGGCGCCAACGTGGCGGGCTTCATGAAGGTGGCACGGGCGATGATGGCGCAGGGCATTGTCTAAGCCGCGCCGCAAGCCGCAGCCTGTGCCGCAAGACAGGCTGTGACACTTATAAACTAAAAACAAGCGCACGGGGAACGGGTTTGCAGAATCCATCCCCGTGCGCTTGCGTTTTGATTGCGTCTGTGTTAGGCCGGGCAACAACAGTTTTGGCTAAGGGGACAACGGATTTGGCGAGGAGAACGATAGGGACGAATGCCTGGCGCAGCGCACGCCAATGCGTACACTATGCGTCTGCACTGAATTAAACATAACACATATTCCAGAAAAAGCATTGGCGTGCTGAGAGACAAGGATATTTGCGCGGCCCGCCGTAAATCCCTTAGCCATGCTTTGCTTAAAGGTGTCTTGCGAATTGACCGCTGCACATCCGAAGAGTTTTCCGCAGCGTGCAAGAGACGCGTTCTCCAAGCAAGACCGCAAACGAAATTGCCCGAGGCTTACCATTCTGCTTTACGGAAACGCGTTCCCAAGGGAATCTCTGCAACGAAATTGCCAGGGATTAGCCATGCGGCATTCACTAAACGCATTCTACACGGAATCTCTGCAACGAAATCGCCCGAGGCTTACCATGCAGCTTTACGGAAACGCGTTTTCTTAGCAAGCATCGCAATGAAACCGCCTGTGACCAGCTACGCGGCATTTTCGCGAAACGCGTGCTTCAAGCAAGCCCTGCAACGAACCGCCGGAACAGCCGAGGGATCAAAGTCCACAGACACTTCCCGCGGCAATTTTCAGCGAAAAACGGACGAAATCTGCTATCGTCAAGCGTTTGGAAGCCCATTTCCGCCGGCTTAAAAATTGTAAATGCCGATTTGGAAACCGGCGGAAAATGTATTATCTTTGTGTAGCGAAAAGGGAGGAAACGCGCCTGTGTTTCCTCTCTTTGTCGTATTATTGATTATCAACCACTTACAGACCCGAAAAGTGTACATCTAAGAGCGGCGGGATGTACATCCCGCCGCTACTGCCCCTATCCCCGTCAATTCTAAGCCGGTCTTAGGTTCCGCAAACCCCGTTTCTGTGCCTCCGGAGCCGCTTTCCGGCGCGGCCGTAGTCATAATTATTCTTAATTATTCCTATCACACCTTAAACGCAAATTCCGATTTTCCCCTGCAACTTGGGCATCGTCTGCGCGGCATCTTTGCAAACGGGCGGCAATGGGCAAATAGTGCCTGTCGGCAAGCGGTTTTATGCGACGATATCGCTATTTTTGTGTATGGAAACAAAACCAGCATCAGGAAAGCAAGCACGGAAAGGATGCGCGTATGACACCTGAAGAAAAAGCGAGGGTAAAGATAGACCAATGGTTGGGCGAAGCCGGATGGAAAGTCGTCAACCGCGACGAGTACGAGCCAGCCGCCACTGCGGTAGCCATTCGCGAGGGATTGCTCAAAGGCAATCTTGAGGCGGACTATTTCCTGTTTGTCAACGGGAAAGCCGTCGGCGTGCTCGAAGCCAAGCGCGAGGAGGCCGACATTTCTTCCAGTAAGGTCAGCGAGCAAGCCGTCACCTACGCCAAGAGCGTACCCGGCTGCTACCAGGCGTGGCAGAGGCCGCTGCCCTTTCTCTACAAATCCAACGGCAGGGAAATTGAGTTTCTCGACTATCGCCAGCGGGAAACCGCCGCATGGCAAACCGTCAGCCGCATCCATACGCCCCGAGAAATAGTGAAAATGCTTGGCATAGACGACCCCTTTGCCGGACTTCCCGCGCTGGAGAGAAAAGGACTCCGGCAGTGTCAGTATGAGGCGATTGCGGAGCTTGAGAAAAGTTTTCGTACGGGGCAAAACCGCGCCTTGACGGTATTGGCAACGGGAGCGGGAAAGACCTATACGGCTTGCCTTGCGGCCTACCGCATGCTAAGCTACACGCCGATGCGCCGCGTGCTTTTTCTTGTCGACCGCAACAACCTCGGACGGCAGGCCGAAACTGCGTTCGGCACTTTCCGCCTCACTGAGACGGGCGATGCCTTCAACGCCGTCTATGCCGTCAACCGGCTGAAATCGGCCGAAGTCCCGTCAGACAGCAATGTGGTCATCAGCACCATACAGCGGCTCTTTGCGCTCTTGAGGGGAGAGGAAATCACCGACACGGACGAAGACGACGAAGACACCGCCGACGGCGAGGTGCAGCTGCCGGACAATCCCAGCTTGCCCCGCGACTTCTTCGACCTTGTCATCATAGACGAGTGCCACCGCAGCATCTACGGCAACTGGCGCAAGGTGCTCGAATACTTCGACAAGGCGCGCTTCATCGGCCTCACCGCTACGCCCATCCCCGACACGATGGCTTTTTTCAACAACAACCGGGTAGCCAACTACACGCTCGAGCAGTCCATCACCGACGGCGTGAACGTGGACTGCCGCGTCTACCGCATCAAGACCCGCGTGACGGAAGAAGGCGGAGCCATCATGCAGGGCCAGCGCACGCGGGTACAGGCCAGATACACGGGAGAGGTAAAGACCGTCAGCACGAAAGAGACAAAACAGTATACAAAGGAGGAGCTTAACCGCAGCATCGTCAATCCGGCGCAAATCAAGCTCATCCTCACTACTTACCGGGATGCCGTATACACGGAGATGTTCTGCGACCCGCAGCGCGAGCCAGACTTCGGCTCTCTGCCCAAGACGCTCATCTTCGCCCTCAACGAAAACCACGCCACCAACATCGCCCACATTGCCCGCGAGGTGTTCGGCGAGGTTTGCCCCTATGCCGATATGGAGCGTTACGTGCAGAAGATAACCTACTCGGCGGGCGACACCAACGAGCTGATACGGCAGTTTCGCAACGACAAGGACTTCCGCATCGCCGTGACCTGCACGCTTGTGGCGACCGGCACGGACGTGAAGCCGCTGGAGGTGGTGATGTTCATGCGCGACGTGGCCTCCGCCCCACTCTACACGCAGATGAAAGGCCGCGGCGTGCGCACCATAGGCGACGAGCAGCTCCGCAATGTCACGCCCAACGCGCTCAGCAAAGACTGCTTCTTCCTGGTAGACGCCGTGGGAGTGACCGAGCACGACCACGTCATCCCCGGACAACATGAAGGTCCGGAGACGAAACCCATCCCGCTGAAAGAACTGCTGGAGCGCATCGCCCACGGCAATTTGCCCGACAACTACCTCCGCCGCCTTGCCGCCACGCTCTCGCGGCTTCACAGCAAGGCCGACCGCACGCAGCGCGAGGAGTTTGCCCGCCGTGCGCACGACGGCATGCAGGAGATTGCGCAGCGCATATACAATGCCCTCGCCCCGGAGCAAGCGCCCCAGCTGCCTCCTTTCACCGACATCGACGCGCCCAACAACGAGCGCAAGGCACTCGTTTCGCCGATAGCCAACCATGCCGATGCACGCAAGTACCTCCTCATTCTCGCCGCCGGCTTCGTCAATACCCTGATGCCGGGCGAAGACACGCTCATCTCCAAAGGCTTCTCGGTGGAAGAGGCGCAAAACGCGACCGAGGCCTTCGAGCAGTACTGCCGCGACCACAGCGACGACATCGAGGCCCTGCGCATACTCTACAACAACGAGGGCACGCCCATCTCCTACCCTATGCTGAAAGATTTGGAGCTTAAGCTGACGATGGCAAACAGCCGTTTCGCCCCAAGGGTGCTATGGAACTCGTATGCCACTCTCTACGGCGACGACAAGGTGTGCCGCACCACAAGGAAGGACGAAGCCGAGGCACTGACCAACATCATACAGCTCGTGCGCTTTGCCTACCGGCAGACCGAGCGGCTGGAGAGTGCCTGTCCCACGGCCCGAAGCATGTTCAACCTTTGGCACGGACGCAGGCAGATGGACATAACGCCCCAGCAGCGAGACCTTATAAGCCAGATAGTGGAATACATTGCCATTAACGGCGCTTGCAACGTGCGCGAGCTGAAGAAAACGCAAACCCCTGAGTACGCGGCCCGCCTGATAGCTGCATTCGGAGGCATGCAGCAGGCTGACGAGGCTCTGGTCTCTGTGTATAACTTTATCGTACTGAGAAAGACTGCATAGCAAACAGACATGGCCAACAATATACCGACGGAGCAGACGCTCACAAAGAAAGTATGGAACCTTGCCACCACGCTGGCAGGGCAAGGCGTCGGCTTTACCGACTACATCACCCAGCTCACCTACCTCCTCTTCCTGAAGATGGACGACGAAAATGTGGAGACCTTCGGCGAAGACTCCGCCATCCCCGCCGGCTACCGGTGGAAAGAACTGACGGCTCTGGACGGCTTCGACCTCGTGAAGCAGTACGAGGACACGCTCAAGCAGCTCAGCGCACAGGACAACCTCATCGGCACCATCTACACCAAGGCGCAAAACAAGATAGACAAGCCGGTGTATCTCAGAAAGGTAGTCACCATGATAGACGAGGAGCAATGGCTCTACCTGGACGGTGACGTGAAGGGCGCTATCTACGAAAGCATCCTGGAGAAGAACGGGCAGGACAAGAAGAGCGGCGCGGGGCAGTATTTCACGCCCCGTCCGCTGATACAGGCCATGGTGGACTGCATACAGCCGCAGATTGGCGAGACCGTGTGCGACCCTGCCTGCGGCACAGGCGGCTTCCTGCTCGCCGCCTACGACTACATGAAGGCGCAAAGCCAAAACCGCGACAAGCTCGATTTCCTCAACAACAAGGCGCTGCACGGCAACGACATCACGCCGCTCGTCGTGACCCTCGCTGCAATGAACCTCTACCTCCACGGCATCGGCACCGACCACAGCCCCATCGTCTGCGAAGACTCTCTGGAGAAAGAGCCCGCCACGCTGGTGGACGTCATACTCGCCAACCCGCCCTTCGGCACCCGCCCCGCTGGCTCGGTGGACATCAGCCGCCCCGACTTCTACGTGGAGACCAAGAACAACCAGCTCAACTTCCTCCAGCACATGATGCTGACGCTAAAGACCGGCGGACGCGCGGCAGTAGTGCTGCCCGACAACGTGCTCTTCGAGGGGAACGCCGGAGAGACCATCCGCAAGCGCCTCCTGACGGACTTCAACCTCCATACCGTCCTCCGTCTGCCCACCGGCATCTTCTATGCCCAGGGCGTAAAGGCCAACGTGCTGTTCTTCACCAAAGGGGAGCCCACCCGCACCGTATGGTTTTACGACTACCGCACAGGCGTGAAGCACACCCTTGCCACCAACAAGCTGCAGCGCCGCCATCTCGACGACTTCGTCAGCTGCTACCGTGCCGGGGACATCGCCGGACGCAAGGAGACCTACGACCCAGAGAAAAACCCCTCCGGCCGCTGGCGCAAGTACGGCATAGACGAAATCACGGCGCGCGACAAGACCTCGCTCGACATCACATGGATAAAGCAAGGAGACGACACCGAAAACTTGCCCCTCAGCCAGCTCATGCAGAATATCCGTGAGCAGAGCCAAAGCATAAGCCGGGCGGTGAGCGAACTGGAAAAGCTGTTGGACGGGATAAAAGAAGAGTAAGAAATTATGGAGGAAATAGTAAAGCGAGAGAACGCTCTCTTTGAGCATGTCTCAAGACTCATTGAAGAGGCAAGAAAACAAGTAAAAACTACCGTCAATACGGCCATGGTCTATACCTATTACGTCGTGGGCAGATACATCGTGGAGGACGAACAGCAGGGGCATGACCGTGCAGGATACGGGAAAACGGTTCTGAAGAAACTGTCTGCAAGATTGACTGAAAGATTTGGTGAAGGGTGGTCGTATTCCAATCTTCGCCAGATAAGGCAATTCTATTTGGCTTACTGCAATTTGACAGACGGTGTTTGTCAAATTGGGGCAACGGTGTTCACACTTTCTTGGTCTCATTATCTCGTGTTGATGCGCATCGAGAATCCCGAAGAGCGCAGTTTCTATGAGATTGAGTGCCGCAATCAGAACTGGAGTGTCCGCCAACTCCAGCGACAATATAATTCTAGCCTCTATGAACGTCTGGCTCTTAGCCGTAACAAAGACGAGGTAATGCGGCTTGCTGTAGAAGGGCAAACCATAGAGAAGCCCACCGACATCATCAAGAGTCCTCTCACTCTGGAATTCCTCGGGCTGAAGCCTGATAGCAGCTATAGTGAAAGCAATTTAGAGAACGCCATTATCAGTAAGATACAGACTTTCCTACTTGAGATGGGTAAAGGTTTTCTCTTTGAGTCACGCCAGAAGCGTTTCACTTTCAACGAGGACAACTATTATGTCGACTTGGTGTTGTACAACCGTCTCCTTCAGTGCTATGTACTCGTTGACCTCAAAATAGACAAACTCTCGCATCAAGACCTCGGTCAGATGCAAATGTATGTCAACTACTTCGATCGTTTCGTGAAGCAGGATTTTGAGAAGCCCACCGTCGGTATACTGCTATGCAAAGAGAAGAACGATGCCCTTGTGGAACTCACTCTGCCCAAAGATGCCAACATCTATGCCTCCGCCTACCAGCTCTATCTGCCCGACAAGGCATTGCTGCAAGCCAAGGTAAAGGAATGGATTGAGGAGTTTGAGGAAAACGAGGAGACAAGAAAACGCTATGTGTAATTGTGCAGATGCCGTCTGCACAATTTGTCCAGACGACAACTGCACAAATCACGGCAAGTAAAACAGAAAGTTATGGACACAAAAGCATTAAGGCAAAAGATACTCGACCTCGCCATCCGCGGCCGCCTCGTGCCACAAGACCCCAACGATGAGCCAGCATCGGTGCTGCTTCAGCGCATCCGCGAGGAGAAAGAAAGACTCATCAAAGAGGGGAAAATAAAGAAGGGAAAGAAGTCCGCCAAGACTTCCGACACGGGCCATTATGTGAACGTGCCGTTTGAAGTGCCGGGGGCGTGGGAGTGGACGACGTTGGGAGAGATAGCCTATGTCGCATCTGGGAGTACTCCATCAAAAGAGCATTTTGTTCCAACAGGAATACCCTACATAAAAATGTATAACCTGAGAAATCAACAGATTGACTTTGACTTCAAGCCCCAATATATTACGGAAGAAGTTCATAACGGAAAACTCCAGCGTTCAAGAACCGAAGTTGGAGATTTGATAATGAATATCGTTGGACCGCCCTTGGGAAAACTTGCTTTGATACCACCTTCTCTGCCACAAGCAAATTTTAATCAAGCTGCAGTACTAATACGTCCATATCTATACAAAGATATTCTTAATCTCTATCTAAAGTACTACTTGGAGGAGATGACGGAAATTAACTCCATTACAACGAGAGGGTGCGCGGGACAAGTAAATATAAGCTTATCACAATCTCAAAGGATGCGCATCCCTCTCCCCCCTCTCGCCGAGCAGCACCGCATAGTTGCAGAAATCGAGCGTTTGTTCTCGCTGATAGACATCATCGAGAGCGGAAAGGCAAGTCTGCAGACTGCCGTAAAGCAAGCCAAGAGCAAGATACTCGACCTCGCCATTCACGGCAAGCTCGTACCGCAAGACCCGGCCGACGAGCCAGCCAGCGAACTGCTCCGCCGCATCAATCCGAAGGCAGAAATCGCTTCCGACAACGCACGGTGTGGGAAGATGCCGTTTGAAGTGCCGGGGTCGTGGGTATGGACGACGTTGGGGGAAATTAGTGATTATGGAAAGAGTGTAAATGTTGCAGTAAATGACATAGGTGACAAAGAATGGGTCTTAGAACTGGAAGATATAGAAAAAGACACCGCTAATATTATCCAGCGTTTCTACAAAAGCGAAAGGCCAATAAATGGAGTTCGTCATAAATTCAGAAAGGGTGACGTGTTATATTCTAAGCTACGTACGTATCTCAACAAGGCATTGGTAGCTTCGGACGAAGGATATTGCACAACCGAGATAATGGCATTCAGTACTTATGGCGGTCTGTCGAATGATTATATATGCCATGTCTTGCGCTCACAATATTTTCTTGATTATACCTTGCAATGCGGATATGGCGTAAAAATGCCGCGACTAAGCACAACGGATGCTTGTAAAGGACTCGTCCCCCTCCCCCCTCTCGCCGAGCAGCGCCGCATAGTGTCAAAGATAGAGGAACTCTTTGCCCAGCTCGACCGCATAGAGGCAGCGTTGTAAGCACCCGGCTTTTCCCCGCAGCATTGGCGCCGTCTGCGGGGCGGTCACTTCCGTTTCCGGCGTGGCGCGTTGAGGTTCACGAACTTTGTTTCCAGATAGTCGCAGCCGTATTTTTCGTTGGAGCACACATAGACCGTGTAAGGGTTTCCGTTGACGGCAACGCCATTCTTGACGGGACGGATGCGTCCGCAGCGGCACTTAGGGCAAAGCTCCGCCTCGGGTATTTCGCTGCCGGGACGGGGTTCCTGCTCCGGAGTCTTTGCATACTCCTTGACAAACGGCGAGGGATTTTTGGCGTCATAGAGCACCCAGGTATGCTTCTTGGCTCTCGTTATGGCCACATAGAAGACACGCCTTTCCTCGCTGAAGGCATACTCGTCCGGCTCGCTGAGGACGTACTTCAAGACAGGGCTTTCACAGATTTGGGACGGAAAGCCAAGAGTGCCGCCGTTGCAGCCAAGCAGGATGACATAGTCACTTTCCAGCCCTTTTGACTGGTGTACCGTCATAAAGTCCATTTTGCGCCCGCCGCAAAGCACGTATGCTCCGCCGAGGCCTTTGCAGACAGAGATTTCCGTATTATTGAAAACATCGATGTCAAATCCGTACCGCCCCAGCAAAAGCACTTTCTTGCCCTCAGGAATCTGGGCGGAGAGATGTTTGACAGCCTCCACGACGCCCCTCTTGCCGTTTGTCGCGAGAAAGTCGAGGCCGGTCACCGCATCGGCACCGAACGGGCGGACACGCTTGGCAGACTGGGCGGGGTTGGCCAAAACAAATTTGGAGGAAAGCGCAATGGCCGGCTCGCCAAAGCGGTAGGTGGTCTCCATAAGGCACTTCCTGGTGTAGCCGAAGAACTTCTCGAAATGCTTGAAGAGAGCTATGTCACTTCCGGCAAAGCGGTAGATGGACTGCCAGTCGTCTCCCACGCAAAACAGTTTGGTCTGCGGGCATTCCCGCCGCAAGGACTGAAGGAAGCGGTAACGGTCCTGCGAGATGTCCTGAAACTCGTCTACCAGTATATAGCCGAAGTCCGGGCGGTGGCCGCCGTCGCAGAGAGACGTCGCCATAAGGATGGCATCGGTGAAATCTATTTCCCCGTTGTCTTCCATCATCCTGGTGTAGGCATCCGCAAACGGAGTCACAATGTCTTTGAAAGTCGTGGCATCCCGTCCCCTGCGCACGTGCTTGCGTATACCGTCCACAGTCCCGCCGCGTGACTTGAGCAGAAAGACGAAAGCCGTGAGCATAGACAACATGCTGTTTTCCTGCCGCCCCAATTCGCGGGAAAGGCTTTCCTGCACGGCACTGCCGAAGACAGCCCCCTGCTCCTGCAGCTCTCTGGCGAGAACCTGGAAAACGTCGCCGCGGTGGAAGCCGGCACTGGAGGTTTGAAGAAGCACCGTCCCGTGCTGCCGGTGAAGCCCGCGTTTCCAGGAAATGCCCTGCAAATACTCCGCCTCTTCCTGCCCGGAGAAGAAAGGAGGGCAGTGTCCAGCCTCGTTTACCGCAAAATGCTCCAGATAGACGCGCTTTGTACGCCCATTACCACCCTCAATATATATGGAGAAATCCGGGCAGTACTGCCGGTGGCTTGCATCGGCGGTGTCAACCTCGTATTTCGCCTCGTAGCGGAACTTAATGCCCCTCGCACCGAGGAAGTCGCATATCTGGCTTTCCTCGTCCGATTTGCAGAAAACCGGCTGCCCGTCCATGTCCTTGAAGAAAGCCTGCACGCCGTATTTCCGGCGGTCTGCCATATAGTCGCTCCGGGAAGAATATTCGAAAGCGTCCCTCATCGCGTAGCGGGCGCGGAGGATATAGTCCGCCACTGCGGCTTTGAACGCAGGGCTTTCAGCCATCAGCCTGTGATAGACCTGCACGGGAAAGTCCGGCTGCGTGAAACTGGGCTTTTTGCCGGTGGCATTGCCGATTATTTCCAGTGCGAGGCTATGGAAAGTGAGGCATTTCACTTTTTCCTCTCCAAGCCGCTCCGAGAGCGACTTGGCAGCCTTGCGCGTGAAAGTGACGAGAAGAATTTTCTCAGCCGGCACATGCTGCACGTCCATCAGGTAGCGCACCTTGCCAACCATGGTCAGCGTCTTTCCGCTGCCAGCACTGCTTATGACCAATACGTTGTCCTCCAGCGACACGACAGCCTCCCGCTGCTGCGCGTCCAAAGGATAGGGCAAAACGGTATCGAAGTAAGCGGCGCAAGCGGAAAGCTGGTTTTTTACGAAACGCTCGTTGTTGGCCTTCTTGTGCGCCGGCGTGCCGTTCATCGCGGCATAAAAACGCAGAAAGACGTCCCCGTCGGGAGATTCGTCCAGCTCCCGGCTGCCAAGGAGCGGTTCTACCCCACTCTTCAAGGCATCGTATTTCTCCGCCAAGTGCAGACGCTCGGACTCCGTAATGTAGTGGCTGAAACTGTAATAAGAGGATATTTCTGCAAAAGCCGCCTCGACGTCCGCCCTAAGGCGCACTATCTCCGCACGCCGTTTCCCGGATTTCCACGCGACATACTTTGCCCGTACGCGGTGCATCCCCAAAAGGATGACGGCAAGCGCAGCGAGTATGACTAACAAAAAGGGCATACCGGGAAGGGCTGCAAAGAAGGGAGAGCAACAAAAAGCGCCCTACTGCGCAGGCTTATGCTGTGGGCAATTCGTTGCCGACGAACTCAAAAGAGAAGTTTTCCCCCTTTGCGGAAGGAAGCTGGCTGCGGAGGTCGACCTCGGGGCGCGCCTTTATATGCTCCACTATTCGCGCGTAGCACTCCTGACCGGAGGACGCTTTGACATACGCCGTAAAGTCGGTGTCCTGGTAGCGGAACTTCGTAGTGCCGGCAATCTGTATGACGCGTTTGAAAGTGATGCTGCAAAGATACCAGCCTTGGCGCTGCTCGGCAAGCCGCGCAACCTTGAGGTCTCTCATGCTCACCTTCGGAGCGGCAGACACCGGCGTGCTGCGGTGCATCTCCTCCGCCCCGCTTTCAGTCTGGCTGCGGCGGTGCGCCTTGAACTCCTCCATCGTGCGGGCGGAGGTCTTTATAAGGATAAAATAGACACGGGGGCGTATTTTGTAACGCTTCGGGTATGGCATGTCGCTCTCCACATAGGCGCGCACGTCTTCGGCAAGCCTTTCCGTGACGGGTATCTCCTTTATGGAAGAAAGGAAATCCATCAGCTCGTCATAGCCGCCCACGAGTGCGTCCTTGTCAAAGTATCTTGCGTAAATGTTCATACAAAAAAGATTGCCCCAAAATAGAAAAAGCGGCAAAGACGCCCTAAGCGCTGCCGCCTTTACTGTAATAGAATGTGAGCGGAAAACGAGACTCGAACTCGCGACCCCAACCTTGGCAAGGTTGTGCTCTACCAACTGAGCTATTTCCGCAAAAAAGTGAAGAGGAGGAGACTCGAACTCCCACGACACAATTGTCACTACCCCCTCAA
>CAVJPT010000016.1:0-54048 GCA_963651485.1 Alloprevotella sp. | reverse complement strand
AGATGCCGACAGGTACGGGAAAAACGTACCTGTTGGCTTCCGTTGTATATGGGGAGATAAAGCGGTCGAGTGATACAAGCGTGTGGATAGTGGTACACCGCAGGGAGTTGGTGGAACAGATAGAGGAAACACTTGGGAAGTTCGGTGAAATGATGAATGGAAATTCTGACTCTGCTTCTTCCCTCTTATTGGAAACCAATCGAATAAAAGTGATGTCGATACAATGGTTGTCACGACATTACAAGGAGTTGGAAGAACGGCCAAGCCTAATCGTGATAGACGAGGCGCACCATGCCGTAGCCAAGACCTACGCAGAGGTGATGAACGCCTATCCCGAAGCCAAAAAACTCGGAGTGACGGCAACACCATGTCGACTGAGAAAGCGAGGCTTTACGGATTTGTTTGATACGCTGCTAATGTCGTGGACGACCAAGCGTTTTATAGCGACAGGGAGATTGTCGTTATACGACTATATGAGTATCAAGGCGGACAGTGAAGACCAACGTAGAATATTCGGACTGACACAACGAGGGGCTGATGGAGATTTCTCACTAAAAGAAATGAGCGAGAAGTTGGATGTAAGGCCGAGTATAGAACGGCTGTGCGATACAGTGTTGCGGTATACAGCAGACAAGAAAGGCATTACCTACGCCATTGATATTGCCCATGCGGAACATATAGCGGAGGAATATAGGCGGCATGGGATAAGAGCGGTTGCGATAAGTAGTAAGACACCGAAAGAAGAAAGGCATAGGATTATAGAGCGGTTTAAGGGAACAAGCATGGGGAATGATGATAAGCCTTGCTGTACCTCTTTGAGCCTTTCTGAGCCGTTGACAGAGAAATTGGGTGAAGAAAAGACTGATGGCATTCAAGTATTGGTGAATGTGGATTTGTTCGGCGAGGGGTTTGACTGCCCCGATGTGGAGTTTATCCAGTTGGCGCGACCTACATTGTCGTTAGCAAAGTACTTGCAACAAGTGGGACGCGGAATGCGTGTGTTTGAGGGCAAGAAGTATTGCTTGATATTGGATAATGTAGGACTATACCGCTTATTTGGACTGCCATCTGATGACAGAGACTGGCAAGCGATGTTTGGAGGAAAGATTGCAGGAAAAGGAAATATCGCACAGGCAGAAGAACAATATAATGTAGCCTACTCCATTCGGGATAATGCACAGGCTATTGTTTCCACTGATGAACAGACGGAACTGATAACCGTGATGACGCATGAAGGTCAGCGTATGGACTTGGATGCGGCATACGGATATGAAATTGTAGTGAATGAAGATGGTCTGTCAGGTGTGGTGGATAAGGATGGCAACGAGGTTCTGCCTTGTATATACAACAAGGTCGAACTGAAAACCTACGGTTTTGCCAAGCTATATTCCAGAAAGAAAATAGACAGAGAAAAACCGTGGATAGACTTGCGGAATGGCGTGAGATTTGTGAAGCAACCTAAGATTGAAAAATATGGTTTTCTTGATTTTTCCACAACAGACAGTCTGCGTTTCTATCCAAGAGTACGGACACGGCAGATGGATGAAAGTTGTTTTGTGTTGGCGGAAACATTGGAGTATGGAACTGACTACGGTCTGCGTTTCAAGACTTTCTATATACAACCCTCAGAACCAGATAAACTATATTCGTTCAAAGAAAAGTTAGAAAACATACTGCTTTGGGAAGATGAAGAAGGTAATCTCGCATGGAAAGAAGAATTTGAAACATCATTACATCCGACAAACCAAGAAGAATGGGAAGCACGAAAGAAAGAACTCTCTGAGGAAATAAAGAAATTCACAAAGGAAGTAAATCAATATATATGGCATTTCAAGTCCAAAATTCAAATAGGTAGTCTGTTCGGTGGTAGACTATTGAAAGACCATGAGGAAATATACCTTAGAATAGAACGGAAAGCCGATGGTACCAGCATGGTATATTGTCGCGAATTGTCCTGCGACAGATGGAAATCCGCAGGAGTATATTCAAAGGTATTTCCACAGGCATACAGAATACGTGTGGTACAGAAACTGAATGGAAAATATGTGGTACGCACAAGAATGTTTGAGCCAATTGAAACACCTGAGTACGAATACGATTTTGCCGAGCTACAGGATAATGTCATGTTGCACTTCGTCGAGAAAGGCAAGGACTACTGGGTGTATCTGGAGAAAAACATGTGCTTCTCGAAGAAACCGGAAATAGTACGCATAGGTGCTATGAAATTCCTCAAAGTGGAAGATATATATGTGGAGATGAATCCTTACTCCAGAAGAAAATACCGAAGGGATGAGATAAGAATGAGAAACGGTATTTGCTTCTTGGGAAACAAGAAAGTACTGGTAGGGTCAAAATATTGGTCAGAATATTATATTTATAAACGTTACGCTGACGGTAAGCGGTTTATTCTGAGTGACTGTAACGAGCCAAACGAATATGAACACCAATATGATATGTATTATGACGGAGTTAATCCACCGAAAATAAAGAAACGAGAGGGAAGATTTTTGTAGGATAAAGGTGTTGTGAAAGGCAAAGGCGGATGCGCAAGATTGAGAGTCATGGGCATCCGCCTTTGAGCATTTATAGCAATGGAGTCATATATACGGGCATTAGCAGTACATTTCCATCTTTATGAAGGTCTTTCGTGTAAAGCAAATATGACTGGCTTATTCTGTCAGAGTATTTTGCACAAAAAGCATCCAATGAAGCAAGGGTCTTATACCCCGATGATTTTACTTCAATCGGACAAAGTTTGTTCCCCCTTGACAAGAGAAAATCCACTTCATAAGAGTGTGCATCATCCTTGGGAAAGGTATAGTAAAACAGTTTGTTGCCAGATGCCCGAAGCATCTGTGCAATCAAATTTTCATAGACATATCCCAGATTGGCAGCCAGTTTATCATTGAGAAGTTTTTGGTATATGATATTCTCCGTAAAATCCTTATCCCAAAATGCGAGTGTCACAAACAACCCTGTATCTCCAACATATAATTTATATTTCCCATAATCAGCGGTCAGCGACATACCTACATTGGGATCATCTGCATGATAAGCCACATTGACAGTCTTACTGTCTTCCAAACAAAGAATCATTTCGTCTATTTTGTCCGCCCCTGTTTTTCCTATTACGGGTGTAGGTTGGTAACGCATCAAGTTGCGGCTTAATTGGGAAGGTATAGCCATAAATAACTTGGATATTTTTCCTGTAGGGTCTATTTTCCTAAAGTCATCTGCATAAAGTTGTATAATCTGTCGTTTCACCATATCAACCTGCTGCAAATTGTTTGTATCCAAATAGGCATTGATAGCCTGTGGCATTCCTCCGACCAACATATACAACCTCAGTTCGCGCATTTTCTGACGATTTAAGCCGTCACCCAAAGGCATTTTCTTTTCAAAGAATTTTTGCATCAGAGGCATTGTCGTATTATCTTCCATTGCCCAACGGAATTCTTCATAGTCCATCGGGAACATTTCAAGACGATATTCCTCACTGGGTATACTAATATCCTTAGTGTTCTTTCGAATACTGATAAGGGAACCTATTTCAATATAATCATACCGACCATCTTTGACCAAGTATTTTATGGCTTGACGAGCCTTGGGGCATTGCTGCACTTCATCAAAAATAATCACAGATTGTCTTTCATACAATGTGGTTTTATAAATATTCTGTAGATACAGAAAAATATAATTCATATCCATCAAATCATCAAATAACCCTTTGATTTCTTTTGAGGCCTCATTGAAGTCTATTAAAATGTATGAACGGTATTCTCTTTGGCCGAAATCTTCTACAATCGTAGACTTTCCTATACGCCTTGCCCCCTCCAAGAGCAAGGCGGTTTTGCCATTAGAGGTTTCTTTCCACTCTTTTAGTTTCGTATAAATCTTACGTTTGAATATTATTTCTGCCATAGTTCCCTTTTTGATTGCAAGGTTATTTATAAAATCCCTATCACCAAAATTTATTATATCAAAATAAGGTCTGACACTAAAATCTCTTTACTTGATTTATACCCTGTCACCAAATTTTATTTTGTCAAAATACGGTCCAACACCAAAATCTTTAGGTTATGGGGATTGTACAATATAGTTCAAAAGCAACCTGACATTAACAAATTTACGCTTATATTTGACAGTCAAATGGAGATGCGGAGCCGTGGAGCGACCTGAGTTGCCAGTGATGGCAATGGGAGTTCCTGCTTTTACAAATGTTGCATCGGAGACAAGAATTTTGGAGAGGTGGCAGTAGCTGACGGTATAGTTGACATGACGCATAGTAACGAAGTTGCCAGAACGCTTGTCATAGCCAATGCGGTCAACAATGCCATCGAGCATGGCATAACAGGCTTCGTAGTTGGCACGAAGGTCAATGCCATTGTGAAACTTACTTTTGGAGGTGAATGGATCTTTGCGATAGCCAAAGGGAGAAGTTATGTGGATGCTCTGGAGTGGAGAGGATAAACTGAATTTATAGGCTGTTTGCTGTTCTGACGTTTTGCTTGCCAGTGCAGTGGAAGAATTTGTAAGCATATTGATTGAAGAGGTATCACGAAGTTGTGGTGCCTCTTTTTCTGTATGTGGAGTCTGTACTTTCACCTTGTAGCAGCGTTTGTTGTTGCCGACAGTATAGAATTGTGCCTGTGCCGTAGTGATGGAAAAACATACGACTATGATAAGAGATAAAAATTGTTTCATGGCGGCAAAAGTACAGAGAGGAAAGACAAGGACAAAATAATGATGGTATCTGGCACTGAATTATAACATCAAATAAGAAACAAGTATGATTATTTGCGTATTATCATACTTGAATTTTAAATTAGCCTAAATCTTAGGCTTAGGAACAAGCCACTTTCTTTTGATAGCCATGCTCTCCTATAATTTTGCAGGAGTGTTATGCTGTCCTTATGCCACGATACCGCATAAGTCAGCGCATTGTATTACAAAAACAAATATCATCAAATATGAAAATGAGAATCGAAGAACATGAAGTGCCGTATGAGACACTTGCCAAGTATGGACTGACACGAGAAATGATAGAAGACCTGCCCATGCACGTATTGGAAAACATCGGACAAGGACGACGCTCGCCAGTATTACCCATACAGGTGGAAGACGAGAATGAGAACATCATCAAGAGCCGCACACGCTTCGCCTTTGTGCGCATGGAAGAAGGAACTGTAGATGTTATGTTCTATCCAGTGTTGAGCCAAGCACCTTTGGCACAATATAACCAAGAGCAGCAGAAACAACTGTTGGCAGGAAAGGCCATACTTGCCGACATGATGATGGACGGCAAACAGAGCAAGGCGTTTGTTCAGTTGGACGCAGAGACAAACCAAGTGATTTATGCACCAACACCTGTGATAGGACGCAATCTGCAAGTGTTGGCAGGAGAAATGCATTTGAGCTCGGCAGAGGTGAAAGTAATACAGAATGGCGAGCCATTGACATTCGTGATGGAAGAAGGACCTATTACTGTGGGCATAGACCTGAATGACAGTACAGGCATCAGACTTTGCCAAGGCGATGACCAAAAGTGGAAGGAGCAGACCAAAAGAGAATGGGACAAATACACCTTCGGATGTTATGGCTGTTGGGTGATGGACGATGACGGTAATTTGGACTATGTGAGCGAGGACGACTATACGGAAGAACTGTGGAATGAGTTGTCACGCAAGAGAGAGGGACATCAGGCGAGAATGGGACATCATTGAAAGGGACTCTTTTAGGGGAATAAGCCTTATTGGGCCTTACAGAGAGGACTAAGCCATTGGCAGAGGATAAGGCGAAGTGAATTTATAAGCCTTACTGAGCCTTTTTGAGCCTTTCTATGTCGTGGCAGAATGTTTATTTGCCCACGCAGAACTTCTTGAAGATATTAGAAAGGACGTCTTCGGTCGTGACCTCGCCGGATATTGTGCCGAGGTGGTGGAGGCATTCGCGGAGGTCCTGGCTTATGAGGTCGGCGGGCAGGGCGGCGGAAAAGCCGGAGCGGACACGGTCTATGGCTGAGAGGGCAGAGGAGAGAGCCTCGTAGTGGCGAAGGTTGCTTACGACGGTTTCAGAGCCGGTCATGCCGTTTTCGACTTTAAGGGCGCACACTTGGCGGGTGAGCAAGTTTGAGAGCGCGGAAACGTTGTCCGCGTTGTGTGCGCTGAGGCGTATTATGTCCACGTCAGTCAGGAGAGTGGGGGAAAGGTTGGTGGTTTTCTGCTTTCCGCTTTCCTGTGCTTTTGTTTGAAGTATTTTGGTTTCCTGTGCTTCAGTTTCCTGCGTTTCTTTTTGCAGCGTGGCGCGGACGAGGCGCTCGGCTTCTTCGATTTGCTCTTCGGTGGCGATGTCGCACTTGTTCAGGGCTACGATGAGGCGGCTTGTATTTGTTAGGGGAAGCAAGCGGGGGGCGAGGGCGGCTATTTGGCTTGCTGCGTCTGTGGCGTCTATCACCCATAGAGTCATTTCCGCTTCCTTTATCTTTTCTTCGGCGCGTGCTATGCCCATAAGCTCCACTTCGTCCTTGGTGTCGCGCAGGCCGGCGGTGTCAGTCAAGCGCACGAGGGTGTCGCCGAGCGTGACGGTCTCCTCTATCGTGTCGCGCGTGGTGCCGCGTACGTCGCTTACCAAGGCTCGCTGTTCGCCTACAAGCGCGTTGAGAATTGTGGATTTTCCGGCGTTCGTTTCGCCGGCTATGGCCACGGGTATACCTCGCCGCAGGGCGTTGCCCAGGCGGAATGAACGGCAGAGCTTGGATATATGCGCGTGTATCTCTTCTGCGAGCCGGATGAGTTCGGGGCGTGAGGCAAATTCGAGATCTTCGTGGTCGGAAAAGTCAAGCTCCAGCTCCAGAAGTGAGGTGATATGCAAAAGACGGTCGCGCAGGGAGCGTAGCTCTGCGCTGAATCCGCCGCGCATCTGGCTGATGGCAACGCGGTGCGCCGAGGCTGTGGTAGAGGCTATGAGGTCAGCCACGGCCTCCGCTTGGCTAAGGTCCATCTTCCCGTTGAGGAAAGCGCGTTCGGTGTATTCGCCGGGGCGAGCCATTCGGCATCCTTGGGCAAGTAGCAGCTCCATTGTCCGGCGGAGAATATACTCCGAGCCGTGACAAGATATTTCGCAACTGTCTTCGCCCGTGTACGAGTGCGGGGCACGGAAGAGGCTGACAAGCACTTCGTCGATAGTCTCGTCTGTCGCTGGGTCAAACGTCCGTCCGAATGTCAGCGTGCTTCCCGCCTTTTCTTGCAAGCGGTCCTTGCCGGCAGGTCGGAAAATTGCAGCGGTGGCTGCTATCGCTGCGGGGCCGGAAACCCGCACTATTCCTATTGCTCCACCGGAGGGGGTGGCTATCGCACAGATTGTGTCCATTGTCGGTCTTGTTCGGGTTCTCTTTTGTAGCGTCTGCGGGATGCCGCGCCGCTCCTTATATAATACGGTGCGGCGGGGCATCCCGCAAGTCTTTTTCGCCAAGCCGTTTCTCCGTATGGGGAGGGCGTGCTTGGGTGTCCGTTTAGAAGAGGAAATTGCGGAAATCGTTGAAGATGGCGAAAGCCATAAGCAGCAGCAGCAACGCCATGCCTATTGTCTGCGCCCGTTCCATGAACTTGTCGCTCGGCTTCCGTCCCGTTATCACTTCTATAAGCAGGAAGAAGACGTGGCCTCCGTCAAGTGCGGGGATGGGGAGTATGTTCATAAAGGCGAGCATCAGGGAGATGAAAGCCGTCAGTTCCCAGAAGCGGCACCAGTCCCACGTCGTGGGAAACAGACTGCCTATCGCGCCGAAGCTGCCTACGCTCTTCGCTCCGTCTGCGGTGAAGAGGTATTTGAGGTCGTCCACATAGCCCGAAAGCACGTCCCACCCGTGAGACAGTCCGGCGGGGATGCTTTCAAAGAAGCCGTAGTGCAGCGTCTCCGTCTTGTACTCCGATACGAGCGGGTTGGCCCACTGCATGCCCATCATGTACTTGCCGTCAAGCTGCAGCTGCAGCGTGTCCACCTTCCCCGTGGCGGCACGGCGTACGGCTATTGTGGCGTGGCGCAGCCTCACGCTGTCTGCGTGCGAAGCCGAAGCCAGCACGTCCTCCATTGTGCCGCGCATCACAGTGTACTCGTTCCATGTGGTGAGTGCCTTGCCGTTGTATGCCACAAGCTGGTCGCCGGGACGCACACCAGCTTTGTCGGCGGGACTGCCTTTCTGTACGCTGTCGGTGACCGAGGGGAGCAGCAGCTCCACGAAGCGTGGCTGCGACTTAATCATCTCAAGCATATTGAGGTCGCCGGGCAGTGCAATCTTCACTTCCTTCCCGTCGCGCAGGACGGTGGCCTGCCGCGCTTCGCTAAGGTCGCGGTATACGTTTCCGTCAAACTTGCGGAATGTCTTCGTGTCCGTACCGAGCAAGATGTCCCCGTCGCGGAAGCCGTAGCTCTGCGCCTCCGTGTTGAACTTGAAGCCGTGCGTCACGTTGCGGACAGGCACATACGTCTCGCCCCAAACAAAAAGCACCATTGCGTAGATGAGGAAAGCGAGGGCAAAATTCACAAGTACGCCGCCCACCATGATGAGCAGTCTCTGCCAGGCCGGCTTGGCGCGGAACTCCCATGGCTTTACCGGCTCCTGCAGCTGCTTCAAGTCCATGCTTTCGTCCACCATGCCCGCAATCTTGACATAGCCCCCGAGCGGAAGCCAGCCAAGGCAGTACGTGGTTTCGCTGCGCTTCGGCTTGAATTTTAGCAAGGTGAGCCACGGGTCGAAGAAGAGGCAAAATTTCTCCACGCGCACTTTGAAGAGTTTTGCAAAGAAGAAATGTCCGCCTTCGTGCAGCAAGATGAGCAGTGAGAAGCAGAGTATGAGCTGCAAAGCCCGGATGAGGAATGTTTCCATTTAAGTCGGTGTGTCTGAGTGTGCCGGTTTCCGGCTTCTTCTGTTGGTTGTTGTCGTTTGATGCAGGTTTCGGGAGGACGGGATCGGCGTGCCGTCCGCGCTGGTGTGGTTTAGGCTTTTCCCGAAATAATCTGTTCGGCCCTTACGCGGCATTCCGCATCAGTGGCGAAAAGGTTATCGAGGGTAGGAGAGGGCGTGAAGTCTGCCTCGTCCATGACGCGTTGTGCCACGCGGGCTATGTCCGAGAAGCCTGCGCGTCCCTTGCGGAAAGCCAGATTTGCCACTTCTCCCGCAGCGTTCAGCATGCAGGGTGCGTTTCCGCCGCGCTCTATCGCGTCGTAGGCGAGGCGCAGGCACGGGAAGCGTTCCATGTCGGGACGCTCGAAGTGCAGCGCGCCGAGCGAGAAGAGGTCGAGGCGTTCTGTCCCGAGCGGCAGGCGGTGCGGGTAGGAGAAAGCATACTGGATGGGCAGACGCATGTCCGGCGTGCCGAGCTGTGCTATCACCGCGCCGTCTTCAAACTCCACTGCGGAGTGCACCACGCTTTCGGGGTGTACCACCACCTCAATGTCTTTCGGCTGCACATCGTAAAGCCAGCGGGCCTCTATCATCTCGAAGCCCTTGTTGAGCATCGTGGCGGAGTCAATCGTGATTTTTGCGCCCATCTTCCAGTTGGGGTGACGCAGAGCCTGCTCGGCTGTCACGCCGTGCAGCTGCTCCGCCGTGTAGGTGCGGAACGGACCGCCCGATGCCGTGAGCAGAATGCGCCGCGGCTTGTTGCGCCCTTCCCCGTTGAGGCATTGAAAAATGGCGGAATGCTCGCTGTCGACGGGCAGGATGGGTACGCGGTATTCGGTGCACAGTTCGCGTATCACGCCGCCCGCCACCACAAGTGTTTCCTTGTTGGCCAGTGCGATGGCTTTTCCCGCGCGTATGGCAGCTACTGTCGGGCGCAAGCCCGCGAAGCCTACCATTGCGGTAAGCACCGTCTCCACCGCGTCGCTTTCTGCTACGCCGCAGATCGCGTCCTCGCCGGCGTACACCTTTATGGGCAGGTCGGCGAGTGCTTCGCTAACCTCCCCGTATCGGCTTTCGTCGGCTATAACTACCGTGTCGGGCCTGAACTCCCGCGCCTGTTCTATCAGCAGCGATGCGTTTCGCCCCGCTGTAAGTATGGTGGCTTCGAAGTCTTCAGGGTGCTGGCGTATCACGTCGAGCGCCTGTGTGCCTATCGAGCCGGTGGAGCCTAAAATGGCTATATGCTTCATATAAATGCAGTGTCTCTCTTCGCCGTCGGCTGCTTTGTCACAGCGGCCGTGCGGCGTCAGTCGTTGATGTCCAGCAGACCGTCCGGCAACCTCAGGCGTATGTAACGCTCCCGGATGTCGTAGTCCGTCAGGAAATCGTCGTGGAAGGGGATAACCCTTTCTTTCCCGTCCTCGCAACGCAGCGTGAGCAGCACGTTTGCCGACGAGTCGTCCACAGCCTCCACCGTGCCTATGGGTTTGCCTTTCTCGTCCGTAGCGGAAAATCCCGTCAAGGCGCGGTACGAGGACAGCTCGCGCTCGCCTCCGTCCTCGCTTTGGGCAACGTGTTTCTTGGGATAGAAAACCCGGTGTCCCACAAGGCGGCGGGCTTTCTCCTCCGTGTCGATGTCCTCTAAGGCGAGTATAAGCGTAGAGCTGTTTTTGAAACGGTATTCCTCCCAAAAGAAAGGTACAAGCAGCCCGTCCATGTCAAGGACGAAATAGTCTGCCGTGCCGTCTTCGAAGCAGTCATCAGTGAACACCATCTCCACCTCTCCGCGCAGCCCGCGCTGCTTGCTTATGTAGCCTATCTGGAAAACCTCTTCGGGAAGTATCATTGCCTCTTCGTTGTGGTCACTATATATAATAATGTGTACCGTGGACGGGGATGCGTTTTTCCGCATTATGTGTCCGCCGCCGCAGTTTGCGTGTGTCCCGCTTTAAGGCAAGCGCCTTTTACTCGCGGCGTATATGCGCGCCGAGCGCGGTAAGCCTTTGTTCTATGCGCTCGTATCCGCGGTCAATCTGCTCCACGTTGTCGATGCGGCTCACGCCCTCCGCGCCGAGTGCGGCTATGAGTAGCGCGATGCCCGCGCGGATGTCCGGCGAAACCATGCGACGCCCGCGCAGGCGTATGCGATGGTCGTGCCCCACGACAAAGGCGCGGTGCGGGTCGCAAAGTATAATCTGCGCTCCCATGTCTATCAGCTTGTCTACGAAGAACAGGCGGCTCTCAAACATCTTCTGGTGGAATAGCACCGTGCCCCTTGCCTGTGTCGCCACTACTATCAGCACGCTGATGAGGTCGGGCGTGAGTCCCGGCCAGGGCGCGTCTGCGAGTGTCATGAACGAGCCGTCAATGAACGACTCTATGGCGTATGAGTCCTGCCGCGGGATGTGGATGTCGTCGCCCTCTATGTCCAGGCGGACACCAAGGCGGCGGAAAGCCTCGGGGATGAGTCCAAGATGCTTCACGCCCGCGTTTTTGATGGTCAGTCCGTCTCCCGTCATCGCTCCCAGCCCTATGAAAGAGCCTATTTCTATCATGTCCGGCAGGATGGCATGGCTTGCGCCGTGCAGACGCTCCACGCCGCGTATGGTAAGGAGGTTGGAGCCCACACCGCTTATGTCCGCGCCCATCGCGTTGAGCAAGTTGCAGAGCTGCTGTATGTACGGCTCGCAGGCCGCGTTGTATACCGTTGTCTCGCCTTCGGCGAGTGCGGCGGCCATAATGATGTTGGCCGTGCCAGTGATGGAGGCTTCGTCAAGCAGCATGTACGCGCCGCTCAAGCGGTCTGCACTCACCGTGTAGCGTCCTGTCGTGGAGTCAAGCGCGAAGTCCGCGCCCAGTTTTGCCAGACCGTAAAAGTGCGTGTCAAGGCGCCGGCGGCCTATCTTGTCACCGCCGGGCTGTGTCATCACCGCACGCCCGAAGCGTGCCGTGAGCGGACCGAGCAGCAGCACCGAGCCGCGCAGGCGCGTGCATTGGGCAAGGTAGTCGTCGCTGTCAAGGTACGTCATGTCCACGTTTGCCGCGCGGAAGGCCACCACGCCGTTTCCCTTGCGCTTCACCTCTACGCCCATGCGTATGAGCAGGTCGATGAGGTTGTTCACGTCGGAGATGTCGGGGACGTTTGTAAGCCGCACCTCCTCGTCCGTAAGCAGCGTGGCGCATATCACCTGCAGCGCTTCGTTTTTCGCGCCTTGCGGGGTGATTTCCCCGCTTAGGCGGTGTCCGCCCTCTATAATGAATGATGACATATAGGTGTAGTCGGCTTAATGGTTATGCTTTCCGTTGGCTTGCCTTGTGGCCGTTGGCGCATAGCTGTCAGGCAGCTTGTGTGCGGGCGCAAGGCTTCGTGTCACTGTTTCTTGGTTTTGCGCTGGCGGGTGCGGCTTTCGCTGACGTGCATCAGCGGCTTCCCGTTTTCCCCGTCAAAGTCGGGGACAATTTTCCCTTCCGTGTAGTGCGCGATGTCACGTGCCACTTTCGCATCCTGCACGCCGTCGCCTTTCCAGTCGGCGAGGTTGCGCTTCATCCTGTTGCCCACGAGGCGCACGAGCGTGTCGCGCTCCTCGCCCTCCGCCATTTCCTCAGCGTGCGCTATTGCCTGCTCGATGAGTCGCCCGTAGTGACGATACCGCACCGCACCGCCCGGGTATGCGAGGCGAGCGGGGCGCGTGGCGGCATCCTTGCGCGTGATTTCGCACGGATAGTCGATGTCGAGGCGGTAGTCAGAGATGTAGGCGAGGTAGTCCCACAGCTTCTGCCGGTAGTCGGGCATAGTGCGTGTCTTGGGGCTAAGCCCTGCCATCACCTGTATGATGGCCTCTGCATAGCTGCGCCGCTCGTCGCGGTCGGCTATGGTGAGGGCGTGGTCTACCATGTCCTGCACGTGCCTGCCGAATTCGGGCAGCTTCAGTGTCTCGCGCGTGGAGTTGTAGTCGGGCTTGCGAGCCCCGGTTTGTACTGCGCCTGCTGCGGCGGTCTCTTGTGCGGTCATATTGGGTTATGGACGAGTGGACGGCAAAGCCGAGCTTTCGTTTGCTTGTCTGAGGTTATATAGAAATGCTCTCTTATAGAAGCTTCTTTGCCTTTGTGGCTACAAACTCCTTTAAGTAGTATGGCTCGAAATATGCCACGTCTTCGGTCTCGCCGCGGGCGAGTGCCAGCTCTGCCAGGGGCACCATATTCTTGGCCCGGGGCGTGACGCCCTTGACGAAATGTGCGTTGGGGTGGGAAATGACCTCGCTGCACTTGTCAGCCCCGTTCCCTAGGAAGTAAACGGGGTGCAGGTCGAGCAGGTCTTTGAAGCTTTCCGGCTCAATCACCAGCGCGGAGACGGGGCGTATCTCGCGCAGCGCGCGGTCGTAGACGGCGCAGTACACCTCCATGCGCCGCGCGTCTATCATGGGGCAGAGCAATGCGTCCTCGGGCAGGTCGGCGTGAAGCAGGGTCGGCACGGTAAGCAGCTTGAGCGTGGAGACGGACAGGAGTTTCGCCCCGCGCCCGTAGGCGATTCCTTTTGCCGTGGACACGCCGATGCGAAGTCCCGTGTAGGAACCCGGACCTTTGCTCACCGCCACAGCGTCTATGGGTATGGCATGGCTGTCGGCAAACGAGACGGCCTCCTGCACGAAAGGCGCGAGGACTTTCGCGTGCGAGGGACCCTGCTCGTCCACCCATTCTTGCAGACACGCTCCGTCCTCAGAGAGAGCGACGGAGCAAACTGTCGTGGATGTCTCGATATGCAGTATGCAGGACATAATCGGTGTTGTAGGGGATTGGCAAACGCCGTTTTCCCGCCGGAGAGGGAATTTGCGGAAGCCTTAAAGCGTTTCTTTCGCTCTCTAAGCGCAACGCGCTGTGCTTTAAGCCGCAATCCTTTCGGGCAGGGGCGGTAGTTTATCTTCCCTTTTGGTATGTAATGTCGTAAAAGCAGGCGTAGATGTTGCCGGCTGCGTCTTTCTGCCCCTGGCCGCTCGGCACGATGAGCCGCACGTGCGCCAAGGTCGCGTCGTCGCCGTCAAGGCGCGCGAGATTGACATACTTGAGCGGCGTGAGCCAGCCCGTGGGCACGGCCGCCGTGGAGTAGGTGGTGTACATCAGCCCCTCGAGGAAGCTCGCGGAAAGCGTGCCGCTTGTGTTGGTGACGTGCATCACGTCCGGCTTCATCTCGTATTCGGTATAACGGTTGCAGGTAAGTACGGTGGCGGTGGCAAGGCTGTACTCCGTGTAGCGCACGATGACGTTGTTGCTTTCTCCGCTTGCAAGCCGCTCGTCCAATGTCTGCCCGTTTTTCTGCGCGTCTTTCGCCTTCTGGCTGCCGCCTTTGTCGACAATCTGCATGTACAGGCCCGTGTTGGAGAAAAGCACGTACTCGTTGGCGGATACGTCCGTGGTGCAGCCTTTTTGCTCAAATTCGCTCTCAGATATGGTTTTCATCCCGCCGGGCACGTTCAGCACGTAGCCGTTTGCGTCTCCGTCTTTCACGGTCGCGCCGCTCTGCATGAAAGCCTCTATTTGCTTGCGCTCACGCTTGAGCTTGTCGGCGTAGGTCTCTTCGTCGTTGCACGATGCAAGCACGCACGCGAAAGCGCAAAGAAGCAGGGGAAAGTGCGGGAGTCTTATTCTCATTTGTGTATGTCTTTACTTCTTGGGTGTAAACAAAGCAAGGCAAAGTTAGCGAGAAAACGCGAAACGGCGGTTATTGCTTCCGTCCATTTGCAAAAGACTGCGTCGGTGACGTTTTAGGTATCGGTATTGAGAATACGCGTTCTTGCAAAAGTCTGCGGGATTGCTGTGGTAAGAAGCAATTTGTTCAGTCACGCTATGCCTTGCGTCCGCTCCGTTCGCTTCGAAAAGCCGAAACGAATGGAGCGGACGTGCATATATAATATGAATGCCGTGTCGGATAATATGCGTCCAGCGGCGGATAATACGCACCCTGCGGCGGAGCTGCGGGTGGGGTAGGGAAACGCGTGTGTCTGCTGCGCCTTTGCAGCACATTTTGTGAGCCGTGTGGCTAAATCTTTTTGAAAACGAGGCTGTCTGTCTGCGAGCAGAGGGTCATGCGGCGCGAGTCGAGGCGCACTACGCGGAACAGGTCCGTGCACGCGTTCAGTCCGAGCGGGCGGAGGTCAATGGGTTGTCCGTTTATCTGCGTTTCTTCCGTGATGAGCGTGTCTGTTTCCCGGTCGTTCAGATACGTCTCCGTCACGGCGAGGGCAGACCCGGTGTGGCTGAAGCGGGCGTATATATTTGAGGGCGTAGCCTGGGGCAGACTTCCGCTTGCGCTTATCTTCATTAGCTTGAGCTGGAATGCCCAGTATATCTTTGCTGCGGAAAGGTCGGCAGGGGAGGAGTAGGCGGACGCGCCATCCGGGCGTGTGAAGCGTTCTTCAAGCCGCCACAGACCGTCGAGGTCGCCGTTTTCGGGTGTTTTGTCGCAGGCGCAGAGGGAAAGGAGCGCAAGCGCGGCGGGTATGATGGTGTTTTTTATGTGTTTCATTGCGGTCAGTATAGTGTCAGGGCATGCTTTTATTTCTTCAAAAATACTCCGTTCTTTGCCACGCGCACTTGCAGGCCGAAGTTGTCGCCGAAGAGCGTGCCGCGGTCAAGAGCCAGAGACACGCCGGCACTCCAGCCGCTCTGCGCGCCGCCTTTGCGGCGGAAGGCGTAGTCGGCCTCGCAGAGGAGGCTGTGCGAGGTGCGGGCGCAGTCGTAGGGGGCGGAGTAGGTGCCGAGGTTGCGCTCGTGCGTGTAAAGCACGCGGTAGCGCAGGCCTTCGCACGGCGAACCCGTGAAGCCAAAGTGATGGGCGCGGAGGCGGTTTCCGGTGAAGACGAGCGAGCCGTTGTCTTCATAGAGGGGCGACATGTAGAGCGGGTTGCCTATTGCTTGTCCCCAGTGCTGCCAGCCCGCGTAGAGGTTGTGGTTGTAATAGTTGTCCGTACCGCTGATTTGGTCGGGCAGGGTGGCGGTGTGGTCGTGGTAGACCGCCCCGCTCTGGTAGGTGGAGGTGAGGTATTCGTACACAAAGGCGTCTACCGCACGGTTGGCCGGGAGATGCACTTCGAGGCCGTAGAGGGCGTCGCGCCATCCGTATTGCGCAAACATCATGGAATGGTCCTCGAAGAAATGGTCGTAGTATGCCGAAACGCTCCACCCGCGCCCCTTGTAGTTGAGCCGCAGAAGCCAGCTGCCGAGCGTGTTGCCCGTGGCGTTGGCATATCCGGTCCCGTCGGTGGAATCGCCGCCCGTGCCGAGGAAAGCGTGGACAAAATCCTTCATTCTGGCGGCGTTTTTG
This sequence comes from Alloprevotella sp., assembly GCA_963651485.1. GTDB lineage: Bacteria > Bacteroidota > Bacteroidia > Bacteroidales > Bacteroidaceae > Alloprevotella. The sequence continues at coordinate 37,831 of CAVJPT010000016.1, read as the reverse complement.
ACGGGCATGCTTTCCGTCCCGTTCCAAGTAGCGGCATTGTAGCTTGTCCCGCCAAACTCACACGCCATCTCCAGGCCTCCTTCAAACGTGAGCGGAAATTTCTCTTCGTTTCCCACCCGCAGGTATCCGGCCTTGGCGTGGTAGAGCACGTGGCGGGCGTACATCTGCCCCTCGACGCAGTAGTCGCGCTGGAATCGTCCGTCGGTAAGCATTCCGTAGCCTATGTATCCTTTCACTGCCGCCCAGTCGCTGCGTCCCGTAATGCTGACGTACTCGGGTATGCCAATGCGTACTTGCGGCACGGGGCGGGCGTTGGTGCCGAAGGTCTGCGATCCGCTGCTTAGAAAGGAGTTTTTCAGCTGCATGGGATACTCTTTCGCCCCGGCGGTAAGGCGGAGAAAACGCCAGTCAAAGTCGGCGTAGAGCTGCTGCACCACGGCCTTGCTTGTGAAATTGTACGCTACGGCCACGTCCGCGCCGTATCCGATGCGCCAGTGCGAGGCCGAGTCGGTTTCGGCGCGGTGGAAAATGCCCGCCCTCAGGTATCCGTTGTTGTTCTCTACGGACGAGAGGCCTTGGCGGTTGGCCGTAAGCCAGAGCGGACTGTGGTCGCCTGTCCCGGTCGTGACGACGGCCTGCGCGTCATATTCGATGTTGCGCCCTGCGCGTTTGAGCGCGTTTTGCGCCCCGGCGTCAGCAGCAGTGAGCGCGGCGAGCGCGGCAGCGATTAAGTGTTTTTTTCGCATAGGTATGTAGGGAGTCAGTGTTTTTTCCTTTTGTGCTTTCCCTGAGAAACGTTTGCAGCGGGTGCGGCGTGCGTATTGCCGTTTCTGCGCCCCTTTCCCGCGTTCTGCTCCTTGCGCTGCTTTCCTGCCGCGTATGGCCTGTCCGCCGTGCGCGGTGCGCCAGCCCCGCCGGGGTAAAGCCGCGCGATGAGGTCCGGGCGGCCGATGCGGCGCAGCTCGGAGACGATGCGCGGGCGTTCTTCCGGCTTGTACCAGAAGAAAAACATGCGCTGCCGCAGCTTGTCTTCGGGCGTGCGGGCCGAAAATACGGGCTCAAGGGTGTAGGGGTGATAGCCCGAATACCACGCGTCCGTAGAGACGGTCATGGGCGTGGGGGTGAAGTCCTGCACCTGCTCGAGCTTGAAGTCCATGTCGCGCGTCTCCGCAGCCAGTTCGGCCATCTCTGCCTCCGTGCATCCCGGGTGCGAGGATATGAAGTAGGGTATTATCTGCTGTTTCAGCCCCGCCTCGCGGTTGATGCGGTCGAAAATGTCCTTGAACTTGTGGAAAAGCTCAAAGGAGGGCTTTCTCATGAGCCGCAGCACGGAGTCGGACGTATGCTCGGGCGCAACTTTGAGCCGTCCCGAGACGTGGTGCAGAATAAGCTCGCGCGTGTAGGCCTCGGCTGCGTGCCGCAGCCGTTCGTCTTTGTAGGGATGGAGCAGGAGGTCGTAGCGCACGCCGCTGCCGATGAAGCTCTTTTTGATGCCCGGTATGGCGTCTACCGCGCGGTAGATGTCGAGCAGGGGGGCGTGGTCGGCGTTGAGGTTGGGGCAGACGGCGGGATGGATGCACGACGGGCGCTTGCAGCGGGCGCAGATGTTGCGGTCCTTGCCGTGCATGCCGTACATATTGGCGGACGGGCCGCCGAGGTCGGAGAGATAGCCCTTGAAGTCGGGCATGGCCACAATTTTCTTTACCTCCCGCAGTATGCTCTCCTTTGACCGGCTCATGATAAACTTGCCCTGGTGCGCCGAAATGGTGCAGAAGGCGCAGCCGCCGAAGCAGCCGCGGTGGATGTTTACCGAGAATTTTATCATCTCGTAGGCCGGGATGCGCTTGCCCTTGTACTTGGGATGGGGGAGACGCGTGTAGGGAAAATCGAAAGAGCGGTCTATCTGCTCGGTCGTCATCGGCGCGAACGGCGGATTTACCACCACCCATTTCCCGTCCAGCCCCTGCAGCAGGCGCTGCGGGTGGAGTTTGTTGCTCTCCTCTTCGATGTGGCGGAAGTTGGCGGCAAACTTCTTGCGGTCGGCGAGGCACTCCTCGTGCGAATAGAGCGTGATGTCGTCCTCGCGGAAGCCGCCCGGCACGTTCGCTTCGCTTTCCACGGTCACGGTTTGCGGCACGGGGTACTTGCGGAAAAGCGTGCGGAAGTCCGCCGCAGTGCACTCCGCCTCCTCGCGCCCGTGCAGCAGACGCCGCTCTATGGTCTGGCAAATGCTTGCCATAGGCAGCTCGCCCATGCCGTACACTATCATCTCCGCGCCCGTGGCGGGGAGGATGCAGGGCATGAGCTTGCCCCGCCAGTAGTCGTAGTGGGTGACGCGCCGCAGCGAGGCCTCTATGCCGCCCAGCACCACCGGCACGTCGGGGAAGAGCCGCTTGAGTATCTGGCTGTACACCACGCTGGGGTACTCAGGGCGCATGTCGTGCCGCCCGTCAGGGCTGTATGCGTCCTCGGATCGCAGGCGGCGGTTGGCGGTGTACTTGTTGACCATGGAGTCCATCGCTCCGGGCGACACGCAGAAGAAGAGGCGCGGGCGTCCCAGCTTCTTGAAGTCGCGGAAGTCGCCGTGCCAGTCGGGCTGCGGCACCACGCACACGCGGTATCCCTCTGCCTCAAAGAGACGCGCTATCACCGCCGCCCCGAAAGAGGGGTGGTCGACGTAGGCATCGGCCGTGAAGAGTATAATGTCTGCCCGTTCCCAGCCGCGCAGGTCCATTTCCTTGCGCGTGGTGGGCAGCCAGTCGGTGAGTTGCGGCACAGGTCAAAAGTTTTTTCGCGCGTCCCCGTACTTTGGGGGCGTGCGTGTCAGCCGTCCGGAGAGCGGACCGCTATATATATAATAAGGTGTATCCTTATAATAAGGTGTATCCTTCGGATTGACGCCCGAGGCTCTCGCCCCGCGCCGGCGGCGTTACGCCTCCTTCTCCGTCTCCTCTTCGGCGGCGTTGTGGCTTTCCCACTCGTTCCACGCTGCGATGAGGTTGCGCAGCCCGTAGGCTTTCATCTTGTCATGGTAAACCACGTCGATGCAGAGGTCCAGCAGGTCCTTCGTGTCCTCCGGGCGCGAGGCGATGAGGGCGCGTATGTTGAGTTTCAGCTTGTCCAGCTCGTTTTCGGTCACGAAGCCCGTCGAGGATGTCAGGCCGCTGAAGAGGCTGTACTTGCTTATGGTCTTGAGGTTTTTTTCCGACACTTCAAGGTGGTGCGTGCCGGTGGCGTTGAGCTGTATGCTTGTCATAGGTGCGTGTAGGTTTAAGGTGATTTTGCGCTTCAAGGAGCGTATGCGGAGCGAAATTACCACAAAAGCGCGGAAAAGCGGCGCCGGCGGCGCACAAAAGCACAGCGGCGGCCCGCTCGGGGCAGACGCGGCAAAAAAGCCCGCCCGCACTTTGCCTTTCGTGCCGCTTGCACTACCTTTGCGGCAATTTGAAATACAGGTGAATAATGTGCCGCGGCGCGGGTACGCCGCCGTCCGGGATGCGGACAGGGCTGCACGCCGGCGGCACGCTTACAGCTTTTGTTGTTATGATAAACATCACTTTTCCTGACGGCTCTGTCCGCGAGTACGAAAGCGGCGTGACGGGTCTTCAGATAGCGGAAAGCATCTCGCAGCGCCTTGCACAGGACGTGCTGGCGTGCGGCGTGAACGGCGAGACCGTCGAGCTTAACCGTCCCATCACCTCCGACGCCACTGTAAAGCTTTTCAAGTGGGACGACGAGGAGGGCAAGCACGCATTCTGGCACACTTCGGCGCACCTGATGGCGGAAGCCATGCAGGAGCTTTGGCCCGGCACGCAGTTTGGCATAGGGCCGGCCATCGAGAATGGTTTCTACTACGACGTGATGCCGCCCGAGGGCGTGGCAATCGGAGAGGCCGACTTCCCCAAGATAGAGAAGAAGATGCAGGAGCTGGCTCAGCGCAAGGAAAGCCTTGTGCGTGCCGACATCAGCAAAGCCGACGCGATCGCTTTCTTCGCCGAGCGCGGGCAGACGTATAAGAACGAGCTCATCGCCGAGCTTGAGGACGGACACATCACCACCTACACGCAAGGCGCGTATACCGACCTTTGCCGCGGTCCGCACCTCCTCTCCACGGCTCCCATCAAGGCCATCAAGGTGACGGCCGTAAGCTCTGCATACTGGCGCGGCGACGAGAAGCGCCCCATGATGACGCGCGTGTACGGCATCACTTTCCCCAAGAAAAAGATGCTTGACGAGTACCTCCAAATGATAGAGGAGGCGAAACGCCGCGACCACCGCAAGATTGGAAAAGAGATGGAGCTCTTCATGTTCTCCGACCTTGTGGGCAAGGGCTTGCCTATGTGGCTTCCCAAGGGCACGGCACTGCGTCTGCGCTTGGAGGATTTCCTCAAGAAAATACAGAAACGCTACGGGTACCAGCAGGTTATGACACCGCACATCGGGTCGAAAAATCTGTATGTGACCTCCGGGCATTACGCCAAATACGGCAAGGACTCCTTCCAGCCGATACACACCCCCGAGGAGGGTGAGGAGTATATGCTCAAGCCGATGAACTGCCCCCACCACTGCGCCATCTACGCATGGAAGCCGCGCTCGTACAAGGACCTGCCGCTGCGCATAGCAGAGTTCGGCACGGTGTACCGCTACGAGCAGAGCGGCGAGCTCCACGGACTGACGCGCGTGCGCGGCTTTACGCAGGACGATGCGCACATCTTCTGCGCCCCCGAGCAGGTGAAAGGGGAGTTCCTCCGCGTGATGGATATCATCATGATTATCTTCCGCGCCCTCAAGTTTGAGAACTTCGAGGCCCAGATTTCCCTCCGCGACAAGGTGAAGCGCGACAAGTACATTGGCTCCGAGGAAAACTGGGAGCGTGCCGAGCAGGCTATCATCGAGGCCTGTGAGGAAAAGGGTCTCAACGCGCACATAGAGTACGGCGAGGCCGCGTTCTACGGCCCGAAGCTCGACTTTATGGTGAAGGACGCGCTTGGTCGCCGCTGGCAGCTGGGCACGATACAGGTGGACTACAACCTGCCCGAGCGCTTCCAGCTTGAGTATACCGGCGCGGACAACCAGAAGCACCGCCCCGTCATGATTCACCGCGCGCCGTTCGGCTCTATGGAGCGTTTCGTCGCTGTGCTTATCGAGCACACGGCGGGTAAATTCCCGCTCTGGCTTATGCCCGACCAGGTGGCTGTGCTCCCCATCTCCGACAAGTACAACGGCTACGCCGAAGAGGTGCGCCGCCGCCTTGAGGAGAAGGACGTACGCGCCGTGGTGGACGACCGCTCGGAGAAGATAGGCCGCAAGATACGCGACAACGAGCTTCGCCACATTCCCTATCTGCTCGTCGTGGGCGAGAAGGAAGCCGCTGACGGCACCGTGTCCGTGCGCAAGCAGGGCGAGGGCGACCAGGGCACGCTCTCCGTGGACGATTTCGCCGCAAAGGTCAACGCCGAAGTGGCTGAGATGACCAAAGACTACTAATATAGCAGTACGGAAAAACGCTTTTCCGGACACCCCGCGCGGAACTTCGGCTTCGCGGGCGTCAGTCCGGGAAAAGACAAACGCATAGAAAATCCCCCGCGTCGGGCAATACCAGCCGGCGCAGGGGATTTTCGTATTCGCTTTCCGATGGCCGTGTTTGCTCTCCCCGTTCGGGCGTCAGTTTCGCCCGTGCCAGTTTCTGCTTCTCCCGGTACTTGTTTTGCAGGAAAACGTTTTGACGCTTTGCCTCCTTAGCCCTACATTTGTGAATCAAACGACAACTTTTGCGGAAGCACCGTCGTGCTTTGGCGAAAATAGGGAAAAACGCGCTATATGAACAGACTCCATCTTTTTGCCGCCTGCGCGGCGGCTCTTCTCCTGTCGGCGTGCAGCGACAGCGACAGCACGGCGGACGCGTCTGCCGGTGCAGTGCCTGCGGTCAGCGGGACAGTGTCTGACGTGAACGAGTACGGGCAGCTTGTGCCCACGTTTACGCCGGCGGAAATGTCGAAAGCCGGCTTCGACTACTCAGACCTTGTGGACGTGACCTTGTGCGACACTATACATATAAAGGACGTGCCTTATGTCACTTCTTTCAACGAGGTCGGGGCTTTCGTCCCCGTGCTTGTGGACTACAACGCGCTCGGCACAGACTACGGCTTCGGGCTGCTGAACGGCAATTTCCACCAATATATCGGCGGAAAGACGGGCGACAAAATTTCCGTGAAACTCTCCGTAAAGGGCGGGTACAAGCAGAGTTACGAACTTCTGAAATCCATCTACCCGATTGAACGCCGCGCTGAGGAGACCGCCGAGGAGTACGCCAACTTCCGCGAGGTAAAAACCACGGGTATGGGACGCGGCGTACTTTACCGCTCGAGCAATCCGCTTAACAGCGCGAAGAATCCCGGACGCTACGCCGTCGTGGACAGTCTGGCACGCGTCGTGGGCGTGAAGGCTGAGATAGACCTTGCCGACACGCCCGAGAAATTGCCGGCCCTTATCACGGCCGAGGGCTACACCGCCACCTACTGCCCGCAGCTTTACCGCGAGGGAAAGGTTGTGGCCTGCGGGATGGATGCCTGCACGTTCGGCGCTCCGTTTAAGGCGGGAGTGGCAAAGGCGGTGCGCTTTATGCTCGACAACGAGCCGCCCTATCTCCTGCACTGCAACGAGGGAAAGGACCGCTGCGGCTTCGTCAGCATGCTCCTTGAAGCCTTTATGGGCGCGAGCGTGGACGAGCTGCGACGCGACTATATGGTGACGATGCTCAATTTCTACCGCATCCCCGACGGGGGCGAGTCGTACCAGCTGCGCCAGCGCTTGTCCATCGACCGCATGCTGTGGATGATGTGCAACGAGTACGCGCTTGACTACTGCCTTGACATCGACTGGGACAACATAGACGTGTACACCGGCGGCGGCGGTCTGGCAGTTCCCGGTCACAGTTTTGCCGCGCTGAGTACGCGCGGCGCGGCAAAGAAGTATCTGCAGGAGTGCGGACTTACGGACGAAGAAATCGACGCGCTGTCGGACCGTCTTGGGGCGGGGGCGGACGCGGACGGAGCTAAAGCCCTTGCGCAATGAAAAAGTCTGCCGCACTTTTTGCCGTAGCCTTGTCGCTTTGCGCTTGCGGACGGTCGGGAAATTCTGGCACGGGATGCAGCGCGTCCCAGCCTTCCGCTGACACTGCATCCGCAGTCAAGACAGAGGCGGACGCAGCCGAGGAGCGTGCAGCGGCAGACACCCTGCGTGCCGTCTATGCCGAGGTCTTCGCGTGGTATGCCAAGGCGGAGAGCGACTTTTCGCTGCTCGCCCGGAAGCCCGATTTTGAAGCACGCTTTATGTCCTCAGGCTACAACGCCCTTTACCGCCGCGTGCTTGCGGCGGACGACGTCGCTGCCGGGCGGGGCGAAATAGGCTTCTTTGACTCCGACCATTGGGTGTGCGGGCAGGATTTCCAAAACCTCGCCGCGTCCGTGGGGAAGGTCTCGCGGAGCGGACCGGGGAAATGCGTCGCCGAAGTGGTTGTCACCAACTGCGGCACGCGCACGCCCTTGACCGTAGACCTCATTAAAGAGGGCGGAACGTGGAAAATTGACGACCTCCGCACGGAAAGCGGCTCGGAGAAAGCCCGGATGCGGGAGTATTTGAAAGCACAGTAAGGCCAGATGCAGCACGTCTGTTTTTGACGGAAATCTTTTTCGGCTTTTCCCCTTAAAGAAGCGGATACATAAAAATCCCCTGCGGCATACAGTCATGAGCCGCAGGGGATTTTTTCGCGTTTCCCTTTGGGAATGCGCTCCGTTTGAGAGCTTTTTCGCTTTGTAGCTTTCCTCGTAAAAACTGGCTTTAAGCCTTAGAAGTCAATCTCCAAGCCGATGCCGAAGACATCGTTTGTGCGGTGGAAAGTCTCCACGCCCGAGAGGGGCGACATAATGCGCTGGGCGGCGGTGAGCTGGGCGTTCACGCCGTCAAGCTGGCGCTGGTACTGCTCGCGGGCGGCGGCGGGCAGGGCGGGGTTGGACAGGGCGGCGGTGAGCTGCTCCTTGCCGCTCTGCAGCTGCTGCACGGCGGGGCCGAGCACGGGAGTGAGCGTGGCGGCGTATTTCTCGTTAAGTCCGTAAAAGTCCGTCTGCTTGCGCTCGTAGCGTTTGTAGAAAGTCTTGAAGTAGGCAATGTTGAGCGCAACCTTCTTCCTCAGCTGGAAGCGTGCGCCAAGTCCTACGGAGTTGGAGTTGGTGACGAAGCTCATGTCGCTGATGAAGCGGCTGTCCTTTCCAAGGCCGTAGTTGGTGGTTTGCCAGCCCGCGCTCACAGTCCACCGCTTGTTGATGTCATACTCCGCGCCGGCCAGCACTTCCCATCCGCCGCTCTGAAGGTAGTTGTGGCGGTTTTCGTGCTGCGTGGCCTGCTTGTCGAAGTAGTAGTGGAAGCCCGCGTTGAGGTGCAGGTTGTCCAGCACGTCATAGCGTGCGCCAAGGGAGAGGATGGCGGGGATGTCGGCCTTTATCTTGCGCCCGTCGTCGTACTCGGAAAGTCCGCTCGTGTTTTCGCCCGCCTGGTTTTTCAGCCTCAGGCGTGTCTTGAACTCGTAGCGGGCGGAGAAATTGAAGCGTCCCGTCTTGTAGTCCGCGCTGATGACGGGCGTGAAGCCCCAGCCTGTCTGGTCGCAGTTGAGCTCGCGGTCCGCCACAAGGCTCTTGAAGCTGCCCATTCCGTTGGCGTCAAGGAAATCGGCAGCCGACATTTGCTGCCCTCCCGCCGTCACGCCGATGTTGCGCACGTATCCGTAGTAGTTGCACTGTGCGTACACCACGCGCCCGCCGACGCTGACGCTCAGATTGGGGAGGACTTTGTATCCCACGCCAAACTGGCCGCCGAAGTAGTACTGGCGGCCGCGCATGTAAGTGTCCATAGAGTACCCCGTTACGGCTCCGGGCGAAAGCACGTCGGCTATAAGCGGCAGCATCGCCACTTGGCTCTCAAAGGAGGGAAGACCGTCCGAGAAGGTGCATTTGCCGCCGCCGCCCGTCACGCCGAAGTGGAAGGAGGCAAACCATTTCTCTCCGACGCGGGCAAGGTCGAAGGAGGGGATGACGGGGGCTTTTGCCTTGCCCGTGTATTTCTTGTATCCGCTCTCGCCGTTTGCCACTCCGTTCACCGTGCCCAGGCCGAGCGGCGCGAAGACGGTCTCGTCCGTGCGTGTCTGGTACGCGCTCTGGAGGTCGAAGCCCAGATGCCAGCCAATGGGCATGAAGCCGATGCCCGCAGGGTTGGCGTACGCGCCGTCTATCGCTATCGCCGCATCGCGGGCGGGATTGCGCAGGAAGGACACGCTTTGGTTGGTGTTGGTAAGATAACCGCCAGCTCCGGCCGGCAGCGCGGCACAGAGCAATGCTGCCGCACCGATGAGCTTAGTTCTTCTCATTTTTCTCTTCTTTGTTGGTAAAAACGGCGGCAAAGGTACGGGTAAAATGCACACGAGCAAAACTTCTGTGCAAATAATTAACACGCACTAACAGTTGCCCCCGTCTGCGCTACGTCCTTTGCGGCGGTGGCGGGCACGATGCCGGTGGCTTTGTCGGATGGTCGCGGGGATATGCGCGGCACATGGCTTTTGCCGTCTTTCGGGGAGTGTCAGAAAATGCTATAAAAAGTGGCAAATACGGGCAAAAACGGCTTTTGAGCCGTCTGCGCCCATTCCGCCGAATTTGGAAAACGGACGAAAATGTATTATCTTTGTGTAGCGAAGAGAGGGGATATGCACCGTGTGCGTATCCCCTCTCTTCGTATCATTGAAAATCAGCGTTTTACGGACTCGTAAAGTGTATATCCCGGAACTACGGGATGTACATGTAGGAGCTACAGCCCCCATTCCCGTCGCTACGGGGCCGGTCTTAGGTTGCGCAAAGTCCCTTGGCGTGTCGGCAGTGCCTGTGTTTGCAGTTAATTATTCGTAAAAATGCATCTGCCGCAAGGCTGGCTGAAAAGCACGTTTTGCCCTTCTTGTAAGACGGAAGCCGTGGCGGGCGGGGAGGGGGATGCTGGACGTATCGTAGATGCCGTTTTTTCCTACGGCAGGGGCAGCTCCGTCTCTTGTTTCACGTCTTTTGTGCGTGCTGTGTCGTGCGGGAAGTCGCGCTTGCGCTGGCTGTGGCTTACCGCGAGGGCAAGGACGCTGACGCGCGTGCCGGGCACGGCTGCAAGGGCGGCTGCGCAGGCGGAAAGCGTGCCGCCGAAAGTCACCACGTCGTCTACAAGAAGGACGTGGCGGCCGGCGAGCGCGTCTTCTGCACCGGGAGAAAGGGAAAAGGCCTTGCCGACGTTTCGCTCGCGCTCCTCTTTTCCGAAAACGGTCTGCGACACTGTCTCTATGGAGCGGCGCAGGGCGTGCGGCAGGACGGGGAGACCGGTGGCATGCGACACGCCCTCGGCGAGCCGCTCGCTTTGGTTGAAGCCGCGCCGTTTCTCCCGCTCGGGGAAGAGCGGCACGGGCACTATGCAGTCTATTGTGTCAAAGAAAGGGGTGCCGGCGAGGTCCTCGGCCATCATCTCTCCGAAGTACACGGCAAGCTCCGGCTTTCCGTCGTACTTGGGCGCGTAGACGGCGACTGCGTTGCGCGTGTGCGGGTAGTGGAAGAGGAAGGCGTTGGCACGCACCACCGTCACGCGCCCCCACAGCAGGCGTTCTATCACGTTGCCTTTTTCGGCATGCATGCCCGTGCGCGGAAGCTGGGAAAGGCAGGAGTCGCACACAAGGTGTTCGCGACCGACGAGATGCCCGCCGCACAGCTCGCAGCGGCGCGGGAGAAAAAGGTCGGAAAGCCCGGAGAGTGTGGCGCGAAACGTGCGCCGTATGTCGGATGAAAAGGACATTTCGCGTGTAGAGCCTTTTGGACTCTTAGAATAATATATCCACGTATCCGCTTGAATGTGATGCTTTTCACGTGGATTTATTGAACGGAAGGGTAGATGCTCACTTCCAGTAGGCGCATGCGCCTTTCTCCCGTTCAGGGGCGTTTTCTGACGAAATCCATTTTCCCCTCTGTCTTTACAAGCTTGCGGCCTACGGCGCGGCGCACGGCGTTGGAGCCGAGGGCGCGGTACTGGAAGGTGGAGTCTGAGGTGAGCGTGAGCTCGACGTCCTGCGTGTCCGAGCCTATGTCGTTGGCGAAGCGCAGGAGGGCTTTCCCGTCCGCTGTTTCGTGGCGGGTGAGCATCCACGTGCCGTAGATGCTGCCGTTCATATATCCGTTGAGCTTGCCGAGAAAAGCGAAGCCCGGGGCTTCGAGGGTGGCTTCGTAGAGGTCGAGGTAAAGGTGCACGTTTTGCTCCTTGCAGACAAAATGCCCGCGAAAAGGCTGCTCCGCCGTGTTTTGCGCTTGGGCGGAGGGCTGGAAAAGCAGGGCAAAGGCGGAGAGGAGCGCGGCGGTGCGGAAAGTTTTGTTCATGGCGAAGGAAAGAAGGGGCGGCGTCAGCCTATGTGTACAATCATGGTTGTCGCCCCTATGTTGACGATGTCACCGTCGGAGAGATAAGCCGTCTCGCGCGGGCCGAGCAGCTCGCCTTGCAGGAAGGTGCCCGTGCCGGACGGGGCGTCGCGCAGCGAAAGGCGCGTGAGGCCGGCGGGAGTCGTTTTCACGTTCACCACGCAGTGCGTAGTGTCTACGCTGGGGTCGACGGTGCGTATGGCGGCATTGGCGGCAGTGCCTTTGACATAGCGGCCAATGACGTTTTCACCCGGGAAGAGCGGTATCTCCTGGCGGAAGTGGAACTCGTTTTCAAGCACGGTGAGCATAGCGACTGGCTGGTTTTCGCTCTCCTCTTCCGCCGTTTCCCCGCTCTCCTGCGCGGCGGGCGTGATCTTGGGCTTGGGGATGCGTATCTTGAACTGCTTGTTGCACTCCGGACACTGGAAGACAAGCACGCGCCCCGCCTCGTAGCGGCTCTCGTCAAACTGTATGCTGGCATCGCACTTGGGACAACGTATCTTTCTCATCTTTCTGTTTTTGAATACTTGCTGTTGCGGCTTTGCTGCAGGTGAGTATCTGCCGCTTTGTATCGTTTGTTTCTGGACAAAGCCTGTTGCTTTTCCCGCATTGGTACGGCGGGAGGCAAAGGTGTGGGGCATACGCCCGGCTTGCCGTTTTCCCTTTCTCCTCTAACGGTTTTGGGGCTATGAGGCGGGGACGCTTGCCCGCCTTCCGGCTGCGGCTGTCTGTCTTGGCCTCATAACCCCAAAGTCTTTCGCCGGCGTGCGTCGCGCCCGGCGGCGTGCCGCGTCATTTTATGTCTATCACCCAGGCCTGCGCAAAGCGGGCGTCTCCGCCGTGTGCGCGGAGTGCGTCTTGCGCTGCTTCGCGTGTGGCGTAGCTGCCGCAGACTACGCGTGTCATTTTGCCCCGCGTGTATACCCTTGCCCCGTCCACGCCGTCGCTTTTCAGCTCGGCGGTGTAGCTCTCGGCGTTCCGCTTCGTGATGGCACTTGCAAGCACGATGGCGAAACAGGGCTTATTGTCGGCCTCCACGCTTGCCGTCGCTGCTTTCGCTGCAGATGCGGCTTCACGCTCGGCTATTGCGTTTACAGCCTTATTCTTCTGTGATTCAGGCTTTACAGTCGTTTTTACTGAATTGCTTTCTATGTCAGCAGCCCCGGCTTTTTCGGTAGCCGGCGTTGCGCGGTGCGCAGTCGGAACGGTGGTTTTTGCCGTGCTTTGCGGCAGGACGGAAGCGGTGTTTACCCCTCCGTTGTCAGCTGGCGCGACCGTGGCGGGCGTAGCCCAAAGGAAATAACAAACTACGGCGGCGGCGATGGCTGCGGCGTAGTTGACCAGTTCGCGGTTAAGGCTGAGCGTGTAGTTTTTCTCCGTGCGGCGCACAAGCGGCGTGCGGCGGCTCTTCGTGCGTGCCGCGTCCGTGCTGCTCTTTTTCGTGTCGTCGGCAACGGGTACGGCGGGGCAGGAGTCGAGCGCGTAGAGCTCGGGGGAAAGCACGCCGGCCTCGTCGGGCGTGAAGTCGTAGTCGCCGGCCTCGTTGAGGGAAAGCCGTCCGATGCCCTTGATGTCGCAGCCGCCCTCGCGGAGGATGGCTTCGCGCAGCTGCCTTACGTCCTCGTCCACGATGCGTGCAGCCTCGGGGAAACTCGTGTCGTAGGCTTGCATATACGACTGCACGACGAGGCCGTCGTTGATGGTCAGCCGCGGGTTGAAGCCCACGGTGCGGCAAGGCGGGAGGAAGAGATTTTCCTCCTCGACGAAGCGTGCGGGGACGTACTGCGTGACGAAGCCGCCCAAGCCGGGGACTATCACGCAGTTGTGCCGCAGCACGAGGCTTTCTATGTGCCTTGCGAGTTCGCGCATCGTGTTTGTGCTTTTCCTATCAGTCTTGCAAAGTTAAGGCTTTTTTGCCGAATCGCCGCCGTTACCGGCGGCACATTTCCGCGTGCTTTCAGCATAGCCGCGCCCTTTCCGCCGCCCTTTTCTCTGTGTAAGAAAATATTAGGGCTTGTGCATTTTTTCGGGCGGACGTGGAGCGAGGCCGTCAAGGTCGACGGGGAAAAGCTTGGGGCGGCGGGACGTTATTTGCTATTTTTGCGGCGCATGTGCGCCCTGTTTACCCGCTGCTCACAGTCTCCTTGGGGAGGGTGGCTGCGGCATCGCCGGCGTGGATGGTGTTTTTGAAAAACTGATGCGACATATTCCTATATATATAATGCGTGCTGCCTGCGTGTTTGCGCTCGCGCTCTTCCGGCTCTGCGCGGCGGGGCAGATTTTGCCCGACGAGGGGATGCAGCGGCGTATGCTTGCGGAAGAGCAAGCCTTCCTCGCCGGGATGGAGCCGGGGCTGCAGCATAGGCAAGCCTTGGCGGTGCGTGCAGCCATTGGCGGCGACTTTGCCGCCTTGGAAGAGATACGCGCGAGCCGCAACAAGCAGCCCGTGCTTCCGGAAAGCATCGCGACATTCCGCCCTCGGAAAGACATTTGCGTGTTCGCCCCTTGCGTGCCGCCCGTCCGCAAGCGGCCGCTGCTGCTCTATCTGCACGGCGGAGGGTGGTGTTTTGGCAGTACAAACAGCTGCGCCCGCTTTTGCGCCGCGCTTGCTCTGGAGGGCGACTGCTGCGTGGCGGCGCTCGACTATCGCCTTTCGCCCGCATATCCGTTTCCCGCGCCGCTGGACGACTGCCGCGACGCGCTGGCGTACGTCAGACAGCATGCGGACGGGTGGGGATGTGACTCTGCCCGGGTCTCTGTGGGCGGTGACAGTGCGGGCGGCAATCTCGCCCTTGCTACGGCTATGGCTGCGCCGGGGGTGTGCCGGGTGGCAGCTGTTTTTCCTGTGACAAAACTCTTCAAGGAGGAGACACCCTCTTGGACGCAATACGCCACAGGCTACGGGGACGACGGCGAGCTGCTTGAAGCGTTTTGCGAGGCATACGCCAAAGGCAGGGAGCGTGACCCGCTGGCTTCTGTGGCTCTGGCTGCGGACAGCGTGCTGCGTGCTTTGCCGCCCGTGCTCGTCATTTCGGCAGGGCACGACGTGCTTTTCGACCAGACGGCGGAGTTTGCACGCCGCCTGCGCCGCCTCGGCTGTCCGCTTTCCTACCATGTGTACCCCACAGCCACCCATCTTTTTGTCACCGTTCCGGGGCAGCCGACTGCTTTCGCCGAGGCGGTGAGGGCGGTAGCCGCATTTCTCAACGAACAATAGGCGGCGTGAGGCGAAAGACGGCGGGCGGCGGGGCTGGACGCGCGAAATAACGCCGCGGCGGACGTGCGGCTAAAAGAAAAATAGTAAATTTGCCCCCGCTTCACTGCGACCCTTGCGGGTGGCGGAGGGCTTGCGCCCGGACCGCTTCCGCGCAGAGGGCGCGGCTTTTTATTTTGTATCGGAAACAATCAAACAAGCAATTACAAAAGATGGATATTACGTTAGAGAAGACCGGCAGCGTGAGCGCAGAGCTCACTGTGAAGATGGTCAAGGCAGACTATGAGGCACAGGTGGCCAAGACGCTCAAGGACTATGGCCACAAGGTGCAGATGCCGGGCTTCCGCAAGGGGAAGGTGCCCGCAGGCCTCGTGAAGAAGATGTACGGCACGCAGGTAAAGGCTGACGAGGTGAACAAGCTGCTTCAGGACAGCCTGTTCGGCTACATAAAGGACAACAAGGTGAATATGCTTGGCGAGCCCCTCGGCAGCGACAAGCAGGAGCCGCAGGACATTGAGGCGCAGGACGACTTCACTTTCATCTTTGACATCGCCCTCGCTCCCGAGTTCAAGGCCGAGCTTGGCAGCTCCGATACGGTGGACTACTACGACATTGAGGTTAGCGACGAAACCGTGGCCAAGCAGCTCGACGCGATGCGCCAGCAGGCCGGTCACCCCGAAGAGGTAGAGGCTTTCGAGGACAAGGACATCGTGCGCGGCACGCTCGCTGAGCTCGGCGAGGACGGCAAGCCCCTTGAGGGCGGCATCGTAGTGGAGACCGCTTCCCTTATGCCCGCCTATTTCGTTAGCGACGACCAGAAGAAACTCTTCGAGGGCGTGAAGAAAAACACCGTTGTAACTTTCAACCCCTCCAAGGCATACGAGGGCAAGGACGTGGAGATTGCCTCCCTGCTCAAGATTGCAAAAGAGGAAGTCGCGTCCCACACGGGCGATTTCAGCTTTGAGGTAAGCACCATCAGCCGCTTCGTTCCCGCCGCTCTCGACCAGGAATTCTTTGACAAGGTATTCGGCAAGGACACGGTGAAGAGTGAGGACGAGTGCCGCGCGAAGGTGAAGGAAAACATCCAGGCTCTTCAGGCAAATGACAGCGACTACAAGTTCCTCCTTGACGTGCGCGCCTATATGGACAGCAAGGTAGGGGCGCTTGAGTTCCCCGACGAGCTGCTCAAGAAGATAATGAAGGCCAACAACAAGGACAAGGACGAGAAGTTTGTAGAGGACAACTATGCCAAGAGCATAGAGGAACTCAAATGGCACCTTATCAAGGAGCAGCTCGTAGAGGCTCAGGGCGTGAAGGTAGACGACAAGGACGTGAAGGCCGCCGCCGTTCAGTCCGCCCGCTACCAGTTTGCCCAGTACGGCATGAACAACATTCCCGACGAGTACCTTGAGCAGTACGCGCAGGAGATGCTCAAGCGCAAGGAGCAGGTAAACCAGCTCGTGGAGCGCTGCATCGACAACAAGCTCACCGCCGCCCTCAAGGGCGTGGTGACGCTCAACCACAAGAGCATCACCCCCGAGGACTTCACGAAGCTCTTCGAGGAGAAGTAAGACAAGGACACGCAGCCGTGCGGCGGGGCAGGGGAGCTGTCCCCTCCCCGCGACGGCGCGACCGCACAGCCATGCGACACTGAGGCCGCCGACAAGCGCCCCCGGGCGCATGGTTTTTTATTTATTCGCCGCCGCATACTGGCGGCAAAGCACAAGAGAGAAATGATAGCAGACGATTTCAAGAAATTCGCCGCCTCGCGCAAGGGCATCGACTCCCTGGCGCTCGACGGCGTGATAAAGGCGCAGAGCCAATATCTCAATCCTTACATCCTCGAGGAACGCCAGCTTAACGTGACGCAGATGGACGTCTTCTCGCGCCTGATGATGGACCGCATCATCTTCCTCGGCACGCAGATTGACGACTATACGGCCAACACCCTCCAGGCGCAGCTGCTTTACCTCGACTCCACCGACCCGGGCAAGGACATCTCCATTTACGTCAACTCTCCCGGCGGCTCCGTTTCTGCCGGTCTGGGCATCTACGACACGATGCAGTTTATCCAGAGCGACGTGTCTACCATCTGCACCGGCATGGCCGCTTCTATGGCCGCCGTTCTGCTTGTGGCGGGCGCGGAAGGCAAGCGCTGGGCGCTGCCCCACAGCCGCGTGATGATACACCAGCCGCTCGGCGGGGTGCAGGGACAGGCCTCCGACATAGAAATTACGGCGCGCGAGATTCAAAAGCTCAAGCGCGAGCTCTATACCATCATAGCCGAACATTCACACACCGACTTCGACAAAGTCTGGGCGGACTCCGACCGCGACTACTGGATGACGGCTGCCGAGGCTAAGGAGTACGGCATGATAGACAACGTCTACGAGCCGCGCAAGCACGGAAAGGCCAAGGAAGAGAAGTAAGAAACGAGTTAAGTCAAAGCGGAAATGGCTAAGAAAAGACAGACAGACGGCAACGACCACTGCGACTTTTGCGGGCGCACGGAAGAGGACGGCGTGCGTCTGCTGGGCAACGCGGAGGGAATGCATATCTGCTCGGCGTGCGTCGCGATGGCGTACAGCGTGCTCAACGAGTACGCGCCCGGCGAGATGGCAAACCTCATGGCGGAGCAGCGAAAGGCGGTCGCCGGTGTGCCCGAGCTGAAGGAAGTGCCCAAGCCCAAGGAGATCAAGGAATACCTCGACCAGTACATCATCGGGCAGGACAGCGCGAAACGCTATCTCAGCGTGGCGGTGTACAACCACTACAAGCGCCTCCGTCAGGGCGCGGAGAGCGCGGCGGGGGACGACGGCGTAGAGATAGAGAAGTCCAATATCGTGATGGTGGGCTCCACCGGCACGGGAAAGACGCTGCTCGCCCGCACCATAGCGCGGCTGCTCGACGTGCCGTTCACCATCGTGGACGCCACGGTCTTCACCGAGGCGGGCTATGTGGGCGAGGACGTGGAGAGCATCCTCTCGCGCCTTTTGCAGGTGGCGGACTTTGACGTGGCACGCGCCGAGCGCGGTATTGTCTTCATAGACGAGATAGACAAAATAGCCCGAAAGTCCGACAACCCCTCCATCACGCGCGACGTGAGCGGAGAGGGCGTGCAGCAGGGCTTGCTGAAGCTGCTCGAAGGCTCGGTGGTGAACGTGCCCCCCAAGGGCGGGCGCAAGCATCCCGACCAGGACTATGTGCATGTGGACACGCGCAACATTCTCTTCATCTGCGGCGGTGCATTCGACGGCATAGAGAAGAAAATAGCGCAGCGCCTCAATTCGCACACCGTCGGCTTCAACTCCGTGCAGAACGCACAGCGCGTCAATCCCGGCGACCTGATACAGTACGTCGAGCCGCAGGACTTGAAAAGTTTCGGCCTGATACCCGAAATCATAGGGCGCTTGCCGGTGCTTACCTACCTGCAGCCGCTTGACCGCGACGCGTTGCACAAAATCCTCACCGAGCCGAAAAACTCTCTCGTCAGACAGTACACCAAGCTCTTTGCCATGGACGGCGTGAAGCTGGAGTTTGCCCCCGAAGCCATAGACTACATCGTCGACAAGGCGGTGGAGTACAAGCTGGGCGCACGCGGCCTGCGCTCCATCGTGGAGACGGTGATGACGGACGCGATGTACGAGACGCCGTCCTCGGAGGAGAAAGAGTTTGTAGTGACGAAAGAGTACGCCGAGCGCCAGCTCGCAGCCAGCAACCGCCGGCTTGCATGACACAAGGTGCCGCTTCGCATGACTCAAAAAGCGGATGGCTTGAAGCAAGATGTCGCTTTGCTTGACACATTGTGCCGGTTTGTTTGACGCAAGATGCCGGTTCGCATGACTCAAAATGCGGATGGCTTGACACATGGTGTCGGTTTGCTTGACGCAAGATGCGGATGGCGAGAAGCGAAACGGAGGTACGGCTTTTGCACATACGCCTGCGCATATATAATAATGTGTCTGCGTACCGCTGCATAGGGCACGTGCGCCCCGTCCGCGCAACCGCCGGGGCTTTGCCGCAAAAAATAAATGCGGTGCGGCGCGGCATTGGAATTTTGTTATAACTTTGCTAAGGGGAAAAGGGACGGCCGTACGTCGGAAAGGCACGCGCCGCCCTCTTCCGCCAAGGGACTAACAAAACCAGTGCCATGATGGGAAACACCGACCTGCGCAAGGAACTGAAGAAATATTTCGGTTTCGACACCTTCAAGAGCAATCAGGAAGCGGTCATACGCACCCTGCTAGGGGGCGGCAACGCTTTCGTCCTGATGCCTACGGGTGGCGGAAAGTCGCTGTGCTACCAGCTGCCCTCGCTCCTTATGGAGGGGACGGCGATAGTGATTTCCCCGCTCATAGCCCTGATGAAGAACCAGGTGGACGCGATACGCCACACCTGCCAAGAGAACGGCGTCGCCCATTTCCTCAACTCCTCGCTTTCAAGAGTGCAGACGGAGGAAGTGCGGGCGGACATTCTCAGCGGGGTGACCAAGCTGCTCTACGTGGCGCCGGAGTCGCTGACAAAGGAAGAGAACGTGGCGTTCCTGAAAAAGGTGCGCATATCGTTCTATGCCATAGACGAGGCGCACTGCATCTCGGAGTGGGGGCACGACTTCCGTCCCGAGTACAGGAAAATACGTCCCGTCATCAACGAGATAGGCGACGCGCCCGTCATCGCCCTTACGGCGACAGCCACCGACAAGGTGCGCACGGACATCAAGAAGAACCTTGGCATCACGGACGCGGCTGAGTTCAAAAGCTCGTTCAATCGGCCCAACCTCTATTACGAGGTGCGCCCCAAGACGGCGGACATAGACAAGGACATCATACGCTTCATCAAGCAGCAGCCGCGCTGCAGCGGCATCATCTACTGCCTGAGCCGCAAGCGCGTGGAGCTTCTTGCCGAGGTGTTGCGCACCAACGACATCAAGGCGGAGGCCTACCACGCGGGGCTAGACCCTGCCACGCGGTCGAGGACGCAGGACGACTTCCTGATGGAGCGCATAGACGTCATAGTCGCCACCATCGCTTTCGGCATGGGCATCGACAAGCCCGACGTGCGCTTCGTCATACACTACGACATACCCAAGAGCCTTGAGGGCTACTACCAGGAGACGGGCCGAGCCGGCCGCGACGGCGGCGAGGGCAAGTGCATCGCCTTCTATTCACACAAAGACTTACAAAAACTAGAGAAATTCATGGAGGGGAAGCCCGTGGCCGAGCAGGACATAGGGCGCCAGCTCCTGAAAGAGACCGCAGCCTACGCGGAAAGCTCCGTCTGCCGCCGCAAACTGCTTTTGCACTATTTCGGCGAGCGTTATGACAGAGACAACTGCGGCAACTGCGACAACTGTTTACATCCCCAAACAAAAGTGGAAGCAAAAGAAGAACTGTTGAAGACGCTGGAGGTGATTGTTGCTACCAAGGAAAACTTCAGAGACGACTACATAAAAGACATACTGTGCGGACGGCGCACCGAGGAAGTAAGCGCCCACCGGCACGACCAGCTGGAAGAGTTCGGCTGCGGCGAGGACAAGGACGACCGCGTATGGAACGCCGTGATACGCCAAGCCCTCATATCGGGCTATCTCCGCAAGGACGTGGAGAACTACGGCGTGCTGAAAATGACGGACGAGGGACGCGCTTTCATGTCCCGCCCCGTCCCGTTCCCCATCGTCGAAGACCGCAGCTACGAGGACTTCGAAGACGCGCTAGAGCCGCAGAGCGGTGCCGAGTGCGCCGTTGACCCCGCGCTCTACCAAATGCTCAAGGATCTTCGCAAGAAAGTGTCCATCGACCTTGACGTTCCGCCTTACGTCATCTTTCAGGACAGCTCGCTTGAGGCTATGTCTACGGTCTACCCGCAGACGCTCGAGGAGCTGCAGAACATTCCCGGCGTGGGCGCGGGTAAGGCGAAGCGCTACGGCGCGGAATTCTGCAAGCTGATAAAGCGGCACTGCGAGGAGAACGAGATTGAGCGTCCCGAGGACATGCGCATTCGCACGGTAGCCAACAAGTCTAAGATAAAAGTGAGCATCATCCACAGCATCGACCGCAAGGTTGCGCTGGACGACATCGCCGTCTCGAAGGGCATAGACTTCGGCGAGCTGCTCGACGAAATAGAGGCGATAGTATATTCCGGCACGAAGCTGAACATAGACTACTTCATCGAAGACGTGATGGACGAAGAGCACGTCGACGAGATATACCAGTATTTCAAGGAAAGCGAGACCGACGACCTCGAGGCTGCGCTTGACGAGCTTGGCGAAGACTTCACCGAAGAGGAAATACGCCTTGTGCGGGTGAAGTTCATCTCCGAAATGGCAAACTGACGCGGACCGTTCTGCGGGATTGTTTCCGCGGGGCGGACACCGTCCGGCCGTGCAAGACCAAACACGATTATGACAACCAACGAAAGCATAGAGGCTCCGGAGAGACGGAGCTTGAACTTCATCGAGCAGATTGTAGAGAACGACCTCAGGGAGGGCAAGAACGGGGGGCGGCTTCAGACGCGCTTCCCGCCCGAGCCCAACGGCTATCTGCACATAGGGCACGCCAAGGCCATATGCATGGACTTCGGGGTGGCTGAGAAATTCGGCGGAGTGTGCAACCTGCGCCTTGACGACACCAATCCGCAGAAAGAGGACACGGAGTACGTGGAGGCCATCAAGCAGGACATAGAGTGGCTCGGCTTCAAGTGGGGCAACATCTACCATGCGTCCGACTATTTCCAGCAGCTCTGGGACTTCGCCGTGCGCCTCATCAAGGAGGGAAAGGCATACGTGGACGAGCAGACGAGCGAGCAGATAGCCGCCCAGAAGGGGACGCCTACGCAAGCCGGCACGCCGAGTCCGTACCGCGACCGTCCCGCAGAGGAGAGCCTTGCACTTTTTGAGAAGATGAACAGCGGCGAGCTGCCCGAGGGCTCGATGGTGCTTCGCGCCAAGATAGACATGGCAAGCCCCAATATGCACTTCCGCGACCCCATCATCTATCGCATCATCAACAAGGAGCATCACCGCACCGGCGCGAAGTGGAAAGCATACCCCATGTACGACTTCGCCCACGGGCAGAGCGACTACTTCGAGGGCGTAACCCATTCTATCTGCACGCTTGAGTTTGTCCCCCACCGCCCGCTCTATGACTATTTCGTCGACGAGCTTAAAGAGGGCAAGGACTTGGGCGACAACCGCCCGCGTCAGTATGAGTTCAACCGCCTCAACCTTACCTACACCGTCATGAGCAAGCGCAAGCTTCTCGCCCTTGTGCAGGAAGGACTTGTGGACGGCTGGGACGACCCCCGCATGCCGACAGTCTGCGGCTTGCGCCGCCGAGGCTACTCGCCCGAGGCCGTGCGCCGCTTCATAGACATGATAGGCTACACCAAGTTTGACGCGCTCAACGACTACGCCATGCTTGAAGCCGCCGCACGCGAAGACCTCAACGCCCGCGCGCTGCGTGTCTCCGCCGTGCTCAACCCCGTGAAGCTCGTCATCACCAACTATCCCGTGGGACAGACCGAGGAGATGGAGGCCGTGAACAATCCCGAGCGCGAGGCAGACGGCACGCACACCGTCACTTTCAGCCGCGAGTTGTGGATGGAGCGCGAAGACTTTATGGAGGACGCGCCGAAGAAGTTCTTCCGCATGGTGCCGGGCAAGGAGGTTCGCCTTAAAAATGCCTACATCGTGAAGTGCACCGGCTGCAAGAAAGCCGCCGACGGCACCGTGGAAGAGATTTACGCCGAGTACGACCCGCTGAGCCGCAGCGGTCTTGAGGGAGCCAACCGCAAGGTAAAGGGCACGCTCCACTGGGTAAGCGCAGCCCATTGCCTGCCCGCCGAGGTGCGCCTCTACGACCGCCTCTTCACCGTGGAGAATCCCTCAGCCGACGAGCGCGACTTCCGCGAGTTGCTTAATCCCGACTCCTTGAAGACGCTCACCAACTGCTATGTAGAGCCCTTTGCCGCCGAAAACGCGACGGGCAACCGTTACCTGCAGTTCCAGCGCATCGGCTATTTCACCTACGACAAGGAGTCTGCCCCCGGACATCTCGTGTTCAACCGCACCGTAGGCTTGAAAGACAGCTGGGCAAAGAAATGACACACTCGCGCCGCCGGCGGGCGAGCGCACGCACATACTTATGTCGGCGGCGCGGTCTGCGCGGCTTCCCCCTCAGGGGGAGGCTGTCGGACTGCGCCGCCTGTCTTTTCTCCTTTACAGTACATCCGACCCAATGAAAGACCGTTATCTCGCAAAAGCCATCCGCGAGTACGAAGAGGGCATGCGGAGCGGGAAGTCCTTTTATATGGACGCTTCCATGCTGCTTGACGTGCATGACTACTATGTGCGCGAAAACCGCCCGTTAGATGCCGAGCAATGCCTTCGCGTCGCGCTCAAGCTCCATCCGGACAACGAGGAAGTGCTTGTGGCAAAGGCCTACGACCTGAGAAGCAAGGGGAAATGGCTCGACGCGGAGAATCTCGTGGAAAATCTTTCCGATCAGGAAAACCGCGAGGTGCAGCTCTTCTACATAGAGCGGGCAGTGTCGTACGGCGACTTGGTAAAGGCCGAGTACAAGTTTCTGGAAAAACTCAACGCCATGTACGGTGACGAGGCCAACGACTGGTGCGTGGACTATGGAGAAATACTCTTGGACTACGGATATGCCGAGCGTGCGGCGAAGTGGCTGCGCAAAGTGCCTGCCGACTACCGCGATGCAAAACATTTCCTCGAACTTCTGGCTGACGCGGAGGACCTTGCCGGCAACAAGGAGGAGGGCGAACGCGCGGCAAACCGGC
Organism: Alloprevotella sp.; assembly: GCA_963651485.1. Classification (GTDB taxonomy): domain Bacteria; phylum Bacteroidota; class Bacteroidia; order Bacteroidales; family Bacteroidaceae; genus Alloprevotella. The sequence continues at coordinate 14,338 of CAVJPT010000016.1, read as the reverse complement.
TTATAGATGCCGACCCGTACGATGCCATTTCGTGGTGCCAGCTTGCAGAGCTGCAGCAGCGCAAAGGCGCATACGAGGACTGCGTGAAGAGCTGCGACTACGCGCTTGCCGTCGACCCGCACAATCAGCATGCGATGAGCATGAAAGTGTTTTCCCTCTACGCGCTGCACCGCGACGACGAGGCGTATGCCTGCGCGTCCGAGTATATGCAGACGCAGCCCGAAGACTATACCATACCGATGTATGTCGGCGAGAATTTCAACTCAAAAGGACTTGCTGCGGCGACGATAGGGGAAAAAAGCGAATTTTACAATGCGGCAAACCGCCATCTGGAAAAGGCCTTGTCGCGCTGCCCGCTTGAAAACCCCGACCGTACCCGCATCTCCAGCGGACTCTCCTTTACGCTTTGCGTGCTTCATTTTCCGCAGCAGGCAGAGGAGCAGATGCTCTCGTCCGTCGCGGCGGGGCTTTCGCGCTACGAGGCACACATCCAGCTTGCGGGCTGGCTGCGCGAGGCGAGAGACTTGGAAGAAGCCTTGCTGCAGCTTAAAAAGGCATACGCCTGCCGTGCTGAGGGCGGCGACCCGGACGGCTACTCCGTTGCGGGCTGGCTGCACGAAAACGGAGTGTATGCAGAGGCGGCGGACGTGTGGCGGTCGTTTGTGCCGCCCGCACAAGGCTTTGCGCACAAAGACATGTACGCCCTGCTGGCGGTGGCTATGTACCGCCTTGAAGACATGCACGCTTTCGCAGACTGTTTCAAGCAGGCGGAGACTCTGTGCTACTTCGAGCTCCTGCGCATCTTCTACGGCGAGGTTTCCGGCATCGAGCCCGCCGGCATGCCGCACTTTCTCGCCACGATACACAGGACGATAGACGGCGCGCTCGGGGAAAAGTAGCTTAGCCCTACCAAGGCAGCATCAGGAAAACGGGCAATATCAGAAAAACAAAGGCAACCAACATACGATGAATTTAAAATCCGACATCAAGGGCGCGGCGATCGCGCTCCTTCTTGCGCTTTTCGCCGTCCTGCCGGCAAAGGCCGTGCTGAAAGAGAAAGACCTTGCCGCCACGCTCGCCGTGCTCCGGGCCGAGCTTGAGGGGTCGTACAGCGAGCAGCAGAAAAGCATTGCCCGCTACAGCACGATGACGCAGCTGCAGCACCGACAAATGATTTCGCTCATGCAGCGCAGCGACCAGATAGGGCTTATGCTTTACTCCCAGAAGCAGGACTTCACCTTCGACATGACCTATGCCTGCCACGAGGCCACGTCGCTCTACCGCGAGTTCAGCAAACGGCGCGTGCCCTACCAGAAGATACTCGACCGCGTAAACACGGAGCTCAACCGCTACAACGCGCTCATAGCCTCGCTTGAGGCACTGCCGCCCGCGAGGGGCGCGAAGCAGGCCCACCCGCAAGTGGAGGTGAGCGGCGGAAAAACCACCCCCATTTTTGTCGGTCCTGTCGGGGGCACGCCGCGAAAGGGCGGCGCTCAGCCTTTCGCGCTTGACAAGGCGGGAGAGGCCGACCGCGACACGTGCCTGAAATACGCCGTCGCACTTCGCGACAACCTCGAGCGCATAAAGGAGAGCGTGGTGCAGGATACCGAGCATTACAAGATGACCGCGAGCAAGCTGGGCAAACTCAACAACTACGCCCTGCAGCGCTACACAAGCATACAGAACAACATTTTCCTCAACGGCGACGCCAACTACTTTGAGATCATCGCCCAGTTTTCCCGCTATCTGGGCATGGCGCGGGCAGACGCGAGCGAGAAGTACGACACCGAGCACGTCGACAGCAGCGGGCACAGGCACAAGGTGCAGTCGCAGTGGCGCGGCCCGATGGTGAGCGGGCTTACGGTGTTTGTGCTTTTCTACATTCTCATCGCCGCGCTGCTCAGCAATGTGCTTGTGCGCTGGATTGTGCCGCGCCGCTTCCGCACGGAGGAGTTCATGAAGAAGAAAGTGTGCCTCATCCTTGCGGCGGCGATGATTATCTTCGCCCTGTCCGTAATGGTGTGCCGCGCCTTCATGTACCACAATTTCTTCCTGATGGCCTCGAAGCTGCTCATAGAGTACTCCTGGCTGCTGTGCGCCATCTTCGTTTCGCTGCTCATACGCCTGAGCGGCGACCAGATAAAGAGCGGTTTCCGCATCTATACGCCCGTCATGCTGATGTCCTTCCTGGTCATCTCTTTCCGCATAGTCTTCATCCCCAACAACCTCGTGCAGCTCGTCTTCCCGCCCGTGCTGCTGCTCTTCACCCTGTGGCAATGGAGCGTCATAAGGCGGCACAACGACAACATACCGCGCAGTGACATCTTCTATACTTGGGTGTCGCTCGTCATCATGGTAAGCTCCACCTTTGCCGCATGGTACGGCTACACGCTGCTTTCCGTGCAGATACTGATATGGTGGATGTTCCAGCTGGCGTGCATACAGACCGTGACGTGCGTGTACGACCTGCTTGCCGTCTACGAAGAGCGCACCCTGCTGCGCCGCATTGGGGAGAAACGCACCAGCACCCAGTCGCACGGCGTGCATCTCAACATCCTTGAAGCCATACGCAAGCGGCACGAAAGGCACATCAACCAGACCTGGTTTTTCGACCTCGTGGCAATGGCCGTCGTGCCTGTTCTTGGCGTGTTCTCCCTGCTGCTTTCGATATGGTGGGCGGCGGACGTCTTCGACCTCACCGCCACGGTCTTCAACATCTTCCTCACCAACTTCCTCAACGTAGAGGGCGTGGTGCAGCTCTCGCTGGCGAAAATAGTGTTTGTGGCTTCGCTCTACTTTGTCTTCCGGTACCTCAACTACCTCGTGAAGGCGCTCTACCACAAATACCACAGGTCGCGGGTGGTGGTGAACGGCAAGCCCAATTTCACGCTCGCCAACAACGTCATCGCCATCTGCGTATGGGGGCTTTACCTCATCATTTCCGTGAAGATGCTCAGGATACCCGCCACTGCCGTTTCGGTCATCTCCGCCGGTCTCGCCACTGGTGTCGGCTTCGCCATGAAGGACTTGCTTGAAAACTTCTTCTACGGCATTTCCCTTATGGCTGGGCGCGTGCGCGTGGGCGACTTCATAGAGTGCGACGGCATACGCGGCAAGGTGGAGAGCATGAGCTACCAGAGCACGCAGGTGGTGACCGCCGACGGCTGTGTCATAGCCTTCCTCAACAGTTCGCTCTTTTCCAAGAATTTCAAAAACATCACGCGCAACCACTCCTACGAAATGGTTTCCGTACCCGTTGGCGTGGCCTACGGCGTGAACGTGGACGAGGTGCGCCGCCTGCTGGTGGAAGCTGTGAGCGCGCTTGCCGTGAAAGGCGCGGACGGGCGCGACGTGATAAGCCGCAAAAAGCCCGTGAGCGTGGTGTTCAGCGACTTCGCCGACAGCAGCGTGAACCTCTACGTCACCTACTGGGTGCTTGTGGAGGAAAAGTTCGCCGTCACGGGCCGAGTAAAGGAGGCAATTTACAACACGCTTAACGCGCACAACATAGAGATACCTTTCCCGCAGCGCGACCTGCACATACGCTCCGCCGAGGGGCTTGCCCGTCTCTCTGCGCCGCAGGCGGCCAAGGCTTAGGTCATACCGCTCGCCCGTGAAGCCGCTTCTGCAGGTCACGCAGCGGCGGCACGGGCGAGCGTCTTTCTGAAAGGGCATGCATAAAAAGCAGGAGGCGTAAAAATGAAAACACTTGTCCCCAACGGGGGGATACCGCGCAGCACGCTCTTCGTGATGGCGGTGACCGGAGGTCTGGCGGTGGCCAACCTCTACTACAACCAGCCTTTGCTGGAAGCTATGCGCCAGAGCCTTGGCGCAACCGAGCTGCAAGCCAACCTCATTACGTTCATCACACAGCTTGGCTATGCGCTCGGGCTTATACTTGTCGTGCCCTTGGCCGACAAGTTTTCGCGCCGGAAGATAGTGGCCGTCAATATGAGCGTGGCTGTGCTTTGCTGCATAGCCATAGCCCTGAGCCGCTGTCTTTGGCTCGTGTGGGGAGCGTCCCTTGTGCTGGGCTGCAACAGTGTCGTGCTGCAGATGTTTGTCCCCGTCGCGAGCCACTTTTCCAAGCCCGAAAACAAGTCGCGCAATATGGGCATAGTGCTTACCGGCTTGCTGAGCGGCGTGCTGGGTGCGCGGGTGCTGAGCGGATATGTGGGCGAGTGGACCGGGTGGCGTGAGATGTTCGGCATCGCAGCCGTCATTATGGCGGTGTGCTTTTGGGTTATCCTCGCCACTTTGCCCGCGATGCCTTCCAGCTTCAGCGGGTCGTACGGCAAACTTATGGGGTCAATTCTGAAAATCTACCGCAGCCATCCCGTCATACGCGTATACGCTTTGCGTGGCGGGCTGAGCTTCGGCAGCATGATGGCTATCTGGTCCTGCATGGCTTTCCATTTGGCGGGTGAGCCGTTTCACGCCGGCAGCGATGCCGTCGGCATGCTTGGGCTCTGCGGGCTTGCCGGTGCGTCTGCGGCAAGCGGCATCGGGAAGTACATACCGCGTTTCGGCATCGAGCGGTTCTGTTATGCCGGCAGTGCCTTGCAGCTTGCAGCGTGGTGCTTCGCTCTGTTTCTGCCCGGCAGCTATGCCGGACTTGTCATAGCCATCATCCTTGTAGACGTGGGGGCGCAGTGTCACCAGCTCAGCAACCAAAGCGGCTGCCTTGCCATGGTGCCCGGAGCCACCAACCGCAGCAACACCATCTTCATGAGCCATCTCTTTGCCGGCGGCAGCCTCGGCACGCTTTGCGCCGGTATGGCGTGGAACTGCGCGGGCTGGACGGGCGTGTGCGGCGTAGGGTTTGCCTTCGCCTGCCTGGGGCTTGCGGTGTCTGTATTGTTTGGTTGTTTCAAGCCCCAAAAACAATAAAATCCGTGCTTTCTGTTTTAAGGGACGATAGGAATGTTTAAGAATATTTGTGATTACAGCCGCGCCTGAAAGGGGCTCACGAAGCACTGAAAAGGGCTTAGTGAAACCTAAGACCGGCTTCGTCGCGACGGGGATAGGGGCTGTAGCTACGGGATGTACATCCCAGCACGCCGGGATGTACACTTTTCGGCTCGGTAAGTCGCTGATAGTCAATGATACGACAAAGAGGGGAAACGCAGGCGCGTTTCCCCTCTTTTCTCTACACAAAGATAATATATTTTCCGTCGTTCTCCAAATCGGCTTTAACAATGTTTAAGATGGACAAATTGGCGATAACGAGCTTAAAAAGCGGGCTTTAATGCGAAAAACTCGCCGTGTGAAGCGTCTCGCTGCAACGGGTGCGTGTACCTTCGTATGGGTAAGTCGCAAGCAAAAAGTGTCCCCCACGCGTCATGGCGTATGGGAGACACTTTTAAGGTGTATGTGAGGCACGCCCAAGAGGAAATGTTTTCCGTTAGGACGGCTTGCACTGCCGTTGTCAAAACTCCTGCCAGGTCTTTATCTCGAGCTCGTCGAGCGAAACCGTGCAGAATGCGTGTATGAAGGCCGAGGCGAGACGTGCGTTGGTGATGAGCGGCACGTTGAGGTCTATGGCGGCGCGGCGTATCTTGTAGCCGTTGGTAAGCTCTCCGCTTGAGAGGTTTTTCGGCACGTTCACCACAAGGTCTATCTCGCGGGCGTGCAGCATGTCGAGAGCCTGAGGCTGCTGTCCTTCCTCGCTGGGCCAGTACACCATCGTGTTTTCGATGCCGTTGTCCGTAAGGTAGCGGCTTGTGCCCGGCGTGGCGAAGAGTTTGTATCCGTGGTCGCGCAGCAGCACGCTGGCTGCGAGCATGTCGGCTTTCTGTTTGCCGTCGCCCGTGGAAAGCAGGATGTTGCGCTTGGGTATGCGGTGGCCTACGGAGAGCATAGCCTTGAGCAGGGCGGTGCGCGAGTCTTCGCCGAGACAGCCCACTTCGCCCGTCGACGCCATGTCTACGCCGAGCACGGGGTCGGCTTTTTGCAGGCGGTTGAAGGAGAACTGCGATGCCTTGATGCCCACGTAGTCGAGGTCGAAGAGGCTCTTCGCCGGTTTCTCAACCGGCAGGCCGAGCATGACGCGCGTGGCCAGCTCGATGAGGTTTATCTTCAATACCTTGCTTACAAACGGGAAAGAACGCGAGGCGCGGAGGTTGCACTCTATGACCTTGATGTCGTTCTCCTTGGCGAGGTACTGTATGTTGAACGGTCCGGAGATGTTCAGCTCCTTGGCTATTTTCTTCGAAATCTTCTTTATGCGCCGCGCCGTCTCCACGTAGAGTTTCTGCGGCGGGAACTGTATCGTGGCGTCGCCAGAGTGTACGCCGGCGTACTCGATGTGCTCGCTGATGGCGTAGGCAATTATTTCGCCGTTGCGTGCCACCGCGTCCATCTCCACCTCCTTGGCGTGCTGCATGAAGCGGCTCACTACGACGGGGTGCTTCTTGCTCACGTTGGCTGCGAGGCGCAGGAAGCGCTCGAGTTCCTCCTGGTTGGAGCAGACGTTCATCGCCGCGCCCGAAAGCACGTAGGAGGGACGTACAAGCACGGGGAAGCCCACACGTGAGATAAACTCCTGTATGTCGTCCATCGAGGTCAGCGCGCTCCATTCGGGCTGGTCTACGCCGATGCGGCCCAGCATGGCGGAGAATTTCTCGCGGTCTTCCGCGTTGTCGATGTACTTGGCCTGCGTGCCGAGTATGGGCACGTTCTCCCCGTCAAGGCGCATGGCCAGGTTGTTGGGTATCTGTCCGCCGGTGGAGACGATGACTCCGTAGGGGCTTTCAAGGTCGAGGATGTCCATGACGCGCTCGAAGGTGAGCTCGTCAAAGTAGAGGCGGTCGCACATGTCGTAGTCCGTAGACACCGTCTCGGGGTTGTAGTTGATCATCACCGAGCGGTAGCCCTCGCGCCGTATCGTGTTGAGCGCCTGCACGCCGCACCAGTCAAACTCTACGGAAGAGCCGATGCGGTATGCGCCGGAGCCGAGCACCACGACCGACCGCTTGTCGTTTTCGAAAGCGATGTCGTGCGCTACGCCGCCGTAGGTGAGGTAGAGGTAGTTGGTCTGCGCGGGATATTCTGCCGCCAGCGTGTCTATTTGCTTCACGACGGGCAGGATGCCAGCCTGCTTGCGGCGCGCACGCACCACCATAAGGGCTTTCTCCATGTCCATCTCCTGCTCCAGGCCTACGGCGCGGGCTATCTGGAAATCGCTGAAGCCCTGCACCTTCGCGCGGCGCAGAAGGTCGTTGCCTAACACGTTGACGGAAGTGCAGCTGTGCAGCTCGATGTCGGTGAGGTGTATATTGTGCAGCTTTTGCAGAAACCACCGGTCTATCTTCGTGAGCTCGTGTATGCGCTCTATGGTGTACCCTGCGGCAAAGGCTTTCTCGATGGCAAAGATGCGCTTGTCGGTAGGCTCGCTGAGTGCGGCCTCGACGTCGTCTATTTTTATTTCCTTGTTGTCTACAAAGCCGTGCATGCCCTGGCCTATCATGCGCAGGCCTTTCTGTATCACCTCCTCAAAGGTGCGGCCGATGGCCATCACCTCGCCCACGGACTTCATAGAAGAGCCGAGCTCGCGGTCCACGCCGCGGAATTTGCCCAAGTCCCAGCGCGGTATCTTGCACACCACGTAGTCGAGGGCAGGCTCAAAGAAAGCCGAGGTGGTTTTGGTGACGGAGTTTTTCAGCTCAAAGAGCCCGTAGCCCATGCCCAGCTTGGCTGCAACGAAAGCGAGGGGGTAGCCCGTCGCCTTTGACGCGAGGGCGGAGGAGCGCGAGAGGCGTGCGTTCACCTCGATGACGCGGTAGTCTTCGCTGTCGGGGTCGAAGGCGTACTGCACGTTGCACTCGCCCACGATGCCCACGTGGCGCACGATGCGGATGGAAAGCTCGCGCAGCTTGTGGTACTCGGAGTTGGTGAGTGTCTGCGACGGCGCGATGACGATGCTCTCGCCCGTATGGATGCCGAGCGGGTCAAAGTTCTCCATGTTGCACACCGTGATGCAGTTGTCATAACGGTCGCGCACCACTTCGTACTCTATCTCTTTCCAGCCTTTGAGGCTCTTCTCCACAAGCACCTGCGGGGAGAAGGAGAAAGCCTTTTCGGCAAGGCGGTCAAGCTCTTCCTCGTTGTCGCAGAAGCCGGAGCCGAGGCCGCCGAGCGCGTATGCCGCGCGCAGGATGACGGGATAGCCCAGTGCAGCGGCGGCGGCGCGTGCCTGCTCCACGTTTTCGCAGGCCTCGCTCTTTATGGTCTTTACGTCTATCTCGTTGAGTTTCTCCACGAAGAGCTCGCGGTCCTCGGTGTCCATTATGGCCTGGACGGGCGTGCCGAGCACCTGTACGCCGTACTTCTCAAGCGTGCCGGCTTTGTAGAGCTCGACGCCGCAGTTGAGCGCGGTCTGTCCGCCGAAGGCAAGCAGTATGCCGTCGGGGCGTTCTTTCTCGATGACGCGCTCTACGAAGTAGGGGGTCACGGGAAGGAAATATATGTGGTCTGCCACGCCTTCCGACGTCTGCACCGTGGCGATGTTGGGGTTGATGAGCACGGTCTCCACTCCCTCTTCCCTGAGGGCTTTGAGGGCTTGCGAGCCCGAGTAGTCAAACTCGCCGGCTTCGCCTATCTTCAGCGCGCCGGAACCCAGAAGAAGCACTTTCTTTATATTCTCCATGATGGGAAAGATGTATGGGATGGGGTTAGAGCAGTTTTACGAAATCGTCGAAGAGAAATTCCGTGTCTACCGGGCCGCTGCAGGCCTCGGGGTGGAACTGTGCGGAGAACCACGGGCGGCTCTTGTGGCGCACGCCCTCGTTGGAGCCGTCGTTCATGTTGACGAAATAAGGCTCCCAGTCGGCGGGCAGCGTGCGGCTGTCTACCGCGTAGCCGTGGTTTTGCGACGTGACGAAGCAGCGGTTGGTGCCGGCCATGCGCACGGGCTGGTTGTGGCTGCGGTGTCCGTACTTGAGCTTGTACACGGAGGCACCGGCTGCCTTGGAGAGCAGCTGGTTGCCCATACAGATGCCCATGCAGGGGCGCACGTCGGGCGCGGCGAGAAACTTGCGTATGTTCTCCACCGCTGCCTGGCAGGTGTCCGGGTCGCCCGGCCCGTTGGCGAGGAAGAGGCCGTCAAAGGTTTCCCCGTTGAAGTCGTAGTCCCAGGGCACGCGGATGACCTCCACGCCGCGGCGCAGGAGGCAGCGTATGATGTTGTTTTTTACGCCGCAGTCCACAAGCAGCACTTTTTTGCGCCCGCCGCCCTCGTTGTAGCGTATCACCTCGCGGCACGATACCTGCGCCACGTAGTTGACGCCGCTGTATTGCGCCTCGGGTACGTTGCCGGGGTCGTCGTCGAAGACTATTTTGCCCATCATCACGCCGTGCTCGCGGAGCGTCTTGGTAAGCTCGCGCGTGTCGATGCCCGTCACGCCCGGCACTTTCTCCCTTTTGAGCCAGTCGCCGAGGCTTTCGTGTGCGTTCCAGTGGCTGTATGTCTCGCTGTAGTCGCTCACGATGATGGCCGAGGCGTGTATGCGGTCGCTTTCCATAAAGGTGGCGAGGCCGTTGTCCTCAACGGTGAAGGGCGGCACGCCGTAGTTGCCCACGAGGGGGTAGGTGAGCGTCATGAGCTGTCCGGCGTAGGACGGGTCGGTAAGGCTTTCGGGGTAGCCTGTCATGGCGGTGTTGAACACCACCTCGCCCGCCACGGGGGCTTCGTATCCGAATGACTGGCCGTGGAACTTGGTGCCGTCGTCCAGAAGAAGTGTTACGTTACGCATAGTGTGTGGAAAGAAGGGTGGAAGGGTATGGCCGCTCCGCGCGGGTGCGGCTGTGTCCGGTGCAGCGGGCGCAGGTTTACGCCTGCTGCGGGTGGAGCTTGTTTTCGTAATAATACACAAAGGCCTCATTGACGCGCTTGTTGCCGCCGGGAGTGGGATAGTGGCCAGAGAAATACCAGTCGCCCGGCGTGTGCGGGCAGGCGCGGTGCAAGCCCTCAAGGCTTTGGTACACGATGTGTATCTCGGTGTCCACGCCGTCGGGGCGCAGCATCTCGGCCATCTTTTCCGATATTTCGTCGGCGGTGAAGGGCTCGTACACGTCGCGCACGTGGTTTTCCACGCGCTCTTTGGGCAGTCCCTCTTGCGCTTTGCAGCGGCGGTAGATGTCGTCGAGACGGCTCTCGATGCCCCTGTCGCGGTGCAGGGCGATGGCGGCGCGGAAAGCGATGAACTCGTCCATGTGCGCCATGTCTATGCCGTAGTAGTCGGGGTAGCGCACCTGCGGCGAGGAGCTTACCACCACGATGCGGCGCGGGTGAAGTCGGTCCATGATGCGTATGATGCTTTCGCGCAGCGTGGTGCCGCGCACGATGCTGTCGTCTATCACCACAAGGTTGTCCTCGCCCGGGCGCAGGGAGCCGTAGGTTATGTCGTAGACATGTGCGGCGAGGTCGTTGCGCGAGTTGCCCTCGGCGATGAAGGTGCGCATCTTGATGTCTTTCCACGCCACTTTTTCGTAGCGGATGTGGCGTGAGAGGATGCGTTTCAGGTCGTCGTCTGTGGCGGAACCTCCAAGGCGCATTATCTCGGCGGCCTTTTCGCGGTTGAGGTATTCGTCGAAGCCCTGCACCATTCCGTAGTACGCCGCCTCGGCGGTGTTGGGGATGTAGGAGAAGACCGTGTTGTCCACTTCGCCGGATATGGCTTTGAGTATCGGCTGTACGAGGCTGCGTCCCAGTTCCTTGCGCTCAAGGTAAATGTCGCGGTCTGAGCCGCGGCTGAAATACACGCGCTCGAAAGAGCATGCGGCGTAGTTTTTCGGGGCTATTACCTGCTCGGTGCGCAGTTTGCCCGCCTGGCTCATAAAGAGGCCCTGTCCGGGCAGCAGCTCGTGCACTTCGTCCGCCTCAAGGTCGAGGGTGGTCTGTATGACGGGGCGCTCGGACGCCACGACAAGCACCTCGTCGTCGGCGTACCAGAAGGCGGGGCGTATGCCCCACGGGTCGCGCATGGAGAACATTTCGCCCGAGCCTGTCACGCCGCACAGCACGTAGCCGCCGTCCCATACGGGGGCGCTTTGGCGGAGCACGTTGCAGAGGTTGATGTTCTGTTCAATGTATCGCGTGACGTCAAGGTTTTCAAGCCCGCGCTCAAGCGCTTCGCCGAAGCACCGCTCGCTCTCGCGGTCGAGGCGGTGGCCAAGCTGCTCCAAGAGAATGTATGTGTCCGACACCATGCGCGGATGCTGTCCCTTGACGGCTATCTCGTCAAAGATTTCCGGCACGTTGGTCATATTGAAGTTGGCGCAGATGCAGAGGTTCTTCGCGCGCCAGTTGTTGCGGCGCAGAAACGGGTGGACATAGGAAAGGCCACTCTTGCCGGTAGTGGAATACCGGAGGTGGCCCATATAAATTTCGCCCGCAAAGGGTATGTGGCGTGCCGCGAAGTCGGCATCGTGCAGCTGGTCGGCGCCGTATGCGGCAAGCTGCTTGTGCACGTTGCCGAAAATGCTCTGTATGGCACTGCCGCCAAGCCCGCGCTCGCGGTACATGAACTCCTCGCCGGGGGCGGCTTCCATCTTCACGCAGGCAAGGCCGGCGCCTTCCTGTCCCCGGTTGTGCTGCTTTTCCATCATGAGGTAGAGCTTGTTAAGCCCGTACATCCATGTGCCGTATTTCTTCTCGTAGTAGCTGAGAGGCTTGAGCAGCCGCACCATAGCGACGCCGCATTCGTGCTTTAGGGGTTCCATGTTTGCAGTGGTCTCGTCTGTGTTTTTGCGGGGTCGCTTCGGGTGTTTCCCCGCTTTGACGGACAAAGTTACGAATTTTTGACGGGTTAGCCCTCAGGCGGGGGCAAGTTTGCCTTGCGACAAGCCCATATCCCACGTGTGTACCCGCCTTGTCCCGCGTGTGAGCGGACGCTTAGCCTTGCGCTTGCGGTTCTTCGCCGATGAGGCGCAGGAAGTCCGCCTCGTCCATGAGTTTCACCCCAAGCTTTTCCGCCTTTTCGCGTTTGCTCGGCCCCATGCTGTCGCCGGCGAGGACGAAGGAGGTTTTCTTGGAAATGGAGGACACGTTGCGTCCGCCGTGCGCTTCTATCAGCTCTTTGTACTCGTCGCGCGAGTGGCGTGCGAAAGTGCCGCTTATCACCACTGCCTGTCCGGCGAGGATGTCCGAAGCCGCCTCTTTCTCTTCTACTTCAAAGCGCAGACCCGCTTCTTTCAGCCGCGCGAGGAGAACGGTGTTGCGCTCGTCGGCGAAATAGCGTGTCACGCTTTCGGCTATCACTTCCCCCACGCCTTCGGTCTCGAGCAGCTGGTCAAGGGAGGCGGAGCGGAGCGCGTCGAGCGAGCGGAACTGCTGCGCAAGGTTTTTTGCCGCGACTTTTCCCACAAAGCGTATGCCGAGGGCGTACAGCACGCGCTCGAACGGCACGGCGCGGCTTGCCTCGATGCCGCGTATTATCTTTTCCGCCGAGCGGCGGCGCGAGCCGTCACTGCCGCAAAGGTCGGGCACGCGCAGGGCGTAGAGGTCCGCTGCGTCATGCACGAGTCCGCGTGCGAAGTAGTCGTCGACGGTCTCCGGGCCGAGGGAGTCTATGTTCATCGCGTCGCGGCTGATGAAATGCTCTATGCGGCCTTTAAGCTGGGGCGGGCAGCCGGTGTCGTTGGGGCAGTAGTGGGCGGCTTCGCCTTCGTAGCGCACAAGTTTTGCGCCGCAGACGGGGCAATGGGTGGCGAAGCGTACGGCTTCGCCCGCGCCGCCTTTCTTGCGTGCGTCAAGGTCCACGCCCACTATTTGCGGGATAATCTCCCCGGCCTTTTCCACGTAGACTTCGTCGCCCAGCCTGAGGTCAAGCTGACGTATGATGTCCTCGTTGTGCAGCGAGGCGCGGCGCACAACGGTGCCGGCGAGCTGGACGGGTGACATGTTGGCCACGGGGGTTACCGCGCCGGTGCGTCCTACCTGGAAAGTGACGTCGAGGAGCGGCGTGCGGGCGCGCTCGGGCTGAAACTTGTAGGCGATGGCCCAGCGCGGACTTTTCGCCGTGTATCCGAGCCGCTGCTGCTGGGAGAGCGAATTTACCTTCAGCACTACGCCGTCGGTGGCCACGGGGAGTTCGCGGCGGTGGGTGTCCCAATGGTCGATGTAGGCAAACACCTCGTCTACGGAGCGGGCTATGGCCGTGTCGCGCGAAACCTTGAAGCCCCACGCGGCGGCTTGCTGCATGCGGGCGTAGTGGGTGTCGCCCTCCACGCCGTCGCCGAGCATATAATATAGGTATGCGTCAAGCCCGCGCTGTGCTACCACGGCCGAGCTCTTGCTTTTGAGCGTGCCGGATGCGGCGTTGCGCGGATTGGCGAAGAGCTGTTCCTCGCGTGCCTCGCGCTCGCGGTTGAGCCGTTCGAAGGAAGTCCACGGCATAAGCACTTCGCCGCGTATCTCAAACTCCTCCGGGCAGGGCGTGCTGGCGGGCAGGGAGAGCGGCACGCTGCGTATCGTGCGCACGTTGGCGGTCACGTCGTCGCCTTTCTGCCCGTCACCGCGTGTCACGGCACGCACGAGTTTTCCCTCCTTATATATAAGGGAGATGCTCAGTCCGTCGTATTTCAGCTCGCAGCATATCTCAAACGGCTCGCCGTCCAGCCCTTCGCTGACGCGGCGGTAGAAGTCCTCCACGTCCGCGCGTGAGTAGGTGTTGCCGAGCGAGAGCATAGGGCGGGCGTGCGCCACTTGCACAAACTCCTGGCTAAGGTCCGACCCGACGCGCTGCGTGGGCGAGGCGGGGTCGTACAGCTCGGGGTGGCGGGCTTCAAGGGCTATGAGCTCGGCCATAAGGGTGTCAAACTCCTTGTCGCTGATGGTAGGCGCGTTGTCTACATAGTAGCGGCGGTTGTGTTCGTCCAGTTCGCGCCGCAGGGCGGCTATGCGTTCTTTCTCGTTTTCCAAGGTGTGGGCTTTTGTCGGTGTTGTTGCTGTTCTCTGCTTTTGTTTTTGCTCTTGCCGCGCTTCTCGCATGTATGCGCGTCCCGCCGCAGCGGGGGTACAGGCATGCGGTATTTTCCCGGCGCGGGCAAAACTCTCGGCAAAGTAAGTCAGAAAAATTCTTTTCCCGCCTTTTTGCCGGATGGTAAAACATAAGTGTGGGCTTCCCCTGCTATGTACAGTTACCCATCCTTGGCGTAAGCCTTGTATTGCTTGACGCGAAACCGTACGTATTTGGGAAAAAACCAGTTGTGCACTAACGGAAGAAAGTACCTTGGGTGGAAAAAGAGCAAAGCGATGGAAGAAAACAAGACGGAAGCGCAGGGGGCGAAAGCAAAGGCAACGCCGATGCTGAAAGCGGCTCTGCTGGCGGAAGCCATG
>CAVJPT010000015.1:0-59844 GCA_963651485.1 Alloprevotella sp. | reverse complement strand
CCGGGGACACAAGGATTTTCAGTCCTTTGCTCTACCAACTGAGCTATGGCACCTTTTTCAGATTTGCGACTGCAAAAGTAGACCATTTGGGCTTATCTGCAAAACTTTACCGCCACTTTTTCACAACACGCTGAATTTTAGCCCGCAAAACGGCACAATTTACGAAAATTCGCCCATCTTTGTGACTTGCGAACGTATTTTGCCCGCATTCGCCCCACAATGCTGATGCGGAAAAAGGAGAACGATATGCCTAAAAACGGGATGGGAGAAGTAAAGACCGTAACCTTTGACGACGCCGGGCTGTACGCCCTGCCGGGAGCGTTGGCTATGGGGCAGGACCTGCTCCTGATGGATGACATACACCTGAACGCGGGCGTGGGAAAGCCCATGCAGCTGGGATTTCTCTTTGTTGCGCTGTGCACCTCGGGCGAAGCGGACTTTACCCTTGGCAGCCGCAAATGGAAGCTGCGGGAAGGCGAGCTGCTCATCAGCCTCGGCCGGCAAGTATGGGTGGAGGGAGAGGCAAGCCCCGACTTCCACGGCAAGGCCTTGCTGCTTTCAAGCTCGTATGCGCAGGACTGCGTGACGGGGCTCAACCACCTTTGGCCCTATCTGCTTTACGTGGTGGAACACCCCGTGGTAAAGCTCACCGAGAAAGAGCAGCAATGGGTGGCCGACTGCTACAAGCTGCTGCGCGGACGGCTGGAGAAGGAGGCAGGCCGCTTCCTGCGCGAGACGGTGGTGTCTCTCACGCGGGCATTCTACTTTGAGCTGTGCAACCTCCTTGAAAAGCGCAGCCCCGAACAGAGCGACGAGGCGAAAACACGCGGATACGCCATCTTCGACCGCTTCATGCGCCTGCTTTCCCAAAACTACAAGACAGAGCGGAGCGTGGAGTGGTACAGCAGCGCGCTCTGCCTCACGCCAAAGCACCTCTCCGAGATGGTGAAAACCGTGAGCGGACGCACCGCCGGGCAGTGGATAACCACTTTGGTAATGATTGAGATAAAAAGTCTCCTGCAAGAGACTAATCTTTCCATAAAGGAGATAGCACAGGAAATGAACTTCCCCAACCAAAGTTTCCTTGGAAAATATTTCAAGAACGCGGAAGGCATTTCCCCCTCGGAGTTCCGCCACGGACTCTGAGTCTCTCCCCCGCAGGGCAACCCTTGCGGAGCAGGACAACCACTTGCACAAAGAAAGGAGCGGGACACACCGGGTGTCCCGCTCCTTTTCTTTTCATATAGCTCGCGGCTTACTTGTGCGCCTCTACCCACTTGCGGGCATTGACAAAGGCCTCCATCCACGGAGTCACCTCGTCGGCGGCACGCCCTTCTGCGTAGAGCGGATTCTGCCAGGGGAAGAAGGCACGCTCCAAGTGGGGCATCATCGCCAAATGGCGTCCGTCCTCGCTGGCAATGCCCGCCACGCTGTAAGAAGAGCCGTTGGGGTTGCCGGGATAGGAGTCGTAGGAGTATTTCAGCACCACGTTGTAGTCGTCCTCAGGATAGGGGAGGTCAAACTTGCCCTCTCCGTGGGCCACCCATATCCCCAGCTTGTCGCCCGACAGGCTGCCGAACATCACGCTGCGGTTGGTGGGCACGGTGACACCGAGAAACGCGCTCTCAAACTTGTGCGAGTCGTTGTGCAGCATCCGCGCGCGCTTCTTGTGGGAAGGATTGATGAGGTTAAGCTCCACCATGAGCTGGCAGCCGTTGCATACGCCGAGCGAGAGCGTGTCCTCGCGGGCGTAGAAGCGGTCAAGCGCCTCCTTTGCCTTGGGGTTATAGAGGAATGCGCCCGCCCAGCCCTTGGCCGAGCCGAGCACGTCGGAGTTGGAGAAGCCTCCGCAGAAGACAATCATGTTCACCTCGTCCAGGGTCTCGCGGCCGGAGACGAGGTCGGTCATTGTCACGTCCTTGACATCGAAGCCGGCGAGATAGAGCGCATACGCCATCTCGCGCTCGCCGTTGGTGCCTTTCTCGCGTATTATGGCCGCACGCACGCCCGACGGCTTGCGGCGGTCGGGGTCGATGCCGAGCGAGGAGAACGTGCCGGCAAACTCGGGATGGAAGCGAAGTTCGAGCGGCTGGGTCTTGTAGTTCTCAAAACGCTTCTTGGCGCAGCCGTTGAAGCTCTGCTTCGTGTCGAGCAGGTAAGAGGTTTCGTACCACACGTCGCGCAGGTAGTCAATGCCAAACTGGTAGGTAGCGCCGTCCTTCTCGCAAAGAATATGGCGCTCCTCCGTGGGCTTGCCAAGCTTCACGTACGACACGCCCGCCTCGTCAAGCACTTCCTTGAAAGCCTTCTTGTCCTTGTCGGCCACCTGCACCACCACGCCGGGATTCTCTGCGAAGAGAGCCGTGACGAGGTCGGTGTGCTTGAAGTGGTCAAGCGTCACCTCCATGCCGCCCTCCGTGTTGGCGAAGCACATCTCCAGAAGACAGGTGACAAGGCCGCCGGCCGAGATGTCGTGTCCGGCGAGGAGAAGCCCCTCGCTCACGAGCTGCTGCACGGCGTTGAACGCCGCGCGGAAATATTCAGCGTTGCGCACTGTCGGCACGTCACTTCCCACGTGGCCGAGG
This sequence comes from Alloprevotella sp., assembly GCA_963651485.1. Taxonomy (GTDB): domain Bacteria; phylum Bacteroidota; class Bacteroidia; order Bacteroidales; family Bacteroidaceae; genus Alloprevotella. The sequence goes on along the minus strand of CAVJPT010000015.1, from coordinate 57,259 downwards.
CTTTGCGCGAAAGCCGATCCGCCGAGGCGCAGACGGTCAAAGGAGAAGTCAATATGGTAGAAAGTGCTTTTCTCCTTGTTTGCCATGACGGGCGAAACCACGCCGCGCACGTCGCTTACCTCGCCGCCCGCGCTGACAATCACCGTACCCGGAGAGATGATCTTCTCCCCGCCGGGATACTGCTGCGAAAGCGAAAGCGAGTCCTTGCCCGTCGGCACGTTTATCTGCAAAGCGCAGCAGAAGTCGCTCAGAGCCTGCACGCCCTTGTAGAGGCGTGCGTCCTCGCCCTTCTGCGAGCGGCAGGGCCACATCCAGTTTGCCGAAAGCGACACACTGTCAAGTCCCTCGGCAAGCGGTGCCCAGACAATGTTGGTCAGAGCCTCGGCCACGGAGAGCACCGAACCGGCAGCGGGGTCGGCAAGACCGGCCTGCGGCGCGTGCCCGATGGCCGTGGCGATGCCCTTGCGGCCGCGGTAGTCAAGCGCCACGACACCGCAGTCGGAGAGCGGCAGCTGCAGCTCGCCCTGTGTCTGCTGGTGCGCCACCTTGCCCGTCACGGAGCGGTCGACCTTATTGGTGAGCCAGTCCTTGCAGGCCACGGCCTCCAGCTGCAGCACGCGGGCGAGATACTCGTCCACGCGGGCAGCGTCGTAAGCCACGTCGGCGTACTTGCGCTCCACAGTTTCGTCGGTCATCACCGTCTTGGGCGAGTGGCCGAACATCTGCGCCACGTCAAGGTCAAAGGGACGCTTTCCGTCTGCTTGCTCGAAAGCAAAATGCGCGTCGCCCGTAGTCTCTCCCACCACGTACATCGGCGCACGCTCGCGCTCAGCGATGCGGCGCACGTGGTCAAGATGTTCTTCCTGTATGAGCAGGCCCATGCGCTCCTGGCTCTCGTTGGCTATAATCTCTTTTGCCGAAAGCGTGCTGTCGCCAATGGGCAGCTTGTCCATATGTATCAGTCCGCCGCACTCTTCGACGAGCTCGGAAAGGCAGTTGACGTGTCCGGCCGACCCGTGGTCGTGTATGCTCACTACGGGGTTGACCTCCTCCTCGCAGAGGGCGCGGACGAGGTTGTTGGCGCGCTTCTGCATCTCGGGGTTGGCACGCTGCACGGCGTTGAGTTCTATGCCCGAGGAGTAACGCCCCGTGTCTACGGAGCTTACCGAGCCGCCGCCCAAGCCGATGCGGTAGTTGTCGCCGCCCACGACGACTACCTTGTTGCCTTTCTCCGGCGTGCCTTTCAGGCAGTCGCGCTTCGTGCCGTAGCCCACGCCGCCGGCAAGCATTATCACCTTGTCGTAGCCGTACTTCTCGCCGTTTTCCTGATGCTCGAAGGTGAGCACGGAGCCGGCGATGAGCGGCTGGCCAAACTTGTTGCCGAAGTCGGACGCGCCGTTAGACGCCTTCACGAGTATCTGCTCCGGTGTCTGGTAGAGCCATTTGCGCACGGGAAGCACGTCTTCCCAGTCGCGCCCGCCGTCCAGACGCGGGTACGCCGTCATATACACCGCCGTGCCGGCAATGGGCCAGGAACCGACACCGCCGCCCATACGGTCGCGTATCTCTCCGCCCGTGCCGGTAGAGGCTCCGTTGAACGGCTCTACGGTCGTGGGGAAATTGTGTGTCTCCGCCTTGATGGAGATTACGCTCTCGATGTCCTTCACGGCAAACCAGTCGCTCGTGGAATGGTCCTTCGGCGCAAACTGCTCCACCACGGGACCCTCTGCAAAGGCCACATTGTCCTTGTATGCCGATATGATGTGGTGCGGATTTTCTTTCGTTGTCTTCTTGATAAGGGCGAAGAGCGAGGAAGGCATTTCCTTTCCGTCAATGACAAACGTGCCGCCGAATATCTTGTGGCGGCAGTGCTCCGAGTTTATCTGCGCGAAGCCGAAGACCTCGCTGTCGGTGAGCTTGCGCCCGAGCTGGCCCTCCACGCCGTGCAGATAATCGATCTCGGCGGGAGAGAGGGCAAGCCCCTCCTGCTCGTTATAGCTGTCGAGGTCGTCAATGTACACGATGGGCGCGGGCTTTATGTCCACGGCGAAGATGCTCTGGTCGAGCCCGTCGTACATGCGCTGCAGCATAGGGTCATGCTCGGCGTCGGCGTCCTTTACGGGGAAATACTCCTCTATACGCGAAATGCCGCGAAGCCCCATGTTCTGGGTAATCTCCACGGCATTCGTGCTCCAAGGCGTGACCATCTCGCGGCGCGGCCCGACGTGCCAGCCTTCCAGCCGGTCGCCCTCCAACGCCTCAGCCTCGCCGTAGAGCCAGCAAAGCTCTTTCACCTCCTCCGGAGAGAGGGCGCGGCCGGTCTCTGTGGCTATCACGCTCTTCTGCGGGGTACGGAAAAACAAGATCATATCGGGAAGAATGTTTAGGCGTGCGGGAGCTGTGACGCGCCCGCACGCAGTGAGTGCTTTTCTTAATGCTGCAAAAGTACTACTTGCCGCCCAAACCGCCAAACCGCCAGCCCGTGCCGCAAACTCGCACGCCGCATACTTCCAAAGCACGGCACCGTCCCGCCAAGACACCGCGCCCCACCCACATAGCCGACACCCGCCCGTGCAGCCCGGGACGCGCTTTCCCGCCCCCGCAAGCGGACGGCTACGCCACTTAGGCTTATCTTTGCCGGAAGTATGGCTCAAGACACTTTCCTCGCCGCCGCCTCCGACTTCTACGGCTCGCTTTCCGCACTCTCCCCCGCCCTGCCCGTGCGGCGGCGGTATGCGGCGCTGCGAAGCGTGCTTTCGCTTGCAGCAGACCAGCAGTTGCGCGACACGGAAGTGGCTTTCACCGGACTTTTCTCCAAGCTCGACTTTCTGTACAAGAAGCACGCAGGACCCGGGGCGGACGCTTCGCTGTGGCACGCGGTCAACGCGGCACGGAGACGCTTCCGCGAGGCAGAGCTGACGGACGAGGCCGAACTGGAAACGGCATGGCCGCACGACCTAAAAGCGGTGTGCCTTTTCATCGCCCTCGTCTACGGCACACCGCCGCCCGCCGCGCTCGCAGAGCGTTTTCCCAAAACGACGCAGCCGCACTTCCGCCGCCGCGTGCGCGATGCCGCCGAGCGTACGGTGGACTGCATAAGGTGCAGCGTGGTTTCGTGGGACGGAGAGACCATCCGCGTGACGCGCGAAGACAACGGCGACGAGGCTACGGTACGATACGCGGGCGGCGAGGCCGGCGACACCTGGGCATATATAGGCTCTTTGCTCTCTGTGGGGGCGCAGCTGGGACTCGTGTGGCCGAGAGAAGAGGCGGGGACTATTTTCCCGGAGCTCATCATTCTACACCCGGACTCTCTCGTGGACGTGACGGCGGTGGCGGGGTGCTTCACCGAGGCCGGAGTGTCGCCCTACGCCTTCCTGATAGCTAAGATAAAGCCCAACGTCCACACGCCGGCCACCCTTCTCGGCAACTTCGCCGGACAGCTCCTTGACGAGGCGGTATACCGCCGCGACATTCCCTACGCGGAGAGCGTGCGCAACTTTTTCCGGCACAACGCACTCGCTTTCGCCACTTGCCCGGATGCCGGCAAAGGCTTTCACGAGGCAGCGCAAAGGCAGAAAGCAAACATCAAGCACATCATAGAGGACGTTTACCCCGAGGCCGTGCGCAGCGATTTCCGCTCGGACGAAGTGATGCTTGAGCCCTCGTTCGTCTCCCCGCTTCTTGGCTTGCAGGGGCGTATGGACTTTCTGGACCTCAACTATCGCGTGCTCATCGAGCAGAAGAGCGGGAAAGGCGCGTTCTGTCCCGGAGCGAATGCCGACCACTTCGCCGGAGCCCAGCCCAAGCACCAGGTACAGGCGCTGCTTTACCGCGCCCTGCTTCACTACGGATACGCCCACACGCCCTATGAGCGGATGCACGCTTTCCTGCTCTACTCGCGCTATGCCGACGGACTCGCCGACACGCCAAGTATGCCGGGGCTGCTTGCCCAGGCTTTCCGCGTACGCAACCAGATAGCGTGGCTCGAACGGCACTTCTCGGAAAAAGGCTTCGGCTTGCTGGACACGCTCACCCCGGAGCGCATGTTTCCCAATGCGGGCGGAAAACTTTGGGAAAAGTACATCCGCCCCGGCATAGAGCAGACGCTTGCCCCGCTGCGCACAGCCTCACCTCTGGAAAAGGCGTACTACCACCGCCTCATGCGCTTTGTGGCAGCAGAGCAAACACTTGCGAAGGTGGGCAACCGCACCAAAGAGAACTCGGGCTTTGCCGCCGTATGGTGCAGCACGCCCGACGAAAAACGCGCGGCGGGCGACATTTGCGAAAGTCTGTCGCTCTGTCCGCTCCCCCCGGAGGAGGAGGGCGGTCCGGTATGCGACATCGAGCTACGCCTGCCGGAGGGCGGAGACACATCGGGCAGCAATTTCCGCACGGGCGACTCGGTGATGTGCTACCCCTACCGTCCGGGTTCGCTCCCGGACGCCACGGCTTCGATGGTGCTTCGTTGCACGGTCACAGCCATAGCCGCCGGCTCGCTTTCCCTGCGCCTGCGCAGCCCGCAAAGCACACTGAGCGTTTTCGACCACTTCGCGCACAGCCTTTGGGCGGTGGAGCACGACTTCATCGAGTCCTCGTTTGCCGCGCTTTACCGCGGCACGCACGCCTTCCTTTCCGCGCCGCGACATCGACGCGACCTGCTCTTGGGACAACGCGCCCCGGAGACTGACCCTACGCAAAAACTGCACGGAGAATACGGCGGAGCGTACTTTGACACCCTTGTGCTCCGCGCGAAACAGGCCAAGGACTTTTATATCGTAATCGGGCCGCCGGGGACAGGAAAAACGTCGTACGGACTGGTGAACATACTGCGCGAAGAGCTGCTTTCCAACGGCGGCGGCTCTGTCCTGCTGCTCTCCTACACCAACCGCGCCGTGGACGAGATATGCGCCAAGCTATCCGAGATGACGGCAGAGGACGGAACGCCGCTTCCCTACATACGCATCGGCAGCGACCACGCCACTGCCGCGCCCTTCCGCCACCGTCTCTTGGGCAATCTCGCTGCACAGTGCGACGGACTCGCGGACACCGACAAGCTGCTACGCGAGACACGTGTCTTCTGCGGCACGACGAGCGCGCTCTCAGGCCACATCGCGCTTCTGGGCATAAAGCACTTCACGCTCGCCATCATCGACGAGGCTTCGCAAATACTCGAGCCTCATCTTCTGGGACTGCTTTCGGCGGGAGACGGCGAGGAGTGCGCGATAAGGAAATTTGTACTCATAGGCGACGAGAAGCAGCTCCCAGCTGTGGTGCAGCAAACCGAGGCGCAGTCGCGCGTGGAAGAACCCGAACTCCGCGCCATCGGACTGACAGACTGCCGTCTCTCGCTCTTCGAGCGGCTGCTGCGCCTTTACGGCTACGACACGCAGGGACGGCCGCGCCCGGAACACTGCCACCTTCTCACGCGCCAAGGGCGCATGCACCCGGAGATAGCCGCTTTTCCCAACGAGGCCTTTTACCAAAACGCCCTGCGTGCAGTGCCACTGCCCCACCAGCGGGAGGGAACGCCGAAAACGGGCGGCGGGACGGATTTCCTCGCGGACGTGCTTGCCACGCGCCGCGTGGTTTTCATAGACTGCCCGGCAACGGAAACGGACACCCCAGAGAGCGACAAAGTGAACAAGCAGGAAGCGGAGGTGATAGCGGCGGTGGTGGCGCGGGAGGCACGTGCCATGGGCAAAGACTTTGACCCGACGCAAAGCATCGGCGTAATAGTGCCGTACCGCAACCAAATCACTACCGTGCGCTGCGCCGTGGCACGCCTCGCCCCCGCCATAGCCGAAGAGATAAGCATAGACACCGTAGAGCGTTACCAAGGGAGCCAGCGCGACGTGATAGTGTACGGCTTCACTGCCACCAAGTACTACCAGCTTTCCTTCCTTACCGGCAACGAGTACACCGACGAGCGCGACGGCGCGGTGATTGACCGCAAGCTCAACGTGGCGATGACACGTGCCCGCTGCCGGCTCGTCCTCACGGGCTGTGCAGCGCTGCTTTCGCACGACGTGACCTTCCACCGCATGCTCTCCTTTCTCCGCTCCCGCGCTTGCTTCTTCCACGCACGGGACGTGCTTTCGGGCGGAGAAGGAAAAACGCTGCCGCAGCGCGAAAGGGATTTATCCCCAATATCCCCCGCTGCTCTGTGGCCGCAAACGGCAAAGCAGATGCCCGAGCGGCTTGCGGAACGTTTTGATAGCATAGTCGCAAAACCGCTCCTTAGCGACCCGCGCACACAGGCAGACGATATGCCGCTGGGGTTGTCACCCGCTGCTGCGGCGCAGTTGCTTGCCTACGGGCGGTGCAGTTTCTCCCGCTCGCTCTCGCTCTACGCCGAACCGGAAACGGGCGAGAGAATTGTCTTTACCGCCCACGACCAAGCGCGGTTATACGCCTTTCTCTCCTTCCCCGCCCACTTCCGCGAAAGCACGGCTCTCTTTACGCAGCACGCAGACGAAGCACGCGAGCTGCTGCGGCAGACGGGCGGAAGGGCGGCTTTGGTGGACATAGGCTGCGGAGCAGCGGCAGGCGCACTGGCTTTCGCTTCCGTCTTCGGCAAAGAGGCGGAAGAAAGCACATACTGGGGCGTGGACACGGCGGAAGAGCAGCGTGCACTCGCCGCGCTGCTGACCGACAAGACACTGCCCGGAGACGCAAAACTGCAGCGTCTCGCCACACTCCCACACCCGTCACACACTTCGTGGGCGCAGCTTTCTGCACGCCCGCGCCTTGTGGTGATACATCTCGCCGGCCTTGCGGGCTGCATCACCCCGCGCGAGGCGGAAAAACTCGCGCATACAATAAGCGGCGTGGCGCGGCGTTATACCAGCAACCGCTATGTGCTCGCCTTGTGCCACAGCGCGTCCGACGCGCAGCTTGCCCCCTGCACCGTACTGCGGCGCTGGGCAGCGGAAACGGGCATCACGCTGTGGGAACGGGTATGGGACGACGAAGTCTGTCTTATGCCTTGACAAATTGCCCCCAAGAAAGGTCAAACGACTATATATAATGTATCCCAAATGGACAGCCTGACGAAAAAAGTCCCGGCATCCGCCGCCCTCTCGGTGGTGATACCCGTCTTCAACCATGTGTGCGTGCCGCTCGTGAAACAAATAGCAGAACAAGCACGCGCTTGCGGACTGGACGAAGGACGCTTTGAGGTAGTGGTGGCTGACGACGCGTCGACCGACCGCGCCGCGAAGGAGGCCAACCGCGCCCTCGCGCACACGCCAGACTGCCGTATAATAGAGCTTCCGCAAAACATCGGGCGCTCGGCTATACGCAACCTGCTCTGCCGCGAGGCTCGCCAGCCGTTTCTCCTTTTTCTTGACAGCGACGTGCTGCCGCTGCGCGAGGATTTCCTTCTTTCCTACCTGCGCGAGCAAGACGCGGCGTGCAACGTGGTGTACGGCGGCGTGGCACTGCCCGCGTCGGCAGAAATGGCACGGCACAACCTGCGCTACCGCTATGAGGCATCGTGTCTGGAAAAGTTTTCCGCCGAAAGCCGCAGCCAGAATCCCTACCAGTCCTTCCGCTCAACCAATTTCATGGTGCGGCGCGACGTGATGGCGGACGTGCCTTTTGACGAGCGCGTGCGCCGCTACGGCTTCGAGGACGTGCTTTTCGGGAAAGCACTCGCCGAGCGCGGCATCGGCGTACGGCACACCTACAACCCTGTCCTTGTGGACGACTTCGAGCCTAACGCCCCGTTTCTTGAAAAAACGGACGAGGGACTGCGTACCCTGGCGGACATCGAGGGAGAAATGCGCGGCTACTCCGGACTCGTCGCCGCCTCCGACCGCCTCGCCCGCCTCCACTTGCGGGGAGCAGCCGCGGCGGCTTTCGCCCTTGCCCGCCCCCTGCTGCGCCGCACGCTCTGCAGCGACCACCCGTCGGTTACGCTCTACAATCTCTACCGCGTAGGCCGCTTCATCGAGCTGCGCCGCAGCTGAAACGGAAGACCGCCACGCTCCGCGACAAAACCGCGCCGCCCTACGAAACAAGAAATCCCCGCCGGGAGTCCGACAGACTCCGGCGGGGATTTCTCGTTTGTCTTTCCTTTTCAGCTCGCGCACGTTAGCGGCTCAGGCGCAGCTTGTAGGAAAGCGGCTTCTGCGGCACGCGGTACATGGGCAGCGTGTACACGTCCTGACCGCAAGAAGCGTTGCCTATACCGCAAGTCCACGCGTCAAGGTGCAGCACGGTGCGTGCGCTTTGGGTCAGTTCCCACTTGTGCTGGGCACGCTCAAGCTCGCGGTCAGTGTAAGGCAGGGCAGAGAAGGCGACGTCGCCCTCCGTCTCTATCTTCAGCGAGAAGCCCTTTCCGTCACCAAGCGTGAGCTCGCGCAGACCCTCGCGCCCGCCGCAGCTCTGCGGCTTCATATAGTTTTCTACCATCTGCGGTACGGTCGTAGTGTAGCGGCCTACGGTGACTCCGTCCTTGCGGTCGCAGTAGTTTTCCCACGGGCCGAGGGCGTAATAGTCAACGTGCGAGAGCGACGGGTCGAGCATACACACAAGACCGGCGCGGCGCAGGTCGTCGCGGTGCGGGGTAAGGCGCACGCTCATGTCCACCACGCCCTGCGGGTAGACCGTGTAGTCTATCTCAGTGTCGCAGTATGCGCTCTTCCGCGAAGTGCACACCACGAGCTTGCCGTCCGTGTTTTCCACGCGCAGCGTGCCTTTTTCGGCGAGCTGCTCGTCGGTGGAGGGCGAGAGACGGTCGTTTTCTATCCAGCGGTAGTTGTCGTACACGAAGCCTTCCTTGCCGGCTATCACGTCGCGGCCGTCAAAAGCGAGCGAAGTGAGGCGTGCTGTGTGCTCGTCAAAGGTGAGCTGCACCTTGGCGTTGCCCACCGTGACACTTCCCGCGCCGGACGTGCTGAGCATTGCCGGAGCTTTTGCGTCACTCTTCAAGGCCGCGAGGTTGCCGCGGGAGGCGAGCTGATACTGCTTCAAGGCCACTTCGTGTCCGGCGGGCGTTGCAGTCGTCGCCTCGCGGGCTACGACGTGCAGGTTGAGCATAAGCTCCTCGCCGGAGGATTTCGACTTCTTTATGTTGGCTTTCGGCAGCTTCAGCACCAGAGAGGCGTTTTCGCCGGGGGCGGCAGAGGGCAGACGGACGGCTTTGCCCGTACCTGCCACGCGGCCGTCGCGCAGCACTTCGTATTTCAGGTCAAACTTGTCCAGATTGAGGAATGCGTACTCGTTTTTCAGCGTCACGGTGACCGTGTTGCGTCCTTCGTCCGCCGACAGAGCGACAAACTTCACGTATTCGTACGCCGCTTTCACCTCTTTGAGCTTCGCGTTCTCCTTGCGGTCGCTCATAAGGATGCCGTTGCAGCAGAAGTTGCCCTGGTGCGGGCCGGGGAAATCGTAGCCCGTGCGCAGACGGTAAACGCCATTCTTCATCTCGTTAGGCTCATAAATGGACTGGTCCACCCAGTCCCAGATGCAGCCGCCGATGCAGGAGTTGGACGCCTCTATTACGTCCCAGTACTCGCGGAGGTTGCCGACGGCATTGCCCATGGCATGCGCGTACTCGCAGATAAACATCGGCTTGTCCAGCCCGGAGGTGTTGGCGTTCATCCAAGCCATTCCCGGGTACATCTTCGAGTAGAAATCGGAGAAGCGGCCTCCGCCGTACGAGCCGTTGGAGCGTGTGCCCTCGTAGTGGACGGGACGGCTGTCAAGCTTCTTTGCGGCTTCGTAGCAATACTTGAAGTTCTCCCCGTTTCCGGCCTCGTTGCCCAGACTCCACATCACCACGCTGGCGTGGTTGCGGTCACGCAGCACCATACGGTCGATGCGGTCCACGAAGGCGGGTATCCAGGAGGGCATGTCGGAGATGCTCTGATTGGCGTGGTCTTCAAGGTCGGCCTCGTCTACGGCGTAAAGTCCGTAGTAGTCAAACATGGCATACATGCGTGCCGCGTTGGGATAATGGGAAGTGCGGATTGTGTTCAGGTTGTTGCGCTTCATCAGCAGCACGTCCTCGAGCATCTCCTCCGTTGTAACGGCGCGGCCGTGCAGCGGGGAGGTGTCGTGGCGGTTTGCACCTTTGAAGAGAACTTTCTTGCCGTTGACGTACACCTGCGAACCTTTCACTTCCACGGTGCGCAGACCGTATTTCGTGCTGAAAGCCATTTCCTCTTTTCCGTCCGCGTCTTTCTGCACCACACGCACGGTATAGAGCGCAGGGGTCTCAGCCGTCCAGAGCGAGGCGTTTGGCACGTCGAGCTTCACGTCGGCAGTCGTGCCGTCCGCGCCCGAAAGCGTGACATTCTGCTCCTGTATCTCCGTACCCTCCGGGGAGAAAATCTTTGCCATCACGGTCTTTGTGCCGGCGAGTTTGTCGCGGTTGTCAAGCGTAAGGCGCACGTTCACCGCTGCGGATGCCATTCCCGCCGCATCAATGCTGATATCGGACGTAATGTAATGGTCGCGCACGGCCATAAGCGGCGTGCTGTAGAGGAATACGTCGCGGAAAATGCCCGACATGCGGAACATATCCTGGCACTCCAAGTAGGAGCCGTCGCTCCAGCGGAACACCTGCACGGCAAGGCGGTTTTCGCCAGCGCGGAGATGCTTCGTGAGGTCAAATTCTGCCACGTTGTTGCTTCCCTGCGTATATCCCACGTATTCGCCGTTGAGCCATACAAACGCGGCGGAGTATATGCCGCCGAAGTGTATGTACGTGCGGCGACCGTCCCAGCCCTGCGGCAGGGTAAAGGTGCGGATATACGAACCCACGGGGTCGATGCCGTAGTTTTTCCCGCCGTCGTTGTAGCCCGGGCGTGCCTTGATGTACGGCGGGGTATTGGAGTGCGGGTACTCCACATTGCAGTAGATGGGGCGGTCATAGCCCAGCATTTCCCAGTTTGAGGGAACGGGGATGGTATCCCAGGCGGACGCGTCAAAGTCTGCCTTGTAAAAGTCCGTGGGACGCTGCGAGGGTTCGGGCACAAGGTTGAAGCGCCACGTGCCGTTGAGCGAAAGGAAGCGGCTCGTCTTGGGCTGCGTCCAGGGTGTATCGTAGTAAGCCTTGTCGGCAAGCATTTCCGCCTCGGAAGCGTAAGGCATGTAAGTGGCCACGCCTTTCTCCTTGTTTTCGGCGAAAATGGTTTCGTCTTCCCAGTAGGGCGACTTGATTTTCGGCTTCTCTACCTGCTCGAAGGTCATCCAAGCTGTCTTGTCCGCCGCATCAAAGGGTACGAGCTTGTACTGTGCATCGCGCAGGGCGTACATTGTGCCGCTCTTCTTGTCGGAAGCGGAGCAAACGATATAAGTGGCGTCCTGTCCCTCTACGGGCACGAAGCGGAACTGTGCGTTGTTCCATGCGCCGGGCGTAGCGGGCCACTGCAGAAGATAGTCTATGGAAGCATTGCCCCCGCCGTCGTCGAAATTCTGCGTATAGAAAGCGCCGCTGACCACTCGGCGGTCGAGGTCAAGCATCTTTATGTTCCAGTATTGTCCGCGGTTTGTGGCATCGGCATCCTCGCTCACGATGCGGGCATTGTTTTCGCCGGAGTCGGAGTTGCCCAGCACCTTTCCGGGCTGGGAGACGGGACGGATGCGGTAGGTGAGCGCTTCGTCAAAACCCGCCTTCGCTGCGAGCCGGACTTCAAACTGCGCGTTGCGGTTGCCTTTGGCCTTGGCTTTCGCCGTAAGTCCTATTTTGCCGTCCCCTTGCACGACGGCGGCAAGCGTGGGGCTGTTGGTGGGGACAAGGATGTAGTATTTCCCGTCCGCTTCGGCTTTCCACAGCTGTGCCTCGTCCGATCCGTTGTTTTCGCCAGTCTCGACACGCTGCCCGTTTGTGCGGAGCGCGAGATTGGAGAAGGGGTTGATGAAACGCAGGGAGCCGGAAAGCGTGCCTATCGTCCAGTGTTGCGACGGCGAGTCGGTGTCGAGCTTGGCGAGAGCCGCCGCGCCCGTCTTGCCGTCGTAGCCCACTGCCATAGAGGGCTTCGACACGGGGACGAGATGGTAGAGCGAGCCGGGGCTGAACTGCTGCGCCAGCGCCAGCGTGCCTGCCAAACACCATAGTAGCAGCACGGACAAAGCCCTTGCCGCTTGCTTGTAGTGTGCCATAGTTTGTGATGATATTAGGGGGTTATATGTGTTTTCTTGTATACTCCCGCCGGCTCTGAAGCGGCGGGGCGTTTGGGGTACAAAGATAATGAAAACTATGTGGGGCGGACTTGACCGCACGCATATATAAATAGGTGTCCGCCGTGCGGCGGAATATTTGCGGACAGGGACAAGGCACAGAAGAAACATACGGGAAACACGCCACTGCCGCACATGGGTACATTGCCCCCGTGCGAAGAGCGCAAAAACTGCATCCCATGACGGCGGAAAACGGAACAGAGGGGACAGCTCGCCGTCTGCGGACGGGCGTTCCCCGCATTTCCCGCCTTTACCTTTTGTCGGAACGCCGCCACGCCGTACCTTTGCCGCGCAAAAGCGTGCGCCTCAGAATGAACCTCATTGTTGACATCGGCAACTCCACCACCAAAGCCGCCCTGTTTGACGGCGGCCGTATGCTGCGGCATATGCGTTTTGAGACCGGGCTTGCCGATGCTCTCAGGGCATTGCTGGAGGGACACACGGCGGAAGCTTGCGCCTACTCGGTAGTAGGACACGAGGCCGAAGGGCTGGACGACGCGCTGCATGCATTTGCTCCCCGCCTGCTACGCGTGACGGGCGAGACGCCCACGCCGCTTGTGTGCGCCTACCGCACGCCGGCCACGCTCGGGGCAGACCGCCTTGCGGCAGCCGTAGGCGCGGCAGGACTTGCCCTGGGGCACGACATTCTCGTAGCAGACGCGGGGACCTGCATCACCTATGACTACGTGAGCGCTGACGGGCGCTATCTCGGCGGAAACATTTCGCCGGGTCTGGGCATAAGGCTGCGGGCGCTGCACGAACACACCGCCCGCTTGCCGCTTGTACCCGCAGAAGGCGACGTGCCAGACTGCGGATACGACACGGAGACCGCCATACGCGCGGGCGTGATGACGGGCATGCGTATGGAAATCGAGGGCTGCGTGCGGGCGTTTCTGTCCGCACACGAAGAGGGAGAGGTTTTCCTCACCGGGGGAAACGGTTTCCGCTTCGCCTCGGACAGGGTACGCCACGACGAAACGCTTGTAGAGGCAGGGCTTAACCGCATCCTGCGGCACAACCTCGGGCTATGAACCCCGCAGGGCGCGGCTGCGCGGCAGCATGCGCCGGATTTTTCACTGAGATAAAGTATTCCCGATGAACATAAAGAGCAAAATAGCGGCCGCACTCGCGCTGGCGCTCACAGCAACGCCCCTTGCGGCGCAGACCAACGGCAGCAACTCGCCTTACTCTCGCTACGGGCTCGGTCTGCTCGGCGACGGAGGCAACGCCTTCAACAAGGGTATGGCGGGGACGGCCTACGGCTTCCGCTACGGCGCACAGCTCAACACGAAGAACCCCGCATCGCTCTCCGCCATCGACTCGCTCTCGCTTGTCTTCGATCTGGGCGTGTCGCTGCAGCGTGCCACCTTCCAGCAAGGGGGCAGCACCGCTTCGGCCAACAACACGGCGATAGACTACGTGACGGCGGGCTTCCGCGCCGCTCCGGGGCTTGGAATGGCGGTAGGACTTGCTCCGTACACCACCATCGGGTACAGCACGACGCGCTCGCAAGCAGTGCAAGGCAGCACGGACGGCGTGACGCAGACCGAGACCTACTCGGGCGACGGCGGACTCCGGGAAGTGTTCTACGCTCTGGGATGGTCACCCGTCAAGCCTCTTTCCGTCGGTCTCAAAGCCGGCTACCTGTGGGGCGAAATGGAGCATTCGGTGAAAATGGCGTTCAGCGACAACACCGTCAGCTCCAACCGTCAGAAATACGCCTCCTATGTGCGTACCTACAAGGTGGACTTCGGCGTGCAGTACACGCAAGCCATAGGAAAGAAGGACTGGCTCACGCTCGGCCTTGCCTACGGGCTTGGACACGACATTGCAGCCTCTTCTCACTATTATAACCAGAAATACGTCTCCTCTACGCTTACGGCGGCCGACACGCTTCATGCAAGTTCCGCTTTCTCTATGCCGCACACGATAGGCGCAGGTCTGACGTGGAACCACGCCAACTCGCTCTACATCGGAGCGGACTACACGCTGCAGAAATGGGGCACGGTGAAAATGCCCACACTTGTCGACGCAGACGGATACGGCACGCTCGACTACCGCGCGGCCAAGGGTTCGCTGACAGACATGCACCGCATGAGCGTAGGTTTCGAGTATGTCCCCAACGCCGAGGGCGTGCAATGGCGAAAGCGCGTGCGCTACCGCGCAGGCTTCTCCTACGCCACGCCTTATTTCAAGGTAGGCGGACAAGACGGTCCGCGCGACTACACGGCAAGCTTCGGCGTGGCACTCCCCATCATGAACATGCACAACAACCGCTCCGTTCTCAATGTCTCCGCGCAATATGAAAGGGTGCAGCCGAAAGTGTCGGGAATGATAAGCGAAAACTATTTCCGCCTCAGCATCGGACTGACTTTCAACGAGCGCTGGTTTATGAAGTGGAAAGTCGAGTAAACGGAGAGCCGAAGCCTTGGGACGCAGAAAGTTTATCCCCCTCACGATGGTAGCCGGAGCGGCGCTGCTCGCGGCGCTGCCGGGTTGCGGAAGCGACGCGCCCCCTATGGGGAGCGCGGTGACGGATCGTGACTCGCTGCCCGTGATGGTGACCACCGGGGTATCGAAACTGGTGTCTGACTCCGGCGTGATGCGCTACAAGATTGTGGCGGAGGAGTGGAGCGTATTTGACAAGACCAACCCGCCGCGCTGGGAGTTTCCCAAAGGCATTTTCCTCGAACGCTACGATGACAAGTTCAAGGTGAACATGCACATCACCGCAGACTCGGCCTGGCTCTACGACCAAAACCTCTGGGAACTGCGCGGACACGTCTCCCTGCACGACGAAGCGGCCGGGACGCGCCTGTACACGCAAGAGCTTTTCTGGAATATGGGTACGGGCGAACTGCGCTCGGACGTGTATACCCGCCTCATAGAGCCCGACCAAGAGATAGAGGGCAACTGGTTCCGCGCCACGGTAGTGAACCGCCAGCTCACGCAATACCACGTACGGCAAGGCAAGGGCTTTATGCCGATGAACGAGTCTGCCACGGCCTCCCCTGCCCCGGCAGAAAGCACGTCACCCGCCGACACGGCACAAAGCGCGGAAATGCAGGCCATCCCTATGCGCGAAGCGCCCCTCAGCCGCCCCAAAGGCCGCTGAACACCACACGGAAAAGCCGGAAAGCACTATTCACAGATTTCGCAAGACGGCGTGCCGCCCTTCCTCCCCCAAACACACTACCGACTGCCCCTTATATTCCACCGGGAAAGAGTTGTACTATGCAATTTCCCAGGGGGATTGCTGCGACAGAGAGAGACATTCGCTCCCACTCTTTCGCTTCTTTATTTTTCCTCTCTACTTTCGCAAAACATCACCCCAAGGATGTGGCTTTACGCGCATCATCTGCGGGAGAACAAAACAATGCCGCGGCGCTTGCGGGAAGTCCCGCCGCGCCGCGGCTTTGTTTATTGTCGTTCCTGCGTCCGCGTATCTGCGGACGCAGGAGCGTTTAGACTTATTTTACCAATACTTTCTGTCCGTTGACCATATACACGCCTGCAGGCAGGGTTATAGAATGCGAGCCGGAGAGCGTGCTGTTGAAGAAAGTGCGTCCGGCCGTGTCGGTGACATTCACAAGCGCAGGCTTGGAAGAGTCAAGGACAAGTTTCCCGCTCTCGCCACGGAAAGTGAGCGAGTTGCCTTCCGTCAATGCATTGATGCCGTCTGCGGCGGTAAATACGCAGTCAATAGCCACGTCGCCGTCTACCTTCTCGGCTGCAAGCGTATAAACGCCGTTTACGAGGTCGGCTGCGGTGATTTCCTCTGTCTCATACTGCACGGTGCCGTACTTGTTGAGGCGAGTGCCGTTGAGGTTGTAGCCGTGCCTTATCGTTGCGGACACAAACTCGAAGCCGTATACGGGAGCAATATTGATGGCAAGCTCGGAGCCGAAGGCTGCCTTTGTGCCGTCAAGCGCTGCGCCTGCTGCATCCGTCACGTTTCCGTTTTCGCCCGAAGTGTTTACGCTTACCTCGTCAGCGTGGATATTTACGCGCGTGTCGAAGATGATGCCGCCAGTGTTTAGCGGGCTCTGCACCTTGCTGCCGCCGGCATCCAGGTCATCCCAGTCTACCTTGTAGCGTACACGGTAAAAGCCAGCTGCCACGTCGGCGGGGATAGTAGCGGCGGGAAGCTTTACGCCACAGTCCTCTTCTTTCGCTGCACCCTCGCTGTTCTTACCGTTGCAGTAAGAATAGGAAAGGACATCGGAGCCGTCGGCAGGAGTGCCGTCGTCGTTGACAGTGTAAGCAAACTCTCCGTCATTGCCAAAGTCAATGTACAGATAGGAGTGCATCCAGGAACCATTGAAGCCAGAGGTCACGGCAAGGGTCTCGCCAGCCTTAGCCTTGAAGTACTTGTCTGTCTGGTCGAAGAAGAGCAGCTTGGAGGAGCTTTGGTTCGTCTCGAACGACTGCTCGCCGTCCGTCGGCGTAGTGAAAGTAACGCTGTTGGTCGAACGATCCGAGCGGGTTATCAGCGCATCCTTGCCGTAGTTGATGCTGTAATAGCTGTCATAGTCGGGCTCGGGTTCGGGCTGGGGTTCAGGCGTGCCGTCCGCCTCAAACTTGGCATCGATGCTGATGTCGCCGTCCACGTTCTCAGCCGCAAGCGTGTAAACGCCGTCGGTGAGGTCGCTGGAAGTGATTTCCACTGTCTCGTACTGTACGGTGCCGTACTTGTTGAGACGCGTACCGCTGAGGTTGTAGCCGTGCTTAATCGTTGCGGATACAAACTTGTAGCCGGAAGCGGGGGCAATGTTGACAGCGAGTGCGGAGCCGAAGGCTGTCTTCGTGCCGTCAAGCGTTGCGCCGGCGGCATTGGTCACGCTGCCGTTTTCGCCCGTCGCGCTGACACTTACCTCGTCGGCGTGGATGTTTACACGCGTGTCGAAGATGATGCCGCCGTTGTCTGCCGGACTCTGTTCCTTGCTGCCGCCGGCGTCAAGGTTGTCCCAGTCTATCTTGTAGCGCACGCGGTAGAAGCCGGTTGCTACATTGGCGGGAATAGTGGCTTCCGGCGGGGTGATAGAACCGCCAGCGTCTGCCTCCTCTGACTTGCTGTTCTTTCCGTCATAATAGGAGTAGGAGAAGATGTCGGAGCCGTCGGCGGGAGTACCGTCTGCGTTGACATCAAACGAGAATGCACCGTCATTGCCGAAGTCAATGTACAGGTAGGAGTGCATCCAGGAGCCGTTGAAGTCGGAAGAAACCGCCAGAGTCTCGCCAGCCTTTGCCTTGAAAGCCTTGTCTGCCTGGTCTACATAAAGCAGCTTGTCAGTGCTTTGCTTCGTGTCGAACGACTGTACACCGTCCGTCGGCGTGGTGAACGTCACCGTGTTGGTGTAACGCTTGTATCCGCCCTTGTCGTATTCCTGCTTGGTGTCCTTGTCGTAGTTTAAGGTGTAATAGGAATCGTAGTCGGGCTCAGGCTCGGGTTCGGGCTGGGGCTCAGGCTGGGGATCGGGCTTAGGATCGGGCGTGCTGCCGGTGGCAAACTGTACCGTATAGGTCGTTGCGCTCGTGTTGTCGGCGGCGTAGTCGTTGCCCTTTACCGTAATGGTAAGCACGCCGGTAGCCTCGTCATAGGAGGTCTCCGCCGTTGCGGCGACACCCTTTATCTCATAAGAGAGCTTGGAGGCATCGTAAGTCTCCGAGGAGAGGTCGTAAGAGAGCGTGCCTTCGGCAAAACCGCTGACAGCCTTGCCGTCATAGGAGAGTACGGAAAGCGCGTGGTAGTAAACGAAGTCTGCGCGGTCAACGTAGAGTTCGTTGCCCTCTTTTATGTTGCTGCGCGTCCAGTAGTCGGCGGCTGAAAATATCACGTTCACCTTCTCGGGCGTGAGGCTTTTGCCCTCTTCGGTGTAGGTGAGCGGCACGGTTATTTCCGTCCAGTCCATCGTGTGCGAGTCGAGGTCATAGGAAGAGAACTCATAGTCGCAGGAAGCGATGAGCGTGCCGCTCTGCGTACCCTCGGCGCGGCCCATAACGACGCGGTCAGCGTCCTCAACCTCTTTGGAGGGGCTTTTCGCGTCACCAATCTTCGATTTGAACGTGCCTGCCCAGATGTAGGCTATGATATGCGCGTTCTCCTTGTACTGCTGCACTTGGCGGACAAGCACCTTGATGGCATCGGGCTTGTGCGAGAAAGCCGCGCTGCCGTACACGCCGCCGTCGGCTTGGTCGGACGCGGAGTGGGGGTACACCCAGGGCTTAGCCAAAGTGAGGAAACCCGGAGCGCGAAGATCGGAGAGCTGGCTGGGGAGTATGTTCACCAGTTTCACAGCGGTGCTTCCGTCGGTAGCGCCGTCTGCTTTCGTCACGAGTGACGCGTTTGAGATGGTGACCGCATAGGTCTGCTTGATGTTGGAGCCGTTCCAGTCCGCAGGTTCTACGCCCGGGCGCTGGGTCTCTTCCTCCTTCATGCTGCCGAACAGAGGCTTCGCCCAGCTGGTGGTAGTGCCGCATTCGCTTTTCCAGTTGTCAAACTCGCTGTTGGGCAGGTGTTGCGCGCAGGCCGGCAATCCGGCGGACGCAAGCAATAGTGCGAAAATCTTTTTCATATATCCTGTCGTTCGTGTGCAGCGGACCGAGCCGCATGCACTATTAAAAGACACCCCGCCCCGTATTGTTCGCGACACGGGGCGGGGAGAAGGTTTTTATCGGATTACTTTCTTGCCGCCGATGACGTACACGCCCTTGCCCGGCTTGCTGACACGCACGCCGTTGAGGTTGTACACAGCGTTTGCACCGACCTTGGCAGTCGCCTTCACGCCGGAGATGCCGTCGGAGGAAGTTTTAGGACCGATGACACGCACGTAGATAGGCACGTCGTTCTGGCCGTCAACGCCGCCTATCCAAGCGATGTCCACGTCGGCGTAAAGCTTCCCGTCGGCGATGTAGCTGGTCTCGTTGTTGATGGTTACGTCCGCTTCGACGGTATTGCCGGCCACATTGAGGTTGAGACGCACGGGGGCGTACTCGGCAAAGGTGTACTTGCCGTCACCTGCGTCTACCATCTCCACATTGGGGAGGACAATGTCGCCGAGATTGCCGATGCCCTCGCCGAGGTCAAGGTTGTAGATAGCGAAGTTTACCGCTCCGTCCTTCGTGCCTTTTTCCAGTTTCACAGGCATATTGGGCAAAGCCTCCGCGCCGTCGGGAATGGGCTCGCCAATGGCAAGGTAGAGATCGCAGGTATACGTGCCGGCTACCTTGCTTACGTCTACAGTCTGCGCGGAAGCCGTGACACAGGCAGCGCAGAGGGTAAAGAGAGAGAGTAGAAGTTTTTTCATACGCAATTTCTAATGTGTTTGGTGTTGTATTCTTAGTTCTGTGGGATTATTCTATGGCGTTCCGTTTCCCTTGCGCTTGCTGCGTGCGCCCGAAGCTTGGAGTCCGCCGCCGCGACGCTTGGGCTTCTCGCCTTGCGACGCCCGTCCGTGCTGTCTCAAAAAAGGTAGTGGAAGCCCAGCGTGCCGTAGATGGGGAAGAGCGGGAATGTCACGCTCTCGAAGTCGGAGGGAAAGATGCCGTTCAAGCCCCAGCAGAGGTCGGCAGATACGGAAAGATGCTTGAAAGCCTTGAACTCGCCGCCCAGCTGCACTCCCCACTGGAAGTGTCTCAGGTCCTCGGAGAAGTCATACGTTGCGCGTTCCACCTGCGACTTTTCCCCGGTCGGGTTCTGGTCGCGGATATAAGCCTCGTCGTATACAGGCTCGCCGTCGGCATTGACACCGACTTGACGGGCATAGGCCGCGCCGGAGAACGAGCCGTTGAACATCCAAGAGAGATAGGGTCCGGCTTTAATCATCCAGCGGTCGTTGAAACTGTAAGTAGCGAGGACGGGAAAGGTAAGGTAGTTGTTGTGCACTTCCGTACGCACGTGCCCCGTCCACGCGCCCACTACCTTGTTGTCCTTGGTCTTCGCGCCTGTGGAGCTGGCGTTGACCGCCTCCATGTGGTAGTTTTTCACCGTGGCGTCGGTCTTCATGCCCTTGTTCTCGAAGCGCACGCCCAGCATCATGCCCCAGTGCGAGCCTTGGAAGCGTTTCTCCACCGCGCCTTCAAGGGCGATGCAGAGCGTAGGCTTGTAGCTGTCGATGGAGCGTATCTCTACGGGGAGCGGAAGCGGTGACATGCCGCCGACGCTTACGCCCGCTCCGACGCGTACGTGCCAGCCTTTGAGGGCTGCCTGTATGAGGTTGTAGTCGGTCTCCTTTGCCTGGTTCTTGTCCGTATCCTGCGCCAGAGAACTGGCGGCGGGCATCAGGGCGAGCAGTATGGAGAGGGAAAGCTTGCTAATACTTTTCATGGGTGTCATTAGTCTTCGTAAGTGATTTGAAGCTCGTCCACGAAGAGCGTGCTCCCTACTGCGCCCTCAAAATATGCGCCCTCGCGGCTGGAGGTGCATACCACAGCGATGGCGTATCCGTTTTTCTCGAGAGTCTCCGTACTGAATGTCTTACCTTCCATAAGGCGGAAAGGCTCGGAGAAGTGTATCCATTGCGACTCGCGGGCAAGGCTTTCCGCCGTCACGGCATCGCTCACCGTGCCCTCGGCTTCTTGCGGATTGTCAATGCGGGCCATCATGACGATGCGGTCGGAGGTGAGGATGTTGTCTCCGTTGAGCGGGACGAATTTCGCCCCGGGTGTAAGGTCCACCTCATACACTACGGCATAGATGTCCGCCTTGTCGTGCCCGCCGGCCACCGCTTCGC
The DNA here is from genome assembly GCA_963651485.1 of Alloprevotella sp. Lineage (GTDB taxonomy): Bacteria > Bacteroidota > Bacteroidia > Bacteroidales > Bacteroidaceae > Alloprevotella. The sequence continues at coordinate 36,335 of CAVJPT010000015.1, read as the reverse complement.
CGTTTTTGTCGGTATATACAGCGCCAGACTTGTATTTGTAGTATCCTTCAAGGGCTACCGGCGTGCCGCCCAAAACCTGCAAGCCGAATTTCGTCGCCTTGCGCGGGAAGAGCGCAGCCTGAGCCGAGGCAAACTCGCCCACGAAGATGTTGCCCGCCGCTATGGGCATGTGCGTGCGTGCGCCGAAGTCGCCCGTAGCGCGCGTGGCGAGTTTCACGCAGTTGCCTCTCTGTCCGAGTGCCTCCACGGCCGTGGGGTAGTCCGCCGGGGCGTGCCCAGTTCCCGTCAGGGCATAACCTGCGTTGCCTGAAGCCCAGTAGTCGCGGCGCGGGTTGTCGGGGTCTTCGCTGTCCATCTCAAACCAGCGGTAGTAGCGCCCCGTCGGGTCGAGGTCGAAGTATTCGAAACTGAGGAGGGTGAGTGCCTTCGGGAAACCGAAAGACACGGTGTACTCCTTGGTCCAGTTGCCGTCCTCGGAATGCGTGGTGTAGGTTTTGGGCTTGCTGAAGTCGCGCGTGCGCCCGTTAGCCTCGACCGTTGCCCCGGACTCGTCCGTCATACTGAGCCACGCCCCGTCCGTGAGGGTGAAGCGCGGTGCGAGTGCCGTGCGCGGCGTTCCTTTTTCAAGGGTGACAGAGACACGGTCGTTTGTGACAATGGGCGTACCCACTATCACGTTTTTGTTTTCGTCTATCCAGGTCTGCTCCAAGCCCGTGATGTCGCACTCGGCGTTGGGGGCTTCGTCCCTTATGCAGGAGGAAAGCAGCAAGGTGGCAAGCGGGAGAAGCGCAAGGACGCGCTTCGGTTGGTAGGTCATCGGTTCTTGCAAGAAAAAGCATTAAGCGGGCGCGGCGTTCAAAGTATATAGCATACCCGTGCCATGGCGGAAATGCGCCTGAAAGCGTGTGCCCGATTGCGTGCAGATCTTAGTTAAAAATCGGTGCAAAGTTACGATTTTTATTTTGCCCCGTCCCTCGCGCCGTACGCATACGGCGGAAAGTACCGCGAATGTCGGTATTACCCGCCTGTTACCGCTTTTCCCGCTTAGGGATACCCTCTCTTTACGCGCCACAAGCTTTTGAGGGCGTGCGGCTTACCTTAAAAGCACGCACACAGCCGGCGCACAACTTACGAAAGGCTTACGCATGCTGCGCGAACCGCATTTTTTACCGCGAAAATACATCCAGGACAGCTCAAAAGCGGGTGACGGCGGGCGGGAGCGGCAGGCACGCCGCCGGCGCGGCTTTCCCTGTTTTGCCGCGTCGGGGAAACCGCACTGCGGGGACGGGGCAAGACGGGCAAAGCGGCGGACATACGGCCTGGGGCTTAAAACTTTTTTGCAAAATCTTGGTCGTTATAGCCGGTTGCCCTATTTTTGCAGTTACCTTTCATTTTGAAAGCAAAAACAGACTTAGACAAAACAACAACAATAACAGGCTTATGAGAAACATTTACTTTGTTAAGCGCTTTCCCGCCTTGCTTTGCCTTTTGCTTTTTGCGGCTCTGCCGTTTGCGGCAAGCGGGCAGGTGTCGTGGAAAGAGAGCTTCGACTACGTGCCGGGCAACCTGAACGGACTTGGCGGCTGGGTGAACCTCGGCTACAACTATTCCAACCCCGTACAGGTAGAGGCCGAGCAGCTCGATTACGCGGGCTATGCCGGCGCAGTCCCTGCCAAGTCGGTGAGACTTGCGGGCTCCAACGGCAACCAGGACGTGATGACCTCCTTCATCGGCGGCGCGGACGCCAAGGGCGTCACCGAGGGCGAACTCTTCGCCTCCATGCTGGTGCGGGTCAACGCTGCGCCCGAAAAGGCAGTGACCGGCTACTTCTTCTCTTTCTTGAAGGCGACCGCCGTGCTGCACGACTTCACGGCAGGAAGCTCCCCCTACGACTGGGGGCGCGTCTTTGTGTGTCCGGGCAGCGAGAGCGGGAAGTTCCGCTTCGGCATATCCTATTACAAGAGCAGCGCGGAGGCGCAAACCGCCGACCTTGAAATTGGCAAAACGTACCATATCGTAGCCAAAGTCGCCATCAACGAGGACGGCGACAAGCTTGACAACTTCTATCTATATGTAGACCCCGCCAGCGCTACGGACATTCCCGCCTCCGCCACCATCGGCAGCAAGGGCAGCATTTACTCTTGCGTCTCCGACGACAAGGCGGGCTACGGCCTCAAGGGCGTGGAGCTCCTGCAAAAGATGGGCTGGGGCGCGGGCTCTTTCGATGTCAGCGTGGCCGACTTGCGCATTGGCGACAGCTATGCAGGACTTTTCACCGGCGGCACTGCCGGAGAGACTCCCGTCGTGACCGCCTCTGCGGAGACCCTCCAGTTTGGCGCGATGTATACCGGCACTGCCGTCACGCGCAGCCTCAACGTAAAGGGTTCTAACCTCAAGGGCGACATCACCGTCAGCACGGACAACGCTGCCCTGACTCCGTCCGTGACGAGCATTAAAGCCTCCGACGCTTCGGCTGCCAACGGCACGGACGTGGAGTTCACGCTCAAGCCTACCGAAGCCGCGCTGACCGGCTCTGCCACCATTACGCTCAGCTCCGAGGGCGCAGAGCCCGTGAGCGTCACTGCTACATGGACTGCCGTCCCCATCACCGAAATGTCCACCGTGAAGCAGCTTGTCGACGCAGACTCTGAGACGGCGGGCGTGCTCCGCTTCACCGGTCAGGCTCTTGTAAGCTATGTGGACAAATCCACTACGCCCTACACCTATTATATACAGGACGAGACGGCGGGCATCAAGCTCTGCGACGAAGAGGGTGCGCTCGGCACGTCGTTCTTCCGCGTCGGTGACGCGCTCACGGGCATGGTGGCCGTGCTGAGCGAGTCGCTCGGGCAAAACTACCTCGTGCTTGTGGGCAAGCAGGAGGGACTGATTGCTTCTTCGCACAACAACATCGTACCCGTGACCGCCACGCTCGCCGAGATAGCCGCCGCTCCCAAGGACTACGCCTCCCGCGTTGTCTACGTGAAAGGCGCGAAGCTTTCCGGCTTTGAGGACGGCGCAACGTTTGCCGAGGGTATGACGCAGCCCACCATTAAGGACGCTTCGGGCGCAGAGGGCAAACTGCGCATCTTCAAGGGCACGACGCTTATCGGCACTGACATCCCCACGGCGACGGTCAACATCGTAGGCCTCTCCACCTCTGCCACCGCTGTGGTCATCGGTCCCCGCCAGGCTGAGGACATCACCGTGTCCGAGGAAGAAGAGCCGGGCATCACGCTTTCCGCCGAGAGCTTCCTCTCCGTGCGCGGAAAGGTGGGCAGCCGCACGGAGATAGCCACCGTGCACGTAAAGGCTGTGGGCATGACAGACAAAGTGACCATCGCGCCCTCCTACTCCGTGCAGGATGTCTTCGCTACGGACGTGACGGAACTCCCCGCCGGCACAAGCGAAACCGACATCAAGATTTACTACGAGCCTAACGCCATCGGCAAACACAACGGCTACATCTACTTCAACGTGGGTACGGACCTCATCGCCGAGATACGCATCAACGCCATGGCTACCGACCCCTCCACGCCGCCGTCGCTCACGATAGAGCCTGCCACGGTAGAGCCTTTCAAGGCTGAGCCGGGCGAAGAGGTAAGCACCACGGTGAAAGTGACCCCCGTCGGTATGCCCGACTTCGTATACGTGCGCCTCGAGCAGGAGGGTTCGGGCTTCCTCATCGGCACGTCTATGCTCAGCGCGAAAGGCGAGCAGGATTTGAAAATCACCTTCCGCCCCTCCACTGCCGGCACGTACGAAGGCCGCGTGGTGTTCAGCAGCGAGTTCTTTGACGAGGACATCGTGCTTGCCCTCACCGGCACCGCCGCCACCACCCCCGTCATCCCGGAGGATCAGGAAGGCGACGCCCTGCCGCTCAGCAAGGAAAATCCGCTTACTGTGCTTAAAGAGGACTTCTCCAGCGTCACCACCAACAAGCCCATTTCGCTTGACGGCTGGAAAAACCTTGCCATGACGGGCAAGCGTGCTTGGTGGGGCTACACCTTCCCCGACACCGACACGGAGAACGCGGGCGAGTACGCCGCCAAAGTGACGGCTTACGACAGCAGCGTAGCCGAGGGCGAGGAGAGCGAATGCCAGATGATGCTCGTCACGCCGCCGCTCGATTACCTCAACTCCAAGACGCAGATATTCACTTTCCGCGTGATGGGCAAGTATCTCGTCGACAACGCTGCCGACAAGCTCGAGCTTTGCTACATAAGCGACCTTGACGGCGACCTGTACATTGAGCCTATCAGCGACGTGGAAATGCCCGCAGGCTCCGATGCCGCCGGCACATGGCAGGCGTTTAAGGTGAACCTTGACGGTCTCAACCTCGACGATGTCTTCTTCCTCGGCTTCCGCTTCACGGGCACGCGCGGCACTACAAGCGCCGCCACCTATTATATAGACGACGTGACCTACGGCCTCTCCGACGACTCGGGCATAAGCTCGCTTGCAGCCGGCGCGGAGGGCAAGGTGACGGGCGCAGAGCTGTACGACCTCAGCGGCCGCAAGCTCCGCTCCGCCGCTACGGTTGCCGCCGCGAAGAGCGGTCTGCCCGCAGGCACCTACATTCTCCGCACCACTACCCTTACGGGCAGCAGCGTCAAGAAGATTGTGACGAAATAACCCCCTGCCCTCCGCTGCGGACACACACCGCGCGGAGGGTACAGCCAACAAGAAGCCCGGCGAGACTCACGTCCCGCCGGGCTCTTCTTTTGTATATGCAGCAAGGTTGCCTTGCCCTTGCTTTGTTTTCTTTAAACGTAGCGACCGGCTTACTGGCCGCGTCAAGCACAGTGCCGCGCCTAAACGTCAGCGTGCAGAGAGTGCCTGCAAAATGCCCCGTGCCGCCCGCACCGGCGCGCCCGGCTCGCCAAGCTGGCGGCGCATTTCGTCGTAGCCCGCAAGCTGTGCCGCACGGGCATCGCCTCCGGGAAGTATGGAAAGGAGACTGCGGCGCACACTCTTCACGCTCATGCCGCCCGCAACAAGCTCGGGCACAACTTCGCGCCCGCACACAAGGTTGACAAGCGAAATAAACGGGACGCGCAGGAAGAGACGGCGCAGAAGCGACACCGCCGTACCGCACGACACATAGTAGCATACCACTTGCGGCACGCCGAAAAGCGCGGTCTCGAGTGTGGCCGTGCCGCTTGTCACGAGCGCGGCCACCGAGCGCGACAATATCTCATAGGTGCGCCCCTCGACAAGCTCTACCCTATCGGGGTCAAAGCCGGCGCGGCGTATGACACCCGCGTAAAACGCGCGCGGAACGGACGGCGCGGCAGCCACCGTGAGGCGGTATCCGCCCTCCTCCACCACGGGCGTGGCGGCAAGAAGCATGCGGCTGAGGTTGTCCTTTATCTCCTGACGGCGCGATCCGGGCAGCAAGGCAATGGTATGCCCGTCCGGGGACGGCTTTCCGCGGCGCGCTTGCCACGCGGATATTTCGTCCACCGTGGGATTGCCCACATAGGACACATCGTAGCCGTGGCGGCTGGAGAAATAGGCGGGCTCGAAAGGCAGAATGGAGAAAAGGCGCGTCACGTCACGCCGTATGGCGCGTATGCGATGCTCTTTCCAAGCCCATATTTTGGGGGAGATGTAGTAGAAAACGGGACAGAGCCGGCTCTCGCGCACGAAGCGGGCTATCTTCAAGTTGAAGCCGGGATAGTCCACCAGTATGACGGCGTCCGGCCGCCATTCGGCTATTTGCCTCTTGCACGCTGAAAGCCCTCCGAGTATGGTGCGCAGATGCAGCAGCACGGGGATGAAGCCCATATACGCCAGACTTTCGTAATGGCACAGCAGTTCGCCGCCCTCGGCACGCATCTTGTCGCCGCCGTAGCAGCGGAACTCGGCTTTCTCGCCCCGCGCGGCGCACTCTTCTGCCAAGGCTCGCATAAGGCGGGAGGCATGCAGGTCGCCGCTTGCCTCACCGGCGATAAGGAAAAACTTCATCTGGAAAATCTGGAAAAGTGATTCTGCCCTGCCCTACTGCGGCTGATTCGCTGCCGGAGTGCCCTCGGCCGCGGCTCAAAGCACGTTGCGCAGCACCTCGACAAGGTCGCGTGCCGTCACGTCCAGCTGGGTGGGCGTGACCGCCACATATCCGTGGGCAAGCGCCCAGCGGTCGGTGTCCTCGGCGTCGGGTTCAAGCTCCACACACGCTCCGGCAAGCCAGTAATAGTGGCCGCCGTGCGGATGGGGGCAAGGCTCGACCTCGTTCTGCCAACGGCTGTACGACATGCGGCAAACCTTCACGCCGTTAAACTTGGGCGTTTTCGGGAAATTGACGTTCAGGCAGGTGAAAGGCGGCAGTCCGAGGGTGATGGACTTGAACATGAGATCGACAAGGTAGGGAGCAAGGGGCGTAAAGTCGGCATCCTCGCGCCAGTCGCAAAGCGAGAAAGCCACGGAGGGATAGCCTTGCAGTGCCCCCTCCCTTGCCACGCCCATCGTGCCGGAGTAGTGGCTGTTGACCGACGCGTTGTCGCCGTGGTTGATGCCTCCTACGACAAGGTCGGGACGGCGCTCGCACAGCACGTTAAGCCCAAGCTTCACGCAGTCCACGGGCGTGCCGCTGCACGAGCATACCACAAGCCCTTCCTCGCGTCTGATTTCCTTGTAGGAAATGGGGGCAGCCGAGGTTATGGAGCAGCTGAAGCCGCTGCGTGCCGAGTCGGGCGCCACTACGAGTATGTCGGCATAGGGACGCAGCGTCTCGACAAGGAACTTGATGCCCGGGGCGTTCACCCCGTCGTCGTTGGATATGAGCAGGTACGGGCGCATTGTGTCTGTTGAGGGAGGATGTTATTTCGTATGACCGGGACAGGCGGGACGGGGAAACGTGGTTTCCCCCGCTGTCAGAGTTTCTCGCCGAACGAGAGGTCGCCGGCATCGCCGAGACCGGGCACTATGTACGCGGCATCGTTGAGCTGCGGGTCGACGGCCGCCACCCAAAGCGTCACGTCGTCGGAGGGGAACACCTCGCGCAAGTGGGCGATGCCCTCCTCGGCGGCTATCGCGCAGCAGATGTGCAGGCCGGCGGGCGTGCCGTGCGTGAGGAAAGCCTTGTAGGCAAGCTCGAGGCTGCCGCCCGTGGCAAGCATGGGGTCGACGAGTATGAAAGTGCTGCCGTCAAGCGAGGGAGCGGCGATATACTCCACGTGTATCTTTATGTCCTCGCGGCTTCCCTCCTCGCGGTAGGCGGAGACAAAGCCGGAGTCGGCTTGGTCGAAGGTGTCGAGAAAGCCCTCGTGGAAGGCAAGTCCAGCACGCAGCACGGTGCCTACCACCACGCGGTCGTCGTACGTGCGCACTTCCTTCACGCCCAGCGGCGTGGTGACTGTCTTCGGCGAGTAGTGGAGCGTGCGGCTCACTTCGTAGGCCATGCAGCGCGCCACGCGCTGCAAATTGCGGCGGAAGAGCGTGCGGTTACCCTGTACGGCGGTGTCGCGCAGCTGCGACATATACACGTTGACGACGCTGTCGCGCTCTCCAAGATTGATGACTTTCATAGCTTCTGCCCCGTCTGCGGGACTCTTTGTGGGTATGTATGCGATATGTGTACCGAAAGGGCGTATGCACAAACGCCTACGCCCGCCGGGAAATCTTTGCTCCGCACGGCAAAGCCGCCGCGCGGGCAATCGGTGTACGAAATTCGCCAAAATACTTGGCATGAGCAAACGCTTTGCGCATAACCTTGCCGCACGGCCGTCCGCTCCACCCCACCCGCGCCTGCGGAGAGCGTATTTGCGTCCGCCACTCTGCACCCGCAAACGGGAGTGTCAGGCACAAAAAGAGGGGGCGTAACGCCCGCCGGCGGTACTTTCGCCCGCCACTGGCATTACGCCCCCTTTGAAAGGGTTTTCTTTTGCTTGTCCGCCCTTAGCGCGCGATGCGCTTCTTGCGGTCGGAGGTGATGTACACGCCCTGCGCCGGCACGCCGTTCAGCTGACGGCCGGAGAGGTCGTAATAGCGCAGCTCCTTTGCCTCAGCCTGACGCTCCGCACTGCGGATGTCCGTCGTGATGTCCGTCGGCTCGATGTACCACAGCGATGCCGGGCTTCCCTGGGCATACCAAGGCACGAGGCGGGTATTGTCTCCTGCGAGGTGGATGGCGGGATAGGCCGACGCTGTGGGGGACGTGCAGGAAAGGCTGCTCAATCCGTCAAGCGTAGAGGCTACCACGTAGGTGGCGGCAGAGGACTGCGTCTTCGTAATGGGGATGCGGGTTTCCCTTTCAGGAGTTTTGCCGATGTAGTATTCCCCTCCTTTGCTCTGCACATACCACTCGCCCTCGTTTTCTCCGGGGATGAACGCGAAGAGCTGGTTTTCGTTGGTTTCCGAAAGCGTAGCTGCGGTGAGGTTAGAGCCGCTCACGGTGAGGTAAAGCGTGCCGTTCTGGCGCGTGGAGTTGCGCAGGCGGTAGTATGCTTCGCTACTTATCGCCACCTTTCCCTCCGTGCCGTTTGTCACTTCGGCTACGGCCTTGTTGAGCGCTTCGTAGTTTTTTTTTGACGGGCTTGCCTTGTAAGCCTCATAGGCGGCTTTCACCTTTTCCACGGCTTCCTCGCTGGGGCAGCCTACATACTTGCCCGAAGTTATCTGCTTGAGCTCTGCGCCGTCGGCCACGATGGCGTCGCGGTCAACGCCGGCCTTGTAGGCATAGAGGCTGTCGGTGATTTGCTCGAGAGAGTAGTTTTTGTAAGCGATGGTGTAGCCCACGCCGTCGCCGAAGGTGTCGTCCTCGTAGAGGAAGCCGATGTGGTTGTCGGCTTGCAGTATCATCGTAGAGTAAGCCGAGCCGATGTAGCTTGACTGGTGGCGGCCGTCCCAATTGGCGGCGAGGCTGTCAGGCGTGGCAAACTTGTGGAAGCTTCCCAGCTCCTTGTAGTATATGCCCACGTTGGTGCGCCCGCTGCCGAAGGGTACGGACTGGAGGATAAGGTATACGTCCTTGTTGTCCGCGCGGCGCACGGCAGGAAGTACGAGTACCTCGCCGTTGCAAGAGTTGCCCTCGGCGCGCACGCCCTTGTTGGAGGAGTTTGACGTTGCCATCTTGCCCCAGTAGCCTTCTGCCTTCTCGCTGTCGGTGAAGGTGAATATGTTGTAGTAGCGTCCGCCGTACATGCGCGAACTGCAAAGCACCGAACCGTCGGGGAGTTCTTCCGCCTTAGGCTCGTCCGCGCCGCTGGGAATGGGCGCCACGTCAACGCCGCCGAGCACCTTCCAGCTGCCGCCGAAGTCGTCGGAGTAGAGGACGTAGTTTTTGTTCACGTCGTTCACGTCCTTGAAGAGTACGGAGCAATAGAGGCGGTGGTAGTCGCCCACCTTGACGGTGCTGCTCTGGAAAATGCGGCCCGAACCTACGAACATGCTCTTTGCCGAACCTATCTTGCTGTTGTCAAACTGCGAGTAGATGCTCTCGGAAATGTCCTCGGGCTTCGACCACGTCTGTCCGTTGTCCTCGCTGTAGAAGCGTGCGATGGCCTGGTGCTTCTTGCGCGTACCGTTGGGGAACATCACGTTGCCCGAGCAGCTGAGCATCAGCACGCGGGGGCTTTCGCTGTCTGCCACGATGCAGGGATCGCCGAAGCCGGTGTTCATCAGGATGCTGGTGTTGGTATAGTCCTCGCCCTTCACAATGGTGAAGATGTCGCCCCACGTAGCGCCGTTGTCCTTGGAGATGCGTCCGCGCAAGTCGAGCTTGCCGCCGCCGATGTCGGAGCCGTTGTAGCGGAGGTCGGCCACGGCGATGATGTCACCGTTGTAGGCCTTGGCGATGGCGGGGATGCGGTTTGTGGGGAGGCCCTTGGACTCGAAGACGTTGAACTGCGGCTCTATCTCGCGCTGCGGCGAGCATACGTCGACGTAGAAGTCGGTGCAGACCACGTTGTGGTTGTCTCCGGAGAGGGTAAACTGCGCCGTCGCGTCCTTAAGCCCGGTGACGGAGATCTCGGTCTCTGCGTCCGTCACGCTGTAGTCTTTCTCGGAGGTCTTCACGGTGACCGCGTTGGTGGTGGACGTCTCGTTTTTGCACTTGAAGCCGTAGCCGTAAATGGAGTAGGACGTGCCCGCGCTGAACGTGTATGCGCTGCTACCCGCCCTTCCCGAGGCTATGTTGATGGCCGCCGTGTTGTCGGTGACCTTGCTCATATTGTTCACGCCACAGGAAACGGTAAGCTGCGGGTCGGTCGCCGTGCTGCTCCATTTGGAAGCGTAGGTGCCGCTGGCGTTGGTAGCCGTGAAGCTGCCGTTGGCAAGGTCTACCTTGTAGCGCTTGAGCATAAAGCCCACAGCGATGGCGGAGCCGTCGTCGTAGCCGGAGGACCAGAAGGCGAGCTTGCCGTCACGGTTGTTCAGGATGCTGCTGCTGTGTCCGTGCTGGGATACAAACCAGCCGTTCTCCACGCTGATTGTGGCGCCGGTAGAGGCGGTCTTGGCTTCCTTGAAGTCCCAGTGGTTTACGTGCGTGGAGGTGATGGTGGTGTCCATAAGTATGGCGTAGGAGGTCTTCCCGTTGCCGTCGCTCATGGTGACAGGGGCAGCAAGCGCCTTGCCCGGGCCTGCCTGCTTGTTGAATATACGGTAGCCGTCCTTGTCGTTGCCGACGAAGCACCAGAGGTTTTCGTCGTCGAGCGTGAGCGTGCCGCCCAGGGAGATGCTGCTTTCCGTCGCGTTGTCGCTGATGCGCAGTCCGCTCGCCCCGATGGAGAGCGAGTACCACTTTGTGCCGGCGGCAAACTGTCCGTTCTCCAGCGTGGTCGCGTCAAAAGGCACGCCCGCAAATGCGGGGGCTGCTGCAAGGCAGAGAGCCGCAGGGAGAATGCGTGTAAACTTTTTCATAGCTTGGTTTAAGAGTCTTTTTCCGCCGCCGCGCCCGCAGGGGGAGCGGCGGCGGTCTTAGTTAGTAGTGGGTAAATGTATTTTCCGGGAAGGGTGTCCCTTTTATACTTTCGCTTTTTATGCTTTCACGGTCACTTTTTCCCCAGCACGTCGGCGGGGTTTATCTTCGAGATGGTGTCGCGCATAGCCGTGTCGCCCTTGAGGTTTTCCAGCTTGTAGTAGTCCATGAAGCCCATGTTGCCGTCCCGGAGAGCCTGTGCCAATGCCTTGGGCACCCCGGCCTCGGCCTGTATCACCTCGGCGCGGGCTTCCTGTGCCTTGGCCTTCATCTCCTGCTCGGTGGCCACGGCCATGGCGCGGCGTTCCTCGGCTTTTGCCTGGGCGATGTTCTTGTCGGCGTTGGCCTGGTCCATCTGCAAGGTCGCGCCAATGTTCTTTCCCACGTCGATGTCGGCGATGTCTATGGAGAGAATCTCGTATGCCGTGCCGGCGTCAAGTCCTTTAGAGAGGACGAGCTTGGAGATTGAGTCGGGATTTTCGAGCACTTGCTCGTGCGTCTCCGCCGATCCGATGCTCGAGACGATGCCCTCGCCCACGCGGGCAAGTATGGTGTCCTCGCCGGCGCCGCCCACAAGCTGGTGGATGTTGGCCCGCACGGTGACGCGTGCCTTGGCGATGAGCTGGATGCCGTTTTTGGCGACGGCGGCCACGGGCGGGGTGTCTATCACTTTGGGGTTGACGCTCGTCTGCACGGCCTCGAAGACGTCGCGCCCGGCGAGGTCGATGGCGGTCGCCTTTTCAAAGGAGAGGTCGATATTGGCTTTCGAGGCGGAAACCAGCGCGTGCACCACGCGCTGCACGTGTCCGCCCGTCATGTAGTGTGCCTCGAGATTGTCGCGCGTAATCCTTTCAAGCCCGGCCTTGTGTGCCTCTATCAGGCTCGGCACTATCACCGAAGGCGGCACGTGGCGGATGCGCATCAGGAAGAGCTGTATCAGCGAAATGTGCACGCCGGATACCTTCGCGCTAAGCCAAAGGAAAAAGGGGACGAAGTGGAAGAAGATGCTCAGTGCCACAATCGCCGCAATGACAAGCGCGGCAATCATAAAAGGTGCGTCAATCATAGTCTTTCAGGTTTTTCGTGGTTTCTTAAAGTCAGTCTCCCGGAGAGCCGGAGCACCGCGCCGTTCCGCACGGGGGCGAAGTTCACCTTTGCAAATATAAGACAAAAGCTTTATGCCACCATTTCCCGCCTTGTTTTTTCACTTGGCGCGTTCCGTCCCCGGGCGGTGTCGGCCGTCGCAGAGCAAGGGCGGCAAAAGAGGAAAAATAGGACACTTTTTCAAGCCGGGGCGGGGGTGCATTTTTATGAATTTTTAAGGGTATCTCCTACTCCTTGCGGCTACAGATAGGGGCTTTCGGGAGACGGAAAGGCACTCTGTAGCGACAAAGACCGGCCCCGTAGCGGCCAAGCCCGGCCCAGTCGCGCCGGGATGTACACTTTTTGCCCGCGTAAGTCGTTGATAGTCAACAACGCAAAAGCGGGGATACGCACTCGGTGCGTATCCCCGCTTTTCCTTACACAAAGATAATACATTTTCGCCCCGTTTCCAAATCGCCGTTAAGGTTCTTTTACAAATCGGGAACGGAAAAATAGGACACTTTTCGGCGGTTTGCTTGCGGCAAAACTGCCCTCCGGGCCCATCCTTTGTGCGTGTCTTTTCCGCGCCTTGCTGTACGGGACACACATATTATACACGCGTGCCACGTGCAGCGGACGGGTTTACTTTATCCCCAGCTTCTTGGCGATGGCGGCGGGGATGGCGTGCTTGTTGATGAGGATGTTCATCGTCTTGTAGGCGACGTATGCCTTCGAGGCGTAGAACATGCCGTGGTACTTGCCGTAGTCGCCCCAGGAGTTCTTCACCATGAAATACTCGTGTCCGTCCGGGTCGGTAGCCAGACCGTAGATTACCATTCCGTGGTCGTCGGTGGTCTCCCAGTTGTCGTACGCGCGCTGGCGGAGCTCCTGCGTGATGGTGAGCTCGTCGCTGGAGTTCACCTCTGCGCCTTTCTGCTCCATGCCGCCCCAGCGTGCTGCGTCGGAGCCGGTGAGGTCGCGCACCTTCAGGTCCTTGGGCACGTAAGCGTAGCCCTTGCCGTTGCGGCGGCCGAAGTAGTCCTCGGTCACGTCAGCGCCCCATGCGAAGGTGTAGCCGTTCTTCACTGCGCTCTCCATCACCTGTACAAACTCGTCAAGCGGCAGGTTGTAGCTCTCGCCCCAGCGCCAGTTGTCCTGTATCTCGAGGATAAACTTGCCGTAGAACGGATGGTGCGTGTAGGAGGTCAGAGACACGTAGTCGTCCATGTTGAGTCCGAGGTAGTCGGACACGTAGGTGAGCGGCGTATAGGTCTTCTTGCCAACCTTCACCTGCGTGGGAAGCTCGCCGAAGTAGTTTTTGTAGATGGAGGAAAGGTCGTTCTTCCACGTCAGCGAAATCTTGTTCTGCTTGCCCTTGGCGATAGCACCTACATAGGCGGAGGTCACGGCGTCGAGCTGGTTGAAGTTGAAGAGCGAGTCGCCGTAGAGCGAGCCGGGTGCGGGCATTGCGTCCTGCGGCACCATGCCGTAGTGCTTCATGCAGTACACAGCGTCGTAGAAAGAGCCGCCCTGCGAGAAGCTCACGTCGCCGTGCGTGCGCACTGCCTTGTCGGCGCGGTCCATATATGTATTGTAAACGAGGAACGACTCGCAGAGGTCGTGTTCGCCCTTGCCCATGCGCAGGAGTTCTGCCTCAAAGAAGCCGAGGGACGAGTAGGCCCAGCAGGTGCCGCTCTGGTTCTGGTCCTTTACGGACGTGACGGGGTTTTCCTTTACGACGGTAAACTTTACCGTGTCGTTGGCGGCGGACTTCTTGTCCTGTGCCGCCGCGCCTGCAGGCAGGAGGGCGAGGCCCAGTGCCGCGAGGAGGATGGATTTCTTCATCTCTTACTTATTTATGTGTTGGTATTTCGTCTTTCTGCACGCCGCGCTCCCGCGCACGCGCCTTAATATATAAGCGGACTTTCCGCGCTGTGCTCTTCGAGGAAACGCTCGACGTCCTCTGTATGGTAGGGCACGAGTTCCTTTCCTATGAAGCGGCAGCCGTCGGGCGTGACAAGCACGTCGTCCTCTATGCGTATGCCGCCGAAGTCCTTGTACCTCTCTATCTCGTCAAAGCAGAGGAAGTCTTTGTTGGTGCCGTTTGCCTTCCAGAGGTCTATAAGGTCGGGGATGAAATATATTCCCGGCTCGTCCGTCACTACATGCCCTACCTCGAGGCGGCGGCCGAAGCGCAGCGCGTTGGTGCCGAACTGCGTCGAGGGACGCGTCTCTTCGTCAAAGCCTACGTTTATCTGCCCGAGCCCCTCCATGTCGTGCACGTCCATGCCCATCATGTGGCCCAGTCCGTGCGGGAGGAAAAGGGCGTGTGCCCCGGCGCGGACGGCTTCCTCCGTGTCGCCTTTCATCAGCCCAAGGTCCTTGAGCCTGTCGGTCATAAGCGCGCATACGGCCATGTGCACGTCCCACCAGCGCACGCCGGGCCGCGCAAGCTTGAGCGCGAGGTCGTGGCAGTCGGCCACGATGTCATAGACGGCTTTCTGCCTCGGCGTGTAACGTCCGCTTACGGGCGTGGTGCGCGTGTTGTCCGAGCAGTAGTTGTCGTTGGTCTCCGCGCCCGCGTCGCACAGCATCAGACGCCCGGCCTCCAGAGGACGCGGCGAAGGGTAACCGTGCAAAATTTCGCCGTGCATGGACACGATGCTCTGGAAAGAGACAAGGCAGCCGTAACTTGAGGCGATGCCGTCCAGCACGCCGCCTATGTACTGCTCGGTCACACCCGGGCGGCACAGGCGCATGGCCGTGGTGTGCATGCGGTAGCCTATCTCCGCCGCGCGCTCGAGTTCGGCGATTTCTTCCTCGCTCTTCACCGACCGCAGCTTTACCACCGCGCGTATGAGGTCCATCGAGGCAGCCTCCCCCTGGCGGGACGGATGCAGCCCCAGCAGGTCCATCAGCTGTATCTTCGTGTCGTGGCGGTAGGGCGGCAGGAAATGCACGCGCCGCCCGCCTTTCACGGCTTCGTCCACCAGCTCTTTGAGCGCGGACATAGGGGCATGCGCCGTCGCGCCGCACTCTTCTGCCATCTGCGCCACGGAGTGCACCGAGCCGTACCATACAATGTCGTCAATGTCTATCTCGTCGCCGAAGAGGGTCTCGCGCCCGCTGTCTGCGTCGATAACGCCCGCGAGGCCGTCGCGCTTTTCGCCGAAGAAATAGAGGAACGAGCTGTCCTGGCGAAACTTGTACGTGTTGGAGGGGTAGTTGGCGGGACTGTCGTTGTTGCCGAAAAGCAGAATGAGTCCGTCACCCACGCTCTCGCGCAGCTTGCGCCGCCGCTCTACGTATGTCTCTTTGCTGAACAACATAGCTTTGTGTTTGAAATGGAAAAGGAAACTACTCCTCGCGTCATGCCACGGAGGGATGGGAGGTGGCTTGCTTTGCGCCGCAAAAAGGCTACAAAAGCGAGCAAAAGTACTTAAAACCTTTCGGAATGACGTACCTTTGTACACCTTTTAAGGTTTTGGAATGACGACAGAGGCGGCACAGATCAAGGAAAGCACAGAGGGCGCGGCGGCGGGGCTTGGCCTCGACACGTCGGGCACGGCTCTTGTGATGGAGGGCGGCGGCATGCGCGGTGTCTTCACCGACGGCGTGCTCGACTACCTGCTCGACGCAGGCGTGTCTTTCCCCTACTGCGTGGCGGTGTCTGCCGCCGCGTGCAACGGGCTGTCTTACCTGAGCGGCCAGCGCGGGCGGGCGCGGACCACGAATATTGACCTCCTCGAGAAGTTCCATTACATCGGCGTGAAATACCTGTGGACGCAGCGCAGCATCTTCGACCGCAAGCTGCTCTACGAGCGCATTCCTTCCGAAATATTGCCCTTTGACTACGATGCCTGTTTTGCCAACCCCATGACCTTTGAGATGGTCACTACGGACTGCCGCAGCGGGAAGGCATGCTACCTCACGGAAAAGGGAGACCCCGCCCGGCTTCTCGAGATAGCCAAGGCCTCGAGCGCATTGCCCTACGTCTGCCCCATCGTCACCATCGACGGCCGCCCGATGCTGGACGGCGGGCTGGCGGACTCCATACCCGTGAAGCGGGCCTTTGCCCAAGGCTACGGAAAGTGCATTGTGGTACTCACGCGCAACCGCGGCTTCCGCTACCGGGGGCGCGACCTGAAAGTGCCGCGCTACATCTACCGCGAGTATCCCCGCCTCCGCTTGCTGCTCAGCCGCCGCCACGCGCTCTACAACGCGCAGCTCGAGGCGGTGGAGCGACTGGAAGCGGCTGGGCGCGTCACCGTCATACGCCCGCAGCGCCCGCTCGAGGTGGGGCGGCTCGGCAGCGACACGGAAAAGCTCGAGCGGCTCTACGAAGAGGGCTACGAGTGCGCCCGCGACGTGCTGACAAGGCTTGCGGGAGTGCAGGGACAAGCCGCCGCGCCGCAGGCCTTGTGACGGGCCGCCGCGGCTTCACCAAACTTTAAAGGGCGCGGAATTGGCGCGACGGGCGGAAATGACGTACTTTGCACCCGCGCCGCAAGCGCGCCCTACGGTTTTGCATCATAGAAAAACCTACAAATACCTCCTATGACCTCACTTACCATTTCCATCGTGGTGGCTTTCGTATGCGGATACTTCCTCATCGCCATCGAAAGCGTCACGAAAGTGAACAAGGCGGCCATCGCGCTGCTGATGTTTGTATGCTGCTGGACGCTCTTCATGCTCGACCCCGCGCAGTACCTCCCCGCCGCCATCGGCGAGCAGGCCGCGCAAGTGGTGAGCGGAGAGATGGAACGCCATCTGGGCAGCACCGCCACTACGCTCTTTTTCCTGATGGGCGCAATGACCGTCGTGGAGCTTGTCGACCAAAACGGCGGCTTCAACTTCGTGCGCGGCATGATGAAGACGCACAGCAAGCGCGCGCTCCTGTGGCGCATCGCCTTCATGACCTTCATCCTCTCTGCCATCCTTGACAACCTTACGACGAGCATCGTCATGGTGATGATTCTGCGCAAGCTGGTGAGCGGACACAAGGACCGCATCGTCTACGCCTCGCTCGTCATCATCGCCGCCAACGCCGGCGGCGCGTTTTCGCCCATCGGCGACGTGACTACCATCATGCTCTGGAACAAGGGGCTCATCACCGCCGCCAACGTGATACGCGAGCTGCTCATCCCCTCGCTCGTCGCGATGGCCGTCCCTGCTTTCCTGCTTTCCTTCATGCTGAAAGGCTCGCTTGAAGTGGCTGAAAGCAGCAGTGCGGCACAGACCGCGCAGGAGCATCTCAGCGACCTGCAGCGCAAGGCCGTATTCGTGCTGGGCGTAGGCGGCCTGATGTTTGTGCCTGTCTTCAAGAGCCTCACCCATCTCCCCCCGTTTGTGGGCATTCTCCTTGTGCTGGGCGTGGTGTGGACGGTGACGGAGTGCTTCTACCGCCACCTGCCCGAGCAGGGCGGCTTGGACAGCACGCAGAAGCGTGTCACCAACATGCTCTCGCGCATAGACATGAGCACCATCCTCTTTTTCCTCGGCATCCTCATGGCTGTGGCTTGCCTCGAAACCATCGGCGTGCTGACGCTCACGGGCGACGCGCTGAACACGGCCTTTGACGGCAACCACTACCTCGTCACCGGCATCATCGGCGTGCTTTCCAGCATCGTCGACAACGTGCCGCTCGTGGCGGGCTGTATGGGCATGTACCCCGTGGCCGAGGCGGGCGACTTCGCGCAAGACGGTGTCTTCTGGCAGCTGCTGGCCTACTGCGCCGGCGTGGGCGGCTCTATGCTCATCATCGGCTCTGCCGCCGGCGTGGTGGTCATGGGCTTGGAGAAAATCACTTTCGGCTGGTACATGAAGCACATCTCGTGGATTGCCTTCGCGGGCTACCTCGCGGGCATCGCTGTCTACTGGGTGGAGAAAAACTGCCTGGGCTTCTAAGCAAGCGGGACACGCATTATATATATAGGCGGGCGGGACACGGACGACGTGTTCCGTCCGCTTGCTTTGCACCCTGCCGCAAAGTTTTCGCGGCAAAACGCCCTTTTCGCCATCTTTGCACTATTTTTGTCGCGATTTTGGCGGCGGAGGCACTGTCCCGCCCGCTGCCGTCACCCTTTAAAGTTTCCGTCCGGTAAAAGCCATGGACTGGTTAAGCCAAACCCTACTCACCCCCTCCGCCATACAGGCGGTCATCGTCATCTGCGCATGCTGCGCGCTCGGTCTCGCCCTCAGCAAAGTGCGCGTGCGGGGGGTCAGCCTCGGCGCTACGTACGTTTTCTTCTTCGGCATCCTTGCCGGCGCGCTCGGCCTGCAGGTGGACAGCCAGATGGTGAGCTACGCGGAAAGCTTCGGCCTCATTCTCTTCGTATATGCCTTGGGGCTGCAAGTGGGGCCGGGCTTCGTCAGCTCTTTCCGCAAGGGCGGCACGCAGCTCAACGTTCTCGCCGTGGGCGTGGTGCTTGCCAGTACCTTGATGGCGCTCGCCATAGGCTGGGCGGGATATCTCCCTTTGCAAGACATGATAGGCGTGCTTTGCGGCGCCACCACCAATACGCCCGCGCTCGGCGCCGCCCAGCAGACGCTCAAGCAGCTCGGGCAGCCTGCCACGGGCGCGGCGCTCAGCTGCGCCCTCACCTACCCCTTCGGCATGGTGGGCGTGATACTTGCCCTCATCATAGTGAAAGGCTGGCTCTCGCGCCACGAAAAGTCGGGCGACGAGGACGGCACGGACGAGGCTTTCATCGCTTCTTTCCTTGTGTGCAACCCGGCCATCTTCGGACGCACGCTCGGCGAGCTGAGCGGCATGGACAACGCGGGCTTCGTCGTTTCGCGCCTATGGCGGGACGGAAAGGTGCTGCTCCCCAACGCGGAGACCAAGCTCGAAAACGGCGACCGCATACTTGTCATCACACAGGCGCGGCTCCTGCAGCAGCTCACCATTTATTTCGGACAGCGGGACGATACCAACTGGAACCGCAACGACGTGGACTGGAACGCCCTTGACTCTCAGCTCATCTCGCAGCGCATCCTCATCACGCGCGCAGAAATCAACGGGAAACATCTCGGCTCTCTCCAGCTGCGCAACCGCTACGGCGTCAACGTGAGCCGCGTGCAGCGCGCGGGCATACAGCTCGTCGCCACGCCGGGGCTCGTGCTGCGCATGGGCGACCGCGTCACCGTCGTGGGCGAGGCGGAGAGCATCAAGCGCGTAGCCGAGGAAATGGGCAACGTGGTCAAGCGGCTCGACGAGCCTAACATGATAACCATCTTCACCGGCATTGTCCTGGGCCTGCTGCTCGGCAGCATTCCTTTCTTCGTGCCGGGCATCAGCTACCCCGTGCGCCTCGGCCTCGCGGGCGGCCCGATAGTGATGGGCATTCTCATAGGGGCATACGGCCCGCGCCTGCACATGGTGGCATACACCACCACGAGCGCCAACCTTATGCTCCGCTCGCTCGGTCTTTCCATGTACCTCGCCTGCCTTGGGCTTGACGCGGGCAAAGACTTCGTGGCTACCGTCATGCAGCCCGCCGCGCTATGGTGGATAGCCTTCGCCATGGTGGTCACGCTGCTGCCGGTGATGGTGATGGGCGTAGTGTCCGTGGTGGGAGCGGGCAAGTCGTACGCCACTACGGCGGGCATGCTCTGCGGCGCAATGGCCAACCCCATCGCCCTCGACTACGTCAACGACACGCAGCAAGGCGACAAGGCCTCGGTGGCTTATGCCACGGTCTACCCGCTCTGCATGTTTCTACGCGTCATCATAGCGCAGCTCATCGTCATGCTTTGGGTGTGACGGGCTGGGTCTTTCTTTTGGAAAACAACTTAACGACTATATGAACATCACTGACACCTTGAAGAAAGCCGCCCCCGACATAGTGGCGGTCTTGCTTTTCCTGCTCGTCAGCACGGTTTATTTCCTCACTCCGCTAAGCGAGGGACTGGTGCTGGGCGGACACGACAGCGTGGCCTCCATTGGTCTGGGACAGGAGCAGCGCGAGTACCGCGCCGCACACGGCGGAGAGACTACGCGCTGGACCAACGCCGTATTCTCCGGAATGCCTACCTACCAGATAGCTCCCTCTTACAGCTCGGCCGACGCCGTGTCTTTCCTCTCCTCGGCCTACGGCCTGGGGACGGGACAATGGTTTCCCGCCGTCAGCTACCTTTTCCTCTATCTCCTCGGCTTCTACATCCTGCTGCGGGCTTTCAATTTCAAGCCTTACCTTGCCGCACTGGGTGCCGTGCTGTGGGCTTTCTCGTCCTATTTCCTCATCATCATAGCGGCGGGGCATATCTGGAAAGTGCTGACCCTCGCTTTCATCCCGCCTACCATCGCGGGCATGGTGTTGTGCTACCGGGGCAAATACCTCTGGGGCGCGGCAGTGACGGCGCTCTTCACCACTTTGCAGGTGCAGGCCAACCACCTGCAGATGACTTACTACTTTCTCTTCGTGATGGCGTTGCTTGCCGTCGCCTACCTCGTGGACGCGCTTGTGCGCCGCAAGGCTCTGTCGTGGCTTAAAGCCACCGGCACGCTGATCGTGGCGGGCGCGCTGGGCATAGCGGCCAATCTGCCCAACCTCTACCATACCTACTCCTACGCCAAGGAGTCTATGCGCGGGAAAGGCGAACTTACCGTGAAGGGCGACAAGGCGCAGAAAGCCACCGACGGACTGGAACGCGACTACATCACGGCTTGGAGCTACGGCATCGACGAGACGCTCACGCTGCTTGTGCCCGACTTCAAGGGCGGCGGATCGGCGGGCATCTACGACCGCGACGGGGCGGAGGATCTCCCCGGATACGATGACTTCTACGAATGTGCGGGTCAGGCGCAGCAGGCCTTCCAGCAAAGCGGCAGCAGCATATACCCGCCGGGCGTCAACCAGTACTGGGGCGACCAGCCCTTTACCGTCGGTCCCGTATACGTCGGGGCGCTTGTATGCTTTCTCTTCGTCCTCGCGCTCTTCTATGTGCGCGGTCCCGTGAAATGGGGTCTCCTCGCCGCCACCTTGCTTAGCTTTGTCTTTGCCTGGGGACGCAACATCCCGACGGTGACCGATTTCCTCATCGACTACCTGCCCATGTACGCCAAGTTCCGCACGGTGAGCTCGGCGCTCGTCATAGCGGAGTTTACAATCCCCCTGCTCGCCGTGCTATGCGTGTATGAGATTTTCCGCCAGCCGGAGCTTTTCCGCCTGACGAAATGGAAGGGCGAGCCGTGGCGCAAGCGCGTGGGTCTGCCCGTAGCGGCTGCGCTGACGCTTGGGTTGTGTCTGCTGCTGTGGCTCGCGCCGGGAGCGGCGGGAAACTGCATCTCGCAGGACGACAGCTCGGTTTTCCGCATGATGTCCGAAGCGGGCTTGGGCGCGGACTTCGTGGGACGCTACCGCAGTGCGGTGACGCAGATGCACCACGCCATTGTCTCGGCGGACGCGCTCCGTTCGGCTCTCGTCATTGCCCTTGGCATCGGCGTACTTTGGCTTTACGCAGAGAAGAAAATTGCGGCTTGGCTGGCGGGCGTGGCACTTTCCGTCATCTGCCTCGCCGACCTTTGGCAGATTGACCGCCGGTATCTCAACGACGAAAGCTTCACCGACCCCGTCGAGCGGCAGGAGGGCTTTGCCATGACACCGGCCGACCGCCAGATACTCGCCGACAAGTCGTACTACCGCGTGGCCAATCTCGGCGCGGGCAATCCCTTCAACGAGACCACCAACGCCACGTCCTACTACCACCACTCCATCGGCGGCTACCACGCCGCGAAGCTGCACCGCTACCAGGACCTCATCGACCGTCACCTTTCCTCCGAGCTGCAGGCCTTCGCCGGCGCGGCAAACATCTCGCAGGGCAACCTCGCAAGCCTCGAGGGCTGCGACACCATCACGCCGATGCTGAATATGCTCAACACGAAGTACTTCATCTTCGGGCAGGGCAACAATTCCATAGCCATAAAGAATCCGTACGCCAACGGCTGCGCATGGTTTGTCAACCGTCTCTCTTTCGCCGCCAACGCGGACGCGGAGATGGCCGCCCTCAAAGGACTTGACACCAAGCACGCCGCCGTGGCCGACACGCGCTTCAAGGCCGCGCTCGACGGTTCGCCGCTCGACAGCGGCAGTGTTTCGCTCACCGCCTACCAGCCCAACGAGCTGACCTACAAGGTCTCCTCGGCACGGGGCGGCGTAGTGGTGTTCTCCGAAATATACTACCCGCAATGGACCGTGACGGTGGACGGGAAGCCCGCCGAGCTGGGCCGTGTCAACTATGTGCTGCGCGCCCTGCGCGTACCCGCCGGCACGCACGAAGTGAAGATGGAGTTCCGCCCCGCAAGCGTCAGCGCCACCGACTCCGTGGCCTGGGCCGCGCTCGTCGTCGTGCTGCTGCTCTTCCTCGCCGCCCTCGCCGTCAGCTTGCGGAAATGCAGCTGCGCCGCCAAAGCGTCCGGCACAAAAGAGGGCTAAACACGGCTCGCACCCTGGGCAAGGCACGCCCCAACAGAGAGAAGCACCCCAATCAAAAGGACACAAGTGGAAAAGAAAGGGAAAACACTGCCGGAAGGCATAGTCATACGGCCTGTCACAGCCGCCGACGCGCGGGACATTGCCGCCATCTACAACCACTACGTCACCGCCACGACCGTCTCTTTTGAGACCGAGCCGGTGACGGCGGAGGAGATGGAGCGGCGCGTGGCGGAGATTTCCGCCGCCTTCCCTTACTACGTCTGCGAAACGGGCGGACGGGTAGCAGGATGGTGTTGCGCCCACCCGTGGAAAGACCGCGCCGCCTACGCCCGCACGTGGGAGACCACCGTATACCTTTCCCCCGAGGCGTGCGGACGGGGCGCGGGCGCAGCGCTGATGGCGCGCCTCGTAGAGGCTTGCCGCGCGGACGGCCGCTGCCACGCGCTCGTGGCATGCATCACGGCGGAGAACGCCGCGAGCATAGCTTTCCACACGCGGCTCGGCTTCCGCCGCGTCTCGCTCTTCAAGGAGGTGGGGCGCAAAATGGGTCGCTGGCTCGACGTGGCGGACTATGAGCTTCTCCTCTGACCGCCGCGCCCTCTTATATGCTTGATATTGTGTCCCGTACTTGCCATAAGCACGGGACACAATACTTTTAGGGGAAAAGTCTCCCTTTCTCGCCGTGTAAGTTAACAAAAATGTATCGGCACGCTTGTTTGCAAATGTCCCGCAGTGTGTAATTTTGCATCGCAAAAAGGGATTTTCGCCGAGCAGACAGGGCTTTTCGTATATTACGCCCCGCTCCGCTCACCCGCTTCGCACGGAAATACACACAACAAATACTAATATTTTATGGCAAAAATTTATCAAATCAAGTCTTGCCTTATGCTCTTGCTGCTGCTCCTCGCGGGCAGCGTCACGGCAAATGGGCAAACCGTGGTCTTCGAGGAGACATTTGACCAATGTTCGTCATCAGGAGGAAATGACGGAAACTGGAGTAGTTCTGGTAATGGAAATATTTCATACGACAACACAGGCTGGACTTCGTCAAATGCAAGTGATGCCAACAAATGCGTAAAAGTAGGGTCTTCGAGCAAGCAGGGTACTATCACGACCCCTGCACTCAGCAAACTTAGCGGAGACGCAACCCTTACGTTTAAAGCTGGCGCGTGGGCAGGTGATAAGACTGTTCTGAATTTGGAAATTTCGGGGGGGGGGAGTCTCAGCGAGTCTTCCGTCAACATTGCCTCTGGGGAATGGACAGCTTTCTCCGTGACTATAACGGGCGGAACTTCCTCCACAAAAATCACGTTCAAAGCAGGACAAAAAAACAAAAGCCGCTTCTTCCTTGACGACGTGAAAGTGACGCAGACCGAAGCCGGCACGACCCCCGCGCCGTCCATAAGCCCCGAGTCCAAGAACTTTATGGAGCCGTTCACTGCCACCATATCTGCGGCTGAGGGCGCAAGCATCTACTATACCACCAACGGCGAGACACCCACGGCGGAAAGCACGCTCTACACCGAGGACGGCGTACTGATTTCCGGCGCGGCTGACGTGACGCTCAAGGCCATTGCCGTAAAGGACGGCGCAAGCAGCGACGTGACGGAGGAGACTTACAAGTTTGTGGTGGAAACACCGACCGTCTCCCCCGAGAGCAAGTCGTTCACCGAGAGCCTTGACGTGACGGTGCAAGCTCCCACGACAGACAACACGGAGGTATACTACACCCTTGACGGCAGCGACCCCACAACCGACGGGACAGCCATTGTCAAGGGCGCCGACGACGTCACGGAGACCGTCACCGCCACCACGACGGTGAAAGCCGCCACCAAGTACACCGTGGACGGCACGGCTCACTGGAGCGAAACGGTGACCTACACCTATACCCTCGTACAGGGCAGCGACGACACAAAGGACGGCACCGTCATCTGGTCCGAGAGCTTTGACGGGATGAGCAAAAGCACTACCCCGGGCAATATGACCAACGACAATGCCACTTACAACGCGTCTAATTCCGGTACGACTACATATGCACAGGTACTTGCCGGCGGCACTTCTCCCGAGCTTCTCCTCAAAGAGAAAAGCACTCTTACGATAAACATCAAGAGTCTGAATGGAAAGAGCGGCGAGCTGATGCTGTCGTTCCTTTCCAACAGGACAACGTTTGACGTCACTGCGACCGGCGCGGCAGTAGAGAATAAAGTGTGCGAATCCGGAAAGCCCATACAGTATGCCATCACCGTACCCGAAGGGACGGAAACGCTTACGCTGGTGATAAAGAACACAAGCAGCAACGCACGCGTTGACAACTTTATGCTTGCCGCACAAGGCACGGCCAAGGTGACCAGCGCAGGCTATGCCACCCTTTACACCGACAAGGCTTTCATCATGCCTGAGGGCTTGACGGGACAGACCGTCACCGCAGCCAGCAGCCAGCTTACCGTAAAAGACAGCTACGCAGCAGGAAGCGTGGTGCCCGCACAGACGCCCCTTATCCTTAAAGGCGACGCAGCAGACTACAACTTCACGGTAGTGGCTACCGACGCCGCCGCACCCACTGGCAACTTGCTGCACGGCACGCTCGCCGACGCCACGACGGACTACACCGAGGACGGGAAGACTTTCCTCTACTACAAGCTTGCCTACAACAATGCCGGCGACAAGCTGGGCTTCTACTGGGCTGCCGCCGAGGGCGCAGCGTTCACCAACGCTGCCGGCAAGGCATATCTCGCCGTAGAGAAGCCCGAAGCCGGCACTTCCGCCGTAAGCGGCTTCGCCTTTGAAGACGTGGTGAGCGGCATAGCAAACGCCGCAGACAAGGACGCACAGGCATCCGGCGCTTTCCGTGCCTATGACATGAGCGGCCGCCTCGTGCAGGCTGCCTCTATGTCGCAGCTGCGCAGCGGCCTCTATATCGTGAACGGAAAGAAACTCATCATAAAGTAAGCGCGGACGGGGCGGCTCGCCCGCCCCGTCCCGCCAAACGGCAAAAACATAGACAGCAAACACAATGAAAGCAGCATACATTTCGCCCCGCTCCGTCTCCCTGCGCCTCTGCACGGAAGGAATGATGGCTCTCTCCAAAGTAGACGAGGTTTCCAACCAGACCCAGCTCTCCAACGAATACGAAAACGAGAGCTGCTCCGAGAACATCTGGGGCTATATGGAGGATTAGCGGAAAGCATCCTATACATATTATATATAAAGGAATCCCCCAAGCGCGGCAGCGTGCTTGGGGGATTTTCGTATGTCTGTTACCAGCCAGCCCGGCTTATTTCCGTACAGGCGCGGGCGGCGACGACGTGTGCCGGGGCGTACTGTCCCCGCCGGGGTCACTCTGCCCCCGCGCCGTCCTCGTAGTGCTCGAAGAGAAAGTCGTTGTACGGGTACTTCTGCACGTGCAGCTGGCGTATGCGGGCATAGAAAAGCTCTTTCAGCTCGTCTATGTTCTGCCGCTCGCGTGCCGAGATGAAGATGCAGCCGTCGCCCATCTTCGCCATCCACGTGCGCATAAGCTCCTGCAGCGGCACGTTCTCGCGCGTGGCGGGCGTAAGGTCGTCCTCCTCCTTCTCCGTCCAGGTGTACGCGTCCATCTTGTTGAACACCACAAGCTGGGGCTTGTCCGAGCAGCCAAGGTCGTGCAGCGTCTTGTCCACAACGGCGATTTGCTCCTCAAAGTCGGGGTGCGACACGTCCACGACGTGCACCAGAAGGTCAGCCTCGCGCACCTCGTCAAGCGTGCTTTTGAAAGAGTCAACCAAGTCGGTCGGCAGCTTGCGGATGAAGCCCACGGTGTCGGCAAGCAGGAAAGGAAGATTGTCTATTATCACCTTGCGCACGGTGGTGTCGAGCGTGGCGAAGAGCTTGTTTTCGGCAAACACGTCCGACTTGGCAAGGAGATTGATGAGCGTGCTCTTGCCCACGTTGGTGTATCCCACGAGCGCCACGCGTATGAGTCGGCCTCGGTTTTTGCGCTGCGTGGTCTTCTGCCTTT
Organism: Alloprevotella sp.; assembly: GCA_963651485.1. Lineage (GTDB taxonomy): Bacteria > Bacteroidota > Bacteroidia > Bacteroidales > Bacteroidaceae > Alloprevotella. The sequence goes on along the minus strand of CAVJPT010000015.1, from coordinate 9,901 downwards.
CTATGTCGGCGAGCCGCTGCTTGAGGAGCGACATGCGGTTGAGGATGATGCGGCGGTCCATCTCCAGCTGCGTCTCGCCCGGGCCGCGCAGGCCCACCGACCCCTTGCCGCCACCGCCGCCGGAGCCGCCGCCCTGTCGCTCGAGGTGCGTCCAAAGGCGCTGCAGGCGCGGCAGCATGTAGCGGTACTGCGCCAGCTCCACCTGCGTCTTGGCGTTTGCCGTCTGCGCCCGCATCGCGAAGATGTCGAGGATAAGGCTCGTGCGGTCGAGAATCTTCACCTTCAGTTCGCGCTCTATGTTGCGCAGCTGCTTGGCCGATAGTTCGTCGTCGAAAATCACCATTCCCACCTCGCGCTCCGCTTCCTCTTCCTGCTCGATATAGGCGCGTATCTCCTCCAGCTTTCCCTTTCCCACGTAGGTCACCGAGCTCGGGCCGTCAAGCCTCTGCGTGAAGCGGCGCACCGTCACCGCGCCCGCCGTCTCGGCGAGAAATTCCAGCTCGTCAAGGTACTCGCCCGTCTTCCGCTCGTCCTGCGTCTTCGTGATGATGGCCACCAGCACGGCGGTCTCCGTCTTTGCTTCGCTTTGTATAAACTCTTTCATGCCCTTCTGTCCCTCTTGTCAGGTCCTTTCTTACGGTCTTTGTGTATTATATGTGCAAAATAACGGAGTTTTTCCATATTTACAGCCGCACGCGCCCCTTTTTTGCCGCCGGGGCGGGCGGCGCGGTAGTGCTTTGCGGCACAAAGCGGGGAAAAATGTGCGTTGTTTTCCCTACCTTTGCAAGGCGCACGGCACACGCCCTGCGCGCGACACACAGAAAACCAAGCGTGCCGGCGCGGCACGCCGCGTGAGTGCGGCGGCGCGGCGGACATTCACACGATACAAGCAATGAGCGAACAACAGAAGAAAATCAAGCAGCTCGTGGAGTTGCGCCAGAAAGCCCGTCTGGGCGGCGGCGAAAAAGCCATAGAGAAGCAGCACGCCAAGGGTAAAGCCACGGCACGCGAGCGCATAGAGCTTCTCCTCGACAAAGGGTCGTTTGAGGAGATGGACATGTTCAAGCTCCACCGTTGCCACAACTTCGGAATGGAGAAGAAGCAGTACCTCGGCGACGGCGTCGTAGCGGGAAGCGGTACGGTCAACGGCCGCCTCGTCTACGTCTTCGCGCAGGACTTCACCGTCAACGGCGGCTCGCTCTCGGAGACCATGGCAGAGAAGATTTGCAAGGTGATGGACCAGAGCGTCAAGATGGGCGCACCCTGCATCGGCATCAACGACTCCGGCGGCGCGCGCATCCAGGAAGGCATCAACGCGCTCGCGGGCTTCGGAGAGATATTCCAGCGCAACATTGAGGCTTCGGGCGTCGTGCCGCAAATATCCGGCATCTGCGGCCCGTGCGCCGGCGGAGCGGTTTACTCCCCCGCGCTGACGGACTTCGTGGTGATGCTGAAAGGCGTGAGCTACATGTTCCTCACAGGTCCCAAGGTCGTGAAGACTGTGACGGGCGAGGACGTGACGCAGGAAGACCTCGGCGGCTCGGGCGTACACTCGCAGAAGAGCGGCGTGTGCCATTTCGTCGCAGAGTCGGAGGAAGACTTCGCCCTCATCGTGCGCAAGCTCCTTTCCTATATCCCGCAGAACAACATGGAGCGTGCGCCGCGCGTGGAATGCACTGACCCCATCGACCGCAAGGAAGACAGCCTGAACGAGATTATTCCCGACAACCCCAACATGCCCTACGACATGTACAAGGTCATCGGCGCGGTGGTGGACAACGGCGAGTTTCTCGAAGTGCACCGCGACTTCGCGCGCAATATCATAATAGGCTTCGCCCGCTTCAACGGCGAAAGCGTCGGCGTCGTGGCAAACCAGCCCAGCGTCTACGCCGGCGTGCTCGACTGCAACGCCTCCCGCAAGGCTGCGCGCTTTGTGCGCTTCTGCGACTGCTTCAACATCCCCATCGTCTCCCTCGTCGACGTGCCGGGCTTCCTGCCGGGCACCGGCCAGGAGTACAACGGCGTGATAGACCACGGCGCCAAGCTGCTCTACGCCTACGGCGAAGCCACCGTGCCCAAGGTGACGGTGACGCTGCGCAAAAGCTACGGCGGCTCGCACATCGTGATGGGCTGCAAGCAGCTCCGCGCCGACCTCAACTACGCTTGGCCCTCCGCCGAAATCGCCGTTATGGGCGCCGCTGGAGCCGTGGCCATCATCGACGGCAAAGAGGCCAAGACAAAGGAAGACCCGAAAGCATTCCTCGCAGAGAAGGAGAAGGAGTACAACGACCTTTTCACCAACCCCTACAAGGCAGCCGAGTACGGCTACGTAGACGACGTGATAGAGCCGCGCAACACCCGCTTCCGCATCTGCCGCGCCCTCGCCCAGCTGGCTGGCAAGCGCGAGACGCGCCCCGCGAAGAAGCACGGCAACATCCCCTTGTAAGAAAAACCTTCCCCAAAGGAAAAGCAAGAAGAAATGAAGACATTCAAATACACCATAGGGGGAAAAGAACTCACCTTGCGCCTCGACGACCGCCGCGGCACTGTGGACTCGCTGCTCTTTGACGGAGCTGCCGTGCGCCCCGTCGAAAGCGAGATGCCCGCCTATGCGGCAGCCATCGCCCTTGCGCTCATCGAGCACGAGGTGGAGGAGGTACACGACGAGGAGACGGGCGTCATCACGCTGCGCCGCCAGAAGACGCCGTGGAACAGCCCCTCCGAAATGATGAACCGGCTCTGAGACGCGCCGGAAAACTTTTTCCCAAACACAAGAATGCGATGAAGCAATACAAGTATACCATCGACGGAGCGCAGTATGACGTGACGATAGAAAGCATCAGCGGCTCCAAGGCGCAGGTCGCCGTGAACGGTGTCTCCTTTGAGGTGGAGATGCACGGCTCCGCGCTTACGGAGGGCGACCTCCCCACGGTTTCGGCAGACGCCCCCGCAGCGGCAGCCGCTCCCGCCGCTCCCGCGAAAGAGGAGAAAGCTGCGGCTTCTGCCCTTGCGGCAGCCGCCGGCGCTCCCGGCGCAGGCACACCGGTAAAAGCCCCGCTTCCCGGCGTGGTGACCAAGGTGCTGGCGACGGCAGGCCAGGCCGTGAAGAAAGGCGAAACGGTGCTGGTGCTGGAAGCCATGAAGATGGAAAACAACATCACGGCCGAGACGGACGGAACGGTGACCGGCGTCTGCGTAAACGCGGGCGACAGCGTGATGGAAGGCACTACGCTGCTTACCATCGGCTGACGCCGTCCCAAGGCAGAGCGGGGCGAGAGCGGCGGAGCGTGTCTCCGCAGCAAGCGTGCCGCACTACGGAGCCGTCCCCCGGAGAGGTTGTGAAAGACAGCCGGCTTCGGGAGACGGCTCCGCCCTTTTAGAGGGAAGCTCCGCACCCGGCATACGCCGCACAAAAGGCTGCCGGCGAGCGAAACCCAGGCGCGGCCGGCGCGCCCCATATTGCATATATAATAATGCGTGCCTTTTGCATGGCAAACAATGCCTCAGCGGCGCGCCCCGTTTATCCTAAACCTTATATCCTGTACAGCTATGAAAAGACTCTTACCGCTGCTGCTCTGCCTCTTCCTTTTCGGCGGACTGCGTGCGGCGGCACACGACTTCAAGGTAGAGAAAGGGCAGTTTTGGCTTGACGGCAAGCCCGTGACCCTCATCTGCGGCGAAATGCACTACCCCCGCATTCCGCAGGAGTACTGGCGCGACCGCATGCTGCGGGCGAAAGCCATGGGCCTGAACAGCATTTCCACCTACGTCTTCTGGAACATACACGAGCGCAAGCCGGGCGTCTTCGACTTCTCCGGCGAAGCCGACCTCGCCAAGTTCATCCGCACGGCGCAGGAAGTAGGCCTGTACGTCGTGCTGCGCCCCGGGCCGTACGTGTGCGCCGAGTGGGACTTCGGCGGCTTCCCCTACTGGCTGCAGAAAAACAAGGACATGGTCTGGAGAAGCGACGACCCGGCATTCCTCGCCGCTTGCCGCCGCTATATCGACCGCCTCGGCAAGGAGGTCGCCCCGCTTATGGTGACGCGCGGCGGCCCCGTGATTATGGTGCAGGTAGAAAACGAGTACGGATCGTACAGCAATGACAAAGTGTACCTCGGCAAGCTGCGCGACATGCTTGTAGAGGCGGGCTTTGACGCGCCGCTCATCACCTGCGACGGCGCAGGCCAGATGCCCAACGGCTACCTGCCCGGCTGCCTCCCCACCATCAACGGCTCTGTCGGCGAGGAGGTAAAGCGCACCATAGACCGCTACCACCCGGGCGGACCTTACTTCGTCGCGGAGTTCTATCCCGCGTGGTTCGACGTATGGGGACAGCCCCACTCAAAGCGTGCCTACCGCTCGCCCGTAGACCAGATGGACTGGCTCTTGGGACACGGCATTTCGGTGAATATGTTTGTCTTCCACGGAGGCACCAATTTTGCCTACACCAACGGGGCAAACACCGTGGGCTACGGCTACGAGCCGCAGCCCACCAGCTACGACTACGACGCGCCGCTCGGCGAGTACGGCAACGCTACGGAGAAGTTCTACGCTTTCCGCGAGATGATACGCAAGCACCTGCCCGAAGGCACCGTGCTGCCCGACCTTCCCGAGCCTAATCCCGTCGCCACTTTCGCCGCCGTAGAGCTGACCGACTCCGCGCCGCTCCGCGCTGCCTTCTCGCGCCGTCTTGAAGCCGACCGTCCGCTCACTATGGAGGAGGCCGACCAGGACTTCGGCTACATACATTACGAGACTACCCTGCGCGAGGGCGGAAAGGGCTTGCTCGTACTGAAAAAACTGCGCGACTATGCCGTGGTGTGGGTCAACGGAAAGCGTGTCGGCACGCTCGACCGCCGTCACCGCCAAAACAAAATGGAGGTGGATATCCCCGCAGGGGCCAAGCTCAGTATACTTGTAGAGAACACGGGACGCGTCAACTACGGCCCCGACCTTCTCGACAACCTTAAAGGCATCACCGAGGGCGTGACGCTCGCGGGAAAGGAGATTGTGGGCTGGACCACCACGCCCCTGCCGCTCTACACCTTGAAGAAGATGCCGCGGCTTGCCAAAGAAGCCCGCAACACCATGACCGAGGAGGGCGCGACATTCCGCCACGGCTTCTTCCGCCTTGACAAGAAAGGCGACGTATTCCTCGACATGCGCGGCTGGGGCAAGGGCGCAGTGTGGGTCAACGGACACAGCATCGGCAAATACTGGCGCATTGGGCCGCAGCAGACACTCTACGTGCCGGGTCCGTGGGTGAAGAAAGGGAAAAACGAGATTATAGTCTTCGACATGGAGGGGACGGGACACCGCTCCGTCGCCGGTCTCTCCGAGCCTATCCTCGACTCCGTAGGCCTTGACCCCAACGCCTCGAAGAGCGGCGAACGCCAGCAGCCCTCCGGCCTTCCCATCCTCGAAGACGGCGACCGTCTGCTCACAGCCCAGATGAAGCAGGGCGAGGGCGTGCAGCGCTTCGACTTCGCCGCGCCCGCCACGATGCGCCACCTTTGCCTTGAGATAGACTCCTCCTACGACGGCAAGCACTCCGCCCTTGCGGAGATCGACCTCATCGGCGCGGACGGCAAGCCCGTAGCGAAGGATGCCTGGAGCGTGGTGTACGTCAATACCGAGCAGCCGCACGAAAACGACGCAGAGTTTCTCTTCGACGAGAAGACGCGCAAGGTATGGCACTCGCAGTGGCGCAAGCAGCCGCTCACGCCTTTCCCGCACAGGGTCATCATAGACTTGGGCGAAATACAGACCATAAAGGGCATTTCCCTGCAGCAGCGGCCGGCGGGACAGCCCGGACAGGTAAAGGGCTTCACGGTGTACGGCCGTCCGCAGTTCTTCCTGTTCAGACAATAGGACTTTCCTGAGCCTTATCACACGGCGGGGCTTGCGGGGGAAACACACTCCCCGCAAGCCCCGCCCGCTTTTCCTCCACTTTTCCCCAACTAATTCCCCGGCAAACCTGTTTTTCAACATATTTTTCTATTTTTGCAATGTAGCCAATGACCAAACGGGCTTTTTCCGCACGGCTAATGTCAGCAACTGACACATTACGTGCGCTGTGCGCCCCGTTTGCCGTGTCCTTGGCAGATATGACAGAGTAAAGAGATATGTTTTTTTGCCGCCCTGCGTCCCCAATGCGTGCTATGTATGCGGTATGCCTTGCAGCCGCATGGCTTTTCACGCTCGCCTCCTGCCGTCGCGGCGACGACGGGCGCGAGGAAGAACGCGTGGACAGCGTGCTGACGGAGACGGGCAACCAGCTTTTCTCGCGCCCCGCCTATTGCGACTCCGCATACATTGCCCTGCTGCGCGAGACGAGGGACAGCGTGTCGTGGTACCGCATATCCCTGCACCGCGCCACCGCACACATGCGCCTCGGCGACAGCGCACAGGCCGCGCGGCTGTACGAGTCCGTGCGCCTTTTCTGCAAGCGCGAGCCGGGGACAGAGCATTTGCTTGGCGAATACTACAACCACAAGGGAGTGAATGCCAATATGCTTGCCGAGACAGAGGTCAGCATACGCCATTTCCGCAAGGCCGAACAGCTGCTTGGCGTACCGCCGAGGAAGCGCGCCCTCATCCCCGTCGTCTGCAACCTTGCCAACTACTACGCCATGTCGGGACAGCTGGCACTCTCGGCTCAATACTACCGCAAGGCGCTTTTCCTTTGCGACTCGCTCGGCGAGACGAGGGAGCAGTGCGCAACCTACACGGGGCTGTCGCGCGTGTATATGGATATGGAAAACTTCCGCGCGGCCGAATCTTGCCTTTCCAGCGCAGAGAAAGGCATGGAGCGCGAAAACTTACATACACGCTTCTACTACTATACAACTTTGGGCAACTGCCGCTACTTCCAAGGACGCTACGACGAAGCACGCAATGCCTTCGTAAAGGGGCGGCAACTGGCAGACAGCATCAAGTCGCGCCTCCCTTACGTGCTTTGCGAGGTGAACATAGGCGAGACCCTCCTTATGCAGGACAGCATAAAAGAGGCCGGGCGGCACATAGAATGGTGCAGCCGCTACCTGTCGGCGCACCCCAAAGAGTTTGACCCTCCCTCCGCCTTCTACATCCGTTCGCTTGCAGCCGCCCTCGCCGCAGCGCGGGGAGACATGGCGGAGTCACAACGCATACTCGCGCACAGCGATACCGCCGACGCCAAATCCTCTCCGCGCTACCTTATGCTCCATTACGCCCGCCTCCAGCACTATGCCGCCCGCGCGGGCCAGTGGAAGAAGGCGTACGAGCTGCAAGCCAAGGCCGGCCGCTACGCCGACTCGCTGCGCAATATACAGAACATCAACGCCGTCGCCGAAATGGAGCTGCGCTACCGCCGCGACAGCACACTCTCGCGCCAGCGCATAGCATTGGCGGAAAGCGAGGCCAGCAATGCACAGAAGAATGTGTTCATCGCCAGTACCGTGGCAGCATCCGTCCTCCTTGCCGCCGTGGGCATTGCGCTGCTCTACGGGTACAGGAAGCGCACGCAAGCCAGGCTTCGCCAGCAGATGGAAAAAATGACCGAACTGCGCATGGACATTGTGCGCAACCGCGTCTCGCCGCACTACGTCTTCAACGTGCTGAACACCATACTCCCCAAGCTGCGCAACTACTCCGAGGTAGCTTTTCCCCTGGAACTGCTCATCGACGTACTGCGGGGCAACCTGCTCTCCTCCGGGAATGTCGAGACGACGCTTGACGCCGAGCTGCGCCTTGTGCGCGACTTCGTGCGCCTGCACCAGCTCTGCAACGGCGGATACCCGCAGGTGGAATGGCACGTGGACGAGAGCTTGCAGCAAAGCTCCCTACACATACCCGCAATGGTCATAGAGATACCCGTAGAGAACGCGCTGAAGCACGCCTTCCCGCAGCCTACCGCCGAGTGCCGCATAGACATCAGCGTCAGCCGCGACGCGGACGGGACACTGCGCGTAGAGGTGCGCGACAACGGCGTGGGCTACGACCCGGGCGCGGTACGTACCACGGGACGCGACACGGGCACGGGAATGAAGCTCATCTCGCGCACCGTCGCCATCCTCAACCAGTACAACCGCCGCCCCGCCTCTTTCTCCATCGCCTCTCTTCCCGCACCGCAGCACGGCACGGCGGTCACCCTCGTATTACCCCCTGACTATCAGTGCGAACTGCCCGTACACGGGGGGGTAATAGACTGTTGACTATCAGTCACTTATAGTTACCCCTATTCCTGCGGGCATCGGCAACGGGCTTCGCCGGAGGGGGGCTAAATCACCACATTTGGTGAAGCGGCGCATTTCGCCCCTCGGCTGGGCGTTGTTACTTTTGCATTGCGTTAGTAAGAACCGGAATACCCTAAACTTTTTAGTAGCAATGAAGATAGAGAAAATCCACGCAAGAGAAATCCTCGACTCCCGCGGCAACCCCACGGTGGAGGTGGAAATCACGACAGACAACGGCGTGACGGGCCGCGCCTCCGTACCCTCCGGCGCATCGACGGGCGAAAACGAGGCGCTCGAACTGCGCGACGGCGACAAGAGCCGTTACGGAGGCAAAGGCGTGCTCCAGGCCGTGGAGAACGTCAACAGCGTGATAGCGCCCGCGCTCAAAGGCTGGGACATACTCGACCAGCGCGGCATAGACTACAAGATGCTTGCCCTTGACGGCACGCCCACCAAGTCGAAGCTCGGCGCAAATGCCATCCTCGGCGTTTCGCTTGCCGCCGCACACACAGCGGCAAAGTGCCTTGGCATCCCCCTTTACCGCTACATCGGCGGCGCCAACACGTACACGCTCCCCGTGCCTATGATGAACATCATCAACGGCGGCGCGCACTCCGACGCGCCGATTGCTTTCCAGGAGTTCATGATACGCCCCGTGGGCGCGACGAGCGAGCGCGAGGCCATCCGCATGGGCGCGGAGGTCTTCCACGCGCTTGCCAAGCTGCTGAAGAAGCGCGGCCTCTCCACGGCCGTGGGCGACGAGGGCGGCTTTGCCCCGAAGCTGGACGGCATTGAGGACGCGCTCGAGAGCATCGTGCAGGCCACGAAGGACGCGGGCTACGAGCCCGGGAAGGACGTGCGCATCGCCATGGACTGCGCCGCTTCCGAGTTTGCCACGATAGAGGACGGCAAGTACTATTATGACTACAGCCACCTCAAGGACGGCATGCCCAAAGACCCCAACGGCAAGAAGCTGAGCGCGGACGAGCAGATAGCTTTCTTGGAGGAACTCATCACCAAATACCCCATTGACTCCATCGAGGACGGCCTTGACGAAAACGACTGGGAAGGCTGGGTGAAGCTCACCGCCGCCATCGGCCAGCGCTGCCAGCTTGTAGGCGACGACCTCTTTGTCACCAACACCAAATTCCTTGAAAAGGGCATCAAGATGGGGGCAGGCAACGCCATCCTCATCAAGGTCAACCAGATCGGCTCGCTCACGGAGACGCTCGAGGCTATCGAGATGGCGCACCGCCACGGCTACAACACGGTGACAAGCCACCGTTCCGGCGAGACGGAGGATACCACAATCTCCGACATCGCCGTTGCCACCAACTCGGGCCAGATAAAGACCGGCTCGCTGAGCCGCACGGACCGCATGGCGAAGTACAACCAGCTCATCCGCATCGAGGAGCAGCTCGGCACGGAAGCCGTATACGGTTTCAAGAAACTGAAATAAACCGCTCCGGCACGCGGGAATCCCCCCGCCGGACACATCCCCAAGGAAAGGGCTGGCACATTATGTTGTGTGCCAGCCCTTTCTTTCTGTTTGGGACACGCGAAAATACCCCCTATTGGCATTCCCCCCGGCTATGCTTTTGCCCTTTCAGGGCGCAGCATTGGGGACGTGCGCGATACCCAGGGTGTCGCTTCGCTTGCCCTGGGCTAGGTGCTTGCTGGGCTTT
>CAVJPT010000014.1:0-61265 GCA_963651485.1 Alloprevotella sp. | reverse complement strand
AACTCCTCTTTAGAGAATGAAAATCTCTCGTCCTAACCGATAGACGAAGGGACCGCCCTAAAATGTTTTTTGCTGCTTTGGCGAACCGAGCGCGAAGCTCTATGCCGCAATTGCGACTGCAAAATTACCACTAATTTCCTATCCCGCAAAGTGTCCGCCCTTATTTTTGCACAAAACGCGTAATTTTGCAAGACAGAGAGCGGCGGAGAGGCGTTAGCAGAAGCGCGCCCGCCGGAGAATCCCGGGAGAAACACACCCATACAAAGGTGGACTACACCTACATATAAGGGGAAACCGCTCCTACACAAAGGGAAACCGCTCCTACACAAAGGGAAGCCGCTCCTACACAAAGAGGGATTTCTCGCATGCAAAGGGGACTATTCCTACACAAAGGGAAGCCGCTCCTGCACAAAGAGGGATTTCTCGCGTGCAAAGGGGAACTATTCCTACACAAAGGGAAGCCGCTCCTGCACAAAGAGGAATTTCTCGCGTACAAGGGGATACAATTCCTACACAAAGGGAAGCCGATCCTACACAAAGAGGGTTTTCTCACGTACAAGGGGAAACTATTCCTACACAAAGGGAGAACTGCTCCTATATAATATATACGCGCGTATACATGACGCAGTCAAGAGCCATTGTGCTGCACATACAGAGGTACAACGACGAGTCCCTCATTGCCGACGTGCTTACGGAGGAGCGCGGCTGCGTGGGAATGATGGTGCGGGTGTCGCGGTCGCGCCGCGCTGCCGTGCGCCATACGCTCTTCCGCCCGCTGGCTGTGCTGGACCTGACGTGGGACGACCGCCCGCGTGCCTCCCTGCAGCGTCCGCGCGCGGCGCAGACCGCCCTACCCTTGTGTTCCGTGCCCTACCATCCGATCAAGTCTGCCATGGCTCTGTTTATCGCGGAGTTTCTCCACCACGCGGTGCGCACGGAGCGCGACTGCCGCGAGGTTTTCGGTTACGTGGTGCGCTCGGTGGAGTGGCTTGACGCTTGTCCGTCTGGCTTCGCCAATTTCCACTTGGTTTTTCTCATGCGGCTGACGCGCTTCCTTGGCATTGAACCCAACACCGCCGAAGCGGAGACGGGAGCATTCTTCGACCTCCGCTCTGCCGAGTTTGTACCCTCCCAGCCGCTGCATGCCGACTTCCTCCGTCCGGAGGACGCGCGCCTTGTCCCGCTTTTCATGCGTATGCGTTACGGCAATATGCGCGTTTTCCGCTTCAGCGGGGCAGAACGCAGCCGCCTCCTTGCGTACATCAATACCTACTACCGCCTGCACCTTCCTGCCTTTCCCGAACTGCGTTCGCTTGCCGTACTGCGCGAAGTATTCGGCGACTAAGGACTCGTCAACCGCCGTCCCCGCCCCTTCCCTTTATAAATACGGGGAAAGTGAATAACTATAACCGTACATTTCGGCTTACTCCCGTACCCATCTACGCAAGCCGCCATCCGCCGGCTTTCCGCTACCGCCATAGCGCAAAAATCCCCGCCGGACGAACTGCCCAGCGGGGATTTCTTTTGTCAGAAAGATATTTCGTGCGCCGTATGCCGGCACTTGCGGTTTACTCCTCAGAGGGCATTTCCTCCTCGACGGGCATTCCGCTCATCTGCTGCTGGTAGACCTGGAAGCCTACAGCGAAGGACTCTGTCTTCGAAAGAGCCTCAAACTCTTTCAGCACCTTCCCGTACTGCGCGTCGCCGGTCTGGCTGAGCGCACGCACGGCTTCCATGGCACTCACTACGAGGAAGTAGCTGGTGCGCCCGTAGGTGGCAACCTTGTCAGAGCCGAGCGAATTGAGGTAACGCAGATAGTCGCGGTCGTACTCAAAGACAGCCTTTGCCACGCGTGCGGCCTCTTTCTTCTCGCCCGCCATCAGCCACGCCGTAGCAAGCTGCGAGTCGTCGTCGGTATAGGGCACGTTGTAGGCAGGAATCTCTTTCTCGCACTTGCGCAGCGCGTTGACGGCTTCTTTCGTGCGGTCGGAGGCGAGCAGGCGGTTTGCCAGCATCACAAACATGCGGCGGTGTGTCTGGCACATGCGTCCCACGGTCTCGTCAATGTACAGTCCCTTCTGCGACAGATTGCCGTAGCGGAAGCGAGTCATCATGTTTTTATACATAATGCTGGGGTCTATCACGCCAAGCTGCCCGTAATTGAAAGGCGTAATGCGGTAGGCAAGCCCCTCGAGCACGAGGTAGTTCTCCAGTCCCGCCATATTATCCCTGCCGAGCGTCACGGTCATGTACATAGGCCGTTTCCAGTTGGAGTGAGCCAGCATTTCGTATATCATGAGGTCGGAGCGGTAGAGCCCGCCTTTCTTCTGGTAGGCCTCTTTCAGGGAGATGACCATATGGTCGGGGATGCCGTCCTTGCCGTTGGGCAGGAACATGCCCGAGCGAAGCACTGCCTCCTTGTCAACCTTTATCACAAGCGAGTCGGTAGGTATGTATCCTCCCTGCTCTTTCTTGGCGTAATGGTCTATCACGTAGGACACCTCGTAGGGGTCTACGCCGGGGTTCTGCTTCTTTATCTCGTCAAGCTCGGCCTTGCCCTCCGGACGGATGGGATAGAACGTGTGTTTCCCGTTGTCCACGTAGAAGAGCCGCTTCCACGTAATGGGGAGCGCGGGAGAGTCGTTGGCCGGGCGGCGCATCTGGTCGGTGTACCAGTCGGTCTGCAGGTAAGAGAGGTTGCAGACGCGGGCATCGGTGCGCAGTCCCTCGGTCTCCTGGTTGTACCAAAGCGGGAAGGTGTCGTTGTCTCCGTTGGAGAAGATGATGGGCTTGCCCTCCGCCGGCAGCGTGTTGAGGTAATTGAGACCGAAGTCGCGGCACATATAGCGCGAGGAACGGTCGTGGTCGTCCCACGTCTGGCTCACCATCTGCAGCGGCACGATGATGCCGACGAGAGAGGCGAGCGCGGCGGCGAGGGTCGGTCTCTTCTTCAAGAGCTTCTGCGCCCACTGCGACAGAGCCGCCACGCCGAGACCAATCCATATAGCGAAGGCGTAGAACGAACCCGCATAGGCGTAGTCGCGCTCACGCGGCTGGCTCGGCGTCTGGTTGAGGTAAAGCACAATAGCCAGACCCGTCATGAAGAAGAGGAAGAACACGACCCAGAACTGCCTTACCCCCTTTTCGCCCCGGTAGGTCTGCCAAAAGAGACCTATAAGTCCGAGGAGGAGCGGCAGGCAGTAGAAGACATTGTGTCCCTTGTTCTCCCTAAGAGCCTTGGGAAGAAGGCTCTGGTCGCCGTAGAGACTATTGTCTATAAAGGGGATGCCGGTTATCCAGTTGCCGTGTTCGGCTTCTCCCTGGCTGGCCATGTCGTTCTGCCGTCCGGCGAAGTTCCACATGAAATACCGCCAGTACATGAAGTTCACCTGATAGGAGAGGAAGAAACGCAGATTTTCCAACTGCGTGGGCATTTCGCCCTGCACCTCATAGCCCTCGCGGTCGGTGAACGTGACGGGGTGCGTGTCGATATGCCCGCCCAGCCACTGCTCGTACTGTCCGGCGTGCGCCGCGCTCCATATACGCGGGAAGAGCATCTGCAGACCGCTGGGGTATTTCACGCCCGAAGTCTCGCGGATATCCTCATAGCTGTCCTTCTCGTCGGCACTCGCCTTTTCCTTGCGCTGCGTGCGGTCGTTGTACTTGTACTCAAGTGCCTGCGCGGCGTAGCCCTGCTGCTGCGAGCAGTATGCCTCGCCTTTGAGGAGCGGGTACGACCCGTACTGCTCGCGGCTCATGTACGTGCCAAGCGTAAAGACATCCTCCGGGGAGTTCTGATCCATCGGCGGGTTCTGCGTAGAGCGTATCACGATTACGGCATACGAGGAGTAGCCAATCATAAGCACCAGCATGCAAAGCAGCGAGGTGTTGAGGAAACGCTTGCGGAGAAGATAGTTGCCGTCCTTTGACTTGACGCGCAGCAGCGCTATCAGCGCGGCGAGCAGCACAATGCCCAGCGCCACGCAAGCCCAGCCGTGACCGAGGAACGGAATGCCGAGCAAGGCCACCGACAGCACGTAGAGCGTGGAAGCGAGCGTGCGGCGGCTTGTAGTGGTGCTCCAGATAGCGGCAAGCACCACGGCGATAAGCACAAGGATGTAAACCGCCATGCCGGTATTGAACGGCAGTCCGAGCCAGTTCACGAAGAAAAGTTCAAACCATCCGCCCACCTTCACGATGCCCGGCACGACGCCGTACAGCACGGCGGCCACCAAGAGCATAGACACTGCAAGCGCCACAAGCGATCCCTTCAGCCCTGCCTCAGGCTTGCGCTTGTAGTAGTATACAAGGGCAATGGCGGGGATGCAGAGCAGGTTGAGCAGATGCACGCCTATGGAAAGACCCGTAAGGTAGAATATCAGCACAAGGTAGCGGTCGGAGTGCGGCTCGTCGGCATGGTCTTCCCATTTCAGTATCAGCCAGAACACCAGCGCGGTGAACATGGAAGAGTAGCCGTAAACCTCGCCCTCCACGGCCGAGAACCAGAACGTGTCGCTCCAAGTGTAGGCAAGCGAGCCCACAAGTCCGCAGCCCATAATGGTGACAAGCTGCGCCACCGTCTCCACCTTTCCGTCCTTGCACACCAGCATGCGAGCCAGATGCGTAATGGTCCAGAACAGGAAGAGTATGCACAACGCCGACAGCAGGGCTGTCATCACGTTCACGCAAAGCGCCACCTTGGAAGGGTCGCTCGTGAACTGGGTGAAGAAGTTGGCAGTGAGCATAAAGAAGGGCGCGCCGGGCGGGTGTCCCACCTCCAGCTTGTAGGCTGTGGTGATAAACTCCGGGCAATCCCAAAAGCTCGCCGTCGGCTCTACTGTGGAGCAGTAGGTAAACGCCGCCACGGCGAAGACGAGCCATCCGAGGATGTTGTTCGTCAGGTTGTAATGTTTCATTTGAGACTTACGCTGTATGAAGTATGTAACGTTTGTTGTCGCCTGTCCTAAAAACAACTTGCAAAAGTAGCAATATATTTCTCTTTCGCCCGCACAAAGGCACGCAAGCCCCGCAATGCAAGGTTTTTTAGTGTTTTACCCCGCGCCCGTACACCGCCCCGGCCAAGTACGTCATTGCTTTGCAGCGCTCCATTCCCGCCCGCAAGACGCGGCACACCTATATATAATAGGGTACTCCTATATATAATAAGGTGTATAAAGGCAAAACGGGCAGACAGACTTGCGTCCGTCCGCCCGTATGCCAATTGCCGGGTGCGGAAAGCCTCAGCGAACCTCTATTTCGTCCACAAAGAGGAAGCCCGGCTTGCCGTTTGTGCCGTGCCAAAGCGGCATAGAATGCTCGGAAAGCATCTTCACGCGTATGTACCGCGCCGTGGCGGCGGGGAACGTCAGGGTATACGTCTTTATCTCGCGCGGATCGTCCTTTTCCATCGGCGGGTAGCTTTCGGCAGCAAGCGAGGCAAACGTCTTTCCGTCTTCGGAAGAAAGCACTTCGAAGCCGCGCGGGGCGAATATCCAGTCACTGGAGTCGACATAGGCGCGTACCGTGACGGAGGAGAAAGCCGTCGGCTTGCCGAAGTCCACCACCGCGTCGAGGTCGCTGTCGTTGAATCCCATCCAGCGGCCCGTGCGCGAGTTCATGTCACCGTAGAGACCATCCACAAGCAGGGACGGACCGGTGTAGGTGTAGCTGCTGTTGGTAGGCTGCAACAGCTTGACGGGGCAGCAGGCCGCTTTGTGGAACTTGAAGTCCTGGCCTACTTCCGGCGTGCGCCCGGAGGGGCGGAACGCGGCGGCTTTCAGGCGGCAGTCCTTGTCTATCACTATCGGCTCCGTATAGCGGGGTGAAGCGGCAGTCGGTCCCGAGCCGTCGAGCGTGTAGTGTATCGCCGCCTTTCCAAACGTGGTAAGCTTCGCAAGCGTGGCGTGCCGCACCGTGTCCTGGCTGTATGCCGGCACCACGTTGTATATCACGCGGCAGTAGTTGTACCCCTTGTTGTCATACACCGGCGTGAGCCGCTGCAGACGCTGCATAAACTGGGAAAAATCTTTCTGCCCCGCCGCACACCACTGCGTCTCGCTGAGCGCAGCCATACGAGGCAGCTCCATGTACTCTATTTGGCGGTAGGTAGGCATGTACTCTGTCCAGCAGTTGGCCTGCACGCCGACGATGTATTTCTGCTCGGCGGCGGAAAGTCCCTCGGGCATCGGCTCGTAGCTGTATACGCGCTCTATCGGGAGGTAGCCGCCTATGGCGTCCGGCTCAGAGGCCGTGTCGTCCGTCTGGTAGTAGTCGAAGTAGAGATAAGTATTGGGCGACATAATCACGTCGTGCTTCTGCCGCGCAGCCTCGATGCCTCCGCTCTCGCCGCGCCACGACATCACCGTTGCGCCCGGCGCAAGACCGCCTTCAAGCGTTTCGTCCCAGCCTATCATACGGCGGCCGAGCGCAGAAAGCGTCTTCTCCGCGTGGCGGATAACATAGCTCTGCAGCCGCTCCTCTGCCGTGTGCTTTCCGTCCGCCTCAAGATGCTCGACCTTTATGCGCGCCTGGCACTTGGGGCATTTCTTCCACTGCGTCTTGGGGCACTCGTCCCCGCCGACGTGTATGTACTGCGAGGGAAAAAGCTTTGCCACCTCAGCGAGCACGTCGTCTATGAAAGTGAAAACCTTGTCGTTGCCGGCGCAAAGCACGTTGTCCGACACGCCCCACTGCTCCCATACCTTATACGGACCGCCCGTGCAGCCCAGCTCGGGGTAAGCGGACAGGGCTGCCTGCATGTGTCCCGGGAGGTCTATCTCCGGGATGACGGTGATATGCCGCTCGGCGGCGTAGCGCACTATTTCCTTTATTTCCTTCTGGGTATAGAAGCCGCCGTAGGGTTTCCCGTCATACTTTCCCGAGTTGTGCCCTATCACCGTCTGGGCGCGGCGCGAGCCAACCTTTGTGAGCAGCGGGTACTTCTTTATCTCTATGCGCCACCCTTGGTCGTCCGTCAGGTGCCAGTGCAGACGGTTGATGTTGTGCAGGGCGAGCATGTCGATGAAGCGGCGCACGGAGTCTACGCCCACGAAATGCCGCGACACGTCGAGGTGCGCCCCGCGGTAGGCGAAGCGCGGCCAGTCGGTGATGTCCGTGCCCGGGAGGGTTATCCCCTTTATGTCACCCTTCACCACGGGCAGTGCCTTGCGCAGGGTCTGCACGCCGTAAAACGCGCCCGCCGCGCTCGCGCCGTCTATCAGCACCAGCCCGTCGTTCACGCGGAGGGTGTATGCCTCAGCGTTGTCGTGCTTCAAGCGGTCGCTGAGGACAATGGCATTGGCGGGCGGCGCCTGCGTGAGGAGCGTAAGCTTCAGCCCCGTGCTTTCCTTTATGTACTCGGCAAGCAGTTCGGCGTTGCGTTTCATCTGCGCTTCGCCTTTCGGGTAAACTATTGCGGTGTACGGGTTCAGCACGAAGTTGCCGTTCTTCGCGGCTTTCACTTCTTTGGGAAGCGGAACGACATGGAAATCCGCGCTTTGCGCGTCCGCCTCCGTCACGCCGAGCGTGAGCGCCGCCGCAAGCAGCGCGGCGGCTTTCTTTCTGAAAAGCATAGGGTTTTGGCTCTGTTGTTAGGGATTTAAGGTTTCTTCCTTGCAAATATAGCGCAAATAGCCGCACGCCCTTTGCGCCGCCGCCCCAAAACTCTAACTTTGCGGAGGTTTTGCGCGGGAGTGCGGCACCGTCCGCCGTCCCGCCGCACACGCACCGCAATTTTTTCTTCCCTATGAAACTTCTACTCTTAGGCAGCGGCGGGCGCGAGCACGCCTTGGCTTGGAAAATAGCCCAAAGCCCGCGCGTATCAAAACTCTACATCGCTCCCGGCAACGCCGGGACGGCTCTCGCGGGCGAAAACGTCGCCATCAAGGCGGACGACTTCACCGCCGTGGGCAGCTTTGTCCTTGACAACGGCGTGGACATGGTGGTCGTGGGTCCGGAAGACCCGCTTGTGAAAGGCATCTACGACTATTTCAAGGCCGACGCTCGCCTTAGCGGCGTGCCCGTCATCGGTCCGTCCAAGGCGGGAGCCGTGCTTGAAGGGTCGAAAGACTTTGCCAAGGGCTTCATGAAGCGGCACAACATACCCACTGCGGCTTATGCCACTTTCGACGGCACGCAGGTCGAGGAGGGCTGCCGTTTTCTGGAAACGCTGCAAGCGCCTTATGTGCTCAAGGCCGACGGACTTTGCGCCGGGAAAGGCGTGCTGATAGTCCCCACACTTGACGAGGCGAAGAAAGAGCTGCGCGAGATGCTCGGCGGCATGTTCGGCAACGCCTCTTCGCGCGTGGTGATTGAGGAATTTCTCTCGGGCATAGAGTGCTCGGTCTTCGTGCTTACCGACGGACGCCACTACAAGCTTCTGCCCGAAGCCAAGGACTACAAGCGCATCGGCGAGGGCGACACGGGACCTAACACGGGCGGCATGGGCTCTGTCTCTCCCGTCCCGTTTGCAGACGCTGTCTGGATGAAGAAAGTGGAAGAGGAGATAATCCGCCCCACCGTAGACGGACTCGCGGCAGAGGGGATAGACTACAAGGGCTTTATCTTCTTCGGGCTAATTGACTGCGGCGGGCAGCCGAAAGTAATCGAGTACAACTGCCGCATGGGCGACCCGGAGACGGAGACGGTGATGCTGCGTCTGAAAAGCGACATCGTCGACCTTTTCGAGGGCGTGGCGCAGGGCGACCTTGACCGCCGCGAAGCTGAGTTCGACCCCCGCGCGGCAGTCTGCGTGATGTGCGTTTCGGGCGGCTACCCCGGCCATTACGAGAAAGGCTTCGAAATTTCGGGCGCGGACATCGAGGGCAGCGTGGTATTCCACGCCGGTACGGCCATAAAGGACGGAAAACTCGTCACCGCCGGCGGCCGCGTCATCGCCGTAAGCTCTTACGGCGACACGCATGCCGAGGCGCTCGCCAAGTCGATGGCGGGGGCTGAGCGCGTAGCGTGGGAGGGGAAATACTTCCGCCGCGACATCGGGAAAGACCTTTTCTAAGCCGCGGCCTGCGGCACGGCTGCGGAAGTCCCGCGAGAGGAGCAGAACAGCCCGCGGGACGGGCTGCAAACAAAATACTGACTTTTGGGAAAAAGGCACACGAGAAGAGACCGCATCGTGGGCAGCAACCTCACCCTACCCGTGGTGGCGGCTGTGACCCTGGCGTGCTGGCTCGCGCCCGCTCCGTCCGACTGGAGGCTGTGGGCGGGAGCGGGCGTGGCTTTGCTTTGCGCGTACACGCTTATGGAGCTCAACAACCGCTTCTCTCTCCTGCGCGTGCGCTCGCGGCTTGTAAGCGCGGCCTACCTTTTGCTTGCGCTCTCCGTCCCCGCACTGCACGCTTTCGATGCCTCGGTGTCCGTGCCGTCCCTGTGCCTCGCGGCCTGCTACGCCGCCCTTTTCCCCGCCTACCAGTCCCTCCGCGCCGAGGGCTACGCTTTCCATGCCTTTCTTTGTCTGGGCGCGGGCAGCATGCTGTTTCCCCCGCTTCTGCTTTTGCTCCCTCCCCTGCTTTTCTGCATGCTTGTGCGGCTGCGCTGCCTCTCGGGCCGCACTTTCTTCGCAGTGGTCTTCGGTCTGGTACTTCCCTACTGGCTCTA
This sequence comes from Alloprevotella sp., assembly GCA_963651485.1. GTDB lineage: Bacteria > Bacteroidota > Bacteroidia > Bacteroidales > Bacteroidaceae > Alloprevotella. The sequence continues at coordinate 51,653 of CAVJPT010000014.1, read as the reverse complement.
CGCCGGCTATGCTGTATGGCAAAACAGGCTCGACACGGCTTTCCTCTTCCTTGCGGAATGGCTTACGCCGGGCTTGCCGGACTACTCGCGCGTCACGCTGCCGCAAACGGTGACAGCCGGCGTGCTGCTCTTCTTCTCCGTGGCGGCAACCGCCCATTTCGTCCATACGGCATACAACGACAAGATACGCACGCGCATGTATTTCCACGTCTTCGCCGCCGTGGAGCTTTTCCTGTGGGCGGGACTGGCAGTCTTGCCGCAATACTGCGCCAGCTGGCTTTCCCTTTTGGCACTCAACAGCGCGCCGCTCGTTGCCCACTATTACGCCCTGGGGCGCGGGCGCTTCTTCGGCCTGTGGTTTGCCCTGAGCTTCGCCGTGCTGGCCGCGCTTGCGGCATTCGGCTACCTCGTGCATTACGGCCCGCTCTGCGGGCTGGAAACCGTCACGCCCCTGGCGGGTGTCACGCTGCGGTAAGGGCAGCAACGCGGAAAAAGACTATTAGGGGAACACAATGGACGCAATCATAGCGCAACTTGCCGCGCACGGCGGCATCGGGATGTTTGTCGCGGCTTTCCTTGCCGGCAGCTTCATACCTTTCAGCTCCGAAGCCGTCATGCTGGGTTTGCTGGCGGCGGGGGCATCGCCCTCCGAGCTGCTGCTTTGGGGCACGGCGGGCAACACCCTTGGCTCGCTCTTCAACTACGGCGTCGGCTCGCTCGGACGGCAGGAGTGGATAGAGCGGTGGACCAAAGTAAAGCCGGAAAAGCTGGAGCGCGGCAAGCGCTGGGTGCGGCGCTACGGCGCGTGGGCCGGGCTTCTGGCCTGGCTTCCGCTCATCGGCAGCGTGATAACGGTGGCGATGGGGTTTCTGCGCGTCAAGCTTGTCTACGCCATGCTTTTGGTGGGCGCCGGCAAGTATGTGCGCTACTGGCTTCTCATAGAGGCCTACCTCCAGGCATAGAGGGTGCGTCCCGGAGCTTGGGCAAATTTTTACAGAAGACAAAACGATGAAGACACGCATACTACTTCTCCTGCTGGCCTTTCCGCTGCTTTTTGCCTCGTGCAGCCGGCGGCGGACGGCGGAGAAGCCTTCGCTCACGGTGAGCATCGAGCCGCTGCGCTACGTGGTGGAAGCCGTGGCGGGCGACCGCTTTGAAGTGCACACGCTGATGCCGAAGGGCGCAAGCCCCGAGACGTACGAGCCCACGCCGCGCCAGATGGTGGAGCTGGGGCACGGCAGGCTGCTTTTCGTGTGCGGCACGCTGGGCTTCGAGCAGACGCGGCTGCGGCAGATGGCGGAAGCCACTCCCGGCGTGGAGACCGTGGCTCTTTCGCGTGACGTCGAGCCGCTTGCGGGCGCGCAGGGCGGGGACGACCCGCATATATGGATGTCGCCGCACAACCTCACCGCCATGGCTGCCGCAGCGTGTGACGCGCTCTGCCGCGCCGACAGTGCCAACGCCGGCGAGTACCGCGCACGCCTTGCTGCCTTTACCAGCCGGATGGAGCACACTGACAGCGTGCTTTCCGCGCGGGTGAAGCCGCTGCGCCACCGCGCTTTCCTCATATACCACCCCGCGCTCGGCCATTTTGCCCGCCAGTACGGACTGACGCAGATAGCCGTCGAGCAGGACGGGCGAGAGCCCTCCGCCGCACGCATGCGGCAGCTGGAGACAGAAAGCCGCGCAGCCGGCGTGAAGCGTGTCTTCGTGTCTGAGGAACACGCCGGGCGCGCCGCCCGCCGCCTCGCCCGCAGCGTCGGGGCGCGTGTGGTGGATATCAATCCGCTTGTATACGACGTGCCGGCGGAAATGTCACGTATAGCCGATGCCTTGCAGGATGACTGAAGACGTTTTGCTCAAGATTGAGGACATTTGCCTCAGCTACGGAAAGCGGCATGTGCTTTGCCACGTGAGCGGCGAGGTGCGCGCGCGTGACTTCATCGTGCTCTCCGGCCCCAACGGAGGGGGAAAAACCACGCTTCTGAGGCTTATGGCAGGACTGCTCCCGCCCGTGGCGGGGAAGATTGTCCGCCGGCCGGGTTTGCGCCTGGGCTATTTGCCGCAGTACCGCAGCATCGACCGCCAGTTTCCCACCACGGTAAGCGAGGTAGTGCTTTCGGGGCTTGCCGGAAGCAAGCCGCTCTGGCGGCGCTTCACTGCCGGGCACAGGCAGCGTACGGCGGACGTCATGGAAAAATTCCGCCTCGCGGGGCTTGAAAGCCGCCCTATCGCCGAGCTCAGCGGCGGGCAGTGGCAGCGCGTGCTTCTTGCGCGGGCCGTGGTATCGCGGCCGCAGCTGCTGCTGCTTGACGAGCCGGAGACCCACCTCGACGCCTCCGCCCGCGCGGAGCTGCACGCTTTTCTGGACGACCTCCACCCGCACTGCGCCGTCGTGGTGGTGAGCCACGAAGGGGAAGGCGCTTTTGCCCTGCCGGACCGCCGCGTGTGGCACGTGGAGGAAGGCAGCGTGACCGTCACGGGATAGACCGGCACGCCGCAAGGCGCCGATTTTTTTCCACGAAAGCAAAAAAAATCTGGCCGGGCGTGCAAGGTTTTGCCCTTTCCCCTGTTACCCCACCGAAAAGCACACGGCTTCCAGGCCGCCACAACCCCCGAGACTGTGATTATCGAACAACCCGCCCGCTTCCTCAGATGGCTCTATCCCCACGCCCTTTGGCGCGTGAAGACGGAGGAGCGTGTCGTGTACCTCACCTTTGACGACGGTCCCATCCCGGAGGTCACGCCGTGGGTGCTCGACGTGCTCGACCGCTACGGGGTCAAGGCCACTTTCTTCATGGTGGGGGACAACATACGCAAGCACCCGGAGGAGTTTGAGATGGTGCGCTCGCGCGGCCACCGGCTCGGCAACCATACCTACAACCACATTGGCGGGCTGCGGCACGGCATACGCTCGTATGTGCGCAACGTAGACAAGGCCAACGAGCACCTGCACACCGACCTCTTCCGCCCGCCCCACGGCTGGATGAAGTGGGGACAGTACATCATGGTGAAGCAACGCTACCGCGTGGTGATGTGGGATCTGGTGACGCGCGACTACTCTACGCGCCTCAACGGCCGCGACGTGCTGCTCAACGTGCGCCGCTACGCCCGCCCGGGCAGCATCATCACTTTCCACGACTCGCTGAAAAGCCAGGACAAGCTGCTTTACGCCCTGCCCCGGGCGATAGAGTGGCTCAAGTCGCAGGGATACTCTTTCCGCACTTTCTAAGCCTGCGGCGGCAAGCCTCAGCCTTCGCCCGTCCCCAAAACGCACCTTTCCCCCTCCCCCGCCGTACCCTTTCCCGTGTACGGCTTCTCTCTCCCGTTTCCCCAAAATCTATGTCCGGCGCTCCCGGCAAAAGACAAATCGGGCAGCAAAAGATTTATGAATTATTAAGGTTTTCAGGCCGTCCGGGAAGCACCTTTGCCACCCTGCAATAGGCTTTACGGAGACTAAGACCGGCTTAGTCACGACGGGAATGGGGGCTGTCGCTCCTATATGTACACCCCGTAGCTCCGGGATGTACACTTTTCCTTTCGTAAGCAGCTGATTTCCAACAACGCAAAAGCGGGGATACGCATCGTGTGCGTATCCCCGCTTTTCCATACACAAAGATAATACATTTTTCGCCGTTTTCCAAATCGGCGTTAACCTTTGTTTAGTTTTCCTTTCCCGGCAAAGTGCAACGTTTTGCCCGCTCTTTCACACCGCCGCACGCTTGCAAAAACGCTCGCACTGCTGGCCTATGTCGTAGCCGAGCATCGCGCCAAGCATGAAGTCCTCCTGCGGCGTGAGTTCGCTCATCGCCTTGTGCAGGAATGTAGACACCACGCCGAGACAGCACGCGTCACCGAAATAGAGGTTCACCTTTCCCGCGTCGACGGTCTGCGTGAGGTGGGATATGCCCTGCCCGTCAAGGCGCTCGCGCATCAGGGCGGCGCACGAGGGCGGCATGGTGCAGAGCACAAGCCGGCGCACGCCCTTGCGGTACTCGTATATCTGGTGCATGAAGAGCTTCATAGAGCCAAAGCGGTGGAAATCGTCTACGGACATAAGGGGGATTGTTTGCTTTAAAATGGAAAGGAAGGGACACTACTGCGGCATGCGCCGCGCAGGAAACAGGGCGCGGAGGGTTATTTCACCAGCTCGCACCAGGCGGCGATGCGTGCCTCGTTCTTGGCGTCGCTGTCTGCCTCGTCTACGGCAAGCCCCACAAAAAGCCCGTCGCGGCACACGTCCGAGTCGGTCACGTCATAGTCCTGCGGCTCGTACGCCCCTACAAAGGTGCAGCCGCTGTCCTGCAGCGCGTCGTATATCTGCCCCAAAGCGCCGCAGAACGTGTCGCCGTACGACGAGCTGTCGCCGCAGCCGAAAAGCCCCACGCGCTTTCCCGAAAGGTCGCGGGTCTTCAGCGCGTCAAGGAAGTCGTACCAGTCGTCCTGCAAGTCGCCGCAGCCCCAAGTGGAAGAGCCAAGGAGAAGTGTGTCGTAAGCGTCTACCGCATCGGCGGAGGCGCTGCCCACGTTATGCACGTCTGCTTCTGCCACGCCGAGCGCGGCGGCGATGGCGGCAGCCACGCTCTCGGTGTTGCCCGTCGTGCTGCCAAAGAAAATTCCGGTCATAAGAAAAGGATGTGTGTGTTGGTATTCATAGGGGGACTCCATGCACCGCTCCTTTGCGGGAGCGTTTTGCAGAGCCGTCCGGCGGCGAAAGCTCTGTTCCGCCTCGGCGGCAGCGGCTTTCTTGTCGGTTGCAAAGTAAGCCCCGCGGCCGCGCCCCCGCAATACCCGCGTTTAGGTAAAAACCACGGCCGCGACGCGAGCCGCCCCGCCGACACGGCGTGCCGCACTGACCGCGCGCCCGCGCCTCTCCCCACTACGGGGGACGCTATGGCGAAAAAAGCGGACGGGAGGACGGGGTTTTCGCACGCAATTGGTTACTTTTGTCCTATGGTGTCCCACAAAAAGGGAACATTCTACGACTGACAATGGACAACTGCACACTGCCCGCCGCGGACGACACCGCCGCATGGCTGCGCTATGTAAAGCGCTCGCTGCACGGCATGATGAACGGACCGGTAAGCGCATCGATGCGCGAGAAAGGGCTGACGTACAAAGTGATTTTCGGCGTCGAGCTGCCGCGCCTGCAAAGTTTCTCCCAAGAGCTCCCGCACACCGCCGCCCTTGCCGCCGCACTGTGGAAAGAGGACATCCGCGAGTGCCGGCTTTTGGCGGGGATGGTGATGCCGGCGGAGACCTTCGGCGCCGACTTGGCGGAGCTGTGGACAGAGCAGATGCGCTTCACGGAAGAGGCGGAGTGCACGGTGATGCACCTTTTCTGCCGTATGCCCGAGGCTTCGACGCTGGCCTATGCGTGGATTGCATCGGAGGCCCGTATGCACGCGCTCTGCGGATACTTGCTTCTCGCACGCCTCTTTATGACGGGGGCAACACCGGGGCAGCGCGACGCGGACGAATTTATCGACCAGACGCACGCAGCTCTGCTGGGCGGCGACACGGCCGTCGCACGCGCAGCGGGAAAGGCTCTGACAAAATTCATGGACTTGGGCGCAAGGCAGGAAGCCGCCGGAGAAAGGCTGCTGCGCGTGCTCGAGGCGCACGCTGACACCGCCTCAGCCGAAGGCGTAAACTGACCCGCATCGGCCATATACCGACACAGCACAAACCGAAACAGCCTACCTATATTCATATCGTATGCAAGCATTGAAATTTTGCCCGCTTCTCAAAACCACCATATGGGGCGGCGAGGAGGTGACGCGTCTCAAAGGACTCACTGACGCTCCCGCCCGCGTGGGGGAAAGCTGGGAAATATCGGGCGTACCCGGAAACGAGACGCCCGTCACCGAAGGACCGCTGAAAGGAAAGACTCTGCCGGAGCTGATACGCACCTACGGGGCAGCGCTCGTAGGCAAAGAAAATCTCCGCCGCTACGGGGAGACCTTTCCGCTGCTCATAAAGTTCATCTCCGCAGCCGAAGACCTCAGCATACAGGTACACCCCGACGACGCGATGGCGCAACGCATGGGACACCCCTACGGCAAAACGGAAATGTGGTACATAGTCTCCGCACAGGAAGGGGCTTCGCTCTGCTCGGGCTTCAACGCGGACTTCTCGGCTGACGGCTACACGCAGAGCCTCGCCGACGGCACGCTGACACAGCACCTGAGCCGCCACACTACGCACCCGGGAGACGTCTTCTTCATACCCGCAGGGCGCATACACAGCATCGGAGCAGGCAATTTCCTCGTGGAAATACAGCAAAGCAGCAACGACACTTTCCGCGTCTACGACTTCGACCGACGCGACGCCGCCGGCAACACGCGCGAGCTGCACGTGGCGCAAGCCCGCGAGGCTCTCGACTACAAGGCATACCCCGACTACCGCACGCACTACACGCCACTGCACAACGCCGCCACCCCCGTGGTGGACTGCCCGCAGTTCACTACGCGCCTGTACGACATGGACGCGCCCACGGAAGCGGACTACTCGCAGACAGACTCTTTCGTCATCCTCGTATGCTTTGAGGGAAGCACGGAAGTGGCATACGACGGCGGCACCGCGTCGCTGCACGCCGGAGAGAGCCTGCTTCTCCCCGCCGACAACGCGCACGCGCTCTTCACCCCTTCCGCAAAAGGCTGCAAAATGATAGAGACATTCTGCCGCGCGTAAGGGACGATACGAACCGTTAACCCCCTAACACTATACGCTTATGACTTTCCAGGAATCAGTAAAGACAGTTCTCTCAAAAAAGTACGCCACTTTCAGCGGACGCGCCAGCCGCTCCGAGTACTGGTGGTACTCGCTCTTTAACTTTATAGTAGCTATGGTGTGCTTAGCGGCAGGCCTCGCCCTCGGCGCATTGTTTGGCGGGGCGGCAGCCATGCAGGGCGGCGACTCGGCGCTTGACCTCGGGGTCGCAGGCTTTGGCATCGGCTTCCTCATCGGCTATTTGATACTGCTCATCTTCGCCCTCGCCACGCTCGTCCCCGCCATCGCCGTGACTGTGCGCCGCCTGCACGACTCGGGACGCAGCGGATGGTGGTATCTCCTATCCTTCGTGCCTTACGTAGGCGGCATTGTGCTCTTCATCTTTATGCTGCTTGAGGGACAGCCGGGCGAAAACAAGTACGGTCCCGCGCCCGAAAGCCCCGCACCCGCCGCTGAGTGACCGCGCAGCCCATTTTCAAAGGCAGAGCAACCCGCACACACGCGGCGGCCACCGGTCTATGCGCCGCAAAGCCCTCCCCGCGAAAGACCAAGGACAGCCCGCACGCAGCGGGACCCGACCCCACACAAAGAGAGCGACCTTGCACCGCAATGGGCAAGGCCGCTCCCTTTATCATAATCAACTATGGCATATCGGCCACCGCCGCGCACATTCCGCCGCACGGCGGCTGTGCATGCCGTAACCGCTTGCAAATGTAATGCAACTATTCCGACCGCGCAAACTTTTGATACCATTTATCGACAAAACCTATCCTTTTGTCACACGATAAGCCCGCAGACCGGTCAAAAACTCATATTCCCTCCTCCCTACGCGTCTGCTGCTCACGACGCTTGACATTTCCCGTTTCCATCCTTTTCCCCATGGTTTTTACTGTTTTCAAGGGGGCGCGAAGAGCGGGACAAATTCCGCAAACGCCCTTTCCGCACGAAAGTCCGGCGGAATTACTACCTTTGTGAAACGAAGAAGCCCGCCGCGCTCCGCAGGCCGGGAAAAGACGGCACAAGCCACGCACATGAAACAGCACACTTTCAAGAAGCCAGAGCACCTTTGTCTGAAAAACGAGATAGAGGCACTTTTCGCACCGGGCAGCCCCGCCGTCACGGTGTACCCCCTGCGGGCGGTATACCGCACCTTGGGCTACAGCGGCCGCGGACCGAGGGTGAAAGTGTTGCTCAGCGTGTCCAAACGCAGGCTGCGCCACGCCGTAGACCGCAACCGCGCCAAAAGGCAGTTGCGCGAGGCGTACCGTTTGCAGAAGCGTCTGCTTTGGGACGCGCTTCCCGAGGACACTGCCGCACACATCGCCTTTATCTGGCTTGCCGACCATCCCAAGGACACCGCACGCATACAAAAGTCTGTCGCCACGCTGCTGCTGCGCCTCGGCGAAAAAGCGGGAAACGCGGCAAAAGACTGAACGCCGCACGTCAGGAATCCTTTATTCTGAAGGTATGAAAAGTCTGCTCACCGCGTTGCTGATTGCCCCCATACGCTTCTACCAGCGTTTTGTCTCGCCTTTCACCCCGCCCGCGTGCCGCTTCACGCCCACCTGCTCGCAGTATGCCGTCGAAGCCCTGCGTAAGCACGGCCCCGCAAAAGGGCTGTACCTCGCCGTACGCCGTCTCCTGCGCTGCCACCCTTGGGGCGGAAGCGGCTACGACCCCGTACCCTAAACACGAAAAGGCGCAAATGGTCTGCATACAAGCAAAAAACGCCGACCAAAAGCCCTTTCTCTTAGAAAACCTATTACTTTTGCAAGACACAACAAAACCTTAAATACGCACGCGCCACGCCTTTCGGGACAAGTGACACCGGCGCGCGGCGTGGAAAGACTTGTCCCGCTTCTTTATTGCCATGAAAAAGAAAAGCCACCCGCTTTACCTGCCCCTGCTGGCACTGTTGGCAGCTGGGCCGGGTGCCGCAACTACCGCACGTGCCGCCGTGGCGGAGAAAACGGAAGCACAAGCCACCGCCGCCACATGGCGTGCCGCAGACACACAGCAAGCAAAAAAAGTGACGGGACGCGTGACCGACAAACACGGCGAACCGCTCGTAGGCGCAAGCGTCGCTGTGCGCGGCACGAAAACCATGACCGTGACCGACGCGGACGGACGCTACTCGCTCGTCATCCCCGCCGGAAAGGACGAAATCACCGTTTCCTACATCGGAGCCAAGCCGCAGACCATAAAGATAGGCGGACGCGCCGCCGTGGACGTGACACTCGACACGGACGACAGCGAGCTGGGCGAAGTGGTAGTGACCGCGCTCGGCATTGAGCGCAAGCCGGACGAGCTTACCTACGCCACGCAGAAAGTGAAAGGCGACGAGCTTACCCGTGCAAAGGACGCCAACCTCATCAACTCGCTGCAAGGCAAATCGGCCGGCTTGGTGATCACCCCCAACGCCAGCGGAGCGGGCGGATCGTCAAAGATACTCCTCCGTGGCAACGCCTCCATCATGGGAGAGAACCAGCCCCTCATCGTAGTCGACGGCGTACCGATGTCAAGCACCCTGCGCACCACGCAGATAACCGATGCCCTGCTCTCTGGCGGCAACACCACCGACGGCGGCGACGCGCTCTCCAACATCAACCCCGACGACGTCGACAACATCACCATCCTGAAAGGCGCAAACGCCGCTGCACTCTACGGCTCAATGGCTGCCAACGGCGTGATAATGATTACGACGAAGAAAGGGAAAGAGGGACACGTGCGGCTCAACGTGTCAAGCTCCATGCTCATAGAGACACCGCTCGTCACGCCTAAGCTGCAGAACAGATACGGGGCGGACGTGGAAGATTTCTCCAACACCTGGAGCGACCCCAACAACCCCTACACCGACCGCCGCCTTGGCATATACTCCTGGGGACAGCCCATCGGCCGCCTCTCCGACAACTCGCTCGCATCCGTGCCCTACGCCCGCAACGCGGCACAGGACAACATAGGCAACTACCTGCAGACAGCGACCAACTTCAACAACACCATTTCGGCTTCGTTCGGCTCCAAACGCGCGGCAAACTACATTTCGTACAGCAACACGCGCTCCAACGGCATGCTGCCAAGCAACAAGTTCAACCGCCATATACTCACGTTCCGCCAAAACACGAAGCTCTTTAACGACCGCCTCGAAATAAGCCTCGCGGGAAACTATGTCTACCAAGACGCCAAGAACCGCCCCGGCTCCGGCATCTACGGCAACCCCCTCTACGACCTTTACCTCATGCCGCGCAACGCGGACATCCGCTACTTCAAGCAAAACAGCGAGACTTGGGGGCAACTCTACTACATCAACCCCATAAACAACGTCTACCCAAAGGCTGGCCCGAACAGCGACACGCAAGGACCTATCCAGACTTGGCCTTGGAGCAACGAGGAAAACCGGAACTCTCCCTACTGGTACCAGAACCGCCTCCTGCGCGACCAGGTGCGCGAACGCTTCTACGGAACGCTTGGGCTGAGCCTGCAGATTTGGGACGGCCTCTCGGCGCAGACGCACTTCAAGATAGACCGCACAAAGGACACCTACGAAAGCAAGACCTACCAAGGCACACGCGCAAAGACGTACTATAACTCCATCTACGAGTACTCAAAGACGGACCAAAACGAAATATACGCCGATTTTCTCCTCTCGTACACGAAGAAAGTGCGCGACGTAGACCTCACGGCCAACTTCGGCGGGAGCACGTGGAAATTCAACACAGACGCAGCGGGCTGGAACTACTGGATGAACGACTCCACCAGCACGCCCAACGTCTTCGACCCCTCAAACCTCATCACCAGCAAGCGCGACGGAGCCAACGTCCCCGTCACAAAGACCGTCTCAGAGGACTGGAAAAACGCGCTTTACGGCACAGTGTCGGTAGGCTACAAGGGCTTCGTCTTCGTGGATGCCTCCTGGCGCGCCGACTGGGCACGCACGTACACGCAGTTCCACGACATGGGCGGAAGCAAAAAGTACTTCATGTACTACAGCGCGGGCGGAAACGTGCTGCTCAACAAGCTGCTGCGCCTGCCGGAAGACTTCTTCATCAACCACTCCAAGCTGCGCGTGTCGTACTCCGAGGTGGGCAACGCCATGCCCAACATGGACATCTACAGCCTTAAGAAAAGCCTGTCTACCGGCGGGCTGACAGCCTCGCAGTACCGGCAGATGAACCGCATCAAGCCCGAGCGCGTGCGCTCGACCGAGGTCGGCATCGACCTGCGCCTCCTGCAAGACCGCATAACCTTTGACTTCACCTTCTACAACGCGCTGATGGTGGACCAGTGGCTGCCGCAGGCCGCCGCGACGGGAGGCTCCATCCCCGACATGACGGGACGCACGCGCAACCGGGGCATCGAGACCACGCTCGGATACAACCTCAACATCCCTGCCGCCAACTTCTCCTGGCGCACCTCGGTCAACTATTCGTTCAACAAGAACACAATTCTCCGCACCTACAACAACAACTCCACCTACAACAGCAACCTCGTCTACCAGGGCGGGCTCTACGTGCGCTACGAAGTAGGCAAACCCTACGGCGAGCTTTACGGACGCGGCTACATGTACGGCGAAGACGGCAAAATCAAGCTCGACCCCAACGGCGTGCCTATCAAGTCGTCCAACTACGACACCTACCTCGGAAATGCCAACTCTCCGCACCACCTGGGATGGAGCAACACGTTCACATGGAAGAACCTCTCTTTCTATTTCCTTATAGACGGAAAGATTGGCGGCAACGTGATTTCCTACACCGAGGCTCTGCTTGACGCGTACGGCGTATCGGAGCGTACCGGGAAAGTGCGCGACAGCGGCGTTACCTACACAAAGAAGAGCGTAGTAGGCGGAGTGGAGGTAATGCGCCCCGTGGCCGGGCTGCAGCTTCCCGACGGACAGATTGTACCCGCCGAGGACTACTACAAGGCAATGGGGCAAGGCGAGCCGCTCTTGCAGAACTACACCTACTCGGCCACCAACTTCCGCCTGCGCGAGGCTTCGCTTGGCTACACCTTCCGCAACCTCTTCGGCGAGCAACGCGACCTGAGCGTCTCCTTCGTGGCGCGCAACCTCTTCTTCTTTTACAAGGACTCGCCCGTAGACCCCGACATCTCCGTGTCTACCGCCAACTCCTACAGCGGCATTGACGCTTTCAGCATGCCCTCTACCCGCAGCTACGGCATTACGCTCAAAGCCACATTCTAACCACCCACAGACAGAAAAGACACAAGATGAAATCCCTATACACTTTTCTCATAGGCGCGGCGACGCTCGCCCTGACCGGATGCTACGACTCTGTGATAGACTACGAGGGCAACGCGAGCGACGTGAACACGGGCGGTTCCTCCTCCAGTTCAAGTGAGCTGGCTGACGTCTCGCAAGCGGTGGGCTTCCTCCGGGAGGCGCAGATGCTTGTCATAGACGCACGCGAGCACAAATACCAGTACCAGTGCAACTTCATAGCCGACGACCTGGTGGGATACATGTCCGTGCCCCACAATTTTGCCTCGCGCCTCGTCTCTACCTTGGCGTTTTACTCCGACTTTGCCACGGGCCCGCAGGCCAATATGGCGTGGGTGGCGCAACAGACCGTGCCGGTAGTACGCTCGCGGGAGTCGCTGAAAATTGACCCTCTCTCGGCATTCGGGACTATTCTCTTCTGCGACGAAGCCTTGCAGTACACCAACACGCACGGCCCGCTCGCCATAGACGACTACAAGAGCCTCAAGGAGAGCCACCCGCTCAACTACCAAAAGCAGAGCGAGGTATACACCACCCTCTTCCAAGACCTTGTCAGCGCGGACTCTCTTCTTGCCGAATACCAGAAAAACCCCAACGCCACGCTTGACAACGCCATTGTAAGCACCGACCGCCTCACCCAACAGACCGACGCGGCAAGCATCGTAAAGATGTGGCGCAAGTACGCCAACTCGCTCATCCTGCGCATGGCGATGACCGCCGTGGACGTAGACGGCTACACCGTCCATACGGGCGGAGCCAACAAGAACGTGCGGCAGCTGGGCGAAGAAGCCGTAGAGCGCGGCGTGCTGCAGCCCGGAGACAAGCCCATCGCCCTGATATGCGGCTCGGGGACGGACGTAGGCTACCACCCTTTGTACAAAATTGCCAACAACTGGGTAGACGAGCGGCTTAACTCCAACTACCACAACTACCTCGTGCGGACACAGAACCCTATCCTTGACTTTTGGTTTGCCAAGAACCAGGGCGAGGTGAAAAACTCCAAGGGCGAAACGACGGGAAAGGAAAGCAAGTACATGAGCATACGCTCCGGCATGACGCTTGACGCGCAAGGAGCTACTACCTATACCTATCAGTACTACTCCAAGTTTAACCTCGAATTTGCGGCCGAGCCCCTGTCGCTCTTCAAGGTAGAGGAAGTGCAGTTTCTGCTTGCCGAAGCAGCACTGCGCGGCTGGAGCGTCGGCGGAAGCGACGAGGATTTCTACAACGCCGGCATACACGAGTTTTTCCGCAACCATGCTTTTTCCGACGCCCAGTACGAAGAATACATGAGCTGGAAGGGAATGGGCAACACAGGCGTGGACGAAAGCCAGTATGAGGGGGCTGTGTACAAGGACTTCCTTAACAACGAAAACGACCTGCCCAAATACAGCGGCTACTATAAGCTCAACAACTCCTACGGACTGCCCACCAACGGCGACACCAATCCCTACGTCAACGTCTCCAAGGAGCAGAAGCTCCAGAAGATTATCACGCAGAAGTGGATAGCGCTCTTCCCGATGTCCGTCGTAGCCTGGACAGACTACCGCCGCACCGGCTACCCCGTGCTTATGCCCTACTGCCCCTTCGCCTACAACTACTCGGACGGCTCGCTTGAAGAGCCGCGCTTCAACTGGGAAACGGGCGAAATAGTCTCCGACGGCGTCACCATACGCCGCATCCCCTACCCCACGGGCGACACCGAGGTGGCGGGCGAGGTGAAGCTCACGGGCGAGTCCGCGCTTGACGCGGAGACCACCGGCACTTCGCACGGCGACAAACAAGGCACGCGCCTCTGGTGGGACGTTTTCCCGAAGAAGAAACTGCAATAGGCCGCGCGTTTGAAAACAGCCCGTCCTGCACGGGCTACAATCCGGCCGGTACGGACAGCAACCGGCTGGCGCGAAACTGCCTCCCGCTGGCGCAAAACTGCCTCCCGCTGGCGCAAAACACCAGTCCTGCCTGCACGGGAAGCAATTCCCCACAAACGGAAACAAAACCTTTATCCATCATACTATGAAAACAAGACACCTGCTTTTCACTGCGGCGCTGCTGGCATCAGCCTCAGGCGCACAGGCGCAGAGCGTGCCCACCCACGAAATGTACGTGGACTTCGGCATCACGGACAAGGACGACCTTGTCTCCGCGCTCGACAAGTGGCAGCCCGGCTCCAAGTTCAGCAAGGACGCCGACTACACGGACGAAAACTTCTTCATCTCCCGCATACCCTTGAAGAAGTCGTTCAGCAACCCCTCCACTCAGGCCAACTCCTCGCTTACCGCCGACAACGCCAAAAACCTTTGCTGGTGCAACCCCATCGGCGAGATGACCAAGAAGTGGGGACCGCTGCCGCGCTGGAACTTTGACGGCGACAACTTCAACATGTGGCAGTACATCAATATCCACGCCAACTGGTCCAACAGCTGGTGGCGCGCACCGGGCGCGTTCAACGACGTGGCGCACAAAAACGGCGTACGCACGGGCTGCCTCTACTTCATCGACTGGGGCTCGAGCGTGACAGAGTCCACCGCTGCGGGCAAGATGCTCGGGCAGCTTTGCGCGAAAAACGCGGACGGCACGTTCAAGTACGCAAAGAAGCTGATGCAGTTTCTGCGCTACTACGGCATAGACGGCATCGGCCTCAACCCCGAAGGCTCATGGTCGAGCACGCTCAACGACAATTTCTCCTCCTTCCTCGCCGCATGCCACAAGGAGGCCGAGGCTATGAATTTCCCCTTCCACGTTGAGTGGTACGCCTACGTTTCCAACACGGGCAACCTCTCCGACAACGGCTGCAAGCTCAGCGTGGGAGCCAACGACAAGTGGTTCCAGAAAGATGGATACCCCGTCACGGACGTTTTCTTCCTCAACTACAACTGGGGCGAAAGCGCGCTCTCCACATCGGTAGAGGCTGCAAAATCTCTGGGACGCAGCACGTTTGACGTATACGCCGGCTTCGACCAGCAAGGCCGCGGCTACAACAGCGGCTCGCAGTGGACCACGCTTATGAAATACCCCGTCAGCGTGGTGGTTTGGGGCGGACACGACCGCAGCCAGCTCTACGCCGGTTCCACCGAGGGCGGAAACTCCGACCTCAGCGTACAGAAGGAGTACCAGACCAAGCAGGAAATGCTCTTCACCGGCGGCACGCGCAACGTGCTCAACACGCCCGCCATCGCCACAAGCACGGTCACCTCTTCCTACTCCACGCTGAAAGACTGGCACGGATACTCGAAGGCGGTGCTCGAGCACTCCACGCTGAGCGAGCTTCCCTTTGTCACCCGCTTCGGCCTGGGCAACGGGCAATGGCTCAAGAAGAACGGTGTCACCACCTCGGCGCACAAGTGGTACAACATAGGCATGCAGGACCTGCTGCCCACCTGGCGCTGGTGGATTGACAACGGAGACGGACGCACCGTGCCAGCCGATGCCATAGAGTGCGACTTCACCTTCGACGACGCCTACTGCGGCGGCTCTTGCCTCAAGCTGCACGGCGCTACAAGCAAATCCAACATACGCCTCTTCAGCACGGACTTCACCGTGAAAGGCGGCGGCGACGCCATCTCGCTCACGTTTAAGGTGAACAACGGCACCGACCCGAAACTCAAGCTCACCGTATACAAGAAAGGCAGCGAAAGCGCTCCTGTCGCCGTAGCCGTACCCGCCACCGGCGTGGAAACGGGCAAATGGCACACCGCAGCCTTCAAGGCTTCCGACTTCGGGCTTTCCGCCGGCGACGTGATTTCCTGCCTCGGCCTTACCGTCGAGGGCACGTCCGCCAACTACGAGACGCTCCTCGGCGAGTACAGCTACGTCCCCGAAGGCTTCAGCGAGACGCCCGTACAGCCCGTCATCAGCTATACGGAGGTGATGAAGCGCGTGTACAACCGCGCGGACTTCAAGGTAGTGTTCGACCTCCCGTACAACGCGGAGGGGCGCAAGGCTGAGTACGAAGGCTGCCCCGTCTACAACGAGGAAGTGGGTGCTTGGTACTATGAAATCTACGTAAAGCAAGGCGACACGGAGACGCTCGTGGGCACAACCACGTCCTGGGCGGCCTACGTGGTGGACGCGCCGCTCAACGGCGTAGACCAGACTTTCCAGATAGGCGTCCGCACCGTAGGACGCGACGGCAAGACGGAGTCTCCCATCACATGGAGCGGCGAGCAGACAAGCGACCTCTCCATTATAGAAACGCTCACGCTCGACAAGGACGTGATAAAGCCGGGCGAGGACTTCACCCTCGGCTTCGAGGATCCCAACCACGCCACCTCCAAGATAGAAATTCTCAACTCGCTGACCGACGAAGTAGTTGCCTCCAAGGACAACGTGCGCTCACTCACCGCTTCCCTGCCTGCCGAAGGCTCTTATGACGTGCGCGTCACCACAGGCGGCGTGACCACCACCAGCCGCGCCTTTGTGCTTGTCACCCCCGAAGCCACCGGCCGCCTGCCGCAGATAGAAAGCCTGACGGCGGACAAGACCGAAGTGGACGGAAAGGAGCGCGACGTGAACTTCACCGCCGAAATAAGCAAGGGCACTACCTTCAAGCGCGCGGGCAAAGACGTGCCCTGCACGGTTTCCAAGTCGCTCTACATGAAAGAACCCTACCAGCTGACGGTAGACTCCAAGGTGCTGAGCGCATACAGCCAGACTTCCTTCGGCATGTGGTTCAAGGTAGAGAAATTCGAGCATGCCTCTCTCGGCACACTGCTCATGACCAAGGTCAACCGCAACTACCCCGGCACATGGACGGAGAAAGTGTGGGGCGAAATGTGGACAGCGATACGTCCCAAGGGCTACGGCAACAACATGCCTAACCGCACCAAGGTAGACAACGGCGAAAACGAGCTTTCCGTCAGCGTGGACGCACCCGCAGCCGGCGCTGCCTCCTACGAGCACAACATGGACGTGGACGGCATAAGCAAGGGCTACGAGCTTTCCCCCAACACGTGGTATCACTGCTGCGTAGTGAAGGACGGAAAGAACGTGAAACTTTACCTCAACGGCAAGTGCATCATCAACACCACCAGCCGCGGCACCGGTCCCAAGGACTGGAAGGGCGCAAACTTCTACGTGGGCGGCTCGATGACCAACCTCGCAAGCTTCACCGGCTGGGTGGACGAAGTGCAGATATGGAGCAAGGCGCTCACCGAGGACGAAGTGCGCGAGAGCATGAACGGCTACGTCATCGCACCCGACGACCTGCAGGGCTACTTCACCTTTGAGGAGCAGCAGACCGACGCCGACGGCCACATCTACTTCCCCAACCTCGGCAACGCTGCCGCAGCCGTAGCCGGAGCCTACATGACCACCGGCACGGACAGCGGAGGCAAAAACGTAGACGTGAAGCAGAACCAGCTGACCACCGCGCTCGGCGTGCCAGCCATCGAAGGTTCGCTCCCCATCTCCTACGAGAGCAGCAAGTGGATGCTTGACGGCGCAACGCTCAACACCGCTACGGAGACGCAGGCCAACGCCACCTACAACACGGCCGGCACTTACCCCGTCACGCTCACCGTCACCAACTCCTGGGGCTCTGCCACGAAGACCATAAACGACTACATCGTCGTGAAATCGTCTACGGGCATCGACAACGTGAAGACCTCCGAGGGCTACATGATATACCCGCGCCCCTTCGAGGGCAAGGTAGCCCTGCTCTTCGCCGAAGAGGGCAACTTTGAGGTCTCTGCCTTCGACGCCGCAGGCCGCCTCGCCGCACGCCGCGCCTACCAGGCTATGCAGGGCGAAGTGGGCGAGCTCTCGCTGCAAGGCGCTCACGGCACCTATGTCGTGGTCATCACGAAAGACGGGAAAGCCGTGCGCTCCGTGAAAGTGAGCATGAAGTAAACAAGACCGCATCCCTGCGGGGAAACACACGCCGCGCCGTGCCGCCGCACACGCGAAAGCACGGCGCGGTACGCTTTCCTCTCAGCACGCGGCACG
Organism: Alloprevotella sp.; assembly: GCA_963651485.1. Taxonomy (GTDB): domain Bacteria; phylum Bacteroidota; class Bacteroidia; order Bacteroidales; family Bacteroidaceae; genus Alloprevotella. Next base: position 33,742 of record CAVJPT010000014.1, on the reverse strand, counting down.
GCAGTCCGCCACACGCAAAGGCGGACACGCAGAAAGACACATACACAAATGCAGATACTTAGACCTTTTTGCCTTGCCCTCGCCCTTACGGGCCTGGCGGCATGCTCTGACGACGACGACGTGGTAAAGCCTTCCTTCACAGAGGGGGCGCAGCTTGTGTCGTACAACGCGGCTGCAAACTACAAAGGCTCGCACGACGTGCTGCTCGAACGCTCCTCAGCCCTCACCTTCGAAGGCCTGGAAGGCGTGCAGCCTACCGACGAGTTTGCCGCACGCAACCGCGCCACGGGAGAGCGCACGTACCTCAACTGGGGCTACAAGTACGACGGCATCAAAGGCGACGAGCAGGGCAACTACCAGCGCGTCTACTACAATGACATCATACTCGTAGGCCTGGGCTTCGCCGACAACTGGCGCGTGGGCGACTACGACCTCGAGCTGCTACGCGGCTCGCAGGCCCAGCAGCTCGACCACTTCCGCTTCCTCCTGCTCAAGGACATCGAGACCGACGACTCGAAAGTGCAGGGCGGCGTCTTCAGCGTGAAGGCGAAAGGCTGGGACGTGCCGGGTACGGGTACGCCCATCGACACGCTGCTGCTTGTCGACAAAACAAGCGGAAACACGGTGCAGAAAATGGCTTCCAGCTGCACGGGCGACGGCACGGAGTTTGAGATTGTGCAGTTCTCGCGCGACGGCCTGCCCTCCGCCGACTACGAGCTGTGGCTCGCGCGCTGGAGCTTCGGCCTGAGGCAAAAGATTGGCGAGTTCAGTTACTTCAACTATTGCTTCGTCGGCTCCGACCCCATGGCCGTAGACAGCGAAGGCGACTATCTGCTCAAATTCAGCCTGAAAGAGGTGACAGACGACGCACGCATCACGGTGACCACCGCGTCCCCGTACCTCAACTACTACGTCGACCAAAACGTGCCGCTTTCCGCCGACAACTACGACGCAGCCACGCACGTCTACACCTACAAGCTCTCGGCTGACAAATGGCGGCGCGACCCCGTGCCGGGCATGACTTTCGCCGTAAGCATCAACATCGGCGGCGTACGCGCCAACGTGAGCGGAACGGCATCGCTGCCCTGACCCCGCCGCGCGTCCGCGCATTTACACCTCAAAAGCAAAAGAAGCCCCCGCCCGAGGCCAAAAACCGCGGACGGGGGCTTTCCCGTTACCCCGCCTCGACCCGCTTGCGGCATACTTTAAGCCCCGAGAAAAACATTGCGTACCTAAGGCGGTAAAAAGGAAATAAAGGACACTTTTCCCCGCCGCGAGAAGGGCGCATTTTTATGAAAGATTAACTATACATCATAGCCCCGCAGACACCGCAAGGCACTCCGGAGCGACTAAGACCGGCCCCGTAGCGACGGGAATAGGGGCAGTAACGACGGGATGTACATCCCCGCGCTACTGCATGTACACTTTTTGACTGCGTAAGTGGCTGATTTCCAACAACAGCAAAGCGGGGATGCGCACTGTATGCGTATCCCCGCTTTTCCTACCACAAAGATAATACATTTTCGCCCCGTTTCCAAATCCGCATTAACGTTCGTTATACTTTCAGAAAAGGAAAAACAGGACACTTTTCCGCGTCTATCGTACGGACGGGGACGCTTTTTGGCAAGAGCAAAAACAAGCGGAAAGTACCTAAGAGCGGGAAAAAGACAGCCTGACCTCAGGGAGTATGTCCGGAAACGGTTAGGAATGCAACCAGAAGCGGCAAAGAGCGAAAAGAAAACAAGCTCAAGACGGGCAAGAAAGCAGCCGTCTGCGCCCGCGTTAGGCTCTGCCCGCCGCATCGGCGGATGACCGTCCTGCGTACTTGGGCGAAACGCCGTATTTGTTGGGCTGCGGCACGCTGTCCTGGCACATCCACACAAAGAACAAGGTGGTGTAGACCCAATAGGCCGCAACCAGCACTGCGTAGACCGCAAAGAAAGCCTTGTACTTCGCAAAGAGCGTGGGCAGCCCCGCGTCGCAAAGAGCCTCCCACCCTACTATAAGCAGCGTTTCCAGTCCCTCACGCCCAGAGTTTATGGCTTCGGCGACGGGGACGCACACATAGTCTGACACCGCCACAAGCGTGAAGCACGAACCTATGAGAAAAAGCACGACGAGAGCCGTCCAGTTCCATATAAGCCGCCATCCGCTCCGCCCCGTGTCATGCAGCCTGCGCACAGCAAGCGGCACCATCAGCGCGCCGAGCAGTACGCCCACGATAGGAGAGCATACCATACTCGCCAAGAAGCGTATGCCCGCCACCCACCAGTACTCGCTCCTTCGGCTGCGGCCTTTCAGCTGCGTAAACTTAGATACCGCAGCGGAAAGGGCCTGCGACAAGGTGAGAGACGGATTCTTCATAGTAGCCTGTGCCTTTAATCTATCCTGCAATCACCTTACTATAGTCGCCTCGCGGTCGGGGCCTACGGAGACAATGGATATGCGCGTGCCCGTGGCGTTCTCTACATAGGCGATGTAGTCGGCGAAAGCCTTGGGGAAATCGCTCTCAGAGCGCACGCCGGTAAGGTCGGACGCCCAGCCGGGCAGCTCCGTGTACACAGGCTGCCAGCCTTCCGTGTCGTAAGGCATCTCAGTCACGGTTTCGCCGCCCTTCGTGTAGGCGGTGCATACCTTTATTGTGTCGAAGCCGTCAAGCACGTCGCCCTTCATCATTACAAGGTCCGTCACGCCGTTCACCATAATGGCGTATTTAAGCGCAACAAGGTCAAGCCAGCCGCAACGGCGGTTTCGCCCCGTCACAGCGCCGTATTCGTTACCGATACGGCGTATGGTGTCGCCAGTTTCGTCAAAAAGCTCCACGGGGAACGGACCGCCGCCCACGCGCGTGCTGTATGCCTTGAAGATGCCGAATACGCGTCCCAGCGAACGGGGCGCTACGCCCAGGCCCGTGCACACGCCGCCGCACGTAGTGCTGGAAGAAGACACGTAAGGATAGGTGCCGTGGTCTATGTCAAGCAGCGAGCCCTGCGCGCCTTCCGCGAGGACGCTCTTGCCCTCATCGAGGGCGCGGTTCAGCTCATACTCGGTGTCTGTCAGGCGGAACTTGCGCATATATTCCACGCCCTCCATCCAGCGCGCTTCCTCTTCGGATATGTCGTAGTCGGTAAAGTGCAGGTCGCTCAAAATCTGCTCGTGCCGTGCCTTGAGCGCAGCATACTTGGCGTGGAAGTTTTCCAGGATGTCGCCCACGCGCAGCCCCACGCGGGCGGCTTTGTCGCTGTATGTCGGGCCTATGCCCTTGCCCGTCGTCCCCACGGCGTTCTTTCCTTTCGCGGCCTCGTAGGCGCGGTCGAGTACGCGGTGGGTGGGGAGTATGAGGTGGGCGCGGCGGCTTATGTGCAGGCGACCGGCAAGGTCGTACCCTGCCGCCTCCAGCTCGCGTGCCTCAGCCATAAAGAGGTCGGGGGCAATGACGCAGCCGTTGCCAATCACGTTGACCTTCCCCTCGTCAAAGATACCGGAGGGAATGGAACGCAGCACAAATTTCTTTCCGCCGAATATAATAGTGTGACCGGCGTTGGGACCGCCGGCAAAACGCGCCACGATGTCATAGCGCGGGGTGAAATAGTCCACTACCTTGCCCTTGCCCTCGTCGCCGAACACTATGCCAAGCAGCGCGTCTACCTTTCCTCTTTCCATTTTTGCTGTATGGTGTCTGTATGTTTGCTTTTTGATGTCGCCGCGCACGGCCGAAGCGGCAGGCGCGTACTTTCTCGCAAAAGTAAGTTTTTTTGTATGGAAAGCAAAACGCCCTTGCTTTTTCCGTACATTTGTCCGGCGCAACGCCACATTTATTGTATGGGAAACGCCGAAACTGAAAGCCGCGCACGACAAAGCACGCGCTTCACCGCACGCACGCTATGGCTGCTCGCCGCCGCGTGCCTGCTCTGCGCCGCCGCATTTCTCTACGCGGTAGACCCCGCCCAGAGCACCCTCGCCCCGAAGTGCGCTTTCCACGCCGCCACCGGCTGGAACTGCCCCGGCTGCGGGCTGCAGCGTGCCGCCCACGCCCTGCTGCACGGCCGTTTGCTCGAAGCGGCGGGATACAACCCCTTCCTGCTCCTCGTGCTGCCCTACCTGCTCGCCCTGTGTACGGCGGAGTTGCTACTGCACGGAGAAAGGCAGAAGCAGTGGCGCGGCGTACTCGAAAGCCCCCGCGCCGCATGGCTCTACCTCGCGCTTTACGCCGCGTGGGGCGTGGCACGCAACATTCTGCACATCTGAGACAACCCCAATACATATCCTACCCGCATGGGCACATTCGCATATTTCTATCTTGACGACAAGGGCCAGCAGCAAGGGCCAGCAGAAGCCGCACAGCTCACAAGCTGCGGCGTGAACGCCGCCACGCTCGTGTGGCGCTCGGGAATGAAGGACTGGGTACCGGCCGGCACGCTCCCCGAGCTAAACGGTTTTGTGGCTCCCGCCCCGCCGCGCGGGGGCGCGTCCGCCGCAAGCGAGCCTCCCCGGCAAGAAGCGCGTCCGCTCCCGCCCTGTCCGCCCACGCACCTCGTCTGGGCGATACTGGTCACCGTCTGCTGCTGCCTTCCTTTCGGCATAGTGGCGATAGTGAAAGCAAGCAATGTGTCCTCGCTCTACGCCCGCGGCGACTACGACCGCGCCCTGCTCGCCTCAGACGAGGCAAAGAAATGGGTAATCCTGTCCCTGGTCTTCGGCCTTATATCCTGCTGCATAGGAGGCGGGGCGCAGCTCCTCCACACGTCGTTCTGACGGCAATTTCTGCCGCGACCGTACGCTGGCACGCCACGGCGGCCCGCATACACGCCGACCAACAATCCAACTTACCCCAGGCAGCACGCCACCGAACATCGTTTTTATGGAAGAAAACCTATTTGCGGAACAAGAAAGAACGGACACGGCCGAAGAGGCATACACTGCGCCCGTCCCCGAACGCCCCGGCACCTACCTTGTCTGGGCAATCCTCGCCACGGCCCTTTGCTGTATGCCGCTCGGCGTGGTATCCATCGTGTACGCCGCGCAAGTAAGCACGCTCTACGATACGGGACGCTACGCAGAAGCGCAGAAGGCATCGCGCAACGCCCGCCGCTGGGCGGTCTGGTCCGCCGTCACCGGCGGAGCGGCAATATTGGTATATGTCCTTGCACTGTTGGCGATGGTCCTCGTCGACACCTTGTGACCGTCCCCAAGCCGCCCCAAGCCATAAGCCCCGCCGCCTCCGATGTCCGCCGCCCTTCTCATGCCCGCCACGCTGCTGGCCTACTTCCTTTTGCTGCTTTTCGTTTCGCGCCGCACCGCACGCCGCGGCACGGAGGGCAATGACGCTTTCTTCCGCGCCGGGCGGCAGTCGCACTGGGGCATGGTGGCATTCGGCATGATAGGCGCAAGCATCTCCGGCGTCTCTTTCATTTCCGTGCCGGGCTGGGCCAACACGACGGGGATGACCTACCTGCAGATGTGCATGGGCTTTGTGGCGGGCTACCTCGCCGTAGCCTTCGTGCTGCTCCCCGTTTACTACCGCCTCCGACTGACCAGCATCTACACCTACCTTGGCCTGCGCTTCGGGCAAGCCGCCCACCGCACCGGCTCTATATTTTTCGTGCTGAGCAAACTGTGCGGCGCGGCAGCGCGCCTCTACCTCGTCTGCGTGGTGATAGAGCAGTTCGCCGTGCGCCCGTGGCTGGGCAAAGACGGCGGGAGCGGCGCGGCGGGCATTCTTTCTTTCGCCGCCGTAGCCCTTGGCGTGCTGCTGCTGATATGGCTCTACACGCGGCGGGGCGGCATACAGACAGTGGTTTACACCGACACGCTGCAGACACTCTGCATGCTCCTCGCCCTTTTCGGCGTGGCGGCGGCAGTGACTTCACGGCTCGGCCTTTCCCCGTCCGGCATCGTGCGCACGGTGACCGAGAGCGAAATGTGCCGCGTATGGGAATGGGACTGGCGAAGTCCGCAAGCCTTTTGGAGGCAGTTCCTCAGCGGCATGTTCATAGTCATCGTGATGACGGGGCTCGACCAGGACATGATGCAAAAAAACCTCACCTGCCGCTCCCTGCGCGAAGCGCAAAAGGACATGTGCACTTACGGCCTCGCCTTCCTGCCCGTCAACGCCCTCTTCCTATCCCTCGGCATACTGCTCTACACCTTCGCCGCCCGGCAAACGCCGCCCGTGACGGCGGCGGGCGACGCGCTGCTCCCCGCCCTTGTGGCAGACGGGCAGCTCGGCGCGTGGGTGGCAGTGCCTTTCACCATAGGCATTGTGGCGGCGGCCTTCTCCAGCGCAGACTCCGCCCTCACGGCACTCACCACGACAATGTGCATAGACATCCTCGGCGTGGAGCGGCGCGGATGGAGCGCGGAGCGGGCCACGGCAGTGCGGCGACGGGTGCACATAGGCATGGCGGCGGCTTTCTTCCTCTGCATCGTGGCTTTCCGCATAGCCGGCAGCCAAAACGCCCTTAACACGGTGTACGTGCTGGCTTCCTACACCTACGGCCCGCTGCTCGGGCTCTTCGCCTACGGGCTCTACACGCGCGGCGTGCCGCGCGGTCGCTTCGTCCCCGCCGTCTGTGCGGGTGCGCCCCTGCTCTGCGGCTGGCTCGACCACGCCGCGCCCAGACTGTGGGGCTACACGTTCGGCTACGAGCTGCTTCTGCTCAACGGAGCGCTGACTTTCCTCGGTCTCGCCCTTGTCTCGGCGGGACGGGGCAAGGCCTCTCCGTCCCCGCCCGCCGCCCACAGCTGACCCGCCCGCAGACGCGTCCCGCACGCCCGCCTTTCGCGGCTTTTCCCAAAAAGCGGGAGCGACAGGGGCAAGGGCTGAAATAAATTGGTAACTTTGCGTGATTTACGAAAGGTAAAACATATCCATAACTATCAACCAGATGAACGTGATTACAAAGACCGTCGCGCTGCCTGATGGCAGAACCATCAGCATCGAGACAGGCAAGCTGGCGAAACAGGCGGACGGAGCCGTTATGCTCCGGCTGAACAACACCATGCTGCTCGCCACCGTCTGCGCCGCCCGCACCGCACAGCCGGGCACAGACTTTATGCCGCTGCAGTGCGACTACAAAGAGAAATACAGCGCCGCAGGCCGCTTCCCCGGAGGCTTTACCAAGCGCGAGGGACGCCCCGGCGACTACGAGATACTCACTTCCCGCCTTGTCGACCGCGCTCTGCGCCCCCTCTTCCCCTCCGACTACCACTGCGAGGTATACGTGAACATCACGCTCTTCTCGGCCGACGGCGTCGACATTCCCGACGCGCTGGCAGGCTTCGCCGCCTCGGCTGCACTGGCAGCGAGCGACATCCCCTTCGACGGCCCCATCTCGGAAGTGCGCGTAGCCCGCGTGGACGGCGAGTATATCGTTGACCCCACTTTCGAGCAGCTCAAAAACGCCGACATGGACATTATGGTGGGCGCAACGGAGGAAAACATCATGATGGTGGAAGGCGAGATGGACGAGGTGCCCGAGAGCGCACTGCTCGAGGCTCTCAAGGTGGCGCACGAAGCCATCAAGCCCATGTGCCGCCTGCAGAAGGAGCTTTCCAAAGAGCTCGGCACCGATGTGAAGCGTGCCTACGACGACGAGGTCAACGACGAGGAGCTGCGCGAGCAGGTGAAAAAGGAGTGCTATGCGCCCGCCTACGCCATCGCACAGGCCGGCGACCACGACAAGCACCAGCGCGAGGACGCCTTCACGCAGATACGCGAGGACTTCAAGGAGCGCTACGCCGCCGCCCATCCCGAGATGGCCGCCGACGAGCTTGAGGGCAAAAACGCGCTTATCGACCGCTACTACCACGACGTGGAGCGCGACGCCATGCGCCGCTGCATCCTCGACGAGGGCAAGCGCCTTGACGGACGCCGCACGGACGAGATACGCCCCATCTGGTGCGAGGCCGGCCCGCTCCCCATGCCCCACGGCTCGGCTATCTTCACGCGCGGCGAGACCCAGGCTCTCGCCACCACCACCCTTGGCACGAAGATGGACGAAAAGATGGTGGACGACGTGCTTGACAAGAGCTACATGCGCTTCCTGTTGCACTACAACTTCCCCCCGTTCTCCACGGGCGAGGCCAAAGCGCAGCGCGGCGTAGGCCGCCGCGAGATTGGCCACGGCCACTTGGCATGGCGCGCGCTCAAGGGACAGATCCCCGCAGACTTCCCCTACACCGTACGCGTAGTAAGCGACATCCTCGAGAGCAACGGCTCTTCCTCCATGGCTACCGTATGCGCCGGCACGCTCTCCCTTATGGACGCGGGTGTGCCCCTCAAGGCGCCCGTGAGCGGCATCGCAATGGGTCTCATCAAAAACCCCGGCGAGGACAAGTACGCCGTGCTGAGCGACATCCTCGGTGACGAGGACCACCTCGGAGACATGGACTTCAAGACGACCGGTACGCTCAAGGGTCTTACCGCCACCCAGATGGACATCAAGTGCGACGGCCTTTCCTACGAGATACTCGAAAAGGCTCTTGCACAGGCTAAGGCCGGCCGCGAGCATATCCTCGGCAAGCTGACCGAGACGCTCGCCGAGCCGCGCGACGACTTCAAGCCGCAGGTTCCGCGCATCGTGGCCTTCGAGATACCCAAGGAGTTCATCGGCGCCGTGATTGGCCCGGGCGGAAAGATTATCCAGGGCATGCAGGAAGACACCGGCGCCACCATCACCATAGACGAGGAGGACGGTGTCGGCAAGATACAGGTAAGCGCCCCCAACAAGGAGTCCATAGACGCGGCCGTGGCGAAGATACGCGCCATCGTGGCGATGCCCGAAGTGGGAGAAGTTTACGACGCAAAGGTTGTGAGCATCATGCCTTACGGCTGCTTCGTAGAGTTTATGCCGGGCAAGGAAGGACTGCTGCACATCAGCGAAATTGCCTGGAAGCGTCTCGAGAGCGTCGAGGAGGCTGGCATCAAGGAAGGCGACGCCATCAAGGTGAAGCTGCTTGAAATAGACGAGAAGACGGGCAAGTTCCGCCTTTCCCACCGTGTCCTCGAGGAGAAGCCCGAGGGCTGGGAGGACCGCCCCGCACGCCGTCCCCGCCGCGAAGGCGGAGAGGGCCGCGGCCCGCGCCGTCCGCACCACGACTAAGCACCATGCCGCGCAGCGCGAGCCGGACTGACCGTCCGGCACGCGACGCGCACGCACCCACAAGCCGCCCGCTTGCCGCCCCGCCAGGGGGCGCAGGCGGGCGGCCTTTCTTTCTGCGTCCTGCGGTTAGCCCCTTTTTTCTTAACTTTACCGCACGAAACGCCACACCGACGGCTTGCAGCAAGGCCGCCGCCGGCAGACAACAAACCAGACCGGGCTGCGCGTCACGAAGCCTGCGCCCAAAGCCCGTACAGAAAATATTCCCCGATGCGCCATATCATCCCCGCCCTACTCGTCCTGCTTTCTCTCCCCGTGCGCCTCGCCGCGCAGCCCAAGGTAGAGTTTGACCAGACGATACGCGACATGGGCACGCTCATCTGGCAGCAGCCCCGCGCCGCCGTCTTCCAGCTCACCAACAAAAGCACAGAGACCCTGTACATAAAAGACGTAGAGACCGACTGCGGCTGCACGCTCCCAGAGTGGACAGACAAAGCGATAGAACCGGGAGCGAAAGCCACGGTGAGCGCCACCTACGACGCTGCGCTGCTGGGGCACTTTACCAAAAACCTCTTCGTACACACCAACCTTTCCGACACTCCCTATCGCCTGCAGATATCCGGCGAAGTGGCAATGAAGGAAAAGACTCCCGCCGGCGCGGGCTACCCGTACAAAATAGGCAGCTATGCGCTGAGCACGGACGAAATAGAGTTTGACGACGTGCACAAGGGCGACACGCCCGAGGCCACGCTCTACGTCTACAACGGAAGCAAGAAAAGCTACCGCCCCGCGCTGATGCACACGCCCAAATACCTCACCGCGACGGCAGAGCCCGAAATAGTGCGCCCCGGCTCTACGGGACGCGTCACGCTCCGCCTCAACAGCCACGCGCTCAACAGCCTCGGGCTGACGCAGACGAGCGTATACCTCAGCCGCTTTGAGGGCGACCGCGTGAGCCGCGAAAACGAAATTGGCGTGTCCGTGGTGCTTCTCCCCGAAGTGGCGGAAACGCCCACTGCGGACAGTCCCCGCCTCGTGATGGAAAGCGACACGGTGACCGTCACGCCGTCCGGACGCAAAGGATCTGCGGGGCAGATTTTGCTGAAAAACGACGGCGCCCGCCCGCTCGTCATCAGCATGCTGCAGGTATACCACCCAGGCATCAGCGTGAGCCTTTCCAAGCGCGAAATAGCGCAGGGCGAAACGGCAAAGCTGAAAATAAAGCTCAACGACGCGGCGGTGAAGAAGGGGAAAAACCGCAAAATTCTGCTCCTCACCAACGACCCGCACCAGTCAAAAACCACCATCGCAGTACGCATAGCGGAGTAGCGGCCGGAAAAGGGGAAGCAGGACACTTTTCGGGCTTTAACCGCGCTTGAAATGACTTTTTATACGCGAGTCAGCGTGACATAAGCGCCTGCGCCCCGCCCTCCGTCACAAGACGCCAACGAGCGTGCGGGACATCGCCTTATACACACCAAAGGACGGGGCAACCACACCCCCCAAAAAGTCGGGCGGCGTGCCTTGCAAACAAGGCGCGCCGCCCGATACTGTGTTTCGCGCTTTCTCACTCCGCCGCCACGCGCTCGTAGTCGGCAAAGGTAAACGGCGCAGCGTTTTTCTCGTCCGCCTCATGCCTTTCCTCCGCCGTCAAATGCCAAAGCGCCGCGTCGAAAGGCGGGAAAAAGGCATCAGCCTCAGCCGCCGCGGCATGCACATGGGTAAGGAAAAGCCTTGAAGCAAGCGGAAGGGCAGCGGCGTACACGCTTTCCCCGCCGATGGCAAAGACCTGCTCGTCCTCGCCGCACGCCGCAAGCGCGTCCTCAAAAGACCCGAAGACCTCTGCGCCGGGGGCAGAGTAGCCCTCGCGGCGGCTTATGACGATGTTGCGGCGCTCCGGCAGCGCACCCTTTGGGAGCGACTCAAACGTCTTGCGCCCCATCAGCACGGTGTTTCCCGTAGTAAGCCGCTTAAAGCGGCGCAGATCGGCGGAAAGGCGGTAAAGCAGCCCGCCCTTGTAGCCTATGGCGCGGCGCTCGTCAAGAGCGCAGATGATGGATAGTTGCATGAAAGCAGTCTTTGGTTGTTTTGTAAGGAAAATCATTCGTCAAGCAGCCGCAGCTCCTCTTCGGAGAGCGGTTGGCCGGAGAGTACGGCGAGATTGTCGGCAAGCTGCTCGAGGCGGCTTACACCCACGATGACACTGGTGACCTCGGGACGCTGCAGCACCCAGCGCAGCGCCACGCGGGCAAGCGACTCGCCGCGAGCGCGGGCAAGCGCGTCCCAGCGGCGCAGGCGGGCAAGAAGCTCGGGCGTAAGCGTGCTTTCGGGCAGCGTGACATCGGTGCGCATGCGGGAGTCGGAGGGGATGCCGTCAAGGTAGCGTCCGGCGAGAAGTCCCTGCGCCAGCGGAGAAAAAGCCACAAGCCCTGTACGCAGCTCGCGCACCGCACGCAGCAATCCATCGCGCTCCATAGAGCGGTCAAGCAAATTGAGCCTCCCCTGGTACACCAGCACCGGCACGTCGCGCTTGCGCATGTACTCGCAAGCGTAGCGCGTCGCCTCCTCCGGCCAGCGGGAGATGCCGGCATACATAGCCTTCCCTTGCCTTACCGCGTCCACCAGTGCCTGAAGGGTTTCGTCGAGCGGCGTAAGGGGGTCAAAGCGGTGCGAATAGAAAAGGTCGACATAGTCCAGCCGCATGCGGCGCAGGCTCTGCTCGAGACTTGCCAGCAAATACTTGCGCGAGCCCCAATTGCCATAAGGGCCGGGCCACATGTCGTAGCCCGCCTTTGTGGAGACAAACAGCTCGTCGCGGTATGGGCGCAGCGAGCTGTCCATCACGCGCCCGAAGGTCTCCTCGGCCGTGCCGTAGGGCGGCCCGTAGTTGTTGGCGAGGTCGAAGTGGGTAATGCCGTGGTCGAAAGCATACCGCAGCATGCGCTCGCTCTCGGCGAAGGGACGGTTTGCCCCAAACCCTTTCCAAAGCCCCAGCGACACGCGCGGAAGCAGCACGCCGCTGTCGCCGCAACGGGCGAAGAGCCGTTCTGCCCCGTCGTAGCGCGTTTCCGCCGCGCGGTATTCGAGATGGTCTTGCATATATATCTTTGGTTGTTGTATCCTTTCTAAACTCCCTTCAAGCCCTTGCGTCTGCACCCGGCAAAGCTTCCCGCAGGCCGGAAACGTCAATCCCGCCCGTCGCCGTCCCCGGCAGCGGGTTTCCAATTGACGAGATAGAGCCGCTCTGTAGTACGCGTGAAAGCGGTGTAAAGCCAGCGCAAGTACGGCAGCCCGAGCTCGTCCTCCGGCACAAAGCCCTGGTCGACGTACACGCGCTCCCACTGGCCGCCCTGCGCCTTGTGGCAGGTGACGGCATAGGCATATTTAAGCTGCAGCGCGTTGTAGTACTCGTCCTGCCTAAGAGCCTTCATGCGCTCGCGCTTGGAGGGGATGTGCATATAGTCTTCCAAAACGCCCTCATACAGGCGGCGGCTCTCCTCGCGCGTGAGCGAGGGCGACTCGGACGTGAGCGTGGAGAGCAGCACGCGGCAGTCTGCCTCGAAGCCGTCATAGTCGGTGAAGCGCAGTGTGGCATCGGCAAAGCGGAAGCCGTACTGCTCGTGCACGTTGCGCACGCGCACTACCTCGGCGGTGTCGCCGTTGGCAATGAAACTGAGCGGGAGACGCTCGCCCGCCGGCAGGTTTTTCGCCAAACGCTCGGTCCAGTAGTAGCTGTTCTTTACCGCCATCACAAGGTCGCCGCGCGTAAGCTCTTCCTCGCGGTCGAAGATGCGGCTGCGTATGCCGTTGTTGTAAATGTTGGCGCGTTTGTTGGACCGCGTCACCACCTTCACCCCGTCCGTGCCGCAGTCGCGGTAGTCGCCCTCCAATGCCTCGACAAGCTCGTCGCCGGGCAGCGCGACTACCTCGCCTTTTGCGTCAGTGCGCACGGGCGGCACGCCGGCAAAACCCTCTGCTTGCAAGCGGCGGATGAGCGTAGCGCCGGCAAGCACGCCGCTGTCGCTGTGCTGGCGTACGACCTCGGTGAGGTCGGCACTGCCTACAAGCAAGCCGTAGCGGCGCAGCAGGTCTTCGCTCAGGGCGGGGCTTTCGTCCTCCCCCACCGGAGGGAGCTGGGCGGTGTCGCCCACGAGGAGGAGGCGGCATCCGATGCCCTGGTAGACGAAAGAGACGAGGTCGTCCATAAGCTCGCCCGTGCCGAAAAGGGAGTCGCCCATGGCGCCCGTGCCGCTGGCAATCATGGAAGCCTCGTCGACGATGAAGAGCGCGTCTCGAAGGCGGTTGAAGCCCAAGGAAAAGCGCGTACCCTCGCCGTTGAAGGTCTCCTGCCGGTATATCACGCGGTGGACGGTATAGGCCGGCTCGCCCGCATGGCGGGAAAACACCTTTGCGGCGCGGCCCGTGGGAGCCAGCAACACTACCTCGCGCCCGAGCTTCCTTACCGTACGCACCAGCGCGCCGACGAGGGAAGTCTTTCCCGTACCCGCGTAGCCGCGCAGTATGCACGCCGCCCGCGGGCGCGGCGTGGTGACGAAATGGGTGAGCAGAAGTGCCGCCCGCCCCTGCGACGGGGTGAACGGCAACCCGAACTCGCCCTCTAAAAGCGCGTAAACTTCCTCGTTGGACATTCTCTTGCTTTCTCTGGCCGCAGCCAAAACGAAACGGAGCAACGCGCCGTCCGCCACACTGAGCCTTTTACAGTATTGCAAATATACGGAAAAACGCTCCGCAAACGGCTATGCATTTTCCCCTCCGCCCGCCCCACGGGACAAAACACGGCAAAGGAGGCGACATTCGCCCCGCCACACGACACTCCCCATATTTCGCTCCCAAAACAGAGCCACATAGTCCCCTTTTTCGCGAAATAAACCCTGCGCAGCCGCCTTCACAAGATTTTTTCTTCCTTTTATCGAGAAAATGCGTGCTTTTATCTAAACAAGAGCCCAAACGTTTGGTTTTATAAAACGGACTTGCTACTTTTGCAGTGTAGAAAAGCGGACGGCGGTTCGCCTACCTCGCAAAAAGAACAATACAGAACGATATAATCTGACGGGACTCGGTTGGGAAGGGTTATGAAAAAGCCGAACAAAAATCCCGGAAGAGAAAAAGAGACCCAAGCATAAGCGCGCAGGGAATCTTTTGACAATAGCTATAAGGTAATAGTGTTTTTTAGGTAAATGACGAAAGGGGCAGTTCATGTCGTGAGACAAGGATTGCCCCGCTTTTTTGTTTTTACGCAAGCCTAAGGCTTTTCTGAGAACCCCACCGCATACATATATAAAAGGCATTGGGCTGCGCATTCTCGCCGGTCGCTGCAGGAGCTATACCCTATGGGCTTTTCTGCGCAGCTACAAGAAACGGGCGGACTTGCGCGGCAACGCCCGCCACAAGTCCGCCCGTATGCCCTTTCCTTAGGCCTCAGAAGCCCCAACGGGCAATCACGAGCTGGTCTTCTATGCTTTCCTCGTTCTGCCCCCGTTTCGTGAGGTTAGGGAAAAAGTTGATGCCCGTAAGCTGCTCGAGCTTGTTTATCGACACGGCGTGCTTCTTTATCTCGGAAAGCGGCGCCATTTTATCGTAAGAGTAGCCGTACTCCTTGTGTTCCATCCAGAAGCCGATGGAACTGTAATTGTTGTTTTTCACAGCCAGCAGAGCCATGAAATAGTACTTGGGCACAGGGACGCGCAAGCCGTTTTCGCGCGTCACGTAACCGAGTGTCTGGTCTATCGTGCCGCCTTTCACCACATAAAGCGTATCGGCAAAATCCGCTTTGCGTCCCAACGTCTGCACCTGCCCCTCGAGCGACACCCAGTATCCTTGGTTGAACGAACTGAGCATAGGCGACATGTTAGTCATATAGTAAGTGACCGCATTGGCCGCAACGGAGTACACCCTGTCTTCGGAGGCGCAAAGGTGGCCGCGGTTGTAGTTCCACCCAAAGCCCTGCGTGCCTATGCGCAGCGCGGCGGGAAGGTCAGGATCGTCCGACCAGGCTTCCGAACGCCCGGTGGTCTTTACGCGCGTGATGCCGTCAAAGCGGAAAGCCACCCAGCGGGAGTGGTTCTGGTTCTTGTCATACTCAAGGAAGTAGGTCATCACCTCCTTGCCGTTCTCGGTCGTGGAATGGGAAAGCCTCACCGTGAAGCCGTCCGTAGACAAGGCGGGGCACTCCATGCGCGTACTGACTTCGGCCGAAGCGTCCGGCATCTCGCCGCTGCTTGCCTTTCCGAACTTCACGCCGTCGTCGTCGCCGCAAGACAGGAAGAAGAGCGGGGCGAAAAGGGCGAGTAGAAAAAGTTTTGCGTATTTCTTCATATACAGTATTTCTGCGTAAAGCAAGCCGCCGCCGCAACAAAGCTTGCGGCAGCGGCTTTTGTATGCCTGAGGTACGTGCGCCCTTACTCGGCGTAGTAGATGGTGAACGAGGTAAAGCGCAGCTGCGTAGGAGCTCCCGAGCCGGTGTTGGAATTTGTTATGAGCGTCTCGGTGCTGCCTATTCCGTAAGCCCAGACGTTAGTTCCGCTTGTCTGCACCTTGCCCGGCACGGCGGTGAGGTTGCCGCTCGCGTTGTAAAGTGTGCCGCTGTACTCGTCACAGTTAAAGACTATCGCGTTGATTTTCTTGCTTGCGGACTTCACGGCGATGGAGTTGCTGGGATAGATGCGCAAGTTGGCGCCGTTGGTGTAGTACGCGGGGGGAGTGGCGCCGCCGTTCTTCTCGATAGTGAGGGTTGTGCCGTCCGAAAGCGTAATCACGCCGGGCGTTTTGCCGTTTTCAAGGCCAAGGTCAGCCATGGTCACCTTGAGGAAGTCGTTGGTCACCGCGCCTGCGGGGGTCTCCGTCGAGGGCTCGTCCGGCGTAGTGTCTCCGCCCGGCGTTCCGGGTGTGCCAGACAATGCGCTGAAGTTTTTCACCTCCCAAGTGGAGCCGCTCTCTGCGTTGGTGTTGTAGCGGAAAGCTATGCGCACCTTCTTGCCCATATACTCAGAGGGGATGGAAATCTCTGCCTTGGAGAAGACAGACCAGCTCGTGCCCTCGGTGTGCGTCTGGTTGAGCAGCTTCCAGCCGTTGGCTGCGTTGTTCTCGTCAAAGCTGTCGGTGATGAGAAGCTGCTGGTTTTCTTCACCCTTGTTGTAGCGCAGGATGTACTCGTAGCTGACGTAAGCGGCAGTCTGTCCCTCCAGAGAAATCTCCGGACTCACCAGATAGTAAGTGCCGGCCGTGGTAGCCGAGCCGTCCCAGCCCGTAGCCTTGGCCGTGCTGAAATCGATAACCCAAGCGCCGGAGCCGCTCGTAAGGTAGCTCTTGAAAGAGCCGAGCGTAGAGGAGAACGCCTCCGTATAGGGGAGCGTCTTCACAGTGGTGGGGTCGTCGTCGTCAGCCGCGCCGGCAGCCTTGCCCGCAAGCGCCTTGAAGTTTTTCACCTCCCAAGTAGAGCCGCTCTCGGCGTTGGTGTTGTAGCGCAAAGCTATGCGCACAGTCTTGCCCATATACTCGGAGGGGATATCCACGTCGTTGGCGGAGAAAGTGTTCCAGTCCGAGCCCTCGGTGTGCTTCTGCGTAAGCACCGTCCAGCCGGCTGCGGGGTTGGAGGCATCGAAGCTGTCAGTGATGAGAAGCTGCTGGTTTTCGTCACCCTTGTTGTAGCGCAGGATATAGTCGTAGGTGATGTGCACGGCTTCCTGTCCTTCCAGAGAAATCTCCGGGCTGACGAGGTAGTAAGTGCCTGCCGTGGTCGTCGAGCCGTCCCAGCCCGTAGCCTTGGCCGTGCTGTAGTCAATAACCCACTTTCCGGAGCCGTCGGTGGTATAGTTGGTGAAGCTGCCGAGCGTGCTGGTGAACGCCTCCTCGTAGGGGACGGTCTTTACGCCGCCCTGCTCACTTCCGCCGCTTTCTCCGCCGGTATAGATGCCATAGGGAGCCGGCACATCCTCGCACGCCGTAAAGCCGAGCGCGATAAGCGCGGTGGCGAGGGTAAGAATGTATTTCTTCATTTTGTTGCTTGTTATGCTTTCTGTTGTTTTGTTCTTTTAGTTCGCAGATATGTCCGTCGTGTCACGGAGCTGCACCTGCCAGTTGTCGTAATAGCTCACCACGCCCGTGTAAGTGCGTGCGTCCTCAGGGAGTTCGAGGAAGGAGATGGAGTTCTTCGTGGAAGTGCGCAGCGCTACCTTGCTGTTGTTGCTTGCAAGGAGTATGGTGCGGTCTACGCCGTATCCGTCGTCGTGCAGCTCGTAGGGTGCGAAGATTTTCTTGCCCGCCGGGGAGAGCGTCTCCTGCTGGTTGAGCACGTCGTCCTGCGTTCCCTTTTCGTAGCTCGTCTTCTTTTCGCCCTGCACTTCGTCTATGGTGCCGCGCACCTTGGCGAAGATGGGGGTGTTACGGTAGTTTTTGTTGGCGGAAGCCCTGAGCCACGCGTCGCCCGTGTCGCCCGTGAGGTCAATCGGGGTGAGCTCGGGGGCGGAGGCATTGGGCACGCCGACGAGCTGTACGTTGGTGGCGAGAAGCTCGAAGAGCATGGGGCCGAGGTTCATATTGCCGTAAGACGACTTCGTAGGCTGGCCGATGCGGGGAACCTTGCTGTAGATGCCGCAATAGAGTCCCTTGAGGTTAACCTTGACGCGCTGGCCCAGTTTAAAGTAGGGATAGAGCGCAGTGTTCTTTACGCCAAGTATGATGCACTGGTCGCGGGCGGGGTCGTCCGCAGCTTTCGTCTCGTCGATATTGCGCAGGAGAATGGTCTGGTAGAGGTTTCCGCTCACGTCGTTGGCCACTACCACGCCGGATATAATCACGTCCTCCTTCACCTTGGTGTAGAAGTTGCTCGAATTGCGCTTGTAGTCGCAGCCGTCGCTGCTGGCGCAATACTTCTCCTTTACCTCGAGAATGGTAGCGTTTTCCGCGCCGATGTCCGTCTTGCTGGTGACAGCGTACGCGGAGGTGTCCGGCTCGTCGTGGTCGTCCATGCATGAGGAGAGCGACACTGCCATCCCTACCGCCACGGCTGCAAAGACGGAAAGTAATCTGTATTTCGTAAACATATTTGCCT
Source organism: Alloprevotella sp. (assembly GCA_963651485.1). GTDB lineage: Bacteria > Bacteroidota > Bacteroidia > Bacteroidales > Bacteroidaceae > Alloprevotella. Next base: position 15,571 of record CAVJPT010000014.1, on the reverse strand, counting down.
TTGTGTGGGTTTGTGGTTAGGACGGGTCAGAACTTGAAGCCTATGTTGAGGAAGCCGTTGATGGAGTTGGCGTAATAGTACTTGGAGTTCTTCGAGAAATTGTAAGCCCTCTTCTCACCCGTATTGTAGCTGTCGTCACGATTCTGCTCGTAGCCGCCGGTCTTAAGGTTGCGGTTGTTGGTGATGTTCTGCACGGAGAGGTTAATGCTCAGGCTCTTTCCTTTCTTCAAGCGAATGTACTTGCCGATGGACGCGTCGAGCATGAAGCCGCCTTTCGCTTTCTCCTGCTTCGGCGTGTACGTCTCCACGATGTTGAGGTCGCGGTCAAAGAGTATGGCGCCGTTCGCCTTCGCTGCCTCGGCGGTCATGTCGAAGGCAAGCTCCGGGTCGCCGATGCGGTTGTTGGAGATTTCCCAGGTCTTTCCGTAGTAGTTCTTGTTGGTCATCACGCTCGTGAGACGGCGGTACTCTGAGAAGTCTATGTACACGCGGTCGTAGTAGTTGAGGTTGGCGCTGAAGAACCATCCGTTGACGTTGTAGTCGAAGCCGAGGCTCACGGCCGTGAGCGGCGTGCCGCTTTCGCGCATGCCTTTTGCAAGCACGCGCAGCGGGAGCGACTTCTGCGTGCTGGCATCGGTGGAAACGGTACCGTCGCTGGCTATGGACGTCTGGGATATTGTCCACTTGTTCAGCTCACTGGTCGTGGCGGCGTCCATTCCCTCGTATGCCACCTGCGCCAAGGGGTTGTTGACGTACTTGGCTTCGCTGTACGTGCCGATGAGATGCACGGAGAAGTTGGAGGTTATCTGGTAGTTGAACGCTGCCTCGATGCCGTAGTGCTCGCGCTCAACGCCGCTCATGGTGAGGTAGGTGAAGCGCGACTCTTGGTCGTTGTAGAAAGCGGTCTGCTCTACGCCGCCGCTGAAGTGCGAGTAGTATCCGCCCACCTTGCCCGAGAAGTTGCCGAAACGGAACGTGTAGGAAAGGTCTGCGTGGAAGATGCGCTCGTTGGTGAGGTTGTTGACAAAGTCGTTCTGGATACGCGGCGCGACGAAGGCGTTGCGTGCCAGAGGCGCGTTGCTCTCTGCGCCGAAGTTGAGCGCCAGGGTGTGTGAGCCGCTGGGACGAAGCATAAGGCCGAAGCGTCCGCCGCCGCCGAGGAACTTGGCCGCTCCGCTCTTGCCGAGCGAGTTCTGCGGGGCGCGTCCGTTGCGCATCAGTCCCTCGCGCTCTATTGTCGTGCCCTCTCCGAAGGCGGTGAGGTTGTACTGCCACATGCCCTGGTTGTACTGGTACAGGCCGTAGGCGCGGGCTTTGTTGACAAAGATGTTGTAGTTGTACCCGAACTTGTCGTCAACGCGAATCTGGCGGTTGGGGTTGTCGAGGTCGTTCTGCGACTCCGCGCTGCCTTCTCCGTAGTCGTTGGCTGCAAACTTGTCGATGTCCGTGTAGCGCGTGCCGCCCAAGAGGTCCGCCATGGTCTTGTAGTGCATGCCCTTCGTTGTGTTGAGCTGCAGGCCTACGGTGTACTTGTGGTGGGGATTGACGCTGTGGTTGAAGGCCGTATTGAAGGCAAATGCCATCTGGTCGTTGTGGCGGCGCTCCTGATAGTAGAGCGTCTCTCCGCCGGCCGCCTCGTTCTGGCGGTTGACGTAGTACATGCGGTCCCAGTCTATCTGGCGGTTGGCCTTGCTCGAAGTCCAGTAGTCATAAAGCGAGTTGTACTGGTCCAAGAACCAAGGCGTGCCGGCAAGGCCGCTGGGCGAGTTGGCCCCGTTTTCGCCCGTGTCGTACACGTCGAAGATGGAGCTGGGGAAGTTTTTGTAGTAGTCTGGCCGCGGGTCGTAGGCGTCGCCGCTCCACCCGAGAGCCGTGCTGCTGTACTTGGCATACTTGAAGCCGGCGGACGTGGTAAGCTTCTTGTCGTCGGCAATCTTCCAGTCCCACGTGAGGATGCCGGTCGGCTCAAAATCGTTCACCACGCGCGAGTTGCGCCGCTTGCCGCCCTGGTAGCCCCAGTTGGGGTTGTAGTAGTGCGAGTTGGCAAGCCAGTACGCTTCCTCCGTGGACGCGCCCTGCTGTCCGCGCTCGGTAGGCGAGCCGAAAGTCACAAGCGAGAGGGCGTGCTTGTCGCCGAAACGCTTCTCTGCGGAAAGGAAGTAAGAGAACGAGTTGTAGAACGTGCCCTCAATGTAGCCCCTGTTGGCCCAGCGGTAGCCTACAAGTCCGGCGAAAGCCCAGCCGGAGGGCAGCAGCCCCGTGGCGTAGCTGTACATGCCGCGAGCGACGTAGTTGCGGTTGCAGCCCGAGAGGGTCAGCTTGTTGCCCTGCGCAAACTGGCTGGCACGCGAGTTGACGCTTGTCATGCCGCCGATGCCGCCCACTCCGATGTGGTTGAACTCATAAGCCCCGAGCCCTTCCTGGTTGCGCGTGGCATCGTTCATGCCGCCCACCATTCCGTAGCTGAAACGACCCATCTCGAGGTCGTTGAGCTGGAGGCCGTTCATGTAATAACTGCTGTACTGGTTGTCGTAGCCGCGGACGCGGAAACGCATCGGGCTGAAGAGATAGCCCACCTCCGAGAGATAGGGGTCGCTCTTAGCACCGGTGATGGTCGACACGGTCTGCGCCGCGTCGTTGTCCTCGTCAAGCTGCGACTCCGTAAAGGTAAAGTCGGAGTTGTCAGCCTGCAGGGTGTCTACCGGCTGCTGCGCGTACGCCCCAGAGGCGAAAAGGAGCGCGGCGGCGGTGATCTTTACACCTTTGCTCATAAAAATAACACAAGAAAAACGGGGTTCTATCCCCTTGATTGCCAATTTACGCGTGCAAAAGTAGGGGAAAAGCCCGAAAAGTTTTTTACAATTTTGTGAAAAAACACTTTTGCCGCCGCACGCCCCCGCTCCGTTTAGAAAAATATTTAAGAAATTTGCACTCGTCCGCAGCGCCTACAACGCGGCGGGCGGCGTGCTGCGCGACGCTTATATGCGCGGGCGGACGCCATACACCTTATTATATATACATACAGCACTGATGAAGCGATTCACCCTCTCCCTCGCCCTTGCTCTCCTTGCGTTTGTCACGCTTTCCTCTTTCAGCGGGATTCCCGCCCGGGACGCGGCGCAGCAAAAGCGGTACGCGCTCTACGGCGTGGCTTTCTACAATTTGGAAAACCTTTTCGACACGCTGCACGATGCGGGGAAGAACGACTACGAGTATCTCCCTGACGGCAACATGAAGTGGGGCAAGATGAAATACGAGGCTAAGCTGCACAACATGGCGCGCGTGCTCTCCGAGCTCTGCACCGACAAGCTTCCCGCCGGCCCGGCGGTGATAGGCCTCTCCGAGGTGGAGAACAGCAACGTGCTCGACGATCTCCTCCGCCAGCCGTCCCTCGCTCCGCGCGGGTACAAATACGTCGACTATCCCGGCGTTGACCGCCGCGGCGTGGAGTGCGCTTTCCTCTACAACCCGCGCTTCTTCAAGTACGAAGGCTCGATGATTGTCCCCTATTACTACAAGGACGAGAAGCAGCCCGACGTAGACCTTGGCTTCCGTATGGAGAACGGCGAGGTAGTGCCTTACACGGAGCTGCGCGGCGACACCACGCACATCACGCGCGGCTTCCTCGTCATGCACGGCCGCCTGGCGGGCGAGGAGACGTACTTCATCGTCAACCACTGGCCCTCCCGCGGCGCGGCGAGCCCTGCCCGCGAGCGTGCCGGCTACCAAGTGCGCTGCCTGAAAGACAGCATCATGAAATACCACCCCGGGGCGAAGATGATGATTATGGGCGACATGAACGACGACCCCGGCAACAAGAGCATGACCGAAAGCCTCGGCTGCGTGTCGCGCCAGAAGGACGCGAAGAAGCCTACGGACCTTTTCAACCCCTGGTATGACACGCTCTACAAGGTGGGGCAGGGCACGCTGCTGTACAACGGCAAGTGGAACCTCTTTGACCAGATCGTAGTGTCGGGCAACCTTCTCGGCGCGGACCGCAGCACACTGAAATTCTACAAGCACGAGATATTCATGCGCGACTACCTCTTCCAGCAGGAGGGCAAGTACAAGGGCTCGCCCCTCCGCACGCATGCGGGCGGCGTATGGCTCAACGGCTACTCCGACCACCTTCCCACGTACGTCTACCTCGTCAAGGAAATGCAGTAAGATACAAGGAAAAACACAACACATATATGGCACAGAAACCCGGAATACCCAAAGGCACGCGCGACTTCGGCCCCGTCGAGATGGCGCGGCGCAACTACATATTCGACACCATCCGCTCCGTCTACTCCCTCTACGGCTTCCGCCAGATAGAGACTCCCGCGATGGAGAACCTCTCTACCCTGATGGGGAAATACGGCGAGGAGGGCGACAAGCTCCTTTTCAAGATACTCAACTCGGGCGAGTTCAAGTCCGCCGTCTCCGCTGACGAGTACGCGGAAAAGACGTCCCCGCAGCTTGCCTCCCGCCTCTGCGAGAAAGGCCTGCGCTACGACCTCACCGTGCCTTTCGCCCGCTACGTGGTGCAGCACCGCGAGGAGCTGCAGATGCCTTTCAAGCGCTACCAGATACAGCCCGTGTGGCGCGCCGACCGCCCGCAGAAAGGCCGCTACCGCGAGTTCTACCAGTGTGACGCGGACGTGGTGGGCTCCGACTCTCTGCTCAACGAGGTAGAGCTTATGCAGATTGTCGACGAGGTGTTCACGCGCTTCGGCATCAGGGTTGCCATAAAGATAAACAACCGCAAGATACTCTCCGGAATAGCCGAGGTGATTGGCGCGGCGGACAAGATTGTCGACATAACCGTCGCCATCGACAAGCTCGACAAGATAGGCCTTGACAAGGTCAACGAAGAGCTGCTTGCCTCCGGCCTCAGCCCCGAGGCGGTAGAGCGCCTGCAACCCGTCGTGTCGCTCAGCGGCACCAACGCCGAGAAGCTCGCCACCATGCGCGAGGCTCTCGCCGGAAGCGAAACGGGGCAGAAGGGACTGGACGAGGTGGCTTTCGTGCTGTCCGCCCTTGAGGAGAGCGGACTCCACAACGCGCTCGACCTCGACCTTACGCTCGCCCGCGGACTCAACTACTACACGGGCTGCATCTTCGAGGTGAAAGCCCTCGACGTGCAGATAGGGTCAATCACGGGCGGCGGACGCTATGACAACCTTACGGGCATCTTCGGCATGCCGGGGCTCAGCGGCGTAGGCATATCCTTCGGAGCCGACCGCATTTACGACGTGCTCGAGCAGCTCGGCCTCTACCCCACCGGCACCGCTTCGGGCGTGCGCGTGCTCTTCTGCAATTTCGGCGAGAAAGAAGCCGCCCGCTGCCTGCGCCTTGCCGCTGACGTGCGCAAGGCGGGCATCGCAGCCGAGGTCTATCCCGACAGCGTGAAGATGAAGAAGCAGATGGCGTACGCCAACGCGCACAACGTCCCCTTCGTAGCCCTTGTGGGCGAAACGGAAATGGAGCAGGGCACGGTTTCCTTGAAAAACATGGAGACCGGCGAGCAGCGCACCGTGGCCGCCGCCGAGCTTGCCGAAGCGCTGAAATAAGGGGGCGGAAACCGCAGGCGAGGCACGCGCATGCCCCCAAAAAGTGTCCTATTTTTCCCTTTCCGAAAGTATAACGAACGTTAATGCGGATTTGGAAACGGGGCGAAAATGTATTATCTTTGTGGTAGGAAAAGCGGGGATACGCATACAGTGCGCATCCCCGCTTTGCTGTTGTTGGAAATCAGCCACTTACGCAGTCAAAAAGTGTACATGCAGTAGCGCGGGGATGTACATCCCGTCGTTACTGCCCCTATTCCCGTCGCTACGGGGCCGGTCTTAGTCGCTCCGGAGTGCCTTGCGGCATCTGCGGGGCTACGGTATATAGTTAATCTTTCATAAAAATGCACCCTCCGCCCGGCGGGGAAAAGTGTCCTATATTTCCTCTTTTCCGACTGAAATCCGCAATGATTTTTCCGGGGCTGCAAGTCCCCATCCCGAAGACCGTTTTCCTTCAAAACCCATCCCATCCGTCGGCAAAGGCGAGCCTTGCGCACGTCGCAGCCCGCGTCTGCAAAACGGCAGGCACGGGGCGCGGCAAATCATGCAGCAGGCGCGCCGCCCGCATTTCGCGCCGAAATGGTATCTTTGCCGACTGAAAAACAGAGAACAACAAACACATGAGCTTACAATGCGGCATCGTGGGCCTGCCCAACGTGGGAAAGTCCACACTTTTCAACTGCCTTAGCAACGCAAAGGCGCAGTCTGCCAATTTCCCCTTCTGCACCATAGAGCCCAACGTGGGCGTAATCACGGTTCCCGACGAGCGCCTGTCGAAGCTCGCCGAGCTTGTCCACCCCGGGCGCATCGTCCCCACCACGGTAGAGATTGTCGACATCGCCGGACTGGTAAAAGGCGCGTCGAAAGGCGAGGGCCTCGGCAACCAGTTCCTCGGCAACATCCGCGAGACCGACGCCATCATACACGTGCTGCGCTGCTTTGACGACGGCAACGTGGTGCACGTCGACGGAAGCGTTGACCCCGTGCGCGACAAAGAGATTATCGACACGGAGCTGCAGCTGAAAGACCTCGAGACGGTAGAAAACCGCATGAAGCGCGTGGAGAAGATAGCCCAAGTGGGCGGCGACAAAGGCGCGAAGACGGAGTACGAAGTGCTGCAAGCCTACCGCGAAGCGCTGCTGAAGGGCAAGAGCGCGCGCAGCGTGCAGTTTGACACCAAGGAAGAGCAGGCCGCAGCCCGCAACCTCTTCCTGCTCACCTCCAAGCCCGTACTCTACGTGTGCAACGTGGACGAGGCTTCCGCCGCTACGGGCAACCACTATGTAGACGAAGTGCGCCAGGTCGTCGCCGCAGAGGGCGCAGAGGTGCTGGTGCTGGCCGCGCAGACCGAGGCCGACATCGCCGAGCTCGAGACCTACGAGGAGCGCCAGATGTTTCTGCAGGACGTGGGACTGGAAGAGAGCGGCTGCAACCGCCTCGTAAAGGCCGCTTACAAGATGCTTGACCTCGAGACGTTCATCACGGCGGGCGAGATGGAAGTAAAGGCCTGGACCTACCGCAAAGGCTGGAAAGCGCCGCAGTGCGCCGGCGTGATACACACCGACTTTGAGAAGGGCTTCATCCGCGCCGAGGTGATAAAATACGCCGACTACATACGCCTCGGCTCTGAGAGCGCCGTGCGCGAGGCCGGGCTGCTGCACGTCGAAGGCAAGGAGTACGAGGTGCAGGACGGCGACATCATGCACTTCCGCTTCAACGTTTAAAAAGACACATCCCCTACCCCTTTCGCCATGATATACTGGAACCCTTCGGTGACGGCATTTTCGCTCGGCGCCTTTGACGTGCGCTGGTACGGCATATGCTGGTGCCTCGCGCTGGCGTTTGCCTACGTGGTGGTCTACCGCCTCTACCGCCGCCAGGGCATACCGCAGGAAAAGTTCGACCCGCTCTTCCTCTACTGCTTCGTGGGCATACTCGCCGGCGCGCGGCTCGGGCACTGCCTCTTCTACGAGCCGCAGTACTTCCTCGCCCACCCGCTGGAGATGGTTTTGCCCGCCCGCCGCGCCGCAGACGGCTCGTGGCATTTCACGGGATACGCCGGTCTGGCCTCGCACGGAGGCACGCTGGGGCTTATGGCCGCACTCTGGCTCTACGTGCGCCGCACGAAAGTCAATCTCATGCGCGTGCTGGACAACATAGCCATAGCCACGCCCGTCGCAGCGTGCTTCATACGCCTCGGCAACCTGATGAACTCCGAAATTGTCGGCAAGTTCACCGGCACGGACTACGGCTTCGTCTTCACACGCCTTGGCGACACGCTGCCGCGCCACCCCGCGCAGCTATACGAAGCGGCGGCCTATATGGCGTTTTTCCTCATCGGTCTGCTGCTCTACCGCCGATGGCCGAAAAAGGTCGGCACGGGCTTCTATTTCGGCTACTGCCTCACAAGCATCTTTACCTTCCGCCTCCTGGTGGAGTTCTGCAAAGAGGTGCAAGAGCCGTGGGAGCAGGAAATGGTGTCGCTCATCGGCCTCGACCAAGGGCAGCTGCTCAGCATACCCTTTATGCTCCTCGGCCTTTACTGCCTGCTCGGCGGAAAGCTGTGCCGCCGTCTGGGCGAAAAAGCCTAAGGCACGGCGCAGCGGCAAGTTAAAAAACGCACAAAACGGCAAGTTTCAGTTATTTAAGCTGAAAAGACGCGCCCTGCGGAGCGGCAAAGCCGCCGCTTTTCCTACCTTTGCCGCCACGAAAAACTTTTGTGCAAGAACAAAAACCATAAGACTTATATGCGAAGCAACATCTATCTGACGCTGGCGGCGGGCACGCTGCTCCTCTCCTCCTGCGGAAAGCTGGGAGACCTGTCCGCTGACAATTTCACCGTGACCCCCTCGCCCCTCGAGGCAGTCGGCGGAAAAGTGCCCGTAACCATCAACGGCACATTCCCCGAGAAATACATGAAGAAAAAGGCGGTAGTGACCGTCACGCCCGAGCTGCGCTCCGCCACCGCTACGGAGACCGGCAAGAGCGCCACTTTCCAGGGGGAGAAAGTGCAGGGCAACGACCAGGAGATAAGCTACAAGCTCGGCGGAAGCTACACGATGAAGAACACCTTCGCCTACACGCCCGCCATGGAGCGCAGCGAACTCTACCTGAAGTTTGCCGCCCGCGTGGGCAAGAAAGAGGTGAAAGTGCCCGAGGTCAAAGTGGCTGACGGCGTACTCGCCACCTCCGCGCTCATCTCCAAGACCGCCGCTTCAGCCAACACGGCCCTGGGCGAAGACGCCTTCCAGTACGCCGTAAAGCAAACGAAGAAAGCGCAGATAAAGTACCTCATACAGCAGGCCAACATCCGCAACAGCGAGCTGAAAAGCACCTCCGTGCAGGACTTCGTACAGACCCTGCGCGACATCAAAGCCGACCAGAAAGGCCTGATGCTTGACAACATCGAGGTAGCGGCTTACGCCTCCCCGGACGGCGGGCTGAAGCTCAACAAGACTCTTGCCGAGCAGCGCGAAAAGTCGTCTTCGCAGTACGTAGGAAAGCAGCTGAAGAGCCTCAACCTCAGCACCGACGTCGACACCCGTTACACGGCGCAGGACTGGGAAGGCTTCCAGGAGCTGGTGCAGGCTTCCAACATGCAGGACAAAGACGTGATACTCCGCGTGCTTTCCATGTATCAGGACCCCGAAGAGCGCGAGACGCAGATACGCAACCTTTCCAAGGGCTTCGGAGAACTGGCTGACGAAATCCTCCCCGAGCTGCGCCGCGCACGTCTTACCATCAACTATAACCTCATAGGACGCAGCGACGACGAAATACAGGAGCAGTACAAGGCAGACCCCACAAAGCTCTCCGTAGAAGAGCTTCTCTACGCCGCCACACTGACCGAAAATTCCGCCGAACAGAAGGACATCTACGCCACGGCGGCAAAGCAGAACCCCTCCGACTACCGCGCTTTCAACAACCTCGCCACCCTCGCTTTCGCGAAAGGCGACATGCAGACAGCAAAGCAGCAGCTTGAAAAGGCTGCGTCCAAGAAGAGCGACGCGCCCGAGGTCAACGCCAACCTCGCCCTCCTTGCTCTCACCGAAGGGGATGCGTCAGCAGCGCAGAACTACCTCTCCCAGGCCACAGCAGCCAAAAACTACAACGAAGTGCTCGGCAACCTGCAAGTAGCTGCAGGCAACTACGCACAGGCAGCCCAGAGCCTGAAAGGCACCAGCACCAACTCCGCCGCGCTGGCGCAAATTCTCAGCAAGGACTACGCCTCTGCCGCCAAGAGCCTTGACGGCGTGGCTCTGCCCGATGCCTACACTGACTATCTGAAAGCCGTACTCGCCGCACGCACAAGCCGCAGCAAAGACGCGCTGGCAAGCCTGAAAGCAGCCATCTCCAAAGACAGCACGCTTAAAGACTACGCCTCTAAGGACCTGGAGTTTGTCTCGCTCTTCAACGACACCGACTTCCTAAACCTCGTAAAGTGACCGCCGCCCGCACGGGCCGCCAGCCATAGACGGAGAGAATGCGCCCGCCCCGAACACTGACACCGGGCGGGACGCATTCTCCCTTTTTGTTTCCACCCGACACAGAGGAAAGTTTTCCGAAACCCATGAAAGCGCACGCATTCCACCCCATCCGCATTACGTTTTCCCTATTCCTGCACCTATCCCTTGCCGCCCTGCTCGCCGCCGCCTGCGGTCCGGGAAAGGGAAAGGCAAGGCTCGAGGGAAGAATAGACGGCATCTCACAGGCCGACATCTACGTCTACAGCGAAGACGCAGCGGACGGGAGAGTGGACACCGTACACATAGAGGACGGACGCTTTACTTACGAGCGCGACGCCACACAGCCCGCGCTCGTCACGCTGCTTTACCCCAACTTCACACAGACCTACCTTGTGCTCGAGCCGGGCAAGACCGTGCGCATGCGCGGCGAAGCATCGCACATCGGCGTAGCCGAGGTGAGCGGCACAGAGGAAAACCGGCTGCTCTCCGACTTCCGCACTGCCAACAACGCCGCACCCGCTACAAACCAGCGTCTGGCTGCGGCGCAGCTCGTGCGCGACCATCCCGGCACGCTTGCCGCCGTGGCGGTCTTCAAAAAGTATTTCGAGACCCCCGCCACCACAGACGCCCGCACCGCCCGCCACTTGCTCGAGGCTCTCCACAAGGCACAGCCGTCCAACCCCGCCGTTACGCGGCTCTACAGCCGTCTGCACGAGCGTCTGCTCTGCGGCACGGGCGACCGCTTGCCCGCCTTTTCCGCCAAAACGCTTGACGGCAGCACAGTCACCAACGCCACCTACCTCGGACACCGCCTGTACGTGGTGTTCTGCGCCTCATGGAGCGGCGAAAGCATCCAGCTGCTGCGCACCCTTGACAAGGACATCCGCGAGGGGAAGCACGGAGACAGCCGCCTGCTCGCCGTTTCGCTCGACCCGGGTACGGAGCAGCTGCAACGCTGCCTGGACGCCAACAGGATAGAAGCCGCCGTGACGTGCGACGGAAAGGCTTTCGCCACCCCGCTTGCCCAAAAGACGGGACTGCGCTACGTGCCCTCCGTCATCGCCGTAGACGCCCGGGGAGTCATAGAGCGAAGGGACATCACCGCCCTTGCCGACATTCCCGCAAAATAAGGAGAAAGAAAATACAACCCTCTTTTCCGAAAATTCCCGCACAGACAATGCTCGTAAAAGTAAACACCTCCGCCGTCAACGGCTTAAAGGCGATGCCCGTATTCCTTGAAGTGAACATGCGCCCCATGGCTCCGTCGGAGGACACACCCACGTTCCTGATGGTGGGACTGCCCGACAACGCCGTGCGCGAAAGCCGCATGCGCGTGGACGGCGCGTTTCAAAACAGCCAGTTCCGCCTTCCGCCGCGCATGAAGTACACCATCAACTTCGCCCCCGCCGACGTGCGCAAGGAAGGCTCGGGCTACGACCTTCCGCTCGCCATAGGCATGCTCGCGGCTTGCCGCGAAGTGCCGCCCGAACAGCTCGAGCGCTACGTCTTCGTAGGCGAGCTGGGTCTGGACGGCTCGCTGCGCCCCGTGAAAGGCGCGCTCTCCATCTCCATACAGGCACGGGCGATGGGCTTTGAGGGACTGATTGTGCCGAAAGCCAACGTGCGCGAAGCCGCAGTGGTCAACCGGCTGAAAGTATACGGCGCGGAAAACCTGCGTCAGGTGGTGGCTTTCCTGCGCGGGGACGAGGACGCGCTGCGCCCGACGGAGATAGACACGCGCAGGGAATTCTACGCCGCACAGGCAAGCTCCGCGCTCGACTTCGCCGACGTGAAAGGGCAGGAAAGCGTAAAAAGGGCGTTTGAAGTGGCGGCGGCGGGCGGCCACAACATACTGCTTGTCGGCTCGCCCGGCTGCGGCAAGAGCATGATGGCGAAGCGCCTGCCCTCCATCCTGCCCCAGCTCACCATGGCAGAGAGCCTCGAGACGACGCAGATACACTCCGTAGCCGGCAAGCTCGGGGCGCAGACTTCCCTTGTGGCGCAACGCCCCTTCCGCTCCCCGCACCACACCATCAGCGACGTGGCGCTCATCGGCGGAGGCACGCAGTGCAAGCCGGGAGAGATAAGCCTTGCCCACAACGGCATACTCTTCCTCGACGAGCTGCCCGAGTTCAGCCGCACCGCCTTGGAGACCCTGCGCCAGCCCCTCGAAGACAGGGAAATCACCATATCCCGCGCCAAATACACGGCTACTTTGCCGTGTTCGTTCATGCTTGTCGCGTCCATGAACCCCTGTCCGTGCGGATACTACAACCATCCCACGCACAAGTGCAAATGCACGCCGTGGCAAATACAAAACTACATGGGCAAAATAAGCGGGCCTCTGCTTGACCGGATAGACATACAGATAGAGGTGACGCCGGTCTCCGTGGACGACCTCGCCAACGCCCCGGCGGGCGAGCCGAGCGCGGTGATACGCGAGCGGGTGATGGCCGCGCGAGCCATACAGACAGAGCGCTACAAAGACCACAAAGGCGTACACTGCAACGCGCAAATGTCGCGTCCCTTGCTTGAAGCACACGCACGCTTAGACGAAGAGTGCGCACGCACGCTCACGCAAGCCATGAAGCGGCTTGACCTCTCCGCCCGCGCCTACGACCGCATCCTGCGCGTAGCACGCACCATCGCCGACCTTGACGGCTCGGCGGAAATCCGCCGCCCTCACATAGCCGAGGCAATAGGCTACCGCAACCTCGACCGGGGCAACTGGGGAGAGTGACAGACCCCGCCGCCCCAAGGCCTTTGCCTATCTCGTACGAAACGGCTTTTGGAAACAAGAAACAACGGGAGCGTGCCTCGTCTGGCACGCTCCCGTTCTTCTTATGACCTGATTAAGCAACGCTGTCCCGCAGTGGCAGAATACAGCCCGCTATGATTATTTCGCCTCCTCCAAGGAAAGTTCTCCTCCCCTTACGGAAACGATGTACGAATGTCCCTTGCGCGTGGGGAAATTGAGCGTCTGCGTGCCGTAGCGAACCTTGCAGTAGACGCCCGAGCGCGAGACGATGCGCGCAGAAGCGAGCTTGCCGCCGCTCCAAACGATGTCCACGCCGAAATTGCCGCGGGCGCAAAGCCCCGACACGCTGCCCGCCCCCCAGGCGTCGGGCAAGGCCGGAAGAAGGTCTATGCAGCCGGCGTGGCTCTGCAAGAGCATCTCCGTCACGCCCGCCGTGCCGCCAAAGTTTCCGTCTATCTGGAAAGGCGGGTGTATGTCCCAAAGATTGTCCGCCGTTCCGTTTTTCAAGAGATTGCCGTAGAGTATGTACGAATGGTTTCCGTCGTGCAGGCGCGCCCATTGGTTGAGCTTCCAGCCCATGCTCCATCCCGTCGCTCCGTCACCCCGGTGAGTAAGCACCACGCGGCAAGCCTCAGCAAGGGCGGGCGTGGTGAGCGGGGAAATGGTATGGCCCGGGTGCAGCCCGTAGAGATGGTTGACGTGCCGGTGCTGGTCGGCGGGGTCGTCTATGTCCTTGCTCCACTCCAAGAGCTGGCCGTACCGCCCCACCTTGTAGGGGGGAAGGTCGCGCAGCACCGCCTCCCACCGCGCGGCGGCGTCGGTGTCTACGCCAAGCTCCCGCGCGGCGGCAATGCAGTCAAGCAGTATCTCGCGCACTACGGCGTGCGTGAAAGTCGTGCCTTCGTCTATCGGCCCGTGCTCGGGAGACGTGGAGGGCGCGGCAGTGAGCGTGCCGTCTGCCTTGCGCCAGAGGAAATCCTCGCAGAAGAGGGCGCAGCCCCGCATAAGCGGGTAAGCCGTTTCGCGCAGAAACTTGCGGTCGCGCGTGTAGTCGTAATAGTCCCAAAGGTGCGTGGCGAGCCAGGAAGCAGCTACGGGGTTGTAGTTCCAGGACATGTCCATGCTTTCCAGCGGACCGGTGAAGCCGAAGATGTTTGCCGAAATGCCGGCAGCCCAGCCCCGCGCGCCCCAGTAGGCACGCGCCGTGCGCTCTCCGGGCTTTTCGAGAAGACGGATGAAGTCTGCGAGCGGCTCCGCGCACTCTGCGAGGTTGGTGCACAGGGCGGGCCAGTAGTTCATCTGCAGGTTGATGTTGTTGTGATAGTCTACGCGCCAAGGTCCGTCTACATTGTTGTGCCACATCCCCTGCAAGTTGGCGGGCAGGTTGCCGGGACGCGAGGAGGCGATAAGCAGGTAGCGCCCGTACTGGTAATAGAGCGTCTCCAGTCCCGCATCCTTTGCCCCTGCGCGGTAGGCGGCGAGACGCTTCGGCGTGGGCAGCGCGGAGCTTTCCCCGTCGAGCTTGAAGCTCACCCTGCCGTAAAGCGCGGCATAGTCCTTGTAATGCTCGGCAAAGAGCTTTTCATAGCCCTTTTTCGCCGCGCGCGCCATCCACGCAGCCGTGCTCTTCACCGGGTCCACGCCCACGTAGGCAAGGCTGTCCGTAAAGTCGGGCGAATAGTTGGGCTTGTAGTCGGTGTCGGCCGTAAGGAGGACGGTCACTTCCTCCGAGCCGTCCGCTACAAGTTTGCCGTCCTCGTAGCGCACGTTGCCGCCGCGCGAAAGCACCCGCACGCGTACGGTGTAGCGCATACGGTTGTTGTCAAGCCGCCCCGTGTACACCATTCCGCCCGCGCCGTCCGGGGCAAACGTCCCCTCGCCGACAGGGCTCGGGGTATAGGCTATCGCGAGCCGCTGCGGCTTGCTGCTTGCGAAGCGCGTCACCATCACGTTGGCGGGATAGGAGACAAACGTGCTGCGCTCGTGCCGCGTGCCGTCCGCCGCGACGAAGCTCACGCGGGCAAAGGCGGAGTCCACCGAAAGCTCGCGGCGGTAGCCGCTTATGCCGCCGTCCGCCACGCCGGTCTCTACGCACAGTTCGCCCATCGTGGTGTACGAGCCGAAGCGGCCCTGCGGCTCTCCGCTTGTCTCGTAAGGCACGTCGCTGTGGAAGTTTTCCATCGTGAGCCGCGCCGCGCGTTCACCGTCCCCCTCGGCAAAAGCCTTGCGTATCTCGCCCAAGGCGGCGGAGCAGTCGCGGTTTTGCCGCCAGTAGTCCGCAGCCCCCTTCGCCGTGCCCGGGCCTCCGCGCCAAAGGGTCTTCTCGTTGAGCGTGTAGCGCTCGGTGGAGACGGAACCCATCACGTTGCAGCCGATGCTGCCATTGCCCAAGGGGAGAGAAGCATACTCCCACTCGCGGTCGGCATTGACCGCGCCCTCGCCGGCACTCACCGGCTTGCGCCCGTCGGCATACCTCTCGGGATGGCCGCCGTACCAGCAGGACCGCCCCGCGAGGGAAGTGGGCTTGTCAAACCACACTGTGTTCTGCGCCTGCGCAGCTGCCGCCGCGCCAAGCAGCAGAAGGGGTAGAAATCTCTTTTTCATAAATGTCATTCGCCGTTTCCGTCCGTCCGCCCGTCCGGGACAGAGGTTTTTTCCCTGCCCCGCCAAAACGATAAAAGCGTCTGCATAAGAAAAACTCTATGCAAACGCCTTAGACCGAACTTTGTAAAAGTATTGCGCGCTTCAGGATGGGCTTGAACCAACGACCCCCTGATTAACAGTCAGGTGCTCTA
>CAVJPT010000013.1:23323-62594 GCA_963651485.1 Alloprevotella sp. | reverse complement strand
CAGAGACTCCAAAAAAGTCTGCGCACCCTCGGTTAAAACTATGTTGAACTTGTTTGGTTCCATAACATTATGTTGTGGATACAAAGGAAAACAAAGTTTCTAATATATGAAACTTTTGATGCAGCTTATCTCACACCGCCCACACTTATTGGGTATAAACCGTGCTGGGGGAACTTCTCGCAGCCGATGTAGAGCGTATCGAAGGCATCCGTGCCTATTACCCAGAAGTAGCTCAAGAGCAAATGCGGAAAGTCGTTTGGGGGGTAATGGGGAGAATGGGGAAGAAGAATTTGTCGCTCTCGGGCAAACATTTTTCCCCCTTTGCCTAACTTTGCCGCCGGTCTGCACGGACATACGCGGGCTTTAAACCCAAACGAAACGGAGAATGGGAATACGGAAATACTCAGGCAACAGAACACGCCTTATATATAATACATGCCTTATATATATTGGCGTGGCTTTGGCTGCTGCCCTGCCCTACCCGCTTTCCGCGCAAAAGACCGGCGGACGCGCGGCTGCAAAACAGACGCATGCAAAAAGCGTGGAGGCGAAATATCTCCACGCGCTGGACTCTCTTCGGTCGTCCTTTTCGGCGTGGGAGTACAACCGCGCCGACACTTTGAGCAATCCCTATTACGCTCAGCTTTTCGGCAGTCCGTCTTTCTACGCCTCGGCGCTTGACGGCGTTTTCCTGCTTGACGGGCAAAACTCAGATATTGCGGGCGCGAAAGGCGTTTCGGCGCACGCCCGCGAAGTGGCGGCGGCAGGAGCGGCGGCTCTTTGCGACATTTACACCACACAGCCTTGGCTGATTTGCCACGAGGAGGCGCAGCGCGGTACTTTAGACGTGGAGAAAGATCTCCGCCGCCTGCGCCACGAGGAACTTCCCATTGCAGACGTGGAGCATAAGCCGGCGGGCGGTGCTTCCGCGCCCGTGCTTGACTTGTTTGGCGATACGGAGATAGGTCCGGTGGTGCGGCGCCCCAATTTCTGGACGTTCAAGGCCGGCTTCTCGCTCCAGTTCACGCAAAGCCATGTGTCGGAAAACTGGTATAAGGGCGGAGAGAGCAACCTGGCTCTACTCGCCTCCACCACTATGGAGGCAAACTACAACAACCAGAAACGGCTCACCTTTGATAACAAGCTGGAGATGAAACTCGGTTTCCAGACATCGCAGAATGACGAAGAACACAAGTACAAAACAAACTCCGACCTCCTGCGCCTGACCAACAAACTCGGCTTGCGGGCTGCGAAGAACTGGTATTATACGGCCATGCTGCAGAGCTGGACGCAGTTTTACAAAGGATACAAGTCCAACGACACGAAGATATATTCCGACTTCTTTTCCCCGTTTGAGTCGCTCCTATCCCTGGGTATGGACTATCAGCTGACGCTCAAGCGCTTCAAAGCAAGCGCGACACTCTCCCCGCTGGCGTTGAAGCTGAAGCACGTAAGCCGCGACGCGCTCATCACGTCTTTCGGGCTGGAAGAGGGAAAACACACAAAGGTCGAATACGGTTCTAACATCACGATCAACTACAAGTGGGAAATCATCCGCAACGTGTCGTGGACATCGCGCCTCTACTTCTTCACCGACTACCACAAGACGCAGGTGGAATGGGAAAACACGTTCGACCTCTCCTTTACCAAGTACCTTTCCGCCCGCCTTTTCCTCTATCCGCGCTTTGACGACAGCGTGAACAGGAAGGATACGAGCGTGTCCTTTTTCCAGTTCAACGAGCTTCTCAGCTTAGGTCTGAATGTCACGTTCTGACGACTCGCGTATGTATGCACCGTACTGACATTCAGCATATAGCATTTTATATTTAATGTGATACATAAAGTCGGCGCGGAGGTGCTTTCTGCATGCAATCTCCGCGCTTTTTCTTTTTCCAAAATGCGGCCAGCACGCGCGTGTACGCATTTCCCGCGCGGCAAATAGCCCGAAAGCAAGGCGTTTTGTGTAATTTTGCCTATGATTGACTGCAAGCGGGCTTCCGGGAAAGCCTTTTTCAGAGACCGCCTCAGTTGTTTTCACCAAACCGACTTCACTATATGCGGACAATGCGAATGTATTTCGTTCTTTTGCTATGCTTTTTCTGCGCTTTCGCAGCAGACGGGCAGAGTGCGGGCGGCGCGTCCGTACAGCATACCGTACAGCCGGGCGAGACGCTATACCGCATTGCGCACAACTATGGCGTGACCGTGGACCAGCTTGTAGCCGCCAACAAGGGACTTCAAGCCGGAAATATACAAAGCGGGCAGACGATAGTAGTGCCGAAGAAAGCAAGTGGGGCTGCGGCGACGAATGTTGCAGGAAAGAAAGAAGAAAAAACAGCAACTCTCTCTGCAGCAAATGCTACGACATACAAGAAAGAGGCAGTCACCCCCGCAGAGAAGAAGCCGAAATACACGCAGTACAAGGTGAAACGCAAAGACACGGCGTACGGCGTTGCAAAATCGTTCGGCTTGACCGTGGAGCAGCTCTGCGAAGCCAATCCCGAGATGAAAGCCGAGGGATACAAACTGAAAAAAGGCACGGTGCTGCTCATTCCCGATGCAGCCGAACTGGCAAAGGCAAGAGGCCTTAAAGACATCCACGTGGCAGTGATACTCCCGTTCAAGGGAGACGGCGTGGAAAACGTGCGCAGCGTGGAGTTTTACCGCGGACTGCTGATGGGTGTGGAACGGCTGAAAGACGAGGGACTTAACGTGTACCTCAACGCCTTCGCCGAACCTGGGCCTGACGCCAGCGCGGCGCAGCTTATGCTGAAAGTAATGGAGACGAAGCCCGATGTAATCATCGGCGGTGTCTACCCCGGTCACTTCGCAGATATATCCTCCGTTTCGTCTGTGGCGACAAAGGTCGTGATACCCTTCTCTTCCAAGGTGCGGCAAGTAGAGACACGCCCCGAGCTATATTTGCTCAACACACCCGCCGCAATGGAAATGCCGCTTGAGTGCGACCTTTTCCTCGCCTCGTTCAAGAAAGACTGCCGCGTAGTCATCCTGCAGTCCGGCGGATCGGAGCGCAGCGCATTCAACACGATGCTCACCGACCGGCTTACCGCTGCGAAATACAGCGTGATACGCCTTGCCGCCTCCACTTCTGCTGAAACATTGAAGCTCAACCTTGGCGCGAAAGCAAAAGGGCGCATTGTGGTGGTTTCGGATGCTGCTACAGCAAGCGCGGCAGAGGGCGCAATGGCGCGGGTGCGCGAGCTGCGCAGTTTGCTCCCCGATGCTGAGATATCGCTTGTCGCTCCCAGCGACTGGCTTCCCCTCGCTGCCGGCTCGCTCAAAAAGAAAGTGCACGAGGCAGACACCTACATACTTGCTCCCACCTACTTCTACCCGTTCACGACGGCAGCCCGGAGTTTTACCGAGAGCTACCAGAAATGGTTTGGCAGCGGTCTGCTCGAAAGCGAGCCGCGTATGGCTCCGCTTGGCTACGACCTCGCGGTCTCAATGCTCGGCGGAATGATGCAGTACGGGCATGGGTTCAGCACGCAGTATTCCTCCGCCAACGCCTCAAAGGTGCTGCAAAGCAACATAGGCTTCGTAAAAGCCGCGCCCACTGGCGGGTATGTCAGCCGCAGCATGTGGCTCGTCCACTTCAAGCCCGACATGAGCATAGTCAAACTTTCCGCGCAATGACCCCTACCTTGTCCCGTCCAGCCAAGAAAGCCAACAAGGCACTGCGCAGAGCAGCCTTGACAGCCTTGCTCTTGCTCCTTCCGTTCGCGGTCACGGCGCAGGTGGGCGAAAGCCGGCGCACCATAGCCATCGGCGCGGGCGGCGGACTGATGCTCAACTCTGTAGGCTTCGACCCTACCGTGAAGCAGAAGATGCACATGGGTCCTACGGTCGGCTTGGCGGCTCGCTTTACGAGCGAAAAATATTTCAGCGCGTACTGCGCCCTGCAGATTGAACTTAACCTCAGCGAGCTGGGCTGGCGCGAGAATGTGCTGAACGCGCAGAGCGAACCCTTGCCCGACACATACAGTCGCGACATATACTACTTGCAGCTGCCCTTGCTTGCCCGTCTTGGCTGGGGACGCGAGCACCGGGGACTGATGGGCTACTTCCTTGCCGGACCGCAGGTTGGCTGGTGTCTCGGGGAGAAGACGCACCAAAGCACGTTCACGCTCAACGAAGAGGGAGTACCCGACCGCCCGAGCGGCACATACGGCCAATACGCCCTCGCCGTGCAGCGCAAGTTTGACTACGGCATCACCGCGGGACTCGGCATGGAGCTAAGCACCGCCGCAGGCCACTTCCTCTTGGAGGGGCGTTACTACTACGGACTCTCCGACATCTTCAACAATGCAAAGAAAGACACCTTCGGCCGTTCCAACAACGGCACGATTGTCGTGAAACTCACCTATCTGTTTGACATAAGGAAATAACACGGCGGCGCGGACAAGACAACATCCGTTCCGCTTGTTTGTACAAAACAAAGCATACACCACCCTACCACCATGCGCAGGACTACGCTACTACTTTCCGCATTCGCGCTTTCCGCCGGCCTTTGGGCACAGAGCGGGGACGCGACTGGCTTCAACATCATTCCGCAGCCCAACCATATCACTGCGGCTGAGGGCACTTTTGCCCTGACGCCCGCAACCACCGTCGCCGCAAACGGGACGGAGGCAAAACAGGTGCTGCGCTATTTCCAGAACAAGATGCTGACCGCGACGGGAGCCAAACTGCGCGAGGTCGGGGCGAAGAAAGCCCCGGGCATCCTCCTTTCCGTCGACAAGAAAATGACGGGCGCGGAGGCATACACCTTGGAGGTGACCCCGCAGGGCATCGTGGCAAAGGCTGCCACCGGCGACGGCCTTTTCTACGCGGTGCAGACGCTTTTGCAGCTGTTGCCCCCGACAGTGGAGAGTACGGTGGCTAAGGGCTTCTCCTCGTGGAGCGTCCCGGCAGTGCAGGTTTCGGACAGCCCGCGCTTCACCTACCGCGGCGTGATGCTCGACCCGTGCCGCCATTTCCTCCCCGTAGAAGCGGTGAAAAAGCAGATAGACGTACTGGCAAGCTACAAAATCAACCGACTCCACTGGCACCTTACCGAGGACCAAGGCTGGCGCATCGAGATAAAGAAATATCCGCGCCTGACGCAAGTGGGCTCGCAGCGCACAGAGGGGGACGGCTCCACCCACCGCGGCTACTACACGCAGCAAGAGGTGAAAGAGGTGGTGGCGTACGCCCGCGAGCGCCATATAGAAGTAGTGCCCGAGCTTGAGATTCCCGGTCACGAACTTGCCGCCATAGCCGCCTACCCCGAACTTTCTTGCACGGGAAAGGAGACCACGCCGCGCATCATCTGGGGCGTAGAGGACGTGGTGATGTGTCCGGGAAGCGAGCGGATGTTTGATTTCCTGCGCGACGTGATAGACGAGGTGACACCGCTCTTCCCCTCGGTGTACTTCCACATCGGCGGAGACGAGTGTCCGCGCGGCGAGTGGAAGAAATGTCCCGACTGCCAGAAGCGCATGAAAGAGCTTGGCTACACCCGCGAGGCGCAGCTGCAGAGCTACGTGATAGGGCGCGTGGAGAAATATCTCCGCACGAAAGGCAAGCTCATCATTGGCTGGGACGAAATATTGGAGGGCGGCAACCTCGACACTACGGCCATCGTGATGTCGTGGCGCGGCGAAGAGGGCGGCATCACGGCCGCCAAAGCCGGGCACCATGTGCTGATGACCCCGTCAAGCCACGGCTTTTACTTTGACCACTATCAGGGCGACGCCATCAACGAACCCTGCGCCATCGGCGGCTATTCGACACTCGAAAAGGTATACGGCTACGACCCTGTCCCCGCCGAGGTACATGCCGCCGGGCGCGACAATATGGTGCTTGGCGTGCAGGCCAACTGCTGGAGCGAGTACATCCACACCCCCGCGCAGCTCGAGTACCGCCTCTTCCCCCGCGCACTCGCGCTCTCTGAGGTGGCCTGGACGCGCCCCGAGTCGAAGCCCGGATTTGCCGACTTCCAGCGCCGCGCGGACGGTGACGCAGCAGAGAGGCTGAGCTTGCGTAAGGTGAATTTCCACATCCCGCAGCCCGAGCAGCCCGGCTTGGCTTGCAACTACCTCGCCTTCACGCAAAGCGACACAATCGCGCTGAAAACCACGCGCCCCCTGCCCATCGTCTACACCACGGACGGCACACCTCCCACGGCTTCGTCGCTCCGCTACACCAAGCCTATTGTGCTCGACCGCAGCGCCGTTCTGCGCACCGCTTGCGTGCTGCCTTGCGGCATACTTTCCCCGGAAAGGACTATATACGCGGACAAAACCGAATACGCTCCGGCTGCAAAGGCAACGGACACGAAGCCCGGCCTGACGCTCACGAAATGGGAGGGACATTTCCTCCGTCCTACGCAGATAAAGGGCGAACCCGCAGTGAAGGACTCTGTCGTGGCTGAAATCGAAGCCCTGCGCACGCTTACCGACGTACCGGCTGACGTGCGCGGCGTGAGCGACTATGCCGCCCGCGTGGAGGGCTACATCGACATTCCCGCTACGGGCGTGTACGAGTTCTCTTCCAACAACAACCAAGTCTACATCGACGGCAAGCTCGCCATTGACAACTCCGGCGAGGCCGTGCCCCGCTACTCGCGCAACAACCGCCAGCTCGCCCTTGAAAAGGGACTGCACCGCATAAGCGTGACCTTCCTCGGCGGCATCTTCGGCGGCTGGCCCACGTATTGGGACAACGCGCAGCTGCACTACCGCCCCGAAGGCGGCAAGTGGGCGAAAGTGTCCGCCGAAATGCTTTGCCACTAAGCGCAGACGGCGGACATTTAGTCCGGAGCAGACCTTATATATACAGACAGCGACAATACAGTACAACAGAATAAATGGAACTAGCGAAAGTTTACACCCCCGACGAGGTTGAGGGCAAGTGGTACCAGTACTGGACAGACCACCGCCTCTTCGCCTCCAAGCCCGACGAACGGAAACCCTACACCGTGGTGATACCGCCCCCCAACGTGACGGGCGTGCTGCACATGGGACACATGCTCAACGAGACCATACAGGACATCCTCGTGCGCCACGCGCGTATGGAGGGCAAAAACGCCTGCTGGGTGCCTGGCACCGACCACGCCTCCATTGCCACCGAAGCAAAGGTGGTCAACCGTCTGGCCGAGAAAGGGATAAAGAAGAGCGACCTCACGCGCGAGGAGTTTCTCAAGCACGCCTGGGAATGGACCGAGGAGCACGGCGGCATCATCCTCAAGCAGCTGCGCCGCCTCGGCGCGTCCTGCGACTGGGACCGCACGGCTTTCACGATGGACGAAGAGCGCTCGCGCAGCGTCATACACGTCTTTGTAGACCTCTACCGCAAGGGGCTCATCTACCGCGGCGTGCGTATGGTCAACTGGGATCCCAAGGCAAAGACCGCACTCTCTGACGAAGAGGTTATATATAAGGAAGAGCACACCAAGCTCTACTATATGAAGTACTACGTCAGCGAGGACGACGGCACGGGAGCCACGGGCGAAGAGGGAGAGGTTATCCATCAGGACGCCAAGGGCCGCTATGCCGTGGTGGCAACCACCCGCCCCGAGACCATAATGGGCGACGTGGCGATGTGCATCAACCCCAACGACCCCAAAAACCACTGGCTGCGCGGAAAGAAGGTCATCGTGCCGCTCGTGGGCAGGGT
Source organism: Alloprevotella sp. (assembly GCA_963651485.1). Taxonomy (GTDB): domain Bacteria; phylum Bacteroidota; class Bacteroidia; order Bacteroidales; family Bacteroidaceae; genus Alloprevotella. The sequence goes on along the minus strand of CAVJPT010000013.1, from coordinate 54,914 downwards.
GATTCCCGTCATAGAAGACGAGTACGTAGACATAGACTTCGGCACGGGCTGCCTCAAGGTCACCCCCGCGCACGACGTGAACGACTATATGCTCGGCGAGAAATACGGACTCGAGGCCATCGACATTTTCAATGACGACGCGACGCTTTCCGAGGCTGCCGGCATGTACGTCGGCCAGGACCGCTTTGACGTACGCCGCCAGATAGCCATTGACATGGAGGCTGCCGGCGTGATGGAGCGCATAGAGGACTACGACAACAAGATTGGCTGCTCGGAGCGTACGGGCGTGCCCATCGAGCCGAAACTCTCCATGCAGTGGTTCTTGAAGATGAAGCACTTTGCCGACATCGCCCTCCCGCCCGTGATGAACGACGAAATAAAGTTCCATCCGGCGAAATACAAGAACACCTACCGCCACTGGCTGGAGAACATAAAGGACTGGTGCATCTCGCGCCAGCTCTGGTGGGGTCACCGCATCCCCGCCTACTATCTGCCGGGCGGCGGCTTCGTCGTGGCAGAGACCGAAGAAGAGGCTTTGAGCCTTGCCCGCGAGAAGAGCGGCAACCCGGAGCTTCAGATGGCCGACCTCCGTCAGGACGAGGACGCGCTCGACACTTGGTTCTCCTCCTGGCTCTGGCCCATGTCGCTCTTCGGCGGCATCATGAAGCCGGACAACGCCGAGTTTGAGTACTACTACCCCACTGCCGACCTTGTGACCGGTCCGGACATCATCTTCTTCTGGGTGGCGCGCATGATTATGGCGGGCTACGAGTTCACGGGCAAGATGCCTTTCCGCAACGTCTACTTCACCGGCATCGTGCGCGACAAGCTGGGACGCAAGATGTCCAAGTCGCTCGGCAACTCCCCCGATCCTCTCGACCTCATCGACCGCTTCGGCGCAGACGGCGTGCGCATGGGCATGATGCTCTCCGCTCCCGCCGGCAACGACATTCTCTTCGACGAGAGCCTCTGCGAGCAGGGACGCAATTTCTGCAACAAGATTTGGAACGCCTTCCGCCTCGTGAAGGGCTGGACGGTGGACACCGCCGCCGCACAGGACGAGACGGCGCGACTTGCTACGGAATGGTTTGGCGCGAAACTGCGCCAGAGCGCGGCGCAGATAGCCGACCTTTACGGTAAGTACCGCCTGAGCGAGGCACTTATGGAGGTGTACCACCTCTTCTGGGACGAGTTCTCCAGCTGGTATCTTGAGCTTGTGAAGCCCGCCTACGGCAGTCCCGTGGACGCGAAGACCTACGCCGCAGTGCTGGGACACTTCGACCACCTCCTGCACCTGCTGCACCCCTTCATGCCCTTCATCACCGAAGAGCTTTGGCACCATCTTGCCGAGCGCAAGGACGGCGAAAGCATCATGGTAAGCGCGCAGAGCATCGCCGCACCCGTGGAGGGCGACGACAAGCTGCTCGCCGACTTTGAAAGCGCGAAGAGCGTAATCAGCGGCGTGCGTGCCGTGCGCAACAGCAAGAACATCGCGCCCCGCGAGACACTTTCGCTCGAAGTGACGGGCAGCAATCCGCTCGCCGCCTTCGACAGCGTGGTGTGCAAGATGGCCGGCGTGGACGGCGTGAAGCCCGTGGAGACGAAGAGCGACGGCGCGTCCGCCTTCATGGTGGGCACTACGGAGTACGCCGTACCCCTCGGCGGACTCATCGACGTGGAGGCCGAGATAGCCAAGGCCGAGGCGGAGCTGCGCCACCTTGAGGGCTTCCTCAAAGGCGTGGAGAAGAAACTGGGCAACGAACGTTTCGTCAACAACGCCCCCGCCGCAGTCGTAGAGCTTGAGAAGAAGAAGAAGAGCGACGCGGAGACCAAAATCGCCGCGCTGACCGAAAGTCTGCAGCAACTGCGCAAGCAGGCGTAAGCCAAGGACGGCCCGGCGGAGGACAGGCTGCGACCCAGCGCCGCTCCGCCGAGCTTCCAGAAGTATAGAAGAGAGATACAAACCTAAAATATTTTGCTATGAGAAAGAACGAACTTTGGGCCGCACTGGCCGCGTTTGCCTTTCCCGCACTGATGTCCGCACAGAGCGGCTACACCATCTACCCCATCCCGCAGCAGCAAACCGCGGGCACGGACGAGGTGAGCTTCTCCAAGAGCGTTACGCTCGTGGCGGAAAGCGGAATTGACACCTACACGCTTGACCGCGTGAAGCAAATCCTCACCGAGCACGGACTCACCGTCACCGCCGCCGCTGCGCCGTCGGCTACGGAGTCCAACATCTACCTCGGCATCAACGGCTCCAACGGCACGGCTGACGCCCTGCTCGGCACGAAAGGACTGAGCCGCGACGTCTTCTCCAAGACCGGCAAGTATGACCGCCACGTCCTCTCCCTCTTCAAGGAGAACGGAATGGCAAGCGTGCTCGTCGTGGGAGAGAACACCGACGCCACCTTTATCGGCCTCGCCTCACTGGAGCAGATTCTCGACAACGGCACGTCCTCGCTCCGCGCCACCACACTCTACGACTATGCCGACCAGCAGAGCCGCGGACTTGTGGAGGGCTACTACGGCTACCCCTACTCCGCCGCCGTCAAGGAAGACCTTATGCGCTTCATGATGCGCTACAAGATGAACACCTATCTCTACGGCGCGAAGAGCGACCCCTACCACTCCCAAAACTGGAAGGACGCCTACCCCACCACGCTCACCGACGAGCAGCTCAAAAACGGCTGGCTCTCGCAGGACATGATGCGCGACGTGGCAAAGACCTCGCAGGAGACTAAGGTCAACTTCATCTGGGCTATCCACCCGGGCACTGACTTCATCAGCAGCTCCAGCGTGGTGAACGACATCATGGGCAAGTACACCAAGATGTACGAACTCGGCGTGCGCCAGTTTGCCGTCTTCGTGGACGACGTAGGCGTGCCCAGCAGCGACACCGACCTCGCCAGCAACGCCAACCACCTCACGCAGCTGCAGCAGGCCATTGAGGCAAAGTGGAACACGGACGGCGCAGCCCCCGCTGACACGGTGCGCCCGCTCCACTTCGTGCCGCAGGTATACTGCACCAGCTTCGCGGGCAACGACGTGCGCAAGCGTTTCTTCGCCGCACTGAGTTCATGCCCCGACAACATCACCTTCTACACCACGGGCTACGGCGTGTGGAGCGTCCCCAACAACAACGACCTCAACACCCTCAAGAACGAGCTCGGGCGCATCGGCGCATGGTGGTGGAACTACCCCTGCAACGACAACGCGGACGGACAGATCTACACGATGGACATGTACTCCAACTTCTACGACCTGCCCAACGTGACCTCCTCCGCCACGCTTCCCTCCGAGCTGCAGAACGGCCTCGGCATCGTCTGCAACCCGATGCAGGAGGGCGAAGTGGCGAAGACGAGCCTCTTCAGTGCAGCCGACTACGCATGGAACAACAAGGGCTTCAACAACCAGACCTCCTGGGAGGCTTCCTATGCCGCCGTGCTTCCGGGCAACGCCGAGGCACAGGCTTCCTACAAGTTCCTTGCGCTCTACCTCCGCTACAACGACCCCGACGCGCTCAACCAGATGATCACGCAGTACAAGTCGGACGGCAAGGGGGAGAAAATCTCTGCCCTCATGGACGAGATAATGAAGCACTGCGACGTGCTTGCCAAGCTCAAGGACTCTGAGGTGGCGGGCGAGAATCTCCTCTACAAGGACCTTTCCCCGTGGCTGCTCAAGCTGCGCATGATGGCCAGCGTGACGAAGCGCTTCATCGCCGTCGCCGCGCAGACGGGCGACTCCGAAGAGCGCTGGACGAGCTATATGGACGCGCTGAAAGACGCCAACTCGCTCTCCACGGCTGAGGAATACAAAGCCTATGCCCTCGAGGGAATGGGCAACAGCATCAGCGTATCCGTACGCCCCTCCCAGCCCTCCGAGCGCTACCTCATCAAGTTTGTAGACTACCTCAAGGCTAACGCCCTGAGCGACTATTTCGCCGGCAACGCCGAGAAAAAGGCCAACACTTTCTTCTCCAACAACAGCGACGTGGCTGCCACCGTTTCGGGAAGCACTTCCGTATACATGGCAATGAAAGCCCCCGTCACGCTCCAGCCCGGAGAGTATGTGGGACTGCAGCTCGCAGCCCCCACGCTCGTCAGCAAGATAACCCTCTCCGACACGCTCGTGGCAAACCACTACGTGGCTATGAGCGCCGACGGCAAAAACTGGACACGCATCACGGAAAAGACGGTAGAGCCGGACGGATATGTACGCTACATCGGCGTGGTCAACAACATGACTCCCCCGATGAGCATCCGCCTTACGGCTTCCTCCATCAAGGTCTCCGTACCTGCGCAGACCACCATCTCCGAGGCCACGCTTCCCAGCGGCAACGTATGGCAGAACCACGGCGCGGATTACATCAAGGACGGTGACCTCACCACTTTCGCAACGCTCAACCGCAACCAGCAGAACGGCGACGCTTACACCGTGAAGCTCTCAAAGGCGGGTGTGATAAAGAAAGTGCGCGTGGCTGTCGGCACTACCAACGGCGACTACATGAACGCCGGCAAAGTGCAGATTTCGAAGGACAACAGCACGTGGACCGACCTTAAGGTGAAAGGCGGAACGACCACCACGTTCACGCTTTCGCTCCCGCAGGTAGTGACCTACTCCGACGCAGTGAAGTACTGCGACTTCGACGGCGAGGGCCAGACCGCACAGTACGTGCGCCTTTACCTCACGCAAGCCAATACCTCCAAGTGGCTGCGCCTCTACGACATCATCGTCAACGGTGACGGAGCCTTCACGCAGCTTGCCTGCGAGGACGCCGGCGGCAACAGCCTCTCCGGCGCCGTGGACGGTGACGCATCTACCAGCACCGCAAGCGCAATGGGCAGCATTGTCTACAATTTCCAGCAGCTGCACCTCCTCAAGGAGGCCGTGCTCTTCTGTGACCCCTCCACTACGACCAACGCCACGATAGAGGCTACCGAGGACGGAAGCACTTGGAAGAAGATGGGCGACATCACCTCCGCAGTGCAGCACGTAGACTTCACCTCAATGCCCTCCGCCACCGCCATGCGCGTGAACTGGACCGGCGACACCACGCCCGCCATCTATGAGATTACCGAAGTGGCTGACGCTGACAAGACACCGGTCATCACCGGCATCAGCTCCGCCACGAACGGCTTCTCCGCCATTTCCGCGCTCGGCGCAGAACTCGCCGGAGGCAAGCTCCGCCTCACCGCGCCGCAAGGCATCAAGAGCTTTTCGCTCTACACCGCCGACGGCAAGCAGGTAGGCGGCACGCTCCGCGTGGGCGGCGCGCAGACAGCCGAGTACAACGCCGCATCCCTCTCCGCCCCGCAGGCGGTGCTGGTGCGCGTGACGCTCGCTGACGGCACAACCCGCACGCTGAAGATTATGGGCAAGTAAGCCCTCCGTCCCACAGACGGGGACACCGACACGACAATCCTCCCCACCCGGCAAACAGCACGGGCGGGGAGGATTTTTCTTTGCACGTCCGATGCCCACACCCATGCCCCATCCCGCAACCCCCGCACCACAAGGCGGGCTGAAAGCCCAACCAGCACATAGTCCAGGGCAAGCGAAGCGACACCCTGGGAGAGACGTACGCCGCCAATCCTGCGCCCTGAAAGTGCAAAAGCATAACAAAACGACAACACGGGAAATACGCACATCCAATACCCGCACCCATGCCCCCATCCCGCAAACCTCGCACCACAAGGCGGGCTGAAAGCCCAACCAGCACATAGCCCAGGGCAAGCGAAGCGACACCCTGGGAAAGACGCACGCCGCCAATCCTGCGCCCTGAAAGGGCAAAAGCATAACAAAGCGACAACACGGAAAATACGCACGTCCGATGCCCGCACCCATGCCCTAATCCCGCAACCCCCGAGCCACAAGTCGGGCTGAAAGCCCAACCAGCACATAGCCCAGGGCAAGCGAAGCGACACCCTGGGAAAGACGCACGCCGCCAATCCTGCGCCCTGAAAGGGCAAAAGCATAACAAAGCGACAACACGGAAAATACGCACGTCCGATGCCCGCACCCATGCCCTAATCCCGCAACCCCCGAGCCACAAGTCGGGCTGAAAGCCCAACCAGCACATAGCCCAGGGCAAGCGAAGCGACACCCTGGGAAAGACGCACGCCGCCATTCCTACGCCCTGAAAGGGCAAAAGCATAAAAAACGGCGAAATATGTCTTGGAAAACAGCGTTCTTCCCTTTCAAAAACACTTGCCCCCCGCATCCCCCCCAATAGAAAAACCATGCGGGACAATCATCCCCCGTTCCGCACACGCCCGCCAAAAACGTTGCGGCAATTTTTCTGCAAAATAGGCGAAATCGGGATTTTCCGCCCTAAAAATTTAACATATCCAACGCATTTATTTTTCCCCACCCAGACTCTCGGGACACGGAAAGGCACTCTCCAGCGACGGAAATAGGGTCTGTAGCGACGGGGTTACTTGGAGTTTTTCCTACATGTACATCCCCGCGCTCCTACATGTACACTTTCCGTCTCCGTAACTTACTGATATTCAATAGTACGAAAGCGGGGATACGCATCCGCTGCGTATCCCCGCTTTTCCATATACAAAGATAATACATTTTTTCCCCATTTCCAAATGCGACGGAGCGACTGTTAAAACCACATTCCGCGAGAAAAGCCCGATTTTTATTACTTTTCCGCCTCGCCCGACCGGAAAGGGAAATCCGCGAAAAGGACTTGCCCCCGCGGACGCTTCCCGCAGAACGAACAACCAACGAGAATATACGCTTGGAGAGCGGGACGGGCTGAAAGCCCTACAAATACTTATACCACGGCAACGCCACGGCAAACGAAGTCCGCGCATCTGTGTTCTCAAAAGTGCCGGGACATTTTTACAATCCCCGCCACCTTGTGCAGAGCCACATTGCCGCTGCAGACAGTCAAGCCAGAAAACGCCCGCACGACCCAAGTCCGTTGCCGGATGCATACACACATTCGGCAAGAAATAGACGGCTTGACGCGCCCGCGCAAGCAACTCGCGCTGCACGCCGCCGAAATGCCCTTTTTCATCGGCTTTTTTGCGCGACAAACTTTGCGCATTCAAAACCTTTTCCACAAATTTGCAATGTAAAAGCAACAAATCTTTTATACGACAACGCCATGGAAAATTGTTACAAGCCCGTCAGCGGGCTTAAAAGGGAAGATTTCCAAAAAGAGATACAAGGCAAGCAGACGGACCTCTATTTCCTGCACAACAAAGCGGGCATGGAGGTAGCAGTAACCAACTACGGCGGCTCGCTCGTCGCCATAATGGTGCCGGACCGCGACGGCAACCTCGCCAACGTGATACAGGGACACGACTGCATAGACGACTGCCTCTCCTCGCCCGAGCCTTTCCTCAGCACCCTCGTCGGACGCTACGGCAACCGCATCTGCCACGGAAAGTTCACGCTTAACGGGAAAGAATACAGCCTCGCCATCAACAACGGCCCCAACCACCTGCACGGTGGTCCGAGCGGCTTCCACGCCCGCGTATGGGACGCCGAGCAGATAAACGCACACACGCTCGTGCTGCGCTACGTCTCTGCCTACTACGAAGAGGGCTTCCCCGGCGAGCTCACAATGACCGTGATGTACTCGCTTACGGAAGACAACGAGCTGAAGATTGACTACAAAGGCACTACCAACAAGAAGACCGTCGTGAATATGACGAGCCACGGCTTCTTCTCCCTGGCCGGCATAGCCAACCCCACGCCCACTTGCGAGGACGTGATTTGCCAAATCAACGCGGACTTCTACATCCCCATCGACGAAAACAGCATCCCCACGGGCGAGATACGCAGCGTGAAAGGCACGCCTTTCGACTTCACCACGCCCCACCCCGTCGGCGACTACCTTACGGACTTTTCCGACAAGCAGATAAAGAACGGCGCAGGATATGACCACTGCTTCGTCCTCAACAAGCACGAACCGGGCGAACTCACTTTCGCCGCCAAGATTACCGAACCCAAGAGCGGACGCACTATGGAGGTTTACACCACCGAGCCGGGCGTGCAGTTCTACTCCGACAACTGGGCCGACGGCTACAAAGGACAGCACGGCGCAACCTTCGGCAAGCACTCTGCCCTCTGCTTCGAGGCGCAGCACTTCCCCGACAGCCCCAACCGCCCCTACTTCCCGCCCGTGGTGCTTAAGCCCGGACAGGTGTACACGCAGAAGACTGTCTACAAGTTCGGCGTAGAGGCGTGATTTCCGCACGCCGGACGGCACGAAAACGAAACAATCCAATCACTAACCAATAAACTATTCTTCCTCCTAGACCAATGAGTAATCAAAAGAAACAATGGGGCGCCATCGTCGTGATGATAGCCCTGTTCGCAATGATTGCCTTCGTGACAAACCTCTGCTCGCCGATGGCCATCATCGTAAAGAACGACTTCGGCGCAAGCAACGTGCTGGCGCAGATAGGCAACTACGGCAACTTCATTGCCTATCTCGTGATGGGCATCCCCGCCGGCATGATCATCGCCAAGATAGGCTACAAGAAGACCGCGCTGCTTGGTCTGCTCATCGGCATTGTGGGCATCCTCGTGCAGTGGGCTTCTGGCCACGTAGGCAAGGAGATGGCCTTCGCGGTATACCTCATCGGCGCTTTCATCAGCGGCTTCACCATGTGCATCCTCAACTGTGTGGTGAACCCCATGCTTAACCTCCTCGGCGGCGGCGGCAACAAAGGCAACCAGCTTATACAGACCGGCGGCGTGTTCAACTCCTCCGCAGCCGTAGCGGTATACATCCTCATGGGCGCGCTCATCGGCGACGCATCCAAGGCGCACATCGCAGACGCAACACCCGCGCTGATGATTGCCCTCGGCATCTTCGTAGTGGCATTCATCGTGATTTCGCTCACAAAGATTGAGGAGCCCGAGCAGGCACCCGTCGACACGTCCCTCATCAAGGGCGCGCTTGGCTACCGCCACTTCGTGCTGGGCATCCTCGGCATCTTCCTCTATATGGGCATCGAGGTAGGCACGCCTACCTACATCCTGCAGTACCTCGTCTCGACCGGAATGGACGCTGCAACGGTGGGTCTCATCGTGGCAGTATACTGGCTGATGATGCTCGTAGGCCGCTTCATCGGCGGAGCCATCGGCGGCGTAGTGAGCAGCCGCGCGCAAATCACGGCAGTAAGCACACTTACGCTTGTACTCGTGCTCTTCGGCATGTATGCGCCGACCGACCTCACCGTAAGCGTGCCCGCCATCAACTGGGCAACCCTGACGCTCGGCAGCGAAACCGTACCCGTGGGCATCTTCGCCTTCCTCCTCGTAGGCCTTTGCACCTCCGTGATGTGGGGCGGCATCTTCAACATGGCCGTTGAGGGTCTCGGCAAGTACACCGCCATAGCCTCCGGCATCTTCATGACGATGGTATTCGGCTGCGCCGTAATGGTCGCAATACAGGGCTGGGTAGCAGACCTCACAGACTACATGACCTCCTACTGGGTGATAGTGTTCTGCGCCGCTTACCTCCTCTTCTACGCGCTCGTCGGAAGCCGCGTAACAAAGAAAGAGAATTAAAAACAAACGAAGGCGGAAGCCCGTTCCCGCAAGAAGGGACGGACTTCCGCCTTTGCCGTACCAACAACATACTCTTACAAAACCTTTACTCCCATGAAACTTACGATAGAAGACGTGAGAAGCCGCTTCATCGAGCATTTCGACGGCACCACAGGCTCGGTATACGCATCCCCGGGCCGCATCAACCTCATAGGCGAACACACCGACTACAACGGCGGCTTCGTATTCCCCGGAGCAGTGACACAGGGCGTCATCGCCGAAATCAAGCCCAACGGCACACGCAAGGTCCGCGCTTACTCCATCGACCTGAAAGACTATGTAGAGTTCTCTCTTGACGACGAGAAAGGCCCCACCGCCACGCACTTCCGCTTCATCTTCGGCGTATGCCGCGAGATGATGAAGCTGGGCGTGCCCGTAGAGGGCTTCAACACCGCCTTTGCCGGCGACGTGCCCCTCGGCGCAGGCATGTCCTCTTCCGCCGCACTCGAAAGCACCTACGCTTTCGCCCTCAACGATCTCTTCGGCGACAACAAGATTGACAAGTTCACGCTCGCCAAAGTGGGACAGGCTACGGAGCACAACTACATCGGGTGCAACTGCGGCATCATGGACCAGTTTGCAAGCGTCTTCGGCAAAGAGGGCTGCCTCATGCGCCTCGACTGCCGCTCGCTCCAGTTCAAGTACTTCCCCTTCGACCCCAAGGGCTACAAACTCGTGCTGCTCAACTCGCAGGTTAAGCACGACCTCGCCTCTTCGGCTTACAACGACCGCCGCCGCAGCTGCGAAAACGTGGTAGCCGCAATGAAGAAGCACCACCCCGAGGTAGAAACCCTGCGCGACGCCACCTACGACATGCTTGACGAGGTTCGCCCCGAGGTAAGCGAGGAGGACGCACTCCGCGCCAAGTACGTCATCGGGGAGAAGTACCGCGTACTCGAGGTATGCGTGGCTCTCGAAGAGGGCGACTACGAAGAAGTCGGCAAGAAGATGTACGAAACCCACTACGGTCTCAGCAAGGAGTACGAAGTTAGCTGCCCGGAAATTGACTTCCTCAACGACGTGGCACACAGCTGCGGCGTGACCGGTTCCCGCGTGATGGGCGGCGGCTTCGGCGGCTGCACCATCAACCTCGTGAGCGAAGACCTCTACGACAACTTCATCGACACGGCGAAGAAAGCCTATAAGGAGAAGTACGGCAAAGAGCCCATCGTCATCGACGTGGTAATCGGCGACGGCTCCCGCAAGCTTTGCTAAACACCCTGCCGCTGCACACACCGCACGCGACACACGCTGCACACGACATATGCGGTATGTGTCAAAACGCGACACGCGACACATGCTGCACGCGACACATAGTGTATGCGACACACACCGTATGCGGGATCTACCTGCAACCGGCAAGCCGCACGCAGGACGGCAATGAAGCGGCAATGAAACGGCAATGAAAGACAAGGCGCGACACGGATATCCGTGCCGCGCCTCTGTTTTTGCCAATTTCACCGCCCTTCCGCTCCCTCGCCCCGCCCGCAACGCCCCATCCCGCCCCGCGCATCGGCAGTCCCGCGGCCCTGCTTTCTGCACGTTGAGAGCCGACGATCCGCAGCTTGTATGAAAGGCGACGGACATAGGGTGAAAAAAACTTTTACCCTGCTTTCCGTTTAAAGCGAAAAGGCGTAATTTTGCAGATGAAAAGGCGGAGCGTCCGCAAGGGCGCAAGGCGCAGCTCCCGAAAGCGGGAACGTGTCCCCGCAGCGTTAGTTAATCCGAATATTAACCTTTTAAATAGTTAATCGTTTTCAAATCATGATCAAAGTAGGTATTAACGGTTTCGGTCGCATTGGCCGTTTCGTTTTCCGCGCCGCTCAGAACCGCAGCGACATCCAGATTGTAGGCATCAACGACCTCTGCCCCGTTGATTACTTGGCATACATGCTCAAGTACGACACGATGCACGGTGCGTTCCAGGGTACGATCGAGGCTGACGTTGAGAAGAGCGAGCTCATCGTAAACGGCAACCACATCCGTGTTACCGCTGAGCGCAACCCGGCTGACCTCAAGTGGAACGAGGTAGGCGCAGAGTACGTAGTTGAGTCCACCGGTCTCTTCCTCACCAAGGAGAAGGCTCAGGCTCACATCGAGGCCGGCGCAAAGTACGTGGTTATGTCCGCTCCTTCCAAGGACGACACGCCCATGTTTGTTTGCGGCGTAAACTTCGACAAGTACGTTAAGGGCACGCAGTTCGTTTCCAACGCTTCCTGCACCACCAACTGCCTTGCTCCCATCGCCAAGGTGCTCAACGACAAGTTCGGCATCACGGACGGCCTCATGACCACCGTTCACTCTACTACCGCAACTCAGAAGACCGTTGACGGTCCCTCTATGAAGGACTGGCGCGGCGGCCGCGCTGCCAGCGGCAACATCATCCCGTCTTCCACGGGTGCTGCAAAGGCAGTAGGCAAGGTTATCCCCGAGCTCAACGGCAAGCTCACGGGTATGTCCATGCGTGTGCCGACTCTTGACGTTTCCGTAGTTGACCTTACGGTTAACCTCGCTAAGCCCGCTTCCTACGCAGAGATCTGCGCAGCTATGAAGGAGGCTTCCGAGGGCGAGCTGAAGGGCGTTCTGGGTTACACGGAGGACGCAGTCGTTTCCAGCGACTTCCTCGGTGACACCCGCACCTCCATCTTCGACGCCAAGGCTGGTATCGCTCTTACCGACACGTTCGTAAAGGTTGTGTCTTGGTACGACAACGAGATCGGCTACTCCAACAAGGTGCTCGAGCTCATCGCACATATGGCTAAGGTGAACGGCTAATCGCAGCGAAAGCGCGTAAGCTTGACACTACCAAAGTGAAAAACCGGCCGCTGCAAGCATTTCTGTCTTGCGGCGGCCTTTTTCTTTGCTACGACAAACCCGGACATTGCGGCGCGAACTACCTACCTTGCGGTGCGCTTGCCGCAGTCCTTACGCCACACGCGGCAGTTTCTTGCAACGCACACGGCAGTACTTGGTGCGCATACTCGCATCTGGATATCCCGCGTTGTTGCTTCGGCTTTGTTGCGGGTATGCGCATATATGCTGCGTGCGCCGAAGGCTTTAAGCCCGAGACCAGACGGCAAAAACTTTTGACTATGGAAGAAAAAACACCTTCCCCACCCTACGACCTCATCACCATCATAGGGCCTACCGCTTCGGGAAAGACCACTGCGGCTGTTGCGCTCGCCCGAGCCATAGACGGGGCGGAGATAATCAGCGCAGACAGCCGGCAAGTGTACCGCCGCATGGACATTGGGACGGGAAAGGACCTTTCCGACTATGTCTCCGCCGACGGCACATCCGTACCCTGCCATCTCATTGACGTCGCCGAACCCGGAACCAAGTACAACATCTACGAGTACCAGCGCGACTTCCTTTCCTGCTACGAGGACGTCAAGCGGCGCGGCGGGAAAGTGATTTTGTGCGGAGGATCAGGGCTTTACGCGGAAAGCGTGCTGCGGGGCTATCGCCTCTCGCCCGTTCCGCAAAACCCGGCCCTGCGCGAAAGCCTCGCGGGCAAAAGCCTTGAAGAGCTCACCGCGCTTCTCTCCACCTACAAGACACTGCACAACACCACCGACGTAGACAGTCTGCAGCGCGCCATCCGTGCCATCGAGATTGCCGACTACTACACGCACACGCCGGTCGCCGACCGTCCATTCCCCGCCCTGCGTTCCTACACCGTGGGCGTAGAAGTGGACCGTGACACAAGGCGGCAGCGCATCAGCCGCCGCTTGCGCGAAAGGCTTGACACGGGAATGGTGGACGAAGTGCGGCGCTTGCTTGACGAGGGCATACCGCCCGAAGACCTGATATACTACGGACTCGAATACAAATACGTCACGCTCTTCCTCACGGGCGAGTTAAGCCGTGAGGAGATGGAGCGCGGACTCGAAATAGCCATCCACCAGTTTGCCAAAAGGCAGATGACATGGTTTCGCGGTATGGAACGCCGCGGCATAGAGATACACTGGATGCCGGCGGAGGATGTCCCGTCCCTCGCGTCCCAAGAACTCATATAGCAGAACAGGGCGGGTACGTACTTAAAGATTTGACGGAGCAAAACAAACGTATCCCCTTTCCGCACAGAGCATTTGCAAGAAAAACAAGAATAGAGATATGCCAGAGAAATCGTGGGGCGTGATATACTGCCCAAAGGACGGAAAGCCCAGAAAGACAGAGCGACGCTGGCGGAAGATACGCGCCGCCCTCGACGCAGAGGGCGTATCGTACGACTACGTGCAGAGCGACGGTCCCGAAGCCGTGGAACGGCTCGCCGCAATGATGACGCGCAACGGATACCGCACCATTGTGGTAGTAGGAGGTGACTCCGCGCTCAACCGCGCCCTGTGCGGCGTGATGGGGACGGACACACCGTACGGCCGCCATCCTGCCCTGGGCGTAATACCCAACGGGTACGGCAACGACTTCGCACGCTTCTGGGGCATAGACTCGGACGACTACCGCTCTGCCATAGCCACGCTCGTCCGCCGCCGTATACGCCGCGTGGACGTAGGGGCAGCGGAGATTGCGCGAGAGGACGGAACGGAAGAGCGCTTGTTTTTCCTCAATTGCTGCAATATCGGCGCGGCTTCTGCCGTTACCGCCCTGCGGCGAAAGACGCGCCGCCGCTTCTTTTTCCGCAGCACGGCCTACATTCTCTCCTCGCTCCTGCTGCTTTTCCAGCGCATGGGCTTCCGTTTCGCCTTTTCCATGAGCGGCGAAACGGACGAACGCCACGGCATGAACCTCTGCATCGGCTCTTCGCGCAGCTACGGACTCACGCCGAGCGCGGTGCCTTTCAACGGACTGCTTGACGTGACGCTTGTCTCCAAGCCCCAGACACGCCAGCTGCTTCACGGTCTTTGGCTGCTTTACACAGGCCGCTTTCTCAGCCACCGGGGCGTCAGCGTGTGGCGCACACGCCATATACGCGTCACATCCACCGGCCACGCCCCTGTCAGCCTTGACGGGCGCATACTGCACCGCGGAGTGGTGTCGGCCGACGTGACAATAAAGCCCGAGGAGATAGATTTTATCATACCCGAATAATGGTCTCTGCGCTGCCTTTCCGACCCGCAAGACCGCTTTCCCGCGGAAAAACACTATATTTGCAATAATTATGCACTGCTTCTCCGCGTTGCTGCGCCAGGTTTGCGGAAAGAGCTGTGCGGGTGTCATAAAGACAGACACGTCCGAGAGAAGAAGAAAAACACAACAAACACGATGAAAAAAACAATATACGTCTTCGCGCTCGCGCTCCTTACGCTGAGTTCGTGCAAGACGGCTGAGAGAATTGTCTATCTGCAGGATGTCGCCCAGGAGGAGTCTGTGACAAGCGCGGCTCCCAAGGCACTCAAGCTCGCCCCCGGCGACAAAATCGGCGTAAACGTTTCCAGCGCCACCACGCCCGAGCTTGCCCTGCGCTACAATCTCACAATGAGCAGCAACGCTGCTAGCTCCTCTAACTCCGACAACCTGCGCTACACCGTGGACGAAAACGGCAATGTGGACATCGTGGGACTTGGACGCGTCAAAGTAGGCGGGCTCACGCGTGCCGAGGCTGCGGCAACGATACAAAGCACCTTCCGCAACGGGATCATCAACGACGCCGTGGTCACCGTAGCCGCATACAACCGCTACATCACCGTTCTGGGCGAGGTAGCGAAGCCGGGACGCCTTGAGATTCCGCGCGACAACATCAACCTGCTCGAAGCACTTGGCATGGCAGGCGACCTTACCATCAACGGCCGCCGCGACCGCATCAAGGTCGTGCGCCAAGAAGGCAGCGAAAGCAAAACGTACTACGTCGACGTGCGCAGCAAAGAGCTTTTCAGTTCGCCGGTCTACCAGCTGCAGCAAAACGACATTATCTACGTAGAGCCTAACCGCGTGCGCATGGGACAGTCTACCAACAACGACAACTCCATCCGCCAAATCTCCACCTGGCTCTCCGTATCCTCGCTTCTCACCTCCATTGCAATCCTCATCTTCCGCCGGTAAGGACGGAAAGGAAATATACATTACGCCCCGCATGCCGGATTTCCTCATCCGCATGCGGGGCTTTCTGTTGCGTCCAACTATACTACGGGCAGTATCCCGCACTCTGTGCCGGAGTCAGCTCTTTAAGCAAAACTTATCCTCTTTCCGTTGCACGCAACACCGCCGAACCTATGCAGCATCTGCGCAGTTCCTTGCTGTTGCAAACGCGGAAAAGCGGTGCAGAACTTACTTCTCCGGCTTTCTTGCGGGAAACACCTGCTCGATGCCCTGCTCGCGGTGGCACAGCCGCACCTCTATGCCGAAGCGGCGGTTAAGCCGCTCGGCAAGATGCTGGGCGGAATACACGCTGCGATGACGCCCGCCCGTGCAGCCGAAGCAAAACATCAGGTCGGTAAAGCCGCGCTGCATATAACGGCGCACGTGCGCGTCGGCAAGCTTGTACACGCTTTCCAAGAAAACGAGTATCTCGCCGTCTTCTTCAAGGAAACCTATCACCGGCTCGTCAAGTCCCGTCAGCGGCTTGTAGCGGTCGTAACGCCCGGGGTTATGCGTGCTGCGGCAGTCGAAGACATACCCGCCGCCGTTGCCCGACGTGTCGGCGGGGATTCCTTTCTTGTAGCTGAAACTGTACACGCGCACCACAAGCGGGCCTTTGCCGTCATAGCGGGACGGCGTGGGCTCACCGGCCTGGGCGGCTGCCGTCGCGGCGGCTGGCTTGGTTGCCGTAGTACTTACGGCAGGCGTTACGCTGTCTTTCGGGGCAAAACGCGGCAAGGCGCACATACGGCGCAGCGTATCCTCTAACGCAGACCACGGGCCGCAGACACCGGAGGCAAGCAAGGCACGCAGGTTTTCAATGGCCGGCGGAATGCTGTCGAGGAAGTGTCGTTTGCGTTCAAAATAGCCGCGCAAGCCGTACGCGCCAAGTACCTGCAGCGTGCGGAACAGCACAAAGACGGCAAGCCGCTGCTTAAACGCCGCCTTGTCCACCGACGGGAGAAGGCGGGAAAGCTCGTCAAGGTATTCGTCCGTAAGCTCGTTGCGAAGCGTGTCGGGATAACGCGCCGAGGCCTGCCACAGGAAAGAGGCAAGGTCGTATTGCAGCGGGCCGATGCGCCCGCCCTGAAAGTCTATAAACCAAGGCAAAAGCTGCCCCGTCGCTTTGTCCTCGCGCAGCATCACGTTGCGTGCCTGAAAGTCGCGGTAGAGGAAATGCGTGCCGCCCTCCCCTGCCCCGCCGAGCGTTTCGGCAAGCGAGCGGAAGTCGGCTTCCAGCCGCGTCTCTTCAAAGTAGAGGTCGGTGGTTTTGAGGAAACAGTACTTGAAATAGTTAAGGTCAAACATCGCCGCTTCCGCGTCAAACACGGACGGACTGAGCAGCCGCGCCTTGTCAAGCCCTGCGCCGCCTTCTACTTGTATGTGTGCCAAGGCACGCAGCGTGCGGCGCAGCAGAGCGGTCTCTTTCTCGCCGTATGCCGCTCCCGCCTCGCGTGCAGGGCGCAGCGCGTCGTAAAGCGAAAGCCGGCCGAGGTCGTCCTGCAAGTAGCGCGTGCCGTCCTCCGCCATTGCCAGCACGCGCGGCACGGGCAGCCCCTTTTCCGCGAAGTGGACGGAAAGGTAAGCAAAGCAGCGGTTTTCTGCCACCGACGAGCCTTGCACGCCCACTACGCTTGCGCCGTCCGCGCCATAGAGTCGCGAATATACGCGGTTGCTTCCCGCCTTGTCAAGCATTTCGGTGCGCTGCGGCGCGTGTCCGTATAGCTGCGCAAACATTTGTGCAAGTATTTCCATTGGTCTTTTCCGTTGTTACTTTGTAGGGAATATCCGCGTCTCTGCCCGCATCGTGCGCGGCAAACGCCGGGCTGCGGCGCCTCTCCGCGCCTTTCTCACGCAAAGTTTACGTTTTTCCTGTAAAACAGCGCGTGCCTAATCCGCCTAAAACGCACTTTCCCCAACGCCGCCGCACATTATAAGGGGCGCAATGCCTTTTTGCACCGCGCCCCACGTTCTTGGCATCGTCGTAGACATACCAACGGGAGAAAAGACGCGCCTTTCCGCCGCAAGCGAATGTCAGAAGCTGAAATTCTCCCAAAACTTCTCCTCCTGCTCTTCGGTCATCAGCTGTCCCGAATGGCCTTTGCGCCAGTCTATCTCGGGAAGGACGGCTTCAAGCTCCTCTACGCCTATCATGGGATGGTCCGGGTCGCAAGGATGCTTGATGCTGATGTCCACATAGTGGCGTTTCTTGGCGCTGCCTGCCCAGTCCTTCCCCTCATAAGGGTCCGAGAGGAAAGTGCCGTGGTACACCACGCCGTTGGGACCGTCTCCCACGCGCACCATAATGTACTCGTCGCCCTCGTAGGCGTCTTCCCATTCGTAAATGCTCCAATCTCCGCGGAAGCCGTCAGGCCACTTTTCCCTTGCCTTGCGGAAGTCCTCAATCTTGCTGCTGCTTATGCCGGGATTCCAGCGCATTATATACAAACTCATATAGCTTTAAGTGTCTCAGGGCGGTTATAAACTACTTAGGCTGCAAGACCTTTCGGTAAAGGCTTGCAGCCTAAGCTGTATGGTGTCAGGTAATCTCTGGCTTAATCCTCAACGGCGGCCTGCGCTGCGGCAAGGCGCGCGATGGGCACGCGGAAGGGGGAGCAGCTCACGTAGTTGAGCCCTGCCTTGTGGCAGAACTTCACGGAGCTGGGCTCGCCGCCGTGCTCGCCGCAAATGCCGCACTTGAGGTCGGGACGCACGGAGCGACCCTTCTGTACGGCCATGTTGACAAGCTGTCCTACGCCGTTCTGGTCGAGTACCTGGAAGGGGTCTACCTTCAGTATCTTCTTCTCCAAGTAGACGGGCAGGAAGCTGGCGATGTCGTCGCGCGAGTAGCCGAAGGTCATCTGCGTGAGGTCGTTGGTGCCGAAGCTGAAGTACTCTGCACGCGAAGCGATACGGTCTGCCGTAAGGGCTGCACGCGGAATCTCAATCATCGTGCCCACCTTGAAGGGGATTTCCATTCCCTCCTCCTTGAAGAGAGCGGCGGCCTCGTCGCGTATCACCTTCTCCTGCGCCTCAAACTCGTAGAGTATGCCCGTCAGCGGCACCATTATCTCGGGATGCGGGTCGAAGCCCTCACGCTTGAGGTCGATGGCTGCGGAAAGGATGGCACGGGTCTGCATCTGCGTGATTTCGGGATAGGTGTTGCCCAGGCGGCAGCCGCGGTGGCCCAGCATGGGGTTATGCTCGCAGAGGCTGTCTACGCGCTGGCGGATGTACTCTACCGTCACGCCCATAGCCTTAGCCATTTCCTCCTGTCCCTTGTTGTCGTGGGGGACAAACTCATGGAGGGGCGGGTCGAGCAGACGCACGTTGACGGGATAGCCGTCCATTGCCTTGAAGATGCCCTTGAAGTCGTTTTTCTGGTAAGGCAGCAGCTTGGCGAGTGCCTTCTTGCGTCCCTCTACGTCCTCGGCGAGAATCATCTCGCGCATGGCGATGATTTTCTCGTTGTCGAAGAACATGTGCTCCGTACGGCAAAGGCCAATGCCCACTGCGCCGAACTTGCGTGCTACCTCCGCGTCGTGCGGCGTGTCAGCGTTGGTGCGTACCTGCAGGCGGGTATACTTTGCGCAGAGATCCATAAGCGCGGCGAAGTCCCCGGAAAGCTCGGCTGCCTGCGTCTTTATCTCGCCCTGGTATACACGGCCGTTGGTGCCGTTGATGGAGATGTAGTCCCCCTCGTGAAGCACTACGCCGTCAATTTCCACGGTCTTGGCCTTGTAGTCCACGTTGATGGCACCCGCGCCGCTCACGCAGCACTTGCCCATGCCGCGAGCCACCACGGCCGCGTGGCTCGTCATGCCGCCGCGAGCCGTGAGTATGCCCTCTGCCACTGCCATGCCGGCGAGGTCTTCGGGCGAAGTCTCGATGCGCACCATCACCACCTTGTGACCGTCCTCGTGCCACTTGGCAGCATCGTCGGCGAAGAAGACAATCTGTCCGCATGCGGCGCCCGGACTTGCGGGAAGTCCGCGCGTCAGCTCTTTCGCGCCGGCGAGGGCTTCCTTGCTGAATACCGGGTGAAGCAGCTCGTCAAGCTTCTGCGGCTCGCAGCGCTCGATGGCTGTCTTTTCGTCTATCATGCCCTGGCGCAGCAGGTCCATCGCAATCTTTACCATAGCCGCGCCCGTACGCTTTCCGTTGCGCGTCTGCAGAAACCACAGCTTGCCCTCCTGTACGGTGAACTCCATGTCCTGCATGTCGTGGTAATGCTCCTCGAGCTTCGTCTGTATGCCGTCAAGCTGGCGGTAAATCTCAGGCATAGCCTCCTCCATAGAGGGGAATTTTGCCTTGCGCTCTTCCTCGCTGATACCCTGAAGCTCAGCCCAGCGGCGCGAGCCCTCGAGCGTGATTTGCTGCGGCGTGCGGATGCCGGCCACCACGTCCTCGCCCTGCGCGTTCACAAGCCACTCTCCGTTGAAGAGATCCTCGCCCGTAGCGGCGTTGCGGCTGAAGCATACGCCCGTAGCCGAGGTGTTGCCCATATTTCCGAAGACCATCGCCATGACGGTCACAGCCGTACCCCATTCGCTGGGTATGCCCTCCATCTTGCGGTAGAGGATGGCGCGGTCGTTCATCCAGGAGTCAAACACGGCGCATATCGCGCCCCAAAGCTGCTCCATCGGGTCGGTGGGGAACTCTTTGCCCGTCTGCGCAAGGATAGCTTCCTTGAATCGCGTCACAAGCGTCTTGAGGTCGTCCACGCCGAGCTCGTTGTCAAGCTTTACTCCCTTCTGCTTCTTCACGTCTTCTATGATGGCCTCGAAGGGGTCGACGTCGTCCTTGTTCACGGGTTTCATGCCCAGCACCACGTCTCCGTACATCTGCACAAAGCGGCGGTATGCGTCGTAGGCAAAGCGCGGGTTGTCCGTCTTGCGGGCGAGACCCTCAACGACCTCGTCGTTCAGACCGAGGTTAAGGATGGTGTCCATCATGCCCGGCATGGAAGCACGCGCACCGGAGCGCACGGAGAGCAGCAGCGGGTTCTCCACGTCGCCAAACTTGCTGCTCATCAGCTCCTCTACCATATGGAGACCGTTTTCCACGTCCTCGCGCAGCAGAGCCACCACTTTGTCCTTGCCCTCGGCGTAGTACTCGTTGCACACGTCGGTGGTAATAGTAAAGCCCGGAGGCACAGGCACGCCGATAAGGTTCATTTCAGCAAGGTTCGCCCCT
Source organism: Alloprevotella sp. (assembly GCA_963651485.1). Taxonomy (GTDB): domain Bacteria; phylum Bacteroidota; class Bacteroidia; order Bacteroidales; family Bacteroidaceae; genus Alloprevotella. The sequence goes on along the minus strand of CAVJPT010000013.1, from coordinate 34,097 downwards.
TTGCCGCCAAGCTGGTTACGCATGTCGGCACGGCCCTCGGCTTTGCCGTTGCCAAAGGTGTAGACTCTTTTTTCTTTATTCATGGTAAATACACAGTTGATTATTTCCGTTTTTCGCTGTCGCGCCACGCCTCTGCGGCTTTATGCACCGCACGGCGGACGCAGCCCCTCGCGGAAAGACCGCGCTTTCCGGACAAGGCAAAAGCAAAGATAAATAATTGTTCCCGTTCGCGCAAGCTTTTGTGCAATTTTGCAAAGCACGCTTTCAGAAACGCAGCTCTTTGCCGTTAAAACTCCCAAAGCGGCGGCGGGCAAGACGGACGAAAGGCGTATTTTTGCGCGGTGCAGGTGCAGCGGAAGGATGGCGGCGGCCGCCAATAACGGAATGTTTTGCTGACCAAAACGCAGAGGCTTCCCGAAAAAATGGCTGCAACCGCCATACATACGGGAAAAGCCGAAAGGTAAGGCACGCACCCGCTACAACAAGGCACCCGCCAGCCACGGCAAAGCACACATATAATATATATGGACAAGAAAACATACGCGCAAGCCAACCGCGATTGGCTTGAAAAGAAGTCCCGCGAAGAGGGCGTGCAGGCCCTTCCGGGCGGAGTGTACTACAAGGTCATATCGTCCGGCGACCCCGAGGGGCGGCATCCGTTTCCGCGCAGCATCATAACGGCACACTATACGGGCACCACCATAGACGGCCGCGTTTTCGACAACAGCCGCAGCGGCGCCGTGCCGCTTGCCATGCGGCTCAGCGACCTCATCGAGGGCTGGGGCATCGCCCTGCGCCACATGACCGTGGGCGACAGATGGGAGATATACCTTCCCGCCGAAAGGGGATACGGCTCACTTTCGCAGCCGGGCATTCCCGCCAACTCCACGCTTGTCTTCGACATCGAGCTCCTGGGCATTTCCTGACGCCTTCCGGCAGAAAAAAATCCGCAGCAAACCGCAGGCGATTTTTTAGGGATATTTAAACATAGCTCATAGGGCTTCAAGGCACGAAAGGGGACATGCGCAGCCTAAGACCAGCCCCGTAGCGACGGGAATGGGGGCTGTAGCTCCTACATGTACATCCCGTAGTTCCGGGATGTACACTTTCCGAGTCCGTAAAACACTGATTTTCAATGATACGAAAGAGGGGATACGCACACGGTGCATATCCCCTCTTTTCGCTACACAAAGATAATACATTTTCGCCCCGTTTCCAAATCGCCCTTCACGCCCTTTAACAAATCCAGCTCGGCGAAAAAGGCGGCTTATCGTAAGATTTTGCTGCGATAACGTGCAAAAAAGTCCGACAAATCCGCGCCACATACGCACGTATTGCCCTGCCCGTTTTGCGGCTTTCATTGTACTTTTGCAAACGATATTGTTTGCTCACGCCGCAAGGCGGAAAAACCATTACACAGCCATTATGAAGGTAGACCACGTCGCGCTCTATTGCAGAGACCTTGAAGGGATGAAAGCTTTCTTCGAGAAATATTTTCAAGGGAAACCCAACAACCTGTACCACAACCCGCGCACCGGACTGCGCACGTACATACTGACTTTCCCCGACGGGGCTTCAAGGCTCGAGCTGATGACCCGCCCCGAAGTAGAGGGCGACAACGCGAGCCACTTCCATACGGGCTTCATCCACCTGTCCTTTGCCGCCGGGAGCAAGGAAGCCGTGGACAAGCTTACCGCCACGCTCAAAGCCGACGGCTACGAGACACTCAGCGGGCCGCGCACGACGGGCGACGGATACTACGAAAGCTGCGTCAGCGGCTTTGAGGGCATTTTGCTGGAAATCACCGTATAGGCAAGTCTATATGATAGAAAAGGCCGAAATCCTTACGGACTCCCTGAAAGAAGAGTTGGCGGACGTATGGGAAAAAGCCGTGAGAAGTTCCCACCACTTCCTTTCCGAAGCCGACATTGACTACTACCGTCCCCGCTTAAAGGAAATCTATCTCAATGCGGTCGACCTGTACGTTGTCAGAAACCCCGGCATCTCCGCGTTTATGGGACTGGGCAGCGACACGGTGGAAATGCTCTTCGTGCTGCCGGAAGAGCAAGGGAAAGGAATAGGCACGGCCTTGCTCGATTATGCCTTTGCAGATAAGCACGTCCGAAAGATTGACGTAAACGAGCAGAACACAAAGGCTTACAGATTCTATCTCAAGCGCGGATACCGCGCAGTAGGGAGGGAAGAAGCGGATGCCGAGGGGAAGCCTTTTCCCATTGTGCATCTGGAAAAATAGCACGTTTTTTAAGCACGCGCGGGTTTCTAACCGAGAAGCCCGCGCGTGCTTTTTTGCCCCCGCGTTTGCTCCTGCCGCGGACTGCACCTTAGCAAGCATATTGCTGACGTTTGCGGAATAATGATAATCTCGCCCGTAATTTGGGTAATATCCCCTCGCAGGACATCCCTCAACTTTGCAGCCGTAACCAAATAACTTGCAAGACAATGAAAAGACTTTTGCTTACGTGCATGCTTTTGGCTGCATTCTCCGGGCTTCATGCGCAGACGGGAAAGAAAATGCTGGTGGCCTATTTCTCTTGGTCGGGCAGCACAAAGGCTCTTGCCGAAGAAATCCAACGACAGACGGGCGCAGACATCTACCGCATCGAGCCGCTCGTACCCTATACGGACGACTACCAGACACTGGCTTACGAGATTGCCAACCGGGAAAAGGAGGAAAACGCGCGTCCTGCCCTAAAAGACACCCTTTCCACGCTGAACGGCTATGACTACATATTTGTAGGCTGCCCCGTATGGTGGCATGACGCGCCCATGATTGTCCACTCTTTCCTTGAATGCAAGGACTACGACTTTGCGGGAAAGACCGTCATACCTTTCTGCACCTTCGCCTCGACGGCTTACGAGACGCTCGACGACATTGTCAACGCCACGCCCAGCTCCGCCCATCTGGACGGGCTCGGCATCCGCGGCGCACAAAGCTACAACGCGTCCACTGTGAAAAGCTGGCTCGACCGCATAGGCATCAGCGAAATAGTCTCTGGCATAAGGAGCGTGGAGACAAACGCAAAGAAAAACGGGAAGGTATACTCTGCCAGCGGCATCAAAGTGGCCGACGGGGCAAACGCTCCGGCCGGCGTATACATCGTGAACGGACAAAAAACCGTCATAAAGTAAGGCGAAAGCTGTCTGTCGCACCCCGTTCGCCCCAGCACGGCTCGGGCTGAAGGGGAAAGGGCTATGAAAGTGTTTCACGCTGACTTACCGGGCGGCAGACACGCTTTTCCTGCGCGTGGCAGCTCGGCGCATAGTCACATAGCCCGCAGTCACACGCCGAGAACCGACAACCGCCAAATATCCCACTATATGAAAAAGACTTTTCTTTCCGCAATGCTTGCGCTCTCTGCGGCTTCTGCCTTTGCGCAAGAGCGCGCCACCGTCTATTTCACGCGCGAAATATCGCCCGAGTCCTTGATGAAGATCTACAAAACCTTGGGAGTAGAGCCGACCGGACGCGTGGCACTGAAAATTTCGACAGGCGAGAGCGAGCGAAGCAACCAGCTGCGCCCTTCTTTCATCCTGCCGCTTGTAAAGGAGACCAACGCCACCATCGTGGAGTGCAACACGGCCTACGGCGGCAACCGCTCTACGACCGAAGACCACCTGCGTGCCATTGCCGAGCGCGGCTATGACAAAATCGCAAAAGTGGACATCATGGACGCGGAGGACACCATCCACATCCCTACACAGGACACTAAGCACATCGCCTACGACATCGTGGGCAGCCATTTGCGGAATTACGACTTCATGATTAATCTCGCCCACTTCAAAGGCCACGCCATGGGCGGCTTCGGCGGCGTGCTGAAAAACGCCTCCATCGGCGTAGCCTCGCGCAGCGGCAAGTGCTACATACACACTGCGGGACACTCCACCACAAGTCCGTGGGGCGGCGAGCAAGACCCCTTCCTGGAAAGCATGGCCGCCGCAGCGCAGGCTGTACACAACTATTTCGGCGGAAAGGTGTTGTACATCAACGTGATGAACAACCTCTCCGTAGACTGCGACTGCAACGGCAACCCCGCGCAGCCGCAGATGAAGGACATTGGCATACTGGCCTCCACGGACCCTATCGCGCTCGACAAGGCTTGCCTTGACCTTGTGATGGGGCACGACAATACCACCGGCGACACGTCCGTACCTCTGCAAGAGCGCATCGCCAGCCGCCACGGCACATGGACAGTGGAGTACGGCGAGCAGATAGGCCTCGGCACACAGGCCTACGACCTTATATATATAGACGGAGAGACGGGTGTCGACAACGCCGCAGGAACGAAGCGCACGCCGCTTTTCAATGTCTTCGCACTTGACGGAAAACTCGTCTGCTCGCAAGCCGCGAGCCTTGACGGTCTGAAGCCCGGTGTCTACATCGTAAACGGGAAGAAACAGTCCGTCAAGTGAAAACGGTCATGTCGTGAAAACTTTGTTTTTAGCCGCTATGACAGGATTTCTTGCCCACGCCATGCTTGCGCAGACTCCCGCAGAGCCGTTGCCGAAGCTGGACATCAGTCTGCCCGACACCACGGCGCAGATAGAGCGTCACGTATGGAGCGAAGGCGCAAAGGCTGTGCTTCGCTCTGGCGACGCGGAGATTTTCAGCGCAACCGAAGTCTGCGTAAAAGGACGCGGCAATTCTACCTGGGAAAAAAGGAAGAAGCCTTACGCGCTCAGGTTTGCCGAGCCGCTCTCTATACTCGGCATGCCGGCTCACCGCGAATGGGCTTTGCTCGCCAACGTGATGGACCATAGCCATCTCCGCAATTTCCTTGCCTTCGAAATAGCCCGCAAGACATCGCTCGGCTGGACGCCGAACGGGCGTTTCGTCAAGCTGCGTACAAACGGCAAGGACGGCGGGCTGTACTATTTGGCCGAGACCATAAGCATTGACACCGCCCGCCTGCATCCCGAATACTGCGCCGTGCTTTTGGAATTTGACACGCACAAAGACGGACAAGTAAAGCTGACCCTGCCCGACGGAAGCCATCCGAAAGACTGGCGGGCGGTGGCAAGACCCCGCTCGCTGCAGCTTGACACGCTTTCCTGGGTGGACTGGCTCATCGTGAACGAGCTGGCGATGAACGCCGAAGTACACGGACCGCGCAGCTGCTATATGCACGTCACGCCCGAGGGCATACTGCGGGCAGGACCGGTATGGGACTACGACCTTGCTTTCAACGCAGTAGGCGTAGACAAGGGGGGCGACATACGCCCTGCGCGTTTCAAAGGGAAAAGGGACGGCGTGCAATGGCTTGACGCGGACAGTCTGTACTGTCTGGACGCGGGCTTCGTGGAAAGACTCGCCGCCGAGGGTTTCCCCATGCCTTCAAGGGATGCCCTGTTCGCCTTGATGAAACTCAGGTGGAAACATCTTCGCGAAAGTTTTCACCAAGTGGGCACGGAGCTTGAACGGATGGCGACCACGATACGCGACGACGCAGAAGCCGACCAGCGGAAATGGAACAAAGCCGACCCAGCACGCTTCGACCCGAGCGAAAACTTTTCGGCGGCGTACACAAGACTCAAAGACACATTCGCCAAACGCTTGTCTTTTATGGACAAACTGCTTTCAGAATAACATGCAGAAAAGGGAAATGACTATCGCTGGCTGCCTGCTTCTTCTCCCGCTGGCGGCAAAGGCGCAAAAAGCGGAAACGGCTGACAGCCTCTCGCTCTCGGAAGTGGTGGTGACCGGCACGCGCGAGCCTGCCGACGTGCGCCATCTGCCCCACACTGTCACGGTGGTTGGGCGCGACCGCCTCGTAGAAAACGAGCGGTCAAGCATAATGCCCACGCTGGCAGAGCAGGTCCCGGGGCTTATGGTGACGGGGCGCGGAATGATGGGGTACGGCGTTTCCACAGGCGGCTCGGGCGGCATGACACTGCGCGGCATCTCGTCCGGCAGCGGACAGCTGCTTGTGCTTATCGACGGACACCCGCAGTACAACGGCATCTACGGACACAGCGTCAGCGACTCTTACCAGACTATGATGGTCGAGCGCGTGGAGGTGTTGCGCGGGCCGGCGTCTACACTCTACGGCTCAAACGCGATGGGCGGCGTGGTGAACATTGTCACGCGCAAGCCCGTGAGCGACGGCAGTCTCACCACGCTGCACCTTGGCGGCGGATCGTGGGGCAGCTTCGAGGGCGAGGCGGGCAACCAATTCCGCAAGGGACGCTTCTCTTCCTCGGTAAACGTGCAATACAGCCGCTCCGACAACCACCGGCCGCACATGGGCTTCGAGCAATACGGCGGCTTCGTGAAACTGGGCTACGACCTCTCCCCGCACTGGAATATCTACGCAGACGCTGACATCACGCATTTCAGTGCTTCCTACCCCGGCACGGTCTCTGCGCCGATGCTTGAAGCCGACCAATGGATTACGCGCGGGGCGGCAAGCATAGGGATAGAAAACCGCTACGAGCGCACCAGCGGAAGCCTGAGCCTGTACGACAATTTCGGGCAGCACAAGATTAACGACGGATACAACGCACTGACGGGCAGCCCGCAAACGCGGCTGTTCCGCTCGAAAGACGCGCTTTTGGGCGTGTCCTGGTACCAAAACGCGCAACTTTGGCAAGGCGGAAGCGTGACCCTCGGGTTTGACTTCCAAGACATATACGGACACGCGTACTACACGGACCGCGCCACCGGCGACGTGCTGGACACGCCCAACAAGCAGAGCGGCGAAGAGCGCAACCAGGAAATCGCGGCATACGCGGACATAAGGCAGGACATCGCCCGCTGGCTCACCGTCACGGCGGGCTTACGCTATGACCACCACACGGTGACCGGCTCCGAGTGGGTGCCGCAAGCGGGCATCGTAGCGCGTCCCGCAAGTTTCGGCGAACTGAAACTGATGGCGAGCAAAGGATTCAGAAATCCAACGATGCGCGAGCTTTACCTCTACCCGCCGTCAAACACGGAGTTGCACCCCGAGCGGATGTGGAACTACGAACTGTCGTGGAGCGCACGCCACGCCGGCGGACGCATCCGCTATGCCATAAGCCTCTTCTATCTTTCCGCCGACAACATAATACAGACGGTAAACCGACAGAACGTGAACACGGGGCATCTGTCCAACAAGGGCGTAGAAGCGGACATAACCTACAAGGTGAACAGCCACCTTAGCCTTACCACCAACCACTCTTGGCTCAGCATGAAGCACCCTGTCGTGTCGGCACCGAAATACAAAGGTTACGTTGGGGCTAACCTCGCTTTCGGCAAGGTGTATGCCAACATTGGCTTGACACAGGTATGCGGGCTTTACACGCAGACGGGCGAAAACGAAAAGACGGAGAGTTTCACTTTGCTGAACGCCACCGCGGGCTTTCACTTGGCACGCTTCTGCAAACTATGGCTGCGCGGCGACAACATTCTATCACAGCGGTACGAATACATTGCCGGGATGCCCATGCCACGCGCCACGTTCATGGCCGGCGTAGACCTTAAATTCTGAAGCTGACGTGTATTGTTAGCTGCAGCCGCGCGTTGTTTGCCGCAGCGGAGCGAAAAAGATGGAAGCGCCATAATATTGGGATTGCCCGAAGCGACAGGCACGCCTCTCGCCCCGCCTTACGCAAATCCCTCTCCCATCCCTTTGCATAAAAAGAATGCCCCGGCGCATGAATGCGCCGGGGCATTTGGTATTTTCTTCGTCAGTTGAGGGTTTTGCCCTCGCTACGGAGACGAAAGGAAAAGCTTACTTTACCTTCGCTACGATAGCCTTGAAAGCCTCGGGGTTGTTCACAGCGAGGTCAGCGAGCACCTTGCGGTTGATCTCGATGCCGGCCTTGTGAAGCGCACCCATAAGCTGGGAGTAAGAAAGACCCTCGAGACGGGCAGCAGCGTTGATACGCTGAATCCAAAGAGCGCGGAAAGTGCGCTTCTTGTTGCGGCGGTCGCGGAAAGCGTAGGTGAGGCCCTTCTCCCAAGTGTTCTTGGCAACGGTCCACACGTTCTTGCGCGCTCCGAAGTAACCGCGCGTGAGTTTGAGGATTCTCTTACGTTTTGCTCTTGATGCTACGTGATTTACTGATCTAGGCATTTTGTTTGAAGTTTTGGAAGTTAGCGCCTACGGGGGCAAAGCCTCTCCGTCGGACTTTCGGGCTAAACATCCGGTTTAGACTTTTGTGGATAAAGATTTTCGCCTGCCTCTTTACGCGGCAAGCCACCTCGTCTTAGCGAAGGCAGAGCAGCTCGCGAACCTGACGCTTGTTGGTGCCGTCTACGAGGGCTACGTGGTCAAGGTTGCGCTTTTGCTTCTTCGTCTTCTTGGTGAGGATGTGGCTGTGGTAAGCGTGGCGTCTTTTGATCTTACCCGTTCCGGTGAGCGTAAAACGCTTTTTCGCACTGGAATTAGTCTTTACTTTCGGCATTTTCTTTGTTTATTTGGTTGTTTATAAGACTGCGGCCGCGTGAGATACCGAACGCGGACGCGCAAGCCGTGGTTTTGCTTTTTATTTTCCCGTTATCCGCCGGGGTCAGAACTCGTCGCCCTCTACCTTCGGACCGAGATATTCTTTCGGAGCTTTCTGCTTGGGCATTGCCTTGGGAGCTTTCGGCTTCTCCTCCTCGGCGGGAGCGTCCTCAACTTCCTCTTCGGCTTTCTTCACCGCCGTCTTCTTCGGCGCGATGAATATTATCATGCGCTTTCCTTCAAGGACAGGCATCTGCTCTACCTTTCCGTATTCTTCCAAATCGTTGGCGAAGCGCAGGAGAAGCACCTCACCCTGCTCCTTGAAAAGGATGGAGCGGCCGCGGAAGAAGACATAAGCCTTCACCTTGTCGCCCTCGGAGAGGAACTCACGGGCGTGCTTGAGCTTGAAATTATAGTCGTGCTCGTCGGTCTGCGGTCCGAAGCGAATCTCCTTGACCTCGACTTTCACCTGCTTTGCCTTAAGCTCCTTCTGGCGCTTTTTCTGCTGGTAGAGATATTTGGAGTAGTTGATCAGTCGGCAGACGGGCGGTACGGCGTTGGGGGAAATCTCCACAAGGTCTACCCCTTTTTCCCGCGCAAGCTGCAAGGCCTGACGCGTGCCCATCACTTGCGACTCTACATCGTCACCCACGATGCGCACCTCGCGGGTGCGAATCTGCTCGTTAATGCGGTGCTGGGGGACGTTGCGTCCGCGTCGTGTTCTTTGCGGTGCTGGCATTAAATGTCTGGATGTGTTGTATTTGATTAGCCTACCGGCGAGCCTTTCCACCGCCGCCCCGACACCGCTTCCGCACATATCTACACGCGCCGCGAAGCCTGCAACGAGGCATAGGGGTACAATGCTCCCCGAAAATCGGGTGCGAAGATAGTGCTTTTCCTTTTAAGCGGCAAACATCCCGCCTTATTTTCACGCTGTCTGCCGCTTACTGCTTTACGGCAGCACGCTCAAGAGCCTGGCTGAGGTCTGCAATGATGTCTTCTGCGTCCTCTATGCCCACAGAGAGGCGGATAAGGTCCGGCGCAACGCCCGCCTCGCGCAGCTGCTCGTCGGAAAGCTGGCGATGGGTATGGCTTGCGGGATGGAGCACACAAGTGCGGGCATCGGCCACATGCGTCACGATCGACACAAGGGAAAGGCTGTCCATAAAGAGCTCGGCATCCTCGCGCGTACCGTGCAGGCCGAAGGATATCACGCCGCACGACCCGCCGGGCAGGTACTTTTTCCCAAGCTCATAGTACTTGTCGCCGGGCAGTCCGCAGTAGTTCACCCAAGCCACCTCGGGGCGCGAGGAAAGCCACTCCGCCACGCGCTGCGCATTGGCGCAGTGCTGGCGCATGCGCAGATGGAGCGTTTCGAGGCCGAGATTGAGCAGGAAGGAGTTTTGCGGCGCAGGGATTGAGCCGAGGTCGCGCATCAGCTGGGACACCATCTTTGTAAGGTAGGCAATCCGTCCGAAACGGCGCGTGTAAGTCAGTCCGTGGTAGCTTTCGTCTGGCGTCGTAAGCCCCGGAAAGCGGGCTGCTTCGGCCTCCCAGTCAAAATTGCCGGAGTCCACCACCGCGCCGCCCACTTGCGCGGCGTGGCCGTCCATATACTTCGTAGTGGAGTGCGTCACGATGTCCGCGCCCCATTCAAAGGGGCGGCAGTTGACGGGCGTGGCAAACGTGTTGTCCACTATCAGAGGCACGCCGTGGCGGTGTGCCATACGGGCAAAACGCTCTATGTCAAAGACCTTGCCGCCGGGGTTGGAGATTGTTTCGCCAAAGAAGCACTTCGTCTCGGGGCGGAAGCAAGCCTCTATGCGCTCGTCGTCCCATTCGGGGTCGACGTATGTGCATTCAATGCCGAGCTTCGCCATCGTCACGCCGAAAAGGTTGAACGTGCCGCCGTATATATTGGAGGATGTAAGGAAATGGCCGCCGGATTCGCAGATGTTGAACACCGCGTAGAAGTTGGCAGCCTGCCCGCTTGAGGTGAGCACCGCCCCCACTCCGCCCTCAAGCTCGGCAATCTTGCGGGCTACGGCGTCGTTTGTGGGATTGGCAAGGCGGGTATAGAAATAGCCCTCGTCTTCAAGGTCGAAAAGGCGTGCCATTTGCTCGCTCTTCTCATAGCGGAACGTAGTGCTTTGGTATATAGGAAGCTGCTGCGGCTCTCCTTTCCCGGCTTTTCTGCCGCCGTGCACGCAAAGCGTACCGAGTTTCTTCTTCATTTCTGCTGCGTTTAATCTCCTACAAATATACGATTTGCCGCCGCAGAAATAGACAACGAGCGGAATTTCTGCCAGTACGGGGGGGGGGGGGGA
>CAVJPT010000013.1:0-23263 GCA_963651485.1 Alloprevotella sp. | reverse complement strand
GGGGGGGGGGGGGGGGGGGACGGAATCCCCCTACTCCGCCCCGCCGGACTTCTGCGATGCGAGTTCGTCTGGGGACAGGATGTGCTGCTGCCGGCTGTAGCGGTTGCGCTTGTGCTGCGGGGCTTCCCCGGAAAGGGACGCGGAGGCAGAAGCGTGCAGTGAGGGCGAGCCGATACGGCGCGGGTCGCCGCCGTACTGCTGCCACCGTGCCATGATGCGCTCTACATAGGCGTACGTCTCCGAGCCTATCATGTAGCCGTGGCGCACGGACGGGTCGCGGTAGAAGCGGGGGTCGGACATGTTGCGCACTATATACCCCACGTCCTCCCACCGGTCTGCGTCACGCCCGTGTTTCCTTGCCAAGGCACGCGCGTCGTCAATGTGTCCCGGACCTGCGTTGTAAGCGGCAAGGACAAGCCGCGTGCGCTGCCCCGCGTCGCGCACAGAGGCATACCGTTCTTCGAGCTGCCGTATATAGCGTGCGGCGGCAGCCACGTTAGCCACCGGGTCGGAAAGGCGGTCGGCGGAAAGCCCGAGACGCGCCGCCGTGGCGGGCATTATCTGCATCAGCCCCTTAGCCCCCGCCCAGGAAACGGCGGACGGGTCGAAGCCAGACTCCTGGTAGCACTGCGCGGCAATGAGCCGCCAGTCCCACCCCGTGTGCCGCGCCGCATCGCGGAAGAGATGGTCGTAAGTGGAAATTATCCCCTTTTCCCGCGAAATGTAGGGGGCACGCACTTGTCGGCGCACCGTAGTACGCTGTTTCATCCACTCTTTTTGCGTGCGCTCGGCGGCGACTTCCACGCCCTCGCCATACCAGTCGTCAAGCGCGGCACAAAGGTCGGCCGCAGAAGCCAAGACCGCCCAAGACGTTCCGCGTTTTGCGTCCGAAGCACCGGCGGGAGAAAGTCCTTTTTCCTTACAGATACTGCGGGGAAGCTGCAAGGCTATCAAGTCTATGTCGCCTTTCTCCAGCATACGCACAAGCGCGAGCGTGTCCACGGCAGTCTCCACCCGCACTGCCACGCCTTGCGTAGCGGCAAAGTCCTCAGCGAGGGCGTACTGCAAGCCCAGACCATGCCCTTGATAGTCAAAGTATGTGTCCGGTCCGCTTATCGTGCCCACTATAAGCTCGCCCGACTGCGCGATACGCTCAAGCGTGGGGCTTTCCTTCGCCGAAGGCTTGGCGAAAGCTCCGTTGTCGGGCGTGTCACGCAGCTTCCCGTCGCCCTTGCATCCGGCAAGCGCGGCGAGAGTGAGCGAGATTAGTACGAGTTGGATAATGCGCACGGGACTAAAAGCTTATTGCATTTTGCTGCAGCAACGGCGAAAGCGGCATAAAACCGCCGTTACTGGATAGGAAGCCCAAGGCACGGGCTGCGCAGGCGGTTTTTATACGCTTAGAGTTCGCTTTCTTTGAGCCGCTCGGCGTTTTCCGCCACGATGAGATGGTCGATGCAGTCCTGAATGTCGCCGTCCATAAAGGCCTGGAGGTTATATATCGTGTAGTTGATGCGGTGGTCGGTGATGCGCCCCTGCGGATAGTTGTACGTGCGTATTTTCGCGGAGCGGTCGCCCGTACTCACGAGCGTCTTGCGGCGGCTGGCGATGTCGTCGACGTATTTCTGGTGCTCGCGGTCGTATATGAAGGTGCGCAGACGTGCCAGGGCGCGTTCCTTGTTCTTGGGCTGGTCGCGCGTCTCGGTACACTCGATGAGAATTTCCTCCACCGTGCCGGTGACTGGGTTCTTCCAGTTGTAGCGCAGACGCACGCCGCTCTCCACCTTGTTGACGTTCTGGCCGCCCGCTCCGCTCGAGCGGAACGTGTCCCACTTTATCTCGCCCTCGTTAATCACCACGTCAAAAGCCTCAGCCTCGGGCAAGACAGCCACGGTAGCGGCGGAGGTGTGCACACGCCCCTGAGTCTCCGTAGCGGGCACGCGCTGCACGCGGTGCACCCCGCTCTCATACTTGAGCGTGCCGTACACGTCCGCACCCGTCACCGAGCAGACAATCTCCTTGAAGCCGCCCGATGCCCCTTCGCTTGCGCTTGACACCTCAAGCCGCCAGCCCTTCCGCTCGCAGTACTTGGTATACATGCGGAAAAGGTCGCCGGCGAAGAGCGCGGCTTCGTCGCCGCCCGTACCGCCGCGTATCTCGAGTATGGCGTTCTTGGCATCCTCCGGGTCGCGCGGCACAAGCATCAGCTTGATGCGCTCCTCGCAGTCGGGAATGCGCCTTTCGCACTCGGCAAGTTCCTCGCGCGCCATCTCGCGCAGCTCGGGGTCGCTCTCGTTGAGCAGCAAGTCCTTGCTCTCGTCCTGCGAGGCGAGCAGCGCGGCATATTCGCGCCGCGCTGCCATAAGGTCTTCGAGTTCCTTGTACTCGCGCGTGAGCTTCACATAACGGCTCTGGTCGGCAATGACGGCGGGGTCGGTGATGAGCGTCCCCACTTCCTCGAAGCGGGCAACAAGCCCGTCAAGTTTTTCTATAAGTGTGTTCAAAACTACCTCTGTTTTTCTTTACAAACAAAACAAGAAAAAGGAGCCTGGGAGTACAAGCCGGATTGCCCCGCCGTCTCCCAAGACTCCAAAATCTCCGGACACGGCACAGGCGGGCGCTTTCGCGTCCGTCCTGCGCCGTGCGCTAATACTCAAATACGCCGAACTCGCTCTTTATCGTCAGCGAGCGCGGGCCTTCTTCTATGTGGCCCACCACCTGCGCGTCTATGTTGAAAGCGCGGCTCACGGCTATCACCTTGTCCGCAACCTCCGGACGCACATAGACCTCAAGGCGGTGTCCCATGTTGAATACTTTGTACATTTCCGCCCAGTCCGTCCCGCTCTGCTCGGCTATGGCGCGGAAAAGCGGCGGTACGGGGAACATGTTGTCCTTTACTACGCGGCAGTTCTCCCCGACGAAATGCAGCACCTTTGTCTGCGCCCCGCCCGTGCAGTGCACCATTCCGTGAATCTCGGGACGAAGTTCGTCAAGCAAACGCTTCACCACGGGGGCATAGGTACGCGTGGGCGAGAGCACAAGCCGCCCCGCATCGATGGGCGAACCCTCCACGCTGTCCGTCAGACGGTACGAGCCGCTGTAGACAAGCTCCTCGGGCACGGAGTGGTCATAGCTCTCGGGATATTTCTCGGCCAAATACTTAGCGAAAACGTCATGGCGGGCGGAGGTAAGTCCGTTGGAGCCCATACCGCCGTTGTAGCCGCTCTCGTAAGTAGCCTGGCCGGAAGAGGAAAGCCCGACAATCACGTCGCCCGGGCGAATGTTGGCATTGTCAATCACGTCGCTGCGGCGCATGCGGCAAGTGACGGTAGAGTCAACGATGATGGTGCGCACAAGGTCGCCCACGTCTGCGGTTTCGCCGCCAGTCGCATACACGCCCACGCCCATGGAGCGGAGCGTCTGCAAGAGTTCGTCCGTGCCGTTGATGATGGCAGATATGACCTCGCCGGGGATAAGCATTTTGTTGCGCCCTATCGTCGAGCTCACCAAGATGTTGTCCACTGCGCCCACGCAAAGCAGGTCGTCCGTGTTCATAATGAGCGCGTCCTGAGCTATCCCTTTCCACACAGACAAGTCGCCCGTCTCGCGCCAGTACATGTAGGCGAGGCTCGACTTGGTGCCCGCGCCGTCGGCGTGCATAATGTTGCAGTACTCTGGGTCGCCGCCGAGTATGTCGGGGATTATCTTGCAGAAGGCCTGCGGATAGAGACCTTTGTCTATATTCTTGATGGCGTTGTGCACGTCCTCCTTCATGGCAGACACGCCGCGCATCATATATCTTTGTTTGCTGTCCATGGACAAATGCTTTTATACTGTTGCTTATTATACACGCACGTTATACACGCACGGGACGGCAAGGCGGTCAATCTTTCCCCGTCCGCCGTTCGCCCGCGATGTGCTTGCTCAAAACTCGACCTTGGGCGCGTTCTCCGTCCCCGCCGTGCTTTCAAACGGTGTCCGCGTGCCGAACCCGAACATCCCCGCAACCACGCTGCCGGGGAAACTCCGTACGCTCACGTTGTAGTCGCGCACTGCCTCGTTGTACGCGCGGCGGCTCTCGCCGATGCGGTTCTCCGTGCCTTCAAGCTGTGCCTGAAGTTCGGAGAAATTCTCGCTTGCCTTAAGCTCTGGGTAAGACTCAGACACTGCCACGATGCGGCTTATAGCCTGCGACAAGCGTCCCTGCGCCGTCTCTATCTGGCGCACTTTCTGCGGGGTCAGCGCGGAAGTGTCCGCCGTCACCTGCATCGCTTTCGCACGCGCCTCTACCACGCTCTCGAAAGTTTCGCTCTCGTGCTTGGCATAGGCCTTAACGGTGCTGACAAGGTTGGGGACAAGGTCAGCGCGGCGCTGGTACTGCACCTTCACGTTGCCCAAGGCCGTAGCCACGGCTTCGTCCTTAGCCACCAAGCCGTTGTAAAGGGTGAGCGTGCCGGCCACCATTATGAAGATTACGACGCCCAAGGCGAGAAGTATGTGCTTTCCTTTCATGATAAGGAGACGTTGTTTTGTTAGTAATTAAATATGGTCGCTTGCAATAAGTATCAAAACCTGCCGCTGCTTCCGCCGCCGCCGAAAGAGCCGCCGCCGAAAGAGCCGCCCGAGAAGCCGCCGCTGCGCCCGACGCCTACGCCGCCTGCGCCACCGGACTTGGCAACGCTTTCCACAATGTCGCGCTCGCAGCCGCACTTGGGGCAGCGCAGCCGTATCACCTTGCGGCTTTGCCCCGAACCGTCGGAGACTTCGGTCACGCCCACACCTTTCATCTGGCTCTTGCACCGGGGGCAGCGCCGCTGACGGCGGTACGACCAAGCGGCGAAAATGCCCAAGCCGCCCAAAATCGCCGCAATGAACGACAAGTCCAGCAAGGTGATATCATCGTCTTCATCCTCTCCCGCCGCTAGCGTAGAGTCGCCGCGCACGCAAGCGGCAAGCGTGTCTATCGTGGCACGCATCGCTCCGTCCCAGTCACTTTCTTTCAAGGCCGGCACCATCACGCGGTTCTGCACCCGGCGGCAAACGGCATCGGGCAACGTGCCTTCAAGCCCGCTGCCCGTCAGTATGGTGTAGCAGCGGTCTTCCGTAGAAAGCAACACCACAAGTCCCGTGTTTTTCTTCGAGCCCACGCCGTAACGGCGGGCAAGTTCCATCCCGAAAGAGTATGCGTCGCCGCCCTCTATCCTTTTCACTGCCACCACAACCGTCTGCACGCCTTTCTCGCTTTCGAGGAGCGAGAGCGTACGGTCTATGCTGTCCACGGCGGAAGCGGAGAGCACGCCGTCGGGATTGGACACGTGGCGGCGCGCGTCTTGCAGATAAGGCATTGGGAGCGTCCCGGTCGTCCACACGCCCTCTTCTGCCAGAGCCGCAAAGGGCTGCAAAAGCAGTAGAAACAGGACTGTCGCAGCGAGCCTTGCCGCGCGGACGGCGTGTGTATGCTTTTCCGTGAGACGCATTGTGGATGCAAAATTAGCGAAACGCGGACGAACGGCAACGCCGCCCCTTGCAAAAGATGCCGCGCACGGCGACAACGCCGCCTCATTGCCCGCTTCGGAGCAGCACGTTGCGCCTCAGGCAGTCGCCGAAGAAGAAGAGCTCCTGCAAGTGCAGGTTTCCCACGGGGAAGAACCCCGCCAAGGGCTGGAAATGGTAACGGCTCGCATCTATGCCGCCTACCACAAGCACTTTTCGCCGCGCGTCCACACGCACCCTTACCGCCGCAGTGTCTGCCGCCGCCACTGCCGTGGCATAGGGGAAGCGCGAGTCGTCCGGCCCCGCTTTTGCCCCTGCGGGAAGCAGCACGGCAGGCACGGTGTCCGTCGTCCACGACACGGGATTGATGCAACCCACGTTTCCCTCGCAGAGCAAGGGGCATATTGCCGACGTATCCGTCACGCTGTTGAAGTTCACGGTCACGCCGCGCGAGGCGGCATCCGTCGCTAACTTTACGTGCGGGAAACGCTGCCCGGGGCGCGTGACGGTGTCCGCCGCCGTCACCCCGTAGCCCACCACATAGGCGGCTATGAGCCTTTGGCAATCCTCGTCGCGCATGTGCTTCAGCACCTCCGTCACGAGCCGTCCGCCCTGGCTGTACCCCGCGAGGATGAAAGGCCGCCCGCCGTTGAAACGGGCAAGATAATAGTCAAACGCTGCCTTGGCGTCCTGCTCCGCTGTCCGTGCCGCACGCTCGGCATGGTCGCCTACAAGCCCTTCGAAAACGGCTTGGCGGCAATATGGCACATAGAGATTGGCGCGGGAGGCAAAGACGGTGTCGGCAAGTTCGGCAGAAAGCCGCCACGCCTCGCGGTGCGCGGGGTTGGCGGGGTCGGCATTGTAGTGCGTGCGCCCGTCCGCGTCGCGCCACGCCGTGACGCAGGTCGGAAGAAGATAGAACACATCGGGCAGCGTGTCGCACGCCGCCGCAAGGCGTGCCGCGCCGCCATACCACATCGCGCTGTCTCCCCAGTCGGGACCGCCGTCCGGCATGCGTATGTCATTCGTGCTGCCCCCCGGCGCAGGGCGGGCTTGCAATGCGCCAAAGCCTAACGGCACTATGACTGACACTGCCAGGGCAAAAACAATCTTTGGAAGAAGGGGAAATGCTTTTCTGCACATAGGGAGTCACTTGCGGAATACAAAATATATCATGTCACCTTTACGGCGGGCAACGTCCGCACGGCGCAAAGTTAGCCTTGTTTTCCCACAAACGCGCCGCTTTCCGCTCGCCGCAACCGCGTACGCCGCCGAACGGACACCGCTGAACGGGGATTTTGAGCTAAATTTGCGCCGAACAACACACAACCATTCGGCTTCCCATAATGAAGAAACACGTATTGGACTTTGAAGTGGCCGCCGCCGAACACCCGCGCGAGGGCTACGTACTGCTGCGGCTGCGCCTGCCGGACGGCGGGCAGCTGCCGGAGATGCGTCCCGGGCAGTTTGTCGAAGTTTTGGCGGAAAACGCCCCCGGCACTTTCCTGCGCCGCCCCATATCCATCAACTTTGTCGACCGCGAGAGCGGCGAACTCTGGCTTTTGGTGCACGCCGTGGGTGCCGGCACACAGTCGCTGCACGACCTCACGGCCGGCAGCCGGCTCAACTGCGTCCTGCCGCTCGGCAACGGCTTCACCGTCCCCGGCGGGACGGGACAGCGCGTCCTGCTCGTCGGCGGCGGCGTGGGCACCGCTCCCCTGCTCTACTTTGGCAAGACGCTGCGGGAGAAAGGCCACACGCCCGTATTCCTTTTGGGCGGACGCACGGGCAAGGACCTGCTGCAGCTTGACCTCTTCGCCCGCTACGGCGAGGTACATGTCACTACCGAGGACGGCAGCATGGGCGAAAAGGGCTTTGTCACGGCGCACAGCGTGTGGCGCGACGGGGGCTTTGACTCTGTCGCCACCTGCGGGCCGAAGCCGATGATGGTGGCCGTGGCACGCAACGCGCAAGCTGCGGGCGTGCCGTGCGAGGCTTCTCTGGAAAACCTCATGGCCTGCGGCCTGGGCGCGTGCCTTTGCTGCGTGGAAAAGACGGGCGAGGGGCACAACGTGTGCGTGTGCAAGGAAGGACCGGTGTTCAACGTAAACATTCTCTCATGGCTAAGCTAAGCGTAAACGTCGGGGGGCTGAAGCTGAAAAACCCCGTTCTCACGGCCTCCGGCACCTTTGGGTACGGACTGGAGTTTGCCGACTTCGTAGACCTGAACAGCCTCGGCGGCTTCATCGTGAAAGGCACGACGCTGCACCCGCGCGAGGGCAACGACTACCCGCGCATGGCGGAAACGCCCTCGGGTATGCTCAACTGCGTGGGACTGCAAAACAAGGGCGTAAAATACTTTTGCGAACATATTTACCCGCAGATAAAGGACTTTGACACCAACGTGCTGGTGAACGTCTCCGGCTCTTCTCCCGAAGACTACGCCGCCTGCGCCGCCATCGTGGGCGAGCTGGACGCTGTGCCGGGCATTGAGCTGAACATCTCCTGCCCCAACGTGCGCAGCGGCGGCATGGCTTTCGGCGTGACGGCGGAGGGCGCGGCAAGCGTGGTGCGTGCCGTGCGCAAGGCGTACGGTAAAACGCTGATCGTAAAGCTTTCGCCCAACGTGACGGACATCACAGAGATTGCCCGCGCCGTGGAGGCGGAAGGGGCGGACAGCGTGTCGCTCATCAATACGCTCATGGGCACGAGCATCGACATCGAGCGCCGCCGCCGCCGGCTGAGCATCGGCACTGGCGGACTGAGCGGGCCGGCAGTGAAGCCCGTCGCCCTGCGCATGGTATGGCAAGTGGCCCGCGCGGTGAAGATACCGGTCGTGGGGCTTGGCGGCATCATGACTGCCGAGGACGCCATAGAGTTTATCATGGCGGGCGCGACGGCGGTAGAGATTGGCACGGCCAACTTCATCGACCCTCGTACTACGCAGAAAGTGGCTGAGGGCATCGGTGCCTGGCTCGACGCGCACGGCGTGGCGGACGTAAACGAGATAATAGGCTGCGCCGAGTAAGAAGCACAAGCCTGCGGACGCAACGCCGACACCCCAAGGCAAAAGGCGGCGCGGCTTTCGCCGTTCGTATGTTTTGCAGTAATTTTGCAGCCGCCGCCCGCCGGGCCGGAAAGCATTTCCGGCAAAACCGCTTACGGCAGCTGGCTGCACGCCCCGGGACGGGGCACACACCTTATTATATATAGAAGATGGAAAACAACACCGAAATGCCGGCTACGCCCGGCACAACCCCCGCAACGAACGCCGGGACACCCACTACGCCGCAGCCCCAGCCGCAGAACGGCAAAAGCAAGAAAGGCCTCATCATAGCCGCCGTGGCTGCCGTCATCGTAGTGATAATCGGCGCGGGGATAGCTTTCTTCGTGTCTTCAAGCGACAAGGCGCAAAGCGAGGAGATGGCCTACGCCGTCTTGGAAAACAACGACAACCCGCAGGACTACCGCGACTTCCTCGCCAACTATCCCGAAAGCACGCACGCCGCAGAGGTGCGCGCACGGCTGGCAAAGCTGGAGGAAATGGTGCAGGCGTGGAACAACATCGCCCTCTCCGACAACGCGCAGGACTTCATCAAGTTCAAGGCCACTTACAGCGATGCGCAGTACGGACGCCTTTGCGACATAAAGATTGACTCGCTCGACTGGATTACGGCACAGAACGCGGGCACGCAGGAGGCTTTCCAGCGCTACCTTGACGCGCACCCCGACGGCCGCTACGCCAGCGAAGCCTCCGTGTCGCAGGGCAACCTCCGCAGCCAGGAGGTGAGCGCGGAAGAGACGGCGGAGATCACCTCGGTATGCACGGACTTCTTCTCGGCTTTCGAGAAGCGCGACGAAGCGGCCATCTGCTCCAACATCACGGCGACGATGACGCAGTTCCTCAACAAGAGCAAGGCCACGAAAGCCGACGTGGTGAAAATAATCAACGGCATGTTCAACGAGCACATTGAGAGCTGCCAGTTTGTGGTTAACCGCGACATGGAAGTGACGCGCAAAACCGACGCGCAGGGCAACTCCGTCTTCTCCGCTACGTTCACCGTCGACCAGCACATACAGCGCGACAACGAGGGGAAGACCTTCGGCTCCTACAAAGCCGTCGCCACCGTCACCGCGCAGTACCTCATCTCCTCGCTCACGCTGACGGAGATTTCGAAGCAATAACCCAACGCACACTCACCCCACTAAAAGAGACAAGATGCTTACGATAAACTCTTACAAGGAATTTGAGGAACACCTCGGACAGGAACTCGGCATATCGGACTGGCTGCAGGTAGACCAGGAGCGCATCAACGCTTTCGCCGATGCCACGCTCGACCACCAGTGGATACACGTCGACACGGAGAAAGCCAAGGACGGTCCCTTCGGCCAGACCATCGTGCACGGCTACCTTACTCTCTCCCTCCTCCCGTACCTTTGGGGGCAAATCATCGAGGTGAACAACCTGCGCATGATGGTCAACTACGGGATGGACAAGATGAAATTCGGCCAGGCGGTGCTTAGCGGACAGAGCATCCGCCTGCGCGCCACGCTGCAAAGCATTGCCGACCTGCGCGGCATATGCAAGGCCGAGATAAAGTTTGCCATCGAGATAAAGGACCAGCGCAAGCCGGCGCTCACGGGCGTGGCGACCTTCCTTTACCACTTCAACTGATTCTCCCCCTACTCCCAATTCCGCGCGGGCTGCAAGGCAGCGGGTGTCCCTCTTCCCAAGGACTGACCCCGTTCCCCGCAGTCCGCGCGTTTTTCGTACCGTCCCCCTCACGCGGGGAAACGCCTCCTCATAAGCCATGCCCACTTCCGACACCTACCTCAAGCCCGCCGCGCCCGCAGAGACGCAGCTCACCGAGAAACGAAGCAAATTTCTCGCCTTCGTCGTGCCTGTCAGCGGCGAGGAAGAGGCGAAAACGGCATTGGAGGGCTTTCGGAAAAAGTACTTTGACGCGCGGCACGTGTGCTACGCCTATGTCTGCGGCACGGACTCCGCACTGACGCGCTCCAGCGACGACGGCGAGCCGTCCGGCACTGCGGGGCGACCCATCCTCAACCAGATTCTCGCGCACGGGCTTACCGACACGCTCGCCGTGGTGGTACGCTATTTCGGCGGAGTAAAACTTGGTACGGGCCCGCTTGCCGTAGCGTACAAGACGGCCGCCGCCGAAGCCCTCGAGGCCGCGCCCGTGAAAGAGTGCGTCATGACTGCCGACTTCGGCGTGGAAGCCTCTTACACCGATGCCGACACCGCTATGCGCTACGTGCGCGAGGCGGGGGCGGAAATTGCGGCGTGCGAGTACACCGCCGACGGGATGCAGCTGCGGGTGCGCGTGCGCCTTTCTGACGAAGCAGCCCTGCGGGGACGGCTTTCGGGACTTTTCCGCATACGCCTTACCGACTGACTCAGCCCTTTTCCTTCCCGGCATCTGCCGACGGCATCCAAGCACTTTGCCAATGACCTGTTTGCCCCTGAAAGAAAACGCCCGCACGGCTGTCTGCCTTTCCCCGCTTTCAAAAGAAAACGAGGACGCGGCTACCGCGCTCTATCTGTCCGCATTCCCCGAGGAAGAACGCCGGGACGCGGGCGAGTGGCTGCGCCTGTCCGCCGAGAGCCCCCTCTTCCGCCTTTGCCAAGTGACCGTCTGCGGCACTTTCTCGGGCATTCTTTCCTACTGGGCTTTCCCTATGTGCGGGAAGCAGGGCAAAACAGACTTTTTCTATGTCGAGCATTTCGCCACGCTGCCGTCCTTGCGCGGAAACGGACTCGGCGCGGCCGCGCTTGCCGCTTTCTCGTCCCTGACGAAAGGCCGCCCCGTTGTGCTTGAAGTGGAGCCGCCGCTTACGGAGACCGCGCAAAGGCGCGTGGGCTTCTACCGCCGTGCGGGTTTCGAGCTGCTCGACACGCCCTACATACAGCCTCCCTACCGGCACGGAGGCGAGGAAGTGCCGCTCCGCCTTATGTGTACGGACACGGCATACGCGCTCGACCACTCCGCCCGCGTCATCGCCACGCTCCACCGCGAGGTGTACGGCGTACGCTGAAAGCGGCGGTGCAAGAAAGCAAAACGAAAGCGGCGTGCCTCGTTTCAGGCACGCCGCTTTTATCATAAACAAGCCAAGCTCTTTCTTTCCCTCACCGCCACGCGTCCCGCAAGAAAGGGACACGCCAAGGACGGGCGGGAAAAGCTATCGGCTTTTGTCGGGGCTTCACTCGCCCTGCTCTTTCTCCGTCTGCTCGATGAGCTTGTTCTGCAAGTCTCCAGGCATAAGCTCGTAGCTTGCAAACTTCATGATGAACGAAGCGCGCCCGCCCGTGAGCGAACTCAGCGACGTGGCGTAGCTCGACATCTCTTTCAGAGGCACTTTCGCCTGCAGTTTCTCATATCCGCTTTCGCTGCTCATGCCCACGATAAGCCCGCGGCGGCCTTGCAGGTCGCTCATCACGTCGCCCATCTTGTCCGCCGGCACAAATACCTCCACGTCATAGATAGGCTCAAGCACCTTCGGACCGGCCTCGCGGAACGCCTGGCTGAACGCGTTGCGCCCGGCAAGCATAAAGGAAAGCTCGTTGGAGTCTACCGGATGCATCTTGCCGTCGTACACCACCACGCGCACGTCACGGGCGTAGCTGCCCGTCAGCGGGCCTTGCTCCATACGGCTCATCACGCCTTTGAGAATGGCGGGCATAAAGCGCGCGTCGATAGCGCCGCCCACGACAGAATTGATGAATACGAGCTTGCCGCCCCACTCCAGAGGTATCTCTTCCTTGCCCTTGATGTTGACGCGAATTTCCTGTCCGCCGAAGTTGTAAACCGTCGGGTCGGGCATGCCGTCACTGTAAGGCTCGACAATGAGATGCACCTCGCCAAACTGCCCTGCGCCGCCGCTCTGCTTCTTGTGGCGGTAGTCGGCGCGTGCCGCGCGGGTGATGGTTTCGCGGTACGGGATGCGCTGCTCGGAAAATTCCACGGCTATCTTGTCAAGGTTTTCCAAGCGCCATTTGAGCGTGCGGAGGTGGAACTCGCCCTGCCCGTGCACCAGTATCTGACGCAGCTCCTTGCTCTGCTCTACTTCCCACGTGGGGTCTTCCTGGCGCATACGGTTGAGAGCCGCCATCATTTTCTCCGTCTCCGCCTCGTTGACGGCACGGATTGCGCGCGTGAACTTCGGGTTGGGGTATTTAATGAAGTTGAAACGGTTGTCGCAGTCTTTCGCATTGAGCGTGTTGCCCGTACGCACGTCCTTGAGCTTCACGGTGCAGCCTATGTCGCCGGCAGAAAGGCTCTCCACCTTGTCGCGGGCGGCTCCCGAGCACACATAAAGCTGTGCCATGCGCTCCTTCGAGCCGCGGTCGGCATTGGAAAGGTCATCGCCCTCGTGCACCGTACCGCTCATCACCTTGAAATACTGCACCTCGCCGATATGCGGCTCTACGCCCGTCTTGAAGAAGTAGATGGACGCCGTGCCCGCGGGGTCGGGCTCCACCACCTCGCCGCGCGTGTTGTGCACGGCGGGCATCTCGTTGACGAAAGGCACCACGTTGCCCAAAAACTCCATCAAGCGGCCCACGCCCATATTCTTTGACGCGCACACGCAGAAGATGGGGAAAATGCTGCGGGTGACCATGCCTTTGCGGATGCCCTCGCGCATCTCGTCCTCGGTGAGGTGTTCTGTCTCAAAGAATTTCTCCATGAGCCCCTCGTCGTTTTCGGCGGCTGCCTCCACAAGCTGGCGGTGCATCTCGGCGGCTTTCTCCATCTCCTCCGCAGGGATTTCCTCTATCTTCGGCTCGCCGCCGTCGGGTCCCCACGTAAGTTTCTTCATGAGTATGACGTCGATGAGCGAATTGAAGTCCGGGCCCGTGGTAACGGGGTACTGCACCGGCACGGCCTTGGCTCCGTAGATGCCCTGCAGCTCGCCGACGATGGAGTCGTAGTCGCACTTCTCGTCGTCAAGCTGGTTGACAAGGAAAATCACGGGCTTCTGCAGTTTCTCCGTGTAGCGGAAATGGTTTTGCGTGCCTACCTCCGGGCCGAAACGCCCGTTTATCAGCAGCAGGGCGGTGTCCGTCACGTTGAGCGCGGTGAGCGCAGCACCCACGAAGTCGTCCGAGCCCGGACAGTCTATTATATTGAGTTTCTTGCCCATCCACTCCACGTGGAAGACGGTGGAAAAGACGGAGTAGCCGTAGTCCTGCTCCACGGGGAAATAGTCGCTGACGGTATTCTTGGCCGTGATGCGCCCGCGCCGACTTATCTGCCCGCTTTCAAAGAGCAGGGCCTCGGTGAGCGTAGTCTTGCCCGAGCCGTCATTGCCGAGAAGGGCAATGTTCTTGATTTCGTTGGATTGGTATACTTTCATAGTGTACGCCGATTTATAGGTTAGATAGAAGGGAACGGGAGGCTCTCTCCCGTTTCTGCGGCGCAAATTACGAAATAAGCCGAATATTGCAAAGTCTGCTTTCGTTTTCTGCAAACAGTCCCCTATTTTCCGCCCGCCGCGCCGTGCTTTCCAGTCCCGGCTCCGTTTCCGCGACGACCCAAAAAGCGGCTTTTTCTCTGCACAGAAAGTCCTGTGAAAAGCTGCGCAAAGACATCGGGAAAAGAGGAAATAAAGGACACTTTTCCACGCCGCTCCGAGGCTGCATTTTTATGAATAATTAAGAGTACAGGCCTGGCCTTGGAGGCATACAAAGGGACTCTCGAGCAGCTAAGACCGGCCCCGTCGCGACGGGAATGGGGGCTGTAGCTCCTACATGTACATCCAGCAGCGACGGGATGTACACTTTCCGCCGCGTAAGTCATTGATAGTCAATAGCGCGAAAGAGGAGATACGCACGCGGTGCATATCCCCTCTTTTCGCTATACAAAGATAATACATTTTCGCCCCGTTTCCAAATCGCCGTTAAGGTTTCTTTACAATTCAGAAAAGGAAAAATAGGACACCTCCGGGGCTTTTCCGCGTGCCGCGAAACCGCTTTTACGAAGAGTGTACCTGTGCAAAAACTGCGTACCGCAGATGCTGCGGCACGCAGTTTAAGCCATTTTCCGCTGCGGCATTGGAAAGACGTGCGAGGTTAGACGCGCAGAACAGCCGCGCCGTAGCCCGGCACCTCCACGTAGGCGGGCGTGTCGAGGCGCAGCTCGACCGTCTGCGCCGGGCCGCCAAGCGCGTCGGCGGCAGAGCGCGTGCCCTCGGCAAGCGACAGGCACTCGAAAGCATGGCGCGGTATGTTGACGCCCACGCGCACAGCCTCAGCTGCGAAATTTGCCACGACAAGCAGTGTCTCGCCCGCACTGCGGCGGAAAAAGGCGTACTGGCGGTCGCAGTCGTAGCCGAAGGAGCGGTCGTAATTGGCATACTGAAGGTCGAAGAAAGCGCCCTCGGCGATGGCTTCGCTTTCGTGGCACAGGGTGGTAAGGCGGCGGTAGAAATCGTATATGCCGCGCTCCGCCTCGGGCAGCTTGCGCTCGTCTCCCGCCTTTTGCAGGGCGAAAAGGCGGGAGAGCGTGCCTACATTCCAATAGTCGAAAATGGTGGTGCGCCCGTCCGCGCCGCTGAATCCCTCAGCATCGGCCGCGGGTTCGCCAAGCTCCTGGCCGGCATACACCATAAATGGATTTCCGCCCATCGTGGCGCTTACCACGGCTGCGGGGAAAGCCCGGCGCGCGTCGCCCGCAAAGAAGCGGGAGGCTATGCGCTGCTCGTCGTGGTTTTCGAGAAAATTGAGCATGTGCCCGCGTATGTCGTCCACGCCCTGCCACGCGCCCGTGACGGCGGAGGCGGAGGCTTGCCCGCATACCACGGCACGCAGCGTGTCGTAAAGCCCCACCTTGTCATATAGGTAGTCGAAGCCCGCGCCTATGTAGCGGCGGTAGCTTTGCGGATTGTAAATTTCGGCGATGAACACTACGCCGGGGAAATCGCGGCGAACGGCGGCGATGGCATAGTCCCAAAACTCGGCAGGCACCATCTCTGCCATGTCGCAGCGGAAGCCGTCCACGCCTTTCGCCGCCCAGTACTTTAGGATGGCGGTCATCTTCTTCCACGTGTCGGGCACAGGCGAGAAATGGCTGGAGCGGCCGCCAAGGTAGTCTACTCCGTAATTGAGCTTCACGGTTTCGTACCAGTCGTCCCGCGAAGGCGAAGCGTCGAAGCGGTCGTTGCCCGTAGCGCGGGCGGGATTTTCCACATAAGGCACGCTTCCGCCGGTCGCGGGGCGAAAGTCGGTGCGGAGCGTCTCGCCGGGTATGTAGTAGAAATTGTTTTGCGGAGAGAAGGCCTTGGTGCGGTCGTCGTCCTCGCCCAGGTCGCGCACGCCGGCGGGACGGGCGTCGCTGCCGTACTGGCGTGCCACGTGGTTGGGCACAAAGTCCATTATCATGCGCAGACCCGCACGGTGGGTACGGTCTACAAGGCGCGAAAACTCCTTCATGCGCCCCGGCACGTCCACGGCAAGGTCGGGGTCGATGTCATAGTAGTCCTTTACGGCGTAGGGGGAGCCTGCCGCGCCTTTCACCACGAGGGGATTGTCGTGCGCTATCCCGCTGGAAGTGTAGTCGGTAGCCGTAGCGTGTTCAAGCAAACCTGTATACCATATATGCGTGTATCCGCACGCGGCGATGCGGCGCAGGCGGGCGAGCGTGAAGCCGTTCATCTTCGCAGAGCCGTTTTCGGCGAGCGATCCGCCACGGACGTTACGCGATACGGGATTTCCGTACAAGCGGGTGAAGACTTGATATATAAGGAGTTTCTCTTTTTTGCTCATCTCTTCATAAAAAAAGTAAGCCGCGCCGTCCGGCGCGAGAGTCCGGACGGCGCGGCTGTATGTTTTCGCCTGAAAAGGCATATGCCAAGCGGCGTTTTAGTCGGTCACGCCGTGTGCGGTCACGTCTGCGTTGCCCTTGCAAATCTTGGCAATCATGCCCTGCAGCGTCTTGCCCGGACCGCACTCGGTGAAGTCCGTAGCGCCGTCCGCCACCATGTTCTGCACTTCCTTCGTCCAAAGCACGGAGGCGGTAAGCTGCTGGATGAGGTTTGCCTTGATTTCCTCCGGGTCGGTATGGGGAAGCCCGTCCACGTTCTGGTATACGGGACAGATGGGCTTGTGAAACTCCGTCGTGGCGATGGCTGCCTCAAGCTCTTCCTGAGCGGGCAACATCAGCGGGGAGTGGAACGCGCCGCCCACGGGAAGCACGATGGCACGCTTCGCGCCGGCTTCCTTGAGCTTGACGCAAGCTGCCTCTACGCCCTCCTTGCTGCCGGAGATGACGAGCTGGCCCGGGCAGTTGTAGTTGGCCGGAACGACCACATTGCCGGTCTCTGCGCTTGCCTCGGCGCAGGCCTTCTCTACCACGTCGTCGGCAAGGGCGATGATGGCCGCCATCGTACCGGGCTGCGCCTCGCAAGCCTTCTGCATAGCCTTCGCGCGGGCTGCCACCAGTTTCAAGCCGTCCTCGAAACTGAGGCAACGGGCTGCGGTGAGGGCGGAAATCTCGCCCAAGGAGTGGCCTGCCACCATTGCGGGCTGGAAGTCCGAGCCGAGGCAAAGCGCGCTTACCACACTGTGGAGGAACATGGCGGGCTGCGTCACTTTGGTCTGCTTGAGCTCCTCGTCCGTACCTTCAAACATCACGTCGGTTATGCGGAAGCCGAGAATCTCGTTGGCCTTCTCAAAAAACTGCTTGGCAATGGGGTGCTTCTCATAGAGATCTTTACCCATCCCTACGAACTGTGCCCCCTGCCCGGGGAATACGAATGCGTTCATCTTATTTATTAGTGTGTCTTTGTGCGGGTGGACAGCGGCAAGGCCGTCAGGAGAGGACGCATTGCCGCCGAAAAAACCGGCACAAAATTACTCAATCTGTTTCTATTATCGCGGGCAGCGGACTGAAAAAGTGGCACAGCGGACCGTGCCCGCGTCCCGCCGTGACAGCCCTACCCGCCTCCATCGCACGGGTGAGGTAGCGCTTCGCCTCGCCCACCGCTTCGGACATGGAAAGCCCGCGTGCCGAATAAGCCGCCACGGCCGAGGAAAGCGTGCAGCCCGTGCCGTGCGTATTGGGCGTATCCACGCGCGGGGCAGAATAGGCGTGCCACCCGTCGCCGCAGAGAAGAAGGTCGGCTGCCGCGCCCGCACGGTGTCCGCCCTTGGCAAGCACCGCCGCGCCGCAAGCGCCGCGCAAAGCAGCTGCCATTTCGCGTATGGCATCTTCCGTTTCCGCCGCGCCGGCTTCCGGTTCCGCACAAGCTTTTGCCGCGCCCGCCGCCGTTCCTGTACGGCGCGAAAGCTCGATCAATTCAGGGATATTGGGCGTGACAAGCGTGCAAAGCGGCGCAAGTTCTTCCAAGACAGCCTCCACCGCCGCTTCATCGCAAAGGGGAAGTCCGGAGGAGGAGCGCAAAACGGGGTCGAGCACGACGAAAGGAGGCCGCCACCGCCTCAGCACGCCCGCTACGGCTCGCGCCACCGGGGCTGTGCCCGTGATGCCTATCTTTACCGCGTCGGGCAAGCGGTCTTCCATCACGGCCTCCATCTGCTCGGCCACGAGCGACGCTTCCACTGGCTCGCTCCGCCTTACGCCGGCGGTGTTCTGCACGGTGAGCGCAGTCACCGCCGCCTGCCCGTAGCAGCCAAGCGCAGCAAAGGTCTTCAGGTCTGCCTGTATGCCGGCACCGCCCGACGGGTCAGAGCCCGCCGCACTAAGACAATGTATATATCTTTCCACGCTGCAAAATTAAGCCGCCCGAAGCAAACCCCAAGCACATAGCGGAAAGGTTGCTGCTTCCGCCCCTGTGCCGTGCAGGCCCGGTTTCGGGCGGAAAAGTCATGCGGGCGAAACGGATAAGCGGACGGGGCGAAACGCAGTAAAGGGAAAAAGAGTAACTTTGCGGCATATTAAAACCGAAACAACTACCACAGAAAGCTCATGCTGACCATCAAACAAATCCTTGAAGACAAGGAAGCCGTCATCCGCGGCTTGGAGAAGAAGCATTTCGCCGGAGCGCGCGAGGCCATAGACAAGGTACTCGCCGCAGACGACAGACGCAAGGAAGCGCAGACCGCGCTCGACAATATGAACGCACGCGTCAAAACTCTCTCCAAGAGCATCGGCGCGCTGATGAAAGAGGGCAAGAAAGACGAGGCGGACAAGGCCAAGCAGGAAGTGGCCGACATAAAAGCCAAAAGCCGCGACACAGAAGAGGCCATGCACCGCGCAGAAGAAGAGCGCCGCCAGATTCTCTACACAATCCCCAACATACCCTACGACCTCGTGCCGGAGGGAACGGGGGCGGAAGACAACCTCGTGGTGAAAACCGGCGGACACGACACGCCGCTGCCGAAAAACGCGCTGCCCCACTGGGAACTGGCGAAGAAATACAACCTCATCGACTTCGACCTCGGCGTGAAGATAACCGGAGCGGGCTTCCCCGTCTACACGGGTATGGGAGCACGCCTCCAGCGTGCGCTCATCAATTTCTTCCTCGACGAGGCACGCGCCGCAGGGTATACGGAAATCATGCCGCCTACGGTGGTAAACCAGGCTTCCGGCTACGGCACAGGACAGCTGCCCGACAAGGAGGGACAGATGTACCATTGCGAGGTTGACGACCTTTACCTCATCCCCACGGCCGAAGTCCCCGTCACCAACATATACCGAGACGTGATTCTCTCCGAGGACGATCTCCCCGTCAAGAACTGCGCCTACACGCAATGCTTCCGCCGCGAGGCCGGCAGCTACGGGAAAGACGTGCGCGGGCTTAACCGCCTGCACGAGTTCTCCAAGATTGAGCTTGTACGCATAGACAAGCCCGAGCACTCGGCACAGTCCCACCAGGAAATGCTTGACCATGTGGAAAGCCTGCTGCAGAAGCTCGAGCTGCCGTACCGCATCCTGCGCCTCTGCGGCGGCGACATGAGCTTCACGGCCGCCATCTGCTACGATTTCGAGGTTTACAGCGAAGCACAGAAACGCTGGCTGGAGGTAAGCTCCGTTTCCAATTTCGACACCTACCAGGCCAACCGTCTCCAATGCCGCTACCGCGGGAAAGACAAAAAGATTCAGCTCTGCCACACGCTGAACGGCTCCGCTCTCGCCCTGCCGCGCATCGTGGCAGCCCTGCTCGAGGACTTCCAGACAGAGGACGGCATACGCATACCCAAGGCTCTGCAGCCGTACATGGGCTGCGACATGATAAAGTAAAGCCGCGCAATGCCCAGACTGCTGGCAATAGACTACGGGAAAAAACGCACCGGCATAGCGGTGACGGACCCCGCGCAAATCATAGCCAACCCGCTCACGACGGTAGACACGCACCGGCTGGTGGACTATCTGCGCGGGTACGCCAAGCGCGAGCCGGTAGAGCGTTTCGTCATCGGACTGCCCACGCAGAGCGACGGCACGCCGTCGGAAAACCAGGCACGCGTGCTGGCCTTCGCCAAACGCCTCGCCGCCGCCCTGCCGGACATCCCGCAGACCATGCACGACGAGCGCTTCACCTCGGTGCTGGCACACCGCGCCATAGCCGACAGCGGCATAGGCCGCAAACGCCGCGAGACGGAAAAAGGCCTCGTCGACGAGATAAGCGCGTGCATCATCCTGCAGTCTTACATGGAAAGCCGGGAAGCCGGAATGATGTTTTAAGGGAAACCGCCCCGAAGCCGGTAGACATATCTACGAGCACGGGAGAAAGCGCCCCTGTGCAGAATGAAAGCGACACCGTCACCGGCCGATAACCTGCGGCGCCACGCCTAACAAGACAAGAAGAAGAAATGACACTCCCCATATACACATACGGTATGTCCGTACTGCGGAAAGAGGCTGAGGACATCACACCGGACTATCCCGGACTGAAAGACCTCATAGCCGTCATGTTCGAGACCATGTACCGCAGCGACGGCGTGGGGCTCGCCGCCCCGCAGATAGGAAAAGCCATCCGCCTCGTCGTGATTACGCTCGACGTGCTTAAAGACGACTACCCCGAATACGCTGGCTTCAACAAGGCGTACGTCAACCCGCACATACTCGAGTACGACGACACCGAAACCAAGCTTATGGAAGAGGGCTGCCTCAGCCTCCCCGGCATACACGAGTCGGTGCGCCGCCCCACGCGCATACGCGTAAAGTATATGGACGAGGACTTCAACGAGCACGAGGAATGGGTGGACGGCTACCTCGCCCGCGTGATGCAGCACGAATTTGACCATCTCGACGGCAAACTCTTTATCGACCGCATCTCGCCGCTGCGCAAGCAGATGATACAAAGCAAGCTCACGTCTCTGGCAAAGGGGAAAGTGCGCTGCTCGTACAAGGTAAAGTCCCCGAAGTGACAGCCGAGAAGCCAAACGCTGCACGCAAAGAGCGGGACTCCTTACGCCAAGCACAGATTTCCTTACGCCTGACACGGCACTCCCTACGCGAAGAATGACACTCCGCGAGACACGTATATGCACACACCGCAGGACGGGGACGGAAACGCCCACGCCTCTGCGCAGAGACACGGCACGCCACAGACGGGACAAGCGCCCCGCCGGGCGTGCCGCGCTGCGGCTTTGCGCCCTCCTGCTTGCCTTGCTCGCACTGACGCACCCGCGCCTGCACGCGCAAATCAATGCGGACATCGTCGTGACGATGGGGCGCAACGCCCTCAGCGTGGACGACTACGTCACCGCCATACGCTACTTCAACCAAGCCATCGAAGCCAAGCCCTTCCTCTCGCAGCCGTACTACTACCGCGCCTACGCAAAATTCACACTGGAAGACTACGCCGGAGCCGAGGCAGACTGCACGCAGAGCATCGAACTCAACCCCTTCATCCCGGAAGTGTACCAGCTGCGCGGGCTCTGCCGCGTCAACCTCGCGCAGTACACCGCCGCCGCCGCCGACTACAGCAGCGTACTGCGCGAGATGCCCGACGAGCAAGGCGCAAGGTACAACCGCGCCCTGTGCTACCTTCACCTGCAAGACTATGACCGCGCCGACAAAGACCTCGACCATCTTCTCCACAAGTACCCCGGATACTACCGCACCTATCTCATAAAGGCGCAAGTAGCCCTGGAACGCACGGACACACTTGCGGGACTGCGCTGGATGGATTCGCTGCTTGTCAAGTCGCCCGGCGAGGAACAGGCGTGGAGTTTCAAGGGGCGCTACGCCCTTTCCAAAGGCGAGTACGCCCAAGCCGACTCTTTCCTTACCCGAGCCGTGACACTGCGTCCCCAAAGTTTCGACAACTACCTCGCACGTGCCGAGGCACGCCACGCGCTCGGCCGCTTCGCCCTCTCGCTGCAGGACTACGACCAAGTAATCTCCCTCGTGCCCGAGCATTTCGTCGCGCACTACAACCGGGGACTGCTGCGCTCTTTCACCGGCGACCTCAACCGCGCCATAAGCGACTTCGACTTCGTCCTGGCCAAAGAGCCAGACAACACCTTGGCGCGCTACAACCGCGCCCAGCTGCGCGCCAAGACCGGCAACTACCGGGGCGCAATAGCCGACTACACCGCCATCATCCGCCAGTACCCCAATTTCACCTACGGCTACTCCGCCCGCGCAGAGTGCCGGCGCAAAACAGGCGATACGCGCGGCGCGCTGAGCGACGAGAGCATAGTGGCAAGGCACAGTCTCGACATAGCCTACGGCAGACCCAACCGCGGCACCGCCATACGCAAGGTGCGCAAACGCTCCGACCACGCGCTCGAGCAATACCAGCAGCTAATATCCTCCGAGGAGGACACCGTACGCACCATAATGGGGAACCTCTACGGAAAGGTGCAGAACACGGAAGCAAGCGGAGACCTTCTCCCGGCTTTCCTCCTCGCCTTCTGCCCCGCAAGCCCGGGTGCAGCCGCCTCCGCCGCCTTTGTGCCCGAAGCCGCCCGGCTCACGCAAGCCGACTCCCCCGCGCGGAAGCTCAGGCTCACCACGCTGACCGCCACCACAGCCAGCGAGGCGGAAGCCCTTGCCGACGAAAAACGCGTCGGAAAGACGTCCCCCGCCCTCACCGCCACGCAGGAGGCACTTATGCGCTCTGCCATTTATGCCGCCCGCTACGACTACAACTCCGCGCTCAACGAGGCAAACCGCGCCGTGCGCTCCGACACAGCCTCAGCCCTGGCGCTCCTCCAGCGTGCCGCGATTCTCACGCGAAGCATCGCCACCACACAGTCCGCCGCCGCGTCGGCAGACTTCTCCGCTCCGAAAAATCCGTCAACGCCCCAAAGCCTCGCCGCCGCCAGCAACGCGGACGGAGAAAAGCCGCTGCGCGCGCTCGCCCTGGCCGACCTTGCCCGCGCCGCCGGTCTGTCGCCCGCAAGTGCCGCCTGCGCGGCATACAACGCCGGCTGCCTGCACGCGCTCAGCGGCGCAACGGACGAAGCCATAGCCGCTTTCACAAAAGCCATATCTCAAGACCCGCGCATGGGCGAGGCGCACTACAACCGCGCGCTCCTGCTGCTGCGCAAAGGCAAGACGGAGGAAGCGCAAAAGGATCTAAGCCGCGCGGGCGAACTCGGCGTGTACAAGGCATACGCCCAGCTGAAAAACATAAAGAAAGCCGCGCCCCAGAAGTAAGCCGAAACGCTCCACAGCCCGTTCCGGGAAGAAATCTCTGACAGCCCGCCTTAAAAAATCAAAAGGAAACCTTGCTCTTTATAGAGGAAAAGAGTACCTTTGCACTCGCAAAAACGGAGAGAGACACGCACTCTTAGCTCAGTTGGTAGAGCAACTGACTCTTAATCAGTGGGTCCAGGGTT
>CAVJPT010000012.1:0-69398 GCA_963651485.1 Alloprevotella sp. | reverse complement strand
TGCGGAAGCGGGAGAGTAGGCAGCCGCCAGCCTTTTTCACGGTGTCCCCGGAGCGGAATGCTCCGGGGACACCTTTTTTTTGTGCCTGCTTTTCATAGCCTCCTGCGCGAGGGGCAATGCATATGTTCCTGCGTGCCGTGCCAATGCGCAAGCATGGGGGAGTAGTTATTGCGCATTAATGCTTTTGCCCTTTCAGGGCGCAGGGCTTGTGTGGCGTGCGCGTTGCCCAGGGTGCCGCTCCGCTTGCCCTGGGCTATGTGCTTTCTGGGCTTTCAGCCCGCGCTCTTCGAATGGGGACAATAGAAATGGCAGAGCTGGGAGTTTCCTCGTTCCGTGTTTGCGTTGCGCTTTCAGCCCGCTCCTTTCCAATGGGGACAATAGAAATGGCAATTCGGGATGTCTCCCTGGGCACGTGTGCGTTGGGGAGGCAGCACGCACTTTGCTGATGGGCATGGTGGATGTCGTATTTGGGGATGTTGTCTGGGGCGTTGCGTTTGCGGTAGGTCTCTTCTTGCGCGGTTTCGCGTTGCACGGGGTAGGCTGGGTTTCAGCCCGTGCTTCGCTGATGGGGACAAGGGGATCGGAACAGCTGGGCGTTGCACTGGACTAAGTGCGCGTGGTCTTTCTGCCCGTGCACCGACCGTGACGATACATCCATTTCCCCTGCGGCCGTCCCGCTTTATTCCCGTGCAGCCGGCGCACTTTCCCTATGTAAAGTGCAGAAAATAGTAAACGGATTTTTCGGGGGTAAGAAATGTAAATTCGCCGCGCCTCACACGGGTGCAGGCGATGAATTTACTTTTTACCTTATCCAATAAAATCCTTGACCATGAGAAAGGCATTGAGTGTAATGTCGGTGGTTGCCGTGTCGCTGTTTTCGGCAGCCGGACTTGTGTCGTGCGGCGACGGGGATGACGATGCGGAGAATGCTGTTGCTGACGCTGCAAAAGGCGGCGGCGGAGACGATGCGACCGAGGGGAACGGGAGTGATGGAAATGGAAGCGATGGAAATGGAAACGAGGGCAATGGAGAGGAAAGCAATAAGGGTACGCACGAAACGGTAGACCTCGGGCTTCCCTCCGGCATCCGTCGGGCCACCTGCAATGTCTGCGCGTCCGCCCCTTATGAGACCGGCGACTACTTCGCCTGGGGCGAGACAAAGCCCAAGGACTGCTATGAATGGAGTACGTATAAATGGTGCTACTATTCAATCAACAAACTTACCAAATACTTCAATGACCCCGAATACGGCTTAGGCTACGGCTGGACGGACAACAAGTTCGTCCTCGGTGCCGAAGACGATGCCGCCACTGCCAACTGGGGCGCGGGCCACCGGATGCCGACATTCGCAGAGTTTTACGAACTCAAAAATAGCTGCACCAGAACTTGGGAAACCAACAACGGTATGTACGGCTATACCGTCACGGGACCCAACGGCAACTCCATCTTCCTCCCGGCCTCGGGCTACCGCGACGTGTATGGTTTTCACGACCAAGGTTCGCGCGGCTACTACTGGTCCGCTACGCTCCGCACAGACAATGCCTACCACGCGTACTACCTCTTCTTCCTCAGCCGCTACCCCAATCCGTATGCATGCAAGGATCGTAGCTACGGGTTAGCCGTTCGCCCCGTCGCACAACCCTAAGATGCGCGTCTTGCGCATTTCTAAGATGCGATTGTCGAATCGCTCTCCTTGGCGGCTTTGTCGCCTCGCAAAGGCATACAAAAGCAAGGAGAATAAAACAGTGGTTGCAAGGCGCGGGCTGAAAGCCCGGCGTGTGTATGTCCCGGATTGGCGGTGCGATATAACGGATGGCATGGCGTGTAGTATCGGCAATCCCGCAGGCGTCGTTTCCCGTTTCACGATGCGAGCTTTCAGCCCGTGCAATGCTAATGATGGGGCAAGAAAAACGTCTCAGGTGCTGGGTACGGCACAAGTCGGTCTTTCAACCCGATTTCTCCTGCGTGCCATATATCTCCCGTATAATCGCTTTAGGCTAATCACTTATGCGGTTTTCTGCTTGTGTCCCGATAATGTGACATATAAAAGACATCGTATGGGTTGTTTCCCCGTGTGCGGCGCACGTTAGGTTTTCAGCCCGCTCTCTGTTGATGGCTGTTATGGCGAGCAGCTGAATTGCTTTCCCTAAAAAAGCCCCGCGTGTATGCGCGCGGGGCTTTATGGTTAGATGCGGGTGTATTGGCGTGTTTGCAGTGCGGAGCGTCAAAGCAGACGGCGTGTGAGGTAGCGCACCGGCCACCATACGGAAGCGAAGCCTACCACTACAACGGTGGCGAGTACGAGCATCACGTCGGCGGCGTGGATGCTTACCGGGTACGCGTCCACTATGAAGCCGCCCTCCGAGCCTCCGAGCCGCAGGAGACCGTAGCTTTGCTGCAGCCAGCAAAGCAGAAGTCCTAGCGTGACGCCGATTGCTGCGCCGAGCAGCACGATGAGCCGGCTTTCGTAAAGGAATACGCGGAAAACAAGTTTGCAGTCAGCACCGAGGCAGCGCAGCGTGCGCATATCCTCGCGCTTGTCGATTATGAGCATGGAGACGGAGCCAATGATGTTGAAGCACGCGACAAAGAGAATGAACGTGAGAAAGACGTAGGCTAGCATCTTTTCAATGTTCATCATACGGTACATGTCTTCCTGCTGCTCCAAACGGTCTTTTACGAGGAAACGTCCACCCGCGTCCTGTCTCAGCCGGGCTTTCACGCTGCTCTCGTCCGCCCCTGGGCGCAGTTTCAGTCCTATGGACGTGGCGTGTCCGCTGCGGTCGAAGAGCTTTTGCGCGAAGGCGAGCGAGGTGACGAGTCCGTTTTCGTCAAACTTGCGTTGGTTTGTCTCAAAGCAAACGTTGGGCGAGGTGATGTCCGCCACGTTGAAGCTTTCAAGGAGATTGGCCATATTGACTTGCTCTCCTTTGAGCGGAGCGCAAATCTGCAACGTGCCGTAGTCAACTCCGCCCATCGAGGCGGCGAGACCTACGCCCGGTATGCCGTAGTCTATGTCTGCGGCATGCAGCTTGTACGCTCCCTCGCCGTAGAGAATGGAGCGGATGGAGGTGACTTTGTCGAAATTGTCGTCAACGCCCTTTATCTGCACCACGACGGGACGTCCCTTGAAAAGGATGAGCGCGTTTTCTTCGAGGTATGCCGAGGAAGCCTCCACGTCCGGGTGGCGGCGCATGCGCTCCAAGTCGGTGTCTGTTTCCTGCAAATACTTACCCTTCGCCGGTGTTATCTCAAGCTGCGGGTCAAACGCCGTGTAGAGTCCGCCGATAAGGTCGTGGAATCCGTTGAAGACGGAGAGCGTGCACACAAGGGCCGCTGTGCCGAACGCCACCCCTATGACTGAGATGGCCGAAATGACGTTGATGGCCCCGACGCGCTTCCGCGAGAAAAGGTAGCGGAAAGCGACGAAGAAGGGCAGGCGCGACGACTGCCACCATGCAGCGCGGTGTCCCATCACTCAGCGGCGTTTCCTCCGCCGTTGTCCCCCGATGTACCCGCCTCACGAAGGAGACTGTCGATATGGTCAAGGTAGTCGAGCGAGTCGTCAATGAAGAAGCGCAGCTCGGGTATGACGCGCAGCTGGTAGCGCACGCGCTTGCCCAGTTCGAAGCGTATCTGTCGGCTGCTTGCATTGATGTTTTCCAGTATTTCCCCGCCCTTTTCAGAGGGGAATATGCTGAGGTAGCCTTTTGCTACGCTAAGGTCGGGGCTTACGCGTACGGCACTCACCGACACCAGCACGCCGTGCGATGCCTGCGTCTGCTTTTGGAAGATGTCGCTCAGCTCTTTCTGTATGAGCCGCGCTATTTTCTGTTGTCTTGTAGTCTCCATAAAAAATATTTTTCTTCGTTTCTATACGCCCTCAGCCTATCGGTTTAGTGGCCTGTGCCAGCCAGTGGCGGTCCGCGTCGTCTGCAAGCAGCGGTGTGAGCCGCTCGCGCACAAGGGCATGGTAGGCGTCTATTTGCGCCGCCTCCTCAGCAGTGAGCATTTCGCGCACGATTGGACGGAGGTCGTAGGGGCAGAGCGTGAGGCTCTCGAAGCGCAGGAAGTGCCCGAACGGGGTCTCTCCGCCGTCTACGCAGAGCAGCGTGTTTTCAATGCGTACGCCGAAACTGTCGGGTACGTAGACACCCGGCTCGTCGGTAATGGTCATGCCCTCCGCGAAGGGGAGCAGTGTGCAAGGGCGTATGTTTTTGCGTATCTGGTGCGGGCCCTCATGCACGCAAAGGTGCGCGCCTACGCCGTGCCCCGTGCCGTGTCCGAAGTCATATCCCTCTTGCCACATGTACTGCCGTGCCGCGAGGTCGAGCTGCAGCCCCGTTGTGCCGATGGGGAAACGCTGCCGCGCCAGAGCGAGGTGTCCCTTGAATACGAGCGTATACACGCGGCGTTCCTCCTCGGAAAGCGTGCCGAGGGCTATGGTGCGTGTGATGTCCGTCGTGCCGCAGTCATACTGCGCTCCGCTGTCAAGCAGCAGCAGTCCTTTTGCCTCAAGCTGCGCGTCGGTGGCGGGCGATGCCTCATAGTGCACGATTGCGCCGTGCGCCCCGTAGGCGGCTATGGTGGCGAAACTGAGCTGCTCGTATCCCGGCTGCGCGGCACGCAGAGCGGTGAGCTTTTCGTCAACCCCCATTTCCGTCACGCGCTCGCCCGCTGCCATAGCTTCGTCAAGCCAGCGCAGGAAAGACACCATTGCCGCGCCGTCGCGTGCCATAGCTTCGCGGAAACCGTCGCGCTCGGCGGCGCATTTCACGGAGCGCAACGCCTCGGCCGGACTCTCTATTGTCTCGCTTCCGTGACGTGCTACGCAGACCGGGGCGGACGGGCTGAAAGCCGTGCTTTTAGCTTGGCATGCCCGTTCTGTCTCTCCGTAAGAGCGCAGCTCCACGCCCGCTTCCGCCATCTGCGTCCGCGCGGCGGGGGTAAGTGTGTCGGTGTGTGTGAAAAGCGTGAAATGTCTTCCCTCCTTCTCATAGAGAAGATAGGAAAGAAACACGGGATTGTACGGAATATCCCCGCCGCGCAGGTTAAGCAGCCATGCTATGTCGGCGAGGTCGTTGAAGAGATATTGCGCGCTTTCCATAGCGCCGTCCAGCTTGTCCGCCATGAGAGAGAGCTTGGCGGTGACGGGCGTTCCGGCGTATTTGAGCGGCTGCGGGTATATCGGGGCGGCGGGAAGAGCAGACCTGTCCTTCCATATTGTGTCGAAAGCGTCAAGCGCGGCGGCGGGGGAGATGCCCCATTCA
Organism: Alloprevotella sp.; assembly: GCA_963651485.1. Lineage (GTDB taxonomy): Bacteria > Bacteroidota > Bacteroidia > Bacteroidales > Bacteroidaceae > Alloprevotella. Next base: position 64,128 of record CAVJPT010000012.1, on the reverse strand, counting down.
CGCGCCATGGCAGAGGTGAGCATATCCGCCGGACAGGAAACGACCGCCCCGTCGCCCGCTTCCTCCTTTACCCATTGCGCGGGCGAGGGCACGTCCGCTTCTCCCTCGTGCATAAGGCAGAAGGGCGAGTCGGCGAGCTGTTGTCCGGCTTGCAGCCAGTAGCGCGAGTCTGTCCATAGTGCGGCGGACGAGAGCGTGACTACCGCAAGCCCCGCCGAGCCGTCAAAACCCGTGAGCCATTCGCGGCACATCCACCTCTCCGGCACATACTCGTCGTTGTGCGGGTCTGCCGTGGGCACAATATACGCGTCCACGCCGTTTTCCCTCATCCACGCCCGCAGGGTTTCCACGCGGGCGGCTGTAAGCTGTTTCCTCTCCATTTTCCGCTGTCACTTGCTAAGGCTGAGCATACGCTCGATGGGGCGCACGGCTTTCCGTGCCACCTCTTCGGGCACTTCCACCGTCGGCCATTCGTAGCGCAGCGCGTTGTACACCTTTTCCAGGGTGCAGAGGCGCATATAGTTGCACTCGTTGCAGCCGCACACGCTGTCTTCTGGCGGGACGGGTATGAACGTCTTTGCCGGGCACTGCTTCTGCATCTCATGCAGGATGCCGCTTTCCGTCACCACGAGGAAGGTGTCCGCAGGGCTCTCCACCGCATAGTGCAGCAGGGCTGCCGTAGAACCCACCTTGTCGGCAAGCTTCACCACCGCGCCGCGGCATTCGGGGTGAACGAGCACTTTCGCATCGGGATGGGCAGCTTTCAGCTCCACGAGTTTTTCTACGGAAAAACGTTCGTGCACGTGGCATGCGCCGTCCCAGAGCAGCATTTGGCGGCCTGTGAGCGAGTTGATGTAGTTGCCGAGGTTGTGGTCCGGACCGAAGATGAGCTTCGCGTCTTTGGGGAAAGAGTCCACAATCTTGCGCGCGTTACTGGAAGTGACCACCACGTCCGTGAGTGCCTTTACGGCGGCGGAGGTGTTGACGTAAGAGATGACCTCGTAGCCGGGATGCGCCTTCACGAAGTCGGCAAATTTGTCCGCGGGGCAGCTCTCGGCGAGCGAGCAGGTGGCGTTGAGGTCCGGCACCAGTACTTTCTTTTCCGGGCAGAGAATTTTGCTTGTCTCGCCCATAAAGTGCACGCCGCACATCACGATGATGTCCGCGTCGGTCTTGGCCGCCTGCTGGGCCAGTCCCAGACTGTCGCCCACGAAGTCGGCTATGTCCTGCAGTACTCCCTCAGTGTAGTAGTGCGCGAGTATGATGGCGTTTTTCTCCCGGCACAGACGCCGTATCTCCTCTTTGAGGTCGACGCCCTGCGGTACGGGTTCGTCCGCGTAGCCTTTCTTTCGCCAAGTGTCTTTTATCTCAGTCATTGTCTTAGTCGTTGCCCTTTCCCGGCGTGTCCCGCGTAGAGCGCGGGAGAGCCGGCAGTGTTGTTTGCAAAAGTACGAAAAAAGCGGGGCTTACTTTGTCACCGTCGCCCGCAGTATGCGTATGTCTGCGGTGGGGCGGTTGTTCTCGTCGCGGTCCGCCCATTGTATTGTTTCCACCACGTCCATCCCTTCCGTCACCTGCCCGAAGACGGTGTACGTGCCGTCAAGGTGGGGCGTGCCTCCCTCGGTCTTGTACACTTCGCGCACCTCGCGGGTGAGCTTCACTTGCCCGCCCGTCTTTTCGTCCAGCCGCTGCTGGCGGCGGTCGAGGTTGTAGTCGTCATACACTTGCCCCGTGACGATGTAAAACTGCGAGGCGGAGGAGGCGAGCTGCGGATTGACCGTTTCGTCCTCCCTTGCCGCCGCTACTGCGCCGTAACGGTGAAAGAGCTTCGGGAAGCGTATCTCCGCCGGCACGGTGTATGCCTCCGGCGAGTCGCCGAGAAGTGCGCCGGGCTTCGCGTGCCGCGAGGCAGAATCGCCGGTCTGTACCATAAACTGGGGTATCACGCGGTGGAAAAGCACGCCGTCGTAGAAGCCCGATCGCACGAGCTTGAGGAAATTGTCGCGGTGGAGCGGGGTGCTGTCGCTCAGCGCGATGCGTATGTTGCCCGCCGTGGTCTCGAGAAGCACTTCGTGGCGCGTGGAGTCGGCGTCCTGCGCCGCTGCGCCCCATGCCGCCATTGCCAGAATGGCGGAGAGCATGAGTTTGCGTAACATAGTCTTTCTTGCGTTTTACTTGTGGGTAGTGCGGAAGCTCCGTCTGTTGTGCAGCCGGAAAGTTGCCGCAGGTGCAAAAGTACTCATTCGCCCGCATCCCCGCCCTTTTCGCGCCCTCCGGCACACGCGGCCGGCGGGAAAGAGCGAGGAAATTGCTATTTTTGCATACAATCAGAAAACTCCGGATATACACAGTATGAGCGAAGAAACCAAGGACGCCTTCGAGGCGGGGCAGGACGATTATGCGGAAAACGGGGCAGGCGATGCCGCCGTCACCGCGCACAGCAGCTACCAGCCGCAGGAGCTGACGGACAAAGAGGGAAACCTGCAACTCTCGGGGATGTACCAGAACTGGTTTCTTGACTATGCCTCATACGTCATACTCGACCGCGCCGTGCCGCATCTTGGCGACGGTCTGAAACCCGTGCAGCGCCGCATACTCCATTCCATGAAGCGAATGGACGACGGGCGCTACAACAAGGTTGCCAACATCGTGGGGCACACGATGCAGTTCCACCCGCACGGAGACGCTTCCATATACGGCGCGCTCGTGCAGCTGGGGCAGAAAAACCTCCTCGTCGACTGTCAGGGCAACTGGGGAAACATCCTCACGGGCGACTCTGCCGCCGCGCCGCGTTATATCGAGGCGCGGCTCTCAAAGTTTGCGCTCGACGTGCTTTTCAACCCTAAGACGACAGAGTGGAAACTTTCCTACGACGGGCGCAACAAAGAGCCGGTCTCTCTTCCTGTAAAATTCCCCCTGCTTTTGGCGCAGGGCACTGAGGGCATCGCCGTAGGACTCAGCACGAAGATTTTGCCGCACAACTTCGGCGAGCTGTGCGAAGCCGCCATCAAGTACCTGTGCGGGGAGGATTTCCGCCTGTACCCCGACTTCCCCACGGGCGGGTCGGTGGACGTGTCGCGCTACAACGACGGCATGCGCGGCGGCGCGGTGAAAGTACGCGCCAAGATAGAGAAGATAGACAGCAAAACGCTCGCCATACGCGAGATTCCGTACGGAAAGACCACCTCGACGCTCATAGAGTCCATACTCAAAGCCAACGAGAAGGGAAAGATAAAGATACGCAAGGTAGACGACAACACGGCCGCCGCCGTCGAGATACTCGTGCACCTTGCCCCCGGCACGTCGAGCGACAAGGCCATAGACGCGCTTTACGCCTTTACGGACTGCGAGGCCAGCGTCTCGCCCAACTGCTGCGTGATAGACGACAAGCGTCCCAAGTTTCTGTCTGTAAGCGACGTGCTACGCCGCTCGGTGGACAACACAAAGGAGCTGCTGCGCCGCGAGCTGCTGATACGCCGCGGCGAGCTTATGGAAAGCCTGCATTTCGCCTCGCTTGAGCAGATATTCATAGAAGAGCGCATATACAAAGACCGTCCTTTCGAGCAGGCAAAAGACCTTGACGCGGCGGTGGCGCACATCGACGCGCGCCTCGAGCCTTTCAAGCCCTCGTTTGTGCGCGAGGTGACGAGGGAGGACATACTGCGCCTGCTGGAGATAAAGATGGCGCGCATCCTGAGGTTCAACAAGCAGAAGGCTGAAGAGCTCATCGCGCGGATGCACTCGGAGGTAGAGGGCATAGACGCCGACCTGCGCAATATGGTAGAGGTCGCCGCAAACTGGTTCCGCCTCATACGCGACAAGTACGCCGCGCACTATCCGCGCCGCACGGAGATACGCTCTTTCGACAGCATCGAAGCCACGAAGGTGATAGAGGTGACGGAAAAGCTCTATATCAACCGCGAGGACGGCTTTATGGGCACCGGGCTGAAGAAGGACGAATTTGTGGAGAACTGCTCGCCCATTGACGACGTGATTATTTTCTACCGCGACGGCACGTACAAGATAACGCGCGTGCAGGACAAGGTGTTCATCGGCGAAACCGAGCGCGCCAAGCAGGAAAAGAAGCGCAAGGTAGAGATAATACACATTGCCGTCTTCAAGAAAGGCGACAAGCGCACCATCTACAACGCCGTCTACCGCGACGGCGAGACTGGGGCTTGCTTCATAAAGCGCTTCAACGTGACGGGCATCACGCACGACCGCGAGTACGACCTCACCACCGGCGCAAAGGGAAGCCGCGTGATGTACTTTACTGCCAACCCCAACGGGGAGGCGGAAGTGGTGAAGGTGACCCTGCGTCCCAACCCGAAGCTCAAGCGCATATCCTTCGACAAGGACTTTGGCGAAATACTCGTGAAAGGGCGGCAGAGCAGGGGAAACCTGCTTACGCGCCTCGAAGTGCACAAAATCACGCTCAAGGCACACGGCGGCTCGACGCTGGGCGGGCGCAAGGTGTGGTTTGACCACGACGTGCAGCGGCTCAACTACGACGAGCGCGGCACGTACCTTGGCGAGTTCCACTCGGACGACCTTGTGCTGGTGGTTTTGGACAACGGAAACTTCTACACTACCAGTTTCGACATCAACAACCATTACGAGAGCGCGGGCATCCTGCGCGTGGAGAAGTTCGACCCGCACAAGGTGTGGACGGCCGTGCTTTTCGATGCCGACCAGCAAGGCTTCCCCTACGTCAAGCGCTTTGCCCTGGAGCGTGCCTCGCAAGCCCGTCCCGCCAATTTCCTTGGCGAGAACCCCGCTTCGCGCTTTGTGCTGCTCACCGACCAGTGCTATCCCCGCCTTCTTGTGACCTACGGCGGTACGGACGCTTTCCGCGACCCGCTGGAGCTGGATGCCGAGCAGTTTATCGGCGTAAAGAGCTTCAAGGCAAAGGGTAAGCGCATCACCACCTGTGCCGTCGAGCGCATCGAGGAGCTTGAGCCGCTCCGCTTCCCCGAAAAGGCGGCGGAAGAAGAAGGCGGCAACGTGGACGAGTATGCCGCCCCGTCCGCAGAGGCTGCGGAAGAGGGAGAATACACTCCCGACCTTTTCGCCCCGGGTGCGGCGGACGGACAGGACGGCGCGCTGGAGTGACGCGCCGCTCCCGCGTCGTCGCGGCGGCACAAAAGAAAGCCGTGCGGACGTTCTTCGCAGTGAAGAAGTCCGCACGGCTTTTTCTTTTCTCTGATAGAGCGACGGCAGAGCCGTCCGCCCGTGTCCTTACTTACGCAGACCCAGAGCCTTGACGAGGGCGCGGTAGCGCGCGATGTCGTTGCGCTTGAGGTACTGCATCAAGGAGCGGCGCTTGCCCACCAGCTTAACCAGCGAGCGCTCAGTCGTATGATCTTTACGGTTCACCTTCATGTGCTCCGTCAGATGGGCAATACGGTAAGAAAACAAGGCCACCTGGCTCTCTACAGAACCCGTGTCCGAATTAGACTGCCCGTACTTGCCAAAGATCTCTTTCTTCTTTTCAGAATCTAAGTACATTGTGTGTATTGAAGAAATTAGTTGGAAATGCCACCCCGTCAGGGATAGCGGCTGCAAAGGTACGCACTTGCTTCGGAATGCGCAAGTCGTTGTGCCGCAATTTGTCTGTTATTCCGTGCAGCCGCTTTCCTCCCGGTCTTTTTCTATAAGCGCGAGGAGCTTTTCCACGGCTTCGTCGGCGGGGATGTTTTTCTCCACGCACACTTTCCCGCGGTAGAGGCTTATCTTTCCGCGTGCCGCGCCCACATAGCCGTAGTCAGCGTCTGCCATCTCGCCCGGACCGTTCACGATGCACCCCATCACGGCTATTTTCAGCCCCGTGAGGTGGGCGGTGGCGGCTTTCACGCGGGCGATTGTGCCGGGCAGGTCGTAGAGCGTGCGCCCGCAGCCCGGGCAGCTTATGTACTCTGTCTTCGTGGTGCGCAGGCGCGCCGCCTGGAGTATGGCGAAGGCCGTGGCGTCCTGTACGGGGTACGGCAGCGGCTTGCCCCCAGCGGGCTTCTGCGCCATCAGGCATACGCCGTCCGTAAGCCCGTCGAAAAGCAGCGCGCCCATATCGGCGGCGGCACGCAGCTGGAAGTCCTCTTTCCCGTCTGCGCCGAGCGTGTACTGCTGGAAGAACACCACGGGCGCGTCTATGCCCTCGCGCCACATCTCGTGCACAAGGGCGCGCTGCTCGCCGAGGCGGTTGGGGTGGGAGCTTTGTGCTATCACCACTATGCCCGGCACGGCACGCAGCAGGGCTTTCGCCTCGTCGTCAAGGTCAAGGTAGGTGAGGAAAAGAAATTTTGCCTCTGCGCCGCAGCCCGCAATGAAGGGGAGCGTCTGTTTGCTGAATGCCGGGTAGGTGTGCGCCTCTCCGTCCCAGCGGTCGGCGTCGACGATGTAGCCTGCGCCCGCAATGCGCTTGCCGGCGGGCAGCAGGTTGCGTCCGCAGTAGACGTAGTCGGGCAGCAGGTCGCCGATGTCGGTGCTGCCGTCAAGCCGTGCCGACACCACTACGGGCGCATTGGTGCCCCCGATGTTCAGCACGGCGGCTGTGGGGCGGCGTGCGGGGCGCAGGTAGTCGAAGTGGGGAGCCGGGCGTGCCGGGATCTCAGGGTGTCCGGCGCGTCGCGTCACATACTCCGCCAGCTTGTACGCTACGGGTATCTCCTTTTCGGGCGGCTCGCTCAGCGATACGCGCAGCGTGTCGCCTATGCCGTCGGCAAGCAGCGCGCCTATGCCCACTGCGCTCTTTATGCGTCCGTCCTCGCCCTCTCCGGCTTCGGTCACGCCGAGGTGGAGCGGGTAGTCCATGCCTTCGCGCTCCATCACGCTGCACAGCAGGCGCACCGAGCGCACCATGACTTGCGTGTTGGAGGCCTTTATGCTGATGACCACGTCCTTGAAGCCTTCCTTTGCGCATACGCGCAGAAACTCCATGCAGCTTTCCACGATGCCCTCGGGCGTGTCGCCGTAGCGGCACATGATGCGGTCGGAGAGCGAGCCGTGGTTCACGCCGATGCGCAGCGCCGTGCCGTTTTCGCGGCAAATGGCGAGCAGGCGGCTGAAGCGGCTCTCGAGGCGGCTGAGCTCGGCGGCGTATTCCTCGTCGGTGTATTCGAGGCTTTTGAACTGGCGCGCGGGGTCTACGTAGTTGCCGGGATTGACGCGCACTTTCTGCACTATGGCGGCGGCGGTGTCGGCTACCTGCGGATTGAAGTGCACGTCGGCCACGAGCGGGCGGTCATATCCGTCGCGCTCCAGCGCGGCGCGTATCTCCCGCAGGTTCTCTGCCTCGCGCTGCCCTTGTGTGGTGAGCCGCACATAGTCCGCCCCGGCGCGGAAGATGGCTTCGCACTGGCGTACGCTGCCCTCCGTGTCGGTGGTGGCGGTGGTGGTCATGCTCTGTATGCGCAGGGGGTTGTCCCCGCCGAGCGGACGGTTGCCCACGCGCACCTCGTGGGAGCGGCGCGGCCGGTAGTTGAAAAGGTCCATTCGCTCTTTTGTCAGTTTGTCTTGAAGGCGTACTTCACCTCGCTGAGGTCGGCGTTGGCTTTCACAATCTTCTCTTTAAGCCCCTCCTTGTATGCTTTGAGGCGTGCGGCGGTGGCTTCGTCGGAGAGGGCGAGCATCTCGGCGGCGAGTATGCCGGCGTTGAGCGCGCCGTTCACGCCCGTGGTGGCTACGGGTATGCCGGGAGGCATCTGCACGATGGAGAGCAGCGCGTCGAGTCCGTCGAGCATTCCCTTTATGGGCACGCCGATGACGGGCAGCGTGGTGCCGGCGGCTATCACGCCCGGCAGGGCTGCGGCCATGCCGGCACCGGCTATTATCACCTTCACTCCGCGTCCTGCCGCTCCGGCGGCGAAGCTTTCCACCTCGGCGGGCGTGCGGTGGGCGGAAAGGGCGTTCATCTCAAAGGGTATCTCCATGCCGTCCAAAAATTTGGCGGCTTTCTCCATGACGGGCAGGTCGCTCGTGCTGCCCATAATGATGCTTACCAAAGGGGTCATCTTGTGTATGTGTTAGAGGGCGGCGGGTCTTTGCGCCGCCTTTGATTTTATTGCTTGAAAACAGTATTGCGCGTTTCGCGTCTCAGTACTTGAAAGTGCTGCCGCCGAGAAACTCGCGCAGCAGCGAGGTGGGCGGAAGGCCCTGCGTGGAAATGGGTTTCAGGTAGGAGAGAAACTTGCGCAGGCGGTATGCCTCCGAGTACTCGGGCGCGGTCTCCGGCACTTGCTCGAGGAGCGGGAGCGCCTGGTCGCGCAGAGCGGCCAGCTCGAAAAGCAGCGCCGTGTTCACCATCTCGTCCGCCTCTTCCTGGTAGGGGAATATCCATCGCTCCTCGCCGCGCCTTACCGAGGGCCACTGCTGTATCGTCTCGCGTGCCGTGCGGGCGCGGTACTTGTGGTCGCGCACGATGCGCCGCAGGAGACGGTTGTCGGTGGTGGGGATGTAGTTGTGGTCGTCAAGGAGTATGGTGGTGAGCGCCGAGGCGTATATCCTGAACTTGTACTTGTCGGGCACGCCTTCCGTGAGCCGCGGGTTGAGCGCGTGTATGCCCTCTATCACCAGCACCTCGCGCGGACGCAGGCGCAGGGTGCGCCCGGAAGGAATGCTTCGCCCGGTGGGGAAGTCGAAGCGCGGGGGCTCTACCTCGCCGCCTTCGATGAGCGTGGTGACCTGCTCGGTGAGCAGCGGCACGTTGGTAGCGTCGATGTGCTCGAAATCGTACTCGCCCTTCTCGTCGCGCGGCGTCTTCTCGCGGTCGACGAAGTAGTCGTCCGTGGAGAGCGGCACGGGGTGCACGCCGCAAGCCATGAGCTGCACGGAGAGACGCTTGGCGAAGGTGGTTTTCCCGCTCGAGGACGGGCCGGCTATGAGTATGACGCGGCAGTCGGGCAGAGAGGCTATGCGGTCGGCGAGCTGCGAAATTTTCTTCTCCTGCAGTGCCTCGCTCACGTTGATGAGGTCGTTGGTGTAGCCGAGGTCGCAGGCCGCGTTGAACTCCCCTATCGTTGTCACGCCGAGGATTTTGTTCCAGCGGTGCTGCTCGCTGAATACGCCGAACATCTTGGGCTGCTCCACCATCGGGCGCAGCTGTGCGGGTTTCTTCGGGTCGGGGATGCGCAGCAGCAGCCCCTCGGCATAAGGCTGCACGTCGAAGAGGCTGAGCTGCGACGTCCTGACGAGCAGGGAACCGTAGAAATAGTCGGGCGTGCCGTCGAGCGTGTAGTAGGTGGTGTAGAGCGATCCGAGCCCCTCAAGCAGTTTTGCCTTGCTTTCCAGTCCGCTTTCGCGGAAAAGGCGCACCGCCTCCTCTGTGGGACAGGTGAAGCGGTGGAAAGGCATGTCGGCCGCCACTATCTCCTGCATGCGCGTGCGGAGTGCGTCTGTCACCTCGGGCGAGACGTGCAGCGGCGTTTCCTCCCCGGTCTCTCCGTCGGGGACGGTGATGCGGCAGTAGTAGCCGTTGGAGACGGGGGTGTCTATGCGCAGGCGCGAGCCGGGGTAGAGGTCGCGTGCGGCCTTGTATAGCACGAAGAAGAGCGAGCGCGTGTAGGTGCGCAGGCCCGAGGACGAGGTGATGTCGAGATATTCTATGTCTTTGTCGCCGAAGAGCATGTAGTGCAGCCCTTCCACTTTGTTGTTGACCTTCGCGCTTGTCGCGCCGTAGGGCATTTTAAGGTCGAGCAGCTCGTACACTTCCTCAAGGTTGTACCCGATGGGCACCTTGTGGCTGCGTCCGGTGTTTTTGCAGCGTACAGTGATATTTTTTCCCATAGCTTCTCTGCGTTTTGTACCGGGAGCGTGCGGATGTCTTTTCCTGCCTTGCTCCCGTTTCGCAAAAATACAAAACAAAATGCTGTTGTCCGGCAAGGGCGCGCATCCCTGCGTGGCGGCGGGGCGAGACGGCACGGCGCACAAGACGGGTGAAAATGGCAGAAAATGGCCTTTCTGGCTTTTTCAGCCGCTTTAAAATATGTAAAAGCCGATTTGGAAACGGGGCGAAAATGTATTATCTTTGTGTAAGGAAAAGCGGGGATACGCATCGTCAGCGTGTCCCCGCTTTGCTGTTGTTGGATATCAACGACTTACGGCCAAAAAAGTGTACATCCGGTAGCTGCGGGATGTACATGTAGGAGCTACAGGGCCTATCCCCGTCGCTACGGGGCCGGTCTTAGTTTCCGAAAAGCCCCTTTTTGCCCTTCGGCGCTCCTTTCCCGTACCTGCAAAGACTATGCGGTACAGTTAAACATTCATAAAGATTATTGCCGAAGGTTAAGGCGAAGAATGGGACAGCCAGTCCGTGTTTGCCGCGCTTGGAAAGCAAAATCCCTGCGGCGCAGTGCAGTGCCGCAGGGATTTTCTTCCGTTGTCTGACGGTGGCGGAGTTATTCGTCCACGCCGTTCCAGTAGTCGCTGCTGGTGTTGCCGCTCTTGTTGGAGTATACGCCGCTCTCCGTATCTATCATTTCCTCGCCCGAGCCGTCGGCTTTCTGTCCGCCGATGGAAAGGCTTGCCGCCATCATGCCCTCGGCGCGGAGGCGTACGGAAAGGCTGGCGGGGCTTGTGTATGCTGTCTTCATTGTCTTTCTTTTGTTGTTGTGGAAAATTGTGTCTTTGTTTTCTGCGCGGAAAAGGGTTTCCTTCCTTTTTACTTCACGTACACCTTCTCGCCCTTGTCCGTCACGAAGACGCCGTTGGCGGGGAAAAGCACGCGGCGGCCGGAGAGGTCGTAGTATTTCACGGCGCGGCTTTCTGCGCTCTGGGTGGCAGCGGTGTCTATACCCGTGGTATCGCCGCTGAAGGTGAAGCTAAGCACGGCCGTCTCGGCGGTGGGGTCGGACGTGGTAACCTTCGTGGCGGGGAGGTATGCCTTGTTGCAAGGCGCGGTGTCGAAGTTGCCTTTCAGGAAAGCGGCCTCCTCTTTGGAGTTCTTGCCGAGGAAATAGTTGGACGCGGTGGCAAAGCCCGTACGCTTGGCCGTTGCGCCTTCGAAGAGGTTGCCGGAGAGCGTGGCGTCGGAAGAGGCGACAATCTGCATGTTCACCTCGGCGCCGCCGTCTTTCATAAGCAGCACGCCTTCGCCGGCGGGGATGACACCCGTCACTTCGGAGAGCGAGAGCATGCCGTTTGCTGCCTTGTCGGCCTTGTATGCCGTCACGCCGCTGCCGTCGGGTAGCTGCGTGGCAAAGGGGAAGCATACGGAGGCCCAGCCCATCGTCGCGTCGATGGTGACAGGCACCTCGGTCACCTTGAAGAAGCGCCAGTAGTTGCCGGCGTCTCTGTCGTGGTTGCCGTCGTAGTCGCCGATAGGCTCTGTGCCTGCGCCGCCGCAGGCGTTGATGCGGTGGCCGTTAATCTTCATGAGGAAGAGGGACTTGCTGTCGTTTGCCTCAAAGTGCTCGGTGTCGTCGAATGAGGACGTGCACAGTGTAAGCTCCGCTACGCCCGCGCCGCTTCCGTCGCCGGTGGTGCTGGTGATGGCGGCTGTGCTGGTGACATTTGCCACGTACTGGCCGAGGTTGGCATTGTACAGCTTGTACTGCAGTTCCGTGCCCGTGCTTTCAAGCTTCCACAGCTGCGGCACGAGCTTGTCCGTAGCGCCGAGGCGTATCACGCTCGCGGCTGCGGAAACGCTTCCGTCTGTGCCGGCGGTAGCCTTTTCGGTGGAGAAATAGCGGTTTGTCTCGCTCACCTTGTTGATGGAACGTATGCGGTAGTACGCGTTGGAGTCGTAGTTGCACAGTACGTTGCTCTGAATGGTAAAGGTGGTGTTGGTCTTGGACACGACGGGGTTGCCGCTTGTGACGTTCTGCCCGTAGTAAAGCACGTTTTCGTAGCCGGAGGGGGTCTCTACAAGGCTCGAGCCGTCAAGGGCAGCCTTTACCGTGGTAGTGGAGCCTTCCGTGAGCGATATGCCGTAGGCTTTCTGCAGGTCGGCGCACTCGAAGTCGGTCACCTTGTAAGCCTGGAAAGCCACGCAGGTGAAGCCGCTTACTGCCGTGTTGTCGCCCGTCCAGAAGCCGAGGCCGGCGCCGTTGGATACGTCGGACTGTCCGTGCAGATAGTTTTTCTGTCCGTCGTAAAGGCTGTTTTTCTGATAGAGGACGAAGCCGCCCTCGGGCGCGCCGTACGTATAGTTGGTATACGTCTCTCCGGCGTATACGCCAGCCTTGGAGAGCGAGCCGTCAGCGTTCATCACACCTCCGCGTTCGTTCACGGCGGAGAGCCAGAGCTTTGTGCCGCAGTTGAAGAATACCATGCCGTTGTCGCTCTTGCTGACATACCAGATATAGTCCGCCGAGGTGGGGGTGGCGTCAGCCTTCAGCACGCGGAAGGGAGCGTTGCTTGAAGAGCTTGAAAGGTGGGTGAGGTAGCCGGTCAGGCCTCTTGTAGTGCCTTTGAGCACATAGTAGCCGTCGTCCAGGTCGGCCAGCGGGGTGGCTGTACCCGACACCGTGCCGTCAGCTTTTGCCGTTCCGCCGCAGAAAAGCACGGCGAAGAGCGCGGAGAGCAGTGTAGTAGTAAGTCTCATAAGCTTTTTATAGATTTTATAGTGTGTCTCTTCTTGGTATGCCGGCTCAGGCTGCGCCTTGCCGTGTGCCGTGTAGGGGCTATAAGGTACAAATAGTCGGTGCAAAGTTACGCAAAAGGCATAAAAAGCCTAAAAGACGGCGCAAAAATGTATTAAAATATCAATAAGACGCGTCTTTTGCAAGCAAAAGCGCGGTTTTGGTATACGAATGCGTGCGGGGATGCAGGATGCACTTTCCTTCTCCCCGCACGCTGAATGGTGTGCCGTACACGCAGGGCGCGTGTGCCGGGGCTGAGGCTTCCGCCCGTGTGGGGGCAGCCGGCAGACGGCGGCAATGTGACCCGGTGTCGGCGGCTTTGCTGCGCCTCTTATTCCACTTCTATGCGCGAGCTTCCGCTCCCCGGCTGCTTGACAAGGCGTATCTGCGGGGATATCTGCGAGCGTATCTGCTCGGTGTGGCTGATGACGCCCACTTTGCGCCCCTGTATCGCCTCGAGGTTGGAGAGTGCGGTCATCACAAGCTCGAGCGAGTCGTGGTCGAGGTTGCCGAAGCCTTCGTCTATGAAGAGCGAGCCTATGGCAAGGTTGTGGCTGGAGACGGAGGCAAGGCCGAGGGCAAGCGCAAGGCTTACCACAAACGTCTCGCCGCCGGAGAGCGAGCTGACGAAGCGGCACGTGTCAAACATGTCGTGGTCGACAATCTCCAGCGCAAGCGTGCCGGGCAGGCAGCGCAGCTCGTAGCGCGGGCAGAGGTGGGAGAGGTGGAAATTGGCGTGCGCCACGAGGTAGGCGAATGTGTGGCTCTGCGCTATTTTCCTGAATTTCTTCCCGTCGCGGCTGCCCAGCATGTCGTTGAGCCTGCGCCACTCGAGCGCGTCGGCGCGGCGCTTCTCCAAGTCTGCGTCAAGGGCTGCCGCCTGCTTTACGCAGTTTTCGTGCGAAAGTATGCGCGTGTTGACCAGTGTCAGTCCCTCCTGCGCCGTCCTCTCTTCCGCTTCGGCTTGCGCGAGCTGCTCTTCGGTGGCTCTGCGTGTCTCCGCGCCGTCGTCCTGCGGGCGGCCGGGCATGGCCATAAGTCGCTGGAGCGCGGCGCGTGCCTGATTGAGCCGGTTGCTTGCCAGCATGCCCTGCTCTTTCAGCTGCTCTATCTCGCCGCGCAGGGCGTTCCAGTCGCGCGGGTCGGAGAAGAGGCGGCTCAGCTCGTTGTACTGCACCGGCTGGTGGGTGCTGTTGAAGCGCAGCATAAGGTGGTCGAGCTGCTGTGTCTTCTCTTTGAGGATGCGCAGGTTTTCGTCGCGGCTTGCCACAAGCTGTGCCTGCGTGCCCTCAGCCAGGCGCAGCTGCCGCTCTTCCGCGTCGCGTGCCGTCCGTTCGCGCTGCTCCACGGCGCGGGCCTCGGCAATGGCGGACTGGAGTGCCTCTGCCTCCCTTTGCGGGGTGGTGTCGGGGAATAGGCGGTGCAGCTCGTCCTCCTTGTTGGCAAGGGTTTTGCCCAAAGCTTCTCGGCTTTGGCGGCACTGCTCGGCGTGCCGTTCGCCGTCGGCAAGGGAAAGCTCTGCGTTGTGCCGCTCCTCGTCAAGCAGGTCGGCGGTGCGCGAGGCGTCGTCGAGTGCCTTCTCCGTCTCAGTCCAGTCCTGGTGGAGCGTCTTGAGGCGGAAGGTGAAGCCGGCGGGATTGTTTTTCCACGTGGAGAACCAGCCGGAAAGCGTCACCACTTCGTTGAGGCTGGCGTAAAGGGCGGCGCAGCTCTTGTCGGACTCGTTGATGGACTGCTGCAGCTCCTCTGCCGTGCTTGCCGCCGTGCGCGTCTCGGCACGCAGGTAGCTCAGGTATGTGTGGTTTTCCGCCATCGTGGCGTTGAGGGCGGCTATCTCTTCGTTCAGGCGGTTTGCCTCCTTTTGGTGCAGGTTGAAGTCCTCCAGCTCTTTCCCCGCCTCTTCGGCCGTGCGTGCGGCGGCGGCGCTGAGCTGCTCGAGTGTCAGGCGGCGTGCCTCGCGGTTGACGCTCTCGGAGCAGTCGGCAAGGGAGCGGTCGAGCGAGGCGTAGTTTTTCCATTCCGCCGTGTCGGCTTCCTGCCGCTTTTCCAGTTCGTCCAAGGCGGCTTTGTCGGCTTCAAGGCGTGCGGCGTGCGACGCGGTCTCCTCGCGCAGCGCGCCCAGTTCGCCGCGCCGGCGCGTGAGGTCCTGCTGCAGCTGGCTGTACTCGCGGCTGAGGGAGGAAAGCAGCTCGCCGAGCTCGCGCTCGGTCTCTGTGTGGTAGGGATGGTGCATCGCGCCGCAGACAGGGCACGCCGTGCCCTCTTTGAGCTGCTGCCGCAGGGACACGATGTTTTGCGTCTGGCTCAGGGTGTAGGTGGTGCTGATGCGCGAGAAAGCTTCTTCCGCCGCGCGTACCTCTACTTCTTTCTCTGCGGCTTGCTGCCGCTTCTGCCGCAGGAGCGTCTCCGTCTGCTTGAGTGCGGAGCGCTTGTCGGAAATGCTGGCGTAGGTGTCGGAAATGTGCTGCCAGAGGGTGGCGGCTCGCTGCAGGGAGAGGAGGTTGGCGCTGCCCCCGGCGGCGCGGCGCTGCAGCTCAATGAAGTCCTGCTTTTGCGTCGCTTGCCGGTGTACGAGCAGTTCGGCTTTCAGGCGGTCGAGCTGTGTCTGCAGCTGCTGTCTCTCTGCCTCCGCCTTTTCGCTTGCGCTGTTGAGCGATTTCTGGTTTTGCTGCAGCTCCTTTACGCGGCGGTGCATCTTGTCGTTGTCTTCCGTCTCCTTGCGCAGGGTGGCGAGTTTCTCGTTGAGGTAGTCAAAACGCTCAAACATGGCGCGGTGGACGGACAACTTCTGGCGGTGGAGGCGGAGGTTCTTTATCTCTTCGTCCAGCTTCTGGCGGCGGTCTTGCTTGCCCTTGAGCGTGGCGCGCTTCTTCGTCACGTCTTCCTCCGCCTTCTTGAGCTGGTTGTCCAAGTCGGCGAGCTGTCCCGATGCCACCGTGATTTCGCCCGTCAGCGTGTGGCCGCGGTCGATGGCGGGGCGGCGTGCCGCGAGCTGGCTTTCGGCGTCGGCCGTGTGCTTCTTTGCCGTGTCGAGCCGGCGGGTGAGCGCTTCGAGCCGGTCGCGCGAGTCGGAGAGGAGCTTCGCGTTTTTCGTTTCGTCTTCCCGCAGGTGCTCGATGTCTTGCTGCCTCATTGCCGTCTCGTGGTAGAGCGGCTGCAGGACGGCGAGCGAGTCGCGCCGCTCGAGTAGCTGCTCGTCGGAGTGGCGGGAGGTGCGGGCTTTTGTCACTGCGGCGAAGTCGGCCTCGCGCTCCGCTACCTCTTTTGCGGCGGCGGCGAAGTCGTCCATCCAGTGCAGTTGTGCGGAAAGGGTCTTGGCGCGTTGGCGCGTGACGGATATGGAGGACATGAGCAGCCGGCGGCGTTCGTGCGCCTCGGCCAGGTCGGCGGGCTCCAGACGGTCGTGCAGCAGTCCCTGCATCTTGCTTTCAAGCTCCGCCACCGCTTTGTCTGCCTCCGTGGAAAGGTCGGAGATGCGCTGCGATATGAGTCCGTAAATCTCCGTGCCTGTAAGTTTCTCGAGAAGGGCGGCTTTGTCGGCAGACTTTGCGCGGAGAAAGCTGGCGAAGCTGTTTTGCGCGAGTATCACCGTGCGGGTGAACTGTTCGTAGTTAAGCCCGACGGCGCGGAGAATGCGGCTGTCGATTTCGCTCTTGTCTACCGTCTCCTTTGTGGGGGAGAGGCGGCGCAGTGAGCGCTCGGGCGCGGTGAAGTTGCCGCCGCGCGTCATCTTGATGCTCCACTCCGCCTCGTAGCGCTCGCCCGCCGTGGTGGCGAAGACTACCGTGCAGCCGCCGCGCTTCTGTCCGCGGCGCAGGAGGGTGGAGGCGTGGTCGGCCTGGCGCGTCTGCTTTCCGCCGGAGACAAGCTCGAGGTCTTCTTTGGCTATGCGCTCTTCTTTGTTGTCCAGCCTCGGCGCGCGGTTGTAAAGCGCGAGGCAGACGGCATCGAGGAGTGTGGACTTTCCCGCCCCCGTGTCGCCCGTGATGGCGAAGAGGCCGGCGGAGCGCAATGGCTCCTCGGTGAAGTCCACCGTTTGCTCGCCGGCTATGGAGGTGAGGTTCTCTATCTTTATCTTTTCTATCTTCATCGGTGTCTGGGCTTAGTCTTCCAGGGCCGCGCTTTCCGCTTGCTTGAAGCGGCTTTCCATTTCGGCGGACATAGGCGTGCCGTAGATTTCCTCGTGGACGCGCCGTGCGAGGTCTATCGGCGTGAGCGTCTGCGGGGCGTCTGCGGGTTTGCCGTACGGGTTTTCTTCCTCGGGGCGGCGGCCCGTGACGCGTGCCATGCGGCAGAAGTGCGCCGCCTTGTCTTGCAGGGCTTCCATCACGTCGTGCAGGAGCATGGGTTCGGGGCGTTCTTCGCGCACCTTTATTTCCAGATAGGGCCAGGCGGCGCCGTCGTCGGCTTTCCCGCGTTTGGGGAGCGCGGCAATCTCTTTCAGCACTTCCTCTGCCGTGGCTGCCTGCCCCGGGGCAGAGGGTATGGAAAGGAGGGAACGGAGCGGCTGGCACTCGATGAAGGCTGTGGAAACACTGCCGTCCGGGGCGATGTCCGCCTCCCGCACTCCGTGCCGGTAGCCGCGCTCGCCGAAGGACATGGGCAGTGCGCTGCCGGCGTAGAAAGCGTCTGCGGCTCCTGCGACCTGCTGTGCCTTGTGGATGTGCCCAAGGGCGGTGTAGCATACGCCGCGTCCCACGACAGAGGCTTCCACGCAGTCCTGTCCGCCTATGACGAGCCGCTCGGAGTGCCCCTCTTTGCAGATGTCAGCCCCAGTGGCGTAGAAATGCGCCGCCGCGATGACGGGCAGGCCGGCGAAGGGCGACTTGCGCAGCCGCTTCTGCATTTGGCTGAAGAAGAGCGCGAGGCCTTCCTGCTGGGTCAGTCCGGCGGGGTAGTCGCCGCCGCGCAGGAAAGGCAAGGCGAGGCAGACGCACGCCGCTTCGCTTTCTTCGCGCGGGGAGAGCGGCAGTATATAATAGTCATAGTCCGGCTCGCCGCTTGGCGTGCGGTGTATCGTTCCGCGCACGTATATGCTGTGCCCGCGCAGCAATGCGGAGGGAGCTTCTATGCGTCCGGCGGAGTCGTGGTTGCCCGCCGTGAGCACAATCTGCATGCCGGGCACCGTCTCCGTGGCTTTCTGGAGGAAAGAGTATAGAAGCTCTTCGGCCTGTGCCGAGGGGTTGGGGGTGTCGAATACGTCGCCTGTTATCAGGAGGGCATCGGGCTTCCGCTCCGCCAGGGTGTCAAGCAGCCAGGAAAGGAAATGCCTGTGCTCGGCCGTGCGGTCGTGTCCGTGGAAGCAATTGCCGAGATGCCAGTCGGCTGTGTGTATTATTCTCATACCGGGGTAGGTGGCGGCGGCTTGGTGTCTGCCGCGGCCGCGCCTTTTGGCTGTGTGCCGGTCTGTGGGGCGCGGGCGGCGCAAAGTTACACAAAAGAGACGGGGCGCGGCCTTTTGTCCTTGTGGCCGCGCCCCGTCTTCGGGCGTAATATTCTCTTGCAGGCGCTTCCCCGCTTACTTTTCGGGGAAGGCAAACTGCTCGAGCTTGAGCGTGCCGAGCGCTTCGAGCTGCCCTACGTACTCTTTGAAGTGGGGGGCGGCCATGTGCTTTTGCAGCGAGGCTTCGTCCTTCCACGTCTCGCATATCATGAAGACGTCGGGGCGCGTGGCGCTTTCAAACGTGTCGTAAGCGATGTTGCCCTCGTCTTTGCGCGAGGCGGCGGTAAGGGCAATGGCTGCCTCAAGGGCTTCGGCGTACTTGCCCTCGGCGGCTTGGAAAAAGCAGTTCAGTCTGAGCATGGCTTTGTCTTTTGGTTTTATTTTAGGAAAACGGTTGCCTTCACTTGGAAGGTGTTGGTCTTGTACTTGAGGTCGTAGTTCTGCGAATCGCCCGTGGGGAGTACTTTGGAGATGGTGTACTTTCCCGTCTTGTGGAGACCGAAGTTGTAGCCTATGCCCACGTCGAGGCGGCTGAGGAGGCGTATGCCTGCGCCCACGTTCCAGGTGGTGTTGAGGTTTTGGCGGCTGAAGTTGCTGCCGCTTCCCACGTTGCTCCATTTCATCTGGTTGAGGGCGAAGCCGAACTGCGGGCCTGTGGCTATGTATACGCTTGCCATTTTGCCCAGGCCTATGGCGTAGCTCACGTTGACGGGAATCTCGATGCTGCGGTAGGTCTTGTTTTCGACGTTGTCGTCGTAAGTGATGTTGAGGCGGCGCTGCGAGTACTCCACGGCGGCGTCAAGGCCTATGCCGAGCGGCGTGCCGAGCTGTACGGACGGGCCTATGAACCATCCGTTGCGGTTGTCGGAGGAGAAGTTGCCGGTGTTGCCCGTTGCGTCGCCGTACACCTTCAGCTTGGAGAGGTTGAGGCCGCCCGTGATGCCCCAGGTGAGTTTCTGCGCGTGTGCTGCGGGCGCGGCAAGGAGCAGTGCAGCGGCAAGGGCCGCAGTCTTAAAGAAATTCTTCATCTTTTGTTGTGTGGTATTTGTTGTTTGTATGTTTCGCGTTGTCGTTTCCCCTTTCCTCGCCTCCTTGCCCTGTGGGGGCGGCGCGGGGTCAGAAGGGGAAGAAGAGCGGGATAGTGAGTATGGCCACTATGCCCATTATCACCTGCAGCGGCAGTCCAACTTTCACGTAGTCCATAAAGTTGTAGTGGCCGGCGTTCATCACCATCGCGTTGGGTGGCGTGCAGATGGGCGTGGCAAAGCAGGCGCTTGCGGCTACGGCCGCCGTCATCATGAACGGGGCGGGAGACACGCCGAGCTGCACGGACGCTGCCCAGGCAATGGGCGCAACGAGTATGGCGGTGGCGGAGTTGCTGATGAACGTGCTGAGCAGGGATGTGACCACGTAGACGCCGGCGAGGGCGGCTATCGGGCCGTAGGCGTGGAGGTTTTCCACAAGGGTGTGGGCTATCCATGCCGAGATGCCCGTCTTTGAGAGCGCCGTGGACATAGGCATCATGGCGGCGATGAGCACGATGCTTTCCCAGCCTATCATCTTGTATGCCGCGTCGACGGAGCGCACGCAGCGCGTAAGCACCATAAGGAGTCCGGCGATGATGACCGTGGCGACGGGCTTCACGCCTATTTGGTCGGCGAATACCATGCACACCACCATCAGGGTCATGATGGCTGCGGCGAGGGGCGCCTTGTGGTCGAGCGCTACGTTTTCCGCGCTTTGCGCGGGCGAACCTATGACGAGCCACTCGCGCGTCTTCTTTGCCATGCTTTCTATGCCGCTCCACGCGCCGTGCACCAGAAACATGTCGCCGGACTTTACCGGCGCGTCCAAGAGTCCGTCGAAGATGTACCGTCCTCCGCGCTTTATGGCCAGCACGTTCACGTTGAAGCGCTCTTTGAGGCTGGCTCCGCGCAGAGGGCGGTTGATGAGCGCGGAGTCTGGCGTGACGAGCACCTCCGCAAGGCCTATTTCGTAGAAGTCAAGTTTGCCTTTCCCCTCTCTTTCCTCGTCCTCGTGTACGGTGAGGCCGTAGTCGGCGGCGAAGCGTTCGACGGCGTCGCGGTGGCCGAGGACGTAGAAGGTGTCGTTGCTCTCGAGCGTCGTGCCGGCGTCTACCGTCTCTTGTATGTTGGGGCTGAAAACAGTGCGGTTGGCGCGGCGCACTTCGAGGAGCGTGATGCCGTAGCGGGAGCGCACGGCGAGTTCGCCCACGGTGTGGCCGGAGAGGTCGGTCCCTCCGCGTCCCGCGCCTTGGAGGCGGAAGACGAGGTCGGCTATGTGGTACTCGTGCAGCAGGTCGGCCAGCGTGTGGTCGTCGCCGGTCTCTTCGCGGTCGCGGCTTTTCTTCCCCAAGAGGAAGTGGCAGAGCGGGTAGAGCAGGAGAAGCCCTACGCCGAGGCACACAAGGCCTATGGGGAGGAAGTCGAAGAAGGCGAAGCCGGGCTTTCCGTTGTCGCGCAGGTAGCCGTCGACGATGAGGTTGGGGGGCGTGCCTATCAGCGTGAGGATGCCGCCCATGGAGCTGGCGAATGCAAGGGGCATCATAAGCTTTCCGGGACTTGTCCCCGCGCTTTTCGCCATTGCCAGCACGATGGGGAGCAGCAGGGCCACTGTGCCCGTGTTGCTCACGAAGGCGGCCACTACGGCGGTCACGGCCATGACGAGGAAGAAGAGCTTTATCTCGCTTGTGCCGGCGAGCTTGAGGAGGCGGCCGCTGATGATGCGTGCCAGGCCGGTCTGGAAGACCGCGCCGCCTACGACGAAGAGACCTATCATCATGACTACGGCCGAGTTGGCGAAGCCCGCGAGCGCCTCGCCGGGGGTGAGCACGTTGGTGACAAGGAGGAGGGCGAGCGAGCAGAGCGCCACGATGTCCGAGCGCACTTTGTCGGCAATGAAAGCCACGATGGTGAGGGCGAAGACTGCCACCACCACCGTCACTTGTCCGGCGGAGGAGGCAAAGAAGTCACTGGCGGTTTGCAGGTAATCTGTCATAGGTATGTCTTTTCACGGTGGAGGGGAAAGTTTCCCGCAATTTAAGGTTAACTGCGGCGAAAGTAATACTAACTCTTTGTACCGCAAAACTTTTTACTCCTCCATCCGCAGCCGCGCGAAGACGAGGTGCGGCTCGTAGCCCCGTGATATGGCTGCCCGCGCCAGCTTTTGCCGTGCGGCGTACTCTTGCGGCGGGAATGCTTCGCCGCGGCATTTCCCTTTGAGAAAGGCGTCGAGCGCGGCGCGGTATTCGTCCTCGTCGGCAGCGTCGAGTGCGTCTTCTATGAGTGCCTCTGCCACGCCCTTTTGGCGCAGCGCGTAGCGTATCTTCACGCGCCCCCAGCGGTCGAAGCGCAGCTTGTCGGAGGCGAAAGCGCGTGCGTAGCGGCTTTCGTCCACGAAGCCTTCGTCGCAAAGCCGCTGCAGCACTTCCTCCGCTTCGGCGTGCGTGAGCGCGGCGGCGGAGAGCTTCGTGCGCAGCTCGCTGAGGCAATGCTCCTTCTGCGCGCAGCGCGCCGACAGCCGGCGGTAGGCTTCAAGTTGGGTCTCTGTCATGGGTTGCTCTATTGCTCTTCTCCGGAGAGGTCTTTGGGTATTTCCGCCGGCGGCGTCAGTCCCTTCCCTTTCCATGCCTCAAGCTGCGAGACGATATTTCCGCGTCCCGTGGCGAGCTGCTTGTGTGCGTCGGTATAGGTGCGCTGCAGGGATTCGATGGCGGTGCCGATCTTCACGAAGTTCTGCGCGAAGGTGGCAAACTTCTTGTAGAGCTTCTCCGCCGAGGCGTATATCTCGTGCACCGAGCGGCTCTGCATTTCGCTTTGCCAGAGGTTGTAGGCAAGCTGCAGGGCCATGAGGAGGTTGGTGGGGTTGATGAGGATGACGTGCTGCGCATAGGCTTCTGTGGGGAGCTGCGGGCACGCCGTCACTGCTGCCACGTACGCGCCCTCTCCGGGGACAAACATCAGCGTGTAGCCGATGGAGTGCGGAACGACCTTCTCGTAGCTTTTCGCGGACAGCTCCTTGACGTGCTGGCGCACGCTGCGCACGTGCTCTTTGAGGAGCGCGTCCTGCTCGGCGGCGGTCTCTGCCGCGACGTAGTCGGTGTATGCCGTGAGCGACACTTTGGAGTCAATCACCACGTTGCGCTCGCCCGGCAGGTGTACCACCACGTCGGGGATGGCCGTGCTGCCGTCTTCACCGGGCGTGTGCACTTGCACGTCATAGTCGCGCCCTTCCGTGAGCCCTGAGGCTTGCAGCAGGTTGGAGAGAACGGCTTCGCCCCAGTTGCCTTGCAGCTTGGTGTTGCCTTTGAGGGCTTTCGCCAGCGTGTCCGCTTCGCGCCCGAGGCTGGCGGTCTGCTCGGCGAGCCGCTTGAGGTGGACGTCGAGCGAGGCGTTGCCGCTGAGGTACTGCGTGCGGAAGCGTTCGATGTCCGTGCCGAGCGGCTTGAGCGCCTGCTCCAGCGCGGCGGCGTGCTGCTCGCGCAGGGCTGCGCCTTGCGACTGCACGGTCTCGGCGGATATTGCGCGGAACTCCGCCCGCAGGGCCTCCGCCTCGCGCTTGCGCTCTGTCTCCGCCCGTCCTCGCTCGCTTTCCAGGCGAGTGCGGGCTTCCACCTCCTTGGCGCGGGCTTCTTCGGCCTCGGTCCTGAGGCGCTGCGCCGTGGCGGCGGCGCGCCGCGCGGCGTGTGCCGCTCCTGCCAGCCATCCGGCGAGCAGGGCGAGGGCGGCTACGAGCAAAGTAGGGAGTGTGTCCATTGTCAGCAAATGCGGTGTCGGGTGTAGGGTTTCAGAAAAGCGTCGCCAGATAGGCCACGAGGGGGATGGTGACCACGGAGAGCACAGTGGTGAAGAAGAGCCCTTGCGTCATCACGCGCTCGTCCTTGCCGTATTGCAGGCAGAGCATAATGCCGTTGGTGGCGACGGGCATTGCGCTCAACACCACCGCCACGTCGGCTACGAAGGCGTTTACCCCCATCAGGCTGAGCACTGCGCCGACGGCAAGGGGAAGGACGATGAGGCGCAGGAGCGACATGCCGAAGACGAAACGGCTGCCCAGCATGTCGCGTACGGGTATGTGGCTGAGGCTCGAGCCTATGATGAGCAGGGCGCAGGGGGTGGTCATGTCGCCCAGCATGTGCAGCCAGTCTCCCACTTCGGGGGGCAGCTGCAGCCGGAGCACGGCCACTGCGACGGCGGCAAGGGAGGCGGCAACGCAGGGCGAGAGGATGAGGCGCGGGGAAAAGGCCTGGCGGGGTTTCCCCCCGTTGATGAAGGACACGCCGACGGTGAAGACGAGCAGGTTGAAGGGGATGTTCAGCACCGAGGCGCAGAACACCGCCTTGGGACCGAAGACCGCGTCGCAGACGGGGTAGCCAATGAAGCTCACGTTGCCGAAAGCGAGCATGAAGCGCATGAGTCCCTCGCGTGACTTGTTGACGCGGAAAAGGCGCGGCACGAGGTAGGCGAGCGTGAGGAGCACGGCGTAGTTGGCCACCGCCACCACGCCGAGGGCGAGCAGCTCCGAGTTTTCAAAGGCAAGGTCTTTGCCCGTCACTGAGGCGAGTATCAGTGCCGGCATAGACACGTTCATTATGTAGATGGATAGCTTCCGGTCGAGGTCGCCCGACCACAGGTTGCGCTTTGCCGCGCCGAAACCCACCATCACTATGGCGAGTATCATCAGCATCTGCGTGACGATGTGCAGTATGTCCACGTCTTTTCCTTTGTTTCTGTGTCAGTGTGTGTAGAAATGCGCTGCAAAGTTACGCATTAAGGCGTTGCGGCGGCAGTGTCCGCGTGCAGTCGGCTTGTGTCGGGGCGTGTTTTTAGGCTGTCGGGCGGCTTTTTCCGTGAAAAAGGGGAGGACGCCTGCCGCCGCAGTGTGCGGGGCAGGCGTCCTCTTTCCTTTTCTTTGTTTCCCGCCTCGGCGGGGCTGTGTGTCGTGCTTATTCGCCCGGAGCAATAGCGCCGGAGGGGCAGACATCGGCGCAGGTGCCGCAGTCTACGCACACGTCGGGAGCGATGGAGTACTTTTCGCCCTCGGAGATTGCGCCAGAGGGGCATTCGTCAATGCAGGTGCCGCAAGCGACACAGTCGTCACCAATTACGTAAGCCATAATGTGTGTGTGAATAATAGATTGTTATGTTGTTGAGTTGTCCTTTGCTCTCTGTCTTGCCGCCCGCGTTGTCTCAGGGCCGCCGCTGTCGCGCGGACGCGCCGCTTACTGCCGCGAGGGGGCAGATTGCACGGACAAAGGTACACACATTTTTCTTTTCTCGCCCTTGCTCCGCTTTTTTTGCTTGCCGGCGGTCTGCTGCGCGGGCTTCTCCTGGTGCGGGCGTATGTCTGTGGAGAAAAATTTCTCCCCTTTGCCCGGAGGAGGGAATACGGATGTTTCGCTCCGTCTGAATTTGCATCGCAGCGGAGAGGGGGAAGCGGAGAAAAGGAAATTTTTTGCGCTTTTTCCGCCCTGTCTCCGGTGTGCATTTTTATGAAAGATTAACCTTGCCGACGGCTCTCGTGTACACGGAAAGGGGCTTTGTGGAGACAGAGACCGGCCCCGTAGCGACGGGAATGGGGACTGTAGCTCCTATATGTACATCCCGTAGCTCCTACATGTACACTTTCCGACTCTGTAAGTCGCTGATTCTCAACAACAGCAAAGCGGGGACACGCTGACGATGCGTATCCCCGCTTTTCCTTGCACAAAGATAATAGATTTTCGCCCCGTTTCCAAATCGGCCAAAACGGCGGCAAACTGGGCGAAATGGGAAAAAAGGAAACTTTTGGGCGGTTTTCCCGTGCGGCTGATTTGCCGAGCGAGGGCTTTTCCGCTTTGCGTTTTCCCGTGCCGAGGCATGCAGGAAATGGGGCAGGAGAGAAGCGCTGCGATGGCGTGTCGCCTGTTTATGGAAACGGCAAAAAGAAAGCCGCGCCAAGGCTCGTGTGAACCAAGGCGCGGCTTTGCGCGTCGGTGCCGCGCGGGCGGCACTCGTGTATGTGCTTGCGCGGGGCTTAGAAGGTAGCCTTCTTCGTCGTCACGCTGCCGTTCTCCACTACGCGGATGACGTATACGCCCTTTCCGAAGGTGGGGATGGAGGCAGTGCCGTTTACGGTGCAGCTGCTTACGAGCTTGCCGTCTACGGAGTAAACCTCAGCCTTTGCGTTGTCAGCCGTCACGGTGAAAGCGCCGTCAGCCACGTCGATGGCAGCGTTGCCCTCGGTGGTCTTCACGCTCTCGATGGCGCTCCAGTCGCTGGTTTCACCTACGGGTGCCTGTACGCCGGTGATGATGGCGCCGGAGGACACGTCTACAAGCAAGGCGGCAACCTTGAGGTTGGCCTTGTTGAAGTTCTGTGCAGCGGGGAGGTCCTTGGTCGAGATGGAGATGGTGGTGCTGTGCGTCACCTGAGAGCCGGCCGTCACTGCGGGGAGATAGGAGGCGTCTGCGGTGGCGAGGGGGTCGTTGATGTAGCGTGCCACGTGGTCAAAGGTGGGCTGGAAGGTGTATATCACCGTTCCGTCGGAGGTAGTGCCGTACTTCTTGCCCTTCTCGTCGCAGAGGTACTTCACGTCGTCATCGAAGTTGTTCTTGTTGGAGCTTGCGAAGTAGTTGAGCTGGTCGTAGCCGGTGATGCCGTCCTCGGTGAGGACGTAGATCACGGCGTAGTTGTCTTCGGGCGCGTTGATGGAGAAGTCCATCGTCACGTCAGCCTTGATGGCGTTCTTCATGCCGTTGGTGAATGCGCTCGTGAGCTGCATGTTGGCCTCGCCTACGTTGGCGTACATGCGGGCTGCGTCCATCCAGAGGCCGTCGTTGCTGGTGCCGTAATATGCGTGGCCGTTAAGCTCGCGGTTGATGGAAGCGTAGGGGTAGGCGTTTATGCCGAGATAGTTTAAGACAGTCTGGTAGGAGTCTGCGGTGAGCTCGTCCTCGTTGCCGTTGTAGTCGGTGTGCACGGCGATGGAGACAATCTTGCCGTCGCCCATGGTCTCCTCAGCCTTCTTCAGGCCTACGATGCCGTAGGGGCACCATCCGCACATCGTGCTGGTGAACTCCTCGATGACGGGGATACGCTTGTAGCCCTGGGAGAGGCTGAGAATTTCGTTGGAAGCCTCGTTGTCGCCGTCGGTGTCGAATTCGTCGTCCACGCCGTTCACGCCCGTGATGGTGATTTTGCCCGTGCTGCGGCCCGGGGTGGAGGCGAGTATGCCCTCATAGGAGAAAGTGCCGGTGCCGGCGAAGGCGATGGGGCTATCGAAGCTTGCGCTGCCTTCCTTGCTCTCGCCGTTTGCCTCATACTTGTACTTGATGCTGCTGACGGGGTTGAGACCCATGTTGTAGAAGGACAGCTTGCCGTTAGCGCCCGTGCCGGTGTGCACGTCGCCGCGGATGTTGCCGGTGTATATGGCGTTTGCGTCGTTCTTCTTCACGCCGGTAGCGTCGCCTTCCGTCACGGCGAACTGTGCTACCTGCATTACAAACTCCTCGCCCGTCTGCTGGCTGGTCCAGCCGGTGGAGTAGTCGCCGTAGTTGACAAACTGGCCGTTCTGGATGCCGTAAAGGTAGAAGGCATCGCTTGTTGCGCCGGACTGGTTGTTCAGAGCGACAAGGTAGAGATAGTCGCCCGTGGCGCTGGAGTATGCGGAGTTTTTGCTGATGTCCGCGTCAAGGCCGATGGCGATGAAGCTCTCCTTGCCCGTGATGGTATAGGTGAAGTTGGCGATGGTGGCGTTGATGTTATCCTCGGAGGGATTGTAGGGATGCACGTCGCTGTCTTCAAACTGGAAAGACTCCTGTATGCCCTGGTCCGTGATGAGGTAGGCCGTAGCGTTGCTGTATACGCTCGGGCCAAGGTAGAAATATACCTCGCCTACCGAGTTGCCCACGTAGCGCTGCAGCATCTCGCTGCCGAAGAACTGAAGGGGCATGAGGTTGATGCTGCCTCCTGCGTTGGTGAACGTGGTGATGGGCAGGAGCGTGAGGCCTTCCGTGCCGTCGGTCATGTAAGAGAGCCACGTGCTGGGGCGTGCTTCCTCCTCGCTGTCGTCAAGCTTGGCGGCGGTGGAGTTGCGGAGAATGCTTTTCCCGATGACGCGCTCTGCTGCGCCGTTGAGCTTGGCGGCCTTAGCCTTGCCGTTGAGCGTGGACACCAGCTGGCGCTCGAGTTCGGGCGTCAGCTTCGTCTGCGCGGTAGCCGTGCCAGCGAGGAATGCGGCAGCGGCCAGGGAGAGTAAAAGTTTGTTCATGAGCAAATATTTATTTGGTTGTATTTTTCCTTGCTTGCGCCGCGTCTGTGCAGTCCTTTTCCTTTATATATATACGGCGTGTGCGTCGCGTGCGTGCTTTGGCGGGCGGCTTGCCCGCCTCCGCGTACGGGTATAGTTAAGCCAATTGTGGGCAAAGGTAATGACATTTTTTGTTTGTCTTAGACTTAGTCGTGTAAAAATGCGCTTTGTATAGACGAATCCCCTTTCATTATGTAACAAACGCGCCTTTTGGAGTAGAGAAAAGGACGTTTCGCGCCTCTTCGCGGCGGCGTGAGCGGGCATGTGTCCCGTGCCGGCCGTGCGCAAAGCGCGGGCTGCAAGCCCAGCGGCGCATAGCCGGGGGCAAGACAAACGCAAGGGCAACGCAAAAAAACGCAGTACCAACGAAACCGCGTGCCCATCCATTAGCCGAGAGCGGGCTGAAAGCCCAAAAGGCACATAGCCCAGGGCAAAACCAACGCAAAACAAACGCAGTACCAACGAAGCCGCGCGACCAACCATTAGTAATGAACGGGCTGAAAGCCCAGCAAGCACATAGCCCAGGGCAAGCGGAGCGACACCCTGGGTAACGCGTCTCCCCCAATGTCTGCGCCCTGAAAGGGCAAAAGCATAAATGCGCCGCGCATAATCTACGTACCCCGCCGCAAAGCATATACATAGATACGCTTTTGCCCTTTCAGGGCGCAATTACTATCTGCCGTTTACCCAGGGCGTTGCCCTGGGCTATGTGCTTGCTGGGCTTTCAGCCCGCCCCTTTCGGCGGACAGTCGCGGAAAGGGTACACGGATTCGGCACACGCATACGGGATACACATACAGGACACGCAACACGCGCAAAAAACATATGAAGCACATAGGCCAGGGCGCGACCAACGCGCGACCAACGCAGTACCAACGAGGCCGCGCGACCAACCATTAGCCGAGAACGGGCTGAAAGCCCAAAAAGCACATAGCCCAGGGCAAGCGGAGCGACACCCTGGGTAACGCGTACCCCCTAATGCCCGCGCCCTGAAAGGGCAAAAGCATATATATATGCCGCACCCGTCCATTAGCCAAGGACGGGCTGAAAGCCCAAAAGCGCATAGCCCAGGGCAAGCGGAGCGGCACCCTGGGTAACGCGTCTCCCCCAATGTCTGCGCCCTGAAAGGGCAAAAGCATAAAAAAACCGCGATAATCTACGTGCCACGCCGCAAAGCATTTACGTAGATATGCTTTTGCCCTTTCAGGGCGCAATTACTATCCGCCGTTTACCCAGGGCGTTGCCCTGGGCTATGTGCTTTTTGGGCTTTCAGCCCGCCCCATACCTGAAATCCGTCCCCTCCCTCGCATTAAATGACATGCCCTAACGCTTGCTGGGCTTTCAGCCCGCCCCATACCTGACAGTCCGTCCCCTCCCCCGCATTAAATGACGTACCCCAACGCTTGCCGGGCTTTCAGCCCGTTCCTTGCGGCGGACATTCGCGACAAACGCACGCGTATCCGGCGCGGACATAGGGGAAATAGCAAAAAGCCCCCGGCACGGTGTATGTGCCGGGGGCTTCGCTTTTGCTTGTCCGTCTTGCGGACTGTGCGGCGGGGACTTCTTAGTCGTCCATCCACTTCCAGACGCCGCTGGAGGAGTTTTTGCGGTCGTTGGAGAGAATCTGCGTTTCGGTTTTCACCGTTCCGGTGCTGCCCGACTCGTCCGTGCTGCCGCCGATGGTGAGGCTGGCCGCCATCATTCCCTCGGTGCGGAGACGCACCGGGAGGCTTGCGGGGCTTTGGTATTCTGCTTTCATATATAGCGTAGTAGGTTTTAGATTTTAATGCCGAGCCTGTCTCAGAAAAGGGAGAGGCGGGGCGCAAGTCAGCGGATAAAGACCTTCTCGCCCTTGTCCGTCACGAAGATGCCGTTGGCGGGGTAGAGGACGCGGCGGCCGGAGAGGTCGTAGTACTTTGCGGCGCGGTCGCTCTCGCTCTGCGCGGCGGAGGAGATGCCCGTCGTGCTGCCGCCGTCTAAGACAAAATTCAGCTTGCCCGAGCTTTCGCCGGCTGTGGTCTGCACGGAGCTGGCGGAGATGTACGCCTTGTTGGCGGGCACTACGGTAAAGCTGTCGTCGGCCTGCATGAAGACGGCGCGGTTGTAGCCGTCGTCCATTGCGAGGAAGTAGTTTGCTCCGCCGTCGAAGCCGGTGCGCTTGGCCGTTGCGCCAGAAAGCACGTTGCCGGTTAGCTCGGCGGTGTCGCTGCTGATGGTGAGCGTCACTTCTCCGCCGCCGCTGAGAGCAAGCAGGAAGCCCGTCTTGGCGGGGATGGTGCCGGTGATTTCCACAAGCGAGAGCTTGCCGTCTGCTGCCGTCGTGCCTTTGTATGCCTTGGCTTCGGTGTCAGAGGGGAGCGTCACGGCGAAAGGCATGCATACGCTTGCCCAGCCCACGCTGCTTACCGTAACGGGTACGGAGGTCACGGCTTTTATTTTCCAGCGGTTGCCATCCGCGCTTGTGCCGCTCTTGTCCCATGCGCCCAGCCCGGTGGCGTTTGTGCCTCCGTATGCGTTGAGGAGATGTCCGCTCTCAGTGATGTTGAAGACGCCCGGCGTGCCGCTTGTCTTGACCGTGTATACGCCCAGGTGCGCGCTTTCCTGCGCCGAGGAGGCTGGTATATGCAGCCCGTTTTGTTCGGCGCTTTGCAGCTGGCCGGCTTTCAGGCTCGTGTTGGCATTGACGAGGTTGTAGCCGTCGCCGCTTGCCTCAAACTTCCAAAGCTGCGGCACGAGCGCGCCGGAGGAGTTGGCGCGGAGGAGGGTGCGGTCGGCATCGGCCGTGCTGGACACTGTGCCGTCCTTGTCGGCAAGCACGCCGGCGGAGGTGATGTATTTGTACGTGAAGTTGCCGTATGTCTCTATGCGGTAGTATGTGCCGGCGTCAGGGTCTGCCGTGAAATATCCGTCGGGGCATGCCGCGTCAAGGGCAGCAATGTCAGTGGCGGCCTCGACGGCGGCCTTCGTTGTCGCAGCCTTGCTTTCGCTGATGCCGAGCAGGTAGCCGTCGGAGTCAGAGCCTTTGTAGCTGTCAGGGTTGCAGGCACTTTTCCCTATGGCAAGCACGTCTGCGGTGTTGGCGGCAGTGATTTTGAAGCCTGAGCCGTCATCGGTCTTGCTGTTGCTGAAATTGCCGTCTCCGTTCCATACGCAGAGCTTGCCGTCTTTGTGGTCGCCGAGCGAGCCTGTGCCGTTGTACGTGAGGGAGAAGTCGGACGAGCTGCTGCCGGCTGCGGTGTAGAAGGTCGTACCCGTGGCGGTGAGGTTGACCTCTATCTTGTTGTTGCTGTACGAGGTGGAGGTGACGGTGACGTACTTGCCCGAGCCTTTGCTCAGGAGCTTCACGCCCAGGCCGTCGCGCTCGAAAGCCCAGAGCCCGTTGTCGAAGTCCGCCTTGCTTGTGACGGACGACGTGGTGAATGTCTGGCTTCTCGACTTTATGGCCTGGTTGCCGTCGCCCGTGCGCATGAGGTAGTAGTTAGCCCCGCTGCTTGTGGCGTTGCGCACGCGTGCCGTGTACCAAGTCTTTTCCGTGTCGGTGGAGTAGGTGAAGGGCTGGTTTGCCGCCGTGACGGTGTAGTCAAAGCTGGTGTTGGTTTCGCTTACCGTCTTGTCGGTGCTTGTGCAAGAGCCGATGGTGTAGAAATGGCTGCAGAGCGGAGTGGCGCTGGAAGGCAGCTTGGTCATGTCTGTGCCGGCGGGTAGCGGGGTCGTAGTAGTGAGCAGCGTCGTGCCATCCGAGCCTTTGAAGTTCAGGGTGCAGGTGGCGTCTGATGTCTGCGTCGCCTTGTAGAATTTCAGCGAGGCAAGGTTTGCCGCCGTGGTGGAAATGGGCCATGTGCCGAGCGTGCCGCCGGTGTTGTGGCAGACGTGGTGGCTGCCGGAGGAGGGGTAGACGTAGTCGGTGTAGCCGTCGGCGGTGCACGCCGTAAGCGTCCACTGCGTGGGCGAGGAGCTGGCGGCGTAGGTCCATTGGTTGCTGGCCGCTTTTGTATTGTCGGCGCAGCCCCAGTACTTGCTTGTGCTTAGGCTTTGGAAGGTGTAGGTGCTGGTAGTCGTGCCGTCTGTCGTGGTGCTGGTTTTCGTGATTTTGAACAAGTAGCCTGCCGTCGAGCTTGTGTACGGCGTGAGCGTGGTGGTCTCTGCCGCGTTGCTGCCCGATGTGACTGTCGTGCTTGTGGCGTAGAGCCAGCGACCGTTGGCATCGGCGTTTGCCTTGTCGCTCTTAATGCGGATGGCGTATACGCCCGTCTCGAGCTTGTCGAGCGTGGTGTTGTTGGCGGTGTCTACCGTGTAGTAAGTCTGTGCCGTAGCCGTCGCTGCGCTTCCGGCAAGGCACAGTGCCAGCGCGGAGGCAAGCTTTTTGCCGCGTCGGCGTAGTGCGGGTGTTTTCAAGATAGAGTTTTTCATGGAAGATACTGTATAAACTTGTTGTTTCCTATCTGGATAAAAGAATGTGTACGGCTACAAATGTATAGGAAGCAAGCGAAAAACTGTAACGGGGGGGGTAAATTTATGTTAACGTGGTTGCATTTTTGTAAAATTAGCGTTACCGTCTGCACGGGCGGCGGCTTTGGGCGCAAACAGAGCTTGCGCGTGAAAGGCTGTGCGGGACGGCCTTTCGCGCGCAAGGCGACGTGGCAATATTATAATAAGGAGTCGGGGGCGGGTATTGGGCGTGCAGCGGCGCGTATTAGGGGTACAGCTGCGGGCGTGCTTGCGGCTGCATGCAGAAAAAGACTGCGTGCAGCTGAAAACGGGTGCGGAAAATGGGGGAAAGCGCGGGCGGTAGGCAGAAAAG
This sequence comes from Alloprevotella sp., assembly GCA_963651485.1. Classification (GTDB taxonomy): domain Bacteria; phylum Bacteroidota; class Bacteroidia; order Bacteroidales; family Bacteroidaceae; genus Alloprevotella. Next base: position 32,003 of record CAVJPT010000012.1, on the reverse strand, counting down.
CGCGGGGTGCAAGGAAGAAGCGCAGGCCGCCCGCCCGTCTACTGCGGCTTTAGGTAGCAGACTATGGGGTAGTGGTCCGAGTAAGGCACGTCGTCGAGTACGCTGCAGGCGTAGGGCTTGAAGTGCGCGGAGCAGAAAATGTTGTCAATGCGCACGTAGATGCCGTCCCGGTTGAAAGAGCGGCCGAGTCCGTTTCCCGTGGCGCGGTAAGCGTCGGTGAGGAGAGCGCAGACGCGGTGGTGGGCATAGGAGACGGGCGAGTCGTTGAAGTCGCCCATAAGCACGAGTTTACGGCCCGCTTCGCGTTTGAGGAAATCGGCGAGCGTGTCGGCGAGGCACGCCCGGAGCTGTCCCGCCCGCATTATTTTGCGTACTATGCCAAGCTTGCCGTGTATGGTGTCCGCGGCTTCCGGGTTGCGGATAAGCTCATAGTAGCTGCGGCGGTCGTCCGTGTTGAGCGACATGGAGGTGAGGTGTGCGTTGACCACCGTCAGCGTGTCGCGCTCTCGCAGCAGCACGCGGAAGGCCGCCGCTCCGTTGTACCCCTCGCCGCATATTCGCTCCTTGCCCACTATGGGGTAGCGCGAGAGGACGGCGAGGCGGTTGCCTTTGAAGGCTTGCGAGTCGTAGTGGTAGCCGTATCGCTGCCCAATGCGGCGCACGTCGACGCTGTCCTCGTCAGAGCGGTACGACATCTCCTGCAGGCACGCCACGTCCGCCCCCGACTCGCAGACGTAGCGCGGCACGACGAGCGTGCCGTCCTCAGTCTGCCAGTTGGCGCAGCTCATAGTGTTGTAGCTCATCAGCATGATGCTGTTTTTCGGCGGGGGCGAGGAGAGGTTGACGGGGAAGTAGTCGCGCACGGTGCCAAAGCAGAGGGCGAAGCCAAGGAGCGAAATCCACACCAGACGCGGGCGCAGCACAAGGCAAACTGCGCCCATTGCCGCCACTGCCGCGGCGAAGAAGGGGAAGAGCAGGCCCACGGGTGCGGCGTAGCGGAAGAGGTCGGGACTCACGTACACGCTTGCGGCGCATCCCCACAAGGCGAGGACGGCAATCCAGGACAGGAAGGAAAGTACGCGGTACACTTTCTTCATAGGGCTTATTTCCGGCTCAGCCTGTAAAGCTCGCGCTTCTCCTCGGGGCTGAGGCTGTCGTATCCCGAGCGGCGCACCTTGTCGAGAATCTCGTCCATGCGCGCTTCGTCTTCGCGGCGGCGCATATTGAAGTCGTAGTCGCTTGTCCTCGCGGCGGTGTGGCGGGCGTTGCCCGTAGTGACGCGCTTTTTGCGCGGGGTGAGCAGCGAGCATAATTTCTGCCACGGGCTTTTGCGGCGCGGCTCCATTGTCCAGCCTCCCCAAGCCTGCGCGCGGCGCGTGCGGCGGCGCCAGTACAATAGCAGGAGCCAGCCGAAGAGCATGCCGCCGAGGTGGGCGAAGTGCGCTATGTTGTCGTTGGAGGAGTAGGCCGAGAAGAGTTCGATCACCGCATAGCCCGCCACGAAGTATTTCGCCTTCATCGGGATGGGCGGCAGGAGCAGCATGATGCGCTCTTCGGGGAAAAGCATGCCGAAGGCAAGCAGCACGCCGTAGCATGCGCCGGAGGCCCCGATGGTGTTCCATGCGTCAAGATAGGCGGCCATCGTGATGTTGCCGCCCGGGAGGCTGACGTAGTCGTATCCCGCCAGCCCCTCGTACAGGTATTCCGCCGTCTGGAAAAGCTCTTGGCAGAGTCCCGCCCCGATGCCGCAGACGAAGAAATAGAGCAAAAATTTCCTTGCGCCGAGCGTGCGCTCGATGAGTCCGCCGAACATCCAGAGCGAGAGCATATTGAAGAACAGGTGCATCAGGTTGGCGTGCAGAAACATATACGTGACGGGCTGAAACGCCCGGAAGCTCTCCGCCAGGACGAAGTGCAGCCCGAAGAGGCCGGCGAGGTCGGCGTGGAAAGCCCCCGCCAGCTGCTGGAGGAGGAAGACGGCGACGTTGGCGATAAGGAGATTGCGTGTGACGGTGGGGAGGTTGCGCATAAGGGTAGGTTTGTTCTCTTGTATGGCGCGGCTTGTTTTTTTCAAGGATAAAAATCCCGCCCGGCGGCAAAAGGCGCGGGGCGGACGGGCGGCGGCGCGGGCGCGGCTACTCGTAGTGGAGGAAAACGCTGCCGAAGCGGCGCTCGACGGAGAGACGCGCGGAGACCGGCATGCGCGGCTCAGGCACGCCGCTGCCAAGGGCGCAGGGCGAAAGCTCTGTCCAGGCCTCGTCCCACAGCCCGCGGTCGATGAAGCTCTGCAAGGTTTCGCGCCCGCCCTCCACAAGTAGCGACTGCACCCCCTGCCGTGCGAGCGCCTCGAGTGCCGTGTCAATGTCGGCATAGGCCTGGAAGCCGGCGGGCAGTTCGCCCTCGTCCACGCACCCCAGCACCACGCGCAGCGGCTCTTCGCCGCACCAGTGGCGCAGCGTAAGCTGCGGGCGGTCGAGCGTAAGCGTGCGGTGTCCCACGAGTATCGCCTGGTGGCGGCTGCGCAGGCGGTGTACCTGCATCAGCGAGTGGGGCGTGGAGAGCTTGACGGGCGGCTTGTCCGCCGTCTCCCGCCATTTGTCGATGAAGCCGTCCGAGGAGCGCGCCCATTTCAGCGTGACGTAGGGGCGGTGGCGCGTCTGTGCCGTGAAGAAGCGGCGGTTGAGCCGCCGGCATTCCTCTTCAAGCACCCCCGTCGTCACTTCCACGCCCGCCTGGCGCAGTATCTCTATGCCGCGGCCCTGCACCTTGGCGAAAGGGTCTATGCAGCCCACCACCACGCGCGGTATCCCCGTCTTCACGATGAGCGCGGCGCAGGGCGGCGTTTTGCCGAAGTGGGCGCAGGGTTCAAGGCTCACGTAGAGCGTGCTTTCGGAAAGCAGGGCGCGGTCGGCGGGGCGCACGCTGTTGACGGCGTTGACCTCGGCGTGCGCCTGTCCGCACACGGCGTGGTAGCCCTCTCCTATGATGCGCCCGCCGTGCACGATGACCGCACCCACCATCGGGTTGGGCGCGGCGTGCTGGCGGCCGTTGCGGGCCAGCTGAAGGCAGCGGCGCATGTAGCTTTCGTCTGTGGTCATAAGCGGGCTTTTGTGGTGGCGGTTTGGGCTGGGGCGCGGCGCGTGCTTACTTTTGCGGGGAAAAACAATCCCTTTTACGCAAAGAATGGCACTGCAATCACTCTTCGGCTCTCTGCGCGACGCGCTCTCCGGGCTCTATTCGCCGGGGGAGGCGCGCGCTGTCGCGTTTCTGCTTTTGGAGGAAGCTTTCGGCGTAAGCCGCACCGACATTTACGCGGACAAAGTTAGAGATTTTTCCCAAGCCGAAACGGCGCGTCTGCGCGATATGTCGGCACGCCTTGCGGCGGGCGAGCCGGTGCAGTATGTCCTGGGGCACGCCGTCTTTCGCTCGCGCCGCTTCAAGGTGACGCCCGCCGTGCTCATCCCCCGTCCCGAGACGGAAGAACTGGTGGAGTGGGCACTGAGCGCGGCCCGGGAAATTTCGTCCTGCGGCGCGGCGGGCGAGGGACTGCGCATACTGGACGCGGGCACGGGCAGCGGCTGCGTGGCCGTGAGCCTGAAGGCAGAGCTGCCCGGCGCGCAGGTGGAGGCCTGGGACATATCCGCCGCCGCCCTTTCCGTGGCACGCGAAAACGCCGCCGCGCTCGCGGCGGACGTGCTTTTCCGGGAAAAGGACATATTGGGAAGTTGGACGGAGAGCGGCGGCGCGGACGGCGGGTGCAGGTCGCGCCGTTATGACCTCGTCGTCAGCAATCCGCCCTACATTTGCGAGCGCGAGCGTAACGACATGGAGGCGCTCGTGACCGACAACGAGCCCGCCCGCGCACTTTTCGTGCCGGACGACGACCCCTTGCTTTTCTACCGCGCCCTTTGCGAAGGAGCGTTGCAAACCCTGCGTCCCGGCGGCCGGCTGCTTGTAGAGGCCAACCGCGCCTACGCCCGCGACACGGCAGAGCTTTTCCGCCGCTGCGGCTTCGGGGACGTGGAGGTGCGCCGCGACGCGTACGGCAACGAGCGCATGGTGGGCGGGACGCTTCGCGGCGGTGCCGGAAAAGAGGAAATATTTACCACTTGAGCGAGCCGCGCAGCAGACGCATTTTTATGAAAGTTTAACTACATAGTCTGGGCTTGTGTACACGGAAAGGGGCTTTGCGGAGCCTAAGACCGGCCCCGTAGCGACGGGAATGGGGGCTGTAGCTCCTACATGTACATCCCGTAGCTCCGGGATGTACACTTTTTGCCTCCGTAAGTACCTGAAAATCAACAATAGCAAAGCGGGGATACGCAACGATGCGTATCCCCGCTTTTCCTTGCACAAAGATAATACATTTTCGCCCCGTTTCCAAATCGCCATTAACATTCATTAAAGCGGCGGAAGCGGAAAAATAGGACACTTTTCGGGTGGGTTTTCAGTTGCATCCTGCCGTATCCGTATTATGTCCTCCGCGTCAGAATGTGCAAGTTCTCCCCTATTTTCTCCCGAAGTCGGCGGGTATCTCGCCGCGCCGCTTCGTGTCCCACTTTTTCAGGGGGATGGCGCTGAAGTCGTTGGTTTGCAGCCAGTGCTCGGCGCGGGCTATGAGCGCGAAGAGGCTGGCGGTGCGCGGGGTGTTGGCGAGTGTGGTGCGGCATGCGCGCTTCGCCACCCAGAGGAGGGCGTTGCGGCTGTCGGAGTATACGGCACGCGTACGGCCTTGCTTTTTCAGCAAGGCAAGAGCGTGTACGATGGCGAGAAATTCGCCGATGTTGTTGGTGCCGTAGACGGGGCCGAAGTGGAAAATCTCCTGCCCGGAGAGCAGGTCCACGCCCCGGTATTCCATCTGTCCCGGGTTGCCGGAGCAGGCGGCGTCCACCGCGATGGCGTCCTCGGGCTGCAAGACTGCGGCGGCGGGATGCGGAGGAGCTGTTTCGGCTGCAGCGGGCGCGGGGGCAGCAATGGCCGTGTCGGGGGCAGCGGGGGCTGGCGAAACCGCCCCGCCCGTTTCCCCGTTTTTCTGCCCTATGAAGAGCGCGGGAGAGGAGTAGAATGCCTCCTCTGCCGCTTCCTCCGTAGCGAAAGACTTGTAGACCGCGCCCGGAACGCCCTCGACCTGCCGGCGGCACTCCTCCCAGGTGTGGTAGATGCCCGGCTCCGCGCCGTTCCACACGACGTAAAACTTCTTTTTAGCCATAAGCGGCGCGTAGAAATACAGGAAACTCAGTTCACTTTGTTACGGAAAAGCGTGCGGAGGACGTGCTTTATGGTTTTTCAGCCCGTCCCCGCGCCCGTGCTGCGGGGGCTTGTCTGCAAAGGACGCGCCCGCCGCACCCCGCCCTTACATGCGCTCGGGCATCTCTATGCCGAGCAGCCCCATGCCGAGGCGCACCACCTTCGCCACGTTTTGCGAAAGCACAAGGCGGAAGGCGCGCTTCGCTTCGTCCTCCTCGCGCAGCACGCTGAAGTCGTGGTAAAACTGGTTGTACTCTTTGACAAGCTCGTAGCAGTAGTTGGCCACGGCGGCGGGCTGGTACTCGCTGCCGGCCTGGCGCACGACAGCGGCAAAGTCGGCTATGTGCTGCACGACCTCCTCCTCTTTCGTGGAAAGCGCCACGTCGGCGGGGAGCTTTTCGGGTATGGCAATGCCCGCGTCGGCCGCCTTGCGCAGGATGGAGCGTATGCGTGCGTAGGTGTACTGTATGAAGGGACCCGTGTTGCCGTTGAAGTCGATGCTCTCCTCGGGGTTGAAGAGCATATTCTTTCGGGCGTCTACCTTGAGGAGGAAGTATTTCAGCGCGCCCATGCCCACGATGCGGGCCACCTCGCTTTTCTCCTCCTCGGTCATGTCGTCAAACTTTCCGGCCTCGTCCGCCGTCTGGCGTGCCTGTGCCACCATCCCCGCGATGAGGTCGTCGGCGTCCACCACCGTGCCCTCGCGGCTCTTCATCTTGCCGTTGGGGAGCTCCACCATGCCGTAGGAGAAGTGCACAAGCCCCTTGCCCCACTCGAAGCCCAGCTTGTCGAGAAGGATGGAGAGCACCTGGAAGTGGTAGTTCTGCTCGTTGCCCACGACGTACACCATCTTGTCTATGGGGAAGTCCTGGAAGCGCAGCTTCGCCGTGCCTATGTCCTGCGTCATGTACACGCTTGTGCCGTCGGCGCGCAGCAGGAGTTTTTCGTCAAGCCCCTCCTTTGTGAGGTCCGCCCATACCGATCCGTCCTCCTTGCGGAAGAAGATGCCCTTGCTGAGCCCCTCCTCTACCTTTTCCTTTCCCTCGAGGTAGGTGTCGCTTTCGTAGTATATCTTGTCAAAACCTACGCCGAGCGCCTTGTAGGTCTCGTCGAAACCGGCGTAGACCCATTCGTTCATCTTGCGCCAGAGGGCACGCACCTCCGGGTCGCCGGCCTCCCACTTCACAAGCATTTCGTGCGCCTCCTTGATGAGCGGAGCTTCCTGCTTGGCCTTAGCCTCCGCCTCTTCCTCGCCCATTCCGTCGGCGGTGTACTGGGCGCACAGGGCGGCCACTTCCTCGCGGTAGTGCTTGTCAAAGGCCACGTAGTAGTCGCCTATGAGATGGTCGCCCTTCTTCCCCGTGCTTTGCGGCGTGTCGCCGTTGCCCCACTTCTGCCAAGCCAGCATCGACTTGCAGATGTGGATGCCGCGGTCGTTCACGATGTTGGTGCGCACGACGCGGTTGCCGTTGGCGGCTATCACGTTGGAGAGCGCCCAGCCGAGGAGGTTGTTGCGCACGTGCCCGAGGTGGAGCGGCTTGTTGGTGTTGGGGGAAGAATATTCTATCATCACCAGCGGGCTGTCCTCGCCCGCCTCTTTGAGGCCGTAGCGCGGGTCGGCGTCGATCTGCTCAAGCAGCGCCACCCACTGCGCGGGGGCGATGACAAGGTTGAGGAAGCCCTTCACGGCGTTGTAGCCGGAGAGCAGGGACGTGTGGGCGGAGAGCCATGCGCCTATCTCCTCCGCAGTCTCCTCCGGCTTCTTGCGCGAGATGCGCAGGAAGGGGAATACCACGAGCGTGAGGTGTCCCTCAAACTCTTTCTTGGTTTTCTGCAGCGTGACCTGCGCGGCGGTGACCTCCTGTCCGTAAAGCTCCTTTACGGCGGCGGCGATGGCTTCGGTGAGTTGTTGCTCGATGCTCATATATTCTTTGTTTTTCTTGTTTCTTCAAACGTGGGGGACCGGCGTGCGGCCGGCGGACAAAAACGCGGGCACGGCGTGCGCGTCCGCATTTGTGCAAAAGTACGGCTTTTTTCGTTACCGCCCTTTTCCGCGCCGCGCGTGCCGGCCGCGAGGGCATCTGTGCGGCGCGCGCGTGCCGTCTTTGCGGGGGCGGCACGGACAAATGACACATTTTGTGCTAACTTTGCCCGTATATGAAAAAATGGGTCACTGTATACGCCGAAAGGGCGCTGCGTCTCTTCTCGCGGCTGCCCTTGTGGGTGCTGTACAGAATATCAGACTGCGCATTCCCTGTCCTTTACTACCTGGTGCGTTACCGGCGTGCGGTGGTGAGGGAAAATCTGCGCAAGTCCTTTCCCTCCCTTTCCGAAAGGCAGCGCAGGAAGATAGAGCGCCGCTTCTACCGCTTCTTCTGTGACTATGGCGTAGAGACGGTGAAGCTGCTAACCATATCGAAAGAGGAGATGATGAGGCGAATGCGCATGGAAGGCTGCGAGGAGATGGACCGCGAGCTCGACAAGCAGCCTTTCGTCTTCGTTTACCTCGGGCATTACGCCAACTGGGAGTGGGTTTCTACCTTCTCCCTGTGGAGCCGCCACCACACGGCGCAGATATACCGCCCGCTGAGCGACAAGGTGTTTGACAAAGTCTTTTACGACATGCGCAGCCGCTTCGGCAGCGAGAACATATCAAAGTACGACACCTTCCGCCGCATACTCTCCCTGCGCAGGGACGGCGTGCGCACGCACATAGGTTTTATTTCCGACCAAAGCCCCAGCCCGCTCAACATACACGACTGGGTGGAATTTCTCCACCAGGACACGCCCGCCTTCACGGGCGCGGAGCGCATCGGCAAGAAAGTGGGGGCGGCGGCGTACTTCGCCCATGTCACGCGCCCGAAGCGCGGATATTATGTGTGCCGTTTCGAGCGTCTGGCGGGCGACATGGCAAGTTTCCCTGACTACAAGCTGACGGAGCTTTACATGCAGCGGATGGAGCGCGAGATAGAAGAGACTCCGCACCTCTGGCTTTGGAGCCACCGGCGGTGGAAGTACACCCGGGCGCGTGTGGCTGAGGAGCAGGCGCAGGCGAAGCACCACACGCTCTGACGATGGTGGCGACCCTCCCTTTCATAGCCCGCGAGTTTGAGCGTCTTAATGCCATGTGCTTCGGCGGCGAACTTGTACCGCCCGTTTTCGCGCTCAGCCGCTCGTGCCGCGCGGCGGGGCAGCTGCGCTTCAAGCGGTACAGGACGGGACGGCGGCTCGCGCCGGAAGAATATACCCTATGCGTCAGCACGCGTTTTGACCTCCCGGAGGACGAACTCGGGGACATCGTGCTGCACGAAATGATACATTATTATATAGAGAGCAAGGGACTGCGCGACACGTCGGCGCACGGACGGCTTTTTCGTGGCATGATGGCTCGCGTGAACCGGCTCTACGGCCGCAATGTGCGCGTCTCCATCCGTCAGGCCGCCGCACCGGAAAGGGTAGGGGACGGGCGCATTTACGTCTTCTGCCTTGCGCGGATGGAGGACGGGGCTTTGGGCATGACGGTGAGCGCACGCACCCGTGTGCGGCAGGTGGACGCGGGGCTGCGGCGGTGCTACCGTCTGCGTGCGGTAAGATGGTACGTGTCCGCCGACCCTTTCTTTGCCCGCTATCCGCGTTCGCTCACGCCGCGGCTCTACCACATCACCGAAGAGGAGGCAGAGCAGCACGTCGCGCAAGGGGCGCAGGAGCTTGATTTGTAGAAACGGAAAACGCGGAAGCGTGTGCAGCAGCTGCGCACGCTTCCGCGTTTTTGCTGAAAGCATGTATGTATTCCTTACAGCTCGGGCTGGAAGAGCGGGTCCCAGGCCGGGAGCGTCACGGGCTTTTGCTTGAGAAGCTCGAGCGTGGCGGCGGGGACGTACTTCTTGTCGACGACGAGGCGGAACATATATTCGTCAAACCACTCGTCGGTCATGATGAGGTGGCCCTTGTAGCCGCTGGACGCGCCCCAGGAGTTCTCCACCATCCACTTGCCGGGCTTGCCCTGTGCGTCAAGGTCTACCGCCATAAGCGTCATGGCGTGGCTCGAGGCAGAGGCATAGGTGCTGATGCGCTCGGCTTTCGTCATGGGGAAAGTGGTGGAGAAGAGCGACTCGTAGTCATAGTTGCGCAGCGAAAGCACGCCTGTCTTCGAGTCGTAGTATTTGCCCACGTCACAGGAAAAGTACATCATAGTGGAGTCCTTTATGGAGGCGATAGCGGCTTGCTTTATCTCGTCCATGGGAAGGTTGAGGTAAGTCCACTGCGTACCGTCGTAGGAGTGGCGGTCGAGGTCGATGGTGTAGAGCTTGTGGTAGGGGCGCGAGGGGTCGTTCATCATCATGACGTAGCTGCCTTTCAGGTCCTTTCCCACGTACTCCTTGTAAAAATCAAGCGGGGTGTATTCCTTGCGCTCGCCGGCAGGCTTGCCGTCCGCGCTTTTCGCCGTCCAGGAAAACTTTGCGGGCGGCTCGCCGAGGCACACGGCGAGGATGCGGTACACGGTGGCGAGCATTTCGGTCTTGCGCTTGAGCAGCGCGTCCTTTTTCTCGCCTGCCGCAGCAGCCTTGCGCAGCGTCAGTCCGTACTCGCGCAGCTTGAGCGAGAGGATGGCGGCCATGCGCGAGGTGTTGTTGGCGTTGTAGCTCTCGGGCATGACCTCAGAGGGCACGAGTCCGTATTTCGTCACTACGTCCATCACGCCGCAGAAAGTGCCGCCGTCGGAGAGGGGGTTCTTGAAAAGCCACTCCACGGTTTTGTCGTCCGCCGGCTTCTTGGCGTTGTCTATCATCGCCTGCAGGAAGAGGTTGCTCTTCTCCAGTTGGTCGTAGAAGAAGCAATAGCTTTGCGAAAACTCGAAAGCTCCCAGCCCGTACTGCTTTATCATCTGCGCGCGCATCACGTTGAGCCCGGTGAAGAGCCAGCAGCGCCCGGAGCTCTTCTGGTCGGTGATGCCCTTCGAGGGAACTTCGTTGGAGAAATAAGTGTCCGTCGCGTCGGGGTTGTCCGCCGAGGTGGCGAGCTGGTTGATGGACGTGGCGGCGAGGGCGTTGCGCAATGCGCGTGCCGTGGCTGTGGAGGGATTTGCCTGGCGTATCTGCCGCAGCATGTCGGCGGTGATGCCGCCCTCCTTGTTCTGTGCCGGGAGCAGCGCTGCCGGAGCGGCGAGCAGCAGGGACAGTAGCAGTCTCTTCATAGTGTGTGGATGTCTTATGGCGGAGCGGTCTTCGGCTGCGCCGTAGGATGGATGATGGGTGCGGGCGGCTTGTGCCGCCCGACACTTGGGCTTGCACGCGCGGAGGCATACGGCATAGTGTGCGCATGTCCTGCGCCGTGCGGCTTGTGCGTGCGAAGTTAGTAAAAAACGGCCTTTCCCGCCGTCTGACGCGCCCTTACCTCAGCTTTTTGCGGAAGCGGTGGGTGATGTCGGTAAGAGTCCCGTCGGGGTGGGAGACGCGGTACATACGCTGATTGGTGCTTTCGCTGCTGAGCGGGCCGCACTCCGGCCGGTAGGGACCTAGTTTCACGTAGTCGAAGGCCGAAGGGTCGAAGCCTTCGGGCGGGTTTTGCCGCCCCGAATACCAGCCCGTCTTGAGCGTACCCTTGTACTCGCTCTTTACCCAGGCGAGGAGCGCGGCGACGGCGGCGGGGTCGTTGTCGCCGCCCATAAGGCCTACGCAGGTTATTTCGTTTTCATATCCCGCGATGAGGGCTGCGAGTCGCTCGCGTGTTAGTTCCTCTCCCGTGTCTCCGCGGAGGTATGCGCTGTGGCAGCCTACGCAGCGGTTGGGGCAAAGGGAGAGGTTGAGGGCGAGCGTGACCTCGTCGGGATATTCTTGGAATACTATGTCGTGTGTGGTGTATTTCAGCATCGTTTCGCGGGATTGTGGCGCGGGGCATCCTTTCCGGCTTTGCGCCGCCGTGGGGCTGTACACGCCGTACGGGGAGTGATTGCACTGAACGGTTGAGTGTCAGACGCTGTGCGGTAGGGTGTTTGTGGCGTCCGTGGGGGGAGTTTGCGCCGTCTGTGGGGTAACTCTCGCCGTCTGTGGAAGATTTTTCGCCGTAAGGCGGAATGTAGGCACTAATCTGTAAACAGTCCGTACAAGGTCTGTGTCTGGCGGCGTGCAAAACGCTCCGCACCCTCCACGCGCGGCGTATGGCGTGCGCCACATCTGGTCGCGTGTGGAGGGTGCGGTAGATTGCAGGTTTTCCGTGCCGGCCGCTGGCGTTGCGGACGCGGGGCGGTTATACGTGCTGGTAGTAGCGGCGTCCTGCCTCTTTCTGCCTGTCTACCGAGAAGTTGGAGATGCGCTTCAGGTATCCTATGACGCGCGTGAGGTAGTCAAGGTTGTGCGAGTGGCACTTGGGGCATTCCTTGAGATTGTGCTTCGAAATGTGTCCGCAGTCGTTGCAGAGCGTGTTGGGGATGTTGAAGGTGAAATAGTTGCAGCCTTCCTTCGCCGCCACGCGCAGGAGCTGGCGGTACTGCGCGGCGGAGAGATGCTCGTCAAGGTTCATGTGCAGGGCCGAGCCTCCGGTGAGGTGGTCGATGTAACGGCGGCCGTGCAGGCGGAACTTCTCAATGATGTCCGTATTGGGGTCTTCGACGACGTAGAAATAGGAGTTGTAGCAGTCGCGCGGCACGAAGTAGCCGGCCTCCTTGTCCCAGCGCGCGTGCTTCACGCCCACGTTTTCGGCAGGAATCATCTCGCAGTTGAACATCACGTCCTTCGTGCGGTACTTGTGGTTGTACTCTTCCACGAGCCCGAGGATGTCGCCTACAAACTTCTGGTATTCGGCGTTGTCGGATATGGTGATGCCGAGGCTTTCGGCGGCTTCCACCATGCCGTTTACGCCGACGGTGAGGTATTGCCGCTTGATGTTGATGTATCCCGCGTCGAAGAGGGGAAGCATGCCCTTTGACTGCAGCTCCTTGAGGTTTTCGTTGTATGCAAGCTGCACGCGGTGGACGAGGTCTACCACTTCGCGCAGGAAGTCAAGGTAGGGGCGTCCCTCGCGGGTGGCTTGCTGCACGCAGCGGTTCAGGTTGATGGTGAGCACCGACTTTGAGCCTGTGCTCACGCCGCCGGCTCCGAGCGTGTAGCTGAAGCCGTTGTCCTGTATCTCGTTGCGCAGGCGGCAGCAGGATGCGAGCGAGTCGGCGTTGTCGCTCATATAGGTGAAGAAGCTGTGGCCTTCGGCGTACATTTGCGCCGTGAAGTCGCCGTACTCCTTGTCCATCACGTCGCCGTCCTTGGAGAGCAGCGCCATTGTCTCTACGGGGAAAGTCAGCACGGCTTTCGTGCGCTCCTGGTTGAACCACTTCATGAAGCGGCGCTGCAGCCAGTCGAGCGCGTGCCAGTCAGGCTTTGAGCCGTCGGGGAAGTAGAACTCTCCGAAGATGCTTTCGAAGTAGTACTTGTCGTAGTAGGAGATGTTCCAGAAAACGCTTTGGAAGTTGCGCGCGCCGGTGGGCTGGTTGATGGAATAGACAATCTGCTCGAAGCAGTCGGTTATCACCTTGTCAATGGTGCGCTTGCGTGTGGAGAGGTCTACTACGCGGTCGGCGTGCTTGTAGTAGTCCGCGCCGAACTCCTTTCCGACGAAGTAGCTCATATACATGAGGAACTCCGGCGTGGCGCACGCTCCGGAGAGCATGGAGCTTACGATGAACACCATGTTGACGAAGCCGCCGCAGAAAGATTTCAGGTTGGTGGGAGCCGTAGAGTTGCCGCCAATGCTCTTGGTGCCGCCGAGAAGCCACGGGTACATGGTGATGGAGGCGCAGTAGTTGGCGAGGCTCGTCTCGTCGTTTTTGTATATGTAGTGGTTGCTCAGCAGGTATATGTAGCGGTCTCCCACCTCTTTCCCGTACATTTCCTTGATGCGGTCGCAGATGAGGCGTCGGTTGAGGCGGATGAAGCCCTGCTTGGGGAGTTCGCCGATGAGCGTGGCGATATTCTTGTTCTCCACGTTGGCGTTGGCATCGTACTTGGAGCCTGTGGCGGGGTTGGTGGAGTTGCAGTAATTGATGAGGAAGCGCAGCTTGTCGGCTGTCTCGCGGTCGGTCTCGTGGCGCTTGCGGTAGAGCATGAAGGCTTTGGCCACCTTGAAATGGCGCTCGGACATAAGGGCTACTTCCACCTGGTTCTGTATGTCCTCCACGCTCATGCCGTTGCAGAAGCGCAGGCGTTCGACGAGGCGCTGCAGCTGGTCGCCGCTGATGTCTTCCTTCTGGGACGCGAAGGCTTTGATGATGGCTGCCTTTATCTTTTCCACCGAGAACGGTTCGCTGCTCCCGTCCCGCTTGGTGATGATGAACTGTTCTGTGCTCATTTATGGTATTTGTATGGTTTTTCTTTCCGGTTTTCTTTGTGTTTTCAGCCGTGGTTTCCCTTTATGCGGCGTATCCTCCGTAGCCCTCTCCCGTTGCTTGGGGTGACGGGGTGCGTTGTCCTGCCCGCCGTGGCGGGAAAAGCTTTGCCGGCGTTCGGCTTAGGAAGTCTGCTGGCTGGGCTTGAACGCAGTGTAAAGCCGTGCTTTACAAGTAAATGGGAGTGCTTTTCGGTGGATTGTAGGGTGTAAAGGACGGAAAAAGAAGCGCCTTTCTGCGGCGTGCGTCCTCCTTGCCCTTGCTTTGCAAATTTAGCGGATAGGGATGGATATGCAAAGGTTTCGGAGGGGGCTTTTTCGGACGGAAAGGGAAGAATTTTCTTAACTCTTTGCAACAGTATCTATTAGCCCGTAGATGTGGATTCTTACCTTTATGCCTTACGCCCATATAGTTGGTTTTCAGAAGAGAATCTGTTACGTTTTGCTTGCACGAAATGCCGGGCGGACGCACGCGGAGCGGCTCTGCGCCAGCGTACAGACGGCGCAAAGCCGGGGAAAAGGCGGTGTGTACGCGGCATGCGGCAAGAAAGGGGGCGGCTCTTGCGAGGTTTTTCTTCACCGACCCGCGGGAATGGCGTACCTTCGCGGCAAACATACAAGCGAAGCCATGAAGAAGCTGCATATCGTCACCCCCGTAAAGGACTCCATAGAGACCTCGCTCGACACTATACGCGCCGTGATGGCAAGTGCCATTGACGTGCCGCATACCTATACGGTCTACAACGATTTCTCCACGCCGGAGAACACGGAACGCCTCAAAGAAGAGGCGGAGGTGCTTGGCTTCAGGCTGGTGAACCTTTCGGATGTCACGTCCCACCCTTCGCCCAACTATCTGCTTGTGCTGCGCACGGCGCAGCGTGAGGCGCTTGCCGAGGATGCTGCGGTGTGCATTGTGGAGAGTGACGTGACCGTGCGGCCGGATACCTTGCAGCGCCTGTACGAAGGCGCGCAGGAGCGCGAGGGGTGCGGCATCGCGGCGGCGGTGACGGTGGACGAGGCGGGGGAAGTGAACTACCCCTACCTGTATGCGAAAGATTTCCGCTCTTCCGTAGAGGAGGTGCGCAAGCACTGCAGCTTCTGCTGTTCGCTCCTTACGCCTGCGCTTCTCAAAGCCTATTCCTTTTCCCAGCTTGACGAGACGAAGAACTGGTATGACGTGACCATTTCGCACGAGTCCCTGCGTCTGGGGCTGCACAACTACCTTTTTATGGAACTGCCCGTGACGCACCGTCCGCACCAAAGCCGCCCGTGGAAGCAGCTTAAATACAAGAATCCCCTGAAATACTATTGGCTGAAATACACAAAGGGGCTGGACAAGATTTGACGCACGCATTATATATATAGGACGGGTTCGCGCGTTCTGCTCTGCCGTTTCTGGTGACGGAGGCTGCACATATATATAATATAGGTAAGGGTTCAGTCTTTGTGCGGTCGCTTCCCGTGCCGTAAAGCGTACGCCCCTTTGAAGGAATGTACTGTGCCAATGGCGTCGGCGTGTGCTTACGGCAAGGTTTCTGGGGAAGGAAAGGGGCAGAATAGAAAGATTTTGTCGGCAGAAAGGCAAAAAACACGGTCCGGTGCTTGCAGGTTCGGATTTTATGCCTACTTTTGCATCCGCAATTCGGGGTGTAGCTCAGCCCGGTTAGAGTACGCGTCTGGGGGGCGTGGGGTCGCTGGTTCGAATCCAGTCACCCCGACAGAATTGCCAAGAGGTCATACCGCAAGGTTTGGCCTCTTTTTGTGTATAAGCGTTTTCCGCCGGTTTGTACAAGATGGTGCGTGCTTTGCCTTAGTCTGTGGGCGTGCTTTGCGTATGGGTAAAAAAATAAGTGGCGAAATTCACATTGTGATTTCACCACTTTATTGAAATGGAAACGGAACAAAGAGTGACTCCTATAGGATTCAAACCTATAACCTTCTGATCCGTAGTCAGATGCTCTATTCAGTTGAGCTAAGGAGCCGTGCAATCTGGAACTCTTGTTTTTGTGACTCCTATAGGATTCAAACCTATAACCTTCTGATCCGTAGTCAGATGCTCTATTCAGTTGAGCTAAGGAGCCGTGCAATTTCCTTTTTGCAAGTGCAAAGGAAATGCTTTCTGCGGGAATGAGCAAGCCTTTTCGCGGTTTTCTTTCCCGTTCCCGCAAAGTTTTCTCATTTTCGTTACGGTTAGGCTTGTCCAGCGTACGGCTTGCCGCGCTTTCTTGCGCAGAAAAGCGCAGCATAAGCCGCTTTGCGCCGTACGGGCTTATCCAGCGGCTTCTGCCGCGGCGAGGGCGGCACGCCGCTGCCGCAGTGTGGCGGATATTTCCTTCATGCGCTGCTTCCCGAGCGGGTATATGGCGATGAAAAACAGCGAGACAAGCGCTACCGCTGCGGGAATCCAGCTCATAAGCAGGCGTATGCCTTTCACGGCGTCCGCTCCCTGCGCCGCGCCGCCGGCGGTGTCGTAGCCCACGGCGGCGAGTATCCACATCACGGCAGACGCTCCGATTGCGCCGCCAAACTTCTGCGCCATTGAGGAAGAGGAGAAGATGAGGCCCGTAGAGGCTGTGCCGAACTTGAGTTCGGCATAGTCGGAAATGTCTGCGTACATGCTCCACACAAGCGGCGATACCACGCCTGTCAGCACGCACACTACCGCTTGCAGCGCCATCAGTGTCCACACAGCTCCTGCGGGGACAAACCAGAAAGCGGCGCAGGCTACGGCCAGCAATACGAGCGAGAGCGCGAAAGCCCCTTTCTTTCCCACAAAACGAGTGATGGGGGCGGTAAGTGCCACGCCCACCATATTTGCCACCTCGCCGATGCAGAGGAACATACCCGCATAGAATGCGAAAGACGCCGTGCCGAGGTTAAGCTGAGCCCCCTCGTTCACCACAGAGGCGAAGAAGAAGGGAATGACGGCGTAGCGGATGGCATTGAAGAAATTGAAGAAAAGCACGCCGCCGAGCAATATCCACCAGGGGGCGTTGCGCAAAAGGCTGAGCAGATCCGCCCCCACGTTGCCCTGCTTTGGCGCGGTGCGCACGTGCTCGCGGGTCATGGCAAAAGTGGCGAGGAAAAGCAGGAAGCAGACCGTCGCCACTACCGCCATCGCCAGTTGCCAGCTGCGGGAGACGGAACATCCCGCTCCGTCGCGGAAGAAGGCGCAGAGCGGTTCCCATCCCGCCAGCACGATGAACGAGCCGCCGTAGGCGAAAAACATCCGGTAGGAGGAGAACACCGTTTTTTCATCGGAGTCTTCGGTCATCACGCCGAGCATTGAGCCGTAGGGCACGTTGATGGCGGTGTAGACGGTCATCATGAGTATGTACGTGGCGAATGCCCATACCGTTTTGCCCGTTTCGGTAAGCGAGGGCGTGGTGAGCAGCAGTACGCCGGAGACGGCGAAAGGCAGTGCCATCCACAGGAGGTAGGGACGGTATTTCCCCCAGCGCGTGCGCGTGCGGTCGGCTATTACGCCCATCATCGGGTCGCTCACGGCGTCCCAGATGCGGGTGACGAGCATCAGCGCGCCGGTAGCGGCGAGGCTGAGCCCGAAGATGTTGGCGTAGAAGAAAGGTAGGTAGGCTGAAAATATTTTCCAGAACATGGACGACGACATGTCGCCGAGGCCGTAGCCGATTTTCTCTTTCATGGATCTCTTTAAGGTTAGCGCTGGCAAAGATAGTGCAAGGCGAGTGCAGTGAAAAGAGGAAAGCCCAAGCTTTCTCCTTTTCACTGCCGAGCCGCCGCCTATTCTTATCCAAAGATAGTGCAAGGCGAGTGCAGCGAAAAGGGAAAAGCCCAAGCTTTCTTTCCCAGCCTGCCCGCTCCGCACAGACGGGAGGGGCTTGCCGGGGCGGGGCATGCAGTACATTCCTCCCGATAAGGCGTAGGGGGAGCGCAACAAAAAGGGCGGCGCGGCGTGCCTCTTCTTTTTGTTGCGCTATCTTTGCCGATGTAAAAGTACATACCGATGAGAAAACTTCTTTTCCTCGCTCCAGCCGTGCTTGCGCTCGCCGCCTGCACGGCCGACATCACCGAGGATGTTGCGCCTGCCTCCTCCACGGAGGTGCGCGCCCAGGAGGCAACCGCTGACTATGACGAGCTGCTCTTCCCAAAAAGCGACGGGGCTACGCAGCTGAGCACCACGCCCGCCAAGGCCGTGTGGACGATACTGGGGAAATTTGACGCGAGCCGCGCCCTGCAAATGGGCGAGACGCAGATTACCGATGCGCAGATGGCCGAAATAAAAGCGTTCACGGACAAAGAGCTCAAGGCAGACAACGAGTACGACACATACCGCAACATCTTTTCCTGGATATACAAGAATATGACGTACGCCTCCGACGGCGATGCCTACCTCGACCCCTACGATGTCTTCACGCACCGGCGCTGCATCTGCCAGGGATATGCCAACCTGCTCAAAACCATGTGCATTTCGCAGGGCATCCCCGCCCTTGTCGCCAACGGCTGGCTCAGCACCATCGGCGGGCACGCGTGGAACTACGTCTACGCGGACGGCAGCTGGATTGTCAGCGACCCTACCAACAACAACGAGTATTCGGCGGACAAGACTTCGTCCTACCAAAACCAGCTCATACCGCAGCGCCTCGACCTCACGCTTTTCGAGGACGAGGGCTTCAGCTACAATTTCCAGGACTCGGAGCTCAACGTCTCCGAAGTAAAGGAGACGGACAAGGACTACGCCGTAGTGCCTTGGAGCGCGGGCGGCCTGCGCGTCACGTCTTTCCATCCCACGAAGGCAATGCCGTCCTCCGTCTCGCAGCTCTATCTGGGCAGCAACATACGCTCGCTCGGGTCGTACCCCGAGTCGCTTTCCTCGCTCACAAAGAGCCTCAAGGAGGTCTTCGTTGACCCAGCCAACTTCAAGCTCAGCTCCTATAAAGGCGTAGTATATCAGGGACGCAACGGCACCGTGCCCTATTTCGTCCCTGCGGGCATCACGCACATAGAGCTCCGCGCTATGGACGTGATGGAGAAAAACACCCTTGCCTGGCTTGACAACCTTGAGGAAATTGTCGTGGCGGACGGCACGCAGCGCATCGAAGCGTACGCCGTGGAGGGCTGCCCCAAGCTCCGCCGCGTGTACGTGCCGGAGTCTGTCACCTATATAGACACGCAGGCTTTCTACAACTGCGGCGACGTGGAGGTGGTGCGCGGCACGACGGGCATCAAGCCCGTGAAGATGTAAAGGGCGGATATGTAAAACTGCATCTCCACGCAAAGCCCGCACGCCGGGCGTAAAACGAAAAAGCAAAGGCGGGACAAGGCGCGTAAGAAGACGCTCTGCCCCGCTTTTTCGCGAGAAACGCCCCGGCTGCCGCCTTGGCGTGTTTTCCCGGCGGCGGGAAAGTGCGCGGGACAGCCTCTTCTGCTTGCCGCATCCGCAGCGCACAAAAGCGTTGTGACGGGACGCGGATTTGAGGGGCTTAGTGGCGGTGAAAAATGCCGGTTTGCCTCCGCTGCGCGTTAATGATTATTATGTATTTTTAAGGGTGTAATTACCCTCATGACCGGCTTTGCCGCGCTGCAAAGGCACTCTTTTCGGACGAGGCCGGGCTTAGTAGCGACGGGAATGGGGGCAGTAGCTCCTGTATGTACATCCCCGCGCTCCGATATGTACACTTTTTGTTTTGTAAACGCTTGATAGTCAATACAGCGCAAAAGAGAGGAACGCTCGGGTGCGCGTTCCTCTCTTTTGCATAGCAAAGATACAAAATTTTCTGGCGTTTTGCAAGCGGCCATTCCCGAAATGTTAAAATACAAAACACGCTTTTGGGGGTCCGCAACCCCCTCTTCGCTGGCGCGAAGAGCGTGAGTGTCTCCCCGTACGCCCTTGCCGCTTTTGGCGGGAAGGGGGAGGGGCGAGGCCAAATAGAGCCTTTTCCCCGCCGCCGCCGTTTGCGTTTTCTGCACCTTGACTAACTTTGCACATCATATTACACCTTATATATAGATGGAATACAATTTCAGAGAGATAGAGCCGCGGTGGCAGCGCGAGTGGGCGGAGAAAAAGACCTACCACGTAGAGAAAAGCGAAGACAAGCCCAAGTTTTACGTGCTGAACATGTTTCCCTACCCCTCCGGCGCGGGGCTGCACGTGGGACACCCCCTGGGCTACATCGCCTCTGACATATACGCGCGCTACAAGCGGCAGAAGGGCTACAACGTGCTCAACCCCATGGGCTACGACGCATACGGCCTTCCCGCCGAGCAGTACGCCATACAGACGGGGCAGCACCCCGCCACCACGACGGCAAAGAACATAGCCCGCTACCGCGAGCAGCTCGACAAGATAGGCTTCTCTTTTGACTGGGACAGGGAGGTGCGCACTTGCGACCCCGCCTACTACCATTGGACGCAGTGGGCTTTCGGACGCATGTTCGGCTCCTATTACGACAATGCGCAAGCCAAGGCGCGCCCCATAGCAGAGCTTGAGGAGCGTTTTGCCAAGGAAGGTTCTGCAGCCGCCGCTGACGCGGCGCAGAGCGAGCCTTTGCATTTCACCGCCGAAGAGTGGAACGCCATGGGCGAGCGCGAGCGGCAGCAGACGCTGATGAACTACCGCATAGCCTACCTTGGCGAGACGATGGTCAACTGGTGTCCCAAGCTCGGCACCGTGCTTGCCAACGACGAAGTGGTGGACGGCGTGAGCGAGCGCGGCGGCTATCCCGTCGTGCAGAAGCGCATGAAGCAGTGGTGCCTGCGCGTGTCGGCCTACGCCCAGCGTTTGCTCGACGGACTGGACACGCTCGACTGGACAGACTCCCTGAAAGAGACGCAGCGCAACTGGATTGGCCGCTCGGAGGGCACGGAGATGGAGTTCAAGGTAAAGGACAGCGATGCCAAGTTTACCATCTTCACCACGCGTGCCGACACCATCTTTGGCGTGACCTTTATGGTGCTCGCCCCCGAGAGCGACCTCGTGGCGCAGCTCACCACGGAGGAGCAGCGTGCCGCCGTGGAGGAGTATGTGGAGCGCACCAAAAAGCGCACCGAGCGCGAGCGCATAGCTGACCGCCGCGTGACGGGTGTCTTCACCGGCTCTTACGCCGTCAATCCCTTTACGGGCGACAGTATCCCCGTATGGGTGAGCGACTATGTGCTGGCGGGCTACGGCACGGGAGCCATTATGGCTGTGCCCGCGCACGACTCCCGCGACTACGCCTTCGCCCGCCATTTCTCCCTCCCCGTCGTGCCGCTCATCGAGGGCGCGGACGTGAGCGAGGAGAGCTTTGACGCGAAAGAGGGCATTGTGTGCAACTCGCCCGCGGCCGGCAAGGAGAGCCTGAAAGGCTTTTCCCTGAACGGGCTGACCGTAAAGGAGGCCATACAGCGCACGAAGGAGTTTGTCACGGCTGAGGGCATAGGGCGCGTGAAGGTCAACTTCCGTCTCCGCGACGCCATCTTCTCCCGCCAGCGCTACTGGGGTGAGCCGTTCCCCGTGTACTACAAGGACGGGATGCCCTATGTCGTGCCGGAGGAGTGCCTGCCCCTGCAGCTTCCCGAGGTGACGAAATTCCTCCCTACGGAGACCGGCGAGCCGCCTCTCGGCAACGCTACCCGCTGGGCGTGGGACACCGTCGCACGCGAGGTGACGGACAACAGCTGCATAGACCACAAGACGGTTTTCCCGCTCGAGCTTTCCACGATGCCGGGCTTCGCGGGCTCTTCCGCCTACTATCTGCGCTATATGGATCCGCACAACCACGACGCGCTTGTAGGCGCTGAGGCGGATGCCTATTGGCAGAACGTGGACCTTTATGTCGGCGGGTCGGAGCACGCCACGGGACACCTCATCTATAGCCGGTTCTGGAACAAATTCCTGCACGACATAGGCGTGTCGTGCAAGGAAGAGCCTTTCCAGAAGCTGGTGAACCAGGGCATGATACAGGGCCGGTCCAATTTCGTATACCGGATAAAGGACACCAACACTTTCGTCAGCCTCGGACTCAAGGACGGCTACGACGTCACCCCCATACACGTCGACGTGAACATTGTGCAGAACGACGTGCTCGACATCGAGGCTTTCCGCGCCTGGAGGCCGGAGTACAAGGATGCCGACTTCGTGCTTGAGGACGGCAAGTACGTCTGCGGCTGGGCGGTAGAGAAGATGTCGAAGTCCATGTACAACGTGGTGAACCCCGATATGATAGTAGAGAAGTACGGCGCGGACACGCTCCGTCTCTACGAAATGTTTCTCGGCCCCATCAGCCAGAGCAAGCCGTGGGACTCCAACGGCATAGACGGCAGTTTCCGTTTCCTCAAAAAGCTCTGGGGACTCTTCTATCCCAAGAACGGCGACTGGGCGGTAGACGACAGCCAGCCTACAAAGGACAACCTCAAGACGCTGCACAAGCTGATAAAGAAAGTGTCCGAGGACATCGAGGTCTTCTCCTACAACACGTCCGTCCCGGCCTTTATGATAGCCGTGGGCGAACTTTCGCAGCAGGGCTGCCGCAGCCGCGAGGTGCTCTCGCAGCTTGTCTCGCTGCTCGCGCCCTTTGCGCCGCACGTCTGCGAGGAACTGTGGCACGCCTTGGGCAACGCGGAGAGCGTGTGCGACGCCCCTTGGCCGGAGTTTGACGAGAAGTTCCTGAAAGAGGACAGCGTGACGCTTTCCGTTTCGTTCAACGGAAAGACGCGCTTCACGCTTGATTTCCCCGCCGATGCCACGCGCGAGCAGATACAGGAAGCCGCGATGGCCGCTCCGCAGACGCAGAAGTACACGGAGGGAAAGCAGGTGGTGAAGGTGATAGTAGTGCCCGGGCGCATTGTCAATATCGTCATAAAGTAAAGCGACAGGAATGCAGACACACTTCAAGCTGTCTTACGCGCAGGAGGTGAAGGACTATCTGGTCATCACCCTCGGACTGATGATGTACGCCGTGGGCTTCACCTGCTTCCAGCTGCCTTACGAGATAACGACGGGCGGACTGGCGGGCGCGGGCGCGGTGATATTCTACGCGACGGGCTTCCCGGTGCAGTACACCTTCTTCCTGTGCAACATCGTCTTGCTTGCTGTGGCGGTGAAGGTGCTGGGCTGGCGCTTTTGCGCCCGCACCATTTACGCAGTCTTTATGCTCACCATACTCTTGGGCGCGGCGCAGGAGGTCATGGTCGCGCTGGCGAAGGACAACCCCGGGATGTTTGCCCACGTCAATGAGCGCAGCGGGCTGCCGCAGGTGGTGACGGACAATATGTTTCTCTCCTGCATCCTCGGCGCGGCGATTGAAGGCATAGGCATAGGCTTTGTCTTCCTGAGCAACGGCTCGACGGGCGGCACGGACATCATCGCTTCCATCATCAACAAGTACAAGGACGTGACGCTCGGGCAGATGATGATGCTCTGCGACCTGATTATCATCACCTCGATGCTCTTCACCCCCACCGGCTCCATAGACAAGCTGCTCTACGGCTACTGCACGCTGGTCATCATCAATCTTATGCTTGACTATGTAGTGGACCGCGGGCGGCAGTCGGTGCAGTTTCTCATCTTTTCCGACGAGTACGAGGACATCGCCGCCGCCATCTCGGCCACACACCGCGGCGTGACCGTGCTCGAGGGCTGGGGATGGTATACCAAGCAGGAAAGGAAAGTGCTGGTGGTGCTTGCAAAGAAGCGTGAAAGCTCCAACATCTTCCGCATCATACAGAGCGTGGACCCCGATGCGTTTGTTTCGCAGTCAAAGGTCATAGGCGTGTACGGCGAGGGCTTTGACCGCATCAAGGTGAAAGCCAAGACGCGGGAAGGGAAAAAGGACTGAACCCCGCGTGTGTCAGAGGAAAATGGAAAGGAAACTTGTCGTCGCACCCCAATGCGGACTGTGCAACCGCCTGCGCGTTTTGCTCTCGGCTTTGGCCGTGAGCGCGGAGGAGGGCGTGCCTGTGCGCGTGGCGTGGGAAAAGACGGACGAGTGCCGGGCGGACTTTCCCGAGCTTTTCGTGCCGCTGGACGGCGGCATGTTTGCGGTCGGCGAGCGGCGGTGGTGGGAGCGTCCCATCACGCGCCGCAACCTGCACTGGCCCTGGATAGTGCGGCTGCTGATGGGCTACCGCTGCCAACGGGCATCCTTCCAGCCTAAGTACGCGGGAGAGGTAGCCGCGCTTATGCGGCGGTACGGAAAGGTCTACCTCTCCACGCCGTACAGTCTGCGTCCCTACTCGCGTGACTACGCGGCGCGTCTGCGCCCGGCGGAGCGGCTGCAGAAGCGAGTCGACCGCCTCATAGCGCAGTTTGCGCCCCACACAGTCGGCGTGCATATCCGCCGCACGGACAACGTGGTGAGCATGCGTTACAGCAAGGTGGAGCTTTTCCGCCAAGCGATGGACGCGGAGCTCGCGCGCTGCCCCGGCACGCTTTTCTACCTTGCCACGGACGACGAGGAGCTGAAAGCAAGCCTGCGGAAAGACTACGGCGGAAAGGTGCTGACGCAAAACACCTCCGTGCGCCGCGACACGCTTGCGGGGATGGAGGAGGCGGTGGTAGACCTCTGGTGTCTTGCCGCCACGGAAAAGCTGCTTGGCTCGTACTGGAGCTCGTTCACGGACACGGCGGCGGAGATAGGCGGCATGCCCCTTGTCGTCGTGGGCGGGGAGACGCAGCCTCAGAAATAGAAGAAACACACACTTTACGCATAACGCATGAACGAACTTGTATTCGCCACCAACAACGCGCACAAGCTGGAAGAGATACGCAGCATATTGGGCGGAAAGGTGCGCGTGCTCAGCCTTTCGGACATTGGCTGCCATGACGACATACCCGAGACCGCGCCAACGTTGGAAGGAAACGCGCTCATCAAGGCACGCTGGGTGTACGAGCGTTACGGCCGCGACTGCTTTGCCGACGACACGGGGCTTGAGGTGACCGCTTTGGGCGGAGCGCCGGGCGTGCACACCGCACGCTACGCTTTCCCCGACCGCCACGACCCGGAGGCAAACACGCAAAAGCTGCTTTCCGCCCTTGCACAGGCGGACGACCGCGCAGCACGCTTCCGCACGGTGATAGCCTTGATAGAAGGCGGTACGGAAAGGCTCTTTGAGGGCATCGTAGAGGGCGTTATCACGGAGGAGAAGCGCGGAACGGAGGGGTTCGGATACGACCCCGTCTTTTCTCCCGAGGACACAGGAAAGACGTTTGCCGAGCTGGGCACGGAAGTAAAAAACTCCATTTCGCACCGCGCCCGCGCCGTAAGCAAACTCTGCGACTATCTGTCCCGAAAGGGGTAAGCATGCCACAATAAAGGCGGGGAGCTTTCGTTTTTCTTATATATAATATGTGTGTAGCCGCAGGAAAAGCCCGGAAGGACGGGGAGCTGCGCTCTGCACACTCTTCTGCACACCATACTCTATGCGCACATTAGCCAGCTTCCTTCTCTTTCTTCTCATATCCCTGCCCTTGAGGGCGGCGGACACGGACTTGTGGAAACTCCACCTTGCCTACCACAGCGCCACGGAGACGCAAGTGGGGGGGACGAAAATATACGCGCTCTTCGACGGAAACCTCCTCGCTTACGACACGTCGGACAATTCTGTCACGACGATAGACAAGCTGGACGGGCTTTCCGACAAGGGGATAAGCCACATAGGGTGGTCGAGCACGCAGCAGTGTCTCGTGGTGCTTTACTCGGACAACAACATAGACCTCGTATACGAAGACGGCACGGTAAGTAATTTCCCCGAAGTATACAACTTCGCCGACTACGACATATCCGTGCTGAACATGGCGGTAAACGAGGACTGGCTCACGCTTTCCACAAGGGAGGGCGTAATACAAATAGACCTGGAAAGCCTCACGGTAAAGGGCTACTACCGTTTCGGCAGTGCAGTAGCCGCTTCCATAGCTTCCGGCAACTATGTCTTTATAGAGACGGGCGGACGGGTATGTATGGGCGACATCCGCGACAATCTCTATGACCTTTCAGCATGGCGCTCGCTGGGTGGCGCCGCTGTGACCCGCATCGTGCCCTTTGGCAAGGGCTTCTATTTCCTTGTCTCTTCCGCTTTGCCCTCTTTCGCAGGCGGAGCGGGCGTGGTGTATATGGAGCTTGACGCAGCGGGACAGCCTGTTTTCACGAATGCCTCGCCCGTGGTATGCGTAAGAGGTAACGCGCAAGGCTCTGTAGCGGTGTTCAACGGCAGCGGCTACACCGTGGCGATGTCTTCGGAGAATCCGACAGAGGAAATGTTTCGCGTAGCGACGGCGGGGACTGTAAGAGACGTGGCCTACGTTTCCGGCACATACTGGTTTGCCAAAGCGGACGACGGGCTCTGCGCCTACCGCCTGAGTGCGGACGGAGACGCAAAGAGCTGGAACGGGCCGGTAGCCAGCGTGGGCGGGTATGGCCCTTACTCGGACGTGTGCGACAAGCTGCAATACATAGATGGCCGCTTGCTCGTGGCAGGTGGTGGCGGCAGCAAGCCGGTGGCAATGTGGTATGAGGACGAGACATGGCACAGTTTTCCCACGACAGGCTTTGAACTGAACAACGGCGCGGCTTTCCAAGGCGTGACGGGCATACTGCAGGACCCGGCGGACGCGTCCCGCCACTACCTCGCCACTTGGACGGGAATGATGGAGTACAAGGACTTCCAGTTTGTAAAGCACTACAATCACTCTAACTCTGCGCTCCAGATAATCAACGACGCGGGCGTGCGCGCTTTGCAGGACAGCTATAACTACGTGCGTACTTACGGGCTTGCCATGGACGCTCAGCGCAACCTCTTCGTTACTAACGGGTGGGTGGACACGGTGCTTACGGTGATGAAGCCGGACGGCACGTGGCGCAGGCTCTATGTGGACGGGATGAAAATGGCAACGTACCCCGAGCGGCTCCTGATAGACACGAAAGGGCGGCTTTGGCTCACGGTGCGTACCCAGACAAGCTACCAGGCGGGCCTGGGATGCCTCGACTACAAAGGTACGGTAGACAACGCCGCCGACGACGAGAGCCTCTTCCGAAAGGCAGCCACCAACGAGGACGGCACGTCGTGCAGCCTCGAGGGCGTGCAGGACTACTGCTTTGACCGGAACGGGCAGCTTTGGATAGGCTGCACTGCCGGTGTATATGCCGTGACCGACCCGGACAAGTGGTTTTCTTCCGCTTTTACCATCTACCAGCCCAAGATACCGCGTAACGACGGCACCAACTACGCCGATTATCTTCTCGCTGAGACTTCCGTCACGGCGGTTGCTGTGGACGGGGGCAACTGCAAATGGCTCGGCACTACCGGCTCCGGACTTTATCAGGTAAACGCGGACGGATCGCAGGTATTGCAGCACTTCACGGCGGCGGACAGCCCCTTGCTTTCCGACAATGTCACGGGGCTTACGTTTGACGAGGCGACGGGCGAACTGTTCATTGGTACGGACCGCGGCATTTGCTCTTACGCGACAGGCGTGAGCGAGCCTGTGGAAGAGCTTGACAAGGCCAACATAAAGATTTCGCCCAACCCTGTCCGCCCGGAATATAGCGGGCGCGTGGTGGTTAGCGGCTTGACGGAGAGCGCGGAGGTGAAGATAGTCTCTGCGGGCGGGCAGCTTGTCTATCGCGGCAACAGTACAGGCGGCTCGCTTGTGTGGGACGTGCGCACTCCGGCGGGCGACCGTGTCACTTCGGGCGTATATTATATATATGTGTCCAAGGCTGACGGCTCGAAGAGCGTCGCCGGGAAGATTGCCGTGATTTAAGGAGTGTACGCGGCGGGCGAGCCGCATACGATATAAAGAGTCCGCCCTGCGTAGGAATGGTTTCCTGCGCAGGGCGGATTTCTTTTAAGTCAGCCTGCGGACTTGCTGTCCGCCAGCGGCTTTTACTTCAGGTTGGGGTTGATGTCGCCCCACTTCTCGATGGCGGGGATGATGCCCAGCTCGATGCACTCGTCGCGCATTGCGGCCACGTGCTTGTAGCTCTCTTTGAGGGCAGCCATTTCCTCTTCCGTGCCGACAACCTCCTCGTAAGCCGAACCCTTCTCGGAAATGGTCACTTCCATTGCCATCATGATGTGGTCGATGCCCGCGAAAGAGACATAGCGGCCGGCGGGCCACTGGAACTCCTCGCCGCCCATAGCAGCCTCAATCATGCGCACGGACACGTAAGCCGGGCTCTGGAAAGAGGAGCGGCCGCGCAGTGCGATGATGTTGGAGCCGCCCTGGATGGTCTTGTGCTTGATTTCGTCCCACTGTGCAGCCGTCAGCTTGTCTGTGCCGATGAGGCTCGTGAGGGGTGTGCCGGCTACCTTTACGCTGCTTGCGAAGGGAGCCATAGCCTCGCCGTGACCGCCGTAGGTGCGGCAGCCCGTAACCTCGCTCTGTGCTACGCCGAAGTGCTTTGCGAGCTCGCTCTGCAGACGGATGGAGTCAAGTGCGGCGAGGGTGGAAACCTGAGAGGGCTTCAAGCCGGACCAGATGAGCGTCACGAGGCCCGTCACGTCAGCGGGGTTGAATATGATGACCACGTGCTTCACGTCGGGGCAGTAGCTCTTGATGTCCTTTCCGAGCTGCTCGGCTACGCCGGCGTTGCCCTTGAGCAGGTCCTCGCGGGTCATGCCCTGCTTGCGGGGCGCGCCGCCGGAAGAAATGATGTATTTAGCACCCGTGAGGGCTTCTTTCACGTCGGTGGTGTAGGTGAAGTTGACACCCTCGAAGCCGCAGTGGCGCATCTCCTCGGTTACGCCCTCGAGACCCGGCTCGTACACGTCGTAAAGGCAGATGTTGGGGGTGAGGCGGAGCATAGCCGCCGTCTGGGCCATATTGGACCCAATCATGCCGGCAGCGCCGACAATTACAAGTTTTTCGTCAGTTAGGAATGCCATAATTGTGTTTGGTATTGAATGGTT
The DNA here is from genome assembly GCA_963651485.1 of Alloprevotella sp. Lineage (GTDB taxonomy): Bacteria > Bacteroidota > Bacteroidia > Bacteroidales > Bacteroidaceae > Alloprevotella. The sequence continues at coordinate 3,515 of CAVJPT010000012.1, read as the reverse complement.
TTACAGTGTCTCTTTACACGCGCAAAAATAGGAAAAGTATGTGGCTTATGCTCTTTGCGGAGCCCGCTATTTTTGTCCCGTACCCCCTGCTTTTGCCTCTGTTTCTCCCCTTTCCAGTGCTTGGGCGAGGAAACGGGCGGTATGCCCCTCTCCTTGCCGCGCTACCTCTTCCGGCGTGCCGGCGGCCACGATGCGGCCGCCCTCGCGGCCGCCCTCGGGACCGAGGTCTATGACGTGGTCGGCGCACTTCACCACGTCCATGTTGTGCTCTATTATCACCACGCTGTGTCCGCGCTCTATCAGCGCGCCGAGCGAGCGGAGCAGCCGCCCTATGTCGTGCGGATGGAGGCCGGTGGTAGGCTCGTCAAAGATGAAGAGCGTGGGCTGCGCCTTTTCCAGTCCGAGGTAGTAGGCGAGCTTTACGCGCTGGTTTTCGCCGCCGGATAGCGTGGAACTCGATTGTCCAAGCTTTATGTAGCCGAGTCCTACGTCCTGCAGCGGACGCAGGCGGGCGGCGATGCGGGGTTGCCCCTCGCGGGTGAAGAAGTCTATGGCCTGATTGACGGTAAGCTGCAGGATGTCATATACGTTAAGCCCGCAGAAGCGTACTTCCAGCACCTCGCTCTTGAAGCGGTGTCCGTGGCAGGCTTCGCACTCAAGCACGAGGTCTGCCATAAACTGCATTTCCACACGCACAGTCCCCTCTCCCTTGCACTCCTCGCATCGCCCGCCCGGAGCGTTGAAGGAGAAGGAGGCGGGCGTGAGTTCGAGCTGGCGGGCGAGCGGCTGCGCTGCCATCAGCTTGCGTATTTCGTCAAATGCCTTTATGTAGGTGACGGGATTGGAGCGCGACGAACGCCCTATGGGGTTTTGGTCCACAAATTCCACAGCCTGCACGCAGTCCAAGTCTCCCTCCAGCCGCGTGAACTCGCCTGGAGCCTCGCACGCCCCGTCAAGGTGACGCTTGAGGGCGCGGAACAAGATGTCGCGTACAAGCGTGCTTTTGCCCGATCCGCTTACGCCCGTCACCACCGTCAGGGTGTTGAGCGGGAATGCGACGTCTATGCCTTTAAGATTGTTGGCGCGTGCACCGGTGACGCGTATGCTGCGGTTCCACGCGCGGCGGGAGAGGGGTACTGCTATGCGCTCTTTGCCCAAGAGGTAGTTGAGCGTGTGGGAGACGTAGCGGTTGCTGCCTTCGGGCAGGGGCGGCAGCGGTGAAGGCACAGGCACGCCCTCATATACCACCTCGCCGCCGAGTCGGCCGGCTTCCGGACCGATGTCGATAAGGTAGTCGGCGGCTCGCATAATCTCTTCCTCGTGTTCCACTACCACGACTGTATTGCCAAGGTCGCGCAGCTTCTTCAGTACGCCGATAAGGCGGCGCGTATCGCGCGGATGGAGACCGATGCTGGGCTCGTCGAGTATGTAGAGCGAACCCACAAGCGACGAACCCAATGACGTGGCAAGGCTTATGCGCTGGCTCTCTCCGCCGGAAAGGGTGTTGGAGAGGCGGTCGAGCGTGAGGTAGTCAAGCCCCACGTCCGAGAGGTAGCGCAGACGGTTTTTTATTTCCGTGAGCAGACGCGCCGCCACGCGGGTGTCGGTCTCGGGGAGAGTGAGGTTTTCAAAAAAAGGAAGCAGCTCTTTTATGGGCATGCGCACAAGGCGCGTTATGGTTTCGCCTCCCACACGCACGTATTCGGCCTCGGGCTTGAGACGCGACCCGTGGCAGGCAGGACATTCCGTTTTGCCGCGATAGCGGGCGAGCATCACGCGGTACTGTATTTTGTATTGGCTGCGCTCAAGCATGCGGAAGAAGGCGTTGACGCTCACTTGTTCCTCTTCGGGCAGACTCCGCTCCGTCGCGTCGCCGTCCCAAAGCATGGCGCGCTGTCCCTGGGTCAACTGGTAGTAGGGCGTAAAGACGGGAAAGCCTCTCTGACCCGCGCGGCGTACAAACTCGTCTTTCCACATCCCCATCTTCTCTCCGCGCCAGCACATCACCGCGCCGTCGTACACGCTCTTCGACGTATCGGGCACGACGAGCCGCTCGTCTATGCCTACCACGCGACCGAAGCCTTCGCACACGGGACAGGCGCCTGCGGGGGAGTTGAAGGAAAACATATTGTCGTCTGGGCGGGCAAACGTGATGCCGTCTGCCTCAAAACGCGTGCTGAAACGCTGGAGAATGCGGGCAGGGTAGAAGCGCAGGAAACAGGCTCCGTCTCCCTCGAAAAGGGCTGTCTGCACGGAGTCGGCGAGACGTGAGCCGAACTCCTTGTCGCGCGAAACGGCGAGCCGGTCTATGAGCAGGGCTGCCTTTTCGGGAGCGGGCGGATTGTCGAGCGTGTCTTCTATGCGTACCGTTTCGCCGTCTACGTCAAGGCGTGAGAGTCCTTGTGCCAAGTATGCCTCCAGCTGTTCGCGCACGGAACGGCCCTGCCTCAGACGCAGCGGAGCGAGTACGGTAAAGCGTGTACCCTCGCTGTACGCAGCGGCTGCCGCTACGATGTCGTCCACTGTGTGGCATTTCACTTCCTCGCCGCTCACGGGGGAATAGGTGTGGCCGGCGCGGGCGAAGAGCATGCGCAGATAGTCGTATATCTCTGTGCTTGTGCCTACTGTCGAGCGGGGGTTGCGCCCCGTCACGCGCTGCTCTATGGCAATGGCGGGCGGCAGACCTTTTATATAGTCGCACTCGGGTTTGTTCATCCGCCCCAGAAACTGGCGCGCGTAGGCCGAAAGGCTTTCCACGTAGCGCCGCTGCCCCTCGGCATACAGCGTGTCAAAGGCAAGGGATGATTTTCCCGAACCCGAAAGTCCCGTCACCGCCACCAGACGGCCGAGCGGTATCCGCAGATCCACGCCTTTCAGGTTGTTCACCCTTGCTCCCTTTATTTCTATGCAGTCGTTCATTCCTCTCTAACGTGCAGTCGTTCTTTCTTCTTGCGCCCATCGCTGCTGGTATTCCTATGTGCTGCGTCGAGCGCAAGGCAAAGTTACGCCATTCGCGCAAATCTTGCCGCGTTCCTCTTGTGCGCCTGTTCTTCGTCTTTCCCGTGCGCATGCCTCCATTCCTTCCTATATACAAACTTGTCGCGTGGCTTAATCCTGTTTTCCTACCGTACGCGTAGTAATGGGAACGTTGCTTGTCGGTGGGCACAGCGGTTGCGTGGCTTTTTCAGCTTTCGTGCTTGCACCACACATTAATTTATATAGGATGTATGCTGCGGTACGTTGCGGGTAGAGGGGATAGGGTGCTTTCGGAATGTTGCACGGGCGTTTGAGCGTGCGGCGTGCGTATGTTGCGGGCGGATGTATACGGAAAGTGGGTCGTTATGATGGCGAAAGCGGGTTGGCTTGATGGAGAATGGGACGGCAAAGTGAAGAAATCGGGCGGGAGCAATGCGGAAAAATGACCGATATGTTGGATACCGGGGCAGTTCGCTTTCCGCTGGCGAATGGCCTCCTTCCCCGCTCGTTCCCTCCCGCGGCGAGCCCTTCCTTTTCCG
>CAVJPT010000011.1:0-75721 GCA_963651485.1 Alloprevotella sp. | reverse complement strand
AACGGGGGGGCGGCATGGGCGTCGGGTGCATCGTTGTAATATCACCCCGCGCGGCGAAACCGGCGGGATTGCCATCGTTGGGTGGGGAACGGGCATAAAACGTAATGGATGCATGTAGCCCGCGCAACAAAACCGGCAGGGCGGGATGCCGTTGGCTGGGCGGGAAACGGGCGGTAAACGAAATTGCCATATATCCCGCGCGGCGAAACCGGCGGGGCGGGATGCCATCGGTTGGGCGGGAAACGGGCTGAAAGCCCAAAAGCTCTTAGCCCAGGGCAAGCGAAGCGACACCCTGGGTTACGCGTGCACCCCACATTGCTGCGCCCTGAAAGGGCAAAAGCCTAAAATGCCGTGTGTTTTTCCCGCCAGCCCGTTTGTGTCTATGCTTTTGCCCTTTCAGGGCGCGATTTTACGCGGTGTCGCGCTACCCAAGGCGTTGCCCTGGGCTATGTGCAGGCTGGGCTTTCAGCCCGCTCCGCGCCAACGGGACGTAGGGCGGTATGGTGAATTGGGTGACCCCTTATATGCTTTTGCCCTTTCAGGGCGCAATTTTACGCGGTGTCGCGTTACCCAGGGCATTGCCCTGGGCTATGTGCAGGTTGGGCTTTCAGCCCGTGCCGGGCTAACGGGGCGTTTGCGGTATGTGCGTTGGGTGGTCCCTTATATGCTTTTGCCCTTTCAGGGGCAACTGCACTATGTGTTCCGCTACCCAGGGCGTTGCCCTGAGCTATGTGCGGACTGGGCTCTCAGCCCGTTCCGCCAACCAATGGCATTATGCCTCCGTCTTCGTCTCTGCTCCCCCCCCCAAAAAAAAAACAATCCCCGCGCAGCCCTGTGGGTAGGGCATGCGCGGGGATTGTGTTATGCTTTGCTTGTCGCGTGCGGCGCGTGCGGGTGCATTCGGGTGCATTCGGGTGCGTGCGCCGCTGGGGGCGCGTGCCTTTCGGACGGGGCAGCGCGGCGTGCAGGCTTAGAAATGTCCGCCCGGGCCGCCGCCTCCGTGGAAGCCGCCGCCGCCTCCGGGAGGCGGGCCCATCGGGCGTCCGCCATCGGGCGGGCCTTGGCGGTCGTCCATGCGCTGGCGGTCGTCGTCCTTGTCGCTGCTCTTCTTCTTAGAGCCGCCGGGGAAGATGTTCAGCTTGTAGATGAAGTGCACCATGAAGTAGGAGTTGATGGCGTTGCTCCAGGAGTCCTGGCGCATCGTGGCGGTGAGCGATCGGCTCACGTTGCTCTGCTGGTGGAGGATGTCGTAGAACTGGATGCTGACCGTGGCGGCGCGGCCTTTGAGGAAGGACTGCGAGATTTGCGCGTTCCAGAGCAGCTCGTTGGTGTTCATGCTCCGGTCGGAGTAGCCGCGGCGGGAGCTCATGCGGATGTCCGTGGAGATGCTCAGGCCGAAGTCGAGGTTGACGTTGGCGTTGGCCCCGTAGTCAAAGTTCCAGGTGTCCATGTTGGCGTTCTCCTGTACGGAGGCGCGTGCGTGCTGGTAGTTGAGGCGGCCGAGTATGCCCACGTCGAAGTAAGTGGAGCGGTAGGAGGCGTTGAAGTTTTCGCCGAGGTCTATCGTGCGCGTGGTGTTTTTCTGCGAGCTTGCGCCGGCGAAGACGCTGCTGTAGTAGGCGTAGCTGCGGTCGGAGGCGGCGGTGTTGTCAAGCGCGAGGAGCGTGGCGTCGGCGGTGGAGCTTGTCGTCGCCGTCGCGGCGGACGTGCTTTGCATGCGGCTCACGTAGCCCACGGCGTTGGTGTAGCCGAGGGTGGTGAAGGTGCTTACCGTAAAGGTCTTCTGCCGTCCCAGGCCCGTGTTGAACATAAACATGGCGCGGGCGTTCCAGTTGCCGTTGATGTTGTCCGGGCGGGTGTAGCGCACGCCGGTGGCTTCGTCGTACACCATGCGGTTGGAGATGGAGTTGGTGGTTTGCTGCGCGTCGATGCCCGCCATCATGCCGCGCTGGTAGGTGGCGTTGTAGGTGTTGTAGTTGATGCGCATAGTGTTGTTCCACGACGGCTTCAGCCCCGGGTTGCCCATGGAGATGTTGAGCGGGTTGGAGTCGTCTACCACGGCGAGCAGGTCGGTCATGGAAGGCTGCGAGGAGCTTCCGCGGTAGCGTATGTCGAGGTTGGTGGTTTTGGAGAAATTGTAGCGCAGGCGCACTTGCGGCGAAACCTTGAAGACCTGTCGCGTGATGAGCGTGTCGATGTGCTGCCCCGGGCGGTTGTAGGCCATCTTCGTGCGCTCCGGGTTGAAGTCCACGCCCGCGTTGAAGCGTACGGTGGAGGTGTTGTAGCGCACGCCGAGCGAGGCGGTGTGGTCCTGGTATTTGTAGGTGGCGTACTGCGAGTTGTTCAGGTCGCGCACGTAGTTGAGCGCCTCGTCGAGGGTGGGGAGCTTGCCGATGGCGGGGTGGCTGTCGGCGTCGCCGAAGGAGGCAAACTCGCCGTCCCACATGGTGCTGTACGTGCTGTTGCCCAGTGAGTCGAGGTTGAAGCGCGAGCGGTTGGAGTCCTGGTACTTGTAGCTGTACTGGTAGCGTGCCTCGGCAAACCAGTTGTGGCCCAGAGGCTCGGAGTATCCTACGCGCACGCTGTAGTTCCAGTTTTTGCCCGGCGTGGTGCTGTACTGGTTGAGGAAGCTGCCGTCGCGGCCGCTTTGGGCGTTGTAGGTGATGTTGGAGATGGAGAACTGCTTGCTCTCGCTCTTGCTGTAGCCCGCGCTGGCATTCAGGGAGACGTTGCGTCCGGCGGAGTTCAGTCGGCGCACGATGTTCAGCGTACCCTTGACGTTGTGGTTGCTGCTCTCCCCGAGGCTCTCGCGCTGGTTGGTGTTCACCATCATGGCGTAGAGCGGGCTGCTCTTGGCCGCCATGTCGGCGAAGATGCTGTCAAGCGGATTTTCCATCCCGGCGATGGAGTAGGGGTCGGAGTTGAAAGTAGCGGAGCGCGAAAGTCCGTCGCTTGTGGTGCGCGAGTAGGAGTACTGCGGGCGGAAGGACACGAAGGTGAGCGAGTCGGGGTTCCACTGCAGGCGGAAGGACGAGTTCACGTTAGTGGCTCGGTTGTGGTTGTGGCTCCAGCTGTTGGAGAAAGAGCTGCTGCTGCCCGAGGTGAGGAAGGTCTCCGAGGAGGAGGTGCTGAGCGCGTCGGTGGAGGAAAAGCGGTACTGCACGTTGCCGCCCAGCTCGAGGCGTCCCGCTTCGCGCTTCTGCTTTCCGTTTTCCCAGGAAAAGTCGAGGCCGGCGTTGCGCGAGGCGGTAAGTCCGCCCCCGCCGCCTCCGCCTATGCCGCGCGGGCCGCCGAAGCCTTGGTCGTTGGTGTTGTTGGCGGAGCCGAAGGCCGTGACGCGCGTACGGTCGGTGAAGCGCGTGGCGAATACGCGGCCCGTGTAGCGGTCGTGGTTGCCGTAGCCGAGGTCTATGTTGGAAACCCAGGACTCGTTGAGCTGCCGCTTTGTCGTGATGTCGAGCACGGTGCTCTCCTCGCCGTCGTCTATGCCGGTCTGCTCCGTGTAGTCGCTCTTCTTGTCGTAGGCCTTGATGCGGCTGACGAGCTCGGTGGGGAGATTTTTCATGGCGGTCTTCGTGTCGCCCTTGAAGAAGTCCTTTCCGTTTACGAGAAACTCCTGCACGGTCTTTCCGTTCCACTTGATGGTGCCGTCGTCCGATACCTCGACGCCGGGCAGCTGCTTGACGAGCGCCTCGAGCGTGGAGCCCTCAGGCACGCGGTAGGCAGAGGCGTTGAACATCGTGGTGTCGTCTTTCTGCTCCACGCGGGCGGCGGTGGCGGAGACGGTGGCCGTGCGCAGCACGTTGTCCTTGGCGGCGAGCAGAAGCTCGCCCACGTCGATGGTGTCTTTCTCCCCGGCTTTCACCTCCAGGGGGCGCGTGAGCGTGGAGAAGCCCACGTTGCTCAGTCGAAGGGTGTACGCGCCGCTTTCAGGCACGGCAAGCGTGAAGGCGCCCGTCTCGTCGGTGTTGGAGGAGCGCACCACTTTCGCGCTGTCGCCGCGCAGAAGTGCCACAGTGGCAAACTCCACCGGCTTGCGCGTCTTGGTCTCGAGTGCCTGCCCGCGCACCACGGTCCCCTGCGCCAGGGCAGAGGCCGTCACGGCGAGCGTGAGCAGGACAAATAATAATGTGCGTTTCATCAAGTGAAATGTGAGTTTTTCCGTTTTTCTGACTTTTTGACGCGCCCCGCGCCCTATGGTTTAATGCCGCACGCGCTTTTTCCCCGTCTCCCCCGGGGTTTTTCGGCGAAACGCCGGTTTCTGACCACGAAAAACAGTGGCGGGGAAAGCAAATAACTGTGTATATTTGCCCATCCAACCTTTTACGGACCGAAGCGATGAAACTTGCCGACAGCATAAAGCGCATAGAGATTTCCAGCCTGTGGAGCGGGCACAAGCACATAGTGTGGGAGCTGCGCCCCGACGTGAACGTGCTAAGCGGAAAGAACGGGGCGGGAAAAAGCACTATCCTCAACAAGCTCGTGCAGCACCTGCGCACGCTTCCCGCCACGGGCGAAATTTCCGCCGTCACGCCCCTTGGCGTGCGCGTGGATTTCGACCCCGCCGACGCGACGGGCATACGCTATGACGTGCTGCGCAGCTTTGACCGCCGCATTTTGCGCGGCGACGCGCTCGGCGACCCCACCGGACGGCAGCTTGCCACGGAGCTCGACCTGCAGCTCTACCTCGTGCAGCGGCGCTACCTCGACTACCAGGTGAACGTGGGCAACCGCATGATAGCCCTGCTCACCGGCGGCGACCCCGAGGCCCGCGAAAAGGCGGCCCGCGCCGCTGACCTCAAGACGCGCTTCCTGGACATGGTGGACGGGCTTTTCAGCGAGACGGGCAAGCGCATAGACAGGCAGAGCAACGAGCTGCGCTTCATACAGTACGGCGAGCCGCTCTCGCCCTACTTGCTCTCGAGCGGGGAAAAGCAGATGCTTCTCATTCTCCTCACCGTGCTCACCGAGGACAAGCAGCCTTACGTCCTCTTCATGGACGAGCCGGAGGCGAGTCTGCACTTCGAGTGGCAGAAGGGGCTGATAGCAATGGTGAGGGAGCTTAACCCCAACGCGCAGGTACTGCTCACCACGCACTCGCCCGCCCTCATCATGGAGGGTTGGGAGGACTGCGTGACGGAGGTGTCGGAAATCACGGTATAACGGCGGGAGGAAAAACGTATGAGCCAGCTGAGCCGCAACCTGAGCAGCGCGTACATCGGGGCGATGAACCGTCTCGGCGGACGGCGTGCGCCACGGCGCGTGGTGGCTTACGTGGAAAGCTACGACGACGTGCTTTTCTGGAGCGCATTGTTGCGCCCGCTGGAGACGGAGTCGCTGCGCTTTGAGGTGACCCTGCCGTCCCGCGACACGCTCAGCAAGGGAAAGAAAACCGCGCTTGCCAACGAGCTGGGCGAAAGGCTGGGGGAGTGCATGATAGCCTGCGTCGATGCCGACTACGACTATCTCATGCAGGGCGCGACGCCGGTCTCGCGCACCGTCTGCGGCAGTCCCTACGTCTTCCATACGTACGCCTACGCCATCGAAAACCTCCAGTGCTACGCCCCCGCGCTCTCCGAGGTGTGCGTCATGGCTACGCTCAACGACCGCCGCACCTTCGACTTCGAGACCTTTCTTGCAGCCTACTCGCAAACAGTCTGGCCGCTTTTCGTATGGAACGTCTGGGCTTACCGCTACGGGCGGCACAAGACATTCTCCATGGTAGACTTCTACCACATCGTGCAGCTTCCGCGCGGAGCGGCGGCAGCCCCGGAAAAGGCTCTGGAAAGGCTGCGCAGTGCGGTAAACGCAAAGGTGTCGCGGCTGCAGCGCCAGTTTCCGGAGGGGAAATCGACCTACAAGCCCCTGCGGGAGGAGCTGCTGCGCCTCGGGCTCACGCCGCAGACCACCTATCTGTATATGCGCGGGCACGACCTTTTCGACGGCGTGGTCACCCCGCTGCTTTACGACGTGTGCGAAGGGCTGCGGCGCGAGCGCGAGCGCGAAATACGCTCCCTTGCCGAGCACGAGCAGCAAATGGACAACGAGCTTTCCTCCTACCGCCACGCGGCGGCGGACGTGGTGGAGATGCTGCGCAAGCACACCGGCTACACCGCGTGCCCGCTCTACCGCCGCGTGCAGGACGATGTGCGGCAGCGTATATGCGCCCGCGGCATGCAGGGCGGCACGGCCGCAGAAACGAAAGCGGGGAAAAGTACAGAGAGATGAAAGAGACGCTTCTTGTAAAGAATATGGTGTGCCGCCGCTGCGTGAGCGCAGTGGAGGAGATTGTCCGCCGCCTTGGCATAGAGGGAGCGGAGGTGACTCTCGGGCGCATTGCGCTCCCGGCCCCGCTCCCGGACGAAGTCCTGCGCGGGCTTGACGGGGCATTGCAGGAGGCGGGTTTCGCGATAGTGCGCGACGAGGCCGATCGCGTGGTGCTTGCCATAAAGCGCGAGCTGGTCTCTGCCGTGCGGGGCGGCATCTCGCTGCAGCGCAAGCTGCCCGAGCTGCTCGAGCCCGCCCTGCGTGCCGACCGCGTCACCGACTACGACACCGCAAGCCGGCTTTTCTCGCAGCGAGAGGGGCGCACGGTGGAGCGCTACCTCATCGCCCTGCGCCTCGAGTATGTCAAGGAGCTGCTCGAGTACCGCCAGTACACGGTGAAGGAAATTGCGTGGCGTGCGGGCTTCACGGACGTGGCACACCTTTCGCGCCAGTTCAAGAAACTCACGGGACTCACGCCCACTGCCTACCGCGAGCAGCGTCCCGCCGACCGCATCCCGCTCGACCAGGTGTAGAGCTTGCCGCCGTGTGCGTAGTCTTTTGTTTCGGCGTATGCGCTCTTTTCTGACTGCGCAAGCGTTATGTCGTAGCCGCGCAAGCCGTTCTTTGATGACCGAGCAAGCCGTCTTTTATGCCGAGTTCGCATCCTTTTGCAGCCGAAAGCATAGCTGCCGTGCCGCGCTTATGCCGCCTGTACGGGCTGTCCGCGCGTGTGTTTCCCCGCATAGCGGGCAAAAAGCGCGTGCAAAGTTTGGCGGGAAAATATAAAATCCGTTTTTTTGCAGAACGCGGCGGCTGCCGCGCGATAGTTTAAACTCTTTTTGTGAGCCGGGAGCGTGGCTTCCGCACCCCGCTTGGCATGCACGCCGGGCGGCGGGAGAGGGACGGCGGCGTCCTCCGGCTTTTGACCCCATCCTGTTTGTTATGGACGAAACATTGAGCACTGAAGTGACGGAAGAGCGCACGCTGGCGCAAGGCACGGCGGGCGCGGCAGAGACCCCCGCTGCGGAGACAGAGACTCCCGCAGAGCAGACGCAGCAGACTCCCGCAGAGGAGGACGCGACGGCTGAGGGCACTCCAGTGGAAACGCCGGCGGAGAACGCCGCCGACGGAGAAGAGAAAAAGGAAGACGCTCCCGCGGACGGCGCAGAGCCGGCTCCCGCACCCGCACCGCAGCCCAAGACAAAGGGCGAGGTGGTGCAGCGTCTGAGAGACATAGTGCATAACGGCGGCGAGGTGGAGCGCACGGAACTCGACCACCTAAAAGCCCTCTACTACCGCCTGCACAACGCCGAGGCGCAGGCCGCACGCGAAAAATTCATAGCCGACGGCGGCGCGCCGGAGGATTTTGTCCCCGCTCCCGACACGGAGGAGGAGGAGTTCAAGGCACAGCTTTCGCTCATCCGCGAGCTGCGCACAAAGGCCGCCGAGGCACTTGAAAAGGAAAAGGCGGACAACCTGAAGCGCAAGCAGGAAATAATAGAGCGCATCAAGGAAATGGCCGTTTCGCCCGAGGAGGCGGACAAGGGCTATGACGAGCTCAAGAAGCTGCAGGCGGAGTGGAAGGAAATAAAGAACGTGCCGGCGGAAAACGCTACGGAGCTGTGGAAAAACTACCAGCTCTACGTCGAGCAGTACTATGACCAGCTGCGTCTCAACCATGAGATGCGTGCCTACGACTTCAAGAAAAACCTCGAGATAAAGACGCGCCTGTGCGAGACCGCCGAGAAGCTCGCCGAGGTGGCAGACCCCATATCGGCTTTCCACCAGCTGCAGGCGCTGCACCAGGAGTACCGCGAGACCGGGCCCGTGGCACGCGAGCTGCGCGAGGAGATTTGGAAACGCTTCAAGGACGCCTCTACCGCCGTCAACAAGCGCCACCAGGAGCATTTCCTTGCACAGAAAGCGCAGGAGGAGGAAAACCTCAACCGCAAGACGGAGCTGTGCCAGAGTGTCGAAGCGCTTGACTTCGACGCCTTGAAGAGCTACGCGCAGTGGGACGAGATGACGAAAAAGGTCATAGCCCTGCAGGCGGAGTGGAAGACCATAGGCTTCACGCCGCGCAAGGTGAACGCAGAGATATTTGAGCGTTTCCGTGTGGCGTGCGACCGTTTCTTCCACGCAAAGACAGCTTTCTTCAAGGAGGTGCGGGAGAAGTTCAGCGCCAACTATGAGGCAAAGATGGCACTCGTGCGCAAGGCCGAGGAACTCAAGGACAGTACGGACTGGGCCGCCACGACGGCGAAGCTGGTGCAGCTGCAGAAAGAGTGGAAAACCATCGGTCCGGTGGCGCACAAGGTTTCGGACTCCATCTGGAAACGCTTCAACGAGGCTTGCAACGCTTTCTTTGACAAGAAGAGCGAGGCTACGTCGGGCGAGCGCAAGGAGCAGGAGGAAAACCTCGCGAAGAAGGAGGAGATACTTGCCGAGCTGGCGAAGATAGCCGAGACTCCGGCGGACAACCAGCTGCAGGCCGTGCGCGACCTGCAGGCCCGCTGGAACGAGGTAGGGCATGTGCCTTTCCGCAAGAAAGAGAAGATGTACAAGCGCTACCGCGCCCTGTGCGACAAGATATACGACGCGCTGCACGAAAGCGGACAGCGCCGCCGTATGGACGACTTCCGCCGCAGCACGGCGGAGAAGGGCGGCACGGAGCTGACGCGCGAGCGCACGCGCTTGCAGAACGCATACGACGCGAAGAAGCAGGAGATAGCCAACTACGAGACTAACCTCGGCTTCTTCTCTTCCAAGTCGGCAAAGGGCAACAGCCTCGTGGCCGAAGTGGAGAAGAAGGTGGCGCGCCTGCGCGAGGAACTCGCTACCATCGCGGAGAAAATCAAAACCGTGCGCGAGCAGATAAAGGCGGAAGAGCAGAAGTAGGCTTTCCGCTTGCAGCAGGCACCGGAATAAAGCGGCGGCGCGGGGCGTGCATACACGTCCCTGCGCCGCCGTCTTTGCGTTTGGCATATATAAAGGTATGGCTCAGGCGCAGGACGCGGCGCACACTCTTGCCGGTGGCGGCGTGCGTGCTATATATAATATTGGTGTGGCGGCGCGGGGGAACGCTCTGGCCGCACTGGCGCACGTTTCATATATTCTTAACAGCCGCCCGTGCGGCGTGCGCGGGGAAAGGCGTAATATTGCAATCTGAAAAACTGAACGCGCTTGCGGCAGGTGTCTGCCGCATGCGTCAATTTCTTTCGTAAAAGCTTTATGGAAAAGTACAGGATACTCGTGGTGGACGACGAGCCAGACCTTCGGGAAATACTGCAGTACAATCTCGAGAGCGCGGGATACAGCGTGGACACGGCAGAGTCTGCCGAAGAAGCACTGCACCTGCTTTCGCCCGCACACAGCCTGATATTGCTGGACGTGATGCTGGGCGGCATGTCGGGCTTCCGCATGGCGGAAAGGCTGCGCAAGGAGCTGCACAACGAGACCCCCATCATTTTCCTCACGGCACGCGACACGGAGAACGACCTCCTCACGGGTTTCTCGGCGGGCGGCGACGACTACATCGCCAAGCCTTTCTCGCTGCACGAAGTGCTGGCACGCGTGGCGGCCGTCTTGCGACGCACGCAGGCCGAGCCTGAGCACACGAAGATAGAGGCGGGCGGGCTTGTCATTGACTACGAAAAGAAAGTGGTGGTGTGCGAAGGGCGCGACGTAAAGCTCTCGCCCAAGGAGTTCGGGATACTGTCCATGCTCGCGCGGCAGCCGGGACGCGTCTTCTCGCGCGACGAAATTCTCTCCGAGGTATGGCACGGCGACACCTTTGTGCTTGAGCGCACGGTGGACGTGCACATTGCCCGCGTGCGCCGCAAGCTCGGAGAGGCGGGGGCGTGCATCACCAACCGCCAGGGATACGGCTACTGCTTCGAGGAGTAGGCGAGGGCTTGCTGCGGGCTTTTCCGCTTTACCCCGCTTGCGGGGCAGACTCCGCTTGCTTGTACATACGCTGCGACAGACACACGGGACGGCGCGTGCAAAGCCGTCCCCATTTTATACTCTCCTACACGTAAAATGCGTTTTTCCTACAAATCAAGACTCCTTATATACTTCACGGCGCTCTTTGCCCTGTTTACCGCGCTGCTCGTGCTTTTCCAGTACAACCGCGAACGGCAGTACAAGCGCGACGTGCTGGAGGCGCGGCTGCTGTGTTATGCCGACATAGCCAACGCCTCGCTCGGCGCGGACGGCGCGACGGGGGAAGCTCTTCCCGCGCATGTCCCCGGTCTGCCGGGAATGGTGCGCGTGACGGTGATAAACCGCAGGGGCGACGTAGTGTACGAGTCTGCGCCTACAAAGGGCGGAGCTATGGCCAACCACGCCGGACGCCCTGAGGTGCATGCCGCCCTTTTGCACGGCACGGGCAGTGACATAAGGCTCTCGGAAACGGAGGGGCGCAGCTATTTCTATTTCGCCAAGCAGTACGGCCGGCGCGTGGTGCGCGTGGCCTTGCCCTACAACGAAGAGGTGCAGAACTTCATGAAGGCGGACAACGTCTTCCTGTGGTTTGTGCTTATGGTGTTTCCCGTGGCTCTGGTGATGCTCATCTACATCTCCGACCGCTTCGGAAAGGCGGTCAGCGCGATGCGCGGCTTCATAGCCTCGGCGGAGCGCGGCCTGGTGGACTATGACCGCATCACCTTTCCCGACACGGACCTGGGCGAGATGTGCCGCGCCGTGATGGCAAAGTACCGCCAGCTGGACGAGAGCAACCGCCGCACGGCCTTGGAGCGCGAGCGCCTGATGCGCCACTTCCATTACCTTGACGCCGGCATTGCCATCTTCACGCCCGAGCGGCACAGCGTCTATGCCAACCCGCCTTTCACGCAGCTTGTCAACACCATGCTTGACCGCCCGACCGCAAACGTGGACAATATTTGGGACAGCGAGCGTTTCGCTCCCGTAAAGGAGTTTCTCCAGCTGCGTGGCGGCAGCCACCCCGCCGGCGAAGAGCCGCCCGTTTTCCGCTACAACGTGCGGGCGGGCAGCGTGAGCGTGGCCGTGCAGGTGCTTGTGTACAGTGACGGCAGCTTCGAGCTGTCGCTGACTGACGTGACACGGGCTGAGAAAAACCGCAAGCTCAAGCAGGAGATGAGCAACAACATCACGCACGAGCTGCGCACGCCCGTAAGCAGCATACGCGGCTACCTCGAGACCGTGCTCGACTGTGACGGACTGTCCGAAGAGCGCAAACACCATTTCCTGAAAAAGGCGCGGGCCCAGGCCGAGCGGCTTACTGACCTCATACGCGACGTGGCGCTCATCACGAAAACCGAGGAAGCGCCCGAAACGCTGCCGGCGGAGGACGTGGACGTGGCTGCCTTGGCGCGCGGCGTGGCAGACGACCTCGCCCCGGGACTTGATGCGGCGGGGATGAAGGCAGAGATTTCGCTTCCGCAAAGCCTGACGATACGGGGCAACTACTCGCTTCTATACTCCGTATTCCGCAACTTGATGGAAAACAGCATACGCTATGCAGGACAAGGCACGCGGGTGAGCGTCACCTGCTACAAGGAGACGGCGGAATTTTGCTATTTCTGCTACTACGACACGGGAAAGGGTGTGCCGGAAGAGCATTTGCCGCGCCTCTTCGAGCGTTTCTACCGCGTGACGGACGGACGCACGCGCGACACGGGCGGGACGGGACTCGGGCTTTCCATTGTGCGCAACGCCGTGCAGTATCACGGCGGCAGCGTCATTGTACGCAACCGCTGCGAGGGCGGGCTCGAATTTCTTTTCACCCTGCACAAGTGACGGCGGGCGCAAGGCAAGCCCGCGCTGGCGGCTTGTCAGCCCGCTTTCTCCGCGGGTGAGCCGCACATAAAGCCGTACGTACGCCGCCGCCCAAGCAAAACGCCGCTTTTGCTTGGGCGGCGGTGCGTTTTACGCTAATTTTGCAGTGAATTTAAGCCGCTTCCCGTCCGCGCGGCGGGAGGCTTCCAGAGGAAAACATACGACAAAACACATACACAAAGCAATGGCAAAGAAAGCACTTCTTATGATTCTCGACGGTTGGGGCATCGGAAAGCACAACCACGGGGATGTCATCTACGAGACTCCGACTCCGTTCATCGACTCGCTTGACGCCAAATATCCGCACTCCCAGCTTCTCGCATCGGGCGAGAACGTGGGTCTGCCCGACGGCCAGATGGGCAACTCGGAGGTGGGACACCTCAACATCGGCGCGGGGCGCATCGTCTTCCAGGACCTTGTGAAAATCAACCGCGCGTGCGCCGACGGCTCCATCCTCAGCAATCCCGAGATAGTGTCTGCCTACACCTACGCCAAGGAAAACGGCAAGGGGCTCCACCTCATGGGCCTGACCTCGACGGGCGGCGTGCACTCTGAACTGGGCCACCTCTTCAAGCTGGTGGAAATAGCTAAGGAGTACGGCGTGGCTGAGCGCACGTACGTGCATTGCTTCATGGACGGACGCGACACCGACCCGAAGAGCGGCAAGGGCTTCGTGGAGAAGCTGCAGGGTGTCTGCGACGCAAACGGCGCGCACATCGCCAGCATCATCGGGCGTTTCTACGCCATGGACCGCGACAAGCGTTGGAACCGCGTAAAGATTGCCTACGACCAGCTCGTGGAAGGCAAGGGACGCAAGGTGGAAGACATGGCGGCCGGCGTGCAGAGCTGCTATGACAGCGACACGCCCGAACACAAGAATACGGACGAATTTATGGAGCCGCTTGTAAACGCAAACGTGGACGGGCGCATCAAGGAGGGCGACGTGGTGATTTTCTTCAACTACCGCAACGACCGCGCCAAGGAGCTTACCGTGGTGCTCACGCAGCAGGACATGCCCGAGGAGGGTATGCATACCATCCCCGGCCTGCAGTACTACTGCATGACTCCCTACGACGCTTCCTTCACGGGCGTGCATATTCTCTTCCCGAAAGAGAACGTGGGCAACACGCTCGGCGAGTATCTCGCCGCAAACGGAAAGAAGCAGCTCCACACGGCGGAAACGGAGAAGTACGCACACGTCACTTTCTTCTTCAACGGCGGCCGCGAGGCTCCCTTCGACGGGGAGGAGCGCATCCTCGTGCCTTCGCCCAAGGTGGCAACCTATGACCTCAAGCCGGAGATGTCGGCCTATGAGGTGAAAGACAAGCTCTGCGCTGCCATCCGCGAAGACAAGTACGACTTCATCGTGGTGAACTTCGCCAACGGCGACATGGTGGGCCACACGGGCATATACGAGGCGATAGAGAAAGCCGTCGTAGCCGTGGACGCTTGCGTGAAGGACGTGGTGACGGCGGCCAACGAGACGGGATATGAGACCATCATCATCGCCGACCACGGCAATGCCGACAACGCCATCAACGAGGACGGCACGCCCAATACCGCCCACTCGCTCAACCCCGTGCCTTTCATCTACGTCACGGAGAACAAGCACGCGAAAGTGGCTGACGGCGTGCTGGCTGACGTGGCTCCGAGCATCCTGCACATAATGGGACTGAAGCAGCCGGCTGAGATGACGGGCAAGGACCTCATCACGGACTAAGCGTCTCTCGCCGCAGAGAAAACGGCAAACGGGGCGGGTGTAGCGGGTCTGTCTTTACAGACCGTGCGCCCGCCCCGTTCTCTTTTATCTCCGCAAACGGGTGGGCGCAGGGCGGGCTTTGCCCATGTCGCGCATAACGCAGCCTTGCCGTTTTTGCGGAGCGAAACTTGAGGTATATATGGAATCTGGTTGCAACAATACGTCTGCCGCTTCCTTGCGTGAGGGACGCGGATGGATAGCCGCGCTGCAGTCGGCGCGTTTTCCTTTCGCGCTGCTTGTGTGGCTGTCCCATCTCGAAGTGCCTTCGCTTTCCGCGCCGTTTGACTTTGGCGGCGAGTGCGCGGTGTCCTTTTTCTTCGTGCTGAGCGGCTTTCTCCTTGCCCGCGCCTACGGCGGGCGTGTGGCTGAGGGGGGATTTTCCACGCGGGGCTTCCTTTTCCGCCACTTTTGCAAGCTCTATCCGCTCCATCTCCTGCTTTTCGCGGCGGTGCTTGCGTTTGACACGGCGGACGGGCGCGTATGGTCGCCCGTGCAGCTTGCGGCAAATCTGCTTTTGGTGCAGACGTGGATGCCGTCGGGCAGTTTCACTTTCATCGTGAACGGCGTGTCGTGGTATCTTTGCGACATCTTTTTCTTCTACCTCGCTTTCGCCCTCTTGTACCGTGTTGCTGCAAGGCTGAGTCTGCGTCAGTCTGTCGCGGCGTATGCGCTTTACGCCGTGGTGTACGCGGCTCTTGTCTGGCGTATGCCCGAGCAATGGGTCAATCCCGTATTGTACGTCAATCCGCTCCTGCGTCTGCCGGACTTCGCGGCGGGCATCGTGCTTTTCCGCCTGTGCGTGTCGCCCCGCGCCGGCTCTTTCGCGCAAAGGTGTCCCGTATGCGTGCTGCGTGCTTTGCCCGTTGCGCTCGTCTTTTCGGCGTGGTGGCTTTACGGGCTGTTGCCGCACAGTGTGGCTTGCCAGTTGTTGCTCCTGCCTTTCAGCGCGGCGGTGGTGGGCTTGCTCTTTTTAGCCGACGGACGCAAGCTCTCTGCGGACAATTGCAGGCTATCCGCAGACACCCGCAAATATTCCGCAGACACCCGCAAGTTCTCCGCAGATACTCGCAAGTTCTCCGCAGATACTCGCAAGTTCTCCGCAGATACTCGTAAATTTTCTGTGGACGCTCGCAAGTTCTCCGTGGGTACCCGCAGGTTCTCCGTTGACACCTGCAAGTTTCTCGTAGAAGGTTTCCTCCATTCCCGCGCGGGGTTGTGGCTCGGCGGCGTAAGCTTCGAGTTTTATATGTGTCATCCGCTGGTTTTCCGCCTTGTGCGCCGAGTCTTTGCGCCGGACGGCACGTTTGCGGGCGATGTCCTGTATGCCGCGCTCTCGCTCTTGCTTTCCGTGGCGCTTGCGTGGGCTTTGGCTCGCTTCTTCGTCCAGCCCGTGAAGGCGGGGCTGCTGCGGGCGGGCGCGAGGCTTAGTTGAGGTTTTACAAAAAAAGCCCGCAGACGAGCTGCGGGCTTGGGGTGCGGTTGCCGGAAAAGGCTTGCGGCGCGGCTTGCGCCTTTATTTCCCGTGTCTTTTCTTTATGAGGAGTATGCGGCGTACGCTTTCGTTGATTCTTTCCTCGGAGATGGTGCCCGCCTTGACGGCGTTGACTACCGCGTCAAACGCTTTCTTGTAGCTGTGTATGCACAGCACTACGTCCACGCCGGCTTGTATGCTTTTGACAGCCGCGTCTTCGGGCGTGTACTGCTGGGAGATGGCGCCCATCTCCATGGCATCTGTGACGATGAGGTTGGTGTAACCGAGTTCTTTGCGCAGCTTGTCCTGGAGGATGAGGCTCGACATAGTGGAGGGGACGTTGGAGTTGTCCACGTTCGGGGCGGTGATGTGCGCCGTCATTATTGTCTCTACGCCGTGCTGTATGCCCGCTTTGAAGGGAACCATTTCGCAGGCGGTCATTTCTGCCCATGTCTTCTTCGTCTCAGCATAGCCGAGGTGCGAGTCGGTCTTCGTGTCGCCGTGGCCGGGGAAGTGCTTTACGCAGCCGATGATGCCGTTTGCGCTCAGTCCGTCAAGATAGCTGCATACCATCATCCCGACAGAGTCGGCGTCGCTGCTGAAGGCGCGTGTGCCTATGATGGGGTTGTCGGGGTTGCTGTTGACGTCGGCGACGGGAGCGAAGTCGAGGTCGAAGCCGTACTCTTTGAGGTACGATCCTATGTAGTATGCTGCGTCGTAGACGGCTTTCTGTTTGCCGTTCTGGCAGAGCCACGTCATACTCTCGTACTTGTTCAGCCCGAAAGCGGGGTTGTTGGCGAGGCGTGCCACGCGTCCGCCCTCCTCGTCGATGCAAAGCAGCGGAGCGTTTTTGAGTGCTTTGAGCTGCGGCACGAATGTCTTGAGCTGCTGCGGGTCTACGCAGTTGTGGGCGAAGAGTATGATGCCGCCGGCGGGGTATTCGTTGTACAGATTCGCCATTTCGGTGGTAAGGCTCGTCACGTTGTAGTTCGGCCACTCGGCTGTGGTGGGCGTAACGGTGCCGTCGGCGATTTCCTCAATAAGGTATTCGGGGCGAATCCAGAACATCTGCCCTACTTTCTCGCGCAGTGACATTTGCGAGAGCGAGGTTTCTACTTGTTGTTCGACGGACGGAGTGTCGGAGGTGCTTTGCCCGTTCTCGTCGTCGGAGCATGCCGCGAGGGTAAAGAGTGCGGCGATCAGTACGAAGCTTTTCAGCAGCTTCTGGTTGAGGATTGTACTCATTGAGGTAGGGATTCTGTTCTTTGGAAGTCTTTATTTTATTTCTTCAAAGTCTACGTATGTGCCTTCGTCCTTGCCGAAAATCTTTCCGCCGGCAGAGGAAGCGGCGTTCTGTCGGCGTGTCTCGTGCCGCGCGTTGCCTGTGTGCGTGCTGCCGCTGTGCGCTTTTTGCGCCGTGTCGCGTGCGGTGCGGCTGTATGAGGCGTTTTGCTTGCGGGCATCCCACAAGCCGGGGAAAAGAAAACCGAGGAAAGTGCGTATCAGGCCGATGGCGATGAAGACTCCGGCAAACAACAGGATGAACAGGCATCCGAGCATTCCTTTCATAGATAGTGTCTGTGAGGGTGTAAAGGATGGGTGTGCATAGAGACTTATTGCAAGCGGCGTGCCAAAGGCTGCCTATTTCCGCCTGAAAAGGTTGCTTGCCACGGAGACGAGTATGTAAAGGACAATGATGGGGGCAAACGCCACCGCGCCCCAGACGGCAAGCAAAAATGCGCAAAGGGCGGCAAACGAGTAACGCAGCTCGTTGCCGCGCCAGCCGTAGGTCTTGAACTTGAGCGCGAACATCGGTATTTCGCTTACAAGGAGGAAACAAGACAAAAGCGTACCCGCAAGCAGGCAAAGGAAGAGCAGGGCAGGGGAGGGGGCGGGAATGACACCCTTGCTTAGGCCGACTGCCGCCGCAGCCCAAAAGAGAGCGTTGGCCGGCGTGGGCAGTCCGATGAAGGACGTTGTCTGCCGCTCGTCAAGGTTGAACTTTGCCAGACGGAGCGCAGAGAAGGCGGAGATGAGAAAGGGCGTTAGGGACAACAATGCACCTGCGGTCGAGTCAAGCACGGAGGTCCCGGGACAGCAACCGGCTGTCACTGGCGTGCCGAAGTGTATGTGGCATTTCGTGCCGAAGAGCAGGGCGCGTGCCGTTCCGCCCCCATCGCAGCACGCGCCCACGCAGGCATCCATCAGCGAGAAGACGATGACGGCGGGGGCGAGACCGAAAGTGATGTTGTCGGCGAGCGAGTCGAGTTCCTTGCCGATTGGGGAGGACACGTGCAGGAGACGGGCGGCGAAGCCGTCGAAGAAGTCGAACACTGCGCCGCATACGATGAACGCCAGCGCGATTTCGTAGCTCGCTGCAAGGGCGGCAATCACTGCAAAGCAGCCGCAAAGGAGGTTGCAGCAGGTCAGCGTGTTGGGGATATGCTTCTTCATTGTGTTATGGTATTTGGCGGGGCAGACGGGAAAAACCCGTGCGGGTGAAGCGGCGTTGTAAACGGGAGTGCCAATCTCGCTTTGTGGCGCCCGTCGTGTCTTGAAGCCCCTTATTACGTGTAAAAGCTCCGCCTTCTCCGCTTGTCTTTGCGGCGTGGCGAAGCTTTTGTGTTTTCTCTTGGTCTTTGTCTGTGTTGTCTTTCCTCTTTCCGTCGTATTCCTGCTTGGCTGCGGTGTCTTCACCGCCGCTCCGTAGGGGCGGCATTCGCGCCGTCGGCGCTTTCGTCAGCGTAGGGCGTGCGTGCGGCTTAGGCTTCCGCCTCAGGATGCAGCTTGCCGATGACGGTGTGGTTGCCTGTCGTGGCTTGTCCCATCTTCACGAGAATTTCAGTGCCGAGCGGGAGGTATACGTCCACGCGCGAGCCGAACTTGATGAAGCCCATGTGCTCGTCAATGAAGCAGTCCTCGTCTTCGCGGGCGTAGGTGACGATGCGCCGCGCTACGGCTCCGGCTATTTGCCTTACAAGTATCTCCTGCCCGGCGGGAGTCTCTATCACCACGGTTGAGCGTTCGTTTTCGGTGCTGGCTTTGGGAAGCCACGCTTTGTGGAAATTGCCGTTGTGGTGTACTACTTTCTTCACTATGCCCTCGACGGGAAACCAATTGGCGTGCACGTTGGTGATGGACATAAAGATGGAGACCATCAGGCGGCGGTCGTGGAAATACTCGTTTTCCTCTACCTCCTCAATCACTACGACTTTTCCGTCGGCTGCGGCGACTACGGTATTTTCGGGGTCGCCGTTGAACTGCCGCAGAGGGCAGCGGAAGAAATTGACCGCTATGGCGTAAAGTACGATGCTTATCGCCGCCACGACGTAGAACGGCACAAGCGTCGTGCCGCGCAGGAGGAAATAGAGCAGAGCGTTTATTACGACCAGTGCCGCAAGGCTGTGGCGGAGTATCTCCGTCCCCTCGCGGTGCAGTCGTATGTTTTTTATTCTGCGGTGGTTTGCCATCGGCTGTGTCTTGCGGCTTTCTGTGTGTCGGCTTGGGGAAAATTCCCCGTTCTTTGGCGCTGCGCCCCTTTGGCAAGGACTAAGCGCCGGCTGGGTGCAAGCCTTTGCGTCGCGGTTGTCTTATAAATGCAAAGTTAAGCGTTTTTCGGTATTGTAGGGTTGCTTGCCGCGCTATTTTGCCTTGCCGGGCTACAAGAAGCGTCCCCGCAGCCTTTGCGCCTTGACGGTTTGGGGGCTGCGGGGACGGTGTCAGTAGAGTCAGAGCAGGGCGGGTAGCTGGTAGAGCCGTGTGCCGTTCGATCCCTTTATGAGGATAAGACGGCCTGTGGGGCGGTCTCCGCCGGACAGGGCGTTTTTCACCGCTTCCACGTCGGGGAAGTAGGTAGCCCCGTCGGCAAACGGTTCAAACTCCTCGCCGACGAGCCACACGTCTTCGCAGCCGAGCGACTTTGCCTGTGCCGCGACCTTGGCATGCTCTTCGGCGGAAGCAGTGCCCAGCTCGCGCATTTCGCCGAGAATCACCATACGGTGCGGCTCGGCCATAAGCGCGAAGTTGTCGAGCGCGGCTTTCATGCTTGTGGGGTTGGCGTTGTACGCGTCGACTATGAGCGTATTGTCTGCGGTGCGCAGAAGCTCGCTGCGGTTGTTGGTGGGCGTGTAGGCGGCGATGGCTGCCGCCGCCTCGTCCGCGTTCACTCCGAAACGGCTGCCTACCGCGATGGCGGCGAGGACGTTGTCGGTGTTGTACGCGCCTATGAGGCGGGTCTGCAGCTCTTTCCATTCTCCTCCTTTAAGGCGGAAACGCATTTTCAGGTAGGGGTTGCACTCCACCGGTTCGCCCTCCACGTCGTAGTCATTGCCCGGGCGGCCGTAGGTGACGGCTTTCAGTCCGCCGGAGATGGCGGAGAGATGCGGGTTGTCCGCGTTCAGGAAAATGAATGTCCCCTCCTTGGCGCGTAGGTAGTCGTAGAGTTCGCCTTTGGTGTGCAGCACGCCCTCAAACGAGCCGAAGCCGGCAAGGTGCGCCTTGCCCACGTTGGTGATGAGTCCGCAGTCGGGGTCGGCAATCTCGCTCAGCGCGGCAATCTCGCCGGGATGGTTGGCTCCCGTCTCTATGACGGCGATGTCGTGCTCCGCAGTCAGCCGCAGAAGCGTCTTGGGTACGCCGATGTGGTTGTTGAGGTTGCCCTGCGTGTAAAGCACGTTGTGGCGTGCGGAAAGCACGGCGGCGGTCAGTTCCTTGGTGGTGGTCTTTCCGTTCGTACCCGTTATCTGCACCACCGGCGTGCCGAGCGTCTTGCGGTGGCGGGTGGCGAGCCTTTGCAGCGCGGTGAGCGTGTCGTCCACGTGTATCAGGCGCTCGTCTCCCGTGACCTTGTCGCTGTCTACCACGGCGTAGGCGCAGCCTGCCTCGAGTGCCTGGAGGGCGTAGTCGTTGCCGTCAAACCTCTCCCCGTGCAGCGCGAAGAAGATAGAGCCTTCGGGGCAGTCGCGCGTGTCGGTGGTGACGGCGGGATGCTCCTTGTACAGCCGGTATAGCTCTTCGGTGTCCATGTCGCTGAGGCTTTTATTTGAGTTTCGCCACCGCTTCCTTGATGCGGCGGAGTGCCTCGGTGATGTTCTCGTCGCTTGTAGCGTAGCTCATGCGGAAGCATTCCGGCGAGCCGAACGCCGCGCCGCCGACGGTGGCGACGTGTCCCTCCTCAAGCAGGTAGAGGGCGAAGTCCATGGAGTCTTTGATGACGCGCTTGCCGTCCGTCTTGCCGAAGTAGTAGCTGCACTTGGGGAAGAGGTAGAACGCGCCGTGCGGGTCGTTGACCTCGAAGCCGGGGATGTCTTTCGCAAGGCTTACGATGAGCTTCTTGCGGCGCTCGAAAGCGAGGCGCATTTCCTCCACGCACTCCTGCGGACCGGCAAAAGCCGTCGTGGCAGCCACCTGGCTTACCGAGCACGGACCGCTGGTGTACTGCCCTTGCAGCTTCGAGCAAGCCTTGGCGATGTCTTTCGGAGCGGCGATGAAACCGATGCGCCAGCCCGTCATGGCGTATGCTTTCGACACGCCGTTGATTACTACCGTGCGCTCTTTCATCCCCTCGCAGGCGGCGATGGAGGCGTGCTTGCCCACGTAGTTGATATGCTCGTATATCTCGTCGCTGAGGATGGTGATGCCTTCGTGGCGGCGCAGTACGGCTGCGAGTCCTTCCAGCTCTTCTGCGCTGTATACGGAACCGGTCGGGTTGCTCGGCGAGCAGAGGATGAGTGCTTTGGTGTGCGGCGTGATGGCTGCTTCAAGCTGTGCGGGGGTGATTTTGAAGTCCTGCTTGATGTCCGCCTCCACGAAGACGGGCTTGCCGTCTGCGAGGAGCACCATCTGCGGGTAGCTCACCCAGTAGGGAGCGGGGATAATCACCTCGTCGCCCTCGGAGACGAGCGCCATGACGGCGTTGCATACGCTCTGCTTCGCGCCGTTGGACACCACAATCTGGTCTTCGCCGTACGTGAGTCCGTTCTCGCGGCTGAGTTTCTCCGTGATGGCTTTGCGCAGCGCCGGGTAGCCGGCTACGGGAGAGTAGCGCGAGTAGTTTTCGTCTATGGCCTTTTTCGCCGCCTCCTTGATGTGTGCCGGCGTGTTGAAGTCCGGCTCGCCGACGGAGAGGTTGATGATGTCAATGCCCTGTGCGCGGAGTTCTGCGCTCTTCTGCGACATGGCCAGCGTGGCCGACGGGGCCAGGCGGTTTACACGTGTGGAAAGCATATAGTTGTTTGTGTTTGCGCGGCGGTGACGTGCGCCTCCGCAGGTTTTACTAGGTGTGGTTGGTTATTTCTTCTTGCCCAAGATGCGCAGCAGGTACAGGAAAAGGTTGACAAAGTCAAGGTAGAGCGTCAGGCTGCACAGCAGTGCCACCTTTTGGAAAGTTTCCTCGTTGCCTTTCCCGTAGGTTTTCAGCAACGCGCGCATTTTGTTGGTGTCATAGGCCGTCAGGCCGCAGAATATAAGCACGCCGGCGTAGGTGATGACCCAGGAGAGCGTGTCGTTTGCTATGAATATGTTCACAACGGTGGCAATGATGAGGCCGATGAGGCTCATCGTCAGCAGCCGCCCGAGCGTGGAGAGGTCGCGCTTGACGGTGGCGCCCACCAGCGACATTGCGCCGAAGGTGGCTGCCGTGGTGAGGAAGGTCGCCGCCACGCTTTCTGTCGTGTAGACGAGCAGGATGATGGAGATTGTCACGCCGTTCAGTATGGAATAAAGCGCAAAGAACAAGCCCGCCACCGTGAAGGATAGCTTGTCGATGAGTGCGGAGAGGACGGAGACGAGGGCAATCTCGGCTATGGCGAAGCCCCAGAAGACAAACGGGTTGCTTGCGAGGGCAAAGACGAGGCTGGTGTCAAAGGCGACAAACCACGCCGTGAGCCCCGTCACGGCAAGCGCGAGGGTCATCCAAAGGTATACTTTCGTGAGCAAGCTGCTGAGGGTGGGGGCGGCGGTGCGCTCCTGCGCTTCAAGGCTGTAAGGATTGTAGTCTGTCATGGCGCTATATATATAATAATGCGTGTAGCGTTTATACGACAATGGGAGTGCGGGGAGCCGGCAGTGCGGCCGGAGGCTTCCCCGCCTACTCTTATTTAAGGTGCAGCGTGTGGCCCATGCGCTGCTGCTTCGTGCGCAGGTATCGTTCGTTGAACTGGTTGGGCGTAATCTCTATGGGCACGTTTTCCGTAATCTCAAGTCCGTAGGCTTCGAGTCCCACGCGCTTTACGGGATTGTTGGTGAGCAAGCGCATTTTGTGCACGCCGAGTTGGCTGAGAATTTGCGCCCCTACGCCGTAGTCGCGCTCGTCAGGGTCATAGCCGAGGTGGATGTTGGCATCTACTGTGTCGTATCCCTCCTCTTGCAGCTTGTAGGCGGCTATCTTTGCCATCAGGCCTATGCCGCGTCCCTCCTGGTTGAGGTACAGCACGACGCCTTTGCCTTCCTTTTCCACCATGCGCATGGCTTTGTGCAGCTGCTCGCCGCAGTCGCAGCGTTCCGATCCGAAGATGTCGCCCGTGGCGCAGGACGAGTGGACGCGCACGAGGAGCGGCTCGTCCTCGTGCCATTCGCCCTTGATGAGGGCTATGTGCTCGAGCCCGTTGCTCTTCTGGCGGAACGGAATGAGGCGGAAGTGGCCGTATTCGGTGGGCATGTCCACTTCCTCGCCGCGCTCCACGAGGCATTCGTGTCGCAGGCGGTAGGCTATGAGGTCTTTAATGGTGATGATGTGCAGCCCTTCGCGCGTGGCAAACTCTTGGAGCTGCGGCATGCGTGCCATTGTGCCGTCAGCGTTGAGTATCTCTATGAGGCACGCTGCCGGATGCATTCCTGCAAGGCGTGCGAGGTCGATGGCGGCCTCGGTGTGTCCGGCGCGTGCAAGCACGCCGCGGTCCTGCGCGTAGAGCGGGTTGATGTGTCCCGGCCGTCCGAAGCTCTCCGGGCGGCTGTCCGGGTCGGCGAGCGCGCGGATGGTGGCGGCGCGGTCGTGGCAGCTCACGCCCGTGGTGCAGCCTTCGAGCAGGTCTACCGTTACGGTGAACGGCGTGCCGAGCATGCTGGTGTTGGTTTGCACCTGGTGTTCGAGCGACAGCTCGCGGCAGCGCTCTATGGTGATGGGGGCGCAGAGTACGCCGCGCCCGTTGCGCAGCATGTAGTTGACCTTTTCGGGCGTGACAAGTTCGGCGGCCATGATGAGGTCGCCCTCGTTTTCGCGGTCTTCGTCGTCAACTACGATGACAAACTTCCCGTTCTTGAAATCGTCTATGGCCTCTTCTACGGTGGCCAGCTTGAATGCGTCCATTATGTGTCGTATGGATGAAGTGTGTGTGACTTTGTTTTCTTCTTCGTTGCCGCGTCAGTGTGGCTATCTTGCGCGTTCGGTCTGTTGCGCGGCGCGGCGGTGGCGGTATCCGTCCCAGCTGCGCCAGCCCCATTCCGCCAGCATAAGCGCGATGAGCGCGAGCAGCAGCCATTTTGCTGCACGTTTCAGCTTCTTCCTGCGGCGTGCGCGTGCCGCCTCGCGTGCGTCGGTGACGTCGGCGGAGGCAGTCTGTCCCGTTATCACGGCGGTGAGTCGGTCGCAGGTGCGTGCCGTCTGCTTGAGGTCGCGCAGAAGCAGCAGGCGGAAGCGCCACATCCTGAGCCACAACACCGCTCCGACGGGCAGCAGCACGCCGGCGGCGATATTGGCCTTTCGGCTGTGGAAAGGCGAGGTGTGCGCCGTCGTGTATATTATCGGGAACTCGTTGAGCATTGCCAATACGCGTGCATCGCGGCTGTTGGAGAGTTCCTCCACTATTGCCTCTGTCTTTTCGCTTATAGCCTCGGCCTGCGTGTCGGGCTTGTAGCGGAAGAAGGTGTCGGCATATCCCGGCGCGGTGAGCAAGCGCTTCTCTTCGCAGTAGCGGCGGCAGTCGTCGCGCAGGGCGGCGAGGAGAGCGGGCATGGCTTCGAGGCGCGGGTCGTCTATGATTACCTCCTTGCGCGTGATGTGGCGTTTGGAGCGTATGCCGAGCGCGGAGCGCAGAAGCTGGGCGTAGAGGTCGGTGTTGAACACCACGGAGTCGCGGTTGGCCTTGTAGGAGATGAAAGCGCCGAAAGGCGTTATCACCAGCGTGCTCACCCACATGCCCCATATCATCTCTATTGTCCCGTCTCGCGCCATTTTCATGCCGGAGGTGTTGATGATATACCAGAAGATGAAGATGACCACGGATATCACCGTCGGCATGCCCAGTCCGCCCTTGCGTATGATTGCGCCGAGCGGTGCGCCTACGAAGAAGAAAATGATGCAGGCGAGGGAAAACGTGATTTTCTGGTGCCACTCCACCCAATGCCGGCGCACGTACTTCTCTGCGTCGTCGGTGGGTATCCCTTTCCACGACAGCTCGCTCTCCATTTGTGCGGCGTGGCTGCCTGCCGTGCGTGCCGCGTGCTCTATGGACTGCGCGGGGAAATGTGCCAGCAGTGTGTCGAAGGGCGTGGCGGCGGCGCGTGCCGCGCGCACGGCACGCAGCGAGTCGGCACGCTTGGCGAAGCGCAGCGGGAAGTGCGTCTGCCGTGCTTCGGCGTAGTACGCCCGCCCTATGCTGTCAAGTTCGGCGTTCATAGAGTCAACGCTGTGCTCAATCTCGCGCATGTTTTTCGCCGAGGGCATGCCGCTGAGCATGTCCTTGTCCATAAGGGCGAAGTTGCTGTCAAAGTCTATGAGGAAATCCTTGTGGCGGAATGTCTCGCGGTCATAGGGAGCTTCCGCTCCGCTCTGCGCCAGCTGCGCCCCTCCGCCTTGCAGACTTTCAAACTGCTCGCCCGACCACATGCTGAGCCGCAGGTGCAGCTTGTCGCTCGTCATCTCCATGCGCCCCGAGTCCGCCAGCACTATCTGCGCCTTGTCAAAGCCTTGGTCCGTCTTGTAGATGATGAGCTGGTAGAGCATGCCCGTGTCGGGCTGCTTCTGCTGTACGTAGATGTTGATGTTGGGCACGCCGTTGTAGAAGACCCCTTCGGGTATCTCCACGGCCGGAGACTGCTGCTTCATGCTCAGCAGGAGCGTGCGGAGGTTTATTTGCGCCTCGGGCGACGTGCTGTTTTGGAAATAGAACGAAACGCCGGCCATTGCCGCAGCCACCGCCATAGGCGCTGCCATGACGCGTATGAGCGGCACGCCCGCCGCTTTCATGGAAAGCAGCTCGAGGGTCTCGCCCATATTGCCGAAAGTGATGAGCGAAGCAAGAAGCACCGCCAGCGGCAGGGCCTGCGGCACGAGCGTGATGCCCATGTACCAGAAGAACTGGGCAAGGATGTCCATCGACAGTCCCTTGCCTATCAGCTCGTCCACATAGCGCCACGTGAACTGCATCATAAAGACGAAGAGGCAGATGAAGAACGCGCCCGCGAAAACCAGCAGGAATTTCTTCAGTATGTAGCTGTCTAATTTCTTTACAAGTGTCATTGGCTCTCCGCCCGGCTTCTCCCGTTTCTGTTTTAAGGGCAAAATTACTATTTTTTTGCCACACCGCCGCCGTCTCTGTCGTCTCGCGTGCGTTACGCGCAAAGCGGCTGCCGCCAAAAAAGGAGAAAGCGCGGCACAGGTTTGTGAGAAAACGCGTAATTTTGCCGGTTGGAATACAAAACCCTACAAAATACAACAACAAACCCCATGATCAAATCACAGGACATCAAGAAGGGCACTTGCATCCGCCTTGACGGAAAGCTCTACTTCTGCATCGACTTCCTGCACGTTAAGCCCGGTAAGGGAAACACTATTATGCGCACCACGCTCAAGGACGTAGTGTCCGGCCGCGTGCTGGAGCGCCGCTTCAACATCGGCGAGGCTCTTGAGGACGTGCGTGTAGAGCGCCGCCCCTTCCAGTACTCGTACGCCGACGGCGACCAGTATCACTTCCTCAACCAGGAGACTTGGGACGACGTGGTGATTGAGCACGACCTCATCACGGGAGTGGACTACATGAAAGAGGGCGACGTGGTAGAAGTGGTAAGCGACGCTTCCTCCGAGACCATCCTCTTCGCCGAGATGCCCGTGAAGACCCATCTCAAGATTACCTACACGGAGCCGGGCCTCAAGGGCGATACCGCCACCAACGCCACCAAGCCCGCGAAGCTCGAGACCGGCGTGGAGATACGCGTGCCGCTCTTCATCAACGAGGGCGAGACCGTAGAGGTAGATACCCGCGACGGGTCGTACCTCAACCGCGTGAAGGCATAACTTCCCACTTTCTGCCCGGCCAGTCCGGGCAGAGACGGCAGAAATATACGGCGAGCACCGCAGCCATTGCTGCGGCGCTCGCTTTTTTGTGTAGCCGTGCGTACAAAGCCGCCGGCGGGTCTGCCCAAAGGCGCGGCGAGATTGTCCTATTTCACCTTTTTGCAGAAAGCCCCCGCGCGGCGGTGCGCCGTAATGCCTACTTTTGCATCAGACTAAACGGGGGCGGAGAGAGGCCAAGCCAGTCCGCCCGTGCGGAAAACGTGTCCGATGAGGCGCGTTACGCATACTTTTTGTAGCAATCACACGATGGAGAAAAAAAGAAACGGCGCGGGCGGGCGCGGGCGGCTGGCAAAGCCGCTCCTCTCGCTCCTGTTGGGGTGCGCGTCCCTCGCGGGCAGCGCACAGACGCTGTCACTCGACAGCTGCCGCGCCCTCGCGCTTCGCAACAACAAGACGCTCGCCATAGGCCGCGCCGCACAGGAAAAGGCCACGTACAACGCCAAGGCTGCACGCACCCATTTCCTGCCGCGCGTAGACCTGGTGGCGGGATACTTGCGCACAGGCGACGAAATTTCGCTGCTCAGCAAAGACCAGAAACAGTCACTCGGGAGCATAGGCACAAGCACGCTTTCCGGCATCTCGTCGAAGGCACGCGAGATAGTAGCCCGCTACCCCGACCTTGCGCCCCTTGCGCAGGCGTTTCAGGCAAACGGCTCGCAGCTTGCCGCAGCCGGCGACGCGCTCGGCAAGAGCTTTGCCGACAAGTTCCGCACCGACACGCGCAACATAACCGCAGGGAGCATACTCCTTACGCAGCCCCTTTATATGGGCGGGAAACTCAACGCCTACGCCCGCATCACCGCCTATCAGGAAAAACTTGCCGGCGAGCAGCTCCGGTCGGACGAGCAGCAGCTCCTGCTCGATGTGGACAAGGCCTATTGGCAGGTAGTTTCGCTTACCAACAAGCGCCGCCTTGCCGTATCCTACCGCGACATGCTCGCGCGCCTCGACTCCGACGTGGTGCGCATGATAGACGAGGGCGTGGCGACGCGTGCCAACGGGCTTACCGTCGGGGTGAAGCTCAACGAGGCTGAGATGACGCTCACAAAGGTAGAGGACGGCCTCTCGCTCTCGCGCATGCTGCTGTGCCAGCTCTGCGGGCTGCCGCTCGAGTCCAGCCCTGCGCTCGAGGACGAAAGCTCCGCAAACGTGGGCGCGGGCGGAACGGACGTGCAGGCCGATGCCGCCACGGCATTTGCCAACCGTCCGGAGATAAGCCAGCTGGAGACCGCAAAGCAGATATACGGCGAGAAAGTGAAGATAGAGCGGTCGGCGTTTCTCCCGCAGATGGCGCTGATGGGCGGATACCTGATTTCCAACCCCAACCTTCTCAACGGCTTCGAGAAGAAATTCCGCGGCACATGGGGCGTGGGCGTCACGCTTAAAGTGCCGGTGCTCACTTGGGGCGAGGGCCGCTACAAGGTGCGGGCGGCAAAGGCCGACGCCGCGATTGCGGGCCTGCGTGCCGACGAGGCGCGGGAAAAGATTGAGCTGCAGGTCAACCAGGAGGCTTTCCGCGTGAACGAGGCAAACCGCAAGTACGCCCTCAGCGTAAAGAATATGGACAAGGCCGAGGAAAACCTGCGCATCGCACAGGCGGGTTTCCGCGAGGGCGTGATACCCACGAGCGACCTGCTCGCCGCCCAGACCGCGTGGCTGCAGGCGCACAGCGACAAAATTGACGCGGAGATAGACACCAAACTTTGCCGCTCTGCCTACGACAAGGCGCTCGGCGTGCTGAAGTAAGCCTTCCCGCCGCGATTCAGAGAAAAACGAAACACACATACAAGCAGAAGAGATATGTCAAGAAGAAAAGCGAATATGCTGCCCGCCATCTTTATCCTTGCCGGGGTGCTGGTGGCAGTGGTGGTATTCTCCATGTACGCCTTCCGTGAGGAGAAAGAAAGCATACAGGGACAAGCCGACGTGACCGAATACCGCGTTTCGAGCAAAGTGCCCGCTCGCATACGCGAGTTCCGCGTGAAAGAGGGGCAGTATGTACATGCCGGCGACACGCTCGCCCTGCTCGAGGCTCCCGACGTGGAGGCAAAACTCTCGCAGGCGCGTGCCGCAGAGGATGCTGCCGCCGCCCAAAACCGCAAGGCCGAGAAGGGCGCGCGCCAGGAACAGATAGCCGCAGCTTACGAAATGTGGCAGAAGGCGCGTGCCGGCGTGGATATAGCCGAGAAGTCGTACGCCCGCGTAAAGCGTCTGTACGACGAGGGCGTGATGACGGCGCAGAAGTTTGACGAGGTGACGGCGCAGCGCGACGCAGCCCTTGCCACGGAGCGTGCCGCCAAGTCGCAGTATGACATGGCGAAGAACGGAGCCGAGCGCGAGGACAAGGACGCAGCCCGTGCCCTCGTGAGCCGCGCGCAGGGAGCCGTGAGCGAGGTCAACTCGTATATAAAGGAGACCGTGCTGCTTGCCACGCACGATGGCGAGGTGACGGAGATTTTCCCTCAGGTAGGCGAACTCGTAGGCTCGGGCGCGCCGATTATGAACATAGCCCTTATGCAGGACATGTGGGTCACCTTCAATGTGCGTGAAGACCATCTTGCCGGCTTCGCCATGGGGCGCGAGTTTGCCGCTACCGTCCCCGCGCTCGGCGGGCGCGAGGTGAAACTGCGCGTGTACTACATGAAAGACCTCGGCAGCTATGCCGCGTGGAAAGCCACAAAGACGACGGGGCAGTACGACATGAAGACTTTCGAGGTGAAAGCCAGCCCCGTGGAAAAGATAGACGGCCTGCGCCCCGGCATGAGCGTGCTGCTTAAGCAATAAAGGTGTCTGCGATGTTGGGGATATTCAAGCGCGAACTGCTTAGAATGGCGCGGCAGCCGCTCTACCTCTTCTGTATGGTGGCTGCGCCGCTCTTCTGCTGCGTATTCTTTACCACGCTGATGGGCGAGGGGCTTCCCGAGCGTCTGCCACTGGGACTCGTGGACGAGGACCGCACGGCCACGTCGCGCAACATTGCGCGCAACCTTGACGCGTTTCAGATGACGGACATCACGGAAAGCTACGCCAACGTGACGGACGCGCGCGCCGCCGTGCAGCGGGGCGACATTTACGGCTTCTACCTCATCCCGCGCGGCACTACGCGCAAGGCGCAGAGGCAGGAGATGCCTACCGTGTCGTTTTACACCAACTACTCCTACCTCGTGGCCGGCTCGCTGCTCTACCGCGACATGCGCATGATGAGCGAACTTGCTTCCGGCGCGGCCGCCCGCAGCGTGCTGTACGCCAAGGGCGCGACGGAGCGGCAGGCGATGGCTTTCCTGCAGCCCGTGGTGATAGACATGCACGCGGTGGGAAACCCGTGGCTCAACTACAACATATACCTCTCCAACATCATCCTGCCGGGTATCCTGGGCATCTTCGTCTTTATGGTGACCGTGTACGGTCTCGGCACGGAGCTGAAGCTGGGTACGGCGGACGAGCTTATGGAACGCTCTGGCGGCAGCATCGTGACGGCGCTTACGGGCAAGCTCCTGCCGCAGACGGCGGTATTCCTGCTCACGGGCACGCTGATGGTGTTGCTGCTCTACGGCTACCTCCACTTCCCGTGCCGTTGCGGCGTCTTCCGCGCCTGGTGCGTGATGGCGCTCTTCGTGCTGGCGTGCCAGGGACTCGGTG
Organism: Alloprevotella sp.; assembly: GCA_963651485.1. Lineage (GTDB taxonomy): Bacteria > Bacteroidota > Bacteroidia > Bacteroidales > Bacteroidaceae > Alloprevotella. The sequence goes on along the minus strand of CAVJPT010000011.1, from coordinate 45,475 downwards.
TCTTCATGTTCACCATGCTGCCCACGCTGCGCATGGGGCTCAGCTTCGCCTCGCTTTGGGGCGTGGTTTCGTTCAGTATGTCGGGCATGTCGTTCCCCGTCATGGCGATGCACCCGTCTTTGCAGGGGCTTAGTCTGCTTTTCCCCCTGCGCCACTACTATTTGCTTTACGTCAACTGCATGCTCGACGGCTACGCGCTCTCCAACGCCTGGCCCTATGTCCTCGCGCTGCTGGCATTCGTTGCCCTCCCGCTTCCCTGCCTCGGGCGGCTGCGGCACGTGATGAAGCATTGCCTATACGAGCCGTAAGTGAAAACGCAACCCATTCCCCGATGACCGCCATCAAATCATACATACGCCAGGCCCTTTCCGACTGGAACCACATCTTCCGCGAGGAACTCCGCACCATCGTGAAGGACAAGGGCGTGATTATCTTCTTCTTCATAGTCCCCCTCGGCTACCCCCTGCTTTACGCCTTCATCTACACCAACGAGGTGGTGCGCGATGTGCCGGTGGCGGTAGTGGACGACTGCCGCTCGGCGCGCAGCCGCGACTATGTGCGGCGGCTTGACGCCACGGCGGACGTGCATGTGGTGTCGCTGTGCGCCGATATGGGTGAGGCGAAGGAGATGGTGAAACGCCGCGACGCGTACGGCGTGGTGCATATCCCTTCCGACTTCTCGCGCTGCATCGCCACGGGGCGGCAGGCGCACGTGAGCGCGTATGCCGACATGAGCGGAATGCTTTACTACAAAAGCGTGCTTACGGCCAACACCAACGTGTCCCTTGCCATGAACGCAGAGATAAAGGTGGCGCGTGCCGGCGGCACGACCGAAAGGCAGGACGCCGTGACGCGGCATCCCATAGCCTATGAGGAGGTGAGCCTCTACAATCCGCAAAACGGCTTCGCCACCTTTCTCATCCCCGCCGTGCTTGTGCTCATCATACAGCAGACGCTCTTGCTGGGCGTGGGAATGGCGGCGGGCACGGCACGCGAGCACAACCGCTTCCGCGACCTCCTGCCCATCGACCGCCACCACACGGGACTGCTGCGCATAGTGTGGAGCAAGTCGCTCGCGTACCTGCTTATATACATCCCCGTGTCGGTGTATGTACTCGGCGTGGTGCCGCGCCTTTTCAGCCTTAACCAGATAGGCAACCCGTGGGACTTGGCGCTCTTCGTCGTGCCGTACCTCGTGGCGTGCGTCTTCTTTGCCATGACCGTGGCGGCTTTCGTGCGCCACCGCGAGGCGTGCATTATGCTCATCGTCTTCACCTCCCTGCCGCTGCTCTTCATTTCGGGCATATCCTGGCCGGGCAGCGCCGTGCCGGCCTTTTGGCACGCGTTGGCGTACGCCTTCCCCTCGAGCATGGGCATAAACGGCTTCGTGGCCATCAACAACATGGGGGCGACGCTTGCCGACGTGCGTCAGGACTGGCTTATTCTCTGGGCGCAGGCTGGCGTGTATTTCTTCACCACCTGCGCGGTGTACAGGCAGAGCATCATCGAGTCGCGCCGCCACGTCGTCGAGCAGTACCGCAAGGTCAAGGAGCGCCGCGAGCGCAAGCTTGCCGAAAAGGCTGCGTCCGCGCAGGAGACTGCGGGCGCGTGACGGCGTGTGCGCGCCGCCTTGCGCGTCTTTTGCAGGACGTATAGGAGGAAAGGCGCAGCTGCCCGAGAAACGGCAGCGCAATCGGTAGGGAAAAATCCGTGCCTTGCTGCATGGCAAACGCGCAACGGGACACCTGAAAAAGGCTCTTTTGCCGTGGTGGCGTGCCTCCGGTTTTGTCAAAATATTTCATACTTTTCGGGCGCAGAAAAATTATGAATTTTTAAGGGCATTCCCCGTCTGAATAGAGGCTGAAACGGACACCTTTTTCCCGAAAAGCGGGCTTGTGAAACCTAAGACCGGCTTAGTTTTTCCTATATGTACATGCAGGAGCGACTAAGCCGGTCTCAGTTTTTCCTATATGTACATCTTTTTCTGCGTAAGTCGTTGATAATGAATATAACAAGAAAGAGGGTGGAAGCGGCGTTGCTTCTACCCTCTTTACACTGCAAAGATACAAAATTTTTCCCCGTTTTGCAAGACCTCCGTCTTGGCGCGGAAAAAGAGAGAGTCGGTTTTTGTAAAGAAATATCGCAATTTTTAGATGCCGTCCGTACCGCGTTTTTCTGCGTCCTTTGCGGCAAGGCTGTCGATGACGCCGTCCGCAAGGCCGATGACCGGCACATATACATAGTCAGCCCGCACCGTGTCGGCTACGGCAAGGAAGATGCGCCCGGCGGGTTCTATCACGTCGGCGCGGTCCGGCTTCAGCGCGTAGCGTGCCATACGTTCCTCGGCCGTGAGGCAGGCGAGGCGGTCGTACGTGTCACGCAGCGTGGAGACGGAGAGGCGGCCCAGCTCCTTGTCCTTCTTCTCGGCGAGCTTGAAGTACTTGTTGATGTTGCCGCCCGAGCCTATAATGTCCACCGTGCCGAGGTTTTTCGTGCGTGCGGCGATGTCTTCCCTGAGCCGCTGCCAAGCCCCTTCGCCCACGCCGCCGGTGAGGAGGCGTATCGTGCCTATGTTGAACGACTGCGTGTATACGAGCTGTCCGTCCGTGAGGAGGTTCACCTCCGTGCTGCCGCCGCCCACGTCGACGTAGATGTAGTTGCCGGTGCGGTCGGCGAGCCGCTCGAAGTGGTTGGCGTACACCATGCGTGCCTCTTCCTGCCCGTCGATGATGTCGATGCGTATGTCCGTCTTGCGGCGTATGCGGCGTATGAGCTTCGCGCCGTTGCGCGAGTCGCGCATGGCCGAGGTGGCGCATGCGCGGTAGTCCGTCACGCGGTACAGCTCCATGAGGTGGCGGTAGGCCTGCATAAGGTGGAGCGTGTCCGCCGCTTTTTCCTTCGATACGCGCCCTTGCGAGAAGACGTCAAAGCCAAGCCGCAGCGGGTGGCGCAGCAGCAGCTCTTTCGTGAGTACGGGCGAGCCTTCGGGCGTGAAGCCGTCCAGCCTTTTTATGAGCAGGCGCGCGGCGTTGGAGCCAATGTCAATCGCCGCGTAGCGTTTTGTTTCCATTGTTTTTCCCTTTTCTTTTCCGACGTTTATACTGTCTCTTCCTCTGTCCCGGCGGCCTCGCGGCGGTACGCCTCGTAGAGGGCGGTCTGCGAGCGGAACGGCTCTTCGCCCTCGGCGGGCGGCAGCGCGGCGTTGGCGTCCGTGCCGTCCACTACGCGTCCCTGCGAGGTGTCCGAAAGGCCGTACTCGACGACGCGGCGGAGATCTGCCTTGATGGCCGGGTCGTATACCGGCGCTACCACTTCCACGCGGGCGTCAAGGTTGCGCGGCATCCAGTCGGCCGAGCCGATGAACGTCTTTTCCTCGCCCGCCGCGTGGAAGATAAAGATGCGGGCATGCTCGAGGTAGCGGTCTATAATGCCCGTTATGGTCATGTTGCCCCCGAGCGAGGGGAGCGTGGGCACGAGCGAGCAGTTGCCGCGCACGAGAAGCCGTACAGGCACGCCGTTCTCCGCCGCCTCGTAGAGTGCAGACACCATTTCGGGGTCGGTGATGTGGTTTATCTTCACCGTGATGCCGGCGGGCTTGCCCGTCTGCCGGTTGTGGATTTCGTCGCGTATGAGGCGCAGGAATTTTGCCCGCATCTCGTTGGGCGAGACAAGCAGCTCGCGGAACTTCACCGGCGAGTAGGGGCGCTCGATGAAGCGGAAAACCGACGCCACGTCGCGCGTGACGGGGCGAGAGGCGGTCATCAGCATGTAGTCGGTATAGCAGCGTGCGTTGCCTTCGTGGAAATTTCCCGTGCTCACGCACGCAATGTCCACGCCCGCACGCATAGAGATGAGCGTCAGCTTTGAGTGCACTTTCAGCCCCTCGACGCCGAAGACGACGTGTATGCCCGCCTCCTGCATGCGCTTAGACCAGTCGATGTTGGAGGCTTCGTCGAAGCGCGCAAGCAGTTCTATCACCACCGTCACCTTTTTCCCGTTTCGTGCCGCGCCGATGAGCGCCTTCACCACCTTTGAGTCTTTCGCGAGGCGGTACAGTGTCATCTTTATGCCTTTCACAGCGGGGCTGATGGCCGCCTCCTGCAGGAGCGCGACAAAGGTGTCGAACGAATGGTAGGGGACGTGCAGGAAACGGTCGTGCTGGCGGATGGCGGAAAGCAGGCTGCCCGCGCCCTCGAGTCCCGGAGGCGTGACGGGCGGCTGCGGGGCGAAGCGCAGGTCGGCGCGCCCGCAGTCGGGGAAGCGCATATAGTCTTTGTGGTTTTGGTAGCGTCCGCCGGCAAGCACCGTGTCGATGCGGTCGAGGCGCAGGGCGCGCGTCACCTGCCGCAGCAGCGTCTTGGGCATCGCCGCGTCGTACACCACGCGCAGCGGCGCGCCGCGCTTGCGGCTCTTTACGCCCTTGCTTATCTTCTGCATGGTGCCTTGCCGCAGGTCGTTGTCCATCTCCATCTCCGCGTCGCGGGTGAACTTGAAGCAGTACCCTTCAAAGTCGGTATAGTCCAGACCGCGGAAAACAAGGGGCAGGCAGCAGCGTATCACGTCGTCGATGAACATGAGGTTGCACCGCCCGTCCGTGTCCGGCAGCCGCACGAAGCGCCCGCACCGCTCCACGGGCAGTGCCATAAAGGCGTAGCCGGCTTTCCGCTTGGGCATGTCGGCGCGCGTCATCCGCACGGCCATGTATATGCTGTCGTCCTTTTCGAGGGCAAACTCCTTTATGGCCGAAAACCACACCGGCATCAGCCGTCCGCTCAGCTCTTTGGCGTAGTAGCCGCGCACGTGGCTCATCATCTCGCTCCCGGGCTCGATGTCCGTGTCGCGCAGAAGGCGTATCCCCTCCTCGGCGAGCGCGGCAGTAAGCCGTGCGTTCACCGCCTCAAACTCCTTGGCGTAGGCGGCGTTCAGCTTCCCGATGCGGCGCAGCAGGGCGATCGACTCCTCCTGCTCGGCGCGCAGAGCTTTGTCCGTGCACTCGGCGATGCGGCTGTGCGTGGCGACGCGCACGCGGAAAAACTCGTCCAGGTTGTTGGAGTATATGCCGAGGAAGCCGATGCGCTCAAGCAGCGGTACGGAGGGCTTGTCGGCCTCTTGGAGTATGCGGCGGTTGAAGTACATCCAGCTGATGTCGCGCGGCACGTAGTTCTTTGCAGTTTTGAGTTTCATGCTCAGACGTTGTTTAATCGCGCAAAGGTATCCGCCGGCTGTTTCGCTGTTGTGACGGGCGTGTTACAAACCCGTTAAGCTCCGTGGCGGCATAGACGCGAAATCCCGTCCGGGCGGCCGCCCGGACGGGATTTTCCTATGCTTCTTGCCCGAAGGCGGCGCGGCGTGTCAGTCCAGCTCCGCCACGGTGACGCCCGCGCCGCCAAACTGCACGTGCTCGTCGCGGTAGGAGCGCACGCCTGCCACCGTCGCGAGGTAGTTGCGCACCAGCTCGCGCAGCGCGCCCGTGCCGGTGCCGTGCAGTATGCGTACACGCGACTGCTCGAGCTGTATGGAGTCGTCGACGAAGTAAGACACCGCCTGCAGCGCTTCGTCTACGTGCATGCCGCGTATGTCTATCTCCGGGCGGTAGTGCAGCTTTTTCTCGTACATGGCGTCGCGCGTTTCGCGCCCGAGGAAGGTAGCCGCCTCGCCCGGGCCTGTTTCCCGCGCGGGGGCTTCGGCATGCTCGAGCCGCTTCGTGTCGACCTGCGTGTACATCATGCCGAAGAGCACGCGTGCCGAGCGGCCGCTGAGGCTGTCGATGCGGCCCACCACGTTCTGTCCCTTTATGCGCACATAGTCGCCCGCCGCGAGCGGACGTTCGGCAGCCGTGCCTTTCCCCGCGCCTTGTGCCGGAGAGCCTTTTGCCGTTTTCTGCGAGAGCGCGGCGGCAGCCGCTTCCTGTCCGGCCTGGAAACGCCGCTTCGCCGTGTCGCCCTGTCCGCGCCGTTCCTGCCGGCGGCGTATCTGGGCTATCTTCCGCGCGATGCGGTCCTGCTCTTCCTCGTTGGCCTCCACTTCTTCGCGGAAAGCGGTAAGGGCGGCACGCGCCTCCTTTGTTTTCTCTTTCTCCGCCTGTGCTTCGCGGATGTTGCGGACGGTGTTTTCGATAAGCGCGTTTGACTTCCTCAGCAGCTGTTTCGCCTCTTCCTTCGCTTCGGCAATTATGGTGCGGCGTTCCTCGCGCAGGGCAGACATTTCGCGCTCGTAGCGTGCGAGTTCGTCCTCCAGCTGCTTTTCCTTTCCGCGTATGTTGCGCCGCTTCGTCTCCCAGTACATTTTGTCGCGCACTATGTCCTGCAGGTACTTGTCGCTCATGACGTAGTCCTGCCCCACAATCTCGGCGGCGCGGGCTATGACCTCCTCGGGCAGGCCTATCTTCCGCGCAATCTCTATGGCGAAGGAGCTGCCGGGATTGCCCACCTGCAGCATGAAGAGCGGCTGCATCTTGGCACGGTCGTACAGCATGGCGCCGTTGGCCACGCTGCGCGTTTTTTCGGCGAAGTGCTTGAGGTTTTGGTAATGCGTGGTGATGATGCCCGAGGCGCGGAGACGCACGAAGCGGTCCAGTATCGCCTCGGCGAGCGCGCCGCCTATCTGCGGCTCCGTGCCTCCGCCGAACTCGTCTATCAGGAGCAGCGAGCGCGGCCCGGCGGAGCGCATCATCTGCTTCATGTTGAGCAGATGCGAGGAGTAGGTCGAGAGGTCGTCCTCCAGGCTCTGTTCGTCGCCGATGTCTATGAAGATGTCCTCAAATATGCCCGCGTGGCTGGCAGCTCCGGCCGGGACGGGCATGCCGCACTGCAGCATGTACTGCAAGAGGCCCGCCGTCTTCAGGCATACCGATTTTCCGCCGGCGTTGGGACCGGAGATGATGAGTATGCTTGCCCCGGCGGGGAGGGATATGTCGAGCGGCGTCATCTTGCCGCCGTGGCGGGCGAGCGACTGCTGCAGCAGCGGGTGCACCGCCTGCGCCCAGTCAATGCGCGGCTCGTCGGAGAGGGCGGGCACCGATGCGCCGAACGCGGCGGCAAAGGAGTGCAGCGCACGCAGGTAGTCGATGTGGGAGAGGAAGAGCTGCGAGTCGAGTATCTCCGTGATGTGCGGGCGCACCATTGCGGTGACCTCGTGCAGGATGCGTATCACCTCGCGCCGCTCCGCTGCCTTGAGCTCGCGTATGCGGTTGTTGGCCTCGACGATGGCGGTGGGCTCGATGAAGACAGTCTTTCCCGTCGCGCTCTCGTCGTGCACTATGCCCTTTATCTTGCGCTTCAAAGCCGGCGCAACGGGGATGACGAGACGGCCGTCGCGCAGGGTGGGGGAAATGTCGCGGTCCACGTAGCCCGCCGTCTGCGCCTCGCTGATGATGGAGCGCAGGCTGTGGGAAATGCCCCGCGTGGTGGTCTCTATCTGGTGGCGTATGGTGAGCAGCTCGGGCGAGGCGGTGTCTTTCACCTTGCCGTACTTGTTGAGCACCTCGTCTATGCGGCGTATGATGTCGGGGAAGCAGAGTACGCCCTCCGCCATGCGTGCCAGCGCAGGCCAGCGCCGGGCCGGCTCGTCCGCGCTCCCGTCCGCTTCTCCCGTTTCGCCTTCCGCGCTTTCCGCCGCCGTGGCGGGCGTGCCGTCTTCTCCGTCGGCCGTGCGGGCAAAAGCCTTTGCAAAGGCCGCGGCGGTGGCGAGCGAGCGCCTGAGGTTGTAGAGGTCAAGTTCCTCCATATAGGTGCGCTCGGGGCGGGCGTGCACCAATGCTTCGCGCACGTCGAAAAACTCGCACTCTATCTCGTCCCCGCCCTCGGCGCAGAAGCGGGCGAAGTCGGCATAGCGGTCAAGCGCCTCGCGCACTTCGCCGTAGGCGGTAAGGAAATGCAGACGGTTGTCCACCCAGTCGGTGCCGAGAGTGGACATGCAGCGTCCCTTGAGTAGTGTCCGGATGTCGGTAAAGCCAATCTTGCGTTCAAAAAAATCCGGGTAAATCATCCAAAGCTTGCTTATAGGCTGCAAAAGTACGATTTTTGTTGTACTTTTGCTTCTCAAAAAAATGTGAAACGGGGGCTTGCTCCCGCTTCTCTCCCTTTTGCTTACAATCACGCTTTATGGAAAAAGTACAGGTGCGGGACAAGGCCTTTGAGGTGTCCATCCCCGAGGCTGAGATAATGCGGCGCGTGGCTGAGGTGGCGGCGCAGATAGACGCTGACATGGCCGGGCGCAAACCGCTCTTCCTTGCCGTGCTCAACGGCTCGTTTGTCTTCGCTGCAGACTTGCTCCGCGGCATTACGACTCCCTGCGAAATCACTTTCGTGCGTATGTCCTCCTACGCCGGGACGGAGTCTACGGGAAACGTGCGCGAGCTCATCGGGCTTTCGGAAGACATCGAGGGGCGCGACGTGGTGATTGTGGAGGACATCATAGACTCTGGGCTGACGATGGTGAGTCTGCTGGACACGCTCAAGGCGAAAAACCCGAAGAGCGTAAGCATCGCCGCGCTGCTCGTCAAGCCGGGCAACCTCAAGGTGCAGCTCGACATCCCGTACTGCTGCTTCGAGATTCCCAACGACTTTATCGTGGGCTACGGGCTCGACTACGACGGCGAGGGGCGCAACCTGCGCAGCATCTACACCGTGGTGGAGTAAAGCGGGACGGCGCGCCGGCACGGGCGGAAACGGCTTCTGGGCGGTTCGCCCTATGGCGCGAGAGGACGGGGCTTGGGCTTTGCTGTGCATAGCCCGGCTTCCGTGTGGGAAAGCTTGAGCTTAGCCCCGGCACAATTCGGCACAAACTACTAAACTATACTTGCAAGTGATGAAAAACATCGTGATTTTCGGCGCTCCCGGCTCCGGCAAGGGGACGCAGAGCGACCTTTTGGTGAAGAAGTACGGCTTCCGCCACATCTCCACGGGCGACGTGCTACGCGCGGAGATAAAGAACGGGACCGAGCTCGGCGCGACGGCGAAAGCCTACATTGACAAAGGGCAGCTCATCCCCGACTCCCTAATGATAGACATACTCGCGTCTACCTACGACGCGCTTTGCCCTTGCGAGGGCGTGATATTCGACGGCTTCCCCCGTACGGTGCCGCAGGCTGAGGCTTTGAAGGCCATGCTCGCCGAGCGCGGAACGGAAGTGGCAGGCATGCTGGAGCTTGACGTGCCCGAGGACATGCTCATGGAGCGCCTCGTGAACCGCGGCAAGACGTCCGGCCGTGCCGACGACAACGCCGAAACCATCAAAAAACGCCTTGACGTGTACCACACGCAGACCGCTCCGCTCATCGCATGGTATGAGGGCGAGGGCAAGCGCCACGCTGTGAAGGGATACGGCGAGCTTGAAGAAATCAACAAGGCACTCTGTGCCGTGATAGACAGCCTTTAATCCGCACGGCGGAAGTACGGCTGGCACGCATAGGATATGGGGATTTGAGAATGCACGCCGCATGGGCGGCGCTGTTCCCAAATTCCCATATTTCCGCTAAATAGGGCAGGCGGCGCGAGGCAAATCGCAGCGGCTTCGCCTTAGGGGAGCGGCGATTTACTCAAAAGGCACAGCGGCACGGAAAGCCCGCGCCGCACGAAACAGCAAGGAAAGAAACGAAAATGGCTGAGAGCAACTTTGTAGACTACGTGAAGATATACTGCCGCTCGGGCAAGGGCGGGCGCGGGTCAATGCACCTGCACCGCGCGAAATACCAGCCCAACGGCGGACCTGACGGAGGCGACGGCGGGCGCGGCGGAAACGTGTACCTGCGCGGCAACCACAACTACTGGACGCTGCTCCACCTGCGCTACGAGCGGCATGTCTTCGCCGGAAACGGCGGCAACGGTTCAAAATGCTGCTCGCACGGCTCCGACGGCGCTGACCGTTATATCGACGTGCCGCCGGGTACGGTGGCCTACAACGCAGAGACGGGCAAGTATATCTGCGACGTGGCGGAGGACGGGCAGGTGGTGATGCTGCTCAAAGGCGGCCGCGGCGGACTGGGCAACTGGCAGTTCCGCACGTCCACCAACCAGACGCCGCGTTTCGCGCAGCCCGGCGAGCCGATGCAGGAGATGATGGTCATTCTCGAGCTGAAGCTTCTCGCCGACGTGGGACTCGTAGGATTTCCCAACGCGGGCAAATCCACGCTCGTGTCGGCTCTTTCGGCTGCCCGCCCGAAAATCGCCAATTACCCGTTCACCACGATGGAGCCGAGCCTCGGCGTGGTGGCGTACCGCGACGGAAAGTCGTTTGTGATGGCGGACATCCCCGGCATCATAGAGGGCGCGGCTGAGGGTAAGGGACTCGGGCTGCGTTTCCTGCGGCACATCGAACGCAACTCCCTGCTGCTCTTTATGGTGCCTGGCGATACCGACAACATAGCGCGTGAGTACAACATCCTGCTCAACGAGCTGCGCAAGTTTACGCCGGGGATGCTTGACAAGCACCGCGTCCTTGCGGTCACCAAGTGCGACCTGCTCGACGACGAGCTTATGGAGATGCTGCGCGACGAGCTTCCCGACGATCTCCCCGTGGTGTACATTTCCGCCGTGACGGGCTTTGGGCTGACGCAGCTCAAAGACATTCTTTGGGAAGAGCTAAACAGCGAGAGCAACAAGCTGCAGTCTGTCTCCGAGGGCGGGTCTATCGTGCACCGCGACCGAGACACGGGGCTCCTTGCCGCCGACTTCGAGGACTGGACCGACGACTACATCGAGCCGGATGGCGGCGACGAGGACGATGAAGAGATTTACGACATAGAGGATTTGGAAGATTAGCCCTTTCCCCGCGTCAGCGCGGCAAGGTATTGCCTTGGCCGGTTGCTGAAAATGGGGCGGACAGCGGTCTTTCTTCCTGTTTTTATAAAGAATATCGCTCTGTGATGGAAGAGGAAAAGGCGGCAACGCTGCTTTCTTACGACTTTGGCGAGGATGCCCGCGCGGGTATCCTCGCTTTTTCCACTACGCGCCGCAGTCCGCTTGCGCTTGCCGAGGACGACCCGCGGCGCGTGGGCGCGTATGCCGGTTTTAATGTGACGGACTATTGCGGTGACGACCCCGCGCTTGTGGAGCGCGACGCCCAGTGGCTTGCCAGTCGCGCGGGAGTGGCGAGGGAACGGCTCATACTGCCGCGACAGACCCACTCGGCCCGCGTGGAGCGTGTAGACGGCGCGTTGCTCGCGCTTGACGCTGCCGCCCGCCGTGAAAAACTTTATGGGGTAGATGCCCTTGTGACGGATTGTCCGGGCGTGTGCGTAGGGGTGTCGACGGCAGACTGCGTCCCCGTGCTGTTTTACGACCCTGTACGCCGCGTGGCAGCTGCGGCGCATGCCGGCTGGCGCGGCACTGTGTCGCGCATCGTGCAGCGCACGCTGGAGAAAATGGTCGGGTGCTGCGGTACGCGTCCGTCCGATGTGCGCTGCGTCATTGGTCCGTCCATTTCCGCCGAAGCCTTTGAGGTGGGGGACGAGGTTGTGGAGGCTTTCGCCCGTGCGGGTTTCGACACTGCGCGGCTTGTGAGCGAGCGGCCGGCTATGCGGACGGACGAGGCCGGAAAAAGGAAGCCGCACATAGACTTGTGGGCAGCCAACGCCGCGCTTCTGGAAGAGGCGGGCGTTTTGCTTGGACACATACAGGTAGCTGGCGTGTGTACCTACACGCACAGTGACGATTTCTTTTCTGCCCGTCGCCTCGGCATCCATTCCGGGCGCATCTACACGGGCATTGTGTTGCGGGACGAAAAGGCCTGACGGGGCAGTCTCCGCAACGTTTTTTCCTGTGCCGCCGCGCTCTTCAGACTATCTCGTCAAACTGGAAAGGGAGAAGCGCGCTGACGCTGTCGAATACAAGCAGCTCGTCCGCGCCGTAAAGCAGGACGCGGACGGGGTGTCCGGCCCGCTGCTGCGCCTCGATAAGCGCCTGGCGACAGATGCCGCACGGGGAAATTGCCCGCTTCGTGAAGTCGCCGCTGCGTCCGCGTGCGGCTATGGCAATCACCTCCACGCCCACTTCCGGATGGGCGGCGTGCGCGTAGAAAAGCGTGCAGCGCTCGGCGCAAGTACCCGCGCCGAAGGCGGCGTTCTCCTGGTTGCTGCCTGAGAATACCGCGCCGTTGTCAAGCCGCACGGCGGCGCCGACGTGGAAGTCGGAGTAGGGCGCGTAGCTGCCCTCGGTAGCCTCGCACGCCTTTTCGAGGAGTTCGCGGTCGCGCTCGGTAAGTTCGTCGGGTCGCGCCACGAGGTATTTTATGGTAAGTTCGCAGGTCTTCATCTTTGTCTCTTTTCTTTGTAAACGGGCATGCTCTGTGTATGCTGCACGCACTCGCCCGCTACTGCAAACTTACTACAATTGCGCCTAACTTGCTGCGTCAAACGTCCGCTTTTGCCAAGGCGGAGTGTCATGCGCGGGCGTATTTGCTAAAAGTTGGTGACAAGAGGGCTGTTTGCCGCATGCTTGCTTTGCCGCCGGGGCGTAGCGTGCTAACTTTGCAGCGTATTAGAAAAAGAGATGTTCAATCCCGGTCGCCGAAACGCGGCGGCCAAAAAAGACGCAAAGATGAAGAACAACGAGACTATCGTCATGCTGGAGTACAGCATACGCCGCTGCAAGGAGCGCGGCGAGGGCGTAAAGTGCCAGAAGCTGCTCAGCCAGCTCAACAAGCTGCGGGCGGCAGCTGCTCAGGCAAGCTGACGCGTACTGTCCCCGGCGGTGTCTGCGGGGAGTTTGCAACAGGACACACAAAGACTAAACACCACGATAGGTGGCGCGGCAGCCGTAAGGAGATGCCGCGCCGCTTTTTTTATCGGCGCATAGTGCCGTTGGGCATAGAATTTCGTTTCTGTGCAGAAATGGCCTTGCTTTCAAAGACAGCTCGTCCGTTTCCACAGTCTGCGCTTCCCGTTTCCACAGTCTGCGTATGCGTTGTCATAGGCTTTGGGCGAACTCCTCCGCTTTTTGCAGCGTGTCTTGCTTTCCTACGTCGAGCAGCCGAAGTCCCGGCTGCGTCACGGCGCGGATGTCGAGGCGCGCGCAAAGGGAAAGGTAAAAGTCCATTATGGGGAATTTCTCCGGAAAAGCGTCCATTTCTGCGAGGCAGCGCGGCGAGATGCAGTGTATGCCGGAGAAAGCGAGGCGATGAAGGCTCTCTGTGCGCAGGCTGGGGTAGGGGCTGCGCACCTCGCCCGTGGCAATGTTGGTCCAGCCGCGCATCAGCATGTCGTCGTCGAAGAGCAGGTAGCGTTGCGTCTGCCGCTCGCTCACGAGGAGCGCGATGTCGTCTCCGCGTTCGGCGCATGCTGCATGCAGGGCGGGGAGGTCGGCGTTGGAGAGTATGTCCACGTTGTGTATGAGTATCGGGTCGTCTCCGGGGGCGAACAGCGCGGCGGCCTTGCGCAGCCCTCCGCCTGTGTCGAGCAGAGCTTCGCGCTCGTCGGATATGCGCACGGGGAAGCCGTAGTCGTGGGCGGCGATGTGCGCGGCGAGTTTGTCGGCAAAGTGGTGTACGTTGACCACCGCCTCCGTCACGCCCGCCCGTCCGAGGCGTTCGAGCGTGATGTCGATGAGCGGCTTGCCGTTGACCGGCACAAGCGCTTTGGGCAGCGTGTCGGTAAGCGGCTTGAGGCGCGTGCCGAGTCCTGCCGCGAAAACCATTGCTTTCATTCTTCTTTCCTTTTTTGCGGTGTCCTTGTTGCGTCCCTTTGTGTCGCGGGGCGTGCGGACGGGGCAAAGTTAGCCACTTTCCCCGCTTCTCCCGAAAGGCTTTCGCATAACGAAGGCGGGGACTGCGCCTTTTTCGCGCAATCCCCGCCTTTTGGATGTCGTTTCCGTCTCGTTTGCTCCGCCGTGTTAGAGGCGGCGGAAGAGGGGCGGAAACAGGGATGTCGTTCAGAATACCATTTTCTTCCCGTTTACAATGTACACGCCGCGTCCCGGCCGCTGCACGCGGCGGCCCGAGAGGTCGTATATGGCTGCCGGGCGTGCGGAAACCTCAGTTTGGGCGGAGGAGATCCCAACCGTCTTGCCCACCACGTCTATGCGGAAGAGGTTGGAATACTTGTCGGAAAGTCCGGCAGACGCGCCCCATGCGTCAAACACGCCCGTTGCCATGACGATGAGCGAACCGTCCGTCGATCCGTTCTTTCGCTTGCTCACGAGGTAGTAGGTGTCGGCAATGCTGCCGCTTGCGTCGTTGACCGACCAGTCGCAGTAGGTGGCGTCGTAGCTGTCGAGCGTGCCCATGTTGCTGTTGTAGCCGTAGTCCTGCGTGTCGCCCGCGCGCCATATCATATAGCGCTTGGCGGCGGCATTGAAGAAAGTGTACTTGCCGCTTGTGAGCTTCTTGCAGTCAAACTGCGCCGTCTCTCCGAGGTCTTTGGCTGCGGAGGCGGAGATTTTCAGTTTGCTGTCCGTGTCTACGTAGAGCGCGTACTCTGCGCCGGCTTTCTGCACGTTGGTCAGCGTCACCGTATAGCCGTCCCACGGGTCGGCAGGCGTTTCGCCGGCTATGAGCGAGTAGATGCGGTCTATGCTCGAAGTCGTGGGCTCGTCGGCGAGCTTGGCGGCGGCGGCTTTCACCTGTGCCTTGGTGTCGTCGGAGAGTGTGGAGCTTGCGTCCATCAAGGCGGCGAAATAGTCTTTCAGGAAAGCTCCGCGCGATGCGTCAGCCTTGATGGTGTACTGCCCGCCGGTGATGTACTCGAGCGTGAAAGGCGCGTAGAGATTGTCGTATCCGTCAAAGTTGTGCGTGCCGGCTCCCGTGGGGAAACTCGTGGTGACGGGGTTGGCGCGCTGTCCCCAGCCCGTGAGCGTCTCTTCCCAGATGAAGCCGATGTTGCCGTCCTTTTGCCAGTCCATAGAGCTGTATGCCGAGGCCGTTTTGCTTACTTGGCAGAAGCCGTTCCAGTCAAGGGCGAAATTCTTCACCTTGTCGAGGTCGGTGACGTCGGTAAGCTCCTTGTAGTATATGCCCACGTTGGTGCGGCTGTCGCCGGTGGGTATGGACTGGAGAGCGAGGTACATGTCCTTCTTGTCGCTATTGCGCTGTACGGGGAGAATGAGCATCTCGCCGTTGCAGTCGTTTTTGCCCGGCGTGAGACCTGAGCCGGGGAAGGTGCACTTCACTGCTGCTTCCCACTGTCCCTCTCCGCTTTCGGTGTCGGTGTAGGTGTAGATGTTCATGTATCGGCCTCCGCTTGTGCGGCTCGTGATGATGACGCGGCCGTCGGGCAGCTCGTCACATTTGGCTTCGTTGCCGTCCGACACGGGCAGGGCGTCTGCACCGCCGAGAGCGTGCCATGTCGCGCCGAAGTCGTCGGAGTAGATGACGCGGTTGCCGCCCGGACGGGCGCAGAGTGCGGCGTAAAGGCGGTAGTACTTGCCGGTCTTCACGATGCGGCTCTGGAAGATGCGTCCGCCCGCCACGAAGGCAGCCTGCACAACGGTGCCCTCGTCAAAGAGGCTGTACACCTGCTCGGTGATGTCCGTCGGGGTGTCCCAAGTCTCGCCGTTGTCGTGGCTGCGTATGAGCGCCACGAGGTTGGGGTTGGAGCGCGTGGTGTTGGCGCTGGGGTAGTAGGTGCAGCCCGCTACGGCGACGATTATCGCCTCTTGGCTGGTGCGGTCGGCCACTACGGCGGGGTCTCCGTAGGCCGTGTCAAAGTAGTTTTCGGTGGCGGACGTCTTGCCCGTGCCTACCGCCACTTCGCGTATGTCGCTCCATGTCGCTCCGTTGTCGTCGCTGGTGCGGCACACCACGTCTACTTGTCCGAAGCCCGGGTCAGTGCCGCAAACGAGGCGTGCGGCGGTGGCAATGAGACGGCCGTTTTGGCAAACAGCCACACCGGGGATGCGGTAGGGCGGGATGACTCCGTCGCCCTTGCTCGTATTGAAGAGATCCTGGCTCTCGGGAGCAACGGGCGTGACGATGTCCGTCACCTTAATAGTATTGCCTTCCACGCTGATGTTTGCGCTTGTCACCGTGCCGGAGAGTATGCCGGCCGTAAGCGAGGAGGCGGTGATGTCGCCGTCGGCGAGGAAGAAGCCGCCGTCAAAGGCTTTTTCGGTCACGCTGCCGTGCTTGTAGGAAACGTAGGCGTCGGCATCGCCCGTGACGGAGACGGTGTATATCGTCTTGCCCTCCGTGTCGGCAGGCTCGAAACGCCAGAGGTTGTCCTCTTTCGTTGCGCCGCCGTCTGCCCATGTGGTGAGGTAGTCTACGCCGTTAAGCTTGTAGTAGCTGCCGCCGTTGCTGCAGTTGAGCGCTTCGGTGAAGTAGTAGTAGCGGTACTCGCCCGCATCGGTGGTCTGCCCTATGTTGAGCTCGGAGAAAGAGCCGGCAATGCCGCTGGCGTAGCTCTTGCCCGCCACGATGGGCTGGCCGTCTCCGTTCACCACGCCCAGCTTGCCGCCGTCTTTGACGGTGACGTGCCAGATGCCGTTGTTGGTTTCCACTTTCGTGTCAGACTGCAGCGTGAACTTGTACGTGTTGCCCGAAAGGAATGCATTGTTGTATAGGTTCTCTGTGCGGCTTGTGGCTTTGCTCACAAGATGGTAGTAGCCCGTGGTCACGTCTTTGGGCTCGTCAATTTCTACTTCCAGTCCGTTGAGGAAATCCTCGATGTCGTTTACATACCCTGCGCAGTCGGTGCCGGAGGGGGCGGAGGTGAAGCGGCTGAGGAGCTTGTCAAGCATAGCGAGCTTGGCGGCGTTGTCCTTATACTCTTCTTTGAGAATCTGTACCTTCTCGTACTGGTGGATGCCCTCGATGAGACGCTCGAAGCGTACGCTGGAGCGGTTGCCGGGGTAGTAGCAGTAGGTGTCGCCGGAGCCGAAGAGGCGGAAGCGGCTGTCGGTGAGCGGATGCTCGTCCCAGTTGATGAACGACCAGTGGAGGTATCCGTCAAGTCCGTTTGCCGCTGCATAGAGCGGGAGGAAAGCCGCCTCGGCCGGGTAGGAGTTGGAGAATATGTTGGGTTCGGTGTCGGCGCAGCTTGTGTAGAACGTCGTCACTTGCCCTTTCGCCTTGCGGGAGGCGAGCTGCTCGGAGGTGAACTTCTTGTCCTGTCCCAAAGCCACGCAGAAGTCTTGCAGCTTGTCGGTGAGCGAGGAGTGGTAGTTGCCGGCGAGAGCCATCTTGAAGCCGAGCGAATTGGCGATGTTGTAGGCGTTCAGCATATCAGACTCCTGACGCTCGTCCATGGCGATGTTGGTTTTGTCAAACCATCCCTTTTCCGTCAGGTGTGCCTTGAACTTCGTGAGGAAGTCCGTCCAAAGCTCTTTGTAGTTGTCCGCGCTTGTGGTGGTGGTAAGGGTCTTGTAGGAAGACGAAGCCTCGTCCCAGTAGCGGAAGGACATGTCCCACGGCACCATGGAGAAGCAGTTGATTTGCTTGTCTATGCCGTACTCGGCGCAGAGCTCCACGTATTTGTCAAAGACGGTGTAGTCGTAGGCCCATGTGCCGTCCGTCTTCTTCGTGGTCTGCACCATTGGGTCAAACTTGTCGTGCGACTGCGCGCCCCAAGGCTCGTAGAACATAATGGCAGAAACGGTAGTCTGGCCGGCGCGGCCCAAGGCGGCAAGGTAGGGGCGCAGAGCTTCGATGTGCTTGTCGCTCCAACGGTCGACGTCGTAGTAGCGGCTCACGGAATAGGGCTGCTGCCAAAGGTCGAGGTGGAACTTCTGGTCTTTTACCTCGGGGAGCGAGTGGCTGTCCACGCTCACGGTGAGCGCAAGCGACTTCACCACGTCCCCGGCAGCGTTCACCACTTCAAGCGACGTGGTGTAATCGCCGGCTTCTATGTCGCGCGGCACTTCGACGGTGCACCATACGGGGCGCGTCTCCATAGCCGGCACGTCGTGTGCCTTGTCCTGGTCAATCACGTCAGCGGAGAGCCATGTGGGGAGCGTGGTGGGGTGCGTGCCGCAAGCGTCGTAGTCATCGGTAATGACATAGTTGACGAAACGCGCCGTGCCGGCGGTTGTCACCCCTGTCGCCGTGCCGTCTTTCTTCCACTCGGTCATGCGCACGGTCATTTTTCCCTGCGCAGTCTTGCTGTAAAGCACGGCGAGGATGTTGGCTCGCTCGCCTTTCCATGCGTGCAGCGTTGCCGCGTCTTTTTGCTTTACGGCAGGCACTTGGTGGAGGAGGTAGTGCGTGTCGCGCGTTGCCCACGTGGCGTTGAGTCCGTCGGCGATGGCGTTCCATTCCGTCGCGTCAGGCTCCGTGTCTGTGCGCGGCTCGGTATAGTCGTCGATGGGGTAGGGCGTGACGTTCTCGGCCTTGCCCGTGATTTTCAGCGTCACGTCAATGATGCTGCCTCCGTCGGTGATGAATTTGTCGCCGGCTCCGGTGGGGTCGGTACTGTTCCATTGCACGACGTAGCGCATGCGGTAGGTAGAGCCTACGGCAAGGTTTTCCGGCACGCGGAAAGTGCCCGGCGAAAGCGATATGTCTCCGCTCACGGCATCGCCGGCACTGTTGTAGCCGCTTGTGCCGTCGCCCGTCTTGCTGTATAGCGACCAGCACATAAGCTCGTTGCCGTCCCCTTTCGTGTAAGGGCCGTTGCCCGTGAGATTCACCTCGAAGCTCTTGCTGTTGTCCCAGTCGACGAAGACGTAGCCGTGCATCCAGCTCCCGTTGATGGTCATGTCGGGGGTGACGATGTCGCCCGCCTTCACCTCAAACACGGTGGAGGTCTTGTCGAAATAGGCGGCGCACTTCGGGGCTGTGGCGATGTCGCTGATAGTTTGCTTTTCGCTCTGCGTGCCGTAGATGCTTACCGTTTTCGGGTAGTGGGTGGCGTGCGTGATGTTCACGTCCGCGCCGTGTGCGACGGCGTAGTCGGCGCTTTGCGCGTTCGCCGCGCTCCCGCCCAATGCCCACATTATGCCGGGAAGCAGCAGTGAGACCGCTCCCCGCAGTAAAGTGGGGAAGAGTCGTTTTTCCTTCATAGTAAGGTAAATGTAAGGTTAGTTTTTGTGCGGACGCGTCCCCCTGTCCGTGGGACACATACGCCTTTCCGCCTCAAAGTTGGTGATTGTAGCCGATTTACCCCCCCCCATATAGGTAATTTTTGTAAAAATCTTCATTATCCTTTCCCTGGTGCCTATTTCGGTGGTACAGGCGGGGCAACCCTGCCGCATGCGCAACAAGCTGGGGCTTGCATTCCTCGCGGGATGACAGTGCTTGTGGGCGGGGCTTTGCTTTGATTGTATATCGCGTGGAAAAAGTACGGGGCAGTATCCTCTTTTTGCCGGTATCTATGGTGAAACGTCCTATGGCGGGAGAATGAGGAAAACGCTTCTTGCAATAGCTCGGTATTTTCGGGACCCTGCAGCAGTATGGCAAGCGGCTCAAAGAAGTATGCCGGCAATTTTTTTTGTACAGTCCGAAAAACGTCGAGTCTGGGGTGGTTGCGTGCAGGGTGCTATTGGACGTTTTGCAAGGTAAATCGTGGCGCATATTTGCCCGTTTCCCAGTAACAAACTTTATGTTTTTTTAAGTCGGAAACTCCGCCTGGTGGCTGCGCTGATGGACTTCGGAACGCGAAAAAGGGGGCTTTTCCTGGCTAGATGGCTTGGAATTTCGACTAGGCCGGTTTCCGTTTCTCCGGGATGTACATCCCGGAGCGGCTACATGTACACTTCTTGCTCGCTAAGGGCTTGATAATCAGTAATAGCAAGAAAGGAGGAATACACGGCTGCATATCCCTCCTTTCCTCTATACAAAGATACAAAATTTTCCGGCGTTTTGCAAGTGGCACTTGCCTGAGATGTTAAAATTAAAAGTTCCCTTTTCTGGTGAAAAAGGGGATTTTTAATGGGAAAAATGGAGCAGATTTTCCGCTTGAGCGGCTCGGCAAAAACTCCCCTAGTAGCACATTCTTGTATCGGCTTTACTCTGTAAAAACAAAAGCGCGAGGCTATGCTTATAGGGACGAGCCTTCTGCACCTTTTAGGGCGGGGAACTGCAAATCTCTTTCGGATGCTGTGCTATTATGCAGCGTGCCTATTCCTCGTCGGCAAGCGCTTGCACCTCTTCTGCGCTTAGTTCGGTGGTTTCCGCTATAAGGTCAATGGGCAGCCCTTTTGCTAGCAAGGCTTTTGCCACTTCTTGCCGTCCTTCTGCCCGTCCCTCGGCGCGTCCCTCTGCTCGCCCTTTCTCGACGCCTATTTCGATGCCTTTCTCTATACCTCTTTCTTCGCCTTGCATTATAGCCGTGTCCAGAGAATTCTTTAAGTCGCGGTAGGCTTTAAGGCTGTCTTCGTATTCGTGCAGCTCGGATTTGCTGAAATGGGCAATCTCGGCGGCTTCAAACACGCGGGAGAAAATTTTCTCTTTAAGCGCGGCGGGCTTGCCGTCAAGTCGGGAGAGATTGCGCAAGACGTAGAGCCACTTGTCAAAGAGCGTCTCCAGCTCGTCTTCCTTTTTGTCGAACTTGGCAATTTCCACATACTTGAAAGTAAGCTTGTCGTTGAATACGCAGTGTGTCTTCTTGTCAAGCAGGCCTACGTCGTGGCTGATGTCTTCGGGGGCAAACGCCTCCTCTTTCATGTCGTAGTTGAGCAATGCCACTACGTAGACGTGCTCGAGGCGGAAGTTCCAGTCGGAAATCTTTGGCGCTTGCTCGCGGATGGGGAATGTGGAGTAGAACAAGGAGCGGTCTTTGAAAAACTGCTGGAAGGCGTTCTGCATTTCCACTATGAATTTCTCCCCGTGCTCGTTTTCGCAGTACACGTCAAAGATGGCCTTGCGCTCAGAGTGTATGTCGCCAACGTGTTCGCCGTTCAGGTAGCGCACGTCGGTAATCACCTGTTCGCCCTCGAACAGGGAGTTCAGGAAGTTTATCAGCAGGTCTTTGTTGGGAACCGTGCCGAATATGCGCTTGAATCCGAAGTCGGTGAGCAAGCTGATATAACGTTCTTCTGACTGACGCATGGTGTTCTGCCTTTTAGAGTGTTGTCTGTTGCAAAGCTACGAATTTTGCTCAAAGAGCGCTTGTGCGTGCCCTTGGAAGCAGGGGCAGCAGCCGAAGCGCAAAAAGCCATGCTGCGCGTCCGCCGTGCGCGGTGTAGCGTGTGCAGAGGGAGAGGGCAAAGCGTGCCGCGCGTCCTCCGCCCGCCTCTTGGCATAATGCGCGGGCTTCTTTCGCCATTTCCGCAGCGTGCGCGCTGTCGCCCTCGCGCTGCAGGTGTCCCGCCACGATTGCCGAACGCAGTGCGAGCGCAAGCAGTGCGCGGTACGTGCTGTCGCTGTTTTGCAGCCAATGGCGGCTTTCGGCAGGGCGGGGGAGCGGGGCAAGCGTGCGGATGTCCTTGGCCGCGATGGCCATGGCTCGGTGCAGTCCGTCGTAGGTGGAGGAAAAACTTGTGCCGGTGAGGCTTTCGGCGTGCTGGTGTATGGTGTGCCATGCCCGGTCGCGCAGCCACGCCACACGCGCTCCGCGCAGAAGCAGACGGAGGGCAAGTTCCCAGTCGTCCCATTGGGAAGCGGTTTCGTCCCAGCCGTCCGCAGCCCGCAGGAAACCGGTGCGCAATACCATGCCGTGTGTGGCAATATGTCCGGACAGCACTTGCGTCGAAGCAGAGGCGGTGGCGAGCGTGGCGCGTGTCTTGCGCCGTCCGCCGGGGAAGCGCATCTGCGTGGGGAAGGCTATCATGTCCGGTGGACACGGTGCCTCGCACAGGGGGCGGATGGCGGGGAAGAATGAGGGGGAAAGCTCGTCGTCCGAATCGAAAAAGTACACCCAAGGGGTTTCCACCCGAGCCAGCCCGGCGTTGCGTGCAGCGCTTGCCCCGCTTCGCGGTTGCGAGAGAAGCGTCACACAGAAGTCGTTTGACGAGTAGCGGGTAGCGAAACGGGCGCACACGTCCGCCGTGCCGTCCGTGCTTCCGTTGTCTACCAGGAAAAGATGCAGGGGACGGTAGGGCTGCGCGAGAAAGCTTTGGAGCGTACGGCCTATGTACTCGCGGCGGTTGCGGTAGGGGATTACTACGGAGATGTCCATAGGCTTAGGTGCGCGGCGTGTGCAAAACGTAGGATAAGCCTGCCAGCATATTGGAGAAAAGCGCGGCTTTTGCGGAAAGCGGAGCGTGGAGCATCGCAGCGTACTTAAAAGCCCTAAGCACGGTCCCGGTGCGCCCATGTATAATGGCATGGAGTGCGCCTACCGATCGTTGTACGGCGGGGTCGCTCTCGTAGCGCGTGCCGGTGGTAATGGCAGACGTGCTGACGATGGCGGCAGGATAGAGCCAGACGGCTTTTCCTCCGTTCATCGCTTCGTGCAGAAACAGCTCTTCCTCGCAGCATTTGAGGAAAGGTGCGCCCAGGCCGAAGCGCGTGTCAAACGGCGGAAGAGGCAGCGACGAGCGGCGCAGGGCTATTTCGAACGAACACGCGAAAAGCCCCTCGGGACGCTTGGCGTAGGGCGTAGGCTGAGCGGGGTAGGGGTGTGAGAAAAGGCGGCCGGCGGTGTCTTCGGCGCGAAGGACAATGATGTCCGCTTGGGGCAGCGAGGCGGCGGCGTGCAGCAAATTGGCGAAATGCTCTGCGCGGTAGGTGCAGTCGTCGTCGGCGAGGACGAGCAAGTCGCCCGTCGCGTGGAGCAGCGCGTGGTTGCGGTTGGCGGAAAGACCGCGCCCGCGCAGTGTGGTAGTGGCGAAGTCGTCCCGCCCGGCGATAGCTTCGGGTACGGCTGGCGTGGCGTTCTTCTCCAGAAAGTCCGCGCTTTGCTGCCACGACACAAGGTAGCGCACGCCGTTTTCGCGTGGCGGCATGTGGCTGGCGATGCGCTCGATGCGCTCGTCGATGGTACAGAAAAGCACTTCTATCGTAGGCAAAGCGGCGGTGGCGTTTGGAGTGGGGATGCCGTGGCGAGCAAAGGGGAATTTTGTCCCTTATTTCTTGTTGCGCTGCATATAGCGGATGCCCTCCGTGAGGTGGCGCATCATTGGGAAGAAATGGCAGTAGCCTTTCCGGGTGCCGTGGATGGCGAAGCGCAGGCAGTTCCACCAGGCGCGGGATCCGTGCAGGTAGTAGGCTATCGCGCCGCGGCTTCGCTGCACGCCGGCGTCTACGTACACCATGGACTTTTTCAGCATCGTGGACGTCTCGATTATCTTCGTGGGGAAGTAGCGCATCTTCAGCCCCGTGCGGAAAGCGTCCTCCATCCATATTTCCTCTTCCCCGCAGGTGAGGAACTTTGTGCCCAAGCCGAAACGCTCGTCAAAGCGGATGCGTCCCTGAACGCTGGTGCGGCGGCACACCATTTCAAGGGCCGAAACGGTGTAGTCGCTCGGCGCGGCGAGCAGGTCAAAGCTTTCGTCCGGATACTTCTTGAGCGGCTTGCCCGTGTAGGTGCTGGCGCAGAAAAAGGCTACGTCGAGCTTTTCGTTCTGCTTGAAGGGCGTGCTCACCGTTTCGAGCGTGCCGGGAAGCAGGTGCGAGTCGTCGTCGGCGTACATCACGAGGTCGGCTTTCGCCTTTTCGAGCGCGAGGTTGCGGTTGGCGGAAAGGCCCTGCCCGGCGTAGGTGTAGAGCTCTACGTCGGCACGCTCGCGCAGCACGGCGGGGATGAGGTCAAGATAGCGCTCGTCGGTGTACTGGTAGGAAACGATATAGCGCAGACCCTCCTCGGGAGGGAGCAGCACGTCCTGCACGCGCACGATGCCCTTGTTGAGCGAGCATATCAATACGTCTAATGTCATATCTCGTTTTGTCTTTTTCTTGGTTGGGTACTTCGGGGGGGGCGTGCGCCTTAATCCCGCACGCGCGGAGCGTCAGCCGAGGCTCAGCAAGTAGTGGTCGTAGCATACGGCACGCGCGCCGAAGCCCTCTTTCTGGAAAATCAGCCCCTCGTTCAGCACCCGTCCGCCCTCTTCGTTGGACGTGCCGAAGTCGAGAAGGCGTGCGGGGTACTGTCCTAGCCTTTCTGCCTCTGCCACTTTGTCGAAGAGCCAGTCAAGGGCGCAGCAAGCGTATCCCGCGTCCGAGCAGGCTATGTATTGCATGTGCGCCACGAGCGGCGAGCGGTATGCCACGCAGCCCGCCAAGATTTTCTCTTCGCCCGCGCCGTTTCCTGCGGGTTGTACGGCGGCGTACAGTCGTATCTCTTCGGGGAAGAGTGCGGCGAGGCGCTGCATCTCCGAAAGCGTGTGTACGGGTTTTGCCCCGTGCCGTTCTTTCAGCACCGTCTCAAGCACGTCCCAGTAGGCGGGAAGCCATTCTGCGCCGCTCGCCATCCGCAGCGCGGGGCTTTGCTTTTCGGCGTGGCGTATTTTTCTCCGGCGCAGCGTGCTGTATTGAGGTTTCCCGTCAAGCGGGGCGACGGTGGAAACGTTGCGCGTGACGAGTTTCGCCCCGCGGCGGAAAAGCCAGTATAGGTCTTCCTCGGCTGCAGGGCTGTGGTAGATGTGCGGCACGGGCTTGTAGAGCATCGTCGTGAAGCCAGCTTTGGCATAGTGCATGGCTGCAGCGTCGAGCATTGCCATACAGTCCGCCGTGCCGCAGTCTGCAGCGGTGAGCAGTCCGCCGAAAGTCAGTCCGCCGTGCGTTTCCACCCGGTGCGCGTCGCAGTAGGACACGTTGGCGGGCAAGAGGCCGAGCAGCCGTCCTTTTGTGTCGTAGAGCAAGAGCGACGCGTCCTTGAAGCGGTCGGCGTGGTAGTCCATATAGTCTCTCCGGAAAAGGAAAGTGCGCTGCCGTGCCGCCGCCGCCGCCTTGTCCCAGTCCGTCTTGGCGGAAGGGGAGTAGGGGACTGTTTTAAAAACCTTGTTTTCCATGTCGCTCACTCTTCGGGGAGACAACCTCGTCCATGCGCATGTCGTGCTTTCCCGCCGGCACGCTCTCTGTCACTTGTACGGAGAAGCACACGCCGCATTTGTACGCCCTCGCGAGCTGCGGCTGCGAGAGAAAGCGGTCGTAGTATCCCGCTCCGCGTCCCGTGCGGTTTCCGGCGCGGTCGAAGGCGCGTCCCGGTACGGCTATGAAGTCTATTTCTTCAAGCGTGTCGTAGAGTCCGCCTTGCGGCTCTTGTATGCCGTAGGCTCCGGCACGCAGTGTGTCGTCTGTACCGCAGTAGCGGCGTATCTCCAGTGTGCCGTCCTCTTTCACGGCGGGAAGAAGCACGGTCTTGGAGCGTGCGGCGCGGCGAATGAGGGCGTGCGTGTCTGGCTCGTCAGGCAGGGAATGGAACAGCAACACCGTGCGGGCGGCGCGGTAGTGCGGATTGTCCTCTATGAGCCGCACCGCTTCGATGCTTTCGCGGCGGCGGACTTGGTCGCCCATAGCCGCGACACGACTCTTTACGAGCGCGCGCAGTCGGCGTTTCTCTTCTTCGAGGGACATAGGGCGTAGATGTTTTCCCTGTTGCTGTACCCTTTCCCGCTGAGGGCGTGGGCAAGTGCCGGCTGTGCCATCCACTCGTCGGCGCGGCGCGATATGCCGGCCATGGCAAGGGAGAAAGGCGCGGGCTGGAAGATGCCGGAGCGTGCGGCGGTCTTCTTTGCGCCCCCTTTTGCAGCGGGCTTGGGAAAGGCTTCGCCGTCTTGCAGCGTGCGTACGGCGCGGAGTACGGCGGGGTCGGTGAGGTTGGCGTACTCGGTAGCGTCGCCGTCGTCAAGCAGGTCGGAGATGATGCCCGTCATGATGTGCTCGTACATGCGCTTGCGTGAGACGCGTATCATGAGGTTGCGGCGCTTGAGTCCGGCTTTGGCGGCAAACGTGGCAAACTCCTCTACAAGGTCTTTCTTGCCCGCCCATTTCACTACGTCGGCGTAGCCGGTGAAAGCGGCGGTCTCCTTGCGGTGCTTGTCGACATACTCGTAGGCAAAGCGGTAGAGCAGCCCGCCCAAGTAGGCCTCCTTGAAGTAGGCGGTCACGCCTGTCGTGTCGCGCGGTATGAAGATGTCGGGCACTATGCCTCCGCCGCCGTACACGGTGCGCCCGAGCCGTGTGTGGTATTGCTCGCCGCTCGTGCGTATGCTGTCGGCGCTGAGGTACTCGCCGTGGTCGGCGCGCAGCAGCAGCTCGGCCTCATACTCCTCGTCTTCGCCGGGCTTGTAGGGCTTTTGCACGCAACGCCCTGAGGGGGTGTAGTAGCGTGCTGTGGTGAGGCGGAGCATAGAGCCGTCGGGAAATTCGATGGGCACCTGCACCAGTCCTTTCCCGAAGCTGCGCCGGCCGATGATGGTGCCGCGGTCGTTGTCCTGAATTGCGCCGGCGAAAATTTCGCTCGCCGATGCAGAGGTTTCGTCCACAAGCACGACGAGCGGCATGTCCTGGTATGCGCCGCGTCCGTCCGTGCGGTATTCCTTGCGGGGCGACTTGCGGCCCTCGGTGTATACTATCAGGGAGTTGCGGGGCAGAAACTCGTTGGCAAGCTGCACGGCAGTCTCCATATATCCGCCGGGATTGCCGCGCAGGTCAATGATGAGCCGCTTGAAGCCACCGGTCTGCAGGCGGGCAAGGGCGGAGAGAAACTCCGCGTAGGTGGTGTCGCCGAAACTCCCGACGCGTATGTAGCCCGTCTCGGGCGAAACTATGTAAGCGGCGGTGACGGTCTTCACCGGCACGTCGCCGCGTGTGACGGTAAAGGCGAGCGGGCGGGGCAGTCCGGCGCGTATCACGGTGAGTTTCGCTTCCGAGCCTTTCGGGCCTTTCAGCCGCTTCATCGCCCCGTCGTTGGTGATGCTGTCGCCGGTGTACGTGCTGCCGTTGATGACGGTGATGCGGTCGCCGGCTTTAAGCCCCACGCTCTCCGACGGACCGCCTTTCACCACTTTCACCACGCGTATCGTGTCTTTGTAGATGGTGAACTGCACGCCGATGCCCGAGAAGCTGCCTTTGAGCTCTTGCATGGATGACTCCACGTCTGCCGCGCTCACGTAGGTAGAGTGCGGGTCGAGCTCGCGGAGTATCTGCGGCAGTGCTTTCTCTACGAGCGAGGGCAGATTGACGGAGTCTACGTACTGGTCGTCTATGAGGTGGAAGAGGTCTATTACCTTGTTGCTCGAATTGTTTATTATGCTGAGCCGTTTCCCTGAGAAATGGTTGGCGAAGAAGCTGCCGAGCAGGATGCCCACGACGACGCCAAGCGATACGAATAGGGGGACAAGGCGGTTTTTGTATATTCTCTTCATCTGAGAAGCCGGCCTTTTTCTCTCTGCCGGCGGTGTTAGGAAAGGGCGGCTTGCGCCTTTTCGGGATACTCCTTATTATATATACGCGGAAACGGGACAGACTTTGCGTGTGCTTTGCGCCTTATCCCGCGCGTTACGGCGTGTGGCTGGACTGGACGGCGATGTGTTTTGGCTGCCCCCGCCGGTGCTCCCGCCTGTCCTGCGGAGTGCTGCGCCGGCTTTCCGGTGCGGGGCTTCGCTTTGCCGCAGAACGTAGTCAGTCCGCCTGCGTGTCGCCCGGCTCTATCTGCTGCACCTCTATGTCAGCCTCCCGGAGAAGGTCGATGCCGTCGGTGAGGCGGTAGCTGCGGGCGTAGATGACGCGCTTGATGCCGGCCTGTATGATGAGCTTGGCGCACTCTATGCACGGGGCATCGGTGACGTAAAGCGTCGCGCCGTCCGAGTTGTTGCCCGAGCGGGCTATCTTTGTGATGGCATTTGCTTCGGCGTGCAGCACATAGGCTTTTGTCAGCCCTTCCGCGTCCTCGCACACATTGGGAAAGCCCGAGGGCGTGCCGTTGTAGCCGTCGCTGATAATCATCTTGTCTTTGACGATGAGCGCTCCGACCTTGCGCCGCTGGCAGTAGGAGTTCTCCGCCCAAATGCGGGCCATGCGCAGGTAGCGCTGGTCGAGCAGCCGTGCCTTTTCGTTTGCCGTCATTCTTTACTGCTTTTATTTGCTGATGCCGTCGCGGGCGAGCAGCGCGTCGATGGACGGGGTTTTGCCGCGGAAGCGGGTATACAGCTCCATCGGCGGCTCCGTGCCGCCTTTCGACAAGACGTTGTCGCGGAAGCTATGCGCCGTCGCGCGGTCGAAAATTCCCTTCTCCTTGAAAAGCGAGAAAGCGTCTGCATCCAGCACCTCAGCCCACTTGTAGCTGTAATATCCGGCGGCGTACCCGCCCGACATAATGTGCCCGAACTGCACCGTCATGCAGCACTCTTCGGGCTGCGGCAGCAACTGCGCTTCCTGCCACGCCTCGCGCTCGAAAGCGCGGATGTCGGCGGGGGCAGCGGCGGTCTGGGTATAGTATGCCATGTCCAGAAGTCCGAAAGAGACTTGGCGCATACAAGCGTAAGCCGCATTGAAATTGCGGCTCTTGCGTATGCGTTCGACGTACTCCGCAGGGAGCGGTTCGCCCGTCTGATAGTGTCGGGCAAATGTACTTAAAAATTCCGGCTCGCTTGCGTAGTTCTCCATAAATTGGGACGGCAGTTCTACGAAGTCCCAGAAGACGGAAGTGCCGCTTAGCGCGGCGTAGCGGGTCATGGCGAAGATGCCGTGCAGTGCGTGCCCGAACTCGTGCAGCAGTGTCTCTACCTCGCCGAGTGTGAGCAGCGCGGACTTTTCGTCTGTGGGACGGGTGAAATTGGTGGTAACGCTCACGTGGGGGCGTACTGAGTTGGCCGCTGTGACGGGCTGCGCGTAGGGGGCGTCGCAGTGTTCGTCGCGGTAGCTTGTCATCCATGCGCCGCCTTGCTTGCTTTCCCTCGGGAAGAAGTCCATATACAATACGGCGAGGAAGCTGCCGTCCGTGTCCGCAACCTCGTAAGCCTCTACCTCGGGGTGGTAGACGGGAATGTCTTTCGCGGGACTTATCGTCACGCCGTACAGACGCTTTGCCAGGGCGAATACGCCCTCTTTTACGCGCGACAGCTCGAAGTACGGGCGCAGGCATTCCGGGTCAAAATCGTACTCGCGCTTTTTCAGTTTTTGCGCGAAATAGGCAAAGTCCCACGGCTGCAAGCAGAAGTCTGCCCCTTCCGTTTCGCGTGCCAGCGCTTCTACTGCCGCCACTTCTTTCTCCGCTTGCGGCTTGTAGGCGGCTATGAGGCTTTCGAGCAGGCTTTCCACCGCTTTTGTGTCGCCCGCCATGCGGCGGCGCAGGGCGTAGTCGGCGTAATGCTTGTAGCCGAGCAGCCGCGCCTTCTCGCCGCGCAGTTCCACCAGCTCGCGCACCACGGCAAAGTTGTCCGCCTTGTCGCCGTGCGTGCACCGCGTGTTGTATGCCATGTAAAGCTTGTGGCGCAGCTCGCGGCTGTCTGCATAGGTCATAAACGGGACGTAGCTCGGAGCTTTAAGGGTGAAAATCCATCCTTCCGCGTTGCGCTTCGCTGCCTCTTGGGCGGCGGTGTCAATGTGCATCTGCGGCAGTCCCGAGAGTTGCGCCTTGTCGGTGACGTGCAGGGTGAAGGCGTTGGTGTCGCTGAGGACGTTTTGCGAGAACTGCAGCGAGAGCTGCGAGAGACGGCGGCTGATTTCGCGGAAACGCGCCTTCTTCTCCTCGTCAAGCGTTGCGCCCGAACGCTCAAAGCCTTCGTACGTCTTTTCCAAGAGCATGAGCTTTTCGCCTTGCAGCGTGTCGTGCTCTTTCTCGTAGACGGAGCGCACGCGGCCGAAGAGCGTAGCGTCGAGCATTATGTCGTTGCCGTGGTCGGCAAGGACAGGGCTGAGGCGGTTGGCTGTTTCTTCGAGCTCGTCGGAGGTGTTTGCGCTCAGGAGGTTGTACATCACCGTTGTGGCGGTTTCGAGCGTTGCTCCGCTCTTTTCCAGTGCGGCGATGGTGTTCTCGAAGTCGGGGGAGGCGGGGTTTGCCTTTATCTTCTCTATTTCCGCTTTCTCCTGTGCCATTCCTTCTTTTATCGCCTCCTCAATGTCTTTCACGGAGATTGCGGGGAAGGGGATGGTTTCGTGTGGAGTGTGGAAAGTTGTCAGTAGCGGGTTCATCGTTTCTTTGCTCTTTATGGTGTCGGGCTTGGGGCTTGTGTCCCTTGCCTTGTGCTTTCGCGCCCGAATGCTTGGGTTTCGTATTCCTCAGCCTTTGTTTTGGGGAAGAGGGCGTAGCATGCTGCGGTCGCGTGGCTTATTGTTTCAGTATTTTCTCCATTTCCTCAAACTTCCCGCTCTTGTTGAGCGCGAAGTAAGCTTTGTAGAGGAGCGGTGCCCAGCGTTTGCGGTCGTCTGGGGCAAGCTGGCGGTAGCGCTCGAGGTAAGGCACAGCGGTGGCGTACAGTTGCTTTTGCTGTTTCACCGCCGTGCGGTAGGAGCGCGAGTTGATGTTGTCGGGCAGGGTCACTTGCAGGGCTTTGCCGGCATACGCCGCGCCGGTGTAGTAGTATGCTTCGGCGGCTGTGCTGTCGGCGGCGATGAGCTTGAGCCCGTTTTCTGCGCACTCGTCAAGGCGGTTGAGGTGGAATAGAGCCATTGTGCGTGCCGCCATTGCCTTTGTGTCTGCGCTGTCCCTTGCGGCTTGCCGCTCTGCGAGGGAGAGAACTGTGGCGAAATCGTTGCGCTCGGTATAATAATGCGTGAGGCGTGTGTAGAACGCCGGTTGTGCGGGAAACTCCTCCCAGCCCCTTTCCGTCCACTTGCGGTAGCGTGCCGTGTCGCCGAGTGCTTCGTAGGAGAGGGCGGCGCACTCTATGACGAGCGGACGTGTCTTTTTCTCCTCAATGGCGGTGGCGAGGTAGCGTGTGGCTTCTGCGTACGCCCCGCAGCGGTAGGCTGCGGTGAGGTGTAAGGCTGCGTTGCCGCGTGTCACGTGGGCGGGGAAGAAATTTCCGATCTTCGCGTCGTGGCCTAAGGTGTCGGCGGGCAGTTCGATGCAGAGGCGCAGGTAGGGCAGGGACTCTGCGTATTTTTGGCGGCTGTAGAGGTAGCGTGCGGCGGAATTCAGGTTGGGGGCGTACTGCTGCACGGTGGCGCAGGCGCGGCGGTAGATGCTGTTCTTGTCGTTGGCTTTCCCTTGTCGGCGGAGTATGCTGTCAATGTGCGCGCACTCTTCTATGATGTGCCGTGTGGTGGAGTAAAACTGCAGCGTGTCGTAGCTTTTGCGCAGGTATGCTTTAGTGTTTTCTATATCGTTTAGGCCTTTGTCGGCGCGTATGCTCAGCTCGCAAAGGTCGAGGTTGTCCCGCCAGAGGGTGTCGGCTTTCAGTGCGTCGGCTTTTTGGCGTGCCTCGGCGTAGTTGCGCTCTTTGAGGGCGGACTTTATAGGCTTGAACTCCTTTTGTCCGAAACATCCCGTCGCGGCGAGTGCGAGCGGGAGAGCGAGTGCCAGTCTTTTTGTAAGAGATGCCATTGTCTGTCTCTTGGTGTTAGGGGCGTGCTTTTCGGCAGATGCCTTTCTTTTCGTGTAAGGAGGCCCCATCCGCGCCTTGCGGCGGGGATGAGACCTCCTTGGTGTGTCTTGCTTTGCCGTTCACGGCATTGTCTTTCTTGCTTTGGCTTGGTGGCGTGTCGGCGTTGTGCGCCAAGGCATGCGCCTTGCTTACTGCGCGGCTGCGGCCTTGTTGGCCTCGTCCTGTATCTTGTCCATCTCGTCAGCCTTTTCCTTCATGCCGAGGCTGGAGTAGACGTTCTGCAGCGGGGAAACCCAGAGGCGCGTGTTGTCGGGAGCCAGCTCGCGCAGGCGCTCGAAGTAGGGCAGCGCGTCTTTGTAGTACTGGCGCACGGTGGCCAGCTCCTTCTCGTATATGGCGTTGTTGCGCTGGAAAGAGCCGTCAGACTTCTTGCCGGTGATGGCGCGGTTGGTGCCGATGTACTTGAACTTGCCGGAGTGGCTTACTTCAAACACCTCGTTAAGGTATGCCGTGCCCATGTTGTAGAGAGCCTCCTGGTAGTCGGGGTCGATGGCGAGGGCTTTCTTGAAGCTTTCGCGCGAGCCGGCGTAGTCTTTCTTCACGTTAAGCTCTATCGCGCCTTTCATAAACCAGGATGCCTTGTTGTCCGGGGATTCGGTCACCATGCGCTGTGCCAGTGCTTCGGCGTCCGCCACCTTGTTGTTCTGCATATAGTAGTAGAGCAGCGTCTGCGAGAAGTTTTGGCTGCCGGTGCGCTGTGCAGCCTCTGCGAGGGTGTTCTGCCAAGCCACAGAGTCCTTCTTCTCGCCGAGAGCCTGTATCTTTATCACGTAAAGGTCGTGCGTGCCCATCGTGTCTTTCAGGGCTTCGTCGCAGGCGGCTATGGCCTTGTCCCACTGCTTGGACTGGTAGGCGAGGTAGGCGAGGTTGAGGCGCGTCTGCTGATAGTTCTGCTTCTTCGCGGCGTATATGGAGTCGGTCTCGTTCTGCGTGAATACCACGTTGCGGGGCATCTCGGCGTACTTCTGGAAGTACTCCACGCTCTTGTCCTTGTTTCCTGCTGCGTTCATAAACATGCCTGCGTAGTTGTAGTAGTCAAGCATCTGCGTAATGTACTGCTTGTTCATGAACGAAATCTTGGCGTCGGGCTTCACCTTTCCCTTTGCGTCTGGAGCCTGGTTGGACTGCTCGCTCTTGGTGAAGTACTCCACCGCCTTGTCGAGGTGCGTGCAGAATGCCAAAGTGTCGAAGGGGAGCTGCTGGGCGGCGCGGAGGAGCTGCGGATTGAAGATGCGCTGCTGCACGGTGCCGGCGAGCTGGTATATCTGCGCAAACTTCGTGGTCTTCGGGTTGGCAATGGCCTCTTCGAGTACCTGCTCGGCCTGCGTGATTTCGTTTTTCTGTATCAGGTCCTGCGCCTTGTATACGGCGGAGTTCTGAGCCATCGCACCCGCTGCGAGGAGCGGAGCGGCGAGGCATAGGATGATGCGTTTCATTGTATGGGTTTGTTAGAGTGCTTTTATTCGTTGTCTTCGCCGGCGGCATCGTTGTCCGCGCCGTCCGCGTTGTTGTCAGCCGTCGCGTCCGTCACGTTTCCCGTGTCGCCCGTTGCGGGTGCTTCGGCTGTGTTGTCCGTGCCTTCTTCCGTGGCTTCGGTCTCGTCTTCCTCTGTTTCGGTAGAAACGAGGCATACGCTCGAAATCACGTCGTTGCGCTTCTCGAGATTGATGAGGCGGTTGCCCTGCGTGGCGCGTCCCTGCATGGACACGTCGGCCACTTTCAGGCGGATGGTGACACCGCTCTTGTTGATGATCATCAGGTCTTCGTCCTCCGTCACCGTCTTGATGGCCACCACGTGTCCCGTCTTGTCGGTCACGTTGAGTGTCTTCACGCCCTTTCCGCCGCGGTTGGTCTCGCGGTAGTCGGTCACGGCGCTGCGCTTTCCGAGTCCCTTCTCGCTCACTACGAGGACGGTTTCGCGCTCGGGGTCGTGTACGCAAATCATGCCTACAACCTCGTCCGGCTGGTCTTCGTCAAGGCGTATGCCGCGTACGCCCGTGGCGGTGCGGCCCATGGCGCGCACGGCGCTTTCGTTGAAGCGTATGGCGCGTCCGTTGCGGTTGGCAATCATCAGCTCGTCCTCTCCGTTGGTAAGCACTACGCTGACCACGCGGTCGTCTTCGCGTATGTTGATGGCGTTTACGCCGTTGGCGCGGGGGCGGGAGTAGTCTGCCAGCGAGGTCTTCTTTATGATTCCCTGCTTGGTGCAGAATATCACGAAGTGCGACTTGCAGAAGTCTGCGTCGGCGAGTTTGCGTATGTGCAGACAGGCGTTGATGGAGTCGTTTGGCTCAATGTTGAGCATATTCTGTATGGCACGTCCCTTGGAGTTCTTAGCCCCTTCGGGTATCTCGTACACCTTGAGCCAGAAGCAGCGTCCCTTTGCCGTGAAGAACAGCATCGTGTTGTGCATCGTGGCGGGGTAGATGTACTCGATGAAGTCGCTTTCGCGCGTACTGCCGCCCTTTGAGCCGACACCGCCGCGTCCTTGTGCGCGGAACTCGGCTACGGGCGTGCGCTTTATGTATCCGAGGTGCGAAATGGTTATTACCACCTCGTCGTCGGCGTAGAAGTCTTCGGGGTTGAACTCCTCGCTCGAGAGGCGAATTTCCGTGCGGCGCGGGTCGCCGTACTTTTCCTTCACCTCTATGAGTTCGTCCTTCATCACCTTGCGGCAGAGCTCGTCGTCGGAGAGTATCTGCTCGTAGTAGGCAATCTTCTTCTCAAGCTCTTCGTACTCCATGTGCAGCTTCTCCTGCTGTATGTTGGTGAGCTGGGAGAGGCGCATGTCCACGATGGCCTTTGCCTGTATCTCGTCCAGGCCGAAGCGCTCCATCAAGCCTTCTATGGCGGCCTGCGGCGTGCGCGAGGCGCGTATGATGCGCACCACCTCGTCGATGTTGTCCGAAGCGATGATGAGGCCCTCGAGTATGTGCGCGCGCTCCTGTGCCTTGCGCAGGTCAAACTTCGTGCGGCGTATCACCACGTCGTGTCTGTGTTCCACGAAGTGCTTTATGCAGTCTTTCAGGATGAGCAGACGGGGACGTCCGTGCACAAGGGCGATGCAGTTTACGGCAAAGGACGTCTGCAGCGACGTCATCTTGAAGAGCTTGTTGAGCACCACGTTGGCGTTGGCGTCGCGCTTCACGTCCACCACGATGCGCGTGCCTTCGCGGTCACTCTCGTCGTTTACGTTGGAGATGCCGTCTATGCGCTTGTCGTTTACCAGTTCGGCGATGTACTTGATGAGCTCTGCCTTGTTGACTCCGTAGGGAATCTCCGTCACCACGATGGTGTCGTGCTGGTCGCCGCTCTCTATCTCCGTACGTGCACGCATCACGACGCGTCCGCGCCCCGTCTCGTAGGCGCTGCGCACGCCCTGCAAGCCCATAATGTAGCCGCCAGTGGGGAAGTCGGGAGCTTTGACGTAGCCCATAAGCTCCTCGACGGTAATGTCGGGGTTGTCGATGTACGCCACGCAGCCGTCAATCACCTCGCCCAGGTTGTGGGTCGGCACGTTGGTAGCCATACCCACGGCGATGCCGCTCGCGCCGTTGACGAGGAAGTTGGGGATGCGCGTCGGCATCACCGTCGGCTCGTCAAGCGTGTTGTCGAAGTTGCGGGCCATGTCGACGGTCTCCTTGTCGATGTCCTGCATCATGGCTTCGCCCACAAGCGAGAGGCGTGCCTCGGTGTAACGCATGGCTGCTGCCGAGTCGCCGTCCATAGAGCCGAAGTTGCCCTGCCCGTCTACGAGCGGGTAACGCATACTCCAGTCCTGTGCCATGCGCACCAACGCGCCGTACACCGAGCTGTCGCCGTGCGGGTGATACTTACCGAGCACGTCACCCACGATACGGGCCGACTTACGTGTCGGCTTGTCGTGCGTGATGCCGAGCCCCATCATGCCGAAGAGAATGCGCCTGTGCACGGGCTTGAAGCCGTCGCGCACGTCGGGCAGGGCACGGGCCACAATCACCGACATGGAGTAGTCAATGTAGGAGGATTTCATCTCCTCCTCTATGTTCACCTTTATAATCCGGTCTTCGTCTGCTACCATCGTATCTGTTTTCCTGCGCCCGCCTTGTATGCGCGTGTACGCGCGGCGGTGCGCTTATATATAATTATTGCGTGTTAGTACTGCAAATGTACGTCTTTTCCCCGTGTCGTATCCCGTTTCGCGCCCCCATTTTTCTCCGCCGCATTGCCGTAAAGCCCCTTTTCGCGCCCTCTGCGGCGTTTTGCCCCCTCCCGCCGAGTGTCCGGAAAGGGATATCGGTACGCCCCTGCGGGCTTGCTGACGGCGCGGAAAAGGAGAGTGCGGCGGGACGGGGCTTGGCTGATTGTGTGCAGCGGGCGGCGGTGGGGTCAAACATTCTTCCTAATATTGCATTGGCTTTGTCCCTTTCGGGGGCATTCCCGTCTTTATGAAAAACTCGTGCCTATGGAGGATATCCTAACAAACCGCCCGGCGGACTTCGACCGGCTGGCTTTCGTCGTGACGGCGATAGAAGCCTCGGCGAAGGAGATGGGCATCGCGCCGTGGGAGATGAGACGTCGGCTCGAGCGCGTGGGGCTTGTGAAGAGTCTTCTTCACGACTGCTACGACACGTTGCACACGCAGAGCCGCGCGGCGGTGGCTGCCGATGTTGTGGAGGCGTTGCGCAATTGGGAAAAAAACCAGTAGATGGAAGAGGTTATACTCTATCACGGTTCGGACATCGTGGTGCAGCGTCCGCTGGTGGGCGTGGGACGGAAAGACCTGGACTTTGGTCCCGGCTTCTACCTAACGCCTTATAGCGAACAAGCATCACGTTGGGCAACGCGTATAAAGACCATTCGCCGCTCGCTTGATGCGGTGGTGAACGTATACGCTTTTGCGCTTCCGGATAACTGCTGCCTCAGGCGTTTTGACGCTTACGACCGGGACTGGCTTGACTTTATCGTCGACAGCCGTACAGGGCGGCAGCCGTGGAGGGGCTATGACGTGATAGAAGGGGGAGTGGCGGACGACCGCGTTATTGATGCCGTCGAGGCTTATGTCAATGGGTACGCCGATGTCGCGCATACGCTCCGTCAGCTTGTTTACCATAAGCCCAACCGGCAAGTTTGCATTCTCTCGCAGGACGTGGCAGACCGCTGTCTGCGTTTCCTGCGGAGCGAAAGAATATAGCTATGCTCGATTTCTTGCTTTGGAACAAAATAGCCCGCATCGTCGCTCAGCTTGCCGATACGCTCGGCATCCCGAACGACAGGGCACTCGAGCTTTTCTACGACTCCGACGTGTGCCGCACGCTCCATGACCCCGAGATGGGGCTTCACCTCATGAGCGACACGTACATAGTCAACGATTTGATAGCGGAGCTTGGGGAAAAGCGATAGGATACGGGGACGACTTCCCGTCTGTTGGCCGTGCGCGGGCGGCGGGACGGGGCGGGAAATGTCGGGGCTTTGTGCGAGCAGTGCTTTGTTTCCGTTTCCTTGATATCCCAAAGCCGCTTGCGTGTCTCTGTGGCTTTTCTGCAAGCGGCGATGTGGGGCTTTGCCCGTTTCTTGTGAAGTGCCGCACGTGACGTTGTCGTCAAAACAGCAAAAGAGGGGAAACGCACAGTGTGCGCTTCCCCTCTTTCCTTATAGCCAAGGCAAATGCATTTGCCGGCGCGGCGGCGCCGCTCAGGGCTTGCCTGTCTCCACTTCGACGGCTGCGGTGAATATGCGCAGGGGGTCGTGGAAAAGGGCTACGCTGCGCTGCATGGCTTCCGTGCTGCGGGAAAGCGTGCCCTCGTAGGCGAGGCTGCCGTTGACGTAGACGCGCACGGGGCGCGACAGACACACGAGGCTGTCGCTCAGGTAGAGGCGCAGACGCACGCCGGCCGGCTCGGTGTAGGTGCGGGCGCATTTGAGCGAGATGCCGTACAGGCTGTCGCGCTCGGTCACGGTGTACGCCACGTCGCGCACGGTGAGGCGCACGGCGTTGGCGGCGCTGTCGCACACAAGGTCGTAGCGCTGTCGCACCGTGCTGTCGCGGCGCGACAGCACCTCTATGTTGTAGAAACCTTGGCGACGGCGGCCGTCCATCTCATAGTCCTCCCACGAAAAGGCGTGTGGCTGCGCCGTGCGGCGAAAACGTGCGAGCCACGGCGTCGTGGGACTGTAGTCTATGGCGTGGCCGCGGCCGGGCTGCAGCTCAATGCGGTGTGTGTAGGAGCCGGGCGCGAGGGAGGCGAGGCTGTCGAGTGCGGCACGCGTGTAGCGGGTGAGCTTTTCGCGGTAGAAGCCATGGTCGCGCTCGCCCGTCAGCAGCGAGAGCGGCGTGTGGGCGAGATTTTCGGCCGGCGCGTTGACGAGCGGTTCGCCGCCCGCCATAGGTCCTGCGGCCGCCCAGTAGTCGGCGTAGAACGAGGCAAGGCGCTGGCTGCCGTATCCGCCTTCCGATATGCCGAAGACGTAAAGGCGCGCGGGGTCGGTGGCTGGGTCAAGAAGGGCGAGGCGCAGCATGCGCTCCCAGGCTTCCTGCTTCGAGCGCTGGTACCAGCGATACCAGGGACCCTCGTTGGGTATCTGGGGAATGAGGTACGACGAGGGCGCGTCAGCGAAACGCTGCGCAAGCGCAAGCCCCGTCTTCCACTCAGCCTCTTTCGGTCCCGAACCGTGCAGGTAGAGGAAAAGCGGCCAGCCCGCAGCGGGTTTCTCGCCTTTCGTGCCGTAGTAGAAAGGCATCACCGTGACGCTCTCCTGCTCGGCGGGCAGCAGCCAGCGGTGGGCGCGTCCCTCTGCGAGCGGCGCAGCCTCGGGCCAAAGGCTGTCGCGTGAGGCTTTGTTGGCTTCCGCCCAGGCCTTCCATACTTTCTTCTGCGCCTCTGCTGCCTTTGCCGCGTTCACGGTCTTTCCCTTTGGCGCGGGCGTGCCGCCGCGCAGCGTGGCGGCGAAGTATGCGGTCATCTCTTTCGCGCTCTGCGCCTTTGCGCTTGCGCAGGGCAGAAACGCGGCGAGTGCGGCTGCCGCAAGTGCGGCGTGTATTCTCTTCATAGGGTATGTGTGATTTCTTTTTCAGTGTGTCTTTCTTGCTCCCCTCCTATTTCCCCTCATCGGCGAGGCGAGCTGAGGCTTCTTCGAGGAGTTTCATGTCCGTGGCGGAGAGGCCGGCGGCGGCGAGCATCTCGCTGTCGTCGGAAAGGAAGTCGCGTGGCGCGTCCGTGCCGCGCAGCGTGAGATGGCGGGCATAGCGGCGCACGGCTTCGGCGGTGCGGCCGGAGAGGAGCGCGGCGTGTCCCGCGTTGAGAAAGTCGTCGGG
Source organism: Alloprevotella sp. (assembly GCA_963651485.1). Taxonomy (GTDB): domain Bacteria; phylum Bacteroidota; class Bacteroidia; order Bacteroidales; family Bacteroidaceae; genus Alloprevotella. The sequence continues at coordinate 6,883 of CAVJPT010000011.1, read as the reverse complement.
GGACGGCTCTCCGCCCAGAATCTGGACGTAGTAGCGCTCGGCGCGGTCGTGGCGGCCGAGGACGAGGTGGCACCAGGCAAGGGCGCGGAGCGTGCGCGGATGGGCGGCACGCAAGTAGTCGGCCTTGAAAAGCGGGGCGAGCGCGTCCTCGTGGCGGCGCAGGCGTATGAGGCACTCCCCCTCGGCCAGGGCAAGCGACGCGTCGTCCGCTCCGCCGGGCAGCTCTTGCAGGCGGCGGTGGCACTTCAAGGCTTCCCCGTACTGCTGCAAGGCGGTGTGGCATGACGCGAGGCTGCGCAGAGTCCACGCGGAGGCGGGCTGCAGGTCAAGGGCGCGGCGGTAGCTCTCTATGGCTTGGGCGGTCTGTCCCGTCTTTTGGAGGCAGAAACCGTGCTTTTGCCAGATGTCCGCCGTCCATTCCTTTTCGGGCAAAAATGCGTACAGCCGCAGCGTGTCCTCATAGCGGGACGCGCCGCAGCAGAAGTCGGCGAGGCGCAGTGTGCGGCTTCTGTCGCGCAGCACGCCGCAGAGCATCGGGCTTTGGAGTACGGACAGGTCGTGCGCAAAGGGATTTTCCATTCCTCCCCGGTGGGGGAAGAGGTTGAAGAAGCGGTAAAGGTCCTGCACGCAGGAGCGCAGCGCGTCGGAAAACGACGCGGTGGCGAAAGCGTCCCCGTCCGTGGCGGCGAGAGCCTGCGCTTTGCTTGCCATTTCCGGCATTCCGCTCGTCCGTATGGCTTCCGGCGCGATGCTTGCCATGAGTACGACGGAGTATTTGTCGGAGTCGCAAAGAAAACTTACAGTGGTGAGCAGCGCGAGTATGTCTTTGTTTGTGTCGGCATTGGGGAGGGCCGGGTTGGATTGGCTGAAAGGGCAAAACCAGTTGGCGGCCGTGGCGAAGAAGGGGAAACGTTGCTTGAGGGAGCGGAACGACCCGATGAAGATGTCCGCGCCGCGCTGCTGCATGTCGTATATCTCGTGCATGTGGTGCGTGATGCGCCGCACTTCTTCGCTGTTGGCGGCCTTGTCCGCCCATTCCGGGTTTGTGGCAATGCCGGCGAGGTCTTCCGCAGGGTTTCCCCCCTTGCCGAGCGAACGGTCGAGCTTGAGGTCGGTCAGACGCTTTTTCACCTCAGGCATTATCTGCTCGCTTATCTTCCGTTCTATTTCCTTCGTGTCAAGGGCGAGGAGCAGCTGCGTCTGTACCTCTTCCAACTCGTCCGCCCGCGCAGGGTCGTCCGTCAGAAGCTGCAGCTGCGCTGTCAGGGCAGGGTAGGGACGCCGGGCAAGTCTGTCTGCGTGCACGGCAAGGGCGAGGCACAGGCCCGTCATTGCCCGTGCGCGGATTGCGGCCTCTCCGCTCTTGCAAAGCGAGGCAAGGAGGCAGAGCCGCGCCGCGTCGAATATCTGCACCGCCGAGAGCGTCAGCGCCCCTACTGCCGTGCAGCGCTGAAAGAGCGGGGTGTCGGGGGACGCAAAGTAAGCCTCGACGGCGGCACGCCCGGCGGCCGAGAGCGGCGGTGCGGTCCATATAGCGCCGAACACTGCGTGGTAGTCCGCCCCGGGGCGCAGGTCGGCGGCAAGGTCTGTAAAGTCTTCGAGGTAAGCGGAGGTGTAGGTGCGTGCGTAGTCGGTCTTTTTCCCGGCAAGGAGCGACTTGCGGAGTAGGCTGTCGCACAGCTCTTCGGCGCGTCGCAGAAAGTCAGCGTACATTTTGCCGCGCTGAGGGTCGTCCGCGCCGCGCGTCATGTAGTCAAGCAGCATGCCGTACTCTTCGGCGAGTCGTCCGGCCGCGTCACTCTCCTCCGCGGCTGAAAGGGAGGCTGCAAGGCCGCGTATGGAGTCAAGCGCGGGCGCAAGGCGGTCTTCGGAAAGAGCCTTGCGTGCGTCGGAAAGAAGGTATCGGGCTGTGGACTGGGGCATAGCGGAGTGGGGAAAAGGGAAAATGGGGATGGGGAAATGGGGATGGGGGAAGAAAACTTGCATTTGTGGCGGCATCGCGCTGCGCCGTCATTTCTTTTTCAGCGCGGGCAGCTTTATCGTGTCCGCCACTTCGGCGGGCAGACCGTAGTCGCGCGTCAGCACCTCGCGCAGCAGTGCCGTGCGCGGGCGGCGCAGGGAGTCTACTGCCATATTGTAGCCCTGTCGCAACAGGGACGGAAGGTCTTTCCCGCCTTTGCCGCGCAGACGTTTTGTCAGCACGGCCAGCGCAGTGCTTTCTGCGGCGGGCACGGCTGCGTCGAGGACGCGGTGGCCGGCGGCGGTGGCGACAGACGTGTAGGGCCAGCGCAGCATGGCCGCGTCCACTTGCCCGTTGTCAAGCATGCGGGCACGGAGAAGCAGGTCGTTCACCTGCGGGCGGTAGACGCTCTCCGCTTTCAGCTTGGCCGCGGCGAGCGTGCGGGTAAGCGCGGCGTCTTCGCCGGACTGCCGGCTGATGGCCACCATACGGCCTTTCAGCGCGGCGGTGTTGCGCACGCGCAGAGTGCCGCAGACGGTGAGCTGCCAGTTGTCCGCTGCCGTCCAGAGCGGGGTGAAAGCGGCGGCGTAGGCGCTTTTGTGGCAAAGTTCCATACGGCGCAGGTCGGCGCTGCCCCCGTCCGTGCGTCCGCCGAGCAGGGCGGTGTCGCAGTCGAGTTGCGAACGGTAGGTCTCTAGCCGCACCGAAAGCCCCAGACTGCGGTAGCAGCCGGCACGCTCGGCGTAGTAGAGCGGCAGGAGGTCGGCGGAAGGTACAACGGCGAGGGTGAGCGTGCGTGCGGGCGTGGCAGAATTTGCCGCACCCGCCTCCGCGCCGGACTTTTTGTCAGCCTTCCCGCCGCAGCTGCAAAGCAGGGCTAACGCGGCTGCCGCAAGGACGTGCGCCGGGAGTACGGACGGCGTCGGGCGGCGCAGGGCGCGGCTTGCGCGCACTATGGCTTTTCGCATGGTGGAAATGGTGTCAGGGCGCGTGTGCCGCGTTTTGCCAGCTCCTTGTGATAGGCTTGCTTGCACGTGGTCTGCGCCTTGTTTTTCTGAAAGTAGATTGTCTCCTTTCCTGGGGCGGCTTCCGTCTGTCTATAAGCGGCCGTCCGCCCTCTTGAAAGGGAATGTTTCCCCGTCGGGGTATCCGCTGTCCCGCATCTTTGGGCGCGGGGCGTGCGGTAGGGTAAAACAAAAAAGCCGGACGCCATAGGCGGCGCCAAACGGCCCGGCGGGCGCGAGACCCGCTCCGGGATATGTCCGCTTGGCTCCGCCGGCGTCCGGCCTTGCTTCGTCAGATAGTCGTGTGTAGGCTGTAGGCTTAGCCCTTCACAGCTGCCACGCCGGGGAGCGTCTTGCCCTCGATGGCCTCGAGCAGAGCGCCGCCGCCGGTGGAGATGTAGGACACCTTGTCAGCCATGCCGAACTTGTTGATGCAAGCCACGGAGTCGCCGCCGCCGATGAGGGAGAATGCGCCCTCAGCAGTAGCCTTGGCGATGGCCTCGGCGATAGCCTTGGAGCCGCCGGCAAAGTTGTCAAACTCGAAAACGCCTGCGGGACCGTTCCAGAGGATGGTCTTCGCGCCCTCTATGGCCTGTGCGAAGAGCTTGCGCGTCTCGGGGCCAGCGTCAAGGCCTTCCCAGCCTTCGGGAATGTCGCCGGCGGGGCAAACCTGCGTGTTGCAGTCGTTTTTGAAGTCGTCGCCTGCGATGCAGTCCGTGCCGAGCACGAGGTTCACGCCGTTCTCCTTAGCTTTCTTGATGATGTCGAGCGCGAGGTCAAGCTTGTCGTCCTCGCATATGGACTTGCCCACGTGTCCGCCCTGAGCCTTGGCAAAGGTGTAGGTCATGCCGCCGCAGAGGATGAGGTTGTCCACCTTGCCGAGCAGGTTTTCGATGATGCCAATCTTCGTGGACACCTTGGAGCCGCCCATGATGGCGGTGAAGGGGCGCTTGATGTTGCTCAGCACGTTGTCTACGGCCAGCACTTCCTTCTCCATAAGGTAGCCGAGCATCTTGTGGTCGGCATCGAAGTAGTCGGCGATGACAGCGGTGGAGGCGTGCTTGCGGTGAGCCGTGCCGAAGGCGTCGTTCACGTAGAAGTCAGCGTAGGAGGCGAGAGTCTTGGCAAACTCCTTCTGGCTCTCCTTCATTGCTTTCTTGGCTTCGTCGTATGCGGGGTCGGCCTTGTCGATGCCCACGGGCTTGCCCTCTTCTTCGGGATAGAAGCGGAGGTTTTCAAGCAGCAGGACTTCACCGGGCTTCAGTGCGGCAGCAGCGTCTGCAGCCTTTGCGCAGTCGGGGACAAACTTCACCTCCGTGCCGAGCTTCTCGCTCACTGCGGACACAATCTGGCCGAGGGAGAGCTTGGGGTTGACTTTGCCCTTGGGCTTGCCCATGTGGCTCATGATGATGAGTGCGCCGCCGTCAGCGAGCACCTTCTTGAGGGTGGGGAGCGCGCCGCGGATGCGGGTGTCGTCGGTGATGTGGCCGTTCTCGTCAAGAGGCACGTTGAAGTCCACGCGGACAATCGCCTTGTGTCCCTTGAAGTCGCATGTTTCGATAGTCATGTTGTTGCTTCGTTATTGGGTTTGTTTTCTTTCTGTGTCGATTCCCAGCCCTTGCTGCGGGCGGTGTTGCAAAATTAGCGCAAGGCTTTTTCCCCGCAAAGCGGGCGGGCGTTTTTATCGCGCCCGTGCGCGGGGCAGCCGCGCCTTTTTCCGCGTCTGCGGCGTGCCTTACTTGATGAGGTCGACGCTGCGGCGCACGAAACGGCTCAGGGCTTCGCCGCGCAGCAGTCCGTTTTGCAGCAGCGCGAGGTCGATGAGCTGTGCCACGAGCGGGGACTTCTTGGCGTAGTCCGCCCATGCCTCCTTGCGCTTGGCTTCTGCCGCGCTGACGCTTTCGCCACAGGCGTGCAGCTCGTCTTTCTCGGCTTGCGGCACTTCGTCCTGCTTCTTTCCCTCCTGCGCCTTGCGCAGCTCGCTCTGCCGCTTGTGGAGCGTGTCAAGCTCTGCGGCGATGGGCGCGGTGGCGGGGGCGAGGTTCTCCTTTATGTCGGCAAGTACCTCTTTGAGGAGACGGTGGTCGGCGTTGAGGACAAGGCTGTACATGTCCGGCATTTCGCCGTAGAACGACATGCCCTGCTGGAACTGGCTCATCTCTTTCATGCGGCGCATGTATTCGCTCTGCGTGATGACAACGGGCGCGGACTCCTCGCCAAGGGCAGCCGTCTCGACGTGAAACTCCTTCTTCTCCACGTGTGGGAGGGCGGCGGAGAAGACTCCGGTCACGTCGCTTTCCTCAGCGGCCTCGAGCGCGGGCTTCTGCGTGTCGTCTTTTTGTATGAGGCGGTCGGGCACGTCGCCGTCTACGCGGCTGAAGCGCGATTTCTCAAATTTCTGCTCGAGCATGCCGACGAGCGCCGTGTCGAGCTGCCCGTCGAGCAGCAGCACGCTGTAACCCTTTGCGCGGGCAGCCTCGATATAGGTGTACTGCTCGTCCTTGTCGGTGGCGTAAAGGTAGACGAGGTTGCCGTCCTTGTCGGTCTGGCCGTCCTTGATGAGCTCGCGGTACTCGTCATAGGTGAAGCTCTTGCCTTCCACGTCCTTGAAGAGCGCGTAGCCCTTTGCCTTGTCGTAGAAGTCGGTCTCGGAGAGCATGCCGTAGTGTATGAAGAGCTTGAGGTCGTCCCATTTTGCCTCGAAGTCCTTGCGGTCCGTCTTGAAGATGGAGGCGAGTCGGTCGCTCACCTTTTTCGTGATGTAGGAGGAAATCTTCTTCACGTTGGAGTCGCTCTGGAGGTAGCTTCGGCTGACGTTGAGCGGGATGTCGGGCGAGTCTATCACGCCGTGCAGCAGGGTGAGGAAGTCCGGGACTATGTTTTCTACCTGGTCTGTGACGAATACCTGGTTGCAGTAAAGCTGAATCTTGTTGCGGTGTATCTCGATGTTGTTCTTGATACGCGGGAAGTAGAGCACGCCGGTAAGGTGGAAGGGGTAGTCCACGTTGAGGTGTATCCAGAAGAGTGGCTCGTCGGCCATGGGGTACAGGTCGCGGTAGAACTTCTTGTAGTCCTCGTCCTTGAGTGTGGAGGGTGTCTTCGTCCAGAGCGGCTCGGTGTCGTTGACGATATTGTCTTCCTCGGTCTCCACTTCTTTTCCGTCTTTCCACTGCGTCTTCTTGCCGAAGGCGACGGCGACGGGCAGGAAGCGGCAGTATTTGGTGAGCAGCTCCTGTATTTTGTTTTTCTCCAAAAACTCTTTGCAGTCGTCCGATACGTGGAGCACGATGTCCGTGCCGCGGGTCTCTTTCTCGCAGTCGTCAATTTCGAAGGCGGGCGAGCCGTCGCACGTCCATTTCACGCCCTTTGCGCCCTCGCGGTAGCTGCGCGTGAGGATGTCCACGCGGTCTGCCACCATAAAGGCCGAGTAGAAGCCCAGGCCGAAATGGCCTATGATGGCTGCGGCGTCGTCCTTGTATTTTTCGAGAAAGTCGTTGGCGCCGGAGAAGGCAATCTGGTTGATGTACTTGTCTATCTCCTCGGCGGTCATGCCGATGCCCGCGTCGGAGACGGTAAGCGTGCCGTTTTCTTTGTCTATGCTGACGCGCACGGTGAGGTCGCCGAGGTCACCCTTCGCCTCGCCTTTCATGGAGAGGGTGCGGAGCTTTTGCGTGGCGTCTACCGCGTTGCTTACTATCTCGCGGAGGAAAATCTCGTGGTCGCTGTAAAGAAACTTCTTGATTACCGGGAAGATATTCTCGGTGGTTATGCCGATGTTGCCTTTCTGCATGGTGTGTGGTGTGTGATTATGGTTTTACGCAGCAGAATGTAGCAAATAGCGTGCCAAATGCCCTTGTGTCACCTTTGCCCTGTCCTTGCGCCGCTTGCCCCAGACAGCGGCGCTGCACATTCGCGCTTT
>CAVJPT010000010.1:0-75738 GCA_963651485.1 Alloprevotella sp. | reverse complement strand
CGGCGGGACGCGTAGATTATGCGCGGGGTATTTATGCTTTTGCCCTTTCAGGGCGTGGACATTAGGGGGTACGTGGTACCCAGGGTGTCGCTTCGCTTGCCCTGGGCTATGTGCTATTTGGGCTTTCAGCCCGCTCTTGGCTAATGGATGGGCGTGGCGTATTTATGCTTTTGCCCTTTCAGGGCGCAGGCGATAGGGGGTGCGTCGTACCCAGGGTGTCGCTTCGCTTGCCCTGGGCTATGTGCTTGCTGGGCTTTCAGCCCGCTCTGGGCTAACGCATAGGTGCGGTATATTAATGCTTTTGCCCTTTCAGGGCGTGGGTGCAAGGGAGCGCGTGTCCCCAGGGTGTCGCTTCGCTTGCCCTGGGCTATGTGCTTGCTGGGGGCTTTCAGCCCGTTCTTTGCATATGGCTGGGTGCGGATATAATAGGGGGCGCGTTGGCTTTGCCCCGTACCTATGCGCTGTTTGGGTTCTCAGCCCTTGCCATGCATACTGTCTGACGGAAAAAACGGGAAATCCCCGCAGCACGAGCCACGTGCTGCGGGGATTTCTGCGTTTGTCTGTCAGTCGTTGCCCCAAAGCGTGCCGCCGGCAAAGAGATGCGCGGGGGACGGCGGGGGGGAGGGTCACTCTGCGGCGGACTTGTAGCGGTCGAGTCCGGAGCGCAGGTATTTCACAAACTTGTCCACGTCCTCGTCGTACGAATAGGAAGGGCCGATGGGTTTGCCCTCGTTGTCGAGCAGCACGTAGAAAGGCTGCGCGTTTGCGCCGAACTTAGAGCGCTGCAGGTAGCTCCACTTGTCGCCCACGGTGCGCAGGACGGTGGTCTGTCCGTTCTCTTCCACCTCTACGCGCTTGGGCAGCGGGGCTTTCTCGTCCACGTAGAGCGATATGAGCACGTAGTCCTTTGTCAGCAGGTCGCGCACCTTGGCGTCGTGCCATACGGCGAGTTCCATCTTGCGGCAGTTGACGCAGCCGTGGCCCGTGAAGTCTATCATCACCGGCTTGCCCGTCTGGCGGGCGTATGCCATTCCCGCTTCGTAGTCGCGGAACTTAGCCTCGGTCTTTACGGGGTCGAGGTTGAAGTCCTGTGTCGACATAGGCGGGGCAAAGGCGCTGACGGCCTTCACCGGTGCGCCCCAAAGTCCGGGCACCATGTATACGGCGAAGGCAAGCGAGCAGAGCGCGAGGAAGAAGCGCGGCACGGAGGTGCGGCCGCTCTCGCCCGTGTCGTGCGGGAATTTCAGTCCGCCGAGCAAGTACACGCCAAGGAGGGCGAATATCACAATCCAGAGCGCAAGGAACGTCTCGCGGTCAAGCAAGTGCCAGCCGTAGGCAAGGTCTGCCACGGAAAGGAACTTCAAGGCGAACGCCAGCTCGAGGAAGCCGAGCGTCACCTTCACCGCATTTAGCCACCCGCCGCTCTTGGGCGCGCTTTTCAGCCACGCGGGGAAGAGCGCGAAGAGCGTGAAGGGCAGAGCCAGCGCCACGGCGAAGCCGAGCATGCCGATGGTAGGCGCGAGGGCAGAGCCGCCGGACGTGCTCACCTCCACAAGCAGGAAGCCGATGATGGGGCCCGTGCAGGAGAAGCTCACAAGCGAGAGCGTGAAAGCCATGAGGAAGATGCTCAGCAGGCCGGTAGTCTTCTCCGCCTTTCCGTCTACCGCCGCGCTCCAGGAAGAGGGCAGCGTGATTTCGAAACCGCCGAAGAAGCTTGCGGCAAACACCACAAGCATCAGGAAGAAGAGAATGTTGAAGACCGCATTGGTAGAGAGGTCGTTCAGCGCGTTGGCTCCGAAGAGCGTGGTTATTATCAGCCCCAGGGCGACGTATATCACGACGATGGAAATGCCGTAGGTGACCGCGTCGCGTATGCCTTTGCGGCGGTCTCCGCCGCGTTTGAGGAAGAAACTTACCGTCATAGGTATCACGGGCCATACGCAGGGCGTGAAGAGCGCGACGAGACCGCCGAGGAAGCCGAGGAAAAATATTTTCCACCACGGCTTTCCTGCTACGTCGCCGCCTTCTCCGCCGAAAGCTTTGAGTTGGCTGACGACGGGAGTCCAAAGCGCTTTCGCCTCCGCGCTGTCTACCGGCAGCACAGACAGGGCGTCTTCCGCCCCACTGTCTTGCGCTGCCGCCGCGCTGTCTGCGGCAGCCGCCGAGCTTGCTGCGTCTGCAGTCTCCGTGCCGGGTGCGGGCGTTTCCTCCATCGCTGTGCCAGCCTTTGCGCCGGCTGCAGCTTCCGGACCGTCAGTTCCGGCGTATTTGCACTGTACGCTGGTGGGCGGCAGACAGTTCTCGTCGTTGCAGGCCCCGTATTTAAGGTAACCCTCTATTTCGTAGTTTTTCTCGGTCAGTTCCACGCGCTGCGTGAAAGTGGCGTGGTGCTCAAAGTAGCTTACCTCCATATCGAAGATAGGGTCCTGCATCGTTTTTGCGCCTTTGCCGGGCTTGAGAGAGCCTTTGAGCTTTGCCCCTTTTATGCGGTCGATGCCGAAGGAAGCCGCAGTGGGGCCGCCTTCGCCTATGTTGGTGGAGTATATGTGCCAGCCGGGTGCCGCCGTCCCCGTGAAGACGATGTCAATGGTGGTAGGGTTAACCCGCTTGTATTGCACCTCAAAGTTGACCTGCGCCGTCGCGGCGGTGAAAAGAGCCGTGAGCAGCAGGAGAAGGGTGTGGATGCGTCGTGACATGGATGGTTTGTTGCTTTTCCTGAGAAGTTTTGTGTTTTGTCTGAGATGGCTTGTGCTTGCCCTAAGACGGCTTGTGCCTTGTCTTGGGCGGTGCGGCCGGGGCGCGTGCGGGAGTCCTATTTGTTGAGTTTCCAGGACGCGCCGTCCTTCGTGTCTTTCACCTCGAAGCCGTAGGCGGCGAGCTCGTCGCGTATCTGGTCGCTCGTAGCCCAGTCCTTTGCAGCTTTTGCCTTGGCACGCAGCTGCAGCAGCAGGTCGACGGCGTGGCCGTAGGCTTCTTCGCGCTGTGCGTTGCCGCCCGCGCTTTCGCTGACAAGGCCGAGTATGTCGAAGACAAAGGTGTGGAACACACTGCGCAGACGCTCCAGGCCTTCCGGCGTGATGGTCTGCTTCTTGTCTGCGAGAGAGTTGACTGTGCGGGCCGCGTCAAAGAGGTGGCTGATGACGATGGGCGAGTTGAAATCGTCGTCCATAGCCTCGTAGCACTTTCCCGCCAGTTCCTCGGCATAGTCTGCCGTGAGCGTGCCGCCAGCTGCCGGCTCAATGCGGTCGAGCTGCGCTGTGGCGTCCATAAGCCGGTCGAAGCCCTTCTTCGAAGCTTGCAGCGCCTCGTTGGAGAAGTCTACCGTGCTGCGGTAGTGCGCTTGCAGGATGAAGAAGCGTATGGTCATGGGCGAGTAGGGCTGCTCGAGGAGCGGGTGCGAGCCTTGGAAAAACTGGTCGAGCGTGATGAAATTGTTGTAGCTCTTGCCCATTTTCTTCCCGGCGATGGTGATCATGTTGTTGTGCATCCAGTATTTCACCATCTGGTCGCCTTGCGAGGCAACGGCCTGCGCTATTTCGCACTCGTGGTGGGGGAAGACGAGGTCCATTCCGCCGCCGTGGATGTCGAAGTGGCTGCCGAGGTACTTGCGTCCCATTGCCGTGCACTCGCAGTGCCATCCCGGGAAGCCCTCGCTCCAAGGCGACGGCCAGCGCATTATGTGCTCGGGCTGCGCTTTCTTCCACAGGGCGAAATCCACTTGGTGGCGTTTCTCGCCCACGCCGTCCAGCTCGCGGCTGGCGTCGCGCACGTCCTCGAGGTTGCGGCCTGACAGCACGCCGTAGCGGTGCTTCTCGTTGTATTTGACTACGTCAAAGTACACCGATCCGTTCGACTCGTAGGCGAATCCGTTGTCCATAATCTGTTTCACCAGCTCTTCCTGCTCGATGATGTGCCCTGTGGCGTGCGGCTCAATGCTTGGGGGCAGCACGTTGAGTTTTGCCATCGCGGCGTTGAAGCGGTTGGTGTAGTATTGCGCCACCTCCATCGGCTCGAGCTGTTCGAGGCGAGCCTTCTTTGCTATCTTGTCCTCCCCCTCGTCGGCGTCGTGTTCGAGGTGACCCACGTCGGTGATGTTGCGCACGTAGCGTACTTTGTAGCCTATATGCGTAAGGTAGCGGAAGACGAGGTCGAAGGTGATGGCGGGGCGTGCGTGTCCCAGATGCGCGTCTCCGTAGACCGTCGGGCCGCAGACGTACATGCCCACGCGTCCCTCGTGGATGGGCTTGAAAAGCTCCTTCTCGCGGGAGAGCGTATTGTAGAGGAAAAGGTGATGGTCCATAGTTGTGGATATGTGGTCTTGTTTTGTTTTTGCAAAAGTCCGCGCCGCTGCGGCGCGTGCTTCCCTTGCCGCAGCGTGCCTCTTGCGCGGGTGCAGTTTCGGTATTGTCGGCAAAGTTAGCGTTTTCCGCCCCAACAGACGCATTTATAGGCGTGTGGCTGTACGATAAAAGCCCCGCGGGACGCGCGAGGCGTGCCGCGGGGCTTTCGGTGTGGCTTTGATTCCCTCCGCCTTTGCCTTGTAAGCCCGTTTTTCCCGTTTTGCGGCAGGGGAAAATAGATTGTTCTGTTGCGCGGCGGAGTTTCAAAAGCTCTTTCGGGTGAGGTAAAATAGTAGAAAAATTCCGCCGTTTGTAAGAATTAACAAGCGTTTGCCCGTCCCAATAGATTTTAATCCGTTTCTTTGCGGCAGAACATCTATTGCCAGACTTAACTATTCCTGTTTCAGCGGCGTACGCGCACTTCCTCCGCCCGCAGACAGAGGCGGGAAGAGAGCGCGGAAGCGGGCAAAACGGCTTTGCAAGCCCCCTTGAGCGGCTTGCGCCGTTTTCCGCCGCTTTTCTGCGCCCGTACGCTGACGGAGCGAGTACCCGCCGTCCGCCGCAGCCTAAAGAAGAGCATACACCCGGATATCCCGGGGCACGCGAAGCCCCGTCATGTTTCACTATACATTATCTACATCCATGAGGAGACTATTTACCTTTATGGCAATCGCCGCCGCTGCGGCGCTCAGCCTCCCCACGCAGGCGCAGACTATCGTGACTGTGACCTACCAGTACAAGCTGGACGGGAAGGTGGTGCACACAGAGAAGAAGGAGGGACAGACCGTAGGCGCGGCCTATCCCGACCTTATGACCCTCCCGGCCTACGTGTCGGCCACGAAGCCCGAAGGCACAGTGTCGGGTGAAGAGACGAAAGACGTGGAGTGTAGCTACTCCGGACCCGTGACGGCGGGCAAGCCCTACTACATTTACTTTGCCTACAAGCACAACAACCAAAATTCCGGCTATCTCTACGAAAACGACGGCGGGACGATGGCCACCGGCACCAATACGCAGAAGCTCGACAGCGACAAGGGCGTGTGGACGTTCGAGGGCGACCCGTTCTCCGGCTACAAAGTCGTTTCGGTATCGGGCGACAAGAAGCACTGGGTAGCCCCGGACATATCTTCCTCCGCCAACACCGGCGGGGCTGCGGCCGACCGAATGACCACCGCCACAGAGACCCCGAGCGGAAAGTTTGACACCTTCGAGGTGGTGAAACCCAACAATGCCTCGTTTGTCGCAGAAAACGGCTTCTATCTCCGCGTAAAGGGGAAAGACAAATGGTACTGCAACAGCCGCGACCGATTCCTCGCCTTCTATACGCAGTTCAGTAATCCAGCAAACGCCGGCAATGGCTGCGTCACCAAGCTCGTGGACGCGCTGCCCGCACTCACCCTGAAGACGGCAGACAACAGGGACTACTATGCCACCTACTACCTGCCCTTTGCCGCGAAAGTGCCGGAGGGCTTTGAGGCGTACGGCGTGAAGAAAAACGGCACCCGTGCCGAGCTGGCGCAGTACACCGACGTAGTGCCCGCCAAAACGGGCGTGCTGGTGAAGGGCGCGTCTGCTTCCGCCACCTTCACGCTTGCGGAGAACGGCGGAAAGGGCGAAACGGTGGAAAACGACCTTAGCGGCACGCTGACGGACAAGACAGACTTCACGCAAGAAGGCGTGTACATCTTTTCCAAGAAAGACGAGACGGTGGGCTTCTACCATCCCGCCGCCTCCACTACTACCCTTGCCGCCAACAAGGCTTATATGCTCTGCACCTCCGCTGAGGCTGATGTGGAGGGCTATGCCCTCACTCCCGCACCGCTTCCCACGGGCGTCAGCACCGCGCTTGCCGCGCCGGCTCACGCCGCTTCGCCCTTGTACGACCTTTCCGGCCGCCGCGTGCAGCGTGCCGTGAAGGGCGGCGTGTACATCCGGGACGGACGCAAAGTGGTGGTGAAATGACCCGTGCGCCTTTTAGCCTTAAAGACGGCGCACAGAATACGTAACTAATACCTTATATAATCGAGACATTTATGAAAACAGCATACGAAAGCCCCGCCGCCCGCGCCGTGCGTCTTAGCGCGGAGGGCATGATGGCTCTTTCTTTCTTCGAAGGGTCTTCCTCCGGCTCTGGCGGCACGGGCGGTGCAGGCATAACCGCCGACCCCGAGACAACGGGCGGCGGACAATGGGGCGCAGGCAAGGACGGCGGCTACAACGGCAACGTCTGGAAGTACTTGGAAGACTGACCCCGTGTTTCGCTTGGCGGGCATCGTACACGCAGAAAAAGGAAAAATCCGCTGCCCGCCAAGCACGGCCGCCCTGTGAGTCGGCGACTCGGGCGTAACGGCGATTTCCGGGGTGCAGCGGCTGCGGCAAATGTTCTTGTCTCCGCTTTCCGCACCCGTTTCGGGCGACGGAGCCGATTTGGAAAACGGGGAAAAATGTATTATCTTTGTGTATGGAAAAGCAGGGCTGCGCACACGTTGCGCAGCCCTGCTTTCGTGTCATTGATTATCAGCGATTTACAAATAAAAAAGTGTACATCCGGGAGCTACGGGATGTACATGTAGGAGCTACAGTCCCCATTCCCGTCGCTACGGGGCCGGTCTTAGGCTTCGCAAAGTCCCTTTCGGTGTACAGCGACCCCGTTCCGCTGTATGTGATATGGTTAATTATTCATAAAAATTCGCCGCCGCGCAGACCGAAAAAGTGGCTTTTTTTATTACTTTTCCGTCACTCCGCGCCGCGCCGTTTGGGACGCAGCGTGATGAGCGGTATCATCATTTCCTCCATCGATATGCCGCCGTGCTGGAAAGTGTCCTTGTAGTACTGCACGTAGTGGTTGTAGTTGTTGGGATAGGCGAAGAAGCGGTTGCCCGTGGCGAAGATGTAGGCGGTGGAGAGGTTGGGCGAGGGCAGCATGAGTCGGCGTGGCTGCCGCGCTTCGTACACCTCGCGGGCATTGTAAGAAAGGTTTTTGCCGAGTTTGTAGCGCAGGTTGGTGTTCACGTTGCGGTCACCCACCACCTTTGCGGGCTGGTCTACGCGTATGCTGCCGTGGTCGGTCGTGATGATGATGTCATAGTCGAGCGAGGCAAGGCGGCTGAAAAGCTCCTTGATGGGCGTGTGCATAAACCACGAGAGCGTGATGCTGCGGTAAGCGCTTTCGTTGCCCGCAAGCTCGCGCACCATGCGCGACTCCGTACGGGCGTGGCTGAGGATGTCGATGAAATTGATGACAAGCACGTTGAGCGGCGTGGAGGAAAGCGCGGAAAACTGCGAGAGAATTTTGTCTGCCGCCCCGGAGTCGTTGAGCTTGTGGTAGGTGAAAGCCTCCCGCCGGCGGAAACGTTCCATCTGCCGGCGGATGAGCGCCTCCTCGTTGAGGTTTTTCCCCTCGTCCTCGTCCTCGTCCACCCACAGGTCGGGGTACATCTCCTTTATCTGCAAGGGCATGAGTCCGGCGAAGATGGCGTTGCGCGCGTACTGCGTGGCGGTGGGCAGTATGCTGAAGTAGAGTTGCTCGTCCATATCGAAGTCGTCGGCAAGCTCCTGCGAGAGCATGCGCCACTGGTCGAAGCGGAGATTGTCGAGCACGAGGAGAAAGACCTTGCGCCCTTGGCTCAGGCGCGGGAAGACGCAGCGCTTGAAGATGTCCGGGCTGATGAGCGGGCGGCTGTCGGGGTCGGAAAGCCAGCCCTCGTAGTGCTTGCGCACAAATTTTGCGAAAGCGGCGTTGGCCTCCTCTTTCTGCATGCGCAGCATGTCGCTCATCGCGCCGTCGCCCTCGGAAAGCTCAAGCTCCCAGTAGACAAGGCGGCGGTAGAGCTCGGTCCACTCCTCGGGGGAGAGGTCTTCGGAGAGCTGCATGCCGATGCGGGCAAACTCCTGCCGGTAGCCCGTCTGCGTCACCTCCTGCACAATCTCCCGCTGGTGGATGTTTTTCTTCAGCGTGAGGAGAATCTGCTTCGGGTTGACGGGCTTGATGAGGTAGTCGGCTATCTTGGAGCCTATGGCCTGGTCCATGATGTCCTCCTCCTCGTTTTTCGTCACCATCACGACTGGCACGTTGGGTACGGTGTCTTTCAGCTTCATCAGCGTCTCGAGGCCGCTCAGGCCGGGCATGTTCTCGTCGAGGAGAATGAGGTCAAAGTCCTCCTCGCGGCACAGGTCGATGGCGTCCGTGCCGTTGGTGGCCGTAGCCACCTCGTAGTCCTTTTTTTCGAGGAAGAGAATGTGCGGGCGCAGCATCTCTATCTCGTCGTCTACCCAAAGAAGTCTGCCGTTCATCGTAGTGCGTGCTTGTGTGCCGGCGGCGCGCAGCGCATGGAGCGTGCCGTAAAGCGGGGCAGGCCTTGCTTTTCAGTACCCGCCCCGCTATATCCGTAAGTCCTTGGCCTATTTGCCGAGCTCGTAGCCCCAGTCCTTGAGCGCGAAGCCCCAGTGCTGCTCCACAAGCTGGCGGGTGCGTTCGGCGTACTGGTACTTGTTTTTCTTGTATCCCTTCTTTGAGCCGACGTACTGCGCTATGGCCGTCTTTGCCTCGTCCCATCCCGGGAGCGAGAGTGTCTTGTATATTTTCTCCGCCATGCCGTATGCGTCCGCCTCGAAGTCCTCGAAGCGCACCTCGATGAGGTTTCCCTCGGGGATGAGGTGCTTGTCGGCCTCGTACTTGTGGTAGAGCTTGGCGTATACGCTGAGTATGTTCTCCTCAATCTGCGCGTCGCTGAAGTCTTCGAGCTTGAGCGGCTGTATGGTGTTGGTGAAGAAAGAGCGCGTGCTTTCGAAGACGGTGTAGGGATTGCGCATCAGATAGATGAACTTGGCGTTGGGGAACATCTTTACCAGCTCCTTCACGCGTCCCGTATGAGGCGGGTTTTTGGAAAGGAACTGCGTGCCGCCGGTGTTCCAGAGCGATATCTTTATGAGCTTCGTGAAAGTCTCCTCCCACACGCGCAGCTCCTCGTCGCCTATGCCCTCGAAGAGCATGTACTTGTCGCAGTACTCCTGCTGGTATTTCGGGAAAAACCAGAAATTGTAGTACGTGTACGGGCACATGTTGGCGAGGGCAAACTCCTCCTCCTGAGGCAGGTCGACGGCAAGCTCCATGTTGTCGGTCGGGCGCTTGTCGGGCATCAGCCACGACATGTTTTTCTTGAAAAACGGCTGGCCGAACATCATCAGGTGCGGGAAAACCGTCTGGTAGGTAGTGTTGTATCCGAAGTGCTTGTCGCAGGAGAGCACGTTGTGTACAAACGTGGTGCCCGAGCGCCAGTGCCCGAGGATGAAGACCGGGGCGTGCTCGAGCGGCTTGTCGGCAAGGAGCTTCTTGTAGCGGTGTTCCTGCACGGGTGCAAGGGTGGAGAGGAGGCGGCATACGCCCTTTGTGAGGCGGTACTTGCCGCGCCACGCGGCGTCCACGTCACGGTCGGCGGTGAGTGCCTTGAAGGTTTTCCAGTCTGCGCCCACGAGGGTGTTTATGGGGAGTTTGCTGAATTCTAAGAGTCCCATTTCGTAGAAGTTGTAAGTTATCGTTTTTCGGGGACGGCGGTAATGCGCCGCCGGCTTATTTGAGCGCGGCTTCCAGCTCTTCCATCTCGCGGCGGAAAGGCTTGTCCACGCTGATGCGTCGGGATATCTGGTTGCAGGCGTATATGACCGTGGCGTGGTCGCGCCCGCCGAAGCGTTTGCCCACCGCGCCGTAGGGCATGCCCGTGTACTTGTGGCAGAGGTACATCGCCACCTGGCGTGCCAGCACAATGCCTTGCTTGCGGCTTTTCGATACGATGTCGCGCTGCTTTACGCCGTAGTGCGCCAGCACCGCTGCGGTGATTTCGTCGCCCGTAAGGTCCTTCTTTTCCATATTTACCGAGCGTGCTACCACGCGCTGTGTGAGCGCCACGTCTATCTCGCAGTTGTCCACCACGGAGTAGGCCATGACGGAGTTGACTATGCCCTCGAGCTCGCGCACGCTGCTTTCCACGTTCTGCGCTATGTACTGTATCACCTCCGGGGGGAAGTGCAGCCCGTCGCGCTTCACTTTCGCCGTGAGAATGTCGCGGCGCAGGCGCGTGTCGGGCTTTTCCATCTCGGCCACCATACCCCACTTGAAGCGCGTGAGCATCCTTTCCTCCATGCCTTTAAGGAGTACGGGCGGCTGGTCGCAGGTGATGATGATTTGCTTGCCGTTTTGCTGCAGGTGGTTGAAGATGTGGAAGAAAGCCTTCTGCGTCTTGTCCGTCGTGATTTCCTGTATGTCGTCTATCATAAGCACGTCGATAGACTGGTAGAATTTGAGGAAGTCGTTGGACGTATTGTGCAGCACGCTGTCGGTGTACTGCGTCTTGAAAAGGTGGGCGCTGACGAAGAGCACGCGCTTTTGCGGCGTGCGTCGCAGTATGTCGATGCCGATGGCGTTGACGAGGTGGGTTTTCCCCACGCCGCTCGGGCCGTAGAGGAAGAAGGGGTTGAACGAGCTGCTGCCGGGCTGCTGCGCGATGCTCTGCGCCACGCTCAGCGCGAGCTTGTTGCTTTCGCCCATCACGAAGTTGTCGAAAGTGTAGGTAGGGCGCAGCTGCGGGTCGAGCGGGGGCAGCTTTCCCGTAGTCTGGGGCGTGCTTGCCGGCTTCGCGCCCTGTGCAGCGTTTGCCGCGGGCGGGGCTGTCGCGGCGGCGGGGACGGGCTGCGCTTCCTGGTGGGACGCCGGGAAAACGTATTTCAGTCTCCACCTCTCGCCGAACTGTGTGCGCAGGGCGTGGGAAAAGACGGGGGCGAACTGGTCCTCCACGCAGCGGGCGAACGTGCTCGACGGCACGCCGAGTATGAGCTCGCCGTTTTCGAAGCTGACGAACTTTATCGGGGCAAACCATGTGGAAAAGAGATTCTCGGGGATGTTTTCCTTAATCTCTTTCAGGCAGTTTAGCCATCTTTCTGACGCGGGCAGATCCATTGTGCGTGTGGTAGTTCTTGTGTCTTTCGCCGTTTTCCGTGCTTCCCGCCGCAGGGCAGGTGCGGCGGGAAGTTGTCTTTATATATAATATAGGTGTGCGGGGGTACGTGTCCGCCGGGTGCGTCCGTGCGTGGCAGCTGCGCGTCCGTGGGCGGCAGATGCCATTCAGTGTCCGGCGGGTGTGCGTCCGTGCGTGGCTATTTCACCACCACTTTGCGGCAGCCTGCGGCGGTGCGCACGAGGTACACGCCCGGTGCTGCGCCGGCGAGCGTGGCGAGGCGTGTGCCGCCAAGCGTATAGTATGCGGCGGGGCTGCCGTCGCGCGTGCCGTCAGTGACGGAGGCGATGCCCGATATGTCGGGGTCGCGGAAGCTGAAGCTTATCACGCCGTCCGCGCTCTCCTTGATGTTGTATATGGGACGCCCGAGCTTTCCCGCTGCGGTGAAGACCGTGGCGGCGGGCTGAGTGTCGTCGGTGAAGGAGGTGGCGCCCGTCGTGCCCGGGAAAAGGTCGCCCTTGTATCCGGCAAGGAGTGCGGCGAGGTCTTCGGCGGTGGAGTAGCTGTTGCCGTCCTTCACGTTGTCCGCCGGCACTATCTGCATGCGCTGGTGGTCGGGGTCGTTGTTCACGACATTGAGCGTCCAGTACGTCTTGTCATAGTCAACGTGCGTGACGAGCATTCCCTCGCCCATCGAGCGCGGGGTCCAGTCAGTCTTCCTGCGGTTTTCGAGCAGGTAGTACTCGGCGGGGTTCTCCGGGTTGCGGACAACGTAGGCCGCAGTTTTGCCCTCCGTGCCGAAGGGATAGAGCTCGGCATACTGCGGCTCGTCCAGCTCTTTCACGTCAAGCCATCCCATCGCTGCACGCTCGTAGGCGGTGTAGCCGGTGGGGCGGTAGCCGCTGTAGTAGTACTCTCCGTAGTCCATGACGCTCCAGAAGCCCATTGTCTTCAGCGACTTCTTCACAGCAGCGTCGCTGCCCGTGTAGTAAAAGTCCGGCAGGCCGAGCGCGTGGCCGAACTCGTGGCAGAAGAGGCCTATGCCGTCCACTTGCGTGTTGGTGACGGTGGTGCGGTCGCTGGCGTAGTCGTTAAGCAGTTCGTCAAAAACGAGGAAAGAGCCTACTTCCGTTTTGCCTCCGTCGGCGGTGAATTCCCCTTCGTTGAACTGTCCCCAGATGTAGTCCGCTCTGTCAGCCTCAAGAGAGGAATGCTGTCCCAGTCCGGCGTACATCACCGCCACGAGCGGAACTGCCCCGTCCACCTTGTAGGCAGAGAAGTCCGCGCTTTGGGATGCCTTGTCGAGAGCCTCCTGTATAAGCGTGCCCACGTAAGGGTCGATGCGTCCGTCCTCGCCGTCCTTGCCGTAAGCGGCAAAGCCTTTGTCGGCGCGTACTTTGGCTACGATTTCGAAGCGTGGGGTGAACATGCCGCCGCTTTGGGCGACGAAGTAGTCGCGCACGGAGCCGCGGGCGAGATATTCGTCATGGTAGCCCTCCTCGTTGAAGAAGCGTGCCATTTTCTCCGTGGTCACCGAGTCGCGGAACGTGCGGTCGGGGAAGTCCACCATTATCACAGGGATGACGGGTGCGCCTATGCTGTTCACCACGCCGTCTCCGCTCTGTCCGTAGGGCTTCATTCCGTCTTCGCTTGCAGACGCGTCTGCAGCGGCGCGGGCGCGTCGTGCCAGGGGCTGAGGCTGGTAGCGGCGGGACATAAGGCCGGAGGACTGGCTAAGGGTGAAGCCCGAGGCAGCCAGAAAGGCTTTCTCCTCAGCCGTGCGGAGTGCGCTCTCGTGTGCCAGCACGCCCGACGGGGCTATGCTGCTGTGCTTGCGCACGGCGTAGTAGTACGCGCCGTCCGCGCCGGGCAGCACGGCGATGCCGTCTTGCGTGGCGTAGAGGGTGTAGCGGCCGTTTGCTTCGCTGCTGACGGAAAGCTGCGTGCCGTCGGTCTGTGCGTGCAGTGTCGTGCGGCGCACCGGCACGCTTGCTTGCGTGCCGAGGACAGAGGCGGCTGCTATGGCGAGGAGTAGGGGGAGTTTCATATAGAATGGGAGTTGTTTTGCTTGGGATACGGTTGCAGGGGGCATCGTGGCGTTTTCGCCTCGAGTCATGCCTTTATTTCTTCCACGGTGATGGTAGCCTCGCTTACGGAGACTACGCGGACGCGTGTGCCGGGGTCGATGAATGCGCCGTCCGACTTTACCTCGACGCGCTTGCCCGCTATCTCCGCGTTGCCCACAAGGGCGAGGCGCGTGAGGGCAACGCCTTCGTCGCCCGCTTTCACGGACAGCTGCTCGCCGGTGGCGGCGGTGGAGGAGATGGTGCTTTTCAGCGACATTTTCTCCAAGGTCTTGGAATGTCCCACCCACCACAGCATGAGCGCGAGTGCGGCAAGCGCCACCGCCACGGCGGCCACAGCGGGCCAGAAGCCGTATCCGTTGTATATAAGCACGGCGTCCACTACGGCACAGGCGATGGAGGCGCAGCCTGCAAAGCCGAAGCCGGGGATGAGGGTTATCTCCAGTAAGCCGAGCAGCAGAGCCATTACGGCGAGGATGATGATGAGTGTCATGGCGGTGGGTGTAAGGTGTCGTATCAGTAGGCGGGACGGTACTTGTCCTCGTCTTTGTCCTCCATCATAGAGAGGTAGGAAGCGTAGCGCGTGGGCGCGAGCCGCAGCTCGTCGAGGGCTTGCAGCACGGCGCAGCCCGGCTCGTGCGTGTGCGTGCAGTCCGAGAAGCGGCAGTCTGACGCGAGGCGGAAGATGTCGCGGAAGTAGTGCGACACCTCGCCCGGCTCCATATTGAAAGTGCCGAAGCCCTTCACGCCGGGTATGTCGATGAGCGCGCCTCCGCCGGGCAGCTCGTAAAGCTCGCTGAAAGTGGTGGTGTGCATGCCCGTGCCGTGCGCCTCGGATATGGCGGCCGTCCGTGCTCCCGCGCCGGGGATGAGGCGGTTGAGCAGCGTGCTTTTCCCTACGCCCGAGTTGCCGGCGAGCAGAGTGGTCTTTCCCGCAAGGAGGGCGGGGAGCGCCTCCGTCCCTGTGCCGTCGAGCGCGGAGACGGCATGGCACGGGTAGCCGATGTCTTCGTACACGTGCTGCAGGTAGGCGGCTGTATCTTTCTCTTCCCCGTTCAGCGCGTCGGTCTTGTTGAAAACAAGGCGCACCGGCACGCGGTATGCCTCTGCCGAAGCGAGGAAACGGTCGATGAAAGTGGTGTTTGTCTCCGGCCGCGCTACGGTGACGAGGAGCAGGGCGAGGTCTACGTTGGCGGCGAGTATGTGGCTTTGCTTGGAGAGGTTGGAGGCTTTGCGCACGATGTAGTTGCGCCTTTCGTCGATCTCCGTGATGTAAGCCGTTTCGCCGTCAGCCGTCTCTGTGATGCTTACCCCGTCTCCTACGGCTACGGGGTTGGTGGAGCGTATGCCGCGCAGGCGGAAGTTGCCTTTCACCTTACATTCGACGCGCTCCCCCGCGTCCGTGCGCACGAGGTAGCTGCTGCCCGTGTTTTTTATTACCAGTCCGTGCAAAAGGGTAGGTGTGTGCGTGACGGCAGCCGCCGCGTGTGCCGTGCGGCGCGCGGCGGCTGCGCAGTCGTATTTCTTTTTCCGTGCGGCTTGTGGCTACACGGTCATTATTTCCTTGTTTTTGTCGGCGAGGAGAGTTTCCACCTCTTTCACCTTCTTGTCGTGTATCTTCTGGAGGTCGGCTTCGGAGTCCTTCTCCACGTCTTCGGAGAGACCGTCCTTGATGGCCTTCTTCAGCTTGTCGATGCCGTCGCGGCGTGCGTTGCGGATGGCGACTTTTGCCTCCTCGGCCTCTTTGGCGCACTGCTTCGTGAGCTGGCGGCGGCGGTCCTCGGTGAGGGGCGGGATGCCGAGGCGTATCACTTCCCCGTTGTTTTCGGGCATAATGCCCACGGTGGAGTCGATGATGGCCTTTTCTATGACGCGGAACATCTGCTTGTCCCAGGGCTTGATGGCGATGGTGCGTGCGTCGGGGGTGGTGATGGCCGCCACGTTGTTGATGGGGACCATGGAGCCGTACGAGTTGACGCGGATGTCGTCAAGTATGTGTACGTTGGCCTTACCCGCGCGTATCTGCGCAAGTGTCTCCTCAAGGTGGAGAACGCTCATTTCCATTTTCTCCTCGCAGTCGGCGAGGCATTTCTTCACGTCGAGCATGGTGTGTGGTGCTTGTGTATGGTTTTGCAGGCGTCTTTCGCCCTCTTCTGTGTGTCTTTCCGCCTTTCGGCACGCCGGTCAATCCGTGTCCCGGCGCGTGGCGGCGCGTCTCAGCCTTTGCCGTATTCCCGGCGCGCGTTTCGCCACTTTGCAAAGATAGCTATTTTGCCCGCCCGTGCCCCGCCGGCTTGTGAAAAAAGGCTTTTCGGCGGCTTTCGGGTTACGAAACTGCGATGCTTGCCGCCGTGGTTTGCAACTTGTGCTTGCCACGCCGCGCGTTTAGCGTTAAAAGTGATTGTGGCGCGTCATTTTCCTGCGCCGCAGGCTTGCTTTTCCCGTCTGCACCCGTACCTTTGCACCGTGTTTTTCATAGTATTAGATTTAAGGTTAACAAGGTCGGGATACAGAGGTATCCCATTTTTTTTGCCCTTTTCCGCCGTCCGCCCTGCCGCCAAGGCACAATAAAACGGGGGCGGCTGCGTTAGTATAGTCATGTCAAAGCGTGCACGCATATTTCTTACCGCCGCACTTACCGCCGCGCTCTGCGTGGGGGCGCACGCGCAGCAGCGCCGTGTGCAGAACCGCCCGTACATAGACGAGCGGCGCTTCCACTACGGCTTTTTCGCAGGTGTGCACGACCAGTCGCTGCGTTTGCAGAACAACGGCTACATTGACCCCGAGACGGGAGCGCAGTGGGTGGCCGAGGCCGACCGCACCAATTTCGGCTTCTCCGTGGGCGTGCTGGGAGAGTGGAAGCTCAGCAACACTTTCGCCGTGCGCGCGCTTCCCTCGCTGCACTTCGGCTCGAAGCACGTCGCGCTGCGCAACCTCGCCACCTTGGACGAGGAGAGCGTGGAACTTAAATCGTGCTATGTGGGCGTGCCTGTGGACTTGAAAATTGCCGCCCCGCGTTTCAACAACTACCGCCCCTACGTCATAGCCGGCGTTTCGCCGATGTACGACCTTACCACGGGCAAGAACGGAAAGCTCCGCATGAAGCCTTTCACGCTTATGGTGGAGGCGGGCTTGGGCTGCGACCTTTACATGCCTTTCTTCAAGTTCATCCCCGAGCTTAAATTCTGCTTCGGGCTGAACAACATTTTCCAGAAAAAACGCACCGACCTCACCGACCGTACAAAGATGGTGTATACGCAAAGCATTGACCGCGCGGCGGTGGGTATGGTGGTGCTTTCCTTCTATTTCGAGTGACGCGAGGGCTGAAAGCCTTGCTGGCGCGAACGGGCTGAAAGCCTTTCCGCCAGAGGAATTATAGCATAGGAGAGGGGAAACGCAACATAGCGTTTCCCCTCTCCTTGTTATGCAATGGCGGCTGCGATGTCTTTCGCCGTTTGCAGGCCGTGCAATTTGCGGTCGGCGAGTTGCGGCGCGCCAAAGAAAGCCGGTCGCTGACGACCTTACTGCACCTGGCTGCCGGGCGTCACCTCGCGCTGCGGCTGCACCACGCTGAGCGAGCCGTCGAAGTTGACAGCGGAAAGAATCATCCCCTGGCTCTCCACGCCGCCGATGACGCGCGGAGCGAGGTTGGCGACGAAGCATACCTGTTTGCCCACAAGCTCTTCGGGCGCGTAGTGCTGGGCTATGCCGCTGACAATGGTGCGGTTGTCCAGTCCGTCGGCAATCTCAAACTTCAGCAGCTTCTTGCTCTTCTTCACTTTCTCGCAAGCCGTCACCGTGCCCACGCGTATGTCGAGCTTTTCAAAGTCCTCGAAAGGTACGGCGGCTTTCACCGGCTCGGCTTTGAAATTTGCCGCTTCGTTGGCCTTTTTCGTGTCGAGCAGTTTCTGCACCTGCGCTTCCACCACGCTGTCCTCAATCTTCTCGAAGAGCAGCTCCGGCTTGCCGAGCGTGTGGCCGGCGGGCAGAAGGTCGGTTGCGCCGAGGCGGTCCCACTCTGCCTCGCCCACGCAAAGCATGGAGCGGAGCTTCTGCGAGGAGAACGGCAGGAACGGCTCGAAGGCTATGGAAAGGTTTGCCACAAGCTGGAGCGAGAGGAAGAGTACGGTCTTTACGCGCTCAGGGTCGGTTTTCACTACTTTCCACGGCTCGGAGTCGGCGAGGTATTTGTTGCCGATGCGGGCGAGGTTCATAGCCTCCTTCTGCGCGTCGCGGAAGCGGAAAGCCTCAAGCAAGCGTTCGACCTCGGCCTTCACGCCCTTGAACTCCTCGATGGTGTCGAGGTCGTACTGTGTAAATGCCTCCGGCGCGGGCACGACACCGCCGTAGTACTTCTGCGTGAGCTGCAGGGCGCGGTTGACGAAATTGCCGTATACGGCGACAAGCTCGTTGTTGTTGCGGGCCTGAAAGTCCTTCCACGTGAAGTTGTTGTCCTTCGTCTCCGGCGCGTTGGCGGTGAGCACGTAGCGCAGCACGTCCTGCTTTCCGGGGAAGTCGGTAAGATACTCGTCAAGCCACACCGCCCAGTTGCGCGAGGTGGATATCTTGTCGTCTTCCAGGTTGAGGAATTCGTTGGCCGGCACGTTGTCGGGCAGTATGTACGAACCCTCGGCGCGGAGCATGGCGGGGAAGACAATGCAGTGGAAGACGATGTTGTCCTTTCCTATGAAGTGTATGAGGCGCGTGTCTTCGCTCTTCCACCATTTCTCCCAAGAGTCGGGCAGGAGTTCTTTCGTGTTGGAAATATAGCCGATGGGCGCGTCAAACCACACGTAGAGCACTTTGCCGTCAGCACCCTCTACGGGTACGGGGATGCCCCAGTCGAGGTCGCGGCTTACGGCGCGGGGCTTCAGGCCCATGTCAAACCAGCTCTTGCATTGTCCCGTCACGTTGGCGCGCCAGTCGCTGTGCTGCTGCGTTATCCACGGCTCGAGCCATTGCTGGTGCTTGTCGAGCGGAAGATACCAGTGGCGCGTCTTGCGCAGGACAGGCTTCGAGCCGCTCACTGTGGAGCGCGGGTTGACGAGCTCGGTGGGGGAAAGAGCCGTGCCGCACTTCTCGCACTGGTCGCCGTACGCGCCCTCAGCGTGGCAGTGCGGGCACTCGCCCGTGATGTAGCGGTCGGCGAGGAAGGTGTGCGCCTCCTCGTCATAGTACTGCTCGCTTTCCTGCTCGACAAACTCCCCCTTGTCGTAGAGCTTGCGGAAAAAGTCAGAGGCCGTCTTGCGGTGCACGTCGGACGTGGTGCGCCCGAAGAAGTCGAACGATATGCCGAAGCCCTCAAACGAGTCCTTAATCACCTTGTTGTAGCGGTCTACTACCTCTTGCGGCGTGCAGCCCTCCTTTCGGGCGCGGATGGTGACGGGCACGCCGTGCTCGTCGGAGCCGCAGATGAAAAGCACCTCGCGCTTCTTGAGGCGCAGGTAGCGCACGTAGATGTCGGCCGGCACGTACACTCCGGCCAGGTGGCCAATGTGCACGCCGCCGTTGGCGTAAGGCAGGGCGGCGGTGACGAGTGTGCGGTTGAACTTCTTTTCCATTTGTCCTTATGTGTGTCTTGTTGTGTTTCTTTCTGTGTGCTTGCGTCCGGTGCAGGATGCGTTGCAGTCTGCAAAAGTAGTGAGAAAGCACCGAATGGGCGGAATGTTGCCCGCCCGCGCTTTGCCCGCGTCTTGCCGGAATGTGTTTCGGATGCTGCGGACGACACAAGACGGAAAGCGTGTTTTGACTTGTTATGGTACTGATAGACAAGAATGTAAATGTGTTGCGCGCGGAGCGTGTTACGCCTTGTTTCCCGAAAAACACATATATATAAGGAGTGCGCTGCGGCGCAATGCGCTATCTTTGCAGTGCCGATGGTCCGGAGGGCGGCGGGGAATAGTGCGCCGAGGCTCCGGTCAAAAGGGAAACAGGTGAGAGTCCTGTACAGTCCCGCTGCTGTGTATCGCATCTTAGCCGGTTCAGCGCAGCCACTGCCCGCGCGGGGCGGACGTGCCGAGCACGTCTGTGCCGCGGGAAGGGCGGGAAGGCGAACCGTGCCGCGAGAAGTCAGAAGACCTGCCATCAGGATGCGCCGACGGGTGACGGCGCGCGTGTGCAGAAAGCCCCGAGAGAGGGCAGGACACCGCGAAGACATGTAAACCCGGAAGAAAATCATTCCAGCAAGAGAAGTTTTGCGAGACCCAAAGACGACAAGCCGTGCTGCGGCGTGCCGCCGGCGTGCCGTGTGGCTATGCGGCGCGTGGCTTTTGTGCCTGTCCGTCGCCCCCGGTCAGTCGCGTCTGCCTTCCCTGTCGCGCGACACGCTGCCAGAGGCAGAGGTGACGGCGCGGCGTACTGTGAAAGGGACAGAGACAGCCGCGCCGCTGCAGCGGATGGGGCGGACAGACCTGCTTAGGCGCGGCGCGGCGGACATAGGCGGGGCGGTGCGCCGTCTTGCCGGGGTCAACTTGCGCGACTACGGCGGCGCGGGCGGGCTGAAAACCGTCTCCGTGCGCGGCATGGGGGCGGCGCACACGGCTGTGGCGTACGACGGACTGACCGTGACCGACGCGCAGCAGGGGCAGACCGACTTGCAGCGTTTCAGCCTCGACGCGCTCTCGCGCATGGAGCTGCATACGCTCGACAACGCAGCTCTTCTCTGTCCCGTCCGCCAGTTGGGGCCGGCGGTGCTGTCCCTCTACACCGCGATGCCCGACACGGCGGCACGCGGGTGGCACGGCGAGTCGGTGCTGAGGCAAGCGGCTTTCGGCACCTACGCCGCTGCACTCACCGTTTCCCGCCGTTCATCGGCGCGTACGGCGTGGAATGTCTCCGGAGACTATTTCTTTGCCCACAACGACTATCCCTTTTTCGTGGAAAACGGAGTGGCCAGCACGCATGAACGGCGCACCAACAGCCGTATGCAGACCTATACCGCCGAGGCCAACGTGGCGCAGGCCACGCGCGGCGGGGGTATGCTTCGGACAAAAATATACTGGCGGCACAGCTACCGCCTGCTGCCCGGACAAGTGAGGCTATACGCCTACGGCAACGACGAGCGGCTCGGCGTGTCCGACAATATGGAACAGGTGTCTTGGCGGCAGCGATACGGACGCTGGGAGGTGACGGCGGCGGGAAAATATGCGTGGCAGGAAAGCCGCTACAAGGACGTGGACGGACAGTACCCCGGCGGTGCGTTGTGCTACAACTATTGGCAGCGCGACGCTTACGCCACAGGCGGCGCGGCGGTGGATGCCACACGCTGGCTGCGCCTTGCCGCCGTGACCGACTTCGCCTACGACACCTTTACCAGTAACCGCGCGGGATACTCGGGCATTAGACGGACGGAACTGCTCTCGGCACTGTCGGCAAGGATGCATTGCCGTTTCGGAGAACTGACCCTGCGCGGAATGGCGCATTTCTATGCCAGCCATACCCCGCCCGGCGTGGAGACTGCCCGGCGTGTGTCGCGGCTTACGCCGGCGGCGGTGTTCTCCGTCCCTTTGAAGCTCGGCGGAAGGGCGGCATTGCGGCTGCGGGCGGGATACAAGGAATATTTCCGCGTGCCGTCGTTCACAGAGGCATATTATTACCACCTCGGCACAAAAGACCTGAAGCCGGAGCTTACACGTCAGTTTGGCTGCGGCGTGACGCTCCGCGCCGCAGCCCGCCGATGGTGTGTAGCGGCGCTGACAGTGGACAGCTACGCCTCGCGCGTGAGCGACCGCATAACGAGTATTCCCGTCAACCTCTACGTATGGCGTTCGGTGAATATGGGGCGGGTGAAGACAGCGGGGCTGGACGCCACCGCGCAGATAGACCTTTTCCCCGCAGACGGGCACGCCCTTTTCCTTGCGGGCAACTATTCCCTGCAAAGGTGTGTCGACCGCACGTCGCGAGAGGGACGCGGCAGCGACACCTACGGGCAGCAGATTGCCTACACCCCGTTGCACAGCGGTACGGCATCGGTGGCTTACGAGAATCCGTGGCTTAATGTCTCGGCAAGCGTTTCGTGCGCCTCCGAGCGGTGGTCTACCAACGAGCATCTGCGGCATACGCGCCTCCGTCCTTACGCGGAATGGGGCTTTTCCGTTTACCGTACCATAGCCCTCGGCGGCGTGTCGCTGGGGCTGCGGGCCGATTTGCAGAACGCATTTGGCTGCCGCTACGAGGTGATAGCCCGCTACCCGATGCCCGGACGCGCTTACCGGCTGTCTGCCACGTTTGCGTGGTAGGGTGGGAATGCGGCTGCGTGCCTCCGGTTTGCTGCGCGGGCGACCAGTAAGACAGAAATTTTATCCTTATATAAAAACCAACAAAACAAAGTATGCACAAGTATCTGAGATTTGCAGCCGTCGCGCTGCTTGCGTCGGTGGCGTTTACCGCCTGCGACGATGACAACGCCAACGGCGAAGACAACGCCAACGGTGAAGACGGCGGCAAGAGTGTAACGCCTGCAGCTGCCGCGCGCGGCTTCTATGTCGTGACGCAGGGAAACCAGAGCAACGGTCTTCCGGGCGAGATAGACTACTTTACGCTCTCCGAGGGCGGAACGGACGTGAGCGAGATGTTTGCCGCCGTCAACAAGCAACAGCTTGGCGACACGCCGCAGAAGCCCGTGGTTTATGGCTCGAAGATGTACGTCCCCGTCTACGGGTCTAACCTCCTTTGGGTGCTGGACACAAAGACATTGCGCGTCATCACCAAGGTCGAGACCCAAGAGCCCGAGGCCGTGTGCGGTGCGGGGCGTTATGTCTTTGTCACCAACAACAACGGCTACGTGACCCGTGTGGACACTGCCTCGTATGCTAAGGACGAACCGCTCGCGATAGGGCAGAACCCCTACGGCATCGTGTCTGCCGGCGGCAAGGTATACGTGGCAATCAGCGGCAGCTGGACCGACAACTACGCTTCCGGCTACAAGGTGGCGGTGGTAGACCCCGGTACATTTGCCAAAGAGTGCGACATCGCCGTAGGAATGAATCCGCAGAAGATGGTGGCGCAGACGGACGGCGACGTCTTCGTTGTGTGCAACGGCAATTCGGGCTACGGTTCGCCCGCCATCTATCCCACTGTTTATAAAATAGACACTGCCAAGGGCACGGCTTCCCAGATGTGCGAGGGCGGCTTCGTGGCTCTGATGCCGGCGACAGGTTCGGAAACGGCGCAGTCGCTCTTTGTCATAGACAGCAAGACGGACTGGGAAACCTATGTCACCACGACCACGGCATCGGTCTATGGTCTTGACGGCACAAAGAAGATTGCTTCGTTCTTCCCTGAAGGGGGTACGCCCGTGTCGGCTATCGAGGCTGACGCAGACCCTGTGACGGGACATATATTTGTATGCACCCTCGCCGAGACGGGCGGATATTCGAAGCCCGGAAAGGTGATGGAGTACACCGCCACGGGTACGCTTGTCAAGACCTACAGCACGGGCGTAGAACCCTACGGCGTGGTGTTCAAGTAATTGTACGGCGCAAAGGGTACGGGACGGCGTTTTCGCCCCGCAAAGCCCTTTGTGCAAACGGCAGAAAGGCGGGGAACGAACGGCGTTTCCCGCCTTTTAAGTTCTTTTTCAAATTCCCGCGCACGCAATTGCGGGGGGAGCGAAAAAACGATTATTTTTGCACGGAGAAACGCCCATCCCTATTTATGGGGAGAAGTGTGTCCGCGCCCCGGGTTCTCTTTCCGGAGGGCGGGAAATGCGTTTAGGCGAAACCATAATAATCAAATATTCAACTTAATTCTAAACAATCCTATGTGGTTAACTAACTCATCCATCGGACGGAAGGTTATCATGTCGGTGACGGGTGTCGCGCTGATACTGTTCCTTACGTTCCACGCTTGCATGAACTTGGTGGCCCTCTTCTCTAAGGAAGGCTACAACTTGGTTTGCGAGATGCTTGGGGCAAACTGGTACGCCGTGGCAGCGACGGTGGGTCTTGCGGCCCTGATCGCCATCCATTTCGTCTATGCTCTTATCCTCACCTTGCAGAACCGCAAGGCACGCGGCAACAACCGCTATGCCGTGACCTCCAAGCCCGAGCAGGTGGAGTGGGCTTCGCAGAATATGTTTGCGCTGGGCGTGATAATTGTCCTGGGTCTCTTGCTGCACCTCTTCAATTTCTGGTACAACATGATGTTTGCCGAGCTCGCCAACTGCGGTCTGCCTTTCGTGAACGGCGTAGACAGCGCGTCCGACGGCTATGGGATGATTGCCCTCACGTTCTCCAACCCTGTATTCACGGTGCTTTATATCATTTGGTTCGCTGCCATCTGGTTTCACCTTACGCACGGCTTCTGGAGCGCAATGCAGACCCTCGGCTGGAGCGGCAAGATATGGTTCAACCGCTGGCGCTGCATCGGCAACGCGTATGTGACCGTGCTGATGCTCATCTTCGTGGTGGTTGCCCTCAAGTTCGCCCTCTGCGGCGGATGCTGCTAACTTTCTAACCTCATAACCAAGCAACATATCATGGCTAATATAGATTCGAAGATACCCGAAGGTCCCGTCTCTGAGAAGTGGACCAACTATAAGGCGCACCAGAAGCTGGTGAACCCCGCCAACAAGCGCAAGCTTGACATTATCGTCGTGGGTACGGGCCTCGCCGGCGCGTCCGCAGCGGCTTCTCTCGGCGAGATGGGCTTCAAGGTGCTTAACTTCTGCATCCAGGACTCGCCGCGCCGTGCGCACTCCATCGCCGCACAGGGCGGTATCAACGCTGCCAAGAACTACCAGAACGACGGTGACTCTGTATACCGTCTCTTCTATGATACCGTGAAAGGTGGCGACTACCGTGCCCGTGAGGCAAACGTGTACCGCCTCGCCGAGGTAAGCGCGGACATCATCGACCAGTGCGTAGCTCAGGGCGTGCCTTTCGCACGCGAGTATGGCGGCACGCTTGCCAACCGCTCTTTCGGCGGCGTGCAGGTGAGCCGTACGTTCTACGCCAAGGGCCAGACGGGTCAGCAGCTTCTCCTTGGCGCGTATTCCGCGCTGATGTGTCAGGTCAACGCCGGCACGGTGAAGCTTTACACGCGCTACGAGATGCAGGACGTGGTGATTATAGACGGTCGCGCCCGCGGTATCGTGGCACGCAACCTTGTCACCGGCGAGCTGGAACGCTTTGCTGCCCACGCAGTGGTACTCGCCACGGGCGGTTACGGCAACACCTACTTCCTCTCCACCAATGCTATGGGCTGCAACTGCTCCGCAGCTATCGCGGCATACCGCAAGGGTGCTTACTTCGCTAATCCGGCGTATGTACAGATACATCCCACCTGCATCCCCGTACACGGCGACAAGCAGTCTAAGCTCACGCTTATGTCTGAGTCTCTGCGTAACGACGGACGCATCTGGGTGCCGAAGAACATCGAGGATGCCAAGAAGCTGCAGAAGGGCGAGCTGAAGCCTACGGACATCAACGAGGCTGACCGCGACTACTACCTCGAGCGCCGTTATCCGGCCTTCGGTAACCTCGTGCCGCGTGACGTGGCAAGCCGCGCCGCCAAAGAGCGCTGCGATGCCGGCTACGGCGTGAACAACACGGGTCTTGCCGTTTACCTTGACTTTACGGAGGCTATCGGCCGCCTTGGCATTGACGTTGTGCTGCAGCGTTACGGCAATCTCTTCGATATGTACGAGGAGATCACCGACGTGAAGCCCGGCGAGGTGGTTCGCAAGGGAGACGATGGCATTGAGTACACCAACCCGATGATGATTTACCCCGCCATCCACTACACGATGGGCGGTCTGTGGGTAGACTACGAGCTTTCCACCAACATCCCCGGTCTCTTCGCCATCGGCGAGTGCAACTTCTCCGACCACGGTGCAAACCGCCTCGGAGCGTCCGCCCTTATGCAGGGCTTGGCCGACGGCTACTTTGTACTGCCTTACACCATCCAGAACTACCTCAGCGACCAGATCACCGTTCCCCGCTTCTCCATCGACCTCCCCGAGTTCAAGGAGACGGAGAAAGCCGTTGCCGACCGCATCAAGCACCTTATGAGCATCAAGGGCAAGAAGTCCGTTGACAGCATCCACAAGGAACTCGGCCACGTGATGTGGGAGTATGTGGGTATGGCTCGCAACAAGAAAGGCCTTGAGACGGCGCTTGAGAAGATTAAGGAGATACGCAAGGAGTTCGAGACCGAGCTTTTCATCCCGCAGCTTGACGGCGTAAACGTGGAGCTTGACAAGGCTCTCCGCCTGAACGACTTCATCACGATGGGACAGCTTATCGCCATTGACGCGCTGTACCGCGAGGAGTCTTGCGGCGGTCACTTCCGCGAGGAACATCAGACGGAAGAGGGCGAGGCCAAGCGTGACGACAAGAACTGCTTCTACGTTTCGTGCTGGGAGTTCCAGGGCGAAGGTAAGGATCCCGTCAAGTACGAGGAACCCTTGAAGTATGAGGCTATCGAGGTCAAGACCCGTAACTACAAGAATTAGTAAACGCGTGAGCAAGTAGTCTTGTCACAACACTAACAATTTAGATTCATCATGGCTAAGAATATTTCTTTCACAATAAAATATTGGAAGCAGAACGGGCCTAAGGACGCGGGACACTTCGACACGCGTGAGATGCACGACATCCCCGACGATACGTCTTTCCTTGAGATGCTTGACATCCTCAATGAGGAACTCGTAGAGGAGGGCAAGGAGCCGTTTGTCTTCGACCACGACTGCCGCGAGGGCATCTGCGGCATGTGCTCGCTCTACATCAACGGTACGCCGCACGGAAAGACCGAGGCTGGTGCCACGACTTGCCAGCTTTACATGCGCCGCTTCAAGGACGGCGATGTGATAACGGTAGAGCCCTGGCGTTCGGCTGCATTCCCTGTCATCAAGGACTGTATGGTAGACCGTTCGGCTTTCGACAAGATTCAGGCAGCAGGCGGCTACATCAGCGTGCGCACGGGCGCTCCGCAGGATGCCAACGCTATCCTCATCCCCAAGCAGAACGCTGACGAGGCTATGGACTGCGCTACCTGCATTGGCTGCGGCGCTTGCGTGGCAGCTTGCAAGAACGGTTCGGCTATGCTCTTCGTTAGTTCCAAGGTAAGCCAGTTTGCGCTTCTGCCGCAGGGCCGCCCCGAGGCTGCCAAGCGTGCCAAGGCGATGGTGGCTAAGATGGACGAACTCGGTTTCGGCAATTGCACCAATACCCGCGCTTGCGAGGCTGTCTGCCCGAAGAACGAGAGCATCTCCAACATTGCCCGCCTGAACCGCGAGTTCATCAAGGCCAAGCTGGCTGACTAATCCCGGCGTTTGCCCGGGGAGTTGGCGGGGCGATATGCCGGCAGTGTCGGCAAACCAATGTCTGCGTCGCTAACCCCGCGCACAAGCCAACGCTCCTTATTATATATAGGAGTGTCACAAGTATAGAAAAGAGTCCCTCCCGGAGCTTCTTGCGCCGGGAGGGACTTTCGTTTCGCCCCAAGTGTCCCGACAATTCAGTATCTTTGCTATAAATACCCCTACTATGCAAGACAATGCCGCGCTGACACCGATGATGAAGCAGTTTTTTGACCTTAAGGCCAAGAACCCCGATGCCATACTGCTTTTCCGTTGTGGCGACTTTTACGAAACCTATTCGGAAGATGCCGTGACCGCCGCCCGCGTGCTCGGCATCACGCTCACGCGGCGCAACAACAAGGGACAGGCAGCTACGGAGATGGCGGGCTTTCCCCACCACGCCCTTGACACCTATCTTCCGCGGCTCATCCGTGCCGGGTTTCGTGTTGCGATATGCGACCAGCTTGAAGACCCCAAGCTTACGAAGAAACTTGTGAAGCGCGGCATAACCGAGCTTGTCACTCCGGGCGTGGCAATGACCGACAATGTGCTTAAAGCCAAGGAAAACAACTTCCTTGCCGCCGTGCATTTTGGCGGCGCGCAGGCTGGCGTGTCTTTTCTAGACATAAGCACGGGCGAGTTTCTTGTGGCGGAGGGTACGGCAGAGTATGTAGACAAGCTTCTTGCAGGCTTCTCGCCTAAGGAAGTGCTTGTCAAGCGCGGGACGAAAGCGCGGTTTGAGGGACTTTACGGGTCAAAATTCTTTGTCTTTGAACTTGACGACTGGGTGTTCACCCCGCAGACCGCTAACGAGAAGCTCACGCGCCATTTTCAGGTGCGCAATCTCAAGGGCTTTGGTGTCGAACATCTTAAGGACGGACTTGTAGCGGCGGGCGCGACGCTCTGCTATTTGGAAATAACGCAGCACACGCATACTTCGCACATCAGCTCCCTGCGGCGCATAGAGGAAGACCGCTACGTGCGCCTTGACCGCTTTACTATCCGCAACCTCGAACTCGTTGCGCCGATGGCAGAGGGCGGCGCTTCCCTTTTGGATGTGCTTGACAAAACCCTCACGCCTATGGGCGCGCGGATGCTGCACAGGTGGGTGATGTTCCCGCTTCGCTCCGTGGCGGACATACGCTTGCGGCAGGACGGCGTGGAGCATTTCTTCAAGCAGCCCGACTTTGAGGAACTTTGCGCTATGGAGCTTCCTAAGATAGGCGATATGGAGCGCATTGTCTCGCGCGTGGCGGTTGCGCGGGTCAATCCGCGCGAATTGCAGCAGCTGCGCTCGGCGCTGGAAAGTACAGCCCTGCTCAAATACGCCTGTACGCACGCCCCCTGCGAGGCGGTGCAGAAGATTGGGGCGCGGCTTGATGCGCTTACCGAGCTTCGCGACCGTGTAAAGACGTGGCTTTGCCCCGACCCGCCTATACTTGTCAACAAAGGCGGCGTGATAGCCTCCGGCGTGAGCCGCGAACTTGACGAGCTTCGCGAAATATCGTCCTCTGGCAAGGATTTTCTCTTGAAGATACAACAGCGCGAGAGCGAGGCCACGGGCATTCCCTCCTTGAAGATAGGCTTCAACAACGTCTTCGGCTATTATATAGAGGTGCGCAACACCTACAAGGACAAAGTGCCGCAGGGCTGGGTGCGCAAGCAGACCCTCGCGCAAGCCGAGCGCTACATCACGCAGGAACTTAAAGAGTACGAAGACAAAATACTTGGCGCAGAAGACCGTATCCTCGCTCTTGAAGCGCGGCTCTTTGCCGAGCTTGTGCAGGAGGTGGCACGCTTTGTAAAACCTTTGCAGCAGGATGCGGCCGCACTGTCCATGCTCGACTGCTTGCAGAGTTTGGCGGCAGTGGCGCGGAAGTGGCGTTACGTGCGGCCGGTGGTTGACGATGGACTTGTTCTCGACATAAAGGCCGGGCGGCATCCCGTGATAGAGACACTTATGCCGCCGGGCGAGCAGTATGTAGCCAACGACGTGGAGCTTGACACGAAGAAGCAACAGGTAATCATTGTCACGGGACCCAATATGGCGGGCAAGAGTGCGCTGTTGAGGCAGACGGCACTGATAACGCTGTTGGCGCAGATAGGTTCATTCGTGCCGGCAGAGGCAGCTCGCATCGGCATGGTGGATAAGATATTCACGCGCGTTGGCGCGAGCGACAACATTTCCGTAGGTGAGAGTACCTTTATGGTAGAGATGAGCGAGGCGGCCAATATAATGAACAACCTCACCGAGCGCAGCCTCGTGCTTTTTGACGAACTAGGGCGCGGCACGTCTACCTATGACGGCATCTCCATAGCGTGGGCAATCGTGGAGTACCTGCACGAAAATCCCAAGGCGCACGCCCGCACGCTCTTTGCTACGCACTACCACGAGCTCAACGAGATGGAGAAGAAGTTTGCCCGCGTCAAAAACTGGAACGTCTCCGTGCGCGAGGTGGGGGGAAAGGTGGTTTTTCTGAGAAAACTGCAGCGAGGCGGTTCCGAGCACTCGTTCGGCATACACGTGGCGCGGCTGGCGGGAATGCCCTCCGTGGTGGTAAAGCGTGCGGAGCAGATACTGGAGGATTTGGAGAAAGCCGGCGCGCAGGCGGGCGGCAGTGCTGTCCCCCGCGCGGAGAGCAATACGCACACGGCAGAGGGCATGCAGCTCAGTTTCTTTCAGCTTGACGACCCCGTGCTTTGCCAGATACGCGACGAGCTGCTGAATCTTGACGTGAACAATCTCACGCCTAT
Organism: Alloprevotella sp.; assembly: GCA_963651485.1. Classification (GTDB taxonomy): domain Bacteria; phylum Bacteroidota; class Bacteroidia; order Bacteroidales; family Bacteroidaceae; genus Alloprevotella. The sequence goes on along the minus strand of CAVJPT010000010.1, from coordinate 46,310 downwards.
CGAGGCACTGAATCGGCTTAACGACATAAAGCACATTCTCAGCGGCAAGTAAAAGGCTGCCGTACGGGCTTTTGTCGCTTGTCAAAGACAGGGGTTCTCTCTTCCTGCTTGATATACTTAGCGCGTGCTCAGCCAACGGCGTACAGGTTTGTCGTAGTAGTAGTAGACAAGCCATGCAAGCAGTATGCAGCCGGGTACAAGCATCGCGGCTACGGGCCATGCTTCGGAGAAGGGGATGTGTCTGTCGGCGTCTTTCCAAAGCCAGGCATAAAATAGATAGTAAAAGGGGTAGTGTACCACGTAGAGCGGGTAGGAGAGGTCACCAAGCAGACGGTATGCCTTTCCCTTTTTGGCGGACGGCGTTTTGTCCGATGCAGCTATCCATACAAGCGTGGGGAATACGACGATGATGCAGAGCGCGTCATACAGACCGTTTAGCCACGGCATGCTCTCTGTACCGGCGTAGGGTAGGGCAAGCAGTACGACAAGCACAGCGGCGCATAGAGGGAAAGCTACGCGCACGTTTATTGGGCGAAACAGACGAGAAACAAGCATTCCCGCCGTGTAGGAGAAGAGCATGCGTGCAAGTCCGCCCCAGAAGCCGCAGTCTGCCATCGTCCATCCTACGCCCATTTGCCCGTTGCGTACGGAGATGAAAACCAGTGCCGCACCAAGAATAGCGGTCACGGCAGCCAGCGCACGCGTGCCGAGCCGGCGGATGAAGAGCGCGTAGCATATATTCCCGATATACTCGAAGAAGAGCGACCACATAGGGCCGTTCAGCGGGAACATTTCGCCGTTGCCGCGCACCTCGGTATATCCTCCCGGCCAAGCGGGCAGCATAAAGAGCGTGAGCAGCGCGGCTACTGCCACGGCATCGGCTGCGACGTGCGTGCCGTCCCACTGTACGCAGCCTTGTATGCAGTAGGTGACTACGCCTAATAGTACGCCAAGTACCACCATCGGGTGGAGGCGTGTCAGCCGGCGGCGGAAGAAGCCGCCTGTATTTATTTCTCCTTTCTTCCAGCGGTCATCGTAGGCGTAACCTATGACAAATCCTGAGAGGACAAAGAAGAAGTCCACGGCGAGGTATCCGTGGTTGATGGTCTGTGTGGCGGGGCTTGTGGCAAATCCCTCAAAGATGTGGTAGCATACTACTATCAGGGCGGCCACGCCGCGCAGCGCGTCGAGCAGCAGGTAGTGCGGTTTTTCGCGAAACAGGGGCTGTGTCATTTCTGTGTCCGGGCTTTTGTGGAAGTATGTTGGGACTTTGGGTGCTTCCCGTCTGTCTGTAAGTACGTCTGTCTGTCAGTCTGTCTGTAAGTACGTCTGTCTGTCAGTCGTGGCGCTGTCTCCTATCCCGCGCTTTGGAAGCGTCTCCAAAGCCACAGGCAGAAAGTGTAAAACACCACGGCTGTGACAAGTCCTCCGAATACATCGACAAGATAGTGCGCCTGAATGTACACCGTGGCGCAGCACAGAAGGACGTAGAAAGGCAGGGCGCAGACGGCGAGCCAGTGGCGGTTGCGCCAAAGCAGAATCATCAGCACCGTACTCATCCCCACGTGCGAGGAAGGGAAGGCGGCGGTGGGTCGTTCGCCCGAGGCTTGCGTGGTTTCCACCAAGTCGCGGAAGAAACCGTCCGCACCGGGTGACGGCGCAAGCTCCGTATGGTAGCGGAAGTAGTCGCCAAGGTGCGGGTAGTGTCCGCTTTGTATAAGGTCGAAACCTGCGGCGTGGAAGTAGTATTGCGGACCAGCTACGGGCAGGAAAAGGTAGATCAGGTAGTAGAGGAAGAAAGCCGCCAGTACGATAAACGCAGTTTCCTCAAAGAGCTCGCGCCGCGTGAAGATGGGGGTGAGGACGGTGAGCGCGATAAGCGGATAGTAGGCAAAGTAGCCCATGTGGAAAAGCTCGCTCCATAGTTTCTGGGGCATCAGTGCAGAGAAGCGCACCGAGGGCTGGCAGCCGAAGAGCGCGGCATCCGCCGAAGCGAATACGTGGTCGAGGTTAGGGAAAAGCTGGCAAAACTCGTAGGTGTCCGGATACCAGTACCCTAAGAGTGTGAGCGGGAATAGGTAGCGCAGGAAGAGCGTGTAGCGGCTCGGGTGGCGGCGGTATATGAGGTATAGTATGCCCATGCCCGCCACGACAAAGGCTCGTCCTTCAAGAAGCTGCCACGGCGTGCCCATACGCCCCCAGAAGAGGAGTATCAGCAGCGAGGTGAAGAGCGTGTAGAGCAGCGTCACCAGCTCGATAGGCAGCGGGTGTCGCCGCCGTTCGCTCTGTGTGAGCTGCGTGGTGCAGTGTCCTGTTTTGCCAATGCTTATGTTAGTTCCCATCTTTCCTTTTGTTGGCGCGTCCGGCTTAGAGCCATCCCTCCTTTTTGTACCATGCCACGGCTTCGCGTACGCCGAGCGGAAGCGGCCACTTCGGGCGGTAGCCAAGGTCGCGGCACGCCGGGCGGATGTCGCATCGCCAGTTGCGCTGCTTCATTATGCGGTACTTGTCCAGATTGAGCGTGGGCGTTTTCCCCGTCAACTTAGAGACTTTCTCCGAAACGAAGCAGACGGCGTGCAGCAGCCACAGCGGCGCGGTAAAGTGCAGCACGCGTCGCACGCCAAGTTCGGCTTGCAGCAAGTCGCTGAACGTGCGGCTCGAGTACAGTCCGCCGTCGCTCAGGAAATAGCCCGTTCCGCTTTTTCCCCGCGTCAGTGCGAGGAATGCCGCCTGCACAAGGTCGCGCACGTATATGAAGGTGAGCATCTGCGGTTTGAAGCCCGCCGCAAAGTCTATGTGCCTTGCGATGCTTTGCGCCATGATGAAGTAGTCGCGTTCCCTTGGACCGTACACTCCCGTGGGACGCAGTATGACGTAGTTGAGTCCGGGAGTCTCGCGCAGGTAGCTTTCTGCCAGTAGCTTTGAATTGCCGTATGCCGTGTTGGGGTGCGGGCTGTCCTCAGCGCAGATAGGTCGGCTGTCTTTCTCGTGAACCGGTCCCCATACGCTAAGCGAGCTGATAAAGACAAAGCGGCCGTCTTTCCGCAGTGCCCCCGTCTTTGTCAGCTGCCGTGCAAGGTGACGTGTCCCTTCGGCGTTCACCTCGAAGAAATCCTCCTTGTGACGGCATTTCGTAGCACCCGCAGCGTGTATCACCGCGTCAAACGCGCCGTGTGCCTCCTTGTGGCTTGTGAGTTGCGCCTCAAGCGCAGACTCGTCGCCGAGGTTCAGCTCGATGAAATGCGTGCGCTCGTCCCGAAGGTATTTTCGGCTGCTTGTGGCGCGTACGGCGGCCCATGCTTCGTGTCCCTCTTCAAGCGCGTGGTCTATGAGGAAACTGCCGATGAAGCCCGAGGCTCCTGTGATGAGTATCTTCATTTGCTTTGCGGGTTACCGGGACCGTGTTGCAGGTTGCCGAGTTCGTCGTGAATGGTTTGCAGGTAGGCGCGTGCCGCACGCTGTCTTTCGGGGGAGGGCGCGGGCGTGTCGCGCAGTATGCGCTCGGGGCGTGCCGTCAGGTCTATCACCGTTTCTCCCGTACTGTCTTTCCAGAGAATGCACTCGGGGTAAACGTCGGCAGCCGAAGGACGCGTGTAGGTGCGGCTCATGATGTCGCGCGAGAAGCGGAAATCGTCGTGCGGCAGTCCCATTTGTCCGAGAAGCGTGGCGGCGAGGTCGCTTTGGTTGAGTATTTTGTTTACCACCTTGTGTCCATTCACCGCTCCGCCTGTCCATATCATGGGGATGTGCGCGCGGCGCGTGTCGCTGTGGGAAAGTCCTTCGGGGTAGTCTATGCCGTGGTCGGGGAGGAAGATGATGAGCGTGTTGTCCCATTGCGGCGTCTTGCGGAGACGTGCGACAAATTTGCCCGCGCAGTCGTCAAGATAGGCCATAGCGTTAGCCTTCTCGTCTCCCTTGATGCGGTCGTACGGCACTTTCCAAGGCTCGTGGCTGGCAAGCGTGAGGAAGCCCAAGTGCCAGGGGCGGTCTTGCGGATAGCCGGTCACCATCTCGTAAAGGCGGTCAAAGGTGATGCCGTCTGTCACGCCCCAGCCGTGCGTGCGGCGTGCCGAGGCGGGGAAAGACGTGTCGCCGTATGTGTGCGCGTAACCCGTAGCGAGGAGATATCCATTTGTGTTGGTGAACTTGATGTCTCCGCCGTAAAGGAATTCTGTGTTGTACCCCGTTCGCGACAGCGTGCGGGCTATGGAGGGGAGTTTGGCGCATAGAACCTCTTTCTTCATCACGCTGATGCCGGGAAAGGCGGGGTAGCCGCTCAGGATGCTCAGTGTGCCGCGGTCGGTACGGAAAGAGTTGGCATAGCAGTTGGTGAAAAGCACACCCTCGCGGGCGAAGCGGTTGAGGTTGGGCGTTATGTCGGGCGAAGCAAGTGAGTCCACGGCGTGTACAAACGTTCCGCAGCAGCCCTCCATTATCACTATCAGCACATTTGGGCGGCGTGTCTTCAGAAGAAGTTCGGAGTCCTCGCTTAGCGTGTTGAAGCCGAGGCTGTCGAAAAGGGCTTTGCGTTCGTCCTCCTTAAAGTAGTTGTACTCTTCGGCGTAGTCGCGGCTTTTCCCGATGGAGGAAAAGAGGCTGAAAGCCGGGTTCACCGCAGCGTGGTTGCAGAAAGGCTTGTCGCAGTAGTACGCCATCCCTACGTTTGCCGTGCCTTTCCCCACGCCGCCCCTGACTGCGACGAAAAGCAAGCCGCCGAGCAGCAGCCATCCCGCTGTACGCCAAATGCGGTGCGGGGTTTGGGGAAGCAGCTTGGGGACAGAGAGGACGAAAACGCGGTAGAAAATCAGCGCGGTGAGCGCGACAGCTGCCGTTGCGCCTATTGCATAGGCAGTCGTGACGCTGGCGAATACGCCTTGCGGCTGTGCAAGGTACGTCCATACCGTTCCGTCCAGTTTTGTCCCCCAAAAACTGTAAAGGCAGGCATCGCCTACAAAAACCAGAGAAAGTACAAGCGCGGCTATGCCCGCGTATACGCGGTATATGGTGCGTAAGTGCGGTACGCGCGTCCAAAGGCTTATACCCAAAAGCAGCCAGAGAAAGGCCGAGGCGTAGCCGGCGGTGGCGAGGTCAAGCGGCAGTCCGTGCCACAGTATGGCGGGCATTTCGCTCCAGTCGAAGGCGCTGCGCCTTTCCGCGCTTTGCGCCAGCACAAAGCAAGGTTTCGCCGCCATAAATAGCAATATGGCGGCGAGGTAGAAGCCCGCGAGTGCTGCGAGACGCGGCGTTTTCTTCAAGGGAGTGAATGGCATTGCTGCGGAAAGCGTATGTGGTGCACCCGGCGATGCGCGTCAGAGCTGCTGCATGTCGTTGAGCCGCTTGTAGTAGCCGTCAAGCGCGATGAGTTCTTCGTGTGTGCCGCGTTCCACGATGCGTCCTTCGTAAAGCACGCATATTTCGTCCGCGTTCTTGATGGTGGAAAGGCGGTGCGCAATGGCGATGGTGGTGCGCGTCTTCATAAGGCGCTCGAGGGCTTCCTGCACGAGGCGCTCGCTTTCGGTGTCGAGTGCCGAAGTTGCCTCGTCAAGTATGAGGATGTCCGGGTTTTTCAGGATGGCGCGGGCTATGGACACGCGCTGGCGCTGCCCGCCGGAGAGGCGGCAGCCGCGGTCGCCCACTTTCGTGTCGTAGCCAAATTCGCTCTCCATAATGAAGTCGTGCGCGTTGGCCACTTTGGCGGCCTCGATGACTTGCTCGCGCGTGGCGTTCTCCACGCCGAAGGCTATGTTGTTGAAGAACGTGTCGTTGAAGAGTATGGCTTCCTGGTTCACGTTGCCGATGAGCGAGCGCAGGCTGGCTATAGACATGTCCTTCACGTTCACTCCGTCCACGAGAATCTCGCCGGCCGTCACTTCGTGGTAGCGCGGCAGAAGGTCTACCAGCGTACTCTTTCCCGAGCCGCTCTGTCCCACAAGCGCCACGGTCTGTCCGCGTTTCACTTTGAGGTTTACGCCCTCGAGTACCTGTACGCGTCCGTTGTAGCTGAAAGAGACGTCGCGGTACTCGATGCTGTCTTTGAGTCCCGTGACCTGCACGGGGTTTTCCGGCTCGCGGATGGGGTTCTCCGCTTTGAGAATCTTGTTGACGCGCTCAATGGAGGCCATACCCTTGGGGATGGAGTAGGAAGCGCGGGCGAAGTCCTTCAGCGGCTGTATGATGCTGTAAAGTATCACCATGTAAAAGATGAAGGTCGGCGCGTCTATGGGCGAGTTTTCCGAGAAAATCAGCGTGCCGCCGTACCACAGCACCATCACGATGAGCCCCGTTCCGAGGAATTCGCTCACCGGGTGGGCCGAGCTTTGGCGTATGGCCACGCGGTTGGAGGATATGCGCAGTCTGTTTGATGCTTCGTCAAAGCGGTCGCGCATTCTCTTTTCCGCCGTGAAGGCCTTGATGATGCGCATACCGCCGAGTGTCTCCTCCAGCTGCGACATAGTTTCGCTCCATGTGTTCTGTACGTCCAGGCTGTTTTGCTTCAGCTTTCGTCCTATGCGTCCCATTATCCACCCCATCAGCGGCAGTACAATGATGGTGAAGAGCGTGAGCTGCCAGGAGGTGTATATGAGTATGGCGAAGTAGCAGGTGACGAGTATCGGGTTCTTTACCAGCATTTCCATCGAACCCGTGATGGAGCTTTCTATCTCTCCCACGTCACCGCTCATGCGTGCAATGATGTCGCCCTTGCGCTCCTCCGAGAAGAAAGAGAGCGGCAGGGAGAGTGCCTTGTGGTAGACGTGTAGGCGTATGTCGCGCACGATGCCTGTGCGGAGCGGCACCATAATGGCGGCGGAAGCGAAGTAGCAGGAGGTCTTCAGCAGTGTGGCGAGTACAAGGAAGAGCCCGATGAAAAGCAGCGTGTTGGCGCGGCCGTAGCCGCCTATGAGTTCGCCCGTGTACCAGTACATGTTGTTCACGCCAATCTCTTTCAGGTTCATCCCGACCGTTGTCCAAGGTATGAAGTCGTAGTGGCGGTTGTCTATTCCGAAGAGCAGCTGCAGCATAGGTATCAGCGTGACGAACGAAAACACGTTGAGCATTGCCGAGAGCAGGTTGAGGAGCAGAGAGCCTACCATATACATTTTATAGGGCCAGACAAACTGCCGCATGACGCTAAAGAACTCTTTCATTTTCCTTGTGTGTGCGGGTAGCGGGTTATGAGAGGCAAACACGCGGTGCGAGCGTGTTTGACGGCGGCAAAAGTACGAAATAAATAGGCGGGGTGGAAATATTGGTTAAATTTTGCCTAAGGGTGAGGAGTTTTGGCCTACTTGCGCGTGCCTCCGTCTCTTTGCCCGGCGCGTGGCGTGTTTTGCCCTGCGGGCGGCGGTCGCGGGATGGCGGACTTGGGGTGTTGTTTTCCGGAAAGGGAGGGCGGGGCTATTCTCCCTTTGTCCGTAATGCGCTACTTTTGTGCCTGCCCCCTTGCCTTGTGCGGGGCGGGAAGAAAAGTATATGCAGAAATGAAGAAAAGACTTGTGGCTCTTACCGGCGCGGGGATGAGCGCGGAGAGCGGGTTCAGCACGTTTCGCGACGCGGGCGGGCTTTGGGACAAATACCCCGTGGAACGCGTCGCCACGCCTGAGGGGTGGGCGGCCGACCCAGCGCTTGTCACCGATTTCTACAACGGCCTGCGGCGTCAGCTCGCTGCAGCGCAGCCCAACGAGGGACACAGGCTGCTTGCCTCTTTGGAAACAGACTACGATGTCACCGTCGTGACGCAGAATGTGGACAACCTGCACGAGCGTGCCGGCTCTTCGCGCGTGATACACCTGCACGGCGAGCTTATGAAAGTGTGTTCGTCTGCCCGTCCCGACGATGCGCGGTATGTGCGCGAGCTTCCGGCGGACAGGTTAGAGGTGGCGCATGGCGAGCTTGCGGGAGACGGGTCTTTGCTGCGTCCGTGGATAGTATGGTTTGGCGAGGCCGTGCCGCAGCTTGCCCCGGCGGCTGAGGAGGCGGCCCGCGCGGATGTCTTTGTCATAATAGGTACGTCGCTCAATGTCTATCCCGCCGCAGGTCTGATTGACTACGTGCGGCCAGACGCGCCGGTCTACCTCATCGACCCCAAGGATGTACGCGTGCCGGCCACACGTCCCGTACACGTCATACAGGACGTGGCCTCTGCCGGTATGGCACGTCTTGTTGCATTGCTGCGGGGAGAAGGATAGCGGGAGTCTTCGCTGTCCGGCAAAAGGCAACAATTTTCCGCCGCGCCCCTCTTCTGATTCCGCTTGTCAGCTTTTGCGCTTGCCGGAGACGAAGTCTGCCACGGCTTCCACTGCGCCCCAGTGGCGTTCGGAGAATTTCCGTGCAAACAGAGCCCCGCTGCCGAGTATCGCCGCCGTGTCCTTCTCCTGCCACACGTACGGTCTCGGTCCTTCGCACTGCCAGTCTATCAGCCGCAGCGAGGTCTCGCTTTCCGCTCCGTGCGCCTTGTGCACTTTGTCCCGGAAGGGCGAGGAACTCAGTACGCTTTGCACAAAAATCTCGTCCGGACAGAGCGTGTGGCGGAAACGGTGCATGACGTCCTCCTCCTTGGAGAGCAGATGCTCGCAGAAGGCTTGCGTCACGCTCACCCAGTTGCTTCCTTTTCGGAAGTCCCATCCTTGCGCCTTTCGTCGCAGGTGCGCCGCTTTCTGCACGGCAAGCAGGACGTTTGCCAAGGGCGCGAGCAGACTGTGTGCCAGTGTGCCTTTCCGCTTCCAGCGGGTGAAGAAGTGGTAGCGGTCAATCTTCCGGTGCATGTCCCGCGTGTTGGCCTCGTCGTCCCAAAAGGAGACAAACTCACGCCCTTTCCGTTCGGCGAAGAAACGGTGGAAACTGTCCATCGGGAGAAGCGGCAGGTCCACGCCCGAGAGAAGATGGTAGTAGAGGTATGGACCTGCGGCGTGTGCCTCGCGGAAAAGCCGGTATTCTGCTTCTATCTGGCTTATGTCCCCCCAGTACACCTTGGGCGGGTGGGACAGAAGCGTGAAGCCGCCGCTTTTCTGCCGCCAGCGGGCAAACTCCGTGCGGAGCGTCTTGGCGCGTGCGTCCAAAAGCAGGAATACGTCGTTGCGCGGGTCGTCAAGCAGACGCAGAAGTGTGCGCAGCACGCGCGGCTCGTTGTGGGCGATGATGAGAAAGGCGTGTTTTTCCATTTCAGAAAAGGCTTGCCCCGTACAAGGGCATTTGCAAAGTTAGCCTTTTCGCCCTTTTGCGTACTTCCTCCGAAAGTCTTTCCCGCCTTTCCCGGAGCGTGCTGCGATGTCCTGCATAGCGTCCCTATATCCCCGCAAGGCGGCGCGAAAGCGGGGCTAAGGCATTTTTTCTTAACTTTGTAAGCTGTTAGGCAAGAAAGACACAAGGGACGCAAGGACAAATGCATTTCCGCGAAGTAATAGGGCAGGAGAGAGTGAAGAGCCAGCTTGGGCGCATGCTCTCGGAAGGGCATGTGCCGCACGCGCTGCTCTTCACCGGAGCGGAGGGGAGCGGCAAGCTGCCGATGGCAGTGGCACTCGCTTCGCGTCTGCTCTGTGAAAGTCCTACGCCCGATGGCGAACCTTGCGGCACGTGCCGGGGCTGCCGTATGGTCAAGGCGTTTGGCCACCCCGACCTTCACTTTGTCTATCCCGTCTTCAAGCCGGCGGGGCAAAGCTCCTCTGCCACGAGCGCGCAGTTTGCGGCAGAGTGGCGTGAGCAGCTGAATGCTACGCCCTACTTCACCCTGCAGCAGTGGCTGAAGCGCATCGGCGTGGAAAACCAGCAGGCCCTCATAGCCGTGGCAGAGACTAACGAGATTGTCTCGCGCCTTGCCACTGTGAGCAACCAGGGCGGCTACCGTGTCTTCGTGGTGTGGCAGGCCGAGCTGATGAACGAAGAGGCGGCCAACAAACTCTTGAAGATACTCGAAGAGCCGCCCGCGCAGACGGTCTTTATACTTACGTCCGCCCATCCGGAGAAAATGCTGGAGACCATACGCAGCCGTACGCAGCGAATAGACTTTCCGCCGATAGAGGAGGGGGAAGTGGCGGCGGCTTTGCGCACGGCGTGCGGTCTGCAGGACGAGGACGCGCGGCGCGTGGCGCACGCGGCGGGCGGCAGTTTTGTAGCTGCGCTTTCGCAAGTGAGCGCAGATGCCGAGCAGGAGCAAAACTTTGACATGTTTGTGCTTCTTATGCGCCTGTGCTATATGCGCAAGATAAAGGACTTGCACGAGTGGGCGCAGCAGATGGCGGGCTGGGGACGCGAGCGGCAGAAAAACTTCCTCGACTATGCCCAGCGCATGGTGCGGGAAAACTTCGTGTACAATTTCCGCCTCCCCGAGCTCAACTACATGTCGCGCAAGGAGGACGATTTTGCCGTGCGCTTTGCCCGCTTCATAAACGAGCGCAACGTCATCGGCATCTCGGAGGAAATATCTGCCGCGCAGCGCGACATAGCGCAGAACGTCAACGCGCGGATGGTGTTCTTCGACTTCGCGCTCAAGATGATAGTGCTGCTCATCCAGTAAGCCCTTTCCCCAAGACACTTTCCCAAAAGACATTTCCCATAAAATGGAAAACAACGACAATATATATACTCCCGGCAGCGACGTGCCGGAAACCGTGTCCCCCGCCGGAGTCAACCCACAAAGCGGATGCTGCGGAGGAGACTGCGGCGCAGATAGCGGCTCGTCCTGCGAGGGCGGGTGCGCCGGCTGTGCGTGCGGCTGGGGCGACAGTGCCCTGCGCGGCCTTGCAGCAGCCGGCTGCGGACGCAGCGACCATCAGCTGAACACTTATGACTACCTTGCTGACGTACCGGGCAACGCCACCGTGACGGACTACGTGGAGGTGCAGTTCAAAAATACCCGCAAGGGCTTTTACCGCAACGACAACCGCCTCGACCTCGTGAAAGGCGACACCGTGGCGGTGGAGGCGCAGCCGGGGCACGACATCGGTGTCGTTTCGCTTACGGGCAAGCTTGTCCTGCTGCAGATGCAGAAAGCCAATCTGCGTCCCGGCACGGAGATAAAGCGCGTGTACCGCAAGGCACGCCCGGCGGACATAGAGAAGTACGAAGAGGCGAAGAGCCGCGAGCACGACACGATGATACGCTCCCGTCAGATAGCCAAGGATCTCGCCTTGCAGATGAAGATAGGCGACGTGGAGTACCAGGGGGACGGCAACAAGGCCATCTTCTACTATATCGCCGACCAGCGCGTAGACTTCCGCAAGCTCATCAAGGTGCTGGCGGAGAATTTCCACGTGCGCATAGAGATGAAGCAGATAGGCGCGCGTCAGGAGGCCGGGCGCATCGGCGGCATCGGGCCGTGCGGGCGCGAGCTTTGCTGCGCCACTTGGATGAAGAGTTTCAGCAGCGTGAGCACGGCGGCGGCGCGTTTTCAGGACATCACCCCCAATCCGCAGAAGCTTGCAGGGCAGTGCGCCAAGCTCAAATGCTGTCTCAACTATGAGGTAGACACCTATATGGAGGCTGCCCGCCGTCTCCCCGAGCGGCACGTGCAGCTCGAGACGGCAGACGGCACGTTCTACTATTTCAAGGCCGACACGCTGTCGGGCATGGTCACTTACAGCACCGACCGCCGCCTTGCCGCAAACCTCGTGACCATATCTGCCGAGCGTGCCAAGGAGGTCATTGCGCTCAACGCGGCGGGCGAGAAGCCCGTGCGCCTTGATACGGAGACGGCCGAACCTGTCAACCGCCACGTCGACCTTGCCGAGCAGGACGACCTTACGCGCTTCGACAAGGCACGCCGACGCGGCGGAAAAGCCGGCGGCGACCGAAAGAAAGGCGGCGGGGACAACGGCCGCCCGCGCGGCGAACGTCGCTCGCGTCCGCAGCAGGGACGTGGAGACGGCACGCAGGGCGGACAGCGCCCGCGCGGTGGCAATTCGCGGCCGCCAAGAGGAGGAAAACCTGCACAGGGGCAAGAGGGCAAAAATCCGTCATAAGACAGAGCGGACGTTCTCTCCTTTACTCCCGCCTTGACGGGCAAAACTCTGTTTCCCTATATCATTACTCTAAGGCTTATGTCAGCCATGCTTTTTCGCCGTGTCGTTGCGCCGTCGCTCTTTGCGGCGCTTGCAAGCGTGTGCTTGCTCTGCGCGTGCGGCCGCGGAGACGCCGCTTTCGAGTATCTCCCCACGCCGGTGGAGGGATGGGAGCAGAGCGACACGCTGCGTTTCCACACCGACACGGTGCGCCGGGGCGGCGTGTATGAGCTGACGCTCGGCGTGCGCACTTCGCAGTCCACGCCCTATCCTTTCCAGACGCTTTGGCTCGTGGTGCGGCAGCAATGGCATTCGCCCGATTCACTCCGCACGGACACGGTAGAGTGCCGTCTCGCCACCGCCAACGGGGATGACACGGGAAACGGCGTGAGCATCAGCCAGCACATTTTCCCTATCGCCGAGCTCCAAGTGCCAGAAGGCGCGTCGGCGGACATCACTGTCACGCATTTCATGCGGCGAGAGCTTCTGCCCGGTATTACCGATGTGGGCGTAAGGCTGCGGCGCGTAAAGTAAGACAAACGGCGGAATGGGAGCGCATTCTCCTTTCCGCCGTTTTTATTTAATAGTAAATCAAGCAGATTTCTTTTTCCCGGGATTTGGGGGATTTTGCCATGTGGCGTGGATGCCGCCGTTTAGCTTTGCTTCTCCCTGCAAAGGTTTTCCCGGATGAGGCTTTTAAGGGGAGTCATCTCCACCGCCAGCGTTTCAGCACAAGCTTTCCCCGCCGCAACACGTGGATGTGCGCCACGGCACTTTGTACCTGTCCGCCGAGGATGATGAGCAGTACCGCCACGAGAATGGCTGCCACGCCAAGGGTGACGCGGGCGGTGACCGCCTCGCCGAAGAAAAGCAGCCCGAGGACTATCGCCGTGACAGGCTCGAGCGCGCCCATTACGGCCGTCGGGGTAGACCCTATTTTCTTTATCGCCATAGCCATAAACACGAGCGAAACCACCGTTGGTATCAGTCCGAGGGTGAGCGCCACGCCCCATTGGCGGGGTGTGGTGAGGGGCTGCACGCCCGCGCCGGGGCTAAGCCATGCGAAGAGGGCTACAAAGAAGAGGCACACCGTCATGGCGTAGAACGTCAGCTTGACGCTCGACATGACGATGCGGCTGCGGTTGATAGCCACGATATAAAGGGCATAGGAGAGAGCCGAGGCCATAATCAGCCATACGCCGGCGGCGGCGATGGGTTTGCCGTCCCCCTTGTAGAGGAGCGCAATGCCGCCCGTGGTGAGCGCGATGGCAAGCCAGGAAGGCCAGCCGAGCCGTTCGTGGAAGAAAAACGCCATGACCAGGGCGGTGAAGACGGGGTAAGAGAAAACAAGCGTGGCTGCCACGCCTCCGCTCATGTAGTTGAAGCTGAGGAAATAGGTGAGCGAGGACACGGCGAAAAGCGCGCCGAGCAGCGTCAGCACGCCCGCCTCGCGGCGCGTCACGGAAAAGGCTCTGCGCTGCACTGCCATCATCACCGCCAGCAGTGCCGCGCCGATGGCAAAACGGTAAAAGAGTACGGACGAGGGGGTGAGCCCCTCTTCGTACAGGGTGAGAGCGCAGACGGGGTTGAGCCCGTAGCTCACTGCCGCCACGCAGCCGTAGAAGCCGCCTTTAATTGTGTCGGATACCATATCGTGTATTGGGGGGAGTCTTGTGGCAAGTGCCGTTTATGGCGTGCAAAATTACCCAAATGACGCGTCATCGCGTAGCATTTTGCGGGCAAAAAAGAGGAGAGGGACTGCCAGTGTCTGCGCCGTCCCTCTCCTTGCTTTTTGTCGCTGTGTCTTTTGCTTACCAGCCGGTGTCGAGCGTCTGCTGCCACCAGCTTCCGCCCTTGTCCTCCGAGGAGGCGGTGCTGTCGGCGGCGTTGTCCTTTGCCTCGTCCGTCGTTGTGGAAGTTTCGCCCTCTTTCCCGTCTTCGGCAGGTGCGGCGGAAGCCACAGGACCCTCGCCTTGCTGCTCGGGGTAGAGTATGTACTGCTGGAGACGGCGCAGCTGATGGTGCGTAGGCACGATGGAAAGGCCCTCGTCGATGAGTTCGAGTGCGTCGTCGCGGCGGCCGAGCTTGTTGAGCACTATGGCTTTCTGCCAAATGTAGAAGGCCCGCTTGCTGTTGACGCGCTGTATGGCGGGGTCTTGCAGTATCTCGTCCACGACAGTGATGAAGCTGTCGTACTCTTGAAGCGAGAGGTAGTAGTTCAGGGCCAGGAACTGCTTCGTCGTCAAGTTGTCTGCGAGCTTGTCGCGATGGCTGTCAAGGAAGTCCATCGCTTTTTTCTTGCAGTTGGCCTTTTCCTCGGGGTCTTCGGCCTGCTTGTAGCGCGACACATACAGGGTGACGAGGTCCTTCACGCAGCTTTCTACGCGCTCTCCCGCCTCGATGGCATGCAGGTAGGCTTCCTCGGCCTCGTCCACGCGCTTTGCGAGATAGAGTTTCTTTGCCTGCGCGTAGAGCGGGCTGGGGACAAACGGTGCGGAGTCGGCATCGTGTATGGCGGGCGCGGCAGAGCGTATGTCCTCAAGCAAGTCGTTGGCGGCGGTGTTGTCCGGGTCGGCGTCGAGTATCTGCTGGAGTATCGACTGTGCCTGTTGGTAGCGGCGTGCGTCGAAGAAGTCCTCGGCGAGGGGCAGCAGACTCTCTGCCGTGCAGGGGAGGTGGAGGCAGTACGCGCAGAGCCCCTGCGTGTTTTTGCCCAAGGTGTAGGCCACCTTCGTGCCTTTGCACAGCTCGTCGTAGAGCGCGCTGTCTACCACCTGCGACTGGTGGAAGTAGATGTCGGTATCCTCTGTGTAGTCGTGTATGAAGCCGTAGCGCTTCTCTGTATTGTAGTAGGTGATGCGTCCGCGTGCGGAGACAAAGGGTTTGCGCGTGCCGCTGTAGGCAGCGGTGTGGTGCGGCGTGTCGCCGTCTGCGGAAGCGTTGCCGAAACTGTCGGTGTCGGCGGCAGAGCGGAAGAAATTGCGTTTCCCGTATTTCGGGTCTACCTGCGCGAGGTTTATTTTCCCCACCACCTTGGGGTTGAACTCCAGCGTGGGACGGTCTTCCATATAGTTGGCGGTTCTGCCGTAGCCATTGGGTTGCGCCGTCTCCGACTGTGTTGCCGCGTCAGCGAAAGTCCCGTCTTCCTCGTCGTCCTCCGTTTCCGCAGGAGCCTGTGTCGCGGGCTTGACAGCAGGGGTGAGAGGCACAGGGCAGTCGGCAGTAAAAGTGTGCACGTCTTCGGCTGCAATGCCCATTATTTGTCCGTTGGGCTGGCGCAGCACGATATACTTGTTGCTGACAAATTCTATTTCGCCCGTGATGAGCCCCTCGGAGCATGTAATCTGGACGGTGTCGCCCGTCTTGTAGTTAGACTTGATGTATGCAAGCATAATTAGAGTGTATGTTTGTTATGAGAGTGTGTTCCCAAGTTCCTTTTTCCTGCCTTGCGTCCAGTGTCCCTTTCCTCCCGAAAGGGGGGCATACCGTGCCGTATGGCAGGGCGGCGGAGACACTCCGCCGGCGGCTTTATGTTTTTGTGCAAGGCAAAGTTACGAAAATGTGTCGGAAAATCTTCTTTCTCTTTTTCTTGTGTGTATGCTTCCCGCTCCCGTCGTGTCTTTGACGGAGCTTTTTGTGTGAAGGACGGGCGGTTTTTTGACAAATTATGCACTTTTCCTTAGTGCGTCACTTTTCAGACCCCAAAACTGCCTTTTTGTCAAAATGCAGTCGCGGAAATTTTTAACATTAAAATTTTCTGCCGGGACGAAAACCGGGGGAAAAGCTCGCGAAAACGGATTTTCTGAGTCTGGGAAAGCACTTTCCGGCGACTGGAATGGGGTCTGTAGCGACGGGGATACTTGCAGTTTTTCCTACATGTACACCCCCGCGCTCCGGGATGTACACTTTTTGTTTTGTAATATGCTGAAAATCAATGCTACGAAAAAAGAGGATACGCGTGCCTTGCATATCCTCTCTTCTCTGTGTACAAAGATAATACATTTTTCGGCGATTTCCAAACTATGTTAAAAGACCGAGAAAAAGCAAAATGCGTAATTTGGGCAAGAAAAGCTGTAAAAATGATAAGGACGGCCGGTTTGCATTTCTGCGGCGAACGGGCGGTGCGTGCGGCGGACGAAAAAAGCGTGCCGCCGGCGCGGCGCGTACAAGGGTTTTGCAGTAATTTTGCTTGTCCGTACACGTACGCCCGCGCACAAGACCCGGCGCGGCGGCCAAAGCAAAGCACGCATGAAACTCATGACCCCCGTCGCGCTCCCCGTTGAGCACATCGAACTCACGCCCGCGAGCCGCGTGCTGCTGCTAGGGTCGTGTTTTGCCGAGCACGTCGGCCTCCTGCTTTCCGACTCCCTGCCCGAAGGGCACGCGGCGGTGAACCCCGGCGGCGTGTTGTACAATCCGCGCAGCGTCCGCGCCACGGTGCGCTCGCTCGAAAGCGATGCATCCGCGCCCGATGCGCTTACCTTCAAGGGTACGGACGGACTGTGGCGCAACTGGCTCTGCTCCGGGCGTTTTGCAGAAAGCAGCCGGGAGGAGCTTGACCGCACACTGCGCCAGGCATGGGCGGCGGGTGCGGAAGCCCTGCGGTCGGCGGACTACGTCTTCGTGACGCTCAGCACAGACCATGCCTATTTCCTTGCCGGAGACGGCGGGGCAGGAGAAACGGTCGTAACCAACTGTCACAAGCAGCCCGCTGCGCTCTTCGAGGAGCGCGTGCTCGACATGGAAGAAGAGTACGCCGGCTGGCACGCGTGGCTTTCCGCATTGGCGCGGCGCAAGCCGGAGGCGCGCGTGGTGTTCACCGTCAGTCCGTACCGCTATGCCAAGCACGGGCTGCACGAAAGCGCGCTGAGCAAGGCGCGGCTGCTGCTGCTTGTCGACCGTCTTTGCCGCGAGACAGGCAACGCCCTCTACTTTCCCGCTTACGAGATAGTGACCGACGAGTTGCGCGACTACCGCTTCTACAAGGCAGATATGCTCCATCCCTCCGACCAGGCTGTAGAGTACGTATGGCAGCGTTTCGCCGAATGGGCTTTCACCCCGCGCATGGCAGAGTACGCCCGCGAGCGGCAGGCTTTGCTGCGCGACCTGCGCCATCGCCCGCTGCACACATCGGGCGCGGACTACGAAGCTTTCCGCGAAAGGACGGCACGCCGCGAGGAGGAGTTCGGGAAAAAGTGGGGGAAACTCTGACCGTCCCGCTGCGGTGGGGAGTTCCTGCCGGCTGCGAGAGCGATTTGTATAGAAAGAAACGAGTAAAAATGCTCTATTCGATAGAAAACATAACCGCCTTGATAGGCGCGCGCCGCTTTGGCACGGCCGAGGCGGAAATAGCATGGCTGCTGACCGACAGCCGCTCGCTCTCCTTTGCCGAGACGAGCCTTTTCTTCGCGCTGCGCACGAAAGTGGGGGACGGACACAAGTATGTCCCCGAGCTTTACCGCCGCGGCGTGCGCAATTTTGTCGTAGGTACAGTGCCCGAAGGCTATGAGCACGCCTATCCCGATGCCAATTTCCTCTTGGTGGTGAGTCCGCTCAAGGCGCTGCAGCGTCTTGCCGAGCGGCACCGCGAGGAGTTTGCCGTGCCGGTGGTAGGCGTCACGGGTTCCAATGGCAAGACCATTGTGAAGGAGTGGCTCTACCAGCTGCTTTCGCCCTCTATGCACGTGACGCGCTCCCCCCGTTCGTACAACTCGCAGATAGGCGTGCCGCTTTCCGTGTGGCTCACCGACGAGCATACGCAAGTGGGCGTATTTGAGGCCGGCATATCACAGCCCGGCGAGATGGCGGCACTGCGGGCCATCATACAGCCCACGATAGGCGTGATGACCAATCTGGGGCAGGCCCATCAGGAAAACTTCTCCACGATGGCGGAAAAGGCGCAGGAAAAGGTGAGCCTTTTCAAGGATGCCGGCGCAGTGGTTTACTGCGCTGACGAGCCGCTTGTGGCAGACGCGCTCGACCGGAGCGGCTACGCGGGAAAGAGACTCGCGTGGACGCGCTGCGGGGAGAAGAGCGCGAAGCTGCAGGTGACCGCCGTGGAAAAGGCGGCGGCCGAAACGCTTGTGCGCTATGCCTACAACGGGACAGAGGGCGAGTATACGCTTCCCTTCACCGACGAGGCCTCCGTGGCGGACAGTCTGCACTGCCTTGCCGTGTGTCTCCTGCTCGGGCTGACGCCGGAGGAGACGGCGCGGCGGATGGCGCGGCTGGAGCCGGTGGCGATGCGTCTGGAAGTGATGCAGGGCGTGCGCGGCTGCACGGTAGTCGACGATGCCTACAACTCCGATGTCACCTCGCTTGACATTGCGCTCGATTTCCTCAACCGCCGCCCCGAGCAGGCCGGGCATAGCCGCACGGTCATACTGAGCGACATACTCCAGACCGGAGAAAGCGGCGAGTGCCTCTACCGCAAGGTGAACGAAATGCTCGAGCTGCGCGGCGTGGAACGTCTCATCGGCGTAGGACCGCAGATTTCGGCGGCGCATTCCCTCTTCTCCATGAAGAAAGCATTCTTCCCCACTGTCGCGGCACTGACGGAGAGCGGTCTTCTCGATACGCTGCATGACGAGATTGTGCTGGTGAAAGGCGCGCGGCAGTTCTGCTTCGAGCAAGTGACGGCCGCGCTTTCGCTCAAAGTGCACGAGACAACGCTGGAGGTAAACCTTGAAGCGCTTGCGGAGAACCTTAACCATTACCGAAAGTACTTGCGCCCCGGGACGAAGATAACCTGCATGGTGAAGGCCTCCGGCTATGGCGCCGGCAGCGTAGAGATAGCAAAGACGCTGCAGGACCGCGGCGTGGACTATATGGCGGTGGCCGTGGCGGATGAGGGGGCAGTGCTGCGCCGCGCGGGCATCACGTCGGGCATAATGGTGATGAACCCCGAGCTGACCTCTTTCGGCACGCTCTTTGAGTACGACCTCGAGCCTGAGGTGTACAGCTTCAAAATCCTTGAAGCGCTCATCGCCGCCGCGCAGAGGCAGGGCATACAGGATTTCCCCGTCCATATCAAGCTCGACACGGGCATGCACCGTCTGGGTTTCGACCCGAAAAACGACATACCTGCGCTTACCGACCGCCTGCTCCATCAGACGGCAGTCGCGCCGCGTTCGGTCTTCTCCCATTTTGTCGGGAGCGACAGCGCAGGCTTTGACGAATTTTCCGCGCACCAGTTCGCTCTCTTCGACGAGGCTTCGCGTGCCTTGCAGAAAGCGTTCCCGGACAAGATACTGCGGCACATCTGCAACACGGCTGGCATAGCGCGTTTCCCCGAGCGCCATCTCGACATGGTGCGGCTGGGACTTGGGCTTTACGGCATAGACCCCATCGACAACCACCGGCTGCACAACGTCACCACGTTGCGCTCCACCATCCTGCAGATACACGATGTGCCGGCCGGCGACAGCGTCGGCTACTCGCGCCGCACGGTGCTTTCCCGACCCTCGCGCGTGGCGGCGGTGCCGATAGGCTATGCCGACGGACTGAACCGCCGGCTGGGCAACGGCAACGGCTATTGTCTTGTGAACGGCAAGAAAGCGCCCTACGCGGGCAACATCTGCATGGACGTGTGCATGATTGACGTGACGGACATAGACTGCCGCGAGGGCGACCCCGTGGAGATATTCGGGGACAACCTGCCCGTGACCGTGCTTTCCGACCAGCTCGGCACCATCCCCTACGAGGTGCTGACGGGCGTGAGCGAGCGCGTGAAGAGGGTGTACTTCCAGTGACACTGTTTCCGGCACATGCAGGAAGGGGAAAAGACAAAGGGCAGTAAAGAAATATAGGACAAGGGCGGAGCGGACGGCCATAGGCTCTCAATTTACCGCTTGTATATAATAAGGAGTACGAAGAGGTGATGCTGATAACTTTGGACAAGCTGCGCTTCCATGCGCGGCACGGCGTTATGCCGCAGGAAAGGGAAGTAGGGGGCGACTTTGAGGTGACTCTCTGGCTTCATCTTGCCGACAGTGCGGCGGCGCGTGCCACGGAGGACGATCTCCTTGACGGCACGGCCGACTACGGTGCGGTGTACGCCCTTGTCAAGGAAGAAATGGCCAAGCCCTCGCGTCTGATAGAACACGTCGCTGGCCGCATAGCGCAAGCCGTGCTGCGCGGTTTTGCCGTCGTGTGCGCCGTAGAGGTAGAAGTGCGCAAATGCGTCCCGCCCGTCCCCGGTTTTTGCGGTGGCGGAGCAGCGGTGCGCCTGAGACGCGAGCGGCGGCTCGCCGTGCTCGATTTTGACGGCACGCTTGCCGACAGTGCAGAGGGCATCGTGCGCACCATGCAAGCGGCCTTCGCGGAAATGGGCTTTGCCAGTCCGGACGAAGAAGCCGTGCGCGGCACGATAGGTCTGCCTTTGGTAGAATCGGTAGTAAGGCTGCAAGGCTGCGACCGTGCGACGGCGGAAGCCGCAACGGACGTCTACCGCCGCATCTGGGAGGAAAGCGGGACAGAACGCGTCGCGCTCTTCGAAGGAGTGGCCGACGCGCTGCGGACGCTGAGGGAAGCCGGCGTGCGCATAGCCATAGCTACGAGCCGCGGGCATCAGTCGGTAGAAAGTCTGTGCCAAAGGCTCGGCATAAGCGGCTACGTCGAGACGATACTGGCGTGCGAGGACGTGCGCCGTGCAAAGCCCAATCCGGAAGCCGTCCTGAGGCTGATGGAAATGTACAAAGTGCCGCCCTCGCAGACGTGGGTGGTGGGCGACACCGCTTTCGACATAGCCATGGGTACGGGTGCGGGCTGCCACACTTGCGGCGTGACTTACGGCAACCACGGGCGCGACCGCCTCGCTGCCGCCGGCGCAGAACGCATCGCCGACAGCTTCGCAGAGGCCGCCACCCACATCATAAGGTAAACAAACAACAATCTTTCATACTAATCATCAACAATCACCATGAAGAACAAAGTTTCTTTGATTTTCAAGTGTGCCTTTGCGCTCCTGCTCTGCGCTTTCCACGCACAAGGGGCAAAGGCCAGCGGTCTCGCGCCAGAGACCGCCGGAGGGGCTTCGTCCGCTTCCGCTACGGCGAAGGTGCAGCAGCCGGCCACGCCGCCTGCGGCTTACGCCACGGCGGCGACGACGACGCTTGACGAGTTTCTGACCTACGGGAAGGTGCGCATCAAGACACGCCGCAGCAACGGGTACTACATCACCAACACCGGCACCACGGGCAACAACATGTACATGCGTGCCTCCATCGCCGCCTCGTCCGAGGACTACGGCAGCCAGGTATGGGTGATAGAGAAGCACGGCGACACTTACTCGCTGCGCAACTTCAAGACCGGTCTGTACCTCAACTACAAGAGCGCAAGCACTTCGGCAAAGACGTTCACCATTGCCTACAATGCCGACAACACAAGCTCGCAGCAATACGTGAACATCTACGAGAGCATCGCTTCCACCAAGGGCGCGGTGCACTACCAGACGCAAGGCGACATCGTAGTGGAGTGGGGTGCCGAGGCCGGCGAGGGCTCGGACTGGACATTCGAGAAAGTGGACATCGACGATGCCACTATACGCGCACGCTTTGACGAGCTGGACGGCCGTCTCTCTGCAGTGAACACGACGGACTGGCTCATTATCCGCAACAGCAACGGAAACGTCCTGTCCGAAAACTCCTCTACGAAGAAAGAGGAGGTGAACGCCCGCGACGACTCCAACTATGCTCAGCTTTGGAAGCTTGTGCCGGTCGATGGCAAGGATGGCTATTACCAGATTGTCAACGCCCTTACGCAGCGCTACGTAGCCTTTGCCAGCTTCAACGCGCAGCACCTTGCCACCACCGTTGCCACCAAAGGCGGCTTCAAGGTGCAGAACAACACCGACTACTCCCGCTTCGTCTCGGCGTGGGAGATGCGTCCCGCCACGGACGAGAGCCACGTGCTGCACCGTTCGGACAACCGTCTGCTCACTTGGAACGCCTATGACGGCAACAGCAACACCGAGGGCAGCGTATGGTTCCTCGAAAAAGCCGACGTAGACGATGCAGCTGTGGCGGAAGCCCAGAAGAATTTCACGGAGAGCGCGACCGAGCTTTCCAGCGTCAGCAAGTATCAGAAGGCACTTGCCAACTTCTTCAACGACGGCGCTTGCACCGACCTCAAAGACGAGTACAAGAACGTCACCGACGACGAGCTCAAAGCCGCGATGGCGGAGGCGGGCATCGGCTCCAGCACGCTGCAGGCAATGGCCGTGAAGATAAAGAACAACAGCTGGGACAAGTGGGAAAAGACTTTCCGCGTGCGCGACATTGAGCCGTACTCTGACCCCGGCACATGGAACGACATCCTCAAGATCGGCTACATCTACACCAAGCTGAGCAACCCGACGGGTATTTGGGTATCCACCAACGGCCTCGCCTACATCTTCGTGGGCGCAAGCATCCCCTCCGGCTGCACCATGCAGCTGCACAAAGTGAGCCAGACCGACAGCCAGGGCGAAGCCGTGGCTTTGAAGAAAGGCCTGAACATACTGCAGGTGGGCAAGGAAGCAGCCCTCTACATAAGTTACACCGTGCCCACTACGGCTACAAGCAAGAAGACGATGGCCGACTACGCCAACATCCCCGTGCATATAGAGGGCGGCGACGTGGACGGCTACTTCGACGCTACCCGCGAGGGCATAGATACGGACGAGGCTTGGCAGGAGATGGTAAAGGACGGACTCTTCAGCAAGAGCATGGCTATGATGAAGGGACGCAACATAATCTACCAGCTCAACTGCAGCCTGACGAAGCAGTATATCCCCGTGAAGATGCGCGAGATTGTGGACTTCTGGGACTGGATGGTAGACGTCGAACACTCCATCATGGCGGTAGACGAGTATAAGGACCGCTGGCACAACGTGCTGGGCTTCTACTCCTGCACGTACAACTATATGTTTGCCACAAGCTACGGCACGTACTACAACGAAAGCACGCTCTCCGAGGTGCTCGACTATGACAAGATGGCTGCGGGCGGCGGCTCGCTCTGGGGACCGGCACACGAGAACGGCCATATCCACCAGAACCTCATCAACATGATAGGCACGACGGAGATTTCCAACAACCTCTTCTCGCAGGTGGTGGTACACTTGAACGGCAAGACCTCCACGCGTCTGAACGGCACAAAGTTCAAGGACGTGGCAGACTCCTACGCAGCCGGAAGCAGCTGGCACGACTACAACCTCTGGGTGCGCAACACGATGTTCTTCAAGCTTTACCTCTACTACCAGGTGGAGGGTTACAAGCCCGACTTCTATCCCGAGCTCTTCCGCGCCCTGCGCAAGGACCCCATGAGCCGTGTGAAGGGCAGCGCAAGCAGTCCTACGCCCGCGTCGAGCGATTTCCTGAAATTCGCCGTCAAGTGCTGCGAGGTGTCGGGTGACGACCTGAGCGAGTTTTTCCGTGCCTTTGGCTTCTTCGTGCCGTTTGAGACGCGCATGATAGACGACTACGGAAACTTCTATACCAACTGTACGCAGGCAATGATAGACGAGGCTCTCGCCAAGATGCACCAGTATCCGAAGCCTAAGGGCAACCTCCTCTTCATTGAGAACCACGTGAAGCACGAGCCGGCCATCGACCACGACGGCAACTACCTCTACAAAGAGGACGGCACTCAGATAATGCGTACCGACTACAACACGGAAGACGCAGTAGGAAAGTGCGGCGACGTAGGTTCGTACTCCGACTATGCGCCGGGCAAGTACGCTTCGGGCTACACTTACAGCCAGAGCGGCTACACCCTTACGATGAAGGGTAGCGGCGCAGTAGGCTTCAAGGTATACGACGGCGAAGGAAACCTCATTTATTTCGCCAACACCAACAAGTTCACCATCCCCACCGTCGCTGCCCAGAAGCTCAAGGGCAAGACTATGGTGGTCGTGGCAGCGCAGGCTGACGGCACGGACGTGGTTGTGCCCGGTCCTGGCGTGAAGACTTTCACGCTCAAGGTATACCGTGCCAACTCTGTGGCTGAGGACAAGAGCGCGACGGTCTACACCGACGGCACGGAGGCTACTATCCCCGTTCTCGAGAACAACGCTATCGCCTACATCCAGCCCACGCAGAACGAGATACCCGAGACGCTGCTTAACGCCGCAAACGTGGTGAACGCAGCCGACAACACGGCAAAGGTCATCGCATTGAGCGATGCCGACTATTACATCCCGTCTGCTGTCACCGCAAGCACCTTGACTTATGCCGGTGCAAGCGACGGAAAGGTGACCGCACTCAGTCTTCCGTTCGCCGTTTCGGCTGCCGACTTCGGTGACGGCTTCGCAGTGGAGACGCTTGACAAGCTGAATACTGAAACCTCCTCGCCCACGCTCGCCTTTGCAAAGAGCGGGCAGGAGATTGCCGCCGGCGTACCTTTCCTCGTCACCGTTCCCGATGGCGTTGAAAGTTTTGCAGTGTCCAAGGAGAACGCAGTTTTGTCTCCCGAAGCCGGTGTCAAGTCTGTTGGCGGCGTGACCATGCACGGCGCTTTCGTAGCCAAGACCCTTGGTGCGGGTGACTTTGTGTACAACGCCGAGACGGATACCTTCGAGCCTGCCGCCGACGGTGCTGCGGTGAAGGCATTCCGCTGCTATGTCTCGGCTGCCGATGCGAGCGCCGCTCCTTCCGCATACCTCGTTTCGCATGACGGAACGTCCGGCATAGCAAAGGTCATCAATGCTTCGGCTGACGGCTCCAAGGCAGTTTACGACCTCAGCGGCCGCCGTGTGACGAAGCCCCAGACGGGCGGCGTGTACATCGTGGGCGGAAAGAAAATGGTATTCTGACCGCGCACGCTCCGCTGAACGAACAACCCGCCCACGCGGAGGGGAAAGGGCTACACTTTCCCCGTGAGGGCGGTAACGGATATTAGAAATACACTTCAAGTTGTCCGTCTGTGCATACTTACGGCACAGGCGGACACTTTTTTATTTCGCTTATCGTATGAAATACAATCACACAACACTGCTGCGTTTCCTGCTTCTGCTGTGTGCAGCCTTGCCCGCAGCTTTGCGCGGAACGGCGCAGAACGCGGAAAGCTTGGAGGACGGCACGTACTACCGCATCGTGTGCGGCGGTACAAGCCAGGCGTGTCAGGCCAATCCCTATCTGTGGGACAACGACGGCACGCTCTGCGCCCAGGCACTTGCCGGAACGGACGCACAGCAATGGCTCGTGAGGGCCGTGAGCGGCAAGGACGGCTACTATACCGTCCGCAACAAGGCTACGGGGCGTTATCTCCAGCCCATCACCTCCAACGAGACGCAGGTGCTTACCTCAACTACGGCAACGGAGGTATACATCAGCAAGAATACCAAGACGGGCTCGAGCGAGACTTGGTTCAATATCCTTTCCTCGGCTTCTTCCAAAGTGAGCTACAACTGGCGCAACGCCGGAGAGATAAAAGGATGGCCGCCCAACGACGGCAAAAAGTCCGGACTCACCAACTCGGAATGGGGCTTCGTCGCTGTCAATGCGGGCGACCTTGACGCGCTGCTCGCGGCCGGAAAGGTGCGCATCAAGACGCGCCGCAGCAACGGATACTACATCACCAACATAGACAGCGAGGGAGATGACCTCGTGATGCGTGCCGACCTCTCCTCCTCTGCGGAGGACAAGTACCGGCAGGTGTGGATTGTGGAAAAACACGGCAGCGGGTATTCCCTGCGCAATTACAAGACGGGAAAGTACCTTGCCTACAAGCAAGCTTCCACTACACCCGAGACATTCAACATAGCCTACAACGAAGACAATGCTTCCGGAGAGAGCTATGTGAACATATACAAGTCCGTCGCGTCTTCAAGCGGCGCAGTGCACTACCAAGTGTACGGTGACCTTGTAGTGGAATGGGGCGCAGCAGACAGCCCGGGCTCGGACTGGACGCTTGAGGCAGTAGACCTTACCGATGCCGAGGTGCTTGCGCACTTTGACGGGCTTACAGGAAACCTCAGCGAGGCCGCAACGGACAAGTGGATTGTCATACGCAATACTAACGGCTGCGTCCTTACCGAAAATACCACCACGGCAAACGAAGAGGTCAACGACCGCGACAAGAGCAACTTTGCGCAGGTGTGGAAACTCGTTGCCGTGAAAGGCAAGAGCGGACACTATCAGCTGCAGAATGCCCTTACGGAAAAGTACGTAGGCTTCGCCAGCTACAACGTGCAGCATACCTCCACGTCCTCCGCGCCCTCAGGCGGCTTCATTGTTTCGCGCAATACGGACTGGTCGCGCTTCTGCTCTGCCTTTGAGATGCGCCCGTCCAACAACAGCTCGTACGCGCTCCACCGCTCGGGTACGCGCTTGCTTACTTGGAACACCTACACCTCCTCCAACGACACGGAGGGCAGTGTCTGGTATTTCGAGGACAGCGGCATGACCGATGCACAGGTGCAGGCGGCGCGTGACGCTTTCTCGGGCAACACGACCGAGACGGAGAACGCAGATGCCTACTACAAGGCGCTCAACACTTTCTTCAGCGACGACGCATGCACGGAATTGCGCCTTTCCTGGAAGACGAAGAGCGACGATGCGCTGCGCGAGGCTATGTCTTCGGCGGGCATCAAGTCCACGGCTTTGCAGGACATGGCTGTGAAGATAAAGAACAACGCTTGGGGCAAGTGGGAAAAGACGTTCCGCGTGCGCGACGTAGAGCCGTACTCCGACCCCAGCACTTGGGACAACATTCTCAAGATAGGCTATCTGTACACAAAGCTAAGCAACCCGACCGGTATATGGGTTTCCACAAACGGGCTCGCCTATGTCTTCGTGGGCAGCGATATCCCCTCGGGCTGCTCGCTCGAGCTTCTGCAAGTGGACAAGACCGACAGCCAAGGCGACGCCGTGGCTTTGAAGAAAGGACTTAACATCATCGCTGCTGCGAAGGATGCCGCGCTTTACCTTTCCTACACCGTCCCCACCACGGCAGATGCAGGGTCGAAGAAGATTGCCGATTTTGCCCCCATACCCATACACATCGAGGGCGGCGAGGTAGACGGGTACTTTGACGCTACGCGTGAGGGCATAGACACCGACGAGGCTTGGCAGCAGATGGTGAAAGACGGTCTCTTCAGCAAGAGCATGGCTATGATGAAGGGACGCAACATTGTCTACCAGCTTAACTGCAAACTGACCAAACAGTACATTCCCGTGAAGATGCGCGAGATTGTGGACTTCTGGGACTGGATGGTAGACGTGGAACATTCCATTATGGCGGTCAACGAGTATAAGGACCGCTGGCGCAATGTGCTTGGCTTCTACTCGGTAGACCACAGCTATATGTACGCTACCAACTTCGGCACGTACTACAACGAGAGCACGCTTTCCGAGGTGCTTGTGTACGACAAGATGTGCGAAGGCGGCGGCTCGCTCTGGGGACCTGCGCATGAAAACGGGCATATCCACCAGCGGCTCATCAATATGATAGGCACGACGGAGATTTCCAACAATCTCTTCTCGCAGGTGGTGGTACACGAAAACGGAAAGACCTCCACGCGGCTTGACGGCACGACACTGCGTGACGCGGCAGTGGCTTATGCCGACGGGAAGAGCTGGCACGACTATAATATGTGGGTGCGCAACACGATGTTCTTCAAGCTCTATCTCTACTACCACGTACAGGGTTACAAGAAGGATTTCTACCCCGAACTGTTCCGCGCCCTGCGCAAAGACCCGATGAGCCGCGTGACGGGCAGCTCGTCCAGCCCCACGCCGGCTTCCGAGGATTTCCTGAAGTTTGCCGTCAAGTGCTGCGAGGTGTCCGGAGACGATCTGAGCGAATTTTTCCGTGGCTTCGGCTTCTTCGTGCCGTTTGAGACGCGTCAGATAGACGACTACGGCACATTCTACACGCGTTGCACGCAGACAATGATAGACGAGGCTCTTGCTAAGATGCACCAGTATGCGAAGCCGAAGGGCAACATCCTCTTCATAGAGAACCACATCAAGCACGAGCCGGCTACCGACCACGACGGCAATCCGACGGGTCAGCTCCGCACGGACTACGACTCGCAGGATGCCGTGGGCAAGTGCGGCGATGTAGGTTCGTACTCCGACTTTGCTGACGGACATTACGCGAGCGGATACTCCTATACGCTCATCGGCAATGTAGTCAATGTCACTGGCAGCGGTGCGGTGGGCTTTAAGGTGTACGACAAGGCGGGAAATCTGCTTTATTTTGCCAACACCAACAGTTTCACGCTCCCCACTTCCGTGACGCAGAAGCTTTCGGGCAGCACGATGGTGCTGAAGGCGGCACAGGGTGACGGCACGGATGTCACCATCCCCGCTCCGGGTACAGCTACCTGCCAGTTGAGGGTGTACCGTGCCTCGTCCGTGTCGCAGGACAAGTGTGTCCTTCTCTACTCGGACGGATCGGAGGAGACATTGCCCACGCTGACGGGCAACGACCTTGTTTTTGCTTCCGCAGTATCGGGCAAGACTATGCCCTCCGCCCTGCTTTCGCGCACCAACTATGTAGACGCAGCCTCCAGCACCGCAGCCAATGTGGTGCTGACGGATGGTGCAGAATTTTGGTCGCCTTCCGCTTTCACGGCGGCACGGCTTTCTTACTCGCGTGCTGCCACTTCGGGGTGGAACGCCGTGTGTCTGCCGTTCGCCGTTTCGGCTTCCGACTTCGGGTCGGGCGCAAAGCTCGAATGGCTTGAAAGCGTGGACGGGACTACGCTGCACTTTGGCTATACTTCCAAAGAGAACGAGGCTGGGCATCCCTGCCTTGTGTATTCGCCCAACGCATCCTCATGGTCGCTTAGCAAAGCAAACGCAAAGGTCTGCGCCACAGCTGGTACGGAGACCAAGAGCGGCGCACAGCTGAAAGGTGCATTTGCCGTAAGCACGCTCTCAGATGACTGCTATCTGCTTGACGGAAATGCGGACCGTTTTGTTTTGTCTGACGGAAAGAATGTCGCCCCGTTCCGCTGCTATTTTGTACAGTCCGCCGAAGGACGGACGCCCGCTACGCTCACATTGTCGCACGCTGCTTGGACGGGGATTTCCGCCGTACCTGTTGCAAATGCTGCACAGACGTCGGACGTGTGGTATGACCTGCAAGGCCGCCGCGTAGCTAACCCCGTGAGGGGTGGCGTGTATATACACGACGGACGCAAGGTTGTGCGCTAAGGGAGGATAATTCCGTTCTGCACATAAGTGTAGCGCATTTAATCTGAGGAGAAAGCGGGGATATGCCGGGAAAAGGCAAATCCCCGCTTCTTTTCCCTTGTATACGCTTAGACGGTTGCCGCTCCACGGTGCGTCGTTCCGTCGCAAACGGGCGGGCGGCTTGGCTGTGTGGGCGAAACGCCTTACCTTTGCAAAAGTCTTGTGCGGACGCGCTTTTCTGGGCGCGGCGTATCGGGACACGCGCTTGTGGCGAAATTGGTAGACGCGCCAGACTTAGGATCTGGTGGTTTCGGCCGTGTAGGTTCGAGTCCTATCAGGCGCACAAAAAGAGAGCGGGGCAGCTTGCATAGACAAGCTGCCCCGTTTCCCTTTTATATATAATACGCTGACGTGCGTTAGATGCGGGCGGCGCGGGTCACGTTTTCTATCTGTTTCAGACTGTCGCAGACAGTGCGTACGTCCTCGGCGTCAAAGACGGAGATGAGCAGCGTACCCTCAAAGATGCCGTCTTTTGTGTCAAGCGTGATGCTCTTCACGCGGAAGAGCGAGAGTTTTTGCAGCACGTCGGCGATGGCGTAAAGCACGCCTTTGCTGTCCACGCCGCGTATGCCGATGCGGGCATCGAAGAGCATACTCTTGTGCATGTCCCAGCGGCATGCTATGATGTTGTTGCCGAAACTGGTCTTCAGACGAAGAGCCTCGGGGCAGTTCTGCTTGTGCAGCTGGAGTTTTCCCTCGCTTGTGACAAATCCCATCACGTCATCGCCGGGGACGAGCGTGCAGCATGGAGCAACCTCGCAAAGCGGGAAAGTCTCTTCGTCAAGCGTAAGCACCTTTTTCCGGTCGAGGCTCTTCACGAAGTCGCGCGTGTCGGCGGTAGCCTGCGGAGCAGCAGCCGGCGTGTCCTGCTTGCCGCCGATGAAGGACGGAATGAAGCGCCGCCAGCTCTTTTTGCTTTTCTTCTTTCCGTTGAGCAATGCCGTGTCGTCGTCGCCAAGCACAATTTTGCCGTCGCAAATACAGATATAGAACTCGCTGAGCGACGTAAGTCCGTGCGAGGAACAAAGGCGCTTGGTGAGCGAGTCGGTATGTGTAGCGCCGTTAGATTCGACAAACTTGCGCAGCATGTCCTCCCCCTTACGCTGTTTTTCGCGGTTGTCGCGGCGGAGTATGGCGTGTATCTTCGAGCGTGCCTTTGCCGTGGTGGCGAAGTCGAGCCATTCGGGCTTCACGCTTTGGTTGCGCGACGTGAGTATCTCCACTTGGTCGCCCGTGCGCAGCACATAGCTGAGCGGCACGAGCCGGTGGTTGACTTTCGCACCGAAGCAGTGCGCTCCGAGGAAGGAGTGTATGGAGAAGGCGAAGTCTATCGCCGTCGAGCCTTTCGGCATAGAGCGCAGTTCACCCTTCGGGGTGAAGACCATTATCTCGGAGCTGTAAAGGTTGAGCTTGATGCTGTCGAGCAGGTCGAGCGTGTCGGGCTGCGGGTCGTCGAGTATCTCCTTGATGGAGTTGAGCCACTGGTCGAGTTCGTCCTCGTCGTAAGCGGCGTTTTTGTCCTTGTACTTCCAGTGCGCCGCAAAGCCCACCTCGGCGATGTCGTCCATACGGTCGGATCGTATCTGTACCTCTATCCACTTTCCCTGCTTGGACATAAAAGTGTTGTGCAGGGCCTGGTAGCCGTTGGTCTTGGGACTGGATACCCAGTCGCGGAAGCGGGTGGGGTGGGGCTGGTATATCTCCGCAAGGGCAGAGTAGATGCGGAAGCACTCCTCTTTTTCGCGCTTGCGGTCGGCGGGCACGAAGACAATGCGTATGGCGAGCAGGTCGTATACCTCCTCGAAGCTGATGTGCTTGTTCTGCATCTTCGCCCAGATGGAGTAGGGGCTTTTCACGCGTGCCTTGAGGCTGTACTTTACGCCCATGGCATCAAGCCGCTCGCATATGGGCGGAGTGAACTTGGCTATGACATCGTCCTGCCCCACCTTTGACTCTTGCAGTTTGTCCATAACGAGGGCGTATTCCTCGGGATGCTCGTACTTGAAACTCAAGTCTTCAAGCTCCGTCTTAATCTTGTTGAGTCCAAGGCGGTCGGCGATGGGTGCGAAGATGTATAGCGTTTCGCTCGCTATCTTGTACTGCTTGCTGGGCAGCATGCTTGACAGCGTGCGCATATTGTGCAGACGGTCGCTAATTTTTACAAGAATGACGCGTATGTCGTCGCACATGTTCAGCAGCAGCTTCTTGAAAGTCTCCGCTTGCAGCGAAGCGCGGTCGCCGAAGATGCCGCCGGAAATCTTCGTAACGCCCTCCACTATGTTGGCAACCTTTTGTCCGAAAAGGTTGCTTATGTCCTCGTTGGTGTAGTCGGTGTCCTCTTCCACATCGTGCAAGAGCGCAGCGCAGATGGAGGTAGAGCCGAGACCTATCTCGCCGCACACAATCTGTGCCACGGCGATGGGGTGGAGTATGTAAGGCTCGCCCGAGCGGCGGCGCACGCCTTTGTGTGCCTGCTTCGCGAAGTTGAAGGCCTTTGTGATGACCTCCACCTTTCGGCGGTGGTTGGAGGCGAGGTAGGTATCTATCAGGCGCTGGAATGCAGCCTGTATCATTTCCTCGTCTTTCTGCTCCTGTGGGGTGAGTGACTTTGTGGGTGTCGCGTTTTCCATGGCCGGGGTGCTTGCGGTGGTTGTGTGGTGTGCTTTCTTCTTAGTGTCTCACGCCGGAGGGCAGTCTCCCCTCCGCGCGTGCGGCCTTATTTTACGCGTATCTTCTTTCCTGCGCGGATGTTGCTGCCGCTGATTTTGTTGAGTTTGCGCAGTTTCTCCACGGTAGTGCCGTTGCGTTTTGCAATGTCTATGAGCGTGTCGCCTTGGCGTATTGTAGCTGTCTTCGCGCCTCTTTGCGTCTTATTCTTGCTGTTGCGGCTGCTTTTGCTCTTTGCGGCGCTGCGGCTGGAAGAAGAGGCAGAGTGGCGGCTCGATACGCGCGGTGCGGCGGTTTCGTTTACTTCCACTTTGTCGCGTCGCGTGAGAAGCTCGTCTGCGCGGTAGTTGTATACAGAGTCGCGCAGGTCAATGAACGCATTGAGCTGCTCGGTGGGCAGGCAAAGCGTTGCGCCGCCGGCGGAGCCGGGGATGATGTCCGTGCGGTACTGCGGGTTGAGTGCTTTGACGGCGTCGCGGTCAATGTGGCACAGATCGGCTATCTGGTCAACGTGTACGTCGCGTGACACGAGTACTGTGTCCGTCGTCACAGGGTAGCGCGTCTTCATCGGGCATATATTGTGCTCGCAGTAGTAGTTCATTATGTAGTTGGCGGCTATGAATGCGGGGACGTAGCCGCGGGTTTCCTCAGGCAGGTAGGGGTAGATAGTCCAATAGTCGCGTGCGCCGTCTGCGCGGTGTATGGCCTTGTTCAGCGCGGACGGTCCGCAGTTGTAGGCGGCTATGACGAGATTCCAGTCCTTGTATATTTTGTAGAGGTCGTTCAGGTAACGTGCCGCTGCCCAAGTGGCTTTGTAGGGGTCGCGTCGTTCGTCGACGAGGCTGTTCACCTTGAGCGAATAGCGTTTTGCCGTGGCAAGCATAAACTGCCAAAGTCCCACCGCGCCGGCATGGCTTTTGGCTGTCGGGTCAAGAGCCGACTCAATGAAGGGGAGGTATTTAAGTTCAAGGGGCAGTCCGTAGTAGTCGAGCGCCTCCTCGAAAATGGGCACGTAAAAGTTGCCCGCTCCCAGCATATAGGACACGCTGCGGCGCAGACGGCCACTGTACTGGTCGATGAACTTTTGCACGACGCTGTTGTAGGGCATTTCCATTACTACGGGCAGGCGGCGCAGCCGTTCCTGATACACTTCGGGGGCAAAGGTCGGGTTGTAGTCGGGATTTACGCAGGTGGTGTCGGGGAAGAGGTACTTCTTCGCCATCCACGCCCCTACCAGCGAGTCGGGAGACTGCGTCATTCCCTCCGGCAGGTCTATCACCTCGTCCTGTCCGTTGCGGTCGTCGCGCACGGTAACGTGGTTTTCGCCGGCGTTCTGTGCCGTGGCTGTCAGCAGTCCGGCGGCAAGGGCGAGGAGCAGTGTCTTTATTCTTTTCATTGTTGTGTGTGTTCTATATATAATAAGGTGTGGCGGTCTCGTCCGCATAGGCGGGCGTGTGGTTAGTTCCGCGCGTCAGAAGCGCAGACTGCATCCTACGCCGTAAGCAGACGGGGAGCGTGTGCCGAGCGTGGGCTGCGAACTGATGACGGCGGGTTCCACGCTCATGGAAAGGTCGGGCGAGATGTCGAATACGGAGAGTTGCGCGTCCACGTATGCGTCTATCACCGAAATGAGGTATACCCCTACGAAGCAGAATGCACTCAGGTCGCGGTAGCGGCGGTAGTAGTCTTTCTTCCTTTTGAAAAGCGACTTGAATTGCTCTTCCCTGCCCGTGATGTCATAGCGCGGGGGGAGAATTTCAAGGTAGCTCTTCGTATTGGGGTCGTCGTCCATTATGTCAAGGTAGGCCTGCGAGTAGTCGCGGTACATCTGCTGGTTCCACATCAGGGCGTAGGCGCAGCCGAGAAAGCCGCCGTAGATGATGGGGAGTTTCCAGTATTTACGGTTGTATATCTGTCCAGCTCCGGGGAATACGAGCGAGAGCCAAAGTGCGCGTTTGGGATCCGGCACAAATACCTTTGGGAGTGCAGGCTTGCCCGCAAGGCGCGATACGGAGTCGGTAGCGTGCCTAAGGGCTATGCTGTCTGCGCGTGCGTCCGTGGCTCCGGCCATCGCGAGTTCGAGGCTGTCTTGCGCCGGCTCGTTGCGGAGCGTGTCAGGCCGTGCCGTTTGGGGAGTGGACGGGGCGGTGGGGGCAGGCGAAAGAAAAACGCGCAAAGCCGAAGCGGCTTCCGCCCCCTCGGCTTCGTATGCCTTTTCTGCCCGTGCCGCAGTGGCGCAGCAAAGTGCCGCCATACAGCATAGCATCATACGCAGTGCGTCTCTCATCTGCTTTTCTGTCCGTGGTTTTGTACCCTTGTAGTGCTTAATCGTTGTGCCGTCAGCCCATTTTGTCTATGGCGGCGATGATGCGCTCAAGCTGCTCTTCC
The DNA here is from genome assembly GCA_963651485.1 of Alloprevotella sp. Taxonomy (GTDB): domain Bacteria; phylum Bacteroidota; class Bacteroidia; order Bacteroidales; family Bacteroidaceae; genus Alloprevotella. The sequence goes on along the minus strand of CAVJPT010000010.1, from coordinate 12,082 downwards.
GAGTCGAATGGGATGCTTATCTTTCCCTTGCCTTGCTGTGAGCAGGTCATCTGCACTTTCGCGCCGAACACGGCGGAGAGGCGGGTGCGCAGTTCGTTGTATTCCTCCGGCAGACGTTTGGCACCCTTGTCGCGCAGCGTGTGCCGTCCGCTTTTCAGGGTTTCGCCGTTGTTGAGGGCTTTCACCATCTCCTCTACCTGCCTTACCGAGTAGCCCCGCTCACGTATTTCGTTGAATAGCTTCACTTGCAGCGAAGGCTTGTCCAGTCCGAGCAGCGCGCGTGCGTGGCCTTGGTCTATTTCCTTGTTCTTTAAAGCCATCTGCACCTGCGCGGGCAGTTTGAGAAGGCGCAGGCAGTTGGCCACCGTGGCTCGTTTCTTCCCCACTTTCTCGGAGAGCTTGTCCTGCGTGAGGTTGTACTGCTCGATGAGGCTTTGGTATGCTAGGGCAATCTCTATGGCGTTGAGGTCTTCGCGCTGTATGTTTTCCACCAGCGCCATTTGCATCATGTTCTCGTCGTCGGCAGTGCGGATGTAGGCCGGTATGGTGGTGAGGCCCGCCATTTGCGATGCACGCCAGCGGCGTTCGCCCGCAATGATTTGGTACGAGCCGTCTTCCATAAGGCGCAGGGTGATGGGCTGTATGATGCCTATCTGCCTGATGGAGTCCGCCAGTTCCTGCAGCGCCTCGGGGGAGAACTCGCGGCGGGGCTGGTTGGGGTTTGCCTTTATCTTGAACACCGGCACTTCGCTGATGCTGGACGACCCGCTTGTATGCACCTCCTCTTCTGTGGAGATGAGCGCGTCAAGTCCGCGTCCGAGCGCGGGAAACTTTTTGTGCGATGCCATTAGTGTCTGTTTGCTTTTTCCTTAGCTTGCTTGTATGCGTTCTGTCCCGTGTTGCGTTCCGCGTGTCTGCGGCGGGTAGGATCAGATGTTGTTCTTCTTTATAATCTCGCGGGCAAGGGCGAGGTGGTTTTTCGCTCCGGTCGACTCAGCATCATAGAGTATCGCGGGAAGGCCGTGGCTGGGTGCTTCGGAGAGTTTGACGTTGCGCTGTATCACGGTCTTGAAGACGAGTTCCTGGAAGTGTCGCTTCACTTCGTCGTATATCTGGTTGGCGAGACGCAGGCGGCTGTCGTACATCGTCAGGAGGAAGCCCTCAATTTCCAGTGACGGATTGAGCTTCTTCTTTACAATTTTGATGGTGTTCAGCAACTTGCTTATTCCCTCCAAAGCGAAATACTCACACTGCACGGGTATTATCACCGAGTCTGCCGCCGTGAGGGCGTTGACAGTGATAAGCCCCAAAGAGGGCGAGCAGTCAATGAGGATGTAGTCGTACTCTCCTTCAAGCGGGCGCAGCATGTTTTTCATAACGTGCTCGCGTCCCTCCATCGACAGCATCTCCACTTCTGCCCCGACAAGGTTTATGTTGGAAGGTATGACGTCCAGCCGCTCGATGTCCGTGGTGTAGATTGCCTCATGCACGTCTGCGCCGTTTATTACGCAGTCGTATATGGAGCACTCCACCTTGCCCACGTCCACGCCGAGCCCCGAGGAGGCGTTGGCCTGCGAGTCTGCGTCAATGAGCAGCACCCGTTTCTCGAGGGTCGCGAGCGAGGCAGCAAGGTTCATCGACGTGGTGGTCTTCCCCACGCCGCCTTTCTGGTTGGCCAATGCAATGATTTTGCCCATTGTGTAAAGGTATTCGTGTCCGGCCTCGCCCTGTCCCTGCGGTATGCGCGGGAGGACCGCCCCTGCGGGCTTATGCCCCGAAGCCTATTTTCGGGCAAAGTTAGCAAAAAAACGCCGCCGCGCGGGGCGCGTGTGCTTTTTTGCTTGTGCGCAAGTCTTTTGATATGCGGCGTGCTGGCTGTCCTGTTCTCGCATTTCCCTTTTTTCTGTATTTGCTTTTGTTCTGCTTTCCCCGTCCGAAGCGCTTTCCCGTTTGTGCCGCGCTTTGGCGCGTTTGTCGTGCTTGTGGGGTGTTTCGCACACAAAAGGTGCGCCGGACGCTTTGCCGTATGCTTGTAGCTCGGGGCTGGCGGGGTGTCACGGCGGAAAGTCAACGTCTTATAAAAAGCGTGCTTGGGGAGAAAAATACAGATTTTGTGCGTACTTTTGCCGCGCAAAGTCCGTCCCTGCCTGTCTTCCCGCCGCTGGCGGAGGAGACGTACGGGGAGGAAACGCACGTACCGACATTTGACAAACAATGGCGAAGAAGAAGATATACCGGCTGCTGGCATTGCTGCCCGCGCTCCTCGTAGCGTTGGCTCTTGGGAGCTGTGCGGACGACGATACGGAAAGTTCCTCGTCGGCAACCAACGACTGCCTTGTCACGAAAGTGACGCTCGGAAGCCTTAAGCGCACCATACACACCACTGGCTCGCAAGGCCAGGACAGCACGTATGTGGTGTCGGTGACCGGCTCGCTCTATCCGATGTATATAGACCAGCTGAACAATCTTATATACAATACCGATTCACTCCCTGTTGGTACAAATGCGAAGCGCGTCACGTTCAGTACACTTACCGCTTCGGGTACAACGCTTTCCATCCGCAGCTTGGTGACGGGTACGGACACGGTCTTCACAAGCACGGACAGCACGGACTTTAGCGTGCCGCGCATGGTCAAGGCGTACTCCTCGGACGGAAACTCGGCACGTACTTACGAGATGCGCGTCAATGTGCATCAGCAGGAGGGTGACTCTGTCGTGTGGAAACAATACGCTGGCTCTTTCGCGCGGGACTATACCGCTGCTCGTCTGCTCTGTGTAGACGGACACTTATATATATATGGTAAAGAGGAAGGGAAAACCTACCTTACTGTGACCTCGACGGCCGATCCCGATTTCGGAAACCAGACAGAAGTGTCAGCGGCGGGCGGCGAACTTGATGCATATTCCGTGCGATGGTTTGGCGGGGCGTTCCACGCGTTGGCGGGAGGTCATCCCGTAGTTTCGCATGACGGCGGCGCAACTTTTGCAGATGCGGGCGCGGATATGACATTCGACGGTTATGCAGGACAGTCTACAGACAGCATTTATGCTGTGAGCGGAGGCGATTTCTATGTGTCGGCTAATGGTGCAGACTGGACGCTTTGCAGTGCAGACGAGACGGGGAACCGCCCCGTTGCCAATGTGGACGGTGTGCTTGTCCCTTCGCGGGTGAACACGCAGAGCGAGAGCGTGCTGGCCGTAGGAAAAACGGCGGACGGCGCTGCGTGCGTATGGAAGCACGACATAGACCGGAACGGCAGTTTCACTTATCCGTGGATGTACCTGCCGCAGACGGATGAGATAGACGGATACACTTGCCCCGCATTGAGCGGAAGCACGCTCTTCCGCTACGACAGCGCAACGGTACTCGCCGGAACGGATGCGGAGGGAAAGGTGCAGCCTTTCTATGTGAGTCGCGACAACGGACGCACGTGGAAGTCCGGCGGCATATCGCACCCCGACTGGGGTGTGGTGACCGCACTCGGTGCAGCAGCCGACGCAGACAACTTTATATGGGTAGTATGCGGCGGCACGGGGCAGGTATGGCGCGGACGCATCAACCGTCTCGGCTGGGAAGAGCAGCGCATAGTATACAACAAGTCGCAGCGGCGGTAGCTCTTTTAGCATAAAAAGCCGGCGTGCGGCGCGAAAAGACAGCGAAGGATAGCCTTGCCAATGATGAAAGCGCTCATATCTGTGGCTGCGGCCTTGCTGCTCGCGGTACTGCCCGCCAAGGCGCAGGAAGACGAGCTTGTGTACCGGCTTGAGCTTGGTGCTGGTGCGGGAGCATGCTTTGGCTTCTATGATGTCAAGGCAAAAACAGGTCTCGCAGGTTCGCTCATAGCGCGATTCCCGCTTAACCCGCGGATGGCGGTGAAGACGCAGCTTGGATATGCTACGGTGAAAGGCGGCACAGCGGGCGTGTCGGACTTCTATCCGGCTTCTCCCTACCTGTCTGGTGCAGAAAGGCTCGGATACAGCGTAAGCAGCGGCCTGTGCAATCTCTCCGCTCTTTACGAGCTGCATTTCCTGCCCTACGGCTACGTAGCAGGTTATCAGGGCTACAAGCGGATAACGCCTTTCATACAGTTGGGACTTAGTCTCTCCTACGCTATGGCAGGCAAGACCGTAGCTTTTGGCGTGCCTGTAGGCGCAGGTGTGAAGTTCAAGGCAGGACCTAGGCTAAACCTCGGGCTTGACTGGATAACCCATTTCACCCTGTCCGACAAGATAGACGGACTATCTGCCCCGCACGGCATAAAGACGTCGGGCTTCCGTGGGAAAGACCACTTCTCCACGCTGCAGCTCACTCTTACATACGACTTGAACCCGCGTTGCCCCACGTGCAACCGCGACCAGTGAACATAGAGAGAAACGACAACCCCACAACGACAAGCCAGAGAAGATGGACAAACGACAGCTTGACCCCGCACGCATTCCCGCGCACATCGCCGTCATTATGGACGGCAACGGACGCTGGGCAAAGGCTCGCGGACTCGACCGCAGTCTGGGGCATCAGCAAGGCGTGGTTTCCGTACGCGAAATCACGACTGCATGCTCGCGCCTTGGGGTGAAATTTCTCACGCTATACACTTTCTCCACCGAAAACTGGAATCGTCCCGCGCCGGAGGTGGCTGCGCTGATGTCGCTTATACTCACCTCGCTTGAGGAGCAGCTCTTTATGGAGAACAACGTGCGCCTGCGCATCATAGGTGACTTGCAACGCGTACCGGAAGAGGTGCGCGAGTCCATACTCGGGCTGCAAAGCCGCACGGCGGTCAACACGGGAATGACGATGGTGATAGCCCTCAGCTACAGTTCGCGATGGGAAATTACGGAGACGGTGCGCAGCATCGCAGGGCGTGTGGCAGCAGGCGAACTTCGCTTGGAAGATATCACAGAAGAGACGGTGAGCGAAGGACTTACCACAGCTTTTATGCCTGACCCCGACCTCCTCATACGTACTGGAGGCGAACTGAGGCTCAGTAACTATCTGCTTTGGCAGTGCGCCTATACCGAACTCTATTTCTGCGATACCTACTGGCCCGACTTTGGCGAAAGCCAGCTCTACGAAGCCATAGCCCAATATCAGGGACGCGAGCGCCGTTTCGGCAAAACCAGCGAACAGATGAACGGCGGCGGACACACGCCCACAACAGTGTAAACAGACAGACAATGAGATATATCCCCAGCCTCTTACTCATCCTCTTCACAAGTCTTCCCGCCGCGCTATGGGCGCAGAGCGGGGACGAGAAGAAGGTGGAGCCGGAAATAGTCTACACCACAAGCCACCAGCACTATATACTGGGCGGTCTGGCAGTCGACGGGGTGAGCGATTACGACGATGATCTCCTCATCAGTATCTCGGGACTTACCGTAGGTCAGACCTACGAAGTGCCTGGACCGGAGATGTCGGAGGCCGTGCGCCGCTACTGGGACACAAAGATGTTTGCCAATGTGCAGCTCGAAGCTGACAGCATAGTGGGCAGTACCATTTACCTGCACATCAAGCTGACGGCGCACCCGCGTATATCCAGCATCAGCTATACCGGCGTGAAGAAGAGCGAGCGCGAGGAGTGCGAGAAGATAATCGGACTTTCTTCGGGCAGCCAAATCACTACGGATGTGGTGAACCGCGCCGAGCACTATATCAAGAAGCACTTCGTAGACAAGGGCTTCAAAAACTGCGAGGTGCAAATATCCCAGCGCGAGGATGTCACGGCGGAGAACAAGGTGTTGGTGGACATCGACATCAAGAAAAACGAGAAGATAAAAGTAAAGAAGATATTCATCTCCGGCGCGCAGGTCGCGCATGTGGGCAAGCTCAAGCGTGCTATGAAGAAGACGCACGAAAAGAGTCTGCGCAACATGTTCCGTTCAAAGAAGTTCCTGCCCGAGAAGTACGAGGAGGACAAGGGCTTCCTTGTTGACAAACTCAATGAATGGGGCTACCGCGACGCGCTCGTCACAGCCGACAGCGTGGAGACGGTAGACGAGAAGCACGTCAATATTCACCTCAAGGTCTACGAGGGACAGAAGTACTACCTGCGCAACGTGTCGTGGGTCGGCAACACGGTCTACTCGTCCGAGTTCCTCGAACACGTGCTGCAGATGAAGCACGGAGACGTGTACAACCAGAAGATAATGAACAAGCGTCTGCGAGAAGATGACGACGCGATAGGCAATCTCTACTATAACAACGGATACGTATTCTACAACCTCGACCCCGTGGAGGTGAACATAGACAAAGACTCCGTTGACCTTGAGATGCGCGTGCAGGAAGGGCAGCAGGCTACGTTCAACCGCATCCGTATCGCCGGAAACGACCGCGTCTACGAAAATGTCATACGCCGCGAGCTGCGCACCAAGCCGGGTGACCTCTTCTCGATGGAGGCCATCAAGCGTTCGATGCAGGATCTTGCGCAGATGAACCAGTTTGACGCGGAAGCTTTGGCGAGCCAACTGCAGGAGAATATCCGTCCCGATGCCGCGAGCGGCACCGTGGACATGACATACCCGCTTGTGACGAAGGGCGGCGACCAAGTTGAGCTTTCTGCCGGCTGGGGACAGACGGGTATAGTGGGGCGTGTCGGTCTCAAGTTCACCAACTTCTCTATGCAGAACCTCTTCCGAAAAGGCTACAAGCGTGCGGGATTTATACCGCAGGGCGACGGGCAGACGCTCTCTCTTCAGGTGCAGACAAACGGTACTTATTACCAGAACTACTCGCTCTCTTTCCTCGAGCCCTGGCTTGGCGGCAAGCGCCCCAACCAGCTTTCGCTCTCGGTGTATTACAGCAAGATGAGCGACGTGAACTCGCAGTACTACAACAATAGCTACTACCAGAATATGTACAGTTATATGTACGGCTCTTCGTCTAGCTATTACAACTATACCAACTACTACGACCCCAACAAGTACGTGAAGATGTTTGGCGTAAGCCTTGGCTTCGGAAAACGCTTGCGCTGGCCGGACGACTATTTTACCTTTATGGCAGAACTGTCCTACACGCGCTATATGCTGAAGTCTTGGCAGTATTTCCTTATCACCGACGGAAACTGCAACAACGTGAACCTTACGCTCTCGCTCTCTCGTAACTCGACGGACAACACTTTCTATCCGCGCCGCGGTTCAGAACTCCTCTTGCAGGTGACGGCTACGCCGCCTTACTCGCTTTGGAACGGCAAGGATTATGCCAACCTCGCGACAGACGCCTACAGCTCCACTTACCAGAAGGAGGCGCAGGAGAAGTACCGCTGGATTGAATACAATAAGTGGAAGTTCAAGTTCCGCAACTTTACCGCCCTCTCAAGCGCCACCAAAGCACCTGTGCTGATGACGCGCGTAGAGTTTGGTCTGCTCGGTTCCTACAACAAGCACCTGAAGTCTCCTTTCGAGACATTCTATGTGGGTGGAGACGGTATGTCGGGCTATACCTCGGGCTATGCTACGGAGACCATTGGTCTGCGCGGTTACGACAACGGTTCTCTTGCCGGCAACGGTGTGTCTGAGGGCTACGCGTACAGCCGTATGACGCTTGAGCTGCGCTACCCGCTTATGCTTGAGACAAGCACCAGCATCTTTGCCCTTGCTTTCGTGGAAGGCGGTAACGCGTGGTATAACGTAAAAAACTTCAACCCCTTCAACATGAAGCGTTCGGCGGGCGTTGGCGTGCGCATTCTGCTCCCGATGGTGGGGCTTATGGGCGTGGACTGGGCATACGGTTTCCAGAAGTACGTCAACGGGCAGAAAGCCGGCGGTTCGCAGTTCCACTTCATCATTGGACAGGAGTTCTAAGAAGAAAAGACAAAGCATAAGACGCTATGAAGAGATTTCTCACCATTATCTTTGTGCTGGCAGCCTGCGTGTCTGGCGCGTCGGCTCAGAAGTTCGCCCTTGTGGACATGGAGTACATAATGGGCAATATCCCCGCCTATGAACGGGCCAACGAGCAGCTCAACCAGACGTCGAAGGCCTGGCAGTCTGAGGTGGAGGCTTTGAACACCGCCGCCCAAACGCTATACAAGAACTACCAGAACGAGGCAGTATTCCTTTCCGAAGCTCAAAAGAAAGAGCGGGAAAAAGCCATTGTTGACAAAGAAAAGGAGGCGTCTGAACTCAAAAAGAAATACTTCGGTCCGGACGGCGAGCTTTACAAGAAGCGTCAGAGCCTGATGGAGCCGATACAGGACGAGATATACAACGCCGTAAAGAGCATCGCGCAGCAAAAGGGCTTCCAGCTCATACTCGACCGCGCTTCCGACAACGGCATCATCTTCGCCTCCCCCTCGATAGACATCAGCAATGATGTCCTCGCCAAGCTTGGCTACGCACAGTAAGCGACGGGCTGCCGGAAGGCGTACAAGGAAAGAAATCAAGTAAAACAACCAACAACATCAACCACACAATGATCAAGAAACTTTTGGTGCTTGCGCTCTTCGTAGCACCCCTTAGCCTTTGCGCGCAGAAGTTTGCGCACTTCGACTATACCAGCATTATGCAGGCCATGCCCGAGTACAAGAAGGCGCAGGGCGAGCTCGAGACGCTCTATAAGCAGTACCAGACCGAGCTGGAGAGCATGCAGAAGGAGCTTCAGACAAAGTACGACAAGTATCAGAAAGAGGACACCGACCAGACTCCGCAGAATATCCGCGAGCGCCACGCGCAGGAAATCAGCGAGATGTCGCAGCGTCTGCAACAGGCTCAGCAGGACAACTCTGACAATATGCAGCAGGCCCAGCAGCAGAAAATGCAGCCTATTGTGCAGAAAGTGATGGACGCTGTCAGCACGGTGGCAAAAGAGGGCGGCTATGTCTACATCGTAGACAAGACGGCGAGCCAAAGCGCGGGCATCGTTATCAATGACGCGCTCAGCACCGATGTGACCAACTCCGTTATGGCCAAGCTCGGGCTTTCTGCCACGGCTACCGCCACTTCCGCCCCCGTGGCCAAGAAGTGAGCCTCTGCCCTTTGGCAATAAAGAAAAACCAATGCCGGCACAGGGGCTGTCAGAGCCTTTGTGCCGGCTTGCCGTAAGGGCGGGAGAGAATCTCCGTCCGTGATACAGGTACTTTCCTCTTTAAGCGCAGGGATGATTACGTTACACGACATACACAAGTCCTTTGGCTCCCTTGAGGTGCTTAAAGGCATCGACCTCAGCATCTCCCCGCACGAGGTTGTGAGCATAGTGGGACCGAGCGGAGCGGGAAAAACCACGCTGCTGCAGATAATGGGTACGCTCTACCGCCCCGACAGCGGGCGGGTGGAGATAGCCGGCGAGGACGTGTCGCGCCTTGGCAGCCGCAAGCTTGCCGCTTTTCGCTGCCGTCACTTGGGCTTTGTTTTCCAGTTTCACCAACTCCTGCCGGAGTTCTCTGCGCTTGAAAACGTGATGATACCCGGACTCATTGCGAAAGGGCGGGAGAGCGAAGTAAAGAAAAGGGCACTGGAATTGCTCGACTTCCTCGGACTCTCCTCGCGCGTGCAGCACAAGCCCGCAGAACTCTCGGGCGGCGAGAAGCAGCGCGTAGCTGTGGCGCGTGCGCTGGTAAACCGTCCCGACGTGATACTCGCAGACGAGCCATCGGGCAGCCTCGACACGCACAACAAGGAGGAACTTCACAGCCTCTTCTTCCGTCTGCGAGAGGAAATGGGGCAGACGTTTGTCATCGTGACGCACGACGAGACACTCGCCGGACTTACAGACCGTACCGTCCATCTCCTTGATGGAAGGGTAGAACGCACCACCGCTGCGGTTGCGTCCCCGGCGGCGGGAGAGTGAGTATTTTCTTACGAAACAACAAGACAAAAGATGATAAAGCTGGGAGACTACAACAAGCTCACGATAATTCGCTTTACCGACCACGGAGCCTACTTCGACGGCGGTGAGGACAATGGAGAGATCCTTATGCCCAAAGCCTATGTAGAGGCTGAGATGCATGCCGGGGACGAAGTTGAGGTCTTTGTCTACCATGACCAGAGCGGCCGTCTCGTTGGCACGCTCGAAACCCCGCTTGCCCGCGTGGGCGATTTCGCCTGGCTGCGCGTGGCGTGGGTGAACGAGTACGGTGCTTTCCTTGACTGGGGACTGATGAAGGATCTTTTCGTGCCGTTCAGAGAGCAGAAGACGCTGATGCAGCAAGGTCGTTCGTATATGGTGCATGTGCACGTGGACGACCAGAGCCATCGCATCGTGGCATCGGCCAAGGTGGAGCGTTACCTCATAGAGGCTTCGGAGGAGACGTGTACGCGCGGGCAGGAGATGGAGGTGACGGTGTACCAGCGCAGTCCGCTTGGGTACAAGGTCATTGCGGACAACAAGTACAGTGGCTTGCTCTATGCCGACCAAATGCACGGCGAAGCCCCGCGTCCCGGCGATTGCCTTACGGCTACGGTGGTGAGCGTGCGGCCGGACGGCAAACTCGACCTCTCTTTGCAGCCGCTCGGCACGCGCCGCTTCCGCGACTTTTCGGAGACGTTGCTTGAAGAGCTGCGTGAAAACGGCGGTTCGCTTCCCTTTACGGACAAGAGTGCGCCGGAGGAAATAGAAGCACGTTTCCGAGTCAGCAAGAAGACATTCAAGCGGGCTGTTGGCACGCTTTACAAGCAACGGCTCATTACGCTCGGGAATAACGGTATTTCCTTAGCCATGCAGGGTAAGCCGAAAGAGTCGCCGCGTCAGTAGCACCAGGCTTGCAGGATACTGCAGTTGGAAAAGGAAAAGGGCGGAAGAGATGTATGGCATATACTCCTCTTCCGCCTTTTTTGTGCATTTGGCGGTGTGCATACCATGCGTGACAAACATCCGCCGGAAAACAGTTTTTGTCCCCTCCGCGCCTTTTGTAAAGTTTGCTGCCCTAACTGCTCCCTAAATGCATTTCAACCAGAGTATGCTGACTGTGGGAAGGGACGGAACTGGATGCCAGAGATAGGGTAAAGAAATTTTATCGGTGTACCTGTGTGTCTGAAGTCTGTTTCCGTATAGGTCGTTCCAAACCGTTCGCGCGGGTTCGGCAGTCTGTGTTTCCCTTTCTATTTCTCGAAGTGCTGGTAGTCTTTCCTGTCTTGCCAGTCTCCGCCCCAACTGAAGCCGGCGGCGGTGAAGAGGCGGTAGCATAGGTCTCCCTTGTTGATTTTGTACGCGAAGTCGCGCTCGCGGTCAAGGTAGGGCGCACCGGTCGCGGGTTCTATGATTTCCGTGCCGTCTGGCAGATACTTGTGGTAGGGGTTGTAGAGCGTGTTGATGTCTATCGCCAGCCCCAATCCGTGCTTGGATACGGTCTGCGTGTGCGAGATGAAGCGGAAGTTGAACGACGAGGAGTTGTTGTCGCGCATGGACATTTCGTCGTCCGCTTCCCAGTAGTCAACGAGACGCATGCGCTCGATGGGGTAATGCGCCGTGTAGAGCTGGAGGAAGATTTCCAGCACACTCTCCGCCACATTCTTGTTCAGCACCATTTCGCCCACAATCGCGTGTCCGTCTTTGTCTGTGTGCAGACAGCGCAAGTAGCGCAGGGAGTCGCGCGGCACGGTGCACTCCGCCTTGAACGACCGCCCTTGCATAAGCGCGAAGATGGTGTCGGGTATTTGCGTGACGTAGAAAAAGCTCCCGTGTCCGTAGGCCTGCAGCGTGGCGTCTGAGACCGTGTCGCCCGGCTGGTAGGACGCGGGCTTCGCGGCGGTGAGCTGGCTTTTCTCTTCGTCGTTGTCCGAGCATGCCGTGGGTAGAAGTGCGGCAGCCAAAAGCAGTAAGGTGAGCGCCGGCGCGGCTGCGCGGCGTGCGGCGCGTAATGCGCAAGACGTGTTCATGGCGGTTGTCTGTGTAGGCTTTGCGGCGTACCCGCGTACATATAAAAGTCGCGGGGAGTCAGCTCAGATGAGTTGTCTCCCCGCGTTAGTTTCTTTTTCGTGTGCTCGAAGCGAGACTCGAACTCGCACGGCCATCACTGGCCAAAGGATTTTAAGTCCTTCGTGTCTACCATTCCACCATTCGAGCGAACCTCTGTGAGCGGAAAACGAGACTCGAACTCGCGACCCCAACCTTGGCAAGGTTGTGCTCTACCAACTGAGCTATTTCCGCAAC
>CAVJPT010000009.1:0-86241 GCA_963651485.1 Alloprevotella sp. | reverse complement strand
ATCCACACCGGCGCCACCTCGTGTTCTTCCTTGAACACCTCGCTCGTCTTGGGCATGAACGCCACCGCAGCCCGAGCCCCCGGAATGGCGCGCACGGTGAATGTGTTGTCTGAAAAAGAAAAATCGCTCATATCTTGCTTTTTGTTAGCAAAGATATGAGCGAGATTATAGTTGTGAAAAGACGGTTGTTTAAGCCATAATCAAGAGTGGTGTATATCTTATGGGTTAACCGTATTTGTGGCTTGTGACTTCTTGATTAGTTCATTTTCGCGAAGATATTCAACAAAGCCGTCCAAAATGCACTGCGAGCGTTTTTCTATGTCTTGTTCCGTCCAATCAGTATAACCCGCAGCCAAAGACTTTAACTCGTTGATATTAGTACCTTCTTTCTGACCCTTGGGAGTTTGGAAACCATTGTAATATTTAATCTTGTCAACAAAGCGATAGTCAGAAGCACGGATATTAATTCGACGTTCCAACAAAGACTTGTTGCCAAGCATCTCCAAGGAATGGGCGTTTTTCAAACTGTTTTCTTTCTGCTGGCGATTGCGTGGGAAGATATGTTCTATATCAAACACGCTCTCCAAGGACAACAGTGATTGGTCAGCGAATGAAAATGCCCACCACGTGATCATTGACTTAGTGATAGCACGGTTGTTCGAGAACATGTAGTTAGAGAACTGCGCCCTGAATCTTGTCTCGTCGAACAGGAAGTTGCTGAAAGTAACATCCGCATTGTTTACTATGTTCACCATTTCCGCAAACACGGGTGTACGCAGAGAGTTAACGCCAGGATTGGTAATGGCATACGCCCAAATGAAACCGATGATGCGGTTTAGAAAATCGAAGAATGCTTCTTCTTCGAGGTCGTCATTGTCATCATGGTGATGCATGAAGTAGACAGACACGAAGTAAGTCCACATACCGTTAGGCGCATAGTTCAAGACAAACAGCCGTTTGAGTATTCGAATAGAGAAACGCTCTTCATCCTGATTGTTTACGTCCTGCCAGAAATGAGCAAGGCGTTCAATGTTTTCAAGCGTTTGTTCTTTCTTGAACAAGTCGTAGCTATTCTTCTCGTAGAATTTACGTAGCGATTCGGTTGTTGATGATTTGTTTCCCTGCAACGACCGTTCATAGTACATGTAACGGGTGAAGAGTTCATCAAGCGGTGTTCCGCTTATAGGGTGAAAAACCTCGTTGGCAATCATTTCGAGATTTTTCCATCTTGCGATGAAATCATCTTTCTTTCCAAGTGCGGAATAGTACTTGTAGAATTGAGCCTTGAAGATGTCCGCATCAGAAAGCGGTTTACCTCTGTCGTTGAGCGTAGAGAATATGCGCAAAGCTGTGTCCTGCGATTCGGCCTCAATAGGAAGAAGCACACAGCAGTTTAAGATACGCAAAGGGAAGAACGCAAAATAGCTTGGGAAGTTCGATAGGAAAGAATCTATCTCACCCTCAAAATAGCGGAAATTGGCTGCATACTTGCTGTGCTTGCCAGTCGCATCACCATTCTTCAAGATGTCAATAAACTCATCTTTGTCCTTGTCGGTAGCGACTTCAGAGTCAATCTTCAAGTCATTCTTGTTGTATTCGCCAAATCCGTTTGCTCGCCAAATGCACTTCTCTATATCCTCTTTCATCTTTACAGAGCGAGTGTCTTTCATGTGCCCCAGCTTGTTGTAAAAGGCACGGAGCAAAAGCATAAGCGTGGTGAGGCGTTGTTGCCCGTCAATGATTTCCATCTTCTTGTCGTCATTCTTGAATGTGACAATCGGACCGAGAAAATACTCGTCACTGTCGTTAAACTGGTCGGAATCGTCATTGGGGAACGAGAAACTAAGCAAGTCCTCCCACAGTGTTTTACACTCGTCGTCGCCCCAAGCATAAGGGCGCTGGTAGTCTGGTATCAAGAAGTCAGATTTGCTGTCCTGAAACAGACCTTTGACCGTCTTTTGGTCTATGTTAAGTTTAGACATACCGTTGTTCTATTTTTAATGCGGTTCTTAATTCTGTGTTGTCCTAATGTAGCAAAGATATTCTAAAATTTGCTTCTGCTCAATGTTTTGCATATATGTTTCCATGTAATTCCAATGAGGCTGACCATCAATGTCAACAGGTAGAATTATCTTTTGCATCAGCATTCTCTTCTCGTTGAACTTGTAACCATACGCAAATTTTATTTTTTTTTGTTGTATTATCATCGTCTTCAAGAAGTGCATAAGATGAGCAGATTCTTTCTGTTCGTCTCTCAAATTCAATCGCTTAACGTCATCAGAGAAAATACATTCGTAAGGATGGTAGAACGTTTCAACTACGCTTCCATTATAGTTTACGCCTACGACCTTACAGTCTAAACTCTCATTTGTATTATTAACCCATACAGTTATGCCGTTATTGTTATCTGTTGCACCAATGAAAGGACATGAGCCTGATTTCATATCTGTTTTTGTCAAACGTTTGCCTGCGGATATGGAGAATATTTCAGATAGAACAAATGCTTTCCATTTTACCCCCCCCAAAAAAAAAATAAATTTTTGTAACAAGATTTTGATTGCTACAATTAGGGTATGTGTATGTCCGGTTATCAACGGGATGACCGGCAAACTAAGGTTTTCAAGGAGGGATGCACTGGTGCCTTGCTTCGCGGCGGAAATTCTACTAAGTGGGCAGAATGGGACGGAAAATGGTATGGCGGGACGTCCGGGTGTTACGTATGGTGTTACACGTCACACGCAAGGGTGTTACACGCTAGGAAAGGTGTTAGACGTTATGTGTTTCACTCCATTGAGATGGGGATTTTCTGCTTCCTTTGTCGCTTGACAAAACATTAGTCATAGGGCTTTCCCTGCTGTCCCTTGCTGACGGCAGAACTTCGCGTTTTGCGTGGCACGTCACTCCCTCACCGCCTTGGCACAGAAATGCGACGTGCATATCGAGAAAGCTGCACGCGTGCTTGGACGCGGATGCGTCAAGGCTGCGCAAATCTATGCGAAGGTCTTGGGTCAACCCCACAGAACGACGCACCACGGAGCGGCGTTTGCCGCGTCTATGGCGGTAGTGGAGGAAATGTGGCAGACTGCGGTGAGGCTGGGTTGAGCGTTGCTGCTGCACCGGTGGGGCAAATGGGGCTTGTCGGGGAATCCGGCGGACTTACTTGCCAAAATCGCAATTATAGCACTAAGACCGCGGCGCTGTACAAATTCGGGATTTGGAAAGCGGGAAAAATTTTCGTATCTTTGTATTAGAGAATAGGGGAAACGCAACTGTTGCGCTTCCCCTATTTTGCGTTGTTGATTGTCAATGGGTTACAAAACAAAAAGTGTACATGTAGGCGCTCCGTGGTGTACATTTAGGAAAAACTGCAAGTATCCCCGTCGCGACTAAGCCCATTCCGGTCTCCAGATGCCTCCTTTCAGTGCCTCGAGACCCTTTTCCCGCCTTTGCAAACCATAGGTGAGCCGATTAAAAAATCCCAAAAAATCTTAATTGGCATACGGCCGCTCGGTAGGGCGGCTGCGTGTGTGCGTTTGGGGTTCGGATTGGGGTGTGCAATGAACCCAAAAAGGGGCTTTGCAATCGTTGTTGGTCTTATGCGAACGGGGAGGCTCTGTCTGGGATGTGCTTGCGGCATAGCGGCATTGCAGACCTTTTCGTCGCGTGCAAATGCTATGAAAAAGAAAAGCCGCTGCCACCTGTGTCTGGGGCAGCGGCTTCCTGTTGGGGCGTCGCAAATTGTGGAGCAGGGGAGGGGCTTAGAAATACCCCTCGCGCTTCTTCTGTTCCATAGACGCGTCTTGGTCGAAGTCTATAACGCGCGTGGTGCGCTCGCTCTTTGTGGTGGTCATCATTTCCTCCACAATCTTTTCAATGGTGTCTGCCTCGCTCTCTATCGCGCCGGTCAGAGGCCAGCAGCCAAGCGTGCGGAAGCGTATCTTGCGCATCTCTATCTGGCTGCGGTATTGCTCGGGGAGACGGTCGTCGTCGGGCATTATTATCTGTCCGTCTATCGTCACTGTGGGGCGTTCTTTTGCGAAATAGAGCGGCACGATGGGTATCTTCTCCAGGCGGATGTACTGCCAGATGTCAAGCTCTGTCCAGTTGCTGAGCGGGAAGACGCGTATGCTCTCGCCCTTGTGGACGCGCGCGTTGTAAATGTCCCAAAGCTCGGGTCGCTGGTTCTTCGGGTCCCACTGGTGGAATTGGTCGCGGAAGGAGAATATGCGCTCCTTGGCTCGGCTCTTCTCTTCGTCGCGGCGTGCCCCGCCGAATGCGGCGTCGAAGTGGTGCTTGTCGAGCCCGTGCAGCAGCGCCTTGGTCTTCATAAGGTCGGTGTGTACCTTGGAGCCGTGCGTGAAGGGACCGACTCCCGCCTTGAAGGCTTCCTCGTTGCTTTCCACGATGAGTTTCCACCCGTGCTCGCGGGCATACCAGTCGCGGAAATCAATCATCTCCTTGAACTTCCACTTAGAGTCTATGTGCATCAAGGGGAAGGGCGGCCGTCCGGGGGCGAACGCCTTTTCTGCCAGACGCACCATCACGCTGCTGTCTTTCCCGATGCTGTAGAGCATGACGGGGTTTTCAAATTCCGCCGCCACCTCGCGGATGATATGAATGGATTCGGCCTCGAGCTCTTTCAAGTGGCTCAGGCTGTATGTATCTGCCATAGTCTTTTGTTTCCTTTGTTCTTCTGCGTGACCGGCTTTCGCCTGCGTCATTTCTTTATCCTTACGGAGAGGCCCTGGCGCTCCAGGTCCTTCACTGCGCGTTCCACCGCCTCGTAGTGTTCGGGCGATATGCCAAGCGCGGGGAGGTCGAGCACGGGTATGTCGTCAGCCGCGTGCAGCTTTTCCCCGTCCGCCGCGCCTATTATCATGCCTACGCAGGCCGTGTTGTTGGTCACGGGGTCGATGAGTATGAATGCGCCCGTCGGCTTGTTGGCGGCGTACGCGTCATAGAAAAGCTCCTTGGCTGTCACGATGACGGCGCGGCCTATCTCGTTAAGTTCCAGGTGGTCTACCTCGCTGTGCTCGAGCGTGTTTACGTCTACTTTGTAGGCAAAGTGGTCTATGCGGCAGCGCGAGGTGTTGGTGGTGTGTTTGAGGTAGAACGACTTTCCGGTGTCCATAGGCTGCTCGTCCATCCACACCAGCATAGCCTCGAACTGGCGGCCTACATTGGGCACGTTGTCCGGGTGCACAATCATTTCGCCCCGCGAAATGTCTATCTCGTCTTCAAGCTGCAGCGTCACGCACTGGGGCGGGAAGGCGCAGTCGAGGTCGCCGTCATAGGTCACGATGCGCTTTACGCGGCTGCGCTTGCCAGAGGGCAATGCCATGATTTCGTCGCCTTTGTGCACCACGCCGCTTGCCACCTTTCCGCTGAAGCCGCGGAAATCGAGGTCGGGGCGAAGCACGTACTGCACGGGGAAGCGGAAGTCAGCGAGGTTGTGGTCGTTGCCCAGATGCACGCTTTCAAGGTACTCCAGCAGCGCCGGACCGTCATACCAGGGCGTGCGCGTGCTGCGCTCTACCACGTTGTCGCCCTCGAGGGCGGAGAGGGGGATGCAGCGCACGTCGGGGATGGCAAACGGAGCGACGAAGTCCTCGAAGTCTTTCACAATCTTGGCGAAGACATCTTGGGAGAAGCCCACGAGGTCCATTTTGTTTACCGCCAGCACCACGTGCTTTATGCCCAAGAGCGAGCAAAGGAAGGTGTGGCGGCGCGTCTGCGTGATGACGCCGAGGCGCGAGTCCACAAGGATGATGGCGAGGTTGGCGGTGGAGCCGCCGGTAATCATGTTGCGCGTGTACTGCTCGTGTCCCGGGCAGTCGGCGATGATGAATTTGCGCTTGTTGGTAGAGAAGTAGCGGTATGCCACGTCTATAGTGATGCCCTGTTCGCGCTCGGCCTTGAGACCGTCGCACAGCAGCGCGTAGTCTATCTGCCCCGCGCCCGCGTTGCCCATACGCTCCGAGTCGCGCTGCAAGGCGGAGAGCTGGTCTTCGTAGAGCTTTTTCGAGTCAAAGAGCAGACGGCCTATAAGCGTGGACTTTCCGTCGTCCACCGAGCCCGCCGTAAGCAGGCGGAGAAGGTCTTTCTTCTCGTCTTGGTCAAGATATTCCTCAATGGAGAGGCGGTGCCCGTCTACGACGTATGCCTCCTCGTTGGGGTTGTTGGCGTTGTTTTTCTGAGTGTCCATCCTTGTTGTCTTACAATTGCGGGGGAGAATGCCTCTCCGTCACGCCGGTGCATGGCGTGCGCGTCCCCACGTTGCAAAGTTAGTCAAAGCTACTGAAAGTAAAAGCAGCTGAAAGTCAAAGCGGAGGGGCAAAGCCCGTCCCGCCTTTTATACGCCAATGCGGCGGACGGGCGCTTTATGCGTCCTTTCCGCCGCATTGCGCGGTCTTTATGCTTGCGTCCGGTGTGCCGGCACGCTGTGCGTATAGAGCCTCTCCCGGCTTACCATACCACGCCGTCCGAGTTGGCGCGGCAGTAGCCTTTGAGCTGGCAGTCAAACACCAGTGTGGAGTATGCCGGCAGCACGCCTTGCGAGGCCGACTTGTAGCCCAGCTGCTGCGGCATGTACACGCGCCACCTGTCGCCTATGTGCATGTACATCAGGGCGGTGGTGAGTCCCTCTACCACGCCGCTTGCAAGAAATTTGCTTCCGCGCCCGAAGTCCGCGCCGAAGACGTCCTCTTCCGACTCGGTATAGCCGCTGCGGTCGAATGCCAGGCCCTGTGCGTAGCTTTCCGTGGGCATAAGCCGCCCGATGTAGGCTATCTTCACGGAGTCTGTGTAGAGCGGGCAGCCGCTTCCCGTGCCTCGCTGCACAATTTCGTAGCAGATGGAGTCGGTCACCGAGCTGGCGTTCACTTTGGCGTAGCTGCGGGCCACGCGCCACGCGGTATGGCTTTCCCAGTCGTCGCCGTACTGGGCTTTCGCCTCGGCTATGGCGGCCTTTGCCTGGCTCATTTGCGCGACAAAGTAGTCTGCGTTGCGTGCTTGCCAGTTGTAGGAAAACTCTCCCGTGTCCGTGCTGTCATCGTCGTCGCTGCAGGCGGTGAAGCACAGCAGCGGTAAGAGTGCCGCGAAAAGGAGAAGCAGGGTCTTGTTCATTGGGCTGGCGGGTTTGGGTAGGGGAAATGTCTCCTGGCTGCCTTATTGCAGCTTGCGCAGGAGCGAAGTGAGGCTCACCTTCTCCTCGAGGAGCGAGCGGAGCGAATCCACGGGCACGCGCTCTTGCGTCATCGTGTCGCGGTCGCGTAGGGTCACGCAGTTGTCGGTGAGGGTGTCGTGGTCGATGGTGATGCAGTAGGGCGTGCCTATCGCGTCCATGCGGCGGTAGCGCTTGCCGATGGAGTCTTTCTCCTCGTACTTGCAGTTGAAGTGGAACTTCAAGTCCTGCATAATCTCGTGCGCCTTTTCGGGCAGCCCGTCTTTCTTCACGAGCGGCATCACCGCAAGCTTCACGGGCGCGAGGGGAGCGGGCAGCTTCAATACCACGCGGCTTTCGCCGTTTTCAAGCTGCTCCTCGCAGTAGGAGTGGCACATCACGCTGAGGAACATGCGGTCCACGCCGATGGAAGTCTCTATGTCGTACGGCGTGTAGCTGCGGTTTTCCTCCGGGTCAAAGTATTCTATCTTGCGGCCGGAGTACTTGGCGTGCTGCGAGAGGTCGAAGTCGGTGCGGGAGTGTATGCCTTCCACCTCCTTGAAGCCGAAGGGCATCTTGAACTCTATGTCGCAGGCGGCGTTGGCGTAGTGCGCCAGCTTTTCGTGGTCGTGGAAGCGGTAGTTCTCTGCGCCGAAGCCCAGAGCCTCGTGCCATTTGAGGCGGGTCTCTTTCCACTTGTTGAACCATTCTATCTCCGTGCCGGGCTTTACGAAGAACTGCATCTCCATCTGCTCAAACTCGCGCATGCGGAAGATAAACTGGCGTGCCACGATCTCGTTGCGGAATGCTTTTCCTATCTGCGCGATGCCGAAGGGGAGCTTCATGCGTCCCGTCTTCTGCACGTTGAGGTAGTTGACAAAGATGCCTTGCGCCGTCTCCGGGCGCAGGTATATGGTGGACGCGCCTTCGGCGGTAGAGCCGACCTCGGTCTTGAACATGAGGTTGAACTGGCGCACGTCCGTCCAGTTGCGCGTGCCGGATATGGGGCAGGCTATCTCTTCGTCAAGTATAATCTGCTTGAGCTCGTTCAGATCCATGCGGTTCATCGCCTCGCTGTAGCGCTGGTGGAGCGCGTCGCGCTTGGCCTGGTGCTCGAGCACGCGGGGGTTGGTCTCGCGGAACTTGGTTTCGTCAAAGGATTCGCCGAAGCGCTTGCTGGCCTTTGCCACCTCTTTGTCTATCTTTTCCTCGTACTTGGCTATCTGGTCCTCTATGAGCACGTCGGCGCGGTAGCGCTTCTTCGAGTCGCGGTTGTCAATGAGCGGGTCGTTGAAGGCATCCACGTGGCCCGAGGCTTTCCATACGGTGGGGTGCATGAAGATGGCGGAGTCTATGCCCACGATGTTCTCGTGCAGCAGCACCATCGACTGCCACCAGTATTGCTTGATGTTGTTCTTCAGCTCTACGCCGTTCTGCCCGTAGTCGTAGACTGCGCCGAGACCGTCGTATATGTCGCTGGAGGGGAAAACGAAACCGTACTCCTTGCAGTGGGAGACGATTTTCTTGAAGACATCTTCTTGTGCCATTGTATGTGTGTCGTGTCGTGTTTCTGATTCTTCCGTGGAAGCCAGCCGCAAAGTTAACCATTTAGGGCGAACCCGTGGCTTGCGCCCTTGTATTTCAGCGTGCGGGCGGTCGTGTCAGGCAAAATGCCCGGGTTCGCGCCGCAGCAGTTCGACTATGCCGGCGGGCGGGCGGGCGTTTTGGTATTCGTGCTTCATCCAGTCCATGTACGGAGCGGCGTGGGCGAAGAAGCGGCGGTATCCGGGGCAGAGGTAGTTGAGTCCGGGATCGCCGTCCGCCGTGCGGGCGAAGCGGTTGCGCGGGCACTCTCCGTTGCAGGCGAAAAGGAAGTCGCATTCGCGGCACTGTCGGGGGAGCGCATCGCGCTTGGCTGCTCCGAAACGTTGTTGCTTGGGGCTGTACATCATCTCGGTGAGCGTGCGCGTGCGTATGTTGCCGAGCCGGTATTGGGGGAAGACGAAGTGGTCGCAGCTGTATACGTCTCCGTTCCACTCCATCGCGGCGGCGTGCCCGCAGGTCTTGGCGAGGGTGCAGATGCCCGGCTGCTGCCCCGCCCAGTTGGCGAGCGTGGCGTCAAACAGTTGTATGAAATACTCGCCTACGTCTGCGTGTACCCATTCGTCGAAGAGCGCGCAGAGAAAGTCGCCCCACATTTCGGGGTCTACGCTGAAAGGCGCGAGTTTTCCTCCCTCTTCGCAGGGTGCGGCAAGTCCGCGCCCGTCGGCGTGGGCGAGTTCGCGCTCCACTACGGGGGTGAACTGTATGTACCGGCAGCCTATCTCTTTGAAGAACGAATAGAACTCGTGCGGGTAGCCGGCGTTGAAGTCGTTGACTACGGCGAGGGCGTTCCACTCCACGCCGTTGCGGTTGAGTAGCTCCACGCCGCGCATCACGCGGGAGAAAGTGGGTCCGCCGCCTTTGTTTCGGCGGTACTCGTCGTGGAAGTCCTGCGGCCCGTCCAGCGACACGCCTACCAGCCAGCCCTCTTCGCGGAAGAAGCGGCACCATTCGTCTGTGAGCAGCGTGCCGTTGGTCTGTATGCAGTTGTCTATGCGGCGACCGCCGGCGTAACGCCGCTGCAGGTCCATCGCGCGGCGGTAGAAGGACAGGGGGCGCATCAGCGGTTCGCCGCCGTGCCACGTGAAGAGCACGTCGGGCGAGGTCTGCGCGCCGATGTAGTCGCGCACGAAGCGTTCGAGCAGGTCGTCGTCCATCACCTCGCCCGGCTTGTCGGCGTATAGCTTGCCTTTCTCAAGGTAGTAGCAGTAGCGGCAGCCGAGGTTGCAGCGTGCTCCGGCGGGTTTGGCCATCACGTAGAGCGGGCGTGCGAACGGGGCGTATATTGCGGGCTTTTCCATTGTGTGTTCTCAGCCGGGCGGGCTATTGGGGTGAAAAATGAAAAACCTCCGGAAGCTCAGGCTTTCGGAGGCAAATCGGCTACTTGCGGTGCGTACGGGACTCGAACCCGTGACCCCATGCGTGACAGGCATGTATTCTAACCAGCTGAACTAACGCACCAAAGTCGCTTCTCACGGCTTCTCCCGTGATTGCGGGTGCAAAATTATAACATTTTCTTTACTTGCAAAACTTTTCGGCGTTTTTTTAGCGCCATCCGCCCTTGGCGTGGCATTCGGGGTGCGTTTTGCGGGCGGTGTGTCGGGCTGTTTCCTTGGGAAATGTGTGTGTGAAGCCGCTGCGCCCCTCTTCTTTGCCGTATTCTCATAGGGATGTGTGTGCATGCAGGGCGCGTGCGGCGTTTGCCGGCGGCTGGTGGTGGCGGGACACGCAGAATAAAAGCCGGGGCGCGTCCTTTTCGCGGATGCGCCCCGGTTGTTCCTTAAAGCAGCTGTTTGGAAGCGGCTTTGCGCCGTATGGGTCACTTGCCCTGCTGGCGTTCTTTGTATTTCTCTATTTGGCGAAGAATGGACTCTACGCAAAGGTCTACGCCCTCCTCGAAGGTGTCGCACACTTTCTCCGTATGCAGCTCCGTGCCGGGCAGGGTCACGTTGAGCGCGGTCTCTTTGTTTTTGGCTGTTTCGGGTTTCACCACTTTCAGCACAAACTCTGCCTTTATCGCGCTTTCGCAGGTCTTCGCTATTTTGGCGGTCTTCTTCTCGATGAAAGCGTGCAGCTTGTCGGTAGCGTCAAAGTGGATGGCTTGTACTTTCAGTTCCATGCTGTGTCCTCCTTTTCTTTTATGCCCTGGGGTGGGCTTGTTGGTATTCTTTCTTCAGCTCGGCGAAGGTGGTGTGGGTGTAAACCTCCGTCGTGCTTATGCTTTCGTGTCCTAATAGCTCTTTTATGGCTTCGAGGTCTGCGCCGTTGTTGAGCATCGCCGTGGCGAATGTGTGCCGCAGCACGTGCGGGCTCCGCTTCTTTTGCGTGGTGACCAGCGAGAGGTATGCCCGCACCATCGTGCGTATCTGTGCCGTGGTCATGCGCCGTCCCCGCTTGTCGGTGAAGAGGGCGTTGCGTTCCTCTGTGGGCTGCACCAGACGCAGTGTCAGGTGCTTTTGCAGTTCTTCGCGCAGTTCCGCGCCGAAAGGCACGATGCGCTGCTTGTCGCGTTTGCCGGTGACTTTCAGCTCGCCCCGCTGCAGGTCCACGCGCCCTATGTCGAGGCCGGCGAGCTCGGAAACGCGCAGCCCGGTGGTGTAGAACGTGAGGAGTATGGCTCGGTCGCGCGTGCCTTCGTACCCCTCGGGAAACTCTACGTCGTCAAAGAGCCTGTCCATTTCCGAGGCTTTGAGGAAAACGGGGAGCGGAGCGTGTGCCTTGGGGTTGCGCACGGTGCGGACTGGGTCGCTTTCCACGCGTCCTACGCGCAGCAGGTACTTGTAGAACGAGCGGAGCGCGCTGAGGTCTTTGCCGACGGTGCGGGCGGTATGCCCTTGGCGCATCTCCGACGCCATCCAGCGGCGTATCACGTCTGCGTCTACGCTCTTCCAGTCTAGCCCCTCGTCAAGCGAGGCGAAATACTCCGCCACCTTTTCAAGGCTTTCGCGGTAGGTGCGCAGTGTCCCTTGCGAGCAGCCCCGGTCACCTGCCATGTAGGCCAGGAAGTCGTCCACGTATCCCCTCATCGGTGTCAATGGGTTTTCTAAGAGCGAATGTACAAGGTTTTTCTTTACGGGCAAACTTTGCGGGCGGGTAAAAAGCCTTTGCGGCAGCCGCTGCGGCGCGGGCGGGAAAAATCTGTCCCCCGCTGCGGCGCGTATGCGCTCGCGGCGGGGGACAGACCCTGACGGCGGAGTTGCCGCCGTGTGCCCTGTTGTAAGGTGTCGGGGCTTGGGCGGAAGCTTAGTCCTCTTCGAGGTGCAGCTTCTGTACGTATACAGCGTGCTCCTTGGCCAGGCGCTTCACCACGCTGGGCTTGTCGAATTGCTGGCGGCGACGGAGCTCTTTGATTACACCCGTTCTCTCGAACTTTCTCTTGAACTTTTTGAGGGCGCGTTCAATGTTCTCGCCTTCCTTTACAGGTACTACAATCATTGCTTGATTAGGGGTTATTTTGTTATTACTTATTTTGCAAGCCTTTTGCGAGTTGCAAAATTAGACAAATCCTCGCTTTCACCCAAATTTTGCCTTTTTTTCTTTCCCCACGCCGGCGTTTGCGGCGTTGTGCCGCGTGTCTCTGTGATACCATATATATAATATATGTGTATGGGCGGTATGGGAGGCGCTGCTTTGCGGCTTGTCTAAGCTGCGGTGTATGTGCCGCCGTCTTCGGAGCGGGATTTCTTCTGCGGATTCTCCCGCGTATTTAAATGTGCTTTTGGAAAAATAGGGCGTACCCGCCCGTAGGATATTCTGGGTCTTTGGGCGGTCGCAAGAATTTGGAGGCGCACAAAGGGGTGGCGGGGCAATGTTTGATAGGGATAAGCGTAGAAAATTCCGCCCTTCCTTTTAGCCGCGCGTTAGAGCGAACGTTGCGCAGCTGAAAGGAAGGGCGGAATGGTATGTCGGTCGTTAGTGCCTTTGCGCGGCGGGTCAGGCTTCCTTTTGCAAGTGTACCACTTGCTGCGGATAGGGGAAGTTGACGCCCTCGCGGTTGAAGGTGTCGTATATCTTCTGCAAATCTTCGTGGTAAACGCCCCAGAAGTCGGAGGACTTAACCCATACGCGTGCCACGATGTTCACGCTGCTGTCGCCAAGAGTGTCGAGTGCAACGAAAGGCTCTTTCCCGGCTACGGAGGTAAGGATGCGTGGGTCGGAGGCGAAGATGCCCAGGAGCAGCTTCTTTACTTTTTCCACGTCTTCGCCGTAGTCCACGCCCACAGTCCACTGCACGCGGCGCGTGTCCTCGCGCGAGTTGTTGACAACGGTAGAGGTGCTGAGCGAGCCGTTGGGCACGTACACAACTTTGTTGTCGCCCGTGGTGATGATGGTATGGAAAATCTGTATCTCGCGCACTACGCCGGCCACGCCCTGGGCTTCGATGCTGTCGCCCACGCGGTAGGGACGGAAGAGCAGGATGATGAGGCCGCCGGCAAAGTTCTGGAGGTTGCCGGAAAGGGCCATGCCCACGGCTACGCCGGCAGAGGCGAGGAGCGCGGCGAAAGAGGTGGTGTTGACGCCCAGCGCGCTGATGATGGAGACGATGAGCAGCACCATGAGCAGTATGTTGACCAGGCTGCACAGGAAGCCTTTCACGCTGGCGTCTATGGCGCGGCGCTCGAGCGTGCGGCGCACGAAGTGGTTTATCACGCGTATGATAAACTTGCCCACGATGTAGATGAGTACGGCCGCCAGTATGTGTTTGCCGGCGTTCACGCAAAGGTCGGTCAGTTTGTCAATGGTTTTGTCAAGATTGTCCGCGCTGAGCTCGGCGGGCAAAGTCTGCAAGAGAGTCAGTGGCATGGTTGGTTTTTGTTTGTTCCTTGAAAATGTTTCTTCTTTGTAGTGGTGAAAGGGCAGGGGCTTCCCAGGCAGCCGAAAGGCATGCACGGGAAGCCCCTGTATGGTTTTCGCTTACTCGCCTACGATGCGGCGCGCGCCCATATAGCGGCGGCTGTAGTAGGCTTCGTTTGACTCGGATATTTTCACCCCGCCGCGTGCCGCGTGCACGAAAGAGAAGTTTTTCCCGTCGGCGTCCACTTCCGTCACGATGCCCACATGTCCCACGGAGCGCGAGCCGGCGCTTCCGCCGAAGAAGACGAGGTCGCCTTTCTTGAGGTCTGCCACGCGGGCGATGGGCGTGCCTTGCGTGAACTGCGAGCGCGAGGAGCGCAGGATGGGCACGTTGCGCAGACGGTACACGAAGCTGGTGAAGCCCGAGCAGTCAAAGGCAGTGGGGCCAGACATTCCCGAGCGGTAGGATGCTCCAAGGTATTGCAGAGCCGTCTTTACTACGCTTTCTCCGAAATTTGCGGAAGCGTCCGCCGTTGCGGCTGTGCTTGCCACGTTGGCCACAGCCTTGCGGGCCAGAGGAAGCTCGGCGGCCTTTGTCTCGGTGACTGTTTTTTCAGAATGGGGGCGGGCGGGCATAGCCTCAGGAAGAATGTCCTGTGCCTGTGCCGTCCCGAAAGACAGCAGGCTGAGAGCCAGGCTCGCCAAGTATTCGCTTATTCGCACGTTGTCTCTGTTTTCTGTTTTTCTCTCTCTGCGCGTTTCCCGCGCTTTTGCGGCTGTGCCGCCACAAGGGGAAATGCACTCTGACGTTTGTCAATGGCAAATATAGCGATTTTGCTGCAAAAAGGAAAGTCTGTTGCGCATTTTTCAGCAACGGTGCCGCTATGCTTGACGAAAGCCGCACACTCCCGGCGCGAGTGTGCGGCTTTTCGGTGTTTGGGGCTTAGTGTATGGTAGTACGGGGTGGTGTTTGCCGGGGCTTTTGCCGGGGCGGACTGCAAGGCGGGTCAGCAGCGGTGTATCTTTCCCCGCACAAACTCTATGGCTTCCTCGTCTGCCAAACGGCGCAGTGCCTCCTCGTAAAGGCGGCGGGGGTGGAGGTTGTCAGGAAGCTCGGAAGCGTCGTGTTCTTTTCCGTCCGAAAGAATATGCAGTATGAGTTTTTCAAGTTCGTCCACTTTCTCCTTGTCGGTTTTGCGCTGTTCTGCGCTCCTTCCGCGCCGTTCCCAGCACAGGTCGCAGTGGCCGCAGTCGTCTGCCTCGTCGCCGAAATACTGCAAGAGGTAGCGGCTTCGGCAGAGGGAGTTTTCGTTGGCGTAGTCCCATATGGCTTTTACTTGCTTTTCGTACAGGCTCTTTCGGGACTCGTATATCTCGTGCGGCATTTCCACGTACTTTGTGTCGACGCGGCGCGTGGTATAAGTGATGCGCGGCACGTTTTTGCGCGGGACGTAGTTGATGATGCGGCGGTACCGCAGCTGGACAAGCGCTTCGTACACCTCGCGGGCGGTCATGCCGCACTGCGCCCCGATGGTGTCCTCGCGCACAAAGACGTAGTCGGCAAAGAGGCCGGCGTAAAGGCGCAGCACCGCGTTCAGCACACGGTCCTCGGCGGGCGAGAGGTAGTCGACGTGGTAGAGATCGTCGCGCGTGGTAAGCACGATGAGGCGGGAAAGGCTGTCGCTGTCCTCCTGGTAGAGAATGTACCCCGCCTGCGTAAGGAGGTTGAGCGCGCCGGTAAGCGTGACGGGGAAGTGGTGGAAGACGGTGCAGAAGCGCATGCGGTCGAACTCGAAGGTACGCCCTTGCGCCTCGCCCTCGGCTATCTGGTAGAAAGCGCAAAGGTCGTCGTACACTTTGCGGATGTAGGCACGCTCGGGATAGTTTTCGCGCACGCGGTCGAGAAGTTTTTTCCGGTCGTGCTGGTTGTACAGCAGCACGGCGTAGGCGGTGCGCCCGTCGCGTCCGGCGCGGCCCGCCTCTTGGTAGTAGGCTTCCACGGAGTCGGGGAAGTCGGTGTGGGCGACAAGGCGTACGTCCGGCTTGTCGATGCCCATGCCGAAGGCGTTGGTGGCTACCATCACGCGGAAGTGGTTCTCCCTCCAGGCTTTCTCGCGCGTGTCCTTGTCTGTCGGTGTAAGTCCCGCGTGGTAGTGGAGCGCGGTCACGCCGGCGGAGTTGAGGTCTTCGGCTATCTGCTTCGCAGCGCCGCGGCTGCGGGTGTAGACGATGGCCGAACCCTCCACGCTGGCGAGGATGTGCAGCAGCTCCTCAAACTTGTTGTCGGTATGGCGCACGACATAGCAAAGGTTTTTCCGCTCAAAACTCATGCGGAAGACGTTGCTGCGCCGGAAACCGAGTTTGTCTTGAATATCCTGTGCGACGCGAGCCGTGGCCGTGGCGGTAAGCGCAAGTACGGGTACGCCGGGCAGCGCGTCGCGCACGTCGGAAATGTGGAGGTAGGGCGGGCGGAAGTCGTATCCCCATTGCGAGATGCAGTGTGCCTCGTCCACGGTGAGCAGGCACACGCGCATGCGCCTTACTTTGCTTCGGAAGGCTTCGGTGCAGAGGCGCTCGGGGGAGAGGTAAAGAAACTTGTACGCGCCGAGCACGGCGTTGTCGAGATGGCGGCTGACTTCGCTCTGCGGCAGTCCGGAGTACACGGCGGCGGCAGGGATGCCGCGCTCCCGCAGGTGCGCCACCTGGTCCTTCATCAGCGCGATGAGGGGAGTGACGACAAGGCACATACCCTCCATGGCAAGGGCGGGGACTTGGAAGGCAATGCTCTTTCCTCCGCCCGTGGGCATCAGTCCGAGGGTGTCCTCGCCCCGCGCCACGCTCTCTATGATGTCGCGCTGGATGCCGCGGAAGTCCGGGTAGCCCCAGTATCGGCGCAATATGTCCTTAAAGTCTTCCATCTCACGGTAGTGTGCCGCCCTCGCCGCCGTACAAACGGGCGGGGCGGCATTGTGCGGCGCGTCAGAGCGGCTTTATGTCGTCAATCTGGAGCTGCACCTCGCCGCGCTTGTGCGTGTTTTCCTCCACGGTGTAGCAGATGTCGAAAGCCCGCTTGGTTTTGATGTACCGCGCCTGCGAGCTTTGCCCGAAGGCGATGCCGTTCATCACGTTGTTGCTCTTGTCGTCTACGAGTTCGAGCTTTATGTGTTCCTGCCCGCGCCCTACCACTTTGCTTGTGCCGTAGTCGTAGACGCGGTGGGTGCAGAAGACGGGCTTGGGGTTTTGCGGACCGAACGGGGCGAAACGGCGCAGCTGCTGGTAGAAGCGGAAGGTGATGTCCTTGAAGTCGAGCTCGGCGTCCACGTCAAGCCCTGCCTCGGTCTGCTCGTCGCTGATGTGCGCCGTGACATACTCTTCGAAGCGGCGGGAAAACTCCTCCACGTGCTCCACTTTGAGGGTGAGACCGGCGGCATAGGTGTGGCCGCCGAAATTCTCGAGCAAGTCCTCGCAGCTCTGTACGGCCTTGTACACGTCAAAGCCCGTCACGGAACGCGCCGAACCAGTGGCTACGCCCTCTGAGCGTGTCAGCACCACGGCCGGGCGGTAGTATTGCTCGGTGAGGCGGGAAGCGACGATGCCTATCACGCCTTTGTGCCACTCCTCGTTGTAGATGACGATGCTGCGCCGCGAGTCGAGGTCGCTCAGGGCGCGGACCTGCTCGATGGCTTCCTCGGTCATCTGCTTGTCAAGGTCCTTGCGTGCCTCGTTGTACAGGTTGATGCGCTCGGCCTTGGCGATGGCGGAGGCGTAGTCGCGCTCGACAAGCAGCTCTACGGCTTCGCGTCCGTTTTGCATGCGCCCGGAGGCGTTGATGCGCGGCCCTATCTTGAAGATGATGTCGTTCATCGTCAGCTCGCGGTCGCCCAGTCCGCATACCTCTATGATGGCCTGCAGCCCGATGCCGGGGTTGGAGTTGAGGCAACGGAGACCGTGGTAGGCGAGTATGCGGTTTTCTCCCATCACGGGGACAATGTCGGAGGCGATGCTTACGGCGCAGAGGTCGAGCAGGGAGGAGAGCTTGTTGAACTCGATCCCGTTGCTTGCGGCAAAGGCCTGCATCAGCTTGAAGCCGACGCCGCAGCCCGAGAGATGGGTGTCGGGGTAGTGGTTGTCGCGGCGTTTGGGATTGAGGATGGCTACGGCGGGCGGCAGCTCGTCGTCGGGGACGTGGTGGTCGCAGATGATGAAGTCGATGCCGCGCTCTTTGGCGTACGCAATCTCTTCGATGGCTTTGATGCCGCAGTCGAGCACGATGATGAGCTTCACGCCCGACTCCGCAGCGAAGTCTATGCCTTTGCGCGATATGCCGTACCCTTCTTCGTAGCGGTCCGGTATGTAGAAGTCTATGTTGGAGTAGTACTGTTGTATGAACTTGTACACCAGGGCTACTGCCGTGCAGCCGTCCACGTCATAGTCGCCGTAGACGAGTATGCGCTCTTTTCGTCCCATTGCGCGGTTGAGCCGCTCCACTGCGGTCTGCATGTCGTCCATCATGAACGGGTTGTGCAGCTCCGTGAGCTGTGGGTGGAAGAAGCGTTTTGCCTCCTGTTCCGTGCCTATGCCTCGCTCAAGGAGTATTTTCCCCAGGGCCGGGTGTATGCCCAGCGAGGCGGCCAGCGCTTTGGCGCGGGAGGCATCCTCGGGCGCGGTGCATTTGAAATGCCATTTGTAGTTCATGGAGATATGTCATTTTTTTGTATGCTGGTTGGAGTGTGCGCGGCGGCGGGTGTCAGCCGGCGTGCAATATAGTAGGCTAAGTTAGGAAAAAAGCTTGAATTGCTGCCGTGACGTGACGCAAAAAATCCCGGCAGGGGGCGCATGGCCTTTCCTGCCGGGATTTCCCTTGTGTCTCGTTTCTGTGTGCTGCGCCGCTTGCTTTGCTTTCGCCTGGGCTGGCTTTGCCGTCAGGCGGGGCTTAGTTCACAGATTAGAGATTGTCGTTTTGCAAACCTGTCGTGCTTACTTCACGATTTGCTTCTTGCCGTTCACGATGTACACGCCCTTGGGCAGTTTCGTGAGGTCGGTTGTGTTCATCTTCACGCCCGAGATGGTGTAGATGCCCGTCTGGGCAGCCTTGCTCTCAGCCTTTGCGGAAGAGATGGCGGTGACGACAGCCATCGCGTTGGGGTCTGCCGCGAGGTTGGGGTTCTCCTTGAGCACCCATGCAGAGCCGTTGTCGTCGCTGGTCCATACGGCCATCGGGTAGGTGGTGAACTGGGGAGCGGCGCACAGGAAGGAGTGACCGTCGTCTGCGTGAGAGGTGAAGGCGAGGTTGCCGTCAGTGCGCGTCACTACCGTAAGGGGAGTCGGCGTAGCAGAGAACTTGCTCGGACCGCTCGAGCCGCCGGCGTCAGACCATCCGTAGGTGGAGAGGAACATCTTCGTGCCGAGGTTGTAGAGGTAGAAGTTGCCCTCGTGCTGTATTGCCATCCACGCGTGGTTTTCGTCGGTGAGGGAGAAGTTTACAGATACGGAGTTGAACTGTCCTTTCTCGCCGTTTGCCGACCAAAGGTATGTCGGGTTGGCTGCGCTGGGGTTGTACACTACATACGCGCCCTTGGAGGTGTAGGTGTCGCTTCCCAGTACCACGGGGTTGTAGATGGCGTAAACCTTGTCGTTGCTCAGCTTCGTGATGTCGGTGATTGCCTCGCCGAGAGCCTGAGGCTCGGGGTCGGGTTCGGGCTCGGGATCAACCTTGGTTGCCTTCTTGGCCGTTCCGGACGTAGCGAGGAACTGTCCGTTTTCGTTCATGCAGAAAAGCATGCTTGCGAGCTCAAGCGTGTTGTCTGCGCCGAAGTCGAAGCTTACCGCCGGAGTGCTCAGACCGTCGTATGCGCCGCAAATCATGATTTGCGTGCCCATCTCCATATCGTCGCCGATGTAGTCGGTAGTGAACGGGATGTCAACGCCCATGCTGGAGTAGTTGAGCGCATACTCGTAGGTGCTGCCGAAGACATTGGTCACTTTCAGCGCGCCGTCCTTCTCGAGGATGGTGAAGGTCATCGTGCTGTCGGCGGGGACTATCTCTCCGAGGTCGTCGTCTATGGTGTTGAACGTAAGTTCCCAGTCGCCGAGGAGGTCTTCCTTGGAGATGGTGTAGGAGGGCTGCTGCGTCATCGTCAGGCCGGCGAAGGAGCAGGTAGCCTCGTCCTCGTTTTCGCCCCAGAAGTCGTATGTCACGGCGTCTGCGGTGGTCAGCACATACTTGCCGTCGTCACCCTTGGCCACGCTGACGGTGAAGGGCGACTTGAGCATCCATGCGTTGTACTCGATGTCGGTCATGAAGTAGCCGTTGGGTATGCTGAAGGTTATCGTGGAAGCCGCAGCGTCATACACGCCTACGTAGCAAGAGTCCGAAGTCTCGCCCGTCAGCTCGTCCTGAGACATCGGCGTGCCGATGAGTCCGGTCATAGTGGCTTCGCCGTTGGCGTTCACCTTGACAGTGGCTTTGTAGGTGGTTTCGGGTACGGTAGTGATGTTCTCCGTGTCGCCGGCAAAGGTAGCTGCGCCGGTGGTGATGACGTACTTGCCTGCGAGGTCGGCGGGTGCGGGAGAGTAGGACGGAGTCTCTTTCTGCTGCGTCATCGTCACGCCTGCGAAGGAGCAGGTGGCGTAGTCCCAGTTTTCGCCCTGATACTCGTAGGTGATGGCGTCAGAAGTGCTCAGCACATAGCAGCCGTCGTCGTTTTTGCTCACTTTTACCGTGAACGGGGCGAGAAGCATATAGCCGTTTTCTTCGTCGTCGGTGATGAAGTAGTCTGCCGGGACGCTGAAGGTGATGGTCTGCGCGGCAGCGTCGTACTTGCCTACATAGCAGGAGTCGACAATCGTGCCGGTGACGTAGTCGGGCAGCATCGGGGTGCCGATGAGGCCGGTCATGGTAGCTTCGCCGTTGGCGTTCACCTTGATGGTGCCCGTGTAAGAGGTGGCGGGCACATTGGTGATGTCCTCCGTGTCGCCGTCAAAGGTGGCGGCTCCGGTGGTGATGGCGTATGTGCCGGCGAGGTCGGCGGGTGCAGCGGAGTAGGTGGGCGTAGTCTCAGTCTTCTGCGTGAGTTTCACGCCGGAGAATACGAGCGTCGTGCTTGTCGTACCTTTCGTGTAGCTGAACACGAGGTCGGCGTCGCTGGGCTGCTTGATGGTGATGGCTTTCGTCTTGTAGTCTTGGGTGACTTTCCAGTCGGGGGCACCCGTGTCGGCGGAGTAGCCTACTACTGCACCGTCGGAAAGCGTTACTTTGCTGTCCACCGGGAGAGCCACCGTTAACACGTAGCCGGATAAGGCGGTAGGCCGGTACGTGCCTTGGAAAACGCCGTCGGAGGGCGTCACGTCCGTGCCGGGGAAACCGGCGAGGTACGCGGTGCTTGTAGCCTCGTCCACGGTGATGGTGACGTCGTAGCTGGAGGCGGGGAGTCCGTCCTCGCTTCCGTTGCCGAATGCCACCTCGTCGGCCGTCAGAGTCCATTTCCCCGCCAGCTCGGCGAGGGTCTGCGCTGAGGCCAACGACGGCACGCCGAGCAGCAGAGCCGCCAGCATGCCTTTCAGAAGGGTGTAGATGTGCTTCATGAAATTTGGGTGTTGGTTGATATTATGATGTTTCTCTGTCTTCTTGCTAAGTCCAAGCGCCGGCCGGCCGTTGCCGCCTCCGCATTTTCTTGCGCGTAGCCGCGTCTTCGCGCCTGCGCTTTGTACGTCGCCCGCTTTTTTCCTTTGCCGGAAAGGAAGAAAAGCAAGAGAAGCAATTGCAAAAGTATAAAAACGGATAGAAAAATTCTTAACATTGCCTTTCAATAATGCGTTTGCCTTTACTTTTTGTCTGCAAACAGAACTTTTCGCCGTACAAAAGGCACGCAAAACGGCAGATCGGGCAGCCGGTGGCGAGAGGGAATGTATGGACTGACGCTTTCGCGTGTGCGAGCGCGTATGCACGTTTTTATATATGTGCGCAATTGCTACCTGACGGCATCTTGCCTTGGCGGGAATGGGGCTTCCGCTTGCTGGAAAGCGGCTCTAATAGGTCTTCTGTAAGCTGTGGCGCGGACTTGGGGAAATAGGGGAAAAAAAGGACACTTTTGCGCGCCGCGCCGGGGACGCATTTTTATGAATATTTAAGAGTAAAACTTGGCGCAGCAGGTACAGACAGGGGCTTAGCGGAGCCTAAGACCGGCCCCGTAGCGACGGGAATGGGGGCTGTAGCTCCTATATGTACACCCCGTAGCTCCGGGATGTACACTTTCCGGCTTCGTAAAACGTTGATTGTCAATAGCACGACAAAGGGGATACGCACGCGGTGCATATCCCCTCTTTACTCTACACAAAGATAATACATTTTTCTCCGTTTCCCAAATCGCCATTAACAATCGTTTTGATTTCGGAAAGGGAAAAATAGGACACTTTTGGGGCGGCGCGGCGGTCACTCGCCCGCATTTTTGAGCAGCTCGTCGGCTACGTCGCAAAGCTCCTCATACCACTCTTTGCCGAAACGGCGTATGAGCGGGTCTTTGAGGAAGCGGTAGAGCGGCAGCCCCAGTTGGCGGCCTTTCTCTACGGCGGGGCGGCACACGTCCCAGCGGTGGTACTGTATGGCGGCCGTGCCGTCGCGCAGCGTCTTCTCGCGGATGGGGTAGAGCTCGCAGGAGACGGGCTTGCGCCACGTCGCACGCCCCTCGCGGTATGCCTTGTCGGTGGCGCAGAAACAGCAGCCGCCTGCGTAGCAAGTGAAGACGCAGTCGCGCCCGTCTACGATGCTTGTCACCATGTCGCCGTCCGCGTCGCGGTACGCCACGCCCTGGCGGTCGATGACGGCCTGCGCTTTCGCGCTCAGGTCGCCCCACACCGTGTCAAGGGCTTCTTCCAGGTGGTCGGTCTCTCCGGGCGCGAGCGGCGCGCCGCTGTCTCCCTCCACGCAGCATATGCCCTTGCACGCGTCAAGGTCACAGCAGAAGCACTCGGTAAGTATGTCGGACGACAACAGCACGTCGCCCACTTGCAGTATGGGGGGAAGGTACATTCTCTTGTTGTTTTCTTTTCTGTATGGGATTTCTTTTTGCCGCGCCCTGCCGTCTCACCATTCGATGGGCGTGAGGCCGTGGCTGCGGAGGTAGTCGTTGCAGAGCGTGAAGTGGTGGTTGCCGAAGAAGCCGCGGTAGGCCGAGAGCGGGGAGGGGTGTGCCGAGGAGAGCACAAGATGGCGCGTGCGGTCAATCACCGCGCCCTTCTTCTGCGCATAGCTGCCCCAAAGGAGGAAAACGAGGTTTTCGCGTTCCTCTGACAGACGCGCAATGACCGCATCGGTAAACGTTTCCCACCCTTTCCCCTGGTGGGAGCCGGCCTGGTGGGCGCGTACGGTAAGCGTGGCGTTGAGCAGCAGCACGCCTTGCTGCGCCCAGCGGCGTAGACTGCCGCTTGCGGGCGGGCGGCTGCCGGTGTCAGCCTCTATCTCCTTGAAGATGTTTTGCAGTGAGGGCGGCATTTGCACGCCGTCCTTTACCGAGAAGCACAGTCCCTCGGCCTGCCCCGGCTCGTGGTAGGGGTCTTGCCCGATAATCACGACTTTCACGCTCTCGAAAGGGCAGAGGTTGAAGGCACTGAATATTTCCCGCCCGGGCGGGTAGCACGCCCCGGCGCGGTACTCGCCGCGCACGAAGTCGGCGAGACGGGCGAAATAGGGCGCGGCAAATTCTTCTTTCAGCCGCTCACCCCAGGAAGAGTCTATATCTACGTTCATAGCCTAAGGGCGTTTGTCGCCGGGCGGGGCGAAACGGGGTTAGTGGTTTTTCTTCCCGAAATACTTGCCTACGACGGGGAGGGCGCGCAGCGGGAAGTCGTAGTGAATGATGTGCGCCACGAAGAGTGCCACGAGCGCCGTGTTGGCGAGCAGGCGCAAAGGCACGGAAGTGATGTGCGCGGCGGTAAGGCGCATGCCGAAGAAGAAGAACAGCGCGATGGCCACGTACACGCCGATGCTGCGCAGCGGGTAGGCGATGGGGTAGTGGCGCTGACCCGCGAAATAGCTCAGCAGCATGGCGGTGCCGTATCCGGCGAAGCCCGCCCAGGCACACGCCATGTAGCCGTAGCGCGGGATGAATATCACGTTGACCGCAATGAGCACGGCGCAGCCCGCGCCCGAAAACCACGCGCCCCATATTGTTTTGTCAATGAGCTTGTACCAGAAGGACAGGTTGAAATACACGCCCATCATTATCTCCGCCGCCATCACAATCGGCACGACGCGCAGGCCGCTCCAGTAGTCGGGCGCGATGATGTGCTTGAGTATGTCCATGTACCCGATGACCATAAGGAAGGCGAGGAGGGTGAATACGATGAAATATTTCATAGCCTTTGCGTACACTTCGCGGTTGTCCTTGTCCTTTTGCTTGCCGAAGACAAACGGCTCGTAGGCGTATCGGAAAGCCTGGGTTATCATCGCCATTATCATGGCTATCTTCACGCTCGCGCCGTATATGCCGAGCTGCACCTTTCCCTCAGCGCCGCTCACGATGCGCGGGAATATCATTTTGTCTGCCGTCTGGTTGAGTATCCCGGCGATGCCCAGCACGAGGATGGGCCAGGAGTAGGCAAGCATGCGCCGCAGCAGTGCGGTGTCGGGGCGCCAGCTGAAGCCCGTGAGTTCGCGCCGGAAGAAAAGGGTGACAAACGCCGTGCAGAAGAGATTTATCCCAAAGGCGTAGCCCACGCCGATTGCGGGGTCGTACACGAGCGCCACCGCGTCGTGCAGCGAGGGGGCGGCGTAGAGCGCGGGGAGGACGGCGAAGTAAAGTATGTTGAGCGTAATGTTCAGCGCAATGAAGAGCAGCTTGAGCGCGGCAAACTTCACGGCTTTCCGCCGGAAACGCAGGTAGGCGAACGGAATGCACTGAAAGGCGTCGAGCGCCACGCACACGGCCATCATGCCTATGTATTCGGGGTGCGCCGCGTAGTCGAGCGCGCCGGCAATGGGCTGCAGGAAGACGAGGACAAGGGCGGCAAACGCGAGTGCCGCGCCGCCGACGGCGCAGAGCGTGGTGGCGTACACGCGCATGGGGTCGCTTCCCTCTTTGTTGGCGAAACGGAAAAACGTGGTTTCCATCCCGAAGGTGAGGATCACAAGCAGCAGAGCCACGTAGCTGTACACCTCGGTTATGACGCCGTACCCGCCCCCCGAGGCAGCGAGCTTGGCGGTATAGAGCGGCACGAGCAGGTAGTTGAGAAAACGCCCGACGATGCTCGAGAGTCCGTATATGGCCGTGTCCTTGGCCAGTGCTTTCATTCCCCCTTGCTTCTGCGCAGGGGCTTTTTGTGGTGACATCTTTGTTTGCGGTTATTGGGTTTGCGGTTGCCGTTGGTGTTTCGTGCGGGGTACGGACGGGGCGGATTTTCCTCCTGTAAATGCCTATCCGAAGAAAAGGTAGCACACGGCTATGGCGGCCACGACACCGGCAAGGTCGGCAAGCAGGCCGCAGGCGACGGCGTGGCGGGTGCGCGTCACGCCCACCGAGCCGAAGTAGACGGCGAGGATGTAGAATGTGGTGTCGGTAGACCCTTGGAAAATGCAGCTGAGGCGGCCCACAAACGAGTCAGCGCCGTACGTCTGCATGGCGTCTACCATCATGCCGCGCGCGCCGCTGCCGGAAAGGGGCTTCATCAGCGCGGTGGGCAGTGCGCCCGCCCATTGCGTGTCGCCGCCGGAGAGTCCGGCAAGCCATTTCATGCCCTCGATAAGCCAGTCCATCGCGCCCGATGCGCGGAAGACTCCGATGCCCACCAGCATGGCCACGAGGTAGGGGATGATGCGCACCGCCGTGCTGAACCCCTCCTTGGCGCCCTCCACAAAGGCATCGTACACGTTGACGCGATGGCGCATGCCGGCGATGAGGAAACAGACGATGATGGTGAAGAGAAGTATGTTGGCGGCGGAGGTGCCGACGGTATTCATTGCTGCCGCGTCAAGACGGCTGAAACCCCATACCAAGGCCGCCACGCCGAGCGAAAGTCCGCCGAGCGTCAGCAGCAGTGTGCGCTGGAAGAGGTTGATGCGCTGGTAGAGGCAGGTGACCACTATTCCGGCGAGCGTGGAGCAGAACGTGGCGATGAGGATTGGCACAAATATGTCGGTGGGCTGCGCCGCCCCCATCTGCGCACGGTACACCATGATGCTGACGGGTATGACCGTGAGCCCGGACGTGTTCAGCACCAGAAACATTATCATCGCGTTGCTCGCCGTGTCCTTGCGGTCGTTAAGCTCCTGCAGACCCTCCATCGCCTTCAGTCCCAAGGGGGTCGCGGCGTTGTCAAGGCCAAGCATATTGGCGGAGATGTTCATGAAGATGTTGCCGATGACGGGATGCCCCTCCGGCACGCCGGGAAACAGCCGCTTGAAGACGGGGCTTAGCATGCGGGCAATGGCTGCCACGACACCGCCTTTTTCGCCTATCTTCATGATGCCGAGCCAAAGCGATAGCACGCCGGTAAGCCCGAGGGAAATCTCAAAGGCGGTCTTCGACGTGTCGAAAGTGGAGTTCATTATGGCGGGGAACACCTCCGTGTCGCCCAAGAATACCAGCCGCACAAGGGCGATGGCAAAGGCTATGAGGAAAAAGGCTATCCAGATGTAGTTGAGTACCATTCCGTGACTATTTCTTTATGGCGCGAAGCATGCACGCGGCGGCTTGCAGCGGTGTGCTTGAGCGACAGGCGTTGTGCTTGCGTCGCAACGCGCATTCCTTATATATGTGGCATGCGTCCTTATATATTGCGCATGCGTCCTTATATATAGTAATGTATGTCCGCATTTGCAAAGAGCGCATGCGTGCTTTTATATTGCAGCGTTCGCCCTTTCTTATTTCTTATATGGGTGTCCGCACCTTTGCACAAGAGCGGCCGCCTCTTCGCATTGTGCGTCCGCGCTTTTGCGGTGGCGTTTGGCTTTCACGCCGGGATTTTCACTTTTTGCGCTGTCCCCAGTAGGCGGCCCGATGCCCCGCCGTGCAAAATTACGCCAACGGGCTGTAACGCACAACCATCGTCGCGCCTTTTGCCGTACCCGCTCCCGTTCGACGAACACAACGCCTCCTCCGGCGAATGGCGGGAAACCATAGACGGGAGGAAAAAAGACCTTCCGGAAGCAAGGAAAATGCGCCATCCGCGCCCCTCGGCACTGTAAAAAACCGGCGAAGACGGAAGCCGTCGTTTGCGGAATGCACTTGCCAAAACGCGCGGCATTTTTCATTGAAAACATTTCGTAATGTCGCCGCTCTCCCGTAACTTTACCCCCGATTAGGCATACTATGCAAGAAAAGAAACCAATCAATTCACTTAATTTACTAACTAACAACTAATTTCTGCTCAATGAAAAAGGTTTACAATCTTTTGTTGCTCGCGGTGATGTTCGTCATCGGAGCGACGGCAGCGCAGGCAGAAAAACGCTACTGGCCACAGGGCGGCACCATCGCTGACGGAGGCGAATGGACCATCGATGATGTGGAGACGGGCGTTCAGTTTGTCCTGCAGAACGGCTCGCTTCAGGGCGCAGCCAACGACTTCGTGGCAGGGGTTCACAAGACCACTACCATCACGGAGGATAACCTCTTCGAGCTGGTTGCAGCCGGCGAGAATGAGGACGGTCTTCCCGCCTTCTACCTCAAGAAGGTGTCGACGGGCGAGTTCCTTGCAAGCAACGGCACGTACGTTGCGGCTGAGGCACGCGCCTGGAAGCTCTGCGTGAAAGAGGCTGTCACCTACAGCAGCTCTGATGAGATCGAGGTCTGCGAAGACTTCACCTCTGCTACCCTGGTGGCAAGTTCCATCAACCAGCTCGTCTTTGTGGACGCTTCCGCACAGGCTGGCGTGACGGAGAAAGCCAACGTGAAGTTCCTCTGCTCCAACTCTGAGGGCAAGGACATCTACTTCGGCAACAGCTTCTCGCAGAACGTATGGAACGTATTCCCCGTAGAGGAGCTCGCCGGCGCTGATTACATCAACGACGCGCTCTCCGAGATTTTCCCCGACAACACGGCCGACCTCTACGATGTGGGCGACCAGCCGGGTCAGATCTCCGAGGACCTCGCCAACGAGCTGCTCAACTCCTACGCTGACGCACAGACTCTGGCTCAGAACTGGAGCGACGCCAACACTCAGGAGGAAGCAGAGGCCGCAGTGGCACGCTGCCGCGCAGCTCTTCAGGCTGCAAAGGACGGCGCAGTGCTCGTACAGGCCGGCTACTACTACTTCGGCGGTACGCGTACGGAGAGCAACGCAGTATACGATGACGGTACCAGTGGCGCACACTGGACGTACAACCAGACTTGGGAGCGTCCTGAGAAGCCGACGGCTTCCGACACCAAGTACATCTGGAAGCTGACGGAGAACCCCGAGGCTCGCGGTTCGTACTTCGTGCAGAACGTTTACACGGGTCGTTACCTCGGCGTGGCTACCAGCCGCGGCCAGGCTATCCCGATGACCGACGAGGCTAAGGAAAGCTACAAGATCTACCCGCAGACGCGCACCACGTTCGTCATCGAGAGTGTATCGCTCATCGCTAACCCTGTCGAGGGCTGGAACGGCGTACAGTGCACCGCACTCCACCAGCCGGGCGACCACAACAACCTCGTTGTTTGGACTACCGACGCAGAGGCTTCCGGCTGGAAGTTCTACTCTGTGCCGCAGAGCGACATCGACGACGTATACAACGAAATCGAGAACGAGAAGAACGTGAACACGCTCTCCGAGCTCTACGATGAGGCTCTCGCTTCCTACAAGAAGGGCTTCAGCTACAAGAGCAACGCTACCGCTGACGACGACTACACGTCCGCTGAGGGCGCGCTCATCACCAGCGCTACGCAGCTCTTCTCCAACGCTCAGGAGTCTACCGAGGGCTCTTTCGAGGCTCTCATCGACGAGGCTTCCGACCCGACGACCTTCTTCCACAGCGACTGGCACGGCGGCGAATACACCGGCAGCGACTACCACTATCTCGGCGTGGCTCTTGACAAGGCCGTGCAGAACGTACAGTTCAAGCTGTCCAAGCGTGTAAACCCGGGCGACGGCTACCGCTTCGCCTCCAACTTCCCGACACAGTTTGAGGTATACGCTTGCAACGACACCACGGACATCGACAATGCAGCTTGGGTACTCCAGGGCACTTTCGAGCCGACGTACAACATCGACCTCTACTGCGAGGCTAACGACTCTACGTACAAGAACGGCGTAGGCATGGTATCCATCGCTATGGACGCAGCTTACAAGTACGTTCGTCTTGACGTGAAGAAGACCAACTCCGGCAGCAAGCACTTCAGCTTCAGCGCGCTTCAGGGCTACGAGGCAGCTTATGACGCTGCTACCTCCCTCATAGAGGCAGTTCCGGCAGACGTGCGCAAGGCATTCGAGGATCAGCTCGCAGCCGCTAAGGCAGCCATCGAAGCCAAGAAAGCTACGACCGAGGACATCGAGAACCTGCAGAAGGCTTACGACAACTTCACGGACAACTATCCCGATCCCGACCTCGCCAAGGAGGCTGTGGAGAATGCCAAGACCTTCCTTGAGGGCACGACCGAGGGCGACGGCGTAGGCTTCTACGAAGATGGCGCAAAGAGCGCACTCGAGGAGGCTCTCGCAGCTCTTGAGGCTCAGATCAAGGACGTGATGAGCGTAGAAGAGGTGAACGCAGTGAAGGACGGTGCCGCAGCCGCTGTGGCAGCGTTCAACGCTAAGATGCACACTCCGGTTTCCGGCTACTACTACCTGCAGAGCAAGTCCACCAGCACCGCAACCGTAACCCCGGCTGACGCATTCGTATACTCTCCGGGCAACGGCGCACAGGCTAAGTGGGCACAGGCTGACGACAACCTCGCACAGAAGGTGGGCAACATCTGGAAGCTCAACGCCGTTAACGGCACCTTCACGCTGCAGAACGTGCTGACGGGCGAGTACCTCAACAACCCGCACGCCAACAACGCAGCTGTCAAGGCTTCTACCGACGCTGACACCTGCGCGTTCACGCTGCAGAGCGCACGCGTAGAGGGCGAGGGCTACCTGAACATCGTCTTCGACGAGAGCATCTACCTCAACGCTCAGCCGGGCTACTACAACATGGTGACCTGGGGCGCAGCTCAGGGTGCAGACAACTCCGCATTCACTTTCGTGGAGGCTGATCCCAGCGACTTCGCTTCCGAAATCTCCTGGGCAGTTGCATCCAACAGCCTTTCCATCGTGACGCTGCCTGTGGCAGTAGAGTCTGACGGCATGTGCTACAGCGTGATTGGCCGCAACACGACCGACAACACGCTCGAGCTCGCAACCATTGAGCAGGGTACTACCATCGAGGCAGGTACTCCGTTCTTCTACAACGAGGAGTCTGGCTACGAGGACGCACTCTTCACTGTTGCGTTCGGCACGTACGATGACTTCACTTGGGCTACCGAGGCTAAGGCTGTAAACGGTCTGCAGGGTGTACTCGCTGCAGAGTCCGCAAAGGTTGACTACGGTGTACTCGTGAACGGTGCTATCGTAGACGCAGTGAGCGGCGACAACATCGCCCACAACAGCGGCTATGTACTCCCGACCGTTCCCGCAACGGAGGAGACCGGTGACCTCAGCGTGAAGATTGAGGGTACTATCAGTGCCATCAACACTGTTTCTGAGACTGCTGCCGCTAAGGTGGTAGACGTTTACTCGCTCTCCGGCGTGAAGGTTCGCGCTAACGTGAAGGCTGAGAACGCAGTGAACGGCCTCTCTTCCGGCATCTACATCGTAGGTGGCAAGAAGGTGCTCGTAAAGTGATTCACCTCCTTTCCTAAGGGATACACACATTAGAAGAAGTCCCCCGGACGGCATTGCCGCTCCGGGGGATTTCCTTTTCCCGGCAATAACCCTTTCGCTCCGCCCTAATGACGGAGCGAGGCGTTTGCAGCAAATGCCGCATAAAGGCGTTTCGGGCTATGTTGTCCCCCTCCTCGTTTCACCACCTCCCGCGCAGTGGCTAACTTTGTGCCGAAACAGACTGGCTGCGCCCGTGCATAATGTGCGGCAGTGCCAGACAAGGAATAAGATTCGTCAGATGCCGCCCGAACAAAGACGTACGAAAGAAGAAATCTTCAACACGCTCACCCATTTGGCTGGCGTGGTTTTCACCCTTGCCACGGCTTGGGCGGTGCTACGCCTCGGTTATCGCTGCGGGTGGCGCAACGCTTTCGGCGTGACGTGCTTCACCTGCGGCATGCTGCTAATGTATGCCGCCAGCAGCGTATACCACTGGTGGATTCCGGGGCGCACCAAGCGTGCCTTGCGCGTACTCGACCACGTGAGCATCTATGTGATGATAGCCGCGTCCTACACCCCTATATGCGTGGGCGTGGTGGGCGGCGTGACGGGGTGGCTCACCTTTGGCGTGCTTTGGGGACTTGTGCTTCTCGGCACCGTGTACAAGGTTGCTGCCATGGGGCGGTGGCCGCGTCTGTCGCTTGGTCTCTACCTTGCCATGGGTTGGACGTTTGTCTTCATCGCCGTCCCTGTGGTGCGTGCCATACCGATGAGTGCCTTTCTGTGCCTTTTGGCGGAGGGCGCGTTCTACACGGGCGGCACGTATTTCTTTGCACACGATGACCGCCCGTGGTTTCACGGCGTGTGGCACGTATTCGTGTTGCTTGGCTCCGTAGCGCACTGGGCGGCGGTGTTTCTTATTCTGCTCGGTACGGCGTAGCGCAAACGTTTAGCCTAATTGTATAACACAATAAATATATGTCCAAAACAAGCATCAACACATCTGCCGCTCCTGCGGCGATAGGTCCTTACTCTCAGGCTGTGGAAGCCGGCGGCACGTTGTATGTGTCCGGTCAGCTTCCCATTGACCCCGCGACGGGGAGTTTTGCCGAAGGCGGCATAAAGGAACTCACCCGTCAGTCGCTCACTAATGTGAAAGCTATCCTCAACGGGGCGGGGCTTGACATGGGCGATGTGGTGAAGACTACTGTATTTCTCGCCGATATGGCAGACTTCGCAGAGATGAACGAGGTCTATGCCCAGTTCTTCTCCGCACCGTTCCCCGCCCGCTCTGCCGTCGCGGTAAAGACGTTGCCCAAGGGCGCACGCGTGGAGATAGAGTGCGTGGCGGTAAAGTAAAATGTTCTGTAAAGGCTTTCGGCATAGGCGTGTCTGAGGACTCCGCCTGTGCCGATACGTCGTCTATATAATATATGTGACATGAACTTTGAGAAAGTAGGAGTCTACCTGTCCGCGCGGGAAGGGCTTCCCGAGGCTTACACGGCTGCCGCCCGCGAGGTAGGAGAGCTGATAGGCAGCACCGGGCGGACGCTGGTGTACGGCGGTTCGCGCTGCGGGCTTATGGAGATATTGGCGCAAGGCGTGAAGAGAACCGGCGGGCGTGTCTACGGTATGGTGCCGGACATCATTGCGGAGCGCGGGCTTGTGAGTGAGGCGGTGGATGTCACCTTCCGCTGTGCCGACCTCACCGACCGCAAAGCCGCGATGGAACGCGAGAGCGACATATTTGTTGCTCTGCCTGGCGGACTCGGCACGCTAGACGAGATATTTAGCGTGCTGGGCAACGCCTGCATTGGCATACGGCGAAAGCCTGTCGTTTTCTACAACGCAGGCAGATGCTGGGACAAATTGCTGACCGCTCTTGACGCGCTGCACGCCGCCGGGCTTATTGTAGAATCTCCCTCTACCTATTATAAGGTAGTGGACAACGTCACCGCACTCCGTGCCGTCTTGGACGGTAAATGAAGAAGCGTCCGCGTTCCTTGGCAGCACCATATAAAAAAGCAGACGCGCGGAGGGGGACGAGCCGGTAAGTTTTGTTAATTTTGCGGTGTACTATATAGTTACGCCAACAAAGTAGCAAGGAGGCACACGGAAAATGAAAGTAGTGATAAGCGGCGGCGGTACGGGAGGCCACATCTTCCC
Organism: Alloprevotella sp.; assembly: GCA_963651485.1. Lineage (GTDB taxonomy): Bacteria > Bacteroidota > Bacteroidia > Bacteroidales > Bacteroidaceae > Alloprevotella. Next base: position 53,744 of record CAVJPT010000009.1, on the reverse strand, counting down.
CGCCATATCCATAGCCAACGCCATAAGGGTGAAGCGCCCGGACGCGCAGATACTCTTTGTGGGAGCGGAGGGACGTATGGAGATGCAGCGCGTGCCGGCGGCAGGCTACGAAATAAAGGGACTGCCCATTGCCGGCTTTGACCGCAAGCATCTGCTGCGCAATGTTTCCGTGCTGCTCAAAATAGTAAAATGCCGCCGGCTGGCGCGCCGCATTTTGAGCGACTTCCGCCCGGACGTGGCGGTGGGCGTAGGCGGATACGCAAGCGGACCGACCCTCAACGTGGCGGAGGCGATGGGCATTCCTACCCTTTTGCAGGAGCAAAACTCTTACGCCGGCGTCACCAACAAACTCCTTGCCAGCAAGGCGCGGCGCATCTGTGTGGCGTACGAAGGGATGGAGCGTTTCTTCCCGGCCGACCGGCTGATGCTTACGGGAAATCCCGTAAGGCAGAATCTTGCCGCCCCCGTGGCAGGAAAGGACGAAGCCGTGAGAAGTTTCGGACTTGTACCCGGAAAGAAGACAATCCTTGTCGTGGGAGGCTCGCTTGGCGCACGCACGCTCAACGAAAGCATCTTGGGCAATCTGCCGCTTGTCAAGCAGCAGCGCAACGTGCAGTTTGTTTGGCAGACGGGAAAGTATTATAGCGAAAGCATACAGCGCGAACTGGATAGCCGCGGCCGTCCCGCCAACCTTGTCGCTACCGACTTCATAGCAGACATGGCATCGGCCTATGCGGCCGCCGACCTTGTCATTTCGCGTGCCGGTGCGGGTAGCATCTCTGAGTTTTGCCTCCTTGGCAAACCCGTGGTACTCGTTCCGTCGCCAAACGTGGCTGAAGACCACCAGACGAAGAACGCGCTCGCCCTTGTGCAGAAAGAAGCCGCGCTTTACGTGCGCGACGACGACGCACGGCGCACGCTTCTCCCCCTTGCCATCAATACCGTGCAGGACAGCGAGCGGCTCGAAGCCCTAAGCTCCAACATACGCCGTCTCGGACGTCCCGATGCCGCATCTGTCATAGCGGACGAGGTGATACGGCTGGCGGAAGGGCATTGAAGGAAATATAACCCCACACTCGCTTGAAACTAACGGCGGACGGGGATGCGACGATACGCAAGAATGCAGCTGCAGGACGCGGCCGCGCGGCTACTAAGACAGAGAAAGCGAAAAAGAAGAAATGGACGAGATAAAGTCAGTATATTTCATCGGTGCGGGCGGAATAGGCATGAGCGCGCTCGAGCGCTATTTCCTTTCGCAGGGGAAGACGGTGGCGGGCTACGACCGCACGCCCTCTGCGCTTACACGCGAGCTAGAGGCCGAGGGAGCGGAGATACACTACACCGACTCCCCCGAACTCATTCCCGAGGCATGCCGCGACAGCGCGACGACCTTGGTGGTATATACCCCCGCCATCCCCGCCGACCACGCCGAGCTGGCGTACTTCCGCGCTGGCGGCTTCGAGATTCAGAAGCGTGCGCAGGTGCTTGGCACGCTCACGCGTTCGCTGAAAGGCTTGTGCGTGGCGGGTACGCACGGAAAGACCACCACGTCGTCCATGGCTGCGCACTTGCTCCATCAGAGCCACGTGGGGTGCAACGCTTTCCTTGGCGGCATCACCAAGAACTACGGCACCAACTACCTGCTCTCTAAAGACAGTCCGTATGTCGTGATAGAGGCGGACGAGTTCGATCGTTCGTTCCACCACCTTCGCCCCTACGCCACAGTTGTTACTGCCACGGATGCCGACCACCTTGACATCTACGGCACGGAGGAAGCCTACCTTGAAAGCTTCGCGCACTACACAAGCCTGATACAGCCCGGCGGCGCGCTGATAGTGCACCGCGGTCTGAAGATGCAGGAGCGGCTGCAAGAGGGCGTACGCCGATACGACTATTCGCGTGAGGCAGGAGACTTCCACGCCGAGAAAGTGCGCATAGGCGGCGGACGCATAGTCTTTGATTATGTCTCCCCCTTCGGCGATATAAAAGACGTGGAGCTTGGCGTGCCCGTCAGCATCAACATAGAGAACGGAATCGCTGCTATGGCCCTTGCGCAGATAGCCGGGGCTAGTGAGGACGAGATACGCGCTGCGATGCTCTCCTTCGGCGGCGTAGCGCGGCGATTTGACTTCGCCCTGCGCACGCCTCGCCATGTGTTGCTCTCCGACTACGCCCACCACCCGGCAGAGATAAAGCAAAGCGTGTTGTCGATACGCGAAGTGTTCGGCGGGAAGAAGATTTCCGCCATATTCCAGCCGCATCTTTACACACGCACCCGCGACTTCTACCGCGACTTCGCCGACAGTCTTTCGCTGCTTGACGAAGTGATACTCACGGAGATATACCCTGCCCGCGAGCAGCCTATCGAAGGCGTGACCAGCCGCTTGATATACGACAATCTGCGTCCCGGCATCCAGAAAAGGATTGTGGAGAAGAAAGACCTTCCCGCTTTGCTCGGCGAAGAGGACTTTGAGGTACTCATCGTGCTTGGCGCGGGCGATGTGGACGATATGGTTCCGCAGTTTGCCGAAACGCTGAAAGCGAAAGAGGCGTAAGCCGCCGTTGTACGCCGCCCGGCACAAGAGCGGCGAAAAGTAAATGACCCAAACCGTAGCGAAGTGAAAACGCTTGTAAAGCTCCTGCTTCTCCTCGTGCTCATCGTCTACCTCGTCTTCGCGTTCACCACGATGTCGGGCAGAGACGAGCATACAGTGTGCCGCGAGGTGAGCATCTCCGTTGCGGACAGTTCGCGTGCCGGCTTCATTACTTCCCAGGACGTGGAGCGTATGCTTCGTTCTTCCGGTCTTTACCCGATAGGCAAGGCAATGGGGCAGATAGACGGGGCGCGAATAGAGAAGATGTTGCAGAAGCAGAGCTTCATTGAAAGTGCAACCTGCTACAAGGCACCGGGCGGCACGCTCAACGTGCTGGTGTCGCAGCGTCTGCCGGTACTGCGCGTCATGGCAGACAACGGTGACGACTACTACCTGGACGCAAAGGGCGGCGTGATGAATCCTGCGGGATACGTGGCCGACCTCGCCGTTGCTACCGGCAGTATCACGCGGCGATACGCCCAGAATGAGCTTCTCAAGCTCGGGCTGTACCTGCGAGACAACGATTTCTGGAACGCCCAAATAGAACAGATACACGTCACCCCGTCAGGGCAAATAGAGCTTTTCCCGCGCGTTGGGAGGCAGATGATAGTCTTCGGCGCGACGGACAGTATACACCGCAAGTTTCAAAACCTCTACACTTTCTACCAGAAGGTGATGCCCGAGGTAGGATGGAACAAATACAGCAGCATTTCCGTCGAGCACGTCTCGCAGATCGTTGCAAAGCGGGCGGAGAAATAGAGAAAGCAGATTGTTGAAGACACTTTTACAAGATAGGAAGAATATATAATGGAAGACAATTTCATTGTAGCCATAGAGCTCGGCTCGTCCAAGGTGACGGCGGTTGCCGGGCGCAAGCAGCCCGACGGGGCGATACAGATACTTGCCTACGCGCAGGAGCCTTCCACCACGTTCATACGAAAGGGGCGCATCAACAACATCAGCAAGATGACGCAGTGCCTCTCGGCAATGAAAGAGAAGATGGAGCAGAAGATGCAGAAAAGCATCAGCCGCGTCTATGTAGGCATCGGCGGCTTCGGCATGCACACTGTGCCCAACTCCGTTGTGCGCCATTTTGACTCCAAAATAGAGATTACGCAGGAAATGGTAGACGCCATGTGCGACGAAAACCGCAATATGGCGAACGGCGAACGCGACATCCTCGAAGCCGTGCCGCAGGAGTATCGTCTCGGCACGCAGCGGCAGATCGATCCCGTCGGCTTCCTTACGGAGAGCATTGAGGGCAGTTTCCTCAACATTGTCGCCAATTCCTCCGTGCGTGAGGAGATACGCAACTGCTTCAGCGCGGCGGGCGTGAAAATAGCCGACATACCCATCACCGTGCAGGCTCTGGCTGACGTGATGCTTACCGAGTCGGAAAAGCGCTCGGGCTGCGTATTCGTAGATATGGGCGCGGAGACCACTTCCGTGGCTGTGTACAAAAACAACATACTGCGCCATCTTGCCGTCATACCGCTCGGCGGTGCCAACGTGACGCGCGACATTATGTCCCTCACGATAGAAGACGACGAGGCCGAAGCACTTAAACTCAAATACGGCGCTGCGGTGGCTGACGAAGCCGAGGAGGACGGAAAGCCCATAGCCCTGCATGACGGCCGGCAGATACCCCGCGCCGACTTCTGCGGACTGGTGGAGGCACGCGTAGAGGAGATAGTCCTTAACGTCAACAACCAGATAAAGGTGTCGGGCTACACGAAAGACCAGCTTATCGGCGGCATCATCATCACGGGCGGCGCGTCACGCATCAAGAACATCGACCGTCTTTTCGCCAGCGACACAGCTTTTGAAAAGATTCGCTTTGTGCGCAACATAAGAGTGCAGCTCCGCACCCCCGATTTCCCCGACTTCAACAAAGACGGAAGCTGCAACGCGGCCGTCGCGCTGATAGACAAAGGCAATATGAACTGCTGCGGGGGCACGCTCGGACAAGCTAACCCCGACATCTTCGCTCCCGAGGCGGAAAACACGAAGACCGTGCTTGAAGAGGCGAAGCTCCGCGAAGAGCAGCAGCGGGCGGCAGAAGAGCAGGCAGAGAAAGAGCGTATAGCTCAGGAGGAGGCCGAACGCAAGAGAAAGGAAGCGGAAGAGAAGAAAGAAAAGCGTATGGAACGTTTCAGACGCTTTGGCAAATTCTTCGCCAATTTCGTAAGCGACGGCAGCGACAAAGACTAAGAGCGGGTTCTGTATAAAATAGGAAAGAGCAATGGCAGAAGATAACTGGACAACCCTGACAGACCTTGGCGTGCCCACCACCACGCCGTCCATCATAAAAGTGATAGGCGTCGGCGGCGGAGGAGGCAACGCTGTCAACCATATGTACCGCGAAGGCATCCACGACGTAAACTTCGTGGTGTGCAACACCGACTCAAAGGCACTTTGCGACTCTCCCGTCCCCGAGCGTCTGCAGCTTGGACGTGAGGGACTCGGTGCGGGCAACCGTCCCGAGGTAGGGCGGCAGGCCGCAGAGGAAAGTCTGGAGGAGATACACAAAATGCTGAGCGACGGCACCAAGATGGTGTTTATCACCGCCGGTATGGGCGGCGGCACCGGTACGGGCGCAGCCCCCGTCATAGCACGCGAGGCAAAGGCTATGGGCATCCTCACCGTCGGCATCGTTACTATCCCGTTCCGCTTCGAGGGCAACAAGAAGATAGACAAGGCACTTGACGGCGTGGAGGAGATATCCAAGCACGTCGATGCCCTTTTGGTGATAAACAACGAGCGTCTGCGCGAGCTCTACGCCGACCTCACGCTTCCTTCCGCCTTTGAGATGGCGGACAACACGCTGAGCGTGGCGGCCCGCTCCATAGCCGAAATCATCACGATGCACGGCATCATCAACCTCGACTTCCGCGACGTGTGCACGGTCCTCAAAGACGGCGGCGTGGCACTTATGTCCACGGGCTACGGAGAGGGCGAGAACCGTGTCAGCAAAGCAATTGAGGCTGCGCTCTGCTCGCCGCTGCTCAACCACAACGATATCTTCAACTCCAAAAAGGTGCTTATCTCCATCTCGTTCTGCGCGGGAAAGGACAGCGAAGCCCTGATGATGGACGAGATGAACGAGGTGCACGACTTCATGTCAAAGTTCCGTGACGACGTAGAGACCAAGTGGGGACTCAGCACAGACCCGTCGCTCGACAAGCGCGTAAAGATAACCGTGCTTGCCACCGGTTTCGGCATCAACAACATACCCGGGATGAAGAAGCGCCTTGACGCAGAAGAGGAGGCGCGTATGCAGAAAGACGCAGAGCGGCAGGAAGAGTACGAAGAGCGCCGCGATGTCTTCTACGGCAACGCCGACCGCAAGGGCAGCACGCGCCGTCCGCCGCGTTTCTTCCTTTTCGGCCAAGAGGATCTTGACAACGAGGAAATCATCTCTATGGTAGAGCTTACGCCCACTTACAAGCGAAGCAAAGAGGCCTTGGCAAGCATCAAGAGCAAGGCTTTCACCAATATGGCCATTGAGCCCGAAAGCGCTACCGCAGTAGCCCCGGGTGCGGCGGCCGGTTCGGTGATTTCGTTCAATTAAGCGTAGCGCCGTCACGCCCTGTTACGTTCACGCGGAAAACGGGGGTGATGGAAACTAATTGCCGGAAAAGGCTTTTGCGGCGGCAAATCAATGCCGCCGCAAACGTTTTTAGGATGGTCTGCCCCGACAGATAGAAGAGAAAGTCAGATAGAAAGGAGACAATATGAGCGACACATTCGAAATGCTCGTTACGCCCGCCGTGCCTGTCACGCCCGCCATCATAAAGGTGATAGGCGTGGGTGGCGGAGGCGGCAACGCAGTCGGGCAGATGTACCGCGACGACATAGAGGGGGTGCGCTGCCTTGTCTGCAATACGGACGCAAAAGCCCTTTCCGACTCTCCCGTGCCCGAGCGTATGCAGCTCGGTCCCGGCTTGGGCGCGGGCGGTCGTCCCGAGGAGGGACGCAAGCTCGCCGAGGACAGTGTTGAGATGATACGAGCCGCGCTTGATGGGGATACAAAGATGGTTTTCGTCACCGCAGGGATGGGTGGCGGCACCGGCACTGGCGCGTCTCCCGTCATAGCCCGCGAGGCATGCGGGAAAGGCATTCTCACGGTGGGCATTGTCACCATACCTTTTCTCTTCGAGCGCGACCGTCAGATAAAGAAAGCCCTTGCCGGACTTGACGCGCTCGCTGCTGAGGTGGACGCTCTGCTTGTCATCAACAACCAGCGCCTGCTCGAGGTTTATCCCGAAACAAGTGTGATAGAGGCTTTCCGCCTTGCCGACCGCACGCTCTCTATGGCCGTGTCCTCCATCACCGACATCATCTCCATGCACGGGCGGGTAAACCTGGACTTCCGCGACGTCGACATGGTTTTGCGCGGGGGCGGTGTCTCCGTGATGTCCACAGGATACGGCGAGGGCGCGGGGCGCATAGGAAAAGCTATAGCCGACGCGCTCAATTCTCCTTTGCTCAACAACAAAGACATATACCACTCCGCCCGTATGCTGCTGGCACTGTCGTTTGACCCCGATGAAAACGAGATGATGATGGACGAGGTCAACGAGGTGTCCGACTTTATGGACCGCTTTGACAACGAGGACATGCAGTTTAAGTGGGGACTCGCCTACGACCGCACCCTTGGCGGCAAGGTAAAGGTCACCATTCTCGCTTCCGGCTTCAGCCTTTACGCCCGCAGGGACGAGCGCGAGACACAGCCGGCGGACGAGGAGGAGCAACTGCGCTACGAGGATAGGCGAAACTCTTTTTACGCCGCGAAGAGCAGCGGGAAGAAGTCCGTTGCCGCACGTGCTTACGTTTTCTCTTCGGACGATTTGCTCAACGAAGACCTCATCGCCGAGGTAGAGCGCGTCCCGACAAAGACACGCGACGTAGGACAACTCTCCCGCATAAGGAGCTATAGTGCGGCTGCGCCTGTAAAGGAGACAAACGCCTCGCCGCGCCCCGAAGAGGTGCATGCGGGCGACACCATCAGCTTCGGCGCGGAATAGCCCTCCGCGCCTTTGCGCTTTTAGAAGCATTGTAAGGAAAACAAAAACATTTTGCGTTATGGACATATTTGAGAAAGTAAGCAAGGACATAATAGCCGCGATGAAGGCAAAGGACAAAGTGCGCCTTGAGGCGTTGCGCAACATCAAGAAGTACTTCATCGAGGCGAAGACAGCCCCGGGGGCAAACGACACCCTCCCCGATGCTACCGCATTGAAGATACTTGCGAAGCTCGCCAAGCAGGGGCGTGACACCGCTGCACTTTACAAGGAGCAGAACCGCCCCGACCTCGCCGAAGAGGAAAGCGCGCAGGCGGCAGTCATTGAGGAGTATCTTCCCAAGGCACTTACCGCAGACGAACTCGAGACAGAGCTTCGCGCCATCATCGCCGAGACGGGTGCCGCTTCGCCCCGCGATATGGGCAAAGTGATGGGCGTTGCCTCCAAGAAACTTGCCGGACGCGCGGACGGGAAAGCCATCTCCGAGATGGTGAAAAGCCTGTTGCAATAATAGTAAGCTCTGTGCCTTCTATTGGTGCGGGCAGCGGGCGTCGGACACAAACGCAAGGCATGGCGGACTACGCCTGTGAGTCGTAAAGACGCGCCCGCCGCCTCTTCGTTTAGGAAAACAATAATATATATATGACTTACAAGAGAATTTTGCTTGCTTCCGCGCTCGCTGCGGGCTTTACGCTCACCGCTACCGCGCAGAAGAAGATGTACGTGCTTAAAGACAAGAAAGTGGTGGGCGTATACCCCGTCAGTGAGGTAGACTCCGTCACCTTCGCGCTCAGCGGTGATGTGGTTGGCAATACGCACACCATTTCGGCGGAAAGCGACCGCTTTGTTTCGTTCTCCTGTCCCGCTGAGGCTGCGCCCGGCCAGACGGTGATTGTCTATGTCAAGATGGAGAACGCAAAGTACAAGGTGTCCTCCCTCACCGCCAACGGAAAGGCCTGCACCTACATTACAGACGACGGCACGACGTTCCGCTACAAATTCACTATGCCCGATGCAGACGTGACACTCTCCGCCGAGACTGTCGTGGACCGTCACACCATCACGCCCATCGTAGCCCGCCACGCATACCTTACTATGCTCAACTGCTGCGACGACTGGACAGTCGATGAGGACAAGCGCGTGTACAACGAGACAATGGACGGTCTGGTGAAATTCTACTACGGAGCCGAGGACGGCTATTTGCCCTACATCAAGGCACTGAGCGAGAGCGGCGAGAAACTGTCTGTGGAGTACACCGACAAAGACACCGACTTCGGGAAATGCTATTTTGTGCAGATGCCTGACGAACCCATATCCATTGAGGTCACCGCTACGGAGCTGGGCTACTATCGCGGCATGGACTTCGTTGGCACATACCAGGGGTATGAGGTGAAGACGGGCGACAACCGCATTTTCTCCGCCACCGCGCCCACGCTCTCTGCGGAGCTTAAAGCCAACACTGCCTACACCGCCGCTACTACGGACGACAATGCCCTTTCCGCGCACGGTACATATACTTACACGGAGACCTCGCAGCGCATCAGCTACAACGATCCCGCCACAGATCAGGGCGTGAGCCAGAAGAAGGGCTATGCCATCAACGGCAAATACATTGACGGCGGCGATCTCTTCGTCAATTTCAGCAACCTTGACGACGACCGCCCCGACAACGTGAAGCTCTACTTCGCCTCCCAGTACGCTTTTTCCTATACCTGCGCCGCAACTGACGACTACGGCTCGCACTACCTTGTGCAGCTGAAGCGCGAAAACGGCACAAGCGCGTACTACTATATCGACACGCAGTCGCGTGAGGTGACCACAGTACGCATGGCCTATCAGAAAGGCACCGCGCTGGGCGAGGCGAGCCAGGCATACGCCTACGATGCCGCAGCGGGCGGAGTCTTCTTCTCTTACAGCTATGAGGGCGACGGCGCGAAGCCGGTCTTTGCCTTTGTTGGAAAGGAACGCGGCGATTACACCCTCGAGGGCGGCACGGCAGCAGACAACACGCTTTCGCTTGACGGCTTCGGTGCAGCCACGTACGGCGGGGAGAGCGGCACGTACACCGTACAGGACAACATTGTGAAAGTAGTCGTAGGCGGCAAGACGTACAATTTCGTGCTCAATCTTGACGCACACACCTACTCTCCCGTAAAGAGCGCGACGTGGGACGGTCCCGTGAAGTTTATGGGTATGACCAACAGCGCGCGCTTCGACGACGCTACCTCCACGATGGGCACAGTAGTGCTTGTGCTCAACTCCAACTACGGCGGAGAGGAGATAGAGGGCAAAGTAAAGGTAGACGTGAACATTGTAGACCAGTACTACTCCACGCGCAACACCAACGCTTGCACCGCCTCCTATACTTACAACTCCACGGACAATACGCTGATCGTCTCTGGCGTGCTTGTGGGTACGGCAGACGGGCGTTCTACGGAGAAGATAGACATAGAGCTTTCCGTCTCTGCCGACAAGAAGACGCTTACCTGCGAAAAGGACGTGTACCTCCGCGCTGCCTCGGGCGGCAACACGCGCTACGTGCCCTTGAAGGGCATTACGCTCACCGCCCGCGACTGACCTTCTTCCGCGAAACAGCATAGCATACTTGTCTCCGCCCGCATGCCGTCAGGCTTTGCGGGCGGAGATTTTTGTGCCGCATAGGCACGTTTTCTTGCAGACTGCGCATAGTTCTCTCGTCTCGTGAAACGTAATTTGTCAGAAAAGCCTACTTTTGCGTGGAACGGCAGCCGTAATGGAGTGCTGGTTTGTTTACCTAAAAACTGCTTATATGACGATGACGGAGAAATTCCTTTGGCTCCTGCTCGCAGGTGTCGTGGTCTTGTTTTGCCTTACCGCTTGACGAAGCCCCGGCAGAGCGGCAGGCGTGTTTAGTTTAGCCCCTGCGTCTTTCCGGCGTGCTTGGTGATAGAGGAGAAAAAGACTTTCGTTCATATTTAATTACGAATTACCGTCCGCAGGCGCGGATGTGAGCGGCAAAAGACAGTCCGCCCGTCACAACACATGTTGTGACGGGCGGACTGTCTGTATGCGTGCCGGCGCAGACCTTGGCCGGACGGGGTAGCTTACGCTTTTGGTTTCCGCCAGATGGCGAGTGCGCGATCTTCTTCCGCTTCCATTATTTCGCGTTCGCCGGGACCTTTGTCGTTGATGCCGCAAAGGTGGAGAATGCCGTGTATGATGACGCGGTGCAGTTCGTCGTCGTAGTCCTTTCCAAACTGCTCCGCGTTGGTGCGTACGGTGTCGAGGCTGATGAAAAGGTCACCGGAGAGCACGTCTCCCTCGCAGTAGTCAAAGGTTATGATGTCCGTGTAGTAGTCGTGCTGCAAGTACTGGCGGTTTACCTCCAGAATTTTCTCGTCTCCGCAGAACACGTATGCCACTTCGCCTATGCGCTTGCCGTGCATGGCTGCCACCTCGCGTACCCACGCGCTTGTCTCGCGGTGGGGCAGGGCGGGCATCTTCACGTCTATTGTGTTGTAGGAAATCATATCTCGTATTATAGTCTTTTCTCTGTTTTCACCGTTCCGTCCGCGTAGGTCGTCGTCACGATGGTCACGCCGTGGGAGACGGGGGCGGCGATGCGGCGGCCCTGAAGGTCGGTGTACGTCACGCTGACGGGCTGCGAGCCGGCACTGACAGAGTCGATTCCGGCGGGGAGCGTGTACGATGCGCGTGCGGAGACATTTGCCGTTCCGTCCACCGTGTATACGCTTTCCACGGAGAGCGTCTTTGCCGTAAGGTCGTGGAAGAATACGGTTTTGTAGCCCGTGTTGTTGTAGATGTCGTAATGGTCGGTGAAGGCGTAGGGTATGTCTGTCAGGTTCTCGGTAAGGTGCGAGTAGCTGTCCGTAGTGAAGGTATACAGCTCGTCGTCGGCGTAGAAGCGGTAAGAGAGCTTGTCGGGGTTGATGTACGTGCCCTTGGTGTCGGTAGCGGGTATCGTGACGTAGATGGCCGTATTGGTCTCGTCAAAATAAAGCACCTGCGGCGTGGCGGGTGTGGCGGGTACGTCGCCGGAGTAGGGGGAGAGTTCCACGCCGGTGAGGTAGGAGTGCACCTCCGCTATGGCGTAGTCCGTTTCAAGCAGGTAGTGCCCCGACGCCATTGCCAAGTTGCCTGTGCTTTCGTCAAGCGTGAGTACGATGTCCTGCAGCGGCAGGTCGCCCTCGTCGTCAGGCTCCCCGCCCTCTACAAGGCGGTAGTAGAAAAGGTCGGCATCTTGTATGATGGTAAGCTGCGGGAAAGTCACCGTCGTGCCGTCCACCTTGCCGCGCACTACTTCGTCGGGCGAGGAAAGGCAGAGACCGCTTGCGTAGCAGTATCCGTCGCCCGCGAAGCACAGTTTTGCTTTGTAGAAACTCGGCGTGTCGCCGGACTTCTGCGCCCCGCTCAGGATATAGTCTTTCACGTCAGCTCCGTCGGGAAAGGCGTAGGAAACAATGTCCCCCATATCCTCAAGGGCGAAATTGTAGAAGAAGCAGTAGAAGCCCGCCTCCTCTTCCGTGTCGCCGTCGATGAAGACGCCCGCTACGTCGTCGGCGTCGCTCTGCGTGATTTTGCCGTCCGCCGAAACGGTAAAGTGCATTTCGTCCTTGAAGGTGGAGATGTAGCCCTGCGCGTCAGCCTGCACGGCTTCGAAGTAAAGCACGCGGTCTCCCTCCTTGTAGAGAACCTGTCCCGCTTTTACCGTGAGGTCACCGTCCTCAATGGTGCCTTTCAGCCACGTCTCCGGCTCGCCCTTTGCTGTGCGGTTGAAGCCCGGGGTGAGTCCGTTGAGATATACCGTTTTGCCGTCGTCCGCGAAGCGGGCCTCCACTTTCCCGTTGGTGTAGGCGGTTTCGTAGCTGCCGTCGTTGTCGGTGTAGGACATAATGTAGTGCTTGGGCGTACCCGCCGGGTCGTACACGGGTTCGTCTTCCTTTGGCACATTGATGCGTGCCGTGGCTTTTGCCGCCAGCGTGCGGACGGCGGCGGCTTTCTGCGCCTTAGCCCCGATGCGGGCGGTCTGCGCTTTCGCCGTGCCCGTAAGGCAAAGGGCGGCGGCGAAGAAGAGAAGTAGTCTTTTTATCATAAGGGAAATGTTGTTTTTGTTGCGAAAACCGAGCCGCTCAGTCAAAGAGCGAACGCTCCTGCATTCCGGCTGTCGGCACAATGGGGCGGCCGAGATGCTTGAAGGCGAGCTCCGTCACCTCGCGTCCGCGCGGCGTGCGGCGTATGAAGCCCTCCTTGATGAGGAAAGGCTCGTACACCTCCTCCACCGTGCCCGCGTCCTCGCCGATGGCTGTGGCGATGGTGGTGATGCCCACAGGCCCGCCTTTAAATTTGTCTATGATGGTAAGGAGTATTTTGTTGTCAATCTCGTCCAGTCCGTACGCGTCTATGTTGAGTGCCTCGAGGGCGTATGAGGCGATGGCGTGGTCGATGCGCCCCGTACCCTTCACCTGGGCAAAGTCGCGCACGCGCCGCAGAAGTGCGTTGGCGATACGCGGCGTGCCGCGCGAGCGTCCCGCGATTTCCTTTGCCGCCGCCGGCTCAATCGGCACATTGAGGATGGAGGCCGAGCGCTCGACGATACGCTGCAGCGTTTCCGCGTCGTAGTATTCGAGGTGCAGGTTGATGCCGAAACGCGCCCGCAGCGGAGCCGTGAGCAGGCCGCTGCGCGTAGTCGCGCCTACAAGGGTGAACGGGTTGAGGTCTATCTGTATGCTGCGGGCTGCCGGTCCTTTGTCTATCATGATGTCTATCCGGTAGTCCTCCATTGCCGAGTACAGATACTCCTCCACCACGGGCGAGAGCCGGTGTATCTCGTCAATGAAGAGCACGTCGTTGGGTTCGAGCGCGGTGAGCAAGCCCGCAAGGTCGCCCGGCTTGTCAAGCACAGGGCCGGAGGTGAGCTTGAAGCCCACGCCCAGCTCGTTGGCGATGATGTTGGAAAGCGTGGTTTTTCCCAGTCCCGGCGGGCCGTGCAGCAGCGTGTGGTCGAGCGGCTCTCCCCGGTATTTCGCCGCCTCTACAAAGACGCGCAGGTTGTCCACCACCTTGCGCTGTCCGCTGAAGTCGTCGAAGCGCAGAGGGCGGAGGGCGTTTTCAAAGTCGCGCTCCGTGGATGCCGGTCCCTGCTGCTCGGCGCGTATGTCGAAAGTGTCTTCTCCCATAATGCGGGCAAAGTTACTCTTTTTGCGTCTAATAGCCCTGTGCCGCAAAGGGGCGGCGCGGCGGGGTGGGGGAGACTGAAAAGTTTTGAGTAACTTTGCTTTGCGTTAGAGCCGCCGCATTGCGGCGGTCGGCACAAACTACAAGAAAAACAAGGAAATGTTAGAGATAAAGGACCTCCACGCCAGCGTGGAGGGAAAGGAAATACTGCGCGGGGTGAACCTCACCATCCGCGACGGCGAGGTACACGTCCTGATGGGGCCTAACGGCTCGGGAAAGAGTACGCTCAGCAATGTGCTGGTAGGCAACCCCAAGTATGAGGTGACCGGCGGCAGCGTGACGTTCAACGGAAAAGACCTGCTTGCTCTTTCCCCCGAGGACCGCTCGCACGAGGGCGTTTTCATGTCTTTCCAAGCCCCGACAGAAATCCCCGGCGTGTCGATGACCAACTTTATGCGGGCTGCGCTCAACGCCAAGCGCAAGTATTTCGGTCAGGAGCCGCTTCCCGCTGGTGATTTCCTCAAACTCCTCAAAGAGAAACGCAAGCTTGTGGGGCTTGATGCCCATTTCATGAGCCGCGGAGTCAACGAAGGCTTCTCCGGCGGCGAGCGCAAGCGCAACGAGATATTCCAGATGGCCGTGCTTGAGCCGCTTTTCTCCATCCTCGACGAGACCGACTCGGGTCTGGACGTAGACGCGCTGCGCATTGTGGCGGAAGGCTTCAATATGCTGCGTACGCCCAAGACAAGCGCGATGGTGATAACCCACTATCAGCGTATGCTCGACTATCTGAAGCCCGACTTCGTGCACGTGCTCGTAGCAGGACAGATAGTGCGCGAGGGCGGTGCGGAACTCGGGTACGAGATAGAGGAGAAGGGCTTTGACTGGATAAAGGAGGCTTTGTAAGGATGGACAGCCACAGACAGTATCTTGACCTTTACCGCGACCACGCCGCTACGCTGCGCGAGCATAGCTGCGGGGCGATGAACGCCCTGCGCGACGAGGCGGCGCGGCTCTTGGAGGAAAACGGGCTTCCCGCTGCCCGCGAGGAGCGGTACAAGTACACCAGCGTGCAGGAGGCTTTCGCCCCCGACTATGGCGTGAACCTCAAAAGGCTTTCGGACGGGCGCAACCCCTATGACGCCTACCGCTGCAACGTGCCTAACCTCAGCACTGCCCTTTTCTTCGTGGTTAACGACGTGCCTTGCGCCGCCGCGCCCGCTTCTTTGGCGCAGCTGCCCGAGGGCGTGGTGGTGGACAGCCTTTGCCGCGTGGCGGAAAACCGCCCGGAGCTTTTGCGCGATTTCTACGGACGTGCCGCTTCGTCTGACCGCGGCTTCCGCAGCGGGCGTGACGGCGTGACACTCCTCAATACGCTGCTGGCGCAAGACGGCCTTGTAGTGTACGTCCCCGACGGCGTGCGGGTGGAGCAGCCCGTGCAGATAGTCAATGTCAATGCCGGTCGCGTGGGGTCGCTCAGTTCGCGCCGGCTTCTTGTAGTGGCAGGGCGCGGAGCCGAACTTTCGCTCTTGCTTTGCGACCATACAGAGGAGGGGGCTAAGTTCCTCACCACACAGGTGGCGGAGGTGTACGCCGCAGAGGGAGCGCAGGTAAACGTGTTCAGCGTGGAGGAGACCAACGAAGCCACCACGCGCTTCAGCACCGTGTATGTGGAGCAGGAGGCACGCAGCCGATTCAACTACGACGGAGTGACGCTCACCTGCGGCCGTACGCGCAATCGCCTTGACGTGCGTCTGCGCGGCGAGGGCGCGGAGACTGCGCTTTACGGCGCGGTGGTGGCGGACGGAGAGCAGCGCGTGGACAACAATGTCCTTGTGGAGCATCTCGCGCCCGGCTGTGCCAGCGATATGCTCTACAAGTATGTGCTCGACGACCGCAGCGTAGGGGCGTTTGCCGGCAAGGTATATGTGGAGAAGGGCGCGCAGCGCACCGTCTCCCAGCAGACCAACGCCAACATCTGCGCCGCACCCACGGCGCGTGCTTTCTCCCAGCCTATGCTGGAAATATACGCCGACGACGTGCGCTGCAACCACGGCTCGAGTACAGGGCGTCTGGACGAGACAGCCTTGCTGTACATGCGCCAGCGCGGCATTCCCGAGGCTGAGGCGCGCCTTATGCTGCAGCACGCCTTTGTCAACGAAGTGCTTGCCCACGTCGCCATCCCGAGACTGAGGGAACGCCTGTCCCATCTCGTGGATCTGCGCTTCCGCGGCGAGCTTGGACACTGCAAGGGATGCCGCGCCTGCAAATGAGCAAAGCACGCTGACGGCGGAAAAAAGATTTTCAAAGTATACAGAAAAGGAAGTCCGGGTCTTAGGGCGCGGACTTCTTTCATAGCTGAAACGGAATGCTTGATATAGAAAAGGTGCGGGCCGACTTCCCGATACTCTCGCGCGAGGTGTACGGGCGGCCTTTGGTGTATCTCGACAATGCCGCCACCACGCAGAAGCCGCGCTGTGTCGTCGAGGCCATGACGGAGGAGTACTACTCGGTGAACGCCAACGTGCACCGCGGCGTGCACTACCTTTCGCAGCAGGCCACGGACCTGCACGAGGCGGCGCGCGAGACGGTGCGTGCCTTTGTCAATGCCCGCAGCACGGCGGAGATTGTCTTCACGCGCGGCACAACGGAGAGCCTTAACCTTGTAGCCTCCTCGTATGGCGAGGCTTTTCTCTCTGAGGGCGACGAAGTGCTGCTCACGGTGATGGAGCACCACAGTGACATCGTGCCTTGGCAGCTCTTGCGCGAACGGAGGGGCATCGTGGTCAAGGTCATCCCGATGAACGACGACGGCACGCTCGACCTCGAAGCCTATGAGCGGCTTTTCACCCCGCGCACGCGTCTTGTGTGCGTGGCTCAGGTGAGCAATGTCCTCGGCACTGTCAATCCCGTGCGCGACATGGCGCGTACGGCGCATGCGCACGGGGCGCATTTCCTTGTAGACGGTGCGCAGAGCGTGCCGCATATGCCCGTCGACGTGCAGGAGCTTGACTGCGATTTCCTTGTCTTTTCCGGCCACAAGATATACGGTCCTACCGGCATCGGCGTGCTTTACGGAAAGGAAGAGCTGCTGGAGCGCATGCCGCCTTATCAGGGCGGCGGGGAGATGATTTCGCGCGTCAGCTTTGAGAAAACGACGTACGAGCGCCTGCCTTTCAAGTTTGAGGCCGGTACGCCCGACTATGTGGGCTCGCGCGGGCTCGCTGTGGCTCTGGACTATGTTTCCGCCTTGGGGTGGGAAGCGGTACGCGCCCACGAAACGGAGCTGACGCGTCACGCAATGGAGCGGCTTGCCGCCATTCCCGGCATGCGTCTGTATGGCACGGCAGCCGAGAAAGACGCGGTGGTGTCCTTTAATGTGGGGGACATTCATCCGCTCGACCTTGGCACGCTGCTCGACCGCCTTGGCGTGGCTATCCGCACGGGACATCACTGCGCGCAGCCGCTGATGGCGCGTTGTGGCGTGGAGAGCATGGCTCGTGCTTCCTTTGCGCTTTACAATACGCGTGCGGAAGTGGACGCTTTGGCGGCGGGCATCGAGCGCGTGATGCGGATGTTTTGAGACAAAACGCGTTTGCCTGCGGACGTGTCCCGCACGTTCGGGATAAAGGATGGAAAACAGGAAAGCCGGAAACGGACCGGACTGAAAAAAAACGGAGAGGGGAGGAAAAACAATGCTTTGCTCCTTATATAACAAAGAAGGACTGACGGAGGCGGGCTGCGACGAAGCGGGACGCGGGTGTTTGGCGGGGAGCGTCTTTGCCGCCGCCGTGATTTTCCCGCCGGACTATGCCAATGCCGAGCTTAACGACTCTAAGCAGCTCACTGCCCGCCGCCGCTATGCCCTTAGGGAGGTGGTGCAGCGGGACGCACTGGCTTGGGCGGTAGCCGAGGTTTCGCCCGAGGAGATAGACCAGATAAACATCCTGAACGCTTCTATCCTTGCCATGCACCGGGCTTTGGACAAGCTTGCCCTGCGCCCGGGCTTCGTGATTGTGGACGGCAACCGCTTCAAGCCCTACGGTGACATGCCGCATGCCACGATAGTGAAAGGCGACGGCAAATATCTCTCTATCGCCGCCGCCAGCATTCTTGCCAAGACCTACCGCGACGACTATATGACTCGCCTGCACGGCGCCTATCCCTATTACGGCTGGGACCACAACGCGGGCTATCCCACGAAAGAGCATCGCGAGGGCATACTTCGCTATGGGCTTACGCCCTACCACCGCCGCTCCTTCGGCGGTCTCGGCGAGGCGCAGCTGCCGTTTGCCGAGTAGCGCGCGGGGCTATTTTGCCAGCATCACCACGCTGCCGGCGGTGATGAGCAGCGCGCCTATTATGACGCGCGGCGTGGCGGGTTCTTTCAGGAAAAGGAAGGACAGGCAGATGGTGAACACTACGCTGAGCTTGTCCACCGGTGCCACGCGCGACACGTCGCCGCACTGCAGTGCCTTGAAGTAGAACAGCCAGGACAGACCGGTGGCCGCTCCGGAGAGAATGAGGAAAAGCCAGGTGTGTCCGCCGATGCCCTTTGTCTCGCCGAGATGTCCGCCGGCGAGGGCTATGCCCCAGGTGATGAAAAGTATAATAGTGGTGCGTATGGCGGTAGCGAGGTCCGAGTTGATGTCCTTTACGCCCACTTTCGCGAATATCGCTGTCAAGGCGGCAAACAGCGCTGAGAGCAGCGCGTAGTATTTCCACATGGTTTTGTCGTAATATCGGGACGGGCTGCCCGGCGTTTCGTGCGCCGGACAGCCCGTCCTCGTTTTTGTATTTGGGGATTCGTTTCAGAGCCGTAAGGCTGCGTGCTTATGCAGTCATTTTGTTGAGCTTCTTGAGCATCCCGAACATTGCCGCTGCGCTAATGAGGCAGAGCGCGATGAGTATGCCCCAGTTGTACATAAGGGGGATGCGGTTCCAGAGCAGGGAGGGGATGCTGCTGAGATAGTTGCCGATGGCCGTGGCTGTAAACCAGCCGCCCATCATAAGGCCCTTGTACTTCGGGGGAGCTACTTGGGAGACGAAGGCTATGCCCATCGGGGAAAGGAGAAGCTCGGCGAGCGTCAGCGTGAAGTATGTAGAGATGAGCCAGCTTGGGGAAAGCACGCTCTGCGTGGCGTTGCCCAGGTCCATCGGCGAGGTCAGTCCGTAGGAAGACATTGTGATGACGCCGAAGCCAAGTGCGGCGACAAGCATGCCCCATCCGATGCGGGCGG
The DNA here is from genome assembly GCA_963651485.1 of Alloprevotella sp. Taxonomy (GTDB): domain Bacteria; phylum Bacteroidota; class Bacteroidia; order Bacteroidales; family Bacteroidaceae; genus Alloprevotella. The sequence continues at coordinate 34,712 of CAVJPT010000009.1, read as the reverse complement.
GTGCGCTCACTACGTGGCCTTTGTTGGCGAGCGAGTCAAAGAAGAGCATGCTGAAGGGCGTGAGGGCTACGACAAAGAAGGGGTTGAACTGCTGGAAGTCGGACGGCTGTGCGTAGGTGGGGTCGTCCATTGCCAGGAAGAGGGAGACAGCCCCTGCCACGAGCAGCACGGTGGCGGCTCCATTGGCGAGGCGTTCCTTTGCAGTCTTCGACTGGAACGCGCCGAAGCCCGTATAGACGGCTGCTGCGACGAGCGCAAGGCTGAAGATGTTGAACCAGAAGCGCATACCGCCGCTGACGGTAAGGTCTGTGTATTTCTTGGCGAAGAAAGTGAGGGCGGCGCCGTTTTGGTGGAAAACCATCCAGAAGAATATCACCACGCCGAATACCATCAGCAGAGCCTTGATGCGGTCGCTCGTCTGCTTCGGAGTAAGCTGCTCGCCTACAACCTCGTTAGTGTCGGAGGCCGGCTTGGCGGCGGTCACGTCAGCGTGCTTGAACCATCCGCGGCAAGCGAAATAAATTGTGGCGGAAACTATGAGCGACACGCAGGCCACGCCGTAGCAAAGGCCGTAGCCGCCGTAAAGCGCGGTGAGATAGTCTGCGTCTTGGCACGCTGCGTCATAGGTGAAGCCGTGCTGGGCGAGGTAGAGGTTGGTGACCCATTTTGCCATTGCAGGGGCAAACATCGCGCCGATGTTGATAGCCATGTAGAAGAGGCTGAACGCGGGGATGCGCCGGTCGGCGTATTGGGGGGAGTCGTAGAGGTTGCCCACAAGCACTTGCAGGTTGCCTTTGAAAAGTCCAGTGCCAAGCGACACGCAAGCCAGTCCGGCAAACATGGCCAGCATGCCCGTAAGGTCTGCTCCCGTGGGGATGGCCAGGCCGAGATAGCCTACAAACATCGTGGCGAAGCCGATGGTCACGCATTTGCCGTACCCTATCTTGTCGGCGAGCATGCCGCCGAAGAGCGGGGAAAAGTATACAACGGCAATGAATATGGAGTACACCTGTCCCGCCTGCGCCTCAGTCCAGCCAAACTTGGCCTGCATGAAGAGCGTAAAGATGGCAAGCATGGTGTAGTAGCCAAAGCGTTCGCCCGTGTTGGCAAGCGCGAGGGCGTAGAGCCCTTTTGGTTGTCCTTCAAACATAGATAATCTTTTTGGTTTGTATGTGTGTTTGTTGTTTCTTCTGTCAGGCTTCCGCCTTCCCCTCTTCCAGGTATTCTTTCAAATACTCCGCCGTGTGTCCCACGCCGCTTGCGGCGAGCTGCTCGGGCGTGCCGGAGAAGAGAATGCTGCCCCCGGCTCGGCCGCCCTCAGGCCCCATGTCTATGATGTGGTCGGCGGTTTTTATTACATCGAGGTTATGCTCTATCACGATGACCGTGTTGCCTTTGTCCACCAGCCGCTGCAGTACGTCGAGCAGCACGCGTATGTCCTCGAAATGGAGACCGGTCGTGGGTTCGTCGAGTATATATACGGTGTGTCCCGTGTCGCGCTTTGACAGCTCGGTGGCGAGCTTGACGCGCTGGCTTTCCCCGCCCGAGAGCGTGGTGGAGCTTTGCCCGAGCTTCACGTAGCCCAGTCCCACTTCCTGCAATACTTTTATCTTGTGCAGGATTGAGGGTACGTTCTCGAAAAAGTCTACCGCTTGGTTGATGGTCATGTCCAGCACGTCCGCTATGCTTTTCCCTTTGAAGCGCACCTCGAGCGTCTCGTGGTTGTAGCGTTTCCCGTGGCACGCCTCGCAGGGCACGAGCACATCGGGCAGGAAGTTCATCTCAATGTTTTTGAACCCGTTGCCGCGGCAAACTTCGCAGCGTCCGCCTTTCACGTTGAAGCTGAAGCGTCCCGGCTTGTAGCCGCGTGCTTTCGCCTCCGGCAGATTGACGAAGAGCGAGCGTATGTCGGAGAATACGCCTGTGTAGGTGGCGGGGTTGGAGCGCGGCGTGCGTCCCAGCGGACTCTGGTCTACGGCCACCACTTTGTCTATCTTTTCCAGACCTTCTATGCGGTCGTAGGGCATTGGCTCGTCGAGCGAGCGGTAGAAGTGGCGCGAGAGGATGGGGCGCAGCGTCTCGTTGACGAGGGTAGATTTCCCGCTTCCCGACACGCCCGTCACGCATACCAGTGTCCCGAGCGGAAACTCGGCGGTGACGTTTTTCAGGTTGTTGCCCTTTGCGCCCACAAGGCGCAGCGCGCCTTCGCCTTTGCGCCGTGCGGCGGGCGTCTTTATGCTGAGGTCGCCCCGCAGGTAGCGTGCCGTGAGCGTGTCGCGCGTCAGCATTTCTTCCGGCGTGCCTTCAAATACCACTTCGCCGCCGTGCCGTCCCGCCTTCGGCCCCATGTCCACCACGTAGTCGGCGGCGAGCATCATGTCCTTGTCGTGTTCTACCACTACCACCGTGTTGCCGATGTCGCGCAGGCGCTTGAGCGAGCCGATGAGGCGCACGTTGTCGCGCTGGTGAAGCCCAATGCTCGGCTCGTCGAGTATGTATAGCACGTTGACAAGCTGCGAGCCTATCTGCGTGGCAAGCCTTATGCGCTGGCTTTCGCCGCCGCTCAGCGTGACGGATGAACGCGAGAGCGAGAGATAGTCGAGTCCTACGTCGAGCAGGAATTTCAGCCGCGTCAGCAGCTCTTTGAGTATTTCGTGCGCTATGGCGCGGCTCTTCTTCTCCAGGCGCTCTTCCACGCCGCCCAGCCACTCGTAGAGCGTGGCAATGTCCATGTCGGCGAGTTCGGCTATGGTCTTTCCCGCGAGCCGGTAGGAGAGTGCCTCTCGGTTGAGCCGCGCGCCGTGGCATTCGGGGCAGACCGTCTCTTTCGAAAACTGCTCTGCCCAGCGTTGCGCCGCCGCTGTCATTTCCGCGTCCGCCATTTGGCGGATATATTTCACGAGTCCGTCAAAGTCGACGTAGTAGTCTTCTGTGGTATGCGCCGTCTTTGCGGGGATGCGCAGCCGGCCTCCCGTGCCGTTGAAGAGTTCGTCCATCGCCTCTTCCGGTATTTCGCAGATAGGGGTTGAGAGCGTGCAGTCATACTTCTGCAGCACCGCGTCCACTTCCCAAAAGATGAGCGCGTTGCGGTACCGGCCCAGAGGCGCGAGTCCGCCCGCCTTGATGGAGAGGCTTTCGTCGGGGATAACCTTTTCGCGGTCTATGACGCTCACGTATCCCAGTCCCTTGCACTTCGGGCAGGCTCCCTGCGCCGAGTTGAAGGAGAAATTGTGCGGCGCCGGCTCTTTGTAGGAGATGCCGGTCGTGGGACACATGAGGTGTTTGGAGTAAAAACGTGCCTGCCCGCTCTCCGCGTCGAGCAGCATCATCAGTCCGCTGCCCTGCGAAAGCGTCTCGGTGACGCTCTTGCGCAGACGTTCGCCGTCCTTGGCTTTCACAGCGAGCTTGTCCACCACAACCTCGATGTCGTGGTTTTTGTAACGGTCAAGCTTCATCCCCGGCACCGCTTCGCGCAGTTCGCCGTCTACGCGCACCGTGAGGAAACCCTTGCGGCGCACGTTTTCAAACAAGTCCTTGTAGTGGCCCTTGCGCGATCGCACGAGCGGGGCAAGCAGGTAGACACGCTTTCCCTCATAGTCGGCAAGGATTAGGTCTACGATGCGCTCCTCGGTGTACTTCACCATGCGTTCGCCCGTGGCGTAAGAGTAGGCGTCGGCGGCGCGGGCGTAGAGCAGGCGCAGGAAGTCGTATATCTCCGTCACCGTCCCTACCGTCGAGCGGGGATTTTTGTTGGTGGTTTTCTGCTCGATGCTTATCACCGGACTAAGCCCCGTGATTTTGTCCACGTCCGGGCGCTCGAGGTTGTCGAGGAAATTGCGGGCGTATGCCGAAAACGTCTCTATGTAGCGGCGCTGCCCTTCGGCATAGAGCGTGTCAAAGGCGAGCGAACTCTTTCCCGAGCCGCTCAGTCCCGTGATGACGCTGAGGCTGTAGCGCGGCAGTGTCACGTCTACGTTTTTCAGGTTGTGCACCCTCGCTCCGTATACCTCTATCTTCGGTTGCGCGTCTTTCGCGTCAGCGTTTTTCTCCATCTCTTGTGCTTCGCGCGGTATTCTTCCCCGCCGTTAGTCTTTCCTTATCCCGCGCTCAGTTGAGGCTGTCCTTGTCCGTATAGCCGCGCAGCAGGTTTATCACCTTCTTTATGTTGTACTTCTTTCCGTCCGCGCCTTTCGCCTCGATGTTGAGGTAGTATGCGCCGTCGGGGGCGTTGCCGCCCGGACCTTTCCCGTCCCATCCTCCGGCGGGGCTGTCCCACTCGTAGAGTTTCTTCCCCCAGCGGTCGTAGACGCGGGCTTTGAAGGAAATGATGCTTTTGTACCCTTCCTTTACGCGGAACACGTCGTTGATGCCGTCCCCGTTGGGCGTAAAGGCGTTGGGCACTTCGAGCTTCGACTCGCTTATGGTCACGGTGAAGCCCTCGCCGTTTTCGCCTTGGCTGTACTGCAGCGTGTCCGTGCCTTGCACGAAAGTGGCGAGCAGCATGACGGTGTATGTGCCGGACTGGTTGAACGTGTACTGCGTGTCCTCCTCATAGCGGCGGAGGAAAGGCGTGCTTTCTCCCTGGCGGGTGAACTGCCATTCGTATATGGCGGTATATTCCCCCAAGTCGGTCGGGCGTGCCTTGAACGTGGCGGTGAAGGGAGCGTCGCCGTCATAGGCTTCCTCCTCTGTCTCCGCGCCGTCGTCGCCGGTGTACAACATTGCGGGACTTACCGACGGCAGCTGCGCAGCCAGACGAAGCGGCAGCGCAAGCAGAAAAATAGCAAACAGTCGCAACATTTTCCCGTTTCTTACAATTTGTCTGCAAAGATAGTGCAAGGCGAGCGCAATGGAAAGCGGAAAGCCCCCGCTTTCAGCTTTTCATTGCCGAGCCGCCGCCTGTCTTATCCAAAGATAGTGCAAAGTGAGAGCAAAGTAAAAGATGAAAGCTCGCGCTTTTATCTTTTGCTTTGCCGAACTGCCGCCTGTCTTATCCAAAGATAGTGCAAAGTGAGAACATGGCAAAAGATGAAAGCTTGTGCTTTCAGCACTATTCCGCTTGGCAGAGTGTGTCCTTGCTTGTGTTCGTGTGTGGAAAATGCCTTGCAGCTGCGTTTGCAACGATAGGTGGGCGGGGTTTGCGGGGCATTTGGACGCAATGGAAATGGGGAGCGGAGGGCGGAGGAGGCACTGCGGGAAAAGAGGAAAAATAGGACACTTTTTCGAGCCGCTGCCGAGGCGCATTTTTATGAATATTTAAGGGTATCACTTGCCCTCAGTGGCTGCTGAAAGGGGATTTCGGGAGACGGAAAGGCACTTTGTCGCGACTAAGTCCGGCCCCGTAGCGACTAAGACCGGCTTAGTCGCTACGGGATGTACACTTTTTGCCCTTGTAAGTGGTTGGTAATCAGTGACAGAAAAGCGGGGGTACGCATCGTTGGCGTATCCCCGCTTTTCTTTCCACAAAGATAATACATTTTTTGCCGTTCTCCAAATCCGCATTAACGTTTATTGTATATTCAAAAACGGAAAAATAGGACACTTTTGGGCGTTCGGGAGGCGGAAAACAGTACTCTGAGGACAGCTGTTGCGTCCTTCGTGGAAAACCTCCGAGGGCGTTCCTGGAAATTCCGTTTCCGGGGAAACGAAAATCGGGCGTGAGAGACCGAAAACGCCGTTTGGCGCTGCGGACGGAAATGTTAAATCCGCATCGGCGCGGCATGCTTTTCGCAGGCTGCTTTTAAGATTTCGCAACACAGACTTCCACGCTCGCGCAAATCTCCCCAAACGTCCTGCCCAAGGGCGTTGTGGCGCGGTGGGCGGGTGTGGAAAACGTTGTGGATAACTTTGGAAAACCGGGCTCGGCGGAAATGTTAAAGGAAAAGCCAAGAAATGCTAATATGGTGATTTGTAAGCACAAAGCCTTTCCTGTCTCGCAGGTTTTGCCTACCTTTGCCGCCGTAAACCTCACGGAGAGAGAGGACGGACACCCGTTGCGGCGTGCTTTTTGCGCCTGTATGGCGGTGTCCCACGGAGGGGCGCGACACACTGCGCCCGCCCGCGCTCTCACCCCAACGGCGGCAGGTCGGTCGGTTTCCGTTACCGCACTTTTTCTCTTGGAAAACCACCGCGCTCCCTGCTTATATTATAAGGCAGAGACAAGGCGCGACCTGCACGCGGCGGGAGGCATCCCCCAGCATGGCTAAGCTGACACGATAATAGGGGAAGCCCGTGTCCCGCCCCGTAGTCCCCCGCCGGTCTCCGTGGCAAATAACGACAGATGCAGTTAAAGAAAATCCTTTTTATCTTAGCAACACTTATCACAATCACCACTGGCAGCGCCATGGCTCAGAGCCGCGGCAAAGCCTCTTACTACGGAAACAACCTGCACGGCCGCCGCACGAGCGACGGGTCGCGCTACCATAAGGACAGCCTCACTTGCGCGCACCGCACACTGCCTTTCGGCACGCTGCTGCGCGTGCGCAACCTCTCCAACGACCGCGAGGTGGTGGTGAAGGTGACGGACCGCGGGCCTTTCCGCCGGGACGGCATCGTAGACCTCTCGCTCGCCGCCGCAAAGGAGATAGGGATGGTGGCGCAGGGTCTGGCTCACGTGGAAGTGACTGAGGTCGGCCACGTGTCCAACCCTATCTATGGCGACGCTGAAAGCGGCTCGCTCGCCACCAATACCCTGCCGCAGCCCAAGTACATCGACCCCGCTACGGGCGAGTTCTACACCATGGAGGAGTGGAAAAGCCGCGGCGTGGAAGAGCAGAAGCGCAGGATGGCGCAGGCTGCCAAGAAGCAGCAGCCGCGCTACCGCGTGATTACGGGCAAGCTTACGGCCAAAAACGTCAAGGTAGACGTGAAGTAGGGCTGCAAGGGGCTTGCTTGAAAAGGTAACGGACACTGACAGACACAGCATATCATCCCGGCGGGCGTGCCATTGCGGCACGCCCGCCGTTTTCTGTGTAGGTTCGCACCGTTCTCCCTTTTTCTTGCCGCTGGGTGCGGCAGCGGGCGGCCGACGCGGCGCGGTCGGGAGAAAAGTCTTACCTTTGCGCGAAATTTTGTGACAAGATGACGATATTAGCCTTTACGCTCATACTGCTTGCCGCGGCCTACTGTGCAGGACTGCTCGGCTCGCTTACGGGGCTCGGTGGCGGCGTGGTGGTGATACCCGTGCTGACGCTCGGCTTCGGGGTCGATTTCCATTACGCCGTCGGGGCTGCGCTCGTGGCTTCGATAGCCACGTCGAGCGGGTCGGGGAGCGCCTACGTGAAAGAGGGCATCACCAACATACGCCTCGGCATGTTTCTCGAAATAGCCACGACGATAGGCGCGGTGTGCGGCGCGGCAGTGGCCGTGTACCTTGACAGCAACTTCATTGCCGTAGTGTACGGCTTCGTGCTTCTCCTTACCGCTGCCATGCAGCAGCGCAAGAAGAGCGACCACGCCGGCGTGACAGGGTCGCGCACGGCACAGCGGCTGAAGCTCTTCGGGGAATGGCCGCAGAAAGACGGCAGCGTGCGCTCCTACCAGCTGCGCAACGTGGGCGGAGGCTTTGGCGTGATGTACGTGGCAGGCGTGCTGTCCGGCGTGCTCGGCATCGGCTCGGGCGTGCTCAAGGTGCTGGCGATGGACTGTATAATGAAAGTACCCTTCAAGGTTAGCACCACTACCTCCAACTTCATGATGGGCGTGACGGCGTGCGCCTCCGCCGTGGTGTACGTGCAGCGCGGCAACATCGAGCCGGGCATTGCCTGTCCCGTCATGATAGGCGTGCTTTTCGGCGCGCTGACCGGCGCGCGGCTGCTCAAGACGCTCGACGTGCGTGTGCTGAGGCAGATATTCTGCGTAGCCATCACGCTCGTCGCAGTCAACATGATTTACCAAGGCTTCGCGGGAAAATTCTGACACGGCGTCGGGGATAGCCCGCCGCGCGGGACACGAAGACATTTGTATATATAATAAGGACAAGGAAATGCGGCAAAAGCACGACATACAACAACTCATCGGCAACACGCTCCGCTGGGGCGTGTCGCTTGCCTGCCTCGTGGCTTTCATAGGCGGTGTGCTCTATCTGGTAAACCACGGCTCGGAGCCGATGAAAGACTATACCCATTTCAGCTACACCGCCTCCCATCCGGAGACGTACACGACGTTGGGCGGCATACTCGGCGGACTGTGCAGTTTTACCGCAGTGGGGTGGATACAGACCGGCGTGCTGGTGCTCATCCTTACGCCCATCATGCGCGTCGCGCTCTCGCTGCTCGATTTTGTCTCCGAGCGCGACTGGCTCTACTCCGCCATCACCGCCGTGGTGCTTGCCGTCATCGCCTGCAACTCGTTTGAGATTTTTTGAGAAACGCTTTCTCGCGCCCGCTGGCTTACGAAAAGTTTGTTAAACGCCCGGACGGCATAAAAAGGCGGCTTATGTGCAGAAAAGCAAGGTTTGTTCTGTTGTTTTGTAACAAGTTTGCAACTTTTTCTGCCAAAAGGCTTGCAAAAGAAGAAAAAGCACTACTTTTGCCCACATCTGTATACTAAGCAGACTTATTCTTTACTTTTAGGAAACCTTAATCCATTTACCCTTGAAAACATCTACTGCGGCCGGGAGGCCGTCGGCAGGTGGTTTTTTGCGTCATACGGCAGAGCTACGCGTGCGTGCGGCGCAGGATAAGGGAAATGCGTGCTTTCCCGGAAACGTAACGTCTCTGTGCGCCGCGAGGCGCGGGCGGCGCGACGGAAAGATGGAGAGAAAATAATTTTAAACCAAGTGATATGAAGAAACAGAAACTGGTACTCCTCGGAGCCGCCTTGCTGCTCGGCGCGGCAACGGCTTCGGCGCAGACGCGCGTCAAGGGCCGGGTGACCGACTCCCACGGCGAGCCTGTGATGGGAGCTGCCATCCGCGTGGCCGGTACTAAGATAGTTACCACCACCGACGAGAATGGCAATTTTACCCTTTCTAATGTCCCGGCTTCCGCCAAGCACTTGAACATCACCTATATCGGCATGCAAGCCGCTACGGCGAGCATCTCCGGAAACGTGAACGTGGTGCTGCGCGACAACGAGCTGAACGAGGCAGTCGTAGTGGGCTACGGTACGGCAAAGAAGCTCGGCACCGTGGTCGGCTCCGTGAAGAAAGTGGGCGGCGAAGTAGTTGAGGGCAAGCCCGTGCTCAACGTGGCTGACGCCTTGCAGGGACAGGTGTCCGGTATGCAGGTGCTCAACAACTCCGGTGACGTGGGCAACGTGAACAACGTTTCCATCACCATCCGCGGAGAGGGCTCGGTAAGCGCAAGCACCACGCCGCTCATCGTCGTAGACGGTACGCCCGTAGGCGTAAGCATGCTTTCGCTCATCAACAGCAGCGACATCGAGAGCGTCACGACTCTGAAAGACGCATCCGCCACGAGCATCTACGGATCCCGTGCTGCAAACGGCGTGATATATATCACCACGAAGCGCGGACGCACCGGCGAGAAGGCGCAGGTGACCGTGAGCCAGAAGATTGGCTGGAGCCAGTTGGCAAACTCCATCGCCAACCCCGCTTCCGCCGACGAGCTGCTCGACTTCCAGTTTCTCAACAACATCATCTCCCCGACCGAGTACACCAAGTACAAGGAGCACGGGGCAAACACCGACTGGCAGAAGTACGGCTTCGACAACGCAGCCCCCATGTACAACACGGAGATTGGCATCCGCGGCGGCAGCGAGCGCACGACGTACTACCTGTCTGGCTCGTACCTGAAAAAGGCCGGTCTGACGCAGTTCTCCAACATCAAGCGCACCACCATGCGCACCAACATAGAGAGCAAGGTGAAGGACTGGCTCTCCGTGGGCATCAACCAGGGCTTCTCCTACTCGGAGCGCGAGTATGACGGCTACACGCAGAACGGCAACAACAACATCCGCTCTTTCACCACCGCCGTCTATACGATGCCGCGCTACTGGGATCCCTACGATCCTGAGTCGCAGAAGAACCACGAGGTCTGGGGTATGGGCGACCTCGACTCCAAGTATTGCCTCCAGCAGCAGCCCCGCACGATGAAGGACATCGTGTACAACGGAAGCGGCTTTGTGCAGCTCACTCCCGTCAAGGGTCTGACCATCCGCTCGCAGCTCGGCCTCTACGCTACCGACACGCGCAGCAGCCGCCGCTTGCTTATGGGCCTGGCCGCCGTAGAGAGCAGCACGGGTACGCGCTCCGAGTCGCACAGCCGCTCTACTATGTGGACCATCACCAACACGGCTGAGTACAAGTTCAACATCGGCAAGGACCACTTCTTTACGGTACTTTTGGGACAGGAGGGCATCAAGTCCGACGCCAACGGCTTCTCTGCCTCTGTTTCCGGCATACAGGACGACCGCCTCGCGCTGCTTTCCAACGGTACGACGCCCGAGAATCCCTCGCAGAGCGAGAGCAAGACGGAGTACCTCTCCTTCTTCGGACGTGCAGACTACGCGCTCAAGGACAAGTACTACGCCAATGTCACCGTCCGCTCCGATGCCTCTTCCCGCTTCGGTAAGGACAACCGCACGGCGGTCTTTGTCAGCGGCGGCCTGGCCTGGGACATCATAAAGGAAGACTTTATGCTTGCTTCCCGTTCCTGGCTCACCGACCTGCGCCTCTCTGCCAGCGTCGGCTCGACCGGTAACTCGGAGATTGGCAACTACGGCTACTTCGCCCTCTCGGCAAGCGGTCAGTACGGCGGCCAGCTCGCGTACGCCTACGCACAGTTCCCCAACTCGAAGCTCGGATGGGAGAAGCAGATACAGGGCAACATCGGCATCGCTGCAACGTTCTTCGGCAAGCTGCACGTAGACCTCAACCTCTACAACCGCAAGACCAAGAATATGCTCATGTCCATGCCGCTCCCCCTCACAACGGGTATGAGCGCGCAGACGATGAACATCGGCGAGATGAGCAACCGGGGCGTCGAGGTAGAGCTCGGCTACGACATCTTGAAGACCCGCGACTGGTTCCTCAACTTCCACGCCACCTACGCCTACAACACCAACAAGATAGACAAGCTTTTCTACGACCTCGACGAGTGGCCTATGAAGGGTAACCTCCTGTGCTATCAGGTGGGCAAGTCCCTTAATTTCTATATGCCCATCTTCGCAGGTATCGACCGCACGGACGGAAAGCCCATGTGGTACAAGGTAGGCTATAAAGGCAAGGCCGGCTACGACTACAACCCCGAGACGATGACGAAGGACGAGTCGCAGATTGACGACCTCTACCAGGACACCGGCAAGCGCCTTACCGCACCCCATACGGGCGGCTTCGGCCTCACGCTGGCGTGGAAGGGGCTTACCTTGACGGCAGACTTCACCTACGTGATTGGCAAGTACCTCGTGGACAACACGCGCTACTTTGCCACGTCCTACGGCAACGCTTCCAGCGGCTACAACGTAGACAAAGACTACATCTACAACCGTTGGATGAAGCCGGGCGACGAGGCCAAGTACCCCGCGTACGGCACCGACAGCCAGTTTGACACCTCCCTCTTGGAGAAAGCTTCCTTCATGCGTCTGAAGAACCTGTCGCTCTCCTACGATCTTCCGAAGCACTGGATGGAGCGCACCAAGTTCATCGAGAACGTAAGGTTCAACTTCACGGGACGCAACATCTTCACCGTTTCTCCCTTCAAGGGCGCGGACCCGGAGATTGGCACCAACATCTCTCTCTCCAACTTCCCCGCGACGCGTGACTTTACGCTCGGCGTAGAGGTTACGTTCTGACAATAGGGTTTGTACACCGTATAAATAGAAAAGACACAATATGAAAGTGAACAAAATAAAGAGTGTTCTCTGCGCGGCGACCGCCCTTGCGGCTCTCTCCTCCTGCGAGCTCGACCAGTATCCCGTCGGGACGCTGACCAACGACCAGGCTTGGGAGACTTTCGACGGCGCGGAGCGCAACTACAACGGACTGCTCGTGTCGCTGCGCTCAATGTCGGGCGGCGTATACCAGTACCTCAGCGACCTGCAGACCGACCTCTTCAACGAGCGTGTCACTTGCGCCAGCTACAATCAGATAAACGAGTGGACGTTCACCTCTTCGCTCTTTGACGGCGACGCTATCTGGAGCGCCAATTACTCGCTTATCCTCCAAGCCAACGATATGCTCGAGCACCTTCCCGCCTTTATGGGCGCGGGTACGGCGAAGGAGCAGATGGCTAAGGGGTACTACTACCGCGGCGCGGCCTATTTCAGCCGTGCGTATGCGTACACCAACCTTCTGACGAAGTACTGCAACCGCTACGACGCGGCTACCGCAGGCACGGACTTGGGCTTGCCCATCGTGGAGACTGTGGACGCCAACGCAAAGCCCGCACGCACGACGATGGCTGTCACCTGCAAGTACATCCAGGACTGCCTCGACAGCGCCAAGGTCAACTTTGAGCGCGGCTTGCTGATGGGCTACGACAATACGAGCATCGGCAGCTCGTCCGTGCACCAGCCCGGCTACGACGCTGCTGTGGCGCTCAATGCCCGTTTCGCCATCAACACGAAGCAGTACGACCTCGCCATCGACCAGGCACAGCGCGTGATAGACTCCTACCCGCTCACTTCGGCAGCGGACATGGAGACTATGCTGCGCCTTGACAAGAGCAACGAGATTATCTACGAGCCCATACAGACCGACGAGGAGCAGGGACAGTCGTGGGGAGCTTTCATCGGCTACGACATCCGCAGCATGAAAAACGAGGACGGAAGCACTTACTACGACCTCTATGGCTACAACCCCAGCTATCTTCCTACGAAGAACTTCATGGATCTCTTCAGCTCCGATGACGTGCGCCGTGACCTGTACTTCGTGTGCCCCTGGTTTGGCGGCACGTGGGACAGCGACTACAGCATTTCCGGACGCGGCGACGTGCGCGACAGCGGACACGCTTTCTGGAAGTTCTCCGGCGGCAACAACGCCATCCTCAAAGAGTCTCAGAAGGGCTACTACTACGCTTACCCATACAATATGGCCAAGCCTTTCCGCTCCGCAGAGCTTTACCTCATCTTGGCAGAAGCCAGCATTCTCAAGGACACCCCTGACGAAGAACAGGCACGCTTCTACCTCACGCAGCTCCGCGAAAACCGCATGACTTCTGGCGGAGAAGTGACGGAGACGGGCGACGAGCTCAAGCAGGTGATGATGGACGAATGGGCGCGCGAGTTCGCGGGCGAGGGATTCCGCTTCGACTGCCTCAAGCGCTGGAACGTGGGCTTCGAGCGCAAGCCGCAGAATTTCAACGAAAGCATCCTTTCCGGCAAAGCTGACGCGCTCAAGATTGCGGCTGACAACTTCCGCTGGACGTGGGAGATACCGCAGCAGGAGCGCCAGACCAACCCCAATATCGTTTCCAACTGGGGCGGGCGTTGAAAACCCTGACCCGTGACAGACACAAAAGGACTACAAAATGAAGAATCTCTTTAAATACGCAGCGTGCCTCTTTGCCGCAGCCTTGAGCTTCGCTTCCTGCAACCACGAAACGGGAGACGATGACGACAACGTCACCTATCCGCAGACGCTCACCTTGGGCAACTGGGTGTCGGAAAGCACCAACGACGCCGCGAACTCTTATGTGGTTTCCCTCTCCATCGGAGCAAAGGGCGACACTGTCTGCACTCTGGTGAAGCAGAACCTTGAAACGGGTAAGTACGGAAGCAGCGTGACTTCGTACTGCACCTATAACCCCCTTGTGGGCATGGTGACGGCACAGTTTAACGACTCTCCCGAGACGGGACGTCCCAACGCCGAGGTATACGTGGCTTGGCAGCGCACTTTCGACGCTATGACTGTGCGCTACCGCACCTATGTCACCAACCGTGACACCCCGACTTACACGGAGCGTGCCACTTTCCGCGGCCTTCCGTGCGCCGGCATCCCCATCGCCAATTCCGAGTACTACAGCGCGGACGAGACTTGGGGCGTGGCGTTCAACGATGACGGCACGTGCGGCTTCATGATGGGCGACGTAAACGGCGAAGGACTTTACACCTATGACTACACCACGGGTGCGGGTTCTATCACCGTCGTGGACAACACGGTGTCCAAGAACCCCACTGGAGAGGTGCTCAGCCTTTCCGTAAACAGTCTCAACCAGCTCGTGCTTACCAGCGCGACTGCCTCTATGCCTATTTTCCGCCAGTAAGGAAAAGAAGCACACAATAAAAGCCGCCGTCCCGCGAGGGACGGCGGCTTTTTCTTTGCGGTGCGGCATCGGGATGCCGTCTTGCTCAGGCCGTTTTGTAGGACGTTATTTAAGCACGCCCAGTTCCTTGCCCACCTTGATGAAGGCGGCGATGCACTTGTCGAGGTGTTCGCGCTCGTGTCCGGCGGATATCTGCACGCGGATGCGGGCTTCGCCCTTGGGCACAACGGGATAGTAGAAGCCCGTCACGTAAATGCCCTCGTCCTGCAGCTTCGCGGCGTACTCCTGCGAGAGCTTGGCATCGTATAGCATTACTGCGCAGATGGCGCTCTGCGTGGGCTTGATGTCGAAGCCGGCCGCCATCATCTTGTCGCGGAAGTAGGTGACGTTCTCCACCAGCTTGTCGTGTATGGCATCGCTCTCGCCGAGAATCTTGAAAGTCTCGAGCGCGGCGCCCACGATAGCGGGAGCTACGGAGTTGGAGAAGAGGTAAGGGCGCGAACGCTGGCGCAGCATGTCGATAATCTCCTTGCGTCCTGTGGTGAAGCCGCCCATTGCGCCGCCGAAAGCCTTGCCGAGCGTACCTGTGTATATGTCTACGCGTCCGTATGTGTCGAAAAACTCGCTAACGCCGTGGCCCGTCTTGCCTACAACGCCGGCGGAGTGGCTTTCGTCAACCATTACCAGCGCGTCGTACTTCTCGGCGAGGTCGCAAATCTTGTCCACGGGAGCCACGTTGCCGTCCATGGAGAATACGCCGTCGGTCACGATGACGCGGAAGCGCTGCTCCTGGGCTGCCTGCAGCTGTCGCTCAAGGTCCTCCATGTCCGCGTTGGCGTAGCGGTAGCGCTTAGCCTTGCAGAGGCGTACGCCGTCGATGATGGAAGCGTGGTTGAGCGCGTCGGATATGATTGCGTCGTCCGCAGTGAGAAGCGGCTCGAATACGCCGCCGTTTGCGTCGAAGCAAGCCGCGTAGAGAATGGTGTCCTCGGTGTGGAAGTAGTCAGAGATAGCTTTCTCGAGCTGCTTGTGCATGTCCTGCGTGCCGCAGATGAAGCGCACGCTCGACATACCGTAGCCGCGCTTGTCCATCATGTCCTTTGCGGCCTGGATGAGGCGCGGGTGGTTGGAGAGGCCGAGGTAGTTGTTGGCACAGAAGTTGAGTACTTCCTTGCCCTTTACCTGTATGGCTGCCTGCTGCGGCCCCTCGATGAGGCGCTCCTCCTTGTAGAGTCCGGCCTCGCGGATGTCCTTCAGCTCCTGCTGGAGGTGTTGTTGGAATTTTCCGTACATACTGAAAAACTGTTTTGACTTAGCTTTCGCTTTCTTATGATGCAAAGTAAGCACTTTTCTGCCTTACGCGCCGCCGCCGCGTGCCGCCTTTTCGGAAATAGGGCTGCACTTCGGCAATTCAAGCAAGCTTGATTGCGCTCACTTTGCACTATCTTTTCATAAGCTAGGCTGCAGTTCGGCAATTCAAGCAAGCTTGATTGCGCTCACTTTGCACTATCTTTGGATAAGATAGGCAGCAGTTCGGCAAAGCAAAAGATGAAAGCGCGGGCTTTCATCTTTTACTTTCCTCTCACTTTGCACTATCTTTGCAGCACAAAATAAGGACATACTTTTTTAGGAGGATATGAAAAACATACTGGTGATTGGAGCTACCGGGCAGATAGGCTCGGAACTCACCATGAAATTGCGTGGCGTGTACGGTGACAGCCATGTTGTGTGCGGATACATCCCCAGCGCAGCCCCTAAGGGTGCGCTCGCTGAGAGCGGTCCGGCGGAAATTTGCGACGTGACCGACGGAAAGCAGATTGCAGAGGTCGTGGCGAAGCACAATGTGGACGCCATCTACAACCTTGCCGCACTCCTCAGCGTCGTGGCCGAGGGCCGTCCGCAGCTGGCCTGGAAGATAGGCATCGACGGGCTTTGGAACGTGCTTGAGGTGGCCCGCGAGCACGGCTGCTCTGTCTTCACGCCGAGCAGCATCGGATCTTTCGGTCCCGAGACACCCGCCAACAATGTGCCGCAGGACACCATCCAACGCCCGCGTACCATCTACGGCGTGTCGAAAGTGACCACGGAGCTTCTCTCTGACTACTATTTCCGCAAGTACGGCGTGGACACGCGTGCCGTGCGCTTCCCGGGACTCATTTCCTACGTCACTCCTCCGGGCGGCGGCACGACAGACTATGCCTGCGACATTTACTATTCGGCCGTGCGCGGCGAGAAGTTTGTCTGCCCCATTGGCAAGGGCACATACATGGACATGATGTACATGCCCGACGCGCTCCGCGCAGCTGTGGAGCTGATGGAGGCAGACCCTGCCCGCCTTGTGCACCGCAATGCCTTCAACATCGCGGCGATGAGCTTCGACCCCGAGGGCGTGTTTGCAGCCATCAAGAAGTACAAGCCCGCTTTCGAGATGGAGTATAAGGTGGACCCGCTCAAGCAGGCCAATGCCGACTCCTGGCCCGACAGTCTGGACGACATCTGCGCCCGTCAGGAGTGGGACTGGAAGCCGGAGTACGACCTCGACACCATGACGCGCGACATGCTTGCAAAGCTTGAGGAGAAACTCAAGTAAGCAGCCCGCTTAGGAGGCGGCTTCGCGTCGCGTGCGTGTTGCATAAATATGCAGTTTGCCCCATTTCTTCTGCATATTAGCCGTAAGGCGCGATTTGGAAATCGCCGGAAAAATGATTATATTTGTATAAGGAAAAAGGGACGTGCCGGATGGCGCGTCCCTTTTGCTTCTGGCGACGTTGAAAGTCAATGAGTTACGAGCCAAAAAGGCCGGTCTTAGTTTTTCCTGTCCCTATTCCCGTAGCTACAAAGCCGGTCTTAGTCCCGAAAAAGTCCCTTTCTCGAGCCGCGAAGTCCCTTTCCGTCGTACCGAAGTCGCGCTCGCGCGGGATATAGTCATAAATAAACTTAAATCTTCACGGTCTCCCGCGCTGCATATATGCGGAGAATATGCGCAAAAGCCCTGCGTCCTTTTTCTCAGACGGCGCGGAGGGGTGGGCGAGTGGGGTACGCGTTTTTTGCTTGGTTGGGAAAAATTTATCCCCTTACTCTCAAAACGGGAAGAGAAGCGGCAGAGCCAGCACCATTACTATGCCCATAATCACCTGCAAGGGCAGTCCCACCTTTACGTAGTCCGCCGGCTTGTATCCGCCCGCCGACATCACCAGCGCGTTGGGCGGCGTGCTGAACGGAGAGGCAAAGCACATGCTTGCCGCCACCGTCACCGCCATGAGTAGCGGCACGGCGCTCACGCCTTGCTCTGTGGCGGCCGCCAAGGCGATGGGTGCCATGAGTACGGCGGTCACCGTGTTGGATATAAAGAAAGTGAGCAGCGAGGTGGCGACGTAGATGGCCGCAAGCAGCACGTACGGACCGTACGAGCCGACCGAGTGGACGAGGCCTTGCGATATGAGCGCGGACGCGCCCGTTTTCTCGAGTGCGGTGGACATGGGCAGCATAGCCCCAAAGAGTATGATGCTCTCCCAGTTGATGCTTTTGTACGCCGCTTCCACGTTGCGCAGACAGCCCGTGAATATCATTGCAACCGCCGCCAGCATCACCGCCGTGACAGGCGCGAGCGGAATGAAGTCGAAAGCCATGGTCGCCACCATCAGCAGCATGATGGCCGCTGCCACGGGCGCTTTGTAGTCTATCGTGACACGCGCGGCCTGTTCCTGCGGCTGGCCTATCACCACCCATTCCCGTCCGTCGTGCGCGTTAAGCCGCGCTATGTTGTCCCACGGTCCCTGCACAAGCACAATGTCCGCCGCGTGCAGTTTGCGGGTCTTGAGGTCGGAAAGCAGATAGTCGTCGTGACGGCGAATGCCCAGCACGTTCAGTCCGTATGTCTGGCGGAAGCCCGCCTCCTCCACCGTGTGCCCCACGAGCGAGGACTCGGAAAGGAGCAAAATCTCCGCCATCCCCACCTCGTAGAATCCCAGCCGTTGGCGCTTTGCCGCTTTCACCGCTTCAAGGGAGTAGTCCGCTGCCATAAGGCGCAGTCCCTCGTCCGGTCCCTCGGCATACAGCACGTCGTCCGGCGAGAGAGCCACGTCCGCCAGTACAAATTGCTCTACGCGCCCAAGCGGAGCGGTCTTCTGTCCGCCTCCGCGCCTTATCTCGAGAATGTTCACGCCGTAGCGTCCGTGTATGTCGAGTTCTTTCAGCGTGTGGCCGCACATATTCGAGCCGGACGAGATGCGCAGAGCCGTAATGCTCTGTCCCACCTTGTATTCCTTGGCAAGCTGCTGAAGCGTTTTGCCTCCGCGCTTTCCCCCTTTCGCCCCCCGGTCTTTCAGGAAACGGCGCGAGAGCGGGATGAGCGCGAGCGTGCCCACCGCGATGCAGATGACGCCGATGGGCGTAAAGGTAAAGAAGCCCGGCGCGTCATATCCGGCTTCCGCAAGCGCGTCGCGCACGATAAGGTTGGGCGGCGTGCCGATGAGCGTGAGCATGCCGCCCATGCTTCCCGCGAAGGCCAGGGGCATCAGCAGCCGAGCGGGCGAGAAACCCGCTGCGCGGGCAAGGCTCACGACGATGGGCAGCATCAGCGCTACTGTTCCCGTGTTGCTTACGAATGCACCGACTGCGGCGGTGGTGAGCATCAGCAGTACGAAGAGCCGCGTCTCGCTTTTGCCGGCGAGGTTGAGTATGCTTGTCCCCACCTGCTTGGCCAGGCCCGTGCCGAAGATGCCTCCTCCCACGATGAAAAGTCCCGCCATCATCACCACGATGGGGCTTGAAAAGCCCGCGAGGGCTTCCTCGGGCGTGAGCACGCCGGTGATGACAAGCGTAAGTGCGGCGCATACGGCCACAAGGTCGGAGCGCACGCGTCCGCTTACGAAGAGTATGGCCGATACAGCCAAGATGATGATGGTTGCGGTCATAGGGGAGTTTTGTGTGGGTGGGAATGTGCCGTGCTGTGTCGGGGCGCGGTCAAGTTTGCTTGAGCAGCCGAACCGCAGCACGGGTTATGCAAAGCCGTAGCAAGGTGAGCGCGGCCAAGCTTGCTTGAGCAGCCGAACCGCAGCACGGGTTATGCAAAGATAGGAAAAACACCGCTCGCGTGCCCCTCGACAGGGCTTGCGGACAGAAAAATACAATTTTTACCACGCCGGTGGGGAAAAGTGGGGGAAAGTGCGTACTTTTGGAAATTCAAAGCATACGCGATGATATACTCCGGTACATACACGGCGAAAGTGGACGCGAAGGGAAGGGTGTTCTTCCCCTCTGAGTTCCGCCGTGCCCTGCCCGAAGAAGGGGCAGGGATGGTGTTGCGCCGTGATGTGTTTCAGCCCTGCTTGTCGGTCTATACCGCAGCGGCATGGGAAGCCGAGGTGGAAAGTCTGCGGTCGCGCCTTTCGCGCTGGAACGGGCGCGAGGCTATGATATTCAGGCAGTTTATGGCAGGCGCGGTGCAGTTTTCGCTTGATGCCAACGGCCGCTTCATCATGCCGCGCCGTTTTATGGACGAGTGCGGCATAGAGCACGAGGTATGCTTTATCGGCGTGGACGACCGCGTGGAGATATGGGGCGCAGAGCAACGCTCTGCGCGTTTCCTCTCCGATGACGAACTGGCCGCCGCGCTGGGCGCGCTTTGAGGGAAAGCCTTGCGGGGCGTGCAGGTCTAATAGGAAAAAACACAGAAATACTCTAATGGAATACCACATACCGGTTTTGCTTGGCGAGAGCGTGGACGGACTGTCAGTGCGTCCCGGCGGCGTGTATGTGGATGCCACCTTCGGGGGCGGAGGCCATAGCCGCGAGATATTGAGGCGGATGGACGGACACGCCCACCTGTACTCTTTCGATCAGGATGCCGATGCCCGTGCCAATGCGCCCGAAGGAGACGAGCGTTTCACCTTCGTGTACAGCAATTTCCGCTACCTCGCCAACTGGATGCGCTATTACGGCGTGGAAGCAGTGGACGGGCTGATTGCCGACCTCGGCGTTTCGAGCCACCATTTCGACGACGCGGAGCGCGGTTTCTCTTTCCGTTTTGACGCGCCCCTTGACATGCGCATGAACGGGCGTGCCGGGGACACCGCCGCCGACGTGGTGAACCGCTATACAGAGGAGCGTCTCGCCGACGTGCTTTACCTTTACGGCGAGCTCAAAAACAGCCGCCGCATCGCCGCCGCCATAGTAAAGGCGCGGGGGCAGCGCGAGGTGCGCAAAATAAACGACCTGCTTGAGATAGTGCGCCCGCTGATGCCGCGCGAGCGCGAGAAGAAAGAGCTCGCGAGAGTCTTTCAGGCTCTCCGCATCGAGGTGAACCATGAAATGGACGCGCTCTCCGAGTTGCTTGACGCCGCTGTGCGCGTGTTGCGCCCCGGCGGCCGCCTTTCCGTGATAACCTACCATTCGCTGGAAGACCGCATGGTGAAGAACTTCATGCGCAGCGGAAGAGCGGACGGAAAGGTGGAGCAGGACTTTTACGGCCGCCGACTCTCGCCGCTCCGGGCGGTAAACAACAAGGTGATAGTGCCCACGCAGGAAGAGCAGGAGCGCAATCCCCGCAGCCGATCGGCCAAGCTGCGCATCGCAGAGAAGGTGTGACGGGCGCGCGCGGTCTTTCCGCGTGGAGCATACCTTATTATATATAGGAGGAAAGCAAAATCTCCCTCGACCTATGGAAGAAGAGACAAAGGAAAAGAACGAAAAAGAGCGTGCGGCGAAAGACGCAGCGGAGAAAGCGCTGGGGCGCGGCGGAGAGGACAGCTCTGCCGGGAGTCTGCTGCGCCGCCTTACCGCTGACGACCAGGAGGAAGTTGAGCGCCCGCACACTTCCTTCAGCCTCCGCATCATCGTCGGCGGAGACCTGCTGACGAAAGGGTGGTTCAGGAAAAATTTCTGGTTCATCGTTATGGTCGTGCTGATGATGATAGTCTATGTAAGCGGCCGCTACTCCTGCCAGCAGGAGATGATCACCACAAAAGCCCTCACAGACACTCTGCTTGACCGCCGCTACAAGGCGCTCACGCGGATGAGCCAGCTGAAAGAGCGCACGCGCCGCAGTGTCATAGAAGAGAGTCTGGCCGACACTGCCTTGCAGACGTCGGTCACGCCGTCCTATAACCTAAAAGTAGACGAAGAATGAATTTTCCCGCCGGAAAGGTGATGCCGCGTTATGGCTTCGTGGCGGCTCTGCTTGTCGTGGGCTTCGTAGCCGTACTGGTCAAGGCAGGGTATACCATGACCGTACGCAAAGGCTATTGGATGGCCGTGGCAGAGCGCTACAAACGCGCCAACGAGCCGCTGCCCCCCACGCGCGGGAATATACTCGCCGACAACGGCGAACTGCTTGCCTCTTCGCTGCCCGAGTACAAAATCTTTATGGACTTCATGTCCTGGGAGAAAGACTCTGCGCGGTTGGTGAAAGACCAGCACCGCCGCGACTCCATCCTCGAAAACTCGATGGACAGCATTTGCCAGGGCATGCGCCGCGTGCTTTCCGACGTCGACCCGCAGCAGATGCGCGCCCACCTTATGGAGGGACGGCGCAAGAAAAGCCACAACTGGCTGCTTTACAAGAAACGCATTTCCTACATACAGTACAGACAGCTGAAAGAGCTGCCCCTCTTCCGCCTTTCGCCCAACAGCGGCGGCTTCCACACCGAGGAGATAAAGACGCGAAACAACCCGTACGGGCGGCTTGCCATACGCACGATAGGCGATCTCTACAAGGGCAGGGGAGACAGCGCGCGCACAGGACTCGAGCTTTCCTTTGACTCCATCCTGCGCGGCAAGCCCGGTTTTGGGCACAGGCAGAAAGTGCTCAACCGCTACCTTACCATTACGGACAAGCCCGCAGAGAACGGCTGCGACATACAGACTACGCTGAACGTCGCCATGCAGGACGTGTGCGAGAAAGCCCTTTCGGACAAGCTCAACGAGCTGGAAACGGAATACGGCGGCTGCGAGTTTGGCGTGTGCATACTTATGGAGGTGGCAACGGGCGACATCAAAGCGATGACCTCGCTCTCGAAGACGGCGGACGGCACGTTCAAGGAAATTTCGCCCTATGCCGTCAGCCTGATGTTTGAGCCCGGCTCCGTCTTCAAGCCTATGTCCTTCCTCGTGGCTATGAACGACGGCTACCTGCACATAGACGATGCCGTAGACGTGCAGCACGGCGTGAAGGAAATGTACGGCCGCAAGATGCGCGACGCCAACTGGCGCAGTGGCGGAAACGGCGTGCTGACCGTCCCGCAGATTCTGCAAAAGTCGTCCAACGTCGGCGTGAGCACTTTCATAGACCGTTTCTACCACAACGACCCGCGCCGTTTCGTCAAGGGCATTTACAGCGTAGGTACGGCGGAGGACCTGCAAATCCCGCTTGCCGAGTACAAGAAGCCGCGCATACGTATGCCCGCCCCCGACAAGAGCAACTGGTCCAACACAGCCTTGCCCTGGATGAGCATCGGCTACGAGACGCAGATACCGCCCATCAATACGCTGAACTTCTACAACGGCATAGCCAACAACGGCAAGCTCCTGCGGCCGCGCCTCGTGAAGGCGGTGCTGCGTGACGGAGAAGTGGTGAAAGAGTATCCCGTCACCGTTTTGCGCGAGCATATGGCAAAGCCCGAAGCTGTGCGCGACATACAGTACTGCCTTGAGTCCGTGGTGACGCAAGGGTTGGGTCGGAAGGCCGGAAGCCGCCATTTCCGCGTATCGGGCAAGACCGGCACGGCGCAGGTATGGACAAAGGCGGGTTTCTCCTCCAAGTACCTCATCTCTTTTGCCGGCTATTTCCCCTCAGACAAGCCCGAGTACTCCTGCATCGTGTGCATACACCGCAGCAGCCCGGCCTCCGGCGGCACGATGTGCGCCCCGGTTTTCCGCCGCGTGGCGGAGACGGTGATGGCGCAACGCCGGCTTGACGACTTCTCCGGCGCACGCGACACGGCCAACAATCACCTCCCGCTCGTCGGCGCAGGCAACATGGCTGCCGCCGCGTCCGTCCTTGAGCAGCTCGGCGTGAAATTCGGCGGAAACGTTTTGCCTTCCGAAGACGGACGTGCCGTTTGGGGCGTGTCAACCTTGGGCGGAAACGCGCTTACGCTTATGAGCAACGGCGGAAAGACCGAGGGCGAAGTGCCTGACGTGCGCGGATACGGACTGCGCGACGCGCTCTTCCGTCTGGAAAAGCTCGGTCTTCGTGTCCATGTACAAGGACGCGGGCGCGTAAGCACCCAAAGTCTGAAGCCCGGCTACCGCTACCGCAAGGGCGAAGAAATAGACCTTATGCTTGGAGACCCGAAAGAATGGGAGGAAGAGCTTGCGGACACCGTGGCAGCAAAGCCAGTACTAAATCCTGACAGCGTGAAGGCAGACAGCGCGGCACGCGTGCACGCCGTACAGCCAAAACCTGCGCCCAAGGCTGCGGAGGTAAAGAAAGCGGAAACGGAAAAGCCAGCCGCGAAGAAGCCCGTGCAGAAAAAGGAAAAGCCGGCTGTGAAGGCAGAGGAAAAGAAAAAGCCTGCAAAGGACGCAACGAAACCCAAGAAGAAAGAGGCAGTGAAGGCGGAAAACGAAAAGGCGCAAAAGCAGCGTGCCGCCTCCGCGAAGAAAAAACAATAGCTTACGAATAGGAAAAACATACGGAAATGACACTGTCGGACATACTTGAAAGCGTGGAGGTAAAAGATGCGAAAGGCTCTCTCCAGCGGGAAATAACGGGCGTGTGCATTGACTCGCGCCAAGCCGGGCCGGGCAGCCTTTTCATTGCGGTAAAAGGCACGCAGACGGACGGTCATGCCTATATCTCAAAGGCGATCGAACAGGGCACGGCCGCCGTGCTGGTGTGTGAGGACATCCCCGCTGCGGCTACGGAGGACGTGACCTTTGTGCGCGTGGACGACACCGAAGACTGCGTGGGCAAGGTAGCCACGCGCTTCTACGGCGACCCCACCTCAAAGCTGCGGCTTGTGGGAGTCACCGGCACAAACGGCAAAACCACTATCGCCACGCTCCTGTACAATATGTTCCGCGCCTTTGGCTACAAGTGCGGACTCTGTTCCACCGTATGCAACTACATAGACGGGGAGGAGATACCCGCAGACCATACCACGCCGGACCCGATAACGTTGAACGCTCTGCTTGCGCGTATGGTTGAGGCTGGCTGCGAGTATGCCTTTATGGAATGCTCGTCCCACGCCATCCACCAGAAGCGCATCGGCGGACTTCGCTTTGCGGGCGGCATCTTTACCAATCTGACGCGCGACCATCTCGACTACCACAAGACTTTTGAAAACTACCGCGATGCCAAGAAAGCATTCTTCGACGCACTGCCGAAGGACGCTTTTGCCGTCACCAACGCAGACGACCGAAACGGGATGGTGATGGTGCAAAACACCAAAGCCGCCGTGCGCACTTACTCCACCCGCACCGCTGCCGACTACAAGGGACGCATCCTGGAGGAGAGCATAGAGGGCATGTTGCTCGACATAGACGGCCGTGAGGTAAGCGTGCGCTTCGTGGGACGCTTCAATGTGTCAAACCTCCTCGCCGTGTACGGCGCAGCGAAAATGCTGGGACATACGCCCGAAGAGGTGCTGCGCGTGCTCTCCACGCTCCATCCCGTAAATGGACGTTTTGAGGCGATACGCTCGCCGCAGGGTTTCAGTGCGATTGTCGACTATGCCCATACGCCCGACGCGCTGGAGAACGTCCTTGCCGCCATCAACGAGATTGTGCGCGGAAAGGGAAAGGTCATCACCGTGTGCGGCGCGGGCGGCAACCGCGACAAAGGCAAGCGCCCGCTTATGGCGCAGGAAGCCGTGAAGCAGAGCGACCGCGTGATAATCACGAGCGACAATCCGCGCTTCGAAGAGCCGCAGGACATCATCAACGATATGCTTGCCGGACTTGACGACGAGCAGATGAAAAAGGTGGTGAGCATTGCCGACCGCCGCGAGGCCATACGCACGGCCACTATGCTGGCTCAGCCGGGCGACGTGATACTTGTCGCTGGCAAGGGACACGAACCCTACCAGGAAGTAAAAGGGGTGAAGCACCACTTTGACGACCACGAGGAGATAAGAAAAGCTTTCGGGCTGTAAGTTTTCCCGCAAAAACAGACGACAAGGATGTTATTCTACCTTTTCCGTTTCTTGGAGCAATTCGGCGTGCCCGGCTCCGGCCTGTGGGGATATATCTCCTTCCGCGCCCTGCTGGCTCTGATGCTCGCGCTCGTCATATCCGCATGGTTCGGCGAGTATTTCATAAAGTGGATGAAGCGGCGGCACATCAGCGAGACGCAGCGCGACGAGAAGATAGACCCGTTCGGCGTGAAGAAAATAGGCGTGCCTTCGATGGGCGGCATCATCATCATCGTTGCCGTCCTCGTGCCTTGCCTCCTGCTCGGGCGTCTGCGCAACATATATATGATACTGATGCTCGTCAGCACCGTCTGGCTCGGCATCCTTGGCTTTCTTGACGACTACATCAAGATTTTCAAGAAAAACAAGGACGGGCTGCCCGGACGATACAAGATAGTGGGGCAAGTGCTTCTCGGTCTTGGCGTGGGGCTTACGCTTTACCTTAGTCCGGACGCTACGATCAGGGAAAACATAGAGATGAAGCGCAGCGGCGAGACCACGGAGATTGTGCACAAGAGCCAGCCAGTGAAAAGCACGCTTACTACTATCCCCTTCGTGAAGAACAACAATTTCGACTACGCCACGCTCACGTCCTTCTGCGGGAAGCACAAGAGAGCGGCGGGATGGGTGGTCTTTGTGCTGGTGACCATCTTTGTCATCACGGCGGTGTCGAACGGGGCTAACCTCAACGACGGCATGGACGGAATGGCGGCAGGAAACTCCGCTATAATATGCATTGCGCTGGGCATCTTGGCGTATGTGTCCAGCCACATAGAGTACGCCTCGTATCTCAACATTATGTATGTGCCGCAGTCGCAGGAACTGGTGATTTTCACCTGCGCGATGGTCGGCGCGCTGATTGGTTTCCTTTGGTACAACGCATATCCCGCCCAGGTCTTTATGGGTGACACCGGGTCGCTTACGATAGGCGGCGTGATAGCCGTGCTCGCCATCATAATCCACAAGGAACTGCTCATACCCGTGCTTTGCGGCGTATTCCTCTTAGAGAGCCTGAGCGTGATATTGCAGGTGGAATACTTCAAGCTCGGGAAGCGGCGCGGGCGCAAGCAGCGCATTTTCAAGCGCACGCCGATACACGACAATTTCCGCGTATTGCCCGAGCAGCTCGACCCCGCATGCCGTTACGTGCTGCGCAACTGGCCGCGCGGAGCTTGGCACGAGTCGAAGATAACCGTGCGTTTTTGGATAACAACGATACTTCTTGCCGCCCTTGCCATCATCACGCTGAAGATAAGATGACGGGCAGACGGGAAAAGGAAAGGAGAAATATGTCAGAAAAGAAGTGTTTGGTCGTCCTTGGGGCGGCCGAGAGTGGCGTAGGAGCCGCCATACTCGCGCAGAAAGAGGGCTACGAGGTGTTTGTCTCCGACATGGGACAGATACAGCCCCGATACAAGGCGATGCTTGACGAGTGCGGCATACGCTGGGAAGAAGGCGGACATACCGAGGCTGAGGTGCTGCGGGCGGACGAGGCAGTGAAAAGCCCCGGAATACCCGACACAGCCCCGATGGTGGGCAAGCTCGCCGGACGCGGCACGCCCATCCTCAGCGAGATAGAGTTTGCGGGACGTTATACCGGCTCGCGGATGATATGCATCACGGGCAGCAACGGAAAGACTACCACCACCTCGCTCATATACCATATTCTCCAAAAGGCTGGTGAGGACGTGGGGCTTGCGGGCAACATAGGCCACAGCCTTGCCTTGCAGGTAGCGCGTGCGCCGCACAAGACGTACGTCATAGAGCTGTCGTCTTTCCAGCTGGACAATATGTATGACTTCCGTGCCGACATAGCCGTGTTGCTCAACATAACGCCCGACCATCTTGACCGCTACGGCTTCTGTATGCAGAACTATGTAGACTCTAAGATGCGTATCCTGCAAAATCAGCGACCGGAGGACACCTTTATATATTGGCGCGGTGACGAGCATGTGCCCGTTGAACTCTCCAAACGTGACGCGGAAAGCCGCTTGTGCGGTTTTTCTGACAAAAACGAGGACGCGTCCGCCGGCTATGCGGACGGGGACAAGTTTGTAGTAAAAGCCCCCGTGCATTTCGAGATGCCGCTATCGGAGCTTTCCCTGCCGGGTACGCATAATTTGCGCAACTGCCTCGCCGCTGCCATTGCAGCGCTTTCCGCCGGTGTCGCGCCCGAGGTGGTGCGGGCGGGGTTGTCCGACTTTCCCGGTGTGGAGCACCGCTTGGAGAAAGCGGGTACGGTGCGCGGCATACATTTTGTGAACGACTCGAAAGCCACCAACGTGGATGCCTGCTACTGCGCTTTGGAGAGCATGCGCACGCCGGTCGTGCTGATATTGGGCGGAAAGGACAAGGGGAACGACTACGCGGAGATAATCCCCTTCGTGAAGGAGAAATGCCGCGCCCTTGTGTATATGGGCGCGGACAATGCCAAACTGCACGACAGCTTTGACGCGCTGGGTCTGCCCGTTGCAGACACGCACAGCATGGCGGAGTGTATGGAGAACGCCGTGCGCATGGCGCAGAAGGGCGACACGGTGCTGCTTAGCCCGTGTTGCGCGAGCTTCGACCTTTTCCATAATATGGAAGACCGCGGCGAGCAGTTCAAGGCTTGGGTGCGCGGGTGGCAGAGACAGTAGGCATAAGTAAGCTCTCTTGGGGGCAAAACGCGAAAGGACAGGCAGACTATGAAGACCTCGCTTGGAAAATACTTTATGGGAGACAGCGGCATTTGGGTGATATACTTCTTCCTGTGCGCTATTTCTTTGGTGGAGGTGTTCAGCGCGGGAAGTGCGTTGGCGTATAAGGACGGGAGCTACCTTGCTCCGCTTCTGCGCCAGGCCGTGTTCCTGTGCTTGGGCACGTTTGTGGTATGGGTGTTGCACTGCATTCCTTGCCGCACCTACCGCATCCTGCCTATCATAATGGTGCCCGCCTCCTTTCTGCTTTTGCTGTATACCATGCTTTTCGGAAAGGCTACAAACGAGGGCAGCCGCTGGATAGACTTGGGGCTTTTCAGTTTTCAGCCTTCCGAAGTGGCAAAGCTCGCGGTGATAGTGGCCGTGGCGCTTATCCTTTCGCGTACGCAGCAGAAGGACGGCGCGAGTCGCAGTGCAATGAAATATATATTGTGTGTGGCGGGACCGATAGTCGTGCTGATCGTTCCAGAGAATTTCTCCACGGCGGCTTTGCTCTCGGCTGTGGTTCTCTTGATGATGTTTGTGGGGCGCGTCCCGCTACTCCAGATAGGCAAGGTCATTGGTTCGCTCGTCCTGCTTTGCGCGCTGGTGCTGGGCAGCTATTCCGCACTGCGTGCCGCCGGGCAGGACCAGCTTGTGAAGAAAGTGCATGTCTTCCACCGTGTAGACACGTGGGTAAGCCGTCTGGACGACCACGCGTCGCACGACAACGATACGGACCCGGAAAAATTCGACCTTGCCAACAACGCGCAGGTGGCGCATGCCAACATTGCCATAGCCTCAAGCAATGTCGTCGGGAAAATGCCGGGAAACTCCGTTGAGCGCGACTTCCTCGCCCAGGCATTCTCTGATTTTATTTTTGCCATCATTATAGAGGAACTTGGTCTTGCCGGGGCTTTCTTCGTCGTGATGTTTTATGTCATACTGCTAATCCGCGTAGGGCGTATGGCTGGACGGTGCGAGCGTACTTTCCCGCCTTTCCTCGCCCTTGGGCTCACGATGATGATGGTGTTGCAGGCGTTGGCCAATATGCTTGTCGCCGTAGGGCTTGCTCCGGTCACGGGACAGCCGCTTCCGCTCATCAGCCGTGGCGGTACGTCCACCCTCATCTTCTGTGCGTATATGGGCATCATTCTGAGCGTGAGCCGCTACTCGCGCCAGAATCCCAATCCAGACCACACGCCCTTTGACGGCGCGGTGGAGGGGGTGCGCCGTGACGACGACTGACCCCGCTTTGCGTCCGCCGCATCTTGGCGGCAGGGGAGCGCAAGCGGGCGGCGCAGCTTGACAAAAGTCAAAAAGACACGCGCTGCAAGGCGGCTTTCTGCGATTTATAAATAACTTTGTGCGAAGAAGACTTGCCGAATGGGCGGGAAAGAGCCTTACCGCAGCGGGTTTTCCGTAAACTTTCTGTCCTTATGCAGAACAATTGCCATCTGTCAAAGCTGATAGAGTCGCAGGCAAAGCGCTACGGCGACCGCGCGGCTATGAGCTACCGCGACTACGATGCCGGGAAGTGGGTTCCCGTCTCTTGGAAGAGCTTCGCCGAGAATGTGAAGAAAGTCTCTATCGCGCTTCTGCGCCATGGAGTCGGCGTGCAGGAAAACATCGCAGTCTTCTCGCAAAACAAGCCCGAGACCCATTTCGTCGACTTCGGCGCGTACGGCATACGTGTCACTACCATACCTTTCTACGCGACAAGCAGCGGGGCGCAAGTCACCTATATGCTCAACGACGCGCAGGTGCGCTTTCTCTTTGTGGGCGAGCAGCAGCAGTATGACACGGCTTTCAGTGTCATCGCGCTGAGCCATACGCTGGAGCGAATAGTCATTTTCGACCGTAAAGTCAAGCGCAACGAAAAGGATCACCTTTCGGTGTACTTCGACGACTTTGTCTGTGAGGCGCTGAAAGGAGATGTCAGTGCTCTCGAGGCGGAGTATGCCCGCCGTCAGGCGGATGCCAACTTTGACGACCTTTGCAACATACTTTATACAAGCGGCACGACGGGCAACAGCAAGGGAGTTATGCTTACGTACGGCATGTACCACGAGGGCTTCCGCGTGAATGATGCCGTCCTTCCGCTTTCTGACAGGGATGTATTCCTGAATTTCCTCCCCTATACACATGTCTTTGAACGAGCGTGGTGTTATCTCGGCTTCACGGAGGGCGCGCTGCAGTGTGTCAATCTTCGTCCGGCCGACGTGCTTCGCTCTATGCAGGAGGTTCGTCCCACCTGTATGAGCAGTGTGCCGCGCTTTTGGGAGAAAGTCTACCAGGCTGTGCTTGACAAGACGGAGAGCGGACCGATGGTGCAGCGTAAACTTATTCGTGACGCTTTGGACGTGGGCGGCCGCTACTGGCAAGAATATCTTTCCAAGGGGAAAAGTGCTCCGCTCGCGCTGAAACTCCGTTACAAGTTCTACGACAAGACGGTCATCCGCATGCTTCGCAGCATGCTGGGGCTTGACCGCGCCAATTTCTTCCCGACCGCCGGGGCTGCAGTGTCGCCCGAGGTGGAGCGTTTTGTACATGCTGCCGGAATTTATATGGTGGTGGGTTACGGACTTACCGAAACTACCGCAACGGTGTCCTGTGACATTCCCGGCAAACCCAATACGATGGGCAGCGTGGGGCGGCTCGTGGATAAAATAGAGATTAAGTTTGGCGCAAATGACGAGATCCTTCTTAGAGGAAAGACTGTCACGCCGGGATATTACAAGAAAGTTTCCACTACAAGTGAGGCTATCGACTCTGAGGGATGGTTTCACACCGGCGACGCGGGGTATATGAAAAACGGCGAGCTTTTCCTGCGCGAGCGCATAAAGGATCTCTTCAAAACCTCCAACGGAAAATACATCGCACCGCAGCTCATAGAGTCAAAGCTCGTGCTAGACCGCTATCTCGAGCAGGCTGTCATCGTGGCTGACAAGCGGAAGTTTGTCAGTGCGCTTATTGTGCCGGACTACAAGTTGCTTGAGGCGTACGCCTGCGAGCGCGGCATTGCTTTCTCCTCACGCGAAGAACTTTGCACCAATGCGGAGATTGTACGCTTCATATCCGAGCGAATCGAGACACTCCAGCAAGATCTCGCCCACTACGAGCAGATTAAGCGCTTTATACTCCTGCCGCACCCGTTCACCATGGAAAGCGGCGAACTTACCAACACGCTCAAGGTGCGCCGCCGCGCCGTCTACGAGCATTACGCCCGGCAGATAGATAAGATATACGCAGACGCCGAGGCGGGAAAATGATTAAGGACAACACTTTAAAGAAGAATGATAACCTCCGACCAACTGAAAGATACACAAAGCCGCGTTGAGGCTCTTTACCGCTACCTTGACATCGAAGCAAAAAGCGTGCAGCTCGAAGAGGAAAGGCTGCGCACTCAGGCTCCCGACTTTTGGGACGATGCCAAAAGGGCTGAGGAGCAGATGAAAAAGGTAAAGGGGATAGAGAAATGGATTGACGGGTACAAGCAGGTAAAGCTGCTTGTGGACGAGTTGGCTCTTGCTTTCGAGTTCTACAAGGACGAGATGGTGACAGAGGAGGAGGTTGACGATGACTACGCACGCACGCTCTCCGCCATCGAGGAACTGGAACTGCGAAATATGCTCCGCCAGGAGGAGGACTCTATGGACTGCGTGCTGAAGATAAATTCGGGCGCGGGCGGGACGGAAAGCCAAGATTGGGCCTCTATGCTGATGCGTATGTATATGCGGTATGCAGAAGCGCACGGATACAAGTGTGTCATTTCCCATTTGCAGGACGGTGACGAGGCGGGCATCAAGACTGTCACGATGGAGATAGAGGGCGACGACGCTTACGGCTATCTCAAGAGTGAGAACGGCGTGCACCGCCTTGTGCGCGTCTCTCCGTACAATGCGCAGGGAAAGCGCATGACGAGTTTTGCCTCCGTTTTCGTTACGCCTTTGGTGGACGATACCATCGAGGTGTATGTGGACCCTTCCCGCGTTTCGTGGGACTTGTTCAGAAGCGGCGGTGCCGGCGGACAGAACGTCAACAAGGTAGAAACGGGCGTGCGCTTGCGCTACCAGTACAAAGACCCCGATACGGGCGAGGAAGAGGAAATCCTCATTGAAAATACGGAGAGCCGAAAGCAGCTTGAAAATCGCGAAAACGCTATGCGCCTTCTCCGCTCGCAGCTGTACGACCGCGCTTTGCAGAAGCGCAAAGCCGCACAGGCGAAGATTGAGGCGGGGAAGAAAAAGATAGAGTGGGGAAGCCAGATACGCAGCTACGTCTTTGACGACCGCCGCGTCAAAGACCATCGCACGGGCTATCAGACCAGCGACGTGAACGGCGTGATGGACGGAAAAATCGACGGCTTTATAAAGGCGTACCTTATGGAGTTCTCCGAGCAGGATCAAAATGCCGGCTGACACGGTTTGACCCGCTGATACGAATTGCACAACCTTAAAATCGGATATACTATGAAAGCTAACAGACAAAAGCGTAACAGCGCGCGTGACGCGCGGCAGGCGCGGCAAGCCAACAGAGTGGTGAACGGCATCTTCATCGGGCTTATCCTTTTGATGGTGCTTGCGCTTATTGGTTACTACCTGCTTGCCTGAAAACCCAGCGTCCGCAAAGACGGACTTCCGAAAATGGCGATAGAAATCGAACGCAAATTCCTGGTCAAGGGCGAGTATAAGCCCTTGGCCTCTTCTTTTAGCCGCATTGTGCAGGGGTACATTTGCAGCGGGCGCGGACGGACTGTGCGCGTGCGTCTGCGTGACGACAAGGGCTACCTCACCATAAAAGGTCCTTCGCTTGACGGCGGGCTTTCTCGCTACGAGTTTGAGAAGGAAATCTCAAAAGACGAGGCACTCTCGCTTCTGCGCCTTTGTGAGCCGGGGATGGTGGACAAGGTGCGCTGGCTTGTACCTTGGGAAGGACATACTTACGAAGTAGACGAGTTTTTCGGCGAAAACGAGGGGCTTGTCGTGGCGGAAATAGAACTTTCCTGCCCGGACGAGCCGTTTTCGCCCGCTCCGTTCCTTGGCGAAGAGGTGACTGGCGACCGCCGATATTATAATTCCTCCCTTCGCGCCCTCCCGTATACAAAGTGGTAGGAGCGGGGCAAACTCGGGTAGATTGTTAGTGTGATATTTTCTTCTTTCCGAGCGGTCAGAATCGTTTGCTTTGTGGTGGGAGGCAGTTCTTGATATAGAAATAGAATATAAGGAACGCTTGGTGTAAAGCCTACCCCACCGTGTATCATATCGCTGCTTTCGCGTTCGCCTGAAACGAGGCGGAGAAAAAGGAGAAGTAAGAACCTTCTTCGCGGTGGTAGCGGAGCGGTTTTAATATTGGGTTTACGCTGGGGCTAAGCTTTGCCGCTGCAGAAGACCATTTTGCGGTGCAGAAAGGCACTTCGTCATAACGGGGATAAACTATGGAGCGACGGGAATGCTTGGAGGCTTCCCGATATATACATTCTGGCGGCACTATATATAAGGGTGCGCTTTATATATCTTTGCGCAGTATCCCGCACAATATATGATGGGTGACGAAGCGGTTTCCTCTTCCGTCTTTTTCAGTCAATATATATAGATAATGTTCTAGTCTATAGTGTAGCACCGTGAGCGAGCGACGCGTTTTTCTTGATTATTGGTTTAAAGTCTGCGTATCTCTTGCACATAAAGTCTATCTGTGTCTATCTGTAACTGGTTCCTTGCTGCTGTTTCTCGGCGCATTTCTAGATTTCCCGGAAACAAGTATGCTGCGTACCTTGCCATGACGGCTGCCGTGGGGCGCAAACGGTCTCCTTTTTGGTCCGGTTTCCCGATAATTCCCGTCAAAAAGAAATGTGTCGCTTTTGATTTCGTTGCCGTGAAAGGCTATGTTGTGGATTTCCAGTCAGGACACAGCCATTAAAATTATATGCCTATATTTGAAATGTAGTAGTGCTTTATACTATATAGATATGTAAGGGAACGAAGTCTTACCTTGATGGAGTTTCCCGTCTGTTCAACTAATATATTATTGCCATGGTTTTAACTCGGGGAGAAATCAAAAAAATCATTGTTGATGAGATTGACAAACTTAATTTGAAGCGTTACCGTGAAACAGAGGATGCTCCTTATTTTTTGAGTTCTTTCGTTTGGGTTAACGGGTTGGAGGAATGTAACATAAAGGACAAATATTCTTTTGCGAATATCCTTGCAGCCAGTTTTGACCCGATGTGTACGACAGAGGAGGAAGTACGTGACAGGGTTTATAATCTCTACGATTATTACGATGACAGCGATCTGATTTACTGGGGGGGGGATGATGATTGATGGTGATAAAAGTTTGACCAAGTATACCGAAAGAGATATGTCGTTTGACCGTCCGGGCGGCTTAGCAGTCGCCGCGACATTTATTTGAAGAGAAATGCTCCTATATGTAAATAGTAAACGCGGGCTGGCTGAACCGGAACGTATAATACGGAGGAGGTGTTCAAAACGACATCAATTGGGATTTGTCCGACAAACTTGGACCGCTTGGGGATGACGTTATGCGCGTGTGACGCGCTCCGCTCCCTCGTAGCCCGCCTTTGGACCCCGCTCCCCGTTCCCGCCGTCCCCGTTTTTTTCGCTCCGCCTTTTGCCACCCCTGCCGCGCAAAGCCCGTCCTTAAGGCGTATTTTCCGCGATCCGTGAAACTTTTTTCGAAAAAAAACCGCGCCGGGCTTGCCCGTTAAATATCCT
>CAVJPT010000008.1:0-86257 GCA_963651485.1 Alloprevotella sp. | reverse complement strand
TTTCCCCTCTCGCCGGAAAGGTATTCGTTGATAAAACCTACAATCTCCTCTTTCGGCAGGGAGCGCAATACCCTCCACTCCTCACTGTCCCTGTCCTTCATTATCGGGGACTGCGAGCAGCAGGGAATGGACGTTGCTGCAAACACCGAGCGCACGCATAAATGGTGGACACCCCGTGCCCTTTCCTCCTATTAAACGAGGCTGTGCCGCAATCCTATGATTGCGGCACAGCCTTTTCTTTATATAGTAATCTATTTCAAGCGCGCGGGGACTAAGACAGGAATATCCCTACCCCGCCGCGCGTCAGTCCGTACACTTGTCAAGACGGTGAGAGATGCGCATAGCGCAGAAATTGGGACCGCACATAGTGCAGAATTCCCCGTTTTCGTAATGCGCCGCTTTGTAGTATTCCGTAGCGAGTTCGGGGTCGAGGCTCAGGTTGAATTGGTCTTTCCAGCGGAACTCGTAACGCGCCTTCGAGAGCGCGTCGTCGCGTACCTGCGCCCCGGGATGCCCCTTGGCCAGGTCAGCGGCGTGCGCTGCTATCTTGTAAGTCACCACGCCCGTGCGCACGTCTTCGCGCTGCGGGAGAGCGAGATGCTCTTTCGGAGTGACGTAGCAAAGCATCGCCGTGCCAAGGGCTGCAATGTTGGCTGCGCCTATGGCGGAGGTGATGTGGTCGTAGCCCGGTGCTATGTCCGTGACAAGCGGACCGAGGGTGTAGAAGGGCGCATTGTGGCAGTTGCGTATCTGGCGTTCCATGTTCTCCGGAATTTTGTGCAAGGGCACATGACCGGGGCCCTCTATGAAAGCCTGCACGCCCTTGTCCCAAGCGCGTGTGACAAGCTCGCCCATCGTGTCAAGCTCGGCAAACTGCGCCTTGTCATTGGCATCGTAGATGGAGCCGGGGCGCAAGCCGTCGCCCAGCGAAACCGCCACGTCGTACTGCGCAAGCAGGTCGCAGATGTCGTCAAAGTGTTCGTAGAGGAAACTCTCGCGGTCGTGCTTCATGCACCACTCCGAGATGATGCTTCCGCCGCGGCTCACCATGCCCGTCATACGCCCTTGCGCCAAATGTATATTCTTTCGGCGGATGCCGCAGTGAATGGTGAAATAGTCCACGCCTTGCTCGCACTGCTCCACAAGCGTGTCGCGGAAGAGTTCCCAAGTAAGGTCTTCGGCGCGTCCTTTCACTTTCTCCATAGCCTGGTACATAGGCACGGTGCCTACGGGCACGGGGCTGTTGCGCACAATCCACTCGCGCGTCTCGTGTATGTTCTTGCCCGTTGAAAGATCCATTATGGTGTCGCCGCCCCACTTGCAGCTCCAAACGGCTTTCTCCACTTCCTCTTCTATGGTAGAGGTCGTGGCGGAATTGCCTATGTTGGTGTTTATCTTCACAAGGAAATTGCGCCCGATAATCATCGGTTCAGCCTCCGGGTGGTTGATGTTGGCGGGGATGACGGCACGTCCGGCGGCAATCTCGTCACGCACAAACTCGGGCGTGATATGGCTCTCTATGCCGAGGGCTGCGCAGTCCATGTTTTCGCGTATCGCCACATACTCCATCTCTGCCGTGACAATGCCTTTCCGCGCAAGCGCAAGCTGCGTCACTGCAGCACCGGGTACAGCACGCAGAGGCAGGTGGCTGTGCGCAAAGCGCAGTGAGTCGAGCGAATGGTCGGCGAGTCGCTCGCGGCAGTATTCGGAAGAGAAACCGGAGAGCCGCTCCACGCCGCCCCGATCCTCAATCCATTTTTCTCGCAGACGGGGGAGTCCTTTCCTGAGGTCGGGTACAAAGGCAGGATCAGAGTATGGTCCGCTAGTATCGTACACCGTCACCGGCGCGTTTTCCGTAAAGTGCTTTTTCCCCTCTGCGTCCTTGGTGACCGTAGGGGTGAGCTTCACGCGGCGCATCGCCACGCGCAGCTCGGGGTAGAGCTTTCCCGGCAAGTAAACTTTCTCGCTGCTGGGGTAGCTTATCTTCATATTGTCTTCCATAATCGGGATTGTTGTATACTATAAATCTTTCAAAGCGGGATGCACTCGCGCTATCGCTCCGCGTTTCACGCTCAAAGCTCCGTGTCGGCATCGAGGAAAGCCCTCATCGCCGCTGCCGGGTCAGCCGCACGCAGCACCGCGCCGCTCACCGCTATGCCGTCCACCCCGACCTCGAGCAAAGCTGGCACGTCCGCCAGTTCTATGCCGCCAATGGCACAGAGCGGTATGCGCAGTCCCTCGGCACGCATCGTCTCTATGATGACACGGTATCCGTCAAGACCAAGGAGCGGAGCGAGTTTAGCCTTCGTCTCCGTATGGCGGAAAGGACCGCAGCCGATATAGTCCGCCCCTGCCCGTTTCAGCCGCCTTATGTCCTCAATGGTGTTGGCCGTGCCGCCTATAAGGAAGCCATGTCCGAGCACTTCGCGTGCCTCTTCCACGGGCATGTCATCGTGTCCGAGGTGCACGCCGTCCGCCTCCACCTTTTTCGCCAGCTCCACGCGGTCGTCTATAATAAAGGTTGCGCCCGCCTCGCGGCATGCCTTGCGCAAACGCCGCGCCACGGGTTCGGCCTCTTCGTCCGCCGCGCCTTTCATGCGCAGCTGCACCCACCGGCAGCCGCCCTCGAGCGCAAGCATAGCCGACTGCTCGTAGGACACTCCCGCAGTCTCGTGTGTGATGAATTGTACAGGAACCATTCCTTTCTGCATTGATGAGGGGTGCCGCGATACGTGTGCATTCGCCGCTCCCGCCGCGTTCTGCGCGTGCTTGCCGTGCCCAAGACTCCCTTCGCCGGCATTGCCCGGTGCAGGTTCGGCGGGTATAATCTCAGCACGCGCAAGTGCGCGTACACCCCAGCTTGTGACTATCTCTTTGGGCGGCAAAAATAGTAAAACTTTGACTTAGCGGGTAAAAAACCTCCCCTCAATGTTTCGCCTTAGCCCGCCACGCACTATATTTGCAACGTGATAGGCGGGAGACCGCACTGTGCTTTCCGCAAAACACGCAAGCCTATGAAGAGACGTTTACTACATACCATACTTTTGGCAGCCGCCCTTTCTTCCGCGCCCGCAACAGCTTTCGCAGACACACCCGTCAAAGCGTACAAGTCCTCTGCGTATTGCTACGACCCGGGAGCATGGACTCCGGAAATGCAAAAGGCTTACGAAGAAGCCACAGCTCTCTCCGAGCGGCAGATAGAAGTGGAAATAAAGCCCGGCAAGGCAAATTTCCGTGTATTGGACTGTGACGGCTCAAAGATAAACATCTACAATATCGTAGGCCGTCTTGTCTTCTCGCACAAAATAGAGGGCGACGTATGGCAATGCACCGTGCCTCTCCCCAAAGGCGTATACATCGTCTCTGCCGGGAAATACGCACGCAAGATTACCATTACGGAGAACGCATAACCGGGTTCTCCGCTGCCTAAATGAGCACTAAGGACTGTACGGCAAAACGTAGCCACTAAGAAACTTTTACGAAGCGCCGCTTCGGCACACAGCCGGAGCGGCGCTTCCCCTTTCCGGAAAAAATGCCCCTCGCCGACGACACATACAGCCTCGAAATGCTGCGCGACCCCGCCCGGCGCGAGCGGGCGTTCGCCACTATGGTGCGCCACCTCACGCCCATGCTCTACGGGCACGTGCGGCGCATCGTGCAGTTTCATGACGATGCCGACGACGTGCTGCAAAACACCTTTCTCAAAGCTTGGCAGGCGCTCCCCTCCTTCCGCGGAGACTGCAGCCTCTCCACCTGGCTCTACCGCATCGCTGTCAACGAAAGCCTCGCCATGCTCTCCCGCCGCCGCGAGTATGCCGCGCTTTCCGACGACGGCGCGCGCGACCTTGAAAGCGACCCTTATTTTGACGGCGACGAAACCGAGCTGCAACTTCAGCGGGCCGTGGCTCTTCTGCCCGACAAGCAGCGCGTTGTCTTCAACCTCAAATACTTCGGCGAGATGAAGTACGAGGAAATGAGCCAGACACTCGGCACAAGCGTCGGCGCGCTGAAAGCCTCCTACCACATCGCCGTAAAGAAAGTGGAGGCATACTTCCACGAACTCGAATAAACGCCCGCAGCCCTCCGCCTGCGCGACAGACGAAGGCTATTTGCGCAAAGATTGGCCAGGAAACAAATGGACTTATCACGCCACTTTATATTGCTCAACGGCGAGGCAAAGACTTTGCAAATCGACTCAATCGAAAGAATCGGGCCTAACGCCTTTCGTGTGCGTTTCAAAAACAACCCCAAGCCATACACCTATGCCACTGGCAAGGTTATATGGCTCAGCAACCCGCAACGTATAGACGTAGCCGACAGCAAAGTGTTTGTTGGCGGTTCGCAAAAGACGGACATCCGCGAGGTGTGGAAGTTTGCGCAGGGCGAAAGGGCGTGTTGGCGTTTGGTTCATGCGAATGGCTATGTAGAGGATGACGCCACAGACAGGGTGCAAGTAATGACGTCTTGCCTGGGCGAAGAACGCGCCAAGGACACCTTTATATATATGAGGGAAGTGGCGGCCGTCAATCCGCTGCGCAACGACGAGACGGGCAAGGGGCTGCTTGCAGAATTATACAGCAAGGTCAACTTTATTGACGAAAAAACGGCTGCCGCCTGCTATCTCAACCCCGACAGACATAAGCCCGCCACGCTCAACCATACGGACCTCGTCTACCCGTTCGGATGCAATGCCAGCCAAAAGAAAGCCGTTGCGGCAGCGTTCGCCCACCAGATGAGCGTGATACAAGGACCTCCGGGAACGGGAAAGACGCTGACTATCCTCAATATCATTGCCAACGTTGTGCGGCAAGGCAAAACGGCAATGGTGGTTTCCAACAACAACTCTGCAACAGCCAATATACAGGAAAAGCTAGAGAAGTACGGACTGTCTTTCATTGTCGCACCGCTTGGCAGCAAAGAAAACAAGGTGACCTTCGTCGCCAATCAGCCTGCCGTCCCCGCCGAGGTGAATGAATGGAATGTTCCCATAGCCGACAGTATGCGCATGAAGCGGGAGCTGCACACAACCCAGCTGCGACTCGACAAGGGGTTTGCACTGCAAGACGAGAAAGCCGAATTGCAAAGCGAGCAACAAGCCCTCGCTTTGGAATGGAAACATTTCTGCATAGCCAATGGAGTCAACGAGGATATGGACTTGCCCCGGCGTGCCAGTTCCGGGCGCATCATTTCGCTGTGGCTCAACATTCAGTCAATGTCCGAGAGCGAGCAGCCGAAAACGGCGAATTGGTTTGCCAGGACGTGGCAAGGCCTAAGGTGGCTTTGGACGAAATGGTACTGCCGCTATCGCCTGCATATAGAGGACAAATACGACCGCACAGACCTCACGCCGCTTATCCGTAAATTGCAGACGCTCTATTACCTGAACCGCCAATGCGAAATCACGGAGCGCATATCTGAGATAAAGGAAGAACTTGCAAGACATGACGCCAAGGGGCTGACGGAGGCATTGGCCGACTTGTCCATGGCTTTGCTCAAGTCCTCTTTGGCGAATCATTACGGCAAGCACGCGCGGCCGACATTCGCCAGCGTAAAGGAGCTGGCATGGCACGGGGACGCGGTGCGCGAACAATATCCCGTCGTGCTCAGTACCACTTTCTCTGCCCGCTCCTGCCTGTTGACCGACAAGCCTTACGACTACATCATCATGGACGAGGCCTCGCAGGTGTCCATCGAAACGGGGGCATTGGCTTTGACCTGCGCATACAATGCCGTGATTGTTGGCGACACGCTGCAGCTTCCCAACGTCGTGACAGACGACGACAAGCAGAAGCTGGACATCATCATGAAGCGATACAAGATTGCCGAGGGCTATGACTGCGCAAAGAACAGTTTCCTGCAGTCGGTGCTTGAAGTGGTGAAGAATCTACCCCAGACATTGCTTCGCGAGCACTACCGCTGCCACCCGCGCATCATCAACTTCTGCAACCAGAAATTCTACGGCGGCAGCCTGCTCGTCATGACCGAAGACCACGGCGAAGAAGACGTGCTTTATGCCGAAAAGACACGCATAGGCAACCACTGTGTCGACCATTACAACCAGCGGGAGATAGACGTCGTGAGGGAAAGCATCTTGCCTAAGCTTCAGGGCTACGGGAGCGTCGGCGTGGTTACGCCGTACAACCGCCAAGCGGAGGCGTTTCGCCGGCAACTTCCGGACGTAGAGGCAGCAACCATACACAAGTACCAAGGACGGGAGAAGGACGCCATCGTCTTCAGCGTGGCGGACAACCATATTTCCGACTTCGCAGACGATGCCAATATGCTGAACGTGGCCGTATCAAGAGCCAAGAAGAAATTTTGCCTTGTCGTGACGGGCAACGAGCAGGAGAAGAAAGGCAACATCACAGACTTGCTTGACTATATTGCCTACAACAACTGTACGGTAACGGAAAGCAAGCTTGCCTCCATCTTCGACTATCTCTACGCCCACTACACCGAAGAGCGCATGGCCTTCCTCGACAGCCATCCGAAAATATCCGAATATGCGTCGGAAAACCTTACATACGCCTTGCTCCGCGATGTCCTTGCGTCAGACGTCCGCTTCTGCTGCCTGAATATACTGTGCCACTACCCGTTAAGGCTAGCGGTAAAAGACACATCGCTCATGACGGAAGAGGAACTGAAATATGCTGCCAACTACAATACGCATCTTGATTTCCTCCTCGTCAACCGGGCAAGCAAGCGACCGGTCCTTGCCATAGAGACTGACGGCTACTCGTACCACAACGACCAGACAGAGCAACACAGACGGGACTTGAAGAAAGACAGTATTCTCAGGAAATACGGCTTGCCCCTTCTGCGCCTTTCCACCAAAGGAAGCGGCGAACGGGAAAAGGTGACGGACATGCTAAACAGACTGATACAGAAACAAGTCTGTGAATGACATGCCGCGACCGCCCCGCCCGCCCAAGCGGCGAGGCGGATTGGTCCCGCCGCTCACCTTTGCCGCGTGCAGACGAGGAGTATGGCAGCAAAGGTGAGCATCTCGGAGAGCGGTATGGCAAGCCAAAGACCGAAGTCGCCCGCTGCCAAGGGGAGCAGCAGAAGCGAGGGTACTACGAAGACAAAGCCGCGCAGAAGCATAAAGGCCGTGGCCCGCTTGAAGCGTTCGAGACTTTGGAAATAGCCAATTATCACAAGGTTCAGCGCAAAGAAGAGAAACGCGAGCGAGAAGAGCGGCAAGCCCTCTGCTGCTATCAGCCCTGCCGCCGTGCCTTGCGGGAGGAAAAGCGAAACGACAAACGGGCTTTCCGTCACGCCAAGCAGCGACATCAGTATGCCGCACACGCCCGCGAGCCAAAGCGCGAGCCGCCGCGTCTCCCGCACGCGGGCGGAGAGTCCCGCGCCGTAGTTGTAACTGAGAATGGGCTGGGCGGACTGGGCGATGGCGTTGCCCACCATAAAGACAAGCGGGAAGCAGTAGCACGCTACGCTGAACGCCGCCACGCCGTCG
Source organism: Alloprevotella sp. (assembly GCA_963651485.1). Taxonomy (GTDB): domain Bacteria; phylum Bacteroidota; class Bacteroidia; order Bacteroidales; family Bacteroidaceae; genus Alloprevotella. Next base: position 78,783 of record CAVJPT010000008.1, on the reverse strand, counting down.
TCGCCAAGCCGGCGCATAAAGACAAAGTTGCCCGTAAGCATCGTGCAGGCTATGGCGAGTTCGCCTATGAGAGAGGACGCGCCGAGCTTCATTTGATAGCCGATATTGCGTGCGGTCAATGCCATACTGGTGCGCGTGAGCTTCACGCGGCAGAAACGCAAGGTGCGCCGCCAGCGCAGCATATAGGCCAATACGGCGATGCAGCCAAAAAGCTCGGAAAGCGCGGTGGCGAGGGCAGCTCCGCCTATGCCCATATTGAGTGGGAAGATGAAGAGGTAGTCAAGCACCACGTTGAGCAAGGCCGGCAGGGCGTTGCACGCCATCGCCCACACGGGACTGCCGTCCAGCCTCAGGACGAAGAGCCCGATGCTCATCAGCATGTAGAAAGGAAGCGCGGGGATTATCCACCGCATATAGTCGAGCGCGTAGGGCATCAGTCCGTCGCTCGCCCCGAGAAGCCGCGCCGTAGGCCCGGGGAAAAGGGTGACCGCAAGCGACAGTGCCGCCATCAGGAGTGTACCTACGGCGAAGGCCTGCGTCACGTTGAGGTTGGCGGCATGCACGTTGCCGCGCGAAAGGTGCACGGATGCCACTACCGACACGCCTACGCCGAACATCAGCCCCACGCCCGCAGTGACGAGGAAGAAGGGGGCAACGATGTTCACCGCCGCAAGGGCATCACTGCCCACGCCATGTCCCACAAATGCGCCGTCCGCAATGTTCACCGTAGAGGCAAGCAACATTCCGAGAAGCGTGGGGAAAAACATCTTTCCGAAGAGGCGCGGTATGCTTGCCCCGCCCCAGTCTATGCTGTCTCTGTTGTCCATTTCAGTATTCCTTTCTTTGTACTTTAAGTAAAAAAATCCCCCCTTCGCGGGACACGCGTCCGCACACGACAAACCCCGTCCGCAGGCTTTACCCACATGCGGACGGGGCTTGTATGCTTGCGGCCAAACATTCTTTTACGCCATGCTGCGGCGTGCTTCGTCCTCGCCTTGCGCGAGCGCGGCGGAAAGCGAGCTAAGCTGCTCTGTCGTGGCGGCGCTTGCCGGCACAAGCGGAAGACGCAGCACGTTTTCCGCAAGTCCCATGACGCCAAGCAGGGCTTTCACGCCGGCGGGGTTTCCGTCTGCGGTCATCAGCTTGTACACGCGGCTCAGGCTGCGGTGCACGGGCAGCGCGGTGGTGAAGTCGCCCCGCAGCTCAGAATGTACCATCGAGCCGAAGAGCGCGGGCAGGGCATTGCCCACCACGGAGATGACGCCCGTAGCCCCGATGGAGAGCAGCTCGAAAGTGATGGCGTCGTCGCCGCTCAGCACTTCAAAGCCCTCGGGAGCGTTCTCCACGATGTCCTCTATCTGCGTGATGCGTCCGGAAGCCTCCTTCACCGCCACCACATTGGGGCAGTCGCGGGCTATGCGCAGGGTTGTCTCGGCCTCAAGGTTGACGCCGGTACGACCCGGCACGTTGTAGAGCACTACGGGCAGCGGACTGCTTTTCGCCACCTCGCAATAGTGGCGGTAAAGCCCCTCCTGCGAGGGCTTGTTGTAGTAAGGCGTGACGATTAGCACGCCGGCGAAGCCAGTAAGGTCGGTCTCGCGCAAGCCGCGCGCCACCTCGGCCGTGCAGTTGCCGCCCGCGCCGAGCAGCAAAGGCACGCGCCCTGCCGCCGTGCGCACCACGGTGTCCATCACCGCACGCTTCTCGCCGGCCGTGAGGCAAGGCGTCTCAGCCGTTGTGCCGAGCACGCAGATGAAGTCCACGCCTCCCGCAATCTGCCGCTCCACAAGAGTCTCCAGTGAGGCAAAATCTACGCTCCCGTCCTCTTTGAAAGGAGTGACGAGCGCGATGCCTAAGCCTTTGAAAGGATTTGTACGTCCCATAAACCGCGCTTTTATTTTTTCTTGTAACGCTTGTTGAGCCCCGCCACCACGTCGTTGGTGATGTCGAGCGACTTGTCCGCGTAAAGTATATTGTCGCCGCTGCGGCTAAGAATCATCTTGTAGCGCCCGTCGCTGTTGAAATCGCTCAGGAAACTGCGGAGGCTGTCGCGCAGAGCCTCTTGGTACGCCTGCGTAGCGGTGGCCATCTCGCCCTCAATGCGCGACTGCAACTGCTGCAGCTGCGCCTGCTGGTTCTGCAGCTTGGTTTGCGCCGCCTGAGCCTGCGCCTCGGTGGTTATCTCGCCATTCTGCATCTTCTTCTGGTAGGCGGCGAGGGCGTTCTGCAGCGCCTGCCCTTTTGCCTCAAGCTGCGAGCGGTAGCCGTTCTGCTTTGCCTCGAGCGCCTTCTGCCCCTCTACGCAGTACTCGTACTTCGCGGCAAGCGTGTCGATGTCTATGAAAGCCACCTCTGCCTTGTCGGCGTTGGCGCCCGCCTTGGGCAGCGCTGTGCTGTGCTTCACATTGTCGGCGGGGCTTTTCTTGCCGCACGCCGTGAGGGCGAGCGCTGCTGCCACCGCGCAGACGGCTACGCTCCACTTGTTTCGTTTCATAATGAGTCGTTGTGTGATGATTGGATACGCTCCTCCCTTTCCCGCACGCCCTTGCGCCGCTTGCTGCGGGCCTGCGCGTCCTGCGTCTGCACGCAGCCTATGCCGCGGCGGCGCATCAGCTTGTTGCCGCCGACGTGCGTCTGCACGAAGGCGCGTCCGAAGAAGAGCCTCACCGACAGCAAAAGTACGCATAAGGCCACGGCGGCGAGGGTAAGGAGAAAGAGTTTCATATAAAATGCCTACTTTTGTGTGTGCAAAGATAGTGCAAGGCGAGCGCAAAGGGAAACCAAAAGGCACAGACTTTTGCTTTTGCCCCGCCAAGCCGCAGCTTTCTTGCACTACGCAGACAGACTTGACACAAAGAAACCAGTATCTATATACAATATGGAGCAAACAGAACTTTTGCAGCCCAAAGCTGTATTCGACTGCTTCGCGCAGGTAAACCGCGTACCCCGCCCCTCCAAGAAGGAGGAGAAGATGATAGCTTTCCTCAAAGCCTTCGGCGAGAGCCTCTCGCTGCCCACGCACGTCGACGAGACGGGCAACGTAGTGATAAGCAAGCCCGCCACGCCGGGGTACGAAAACCGCCGCCCCGTCATCCTGCAAAGCCACATGGACATGGTTTGCGAGAAAAACAAGGACGTGGACTTTGACTTTGAGACCGATGCCATACAGACCTGGATAGACGGCGAATGGATGCGTGCAAAGGGCACCACGCTCGGCGCGGACGACGGCATAGGCGTGGCAATGGAGATGGCCATCCTGCAAAGTACGGACATAGAACACGGCCCGCTGGAGTGCGTCTTCACCCGCGACGAGGAGACGGGGCTGACGGGCGCAGAGGGCATGAAGGACGACTTTATGCACGGCGATTTCCTCATCAACCTCGACTCTGAGGACGAGGGGCAAATCTTCGTCAGCTGCGCCGGCGGCGCACGCACCACCGCCACTTTCCCCTTCCCCGCCGAGCCTGTACCCGCCGGATACCTCACCTTTACCGTGGGCGTGAAAGGGCTTACGGGCGGACACTCCGGCGACGACATCAACAAGAAGCGGGCCAACGCCAACAAGCTCCTCGTGCGCTTCCTCTTGCAAGAGAGCGAGCGCATCGGCCTCCGCCTTTGCGACATACAGAGCGGCGGGCTGCACAACGCCATCCCCCGCGAAGGACACGCTCTCTGCGCCGTGCCTGCCGAGAAGAAAGAGCAGCTGCGCGTAGACCTCAACCTCTTCGCGCACGACGTGGAGGAAGAGTTTGCCGTGACGGAGAAAGGCGTGGACTTTGTGCTTGAAAGCGCCCCCGCCGCTGCCGACTGCATGGAGGCTGCCGCGTGCCGCCGCATGCTGCTCGCCCTGCACGCCGTGCACAACGGGGTGTACGCCGTCAGCCAAGACATCGACTGGCTCGTGGAGACTTCCTCCAACCTTGCCAGCATACGCCGCGAGGGCGAGAAAGTGACGGTCACCACCAGCCAGCGCAGCAGCGTCCCCAGCGCCCGCGAAAATATGAGCAGCATTGTACGCGCTGCCTTCGAGCTGGGCGGCGCGGAAGTCCTCACCAACGAGGGTTACCCCGGCTGGAAACTCAATCCGCAGAGCGAGATAGTGCGCATTGCCGAGGACAGCTACCGCCGGCTCTTCGGCCATGACCCCAAAATCCTCGCCATACACGCCGGACTGGAGTGCGGCCTCTTCAGCGAGAAATATCCCAAGCTCGACATGGTGAGCTTCGGCCCCACGCTGCGCGGCGTGCACTCGCCCGACGAGCGGCTGCTTCTCCCCACGGTGAAGATGGTTTGGGACCATTTGCTCGACATACTGCGCCACATTCCCGAAAAGGCCTGACCATTATACCACACGCGGCGCGGCAAGTACGCGCCGCGTGTCTTTTCCGGGGCATGCGAAAGCCCCCTTGCCAAACCATACCTGCACCGGCGGGGCATTTGCTGCGCCCGCCCTTGCCCCATCCCCTACCCGCTCCGATGCGACTGCTTCTCCACCTCTCCGCCCTGCTTGGCTTCCTCTGCCTCGCCGCCACGTCGTGCATGAAAGACGAGGACTACACCACTTCTTTCGCCGACGCGCTCACGTTCAGCCGCGACACCGTGGCTTTCGACACTGTGCTGAGCGGACAGCCCACTTCCACCGCCACTTTCACCGTCTACAACCCCAACGGAAAAGCCATACGCGTGCCGTCCGTGCGTCTTGCGAAAGGGGCGGCAAGCCCCTTTGCCGTGACCGTGGACGGCACGCCGCTGCGCGACGGGGCGGCGGCGGACTTCGAGATTGCCTCGAAAGACAGCATGGTGGTTTTCCTTATGGCAAAGCTCCCCTACACGGACAGCGACGCACCCGTCCCGGCAGAGGACGACATTGTCTTCACCACCGAGGCGGGACGCGAGCAGCGCGTCGCACTGCGTGCCGTGGGCCAGGACGTACTGACACTGCCCACCGGCATGCGCGTGACGAGCGACACGGTCATGGCACCGTCGCGCCCGGTAAGGATAATGGACAGCCTCGTCGTGGAGCGCGGCGCCACGCTCACCCTCGCCGAAGGGACGCGCTGGCTTTTCCACTCACAGGCGCGGCTCATCGTGCACGGCACACTGCGCATTGCGGGCACACAGGCACAGCCCGTCGTGCTGCGCGGAGACCGCACGGACAACATGTTCAACGGACAGCCCTACGACCGCATCCCCGGCCAATGGGGCGGCATCACCCTCACCTCAGAGAGCTACGGCAACGTCATCTCCTATGCCGACATACACAGCGGATCGTGGGGCGTGCGCGCAGACTCTTCGGACGTGACGCGCAGCAAGCTGCTCATCGAAAACTCCGCCATACACAACACACAGGGCAACGGCCTTGACGTGCGCATGTCGCAGGTGACGGCGGGCAACTGCCAGTTTACCAACGCGGGCGGCGACTGTGTCCGCGCAATGGGCGGAGACGTGGTGCTAATACACTGCACCGTGGCACGCTTCTACGTCTTCACGGGCGGCGACGGCGTGGCTCTTCGCTTCGCCAACTATGACGGCAAGGTCACGCTGCCGCTCAGCCGCCTCGCGGCATACAACTGCATCGTCACGGGCTACGCCTCCGACGAGCTGATGGGTGCGCAGTCAACGACAGACACGCAGGCGGACTTCAAGTGCGGTTTCTTCAACTGTCTCATCCGCACGCCGGACAACGAGGACACAAAGAAGTTTTTCTCCTCCTGCCTCCTCGACGACGGCAAGGACGGCACGCTCTCGGGCGCGGACAACTTCACGCCGGCTTTCGACACCTCACGCCTGCTCTTTTCCTTCCAGCTCGCCCCTTCCTCAAAGGCGGTAGGCTCTGCGGACAACACCATCAGCGAAGCCACCTACCCGCTCGACCCGCAAGGCCGCAGCCGCACCGGCGACACCGCCCCCGACATGGGCTGCTACCAGCACGCGGCGCAGTAAGGCTAGCAGACGAACGTACTTGACATTAGCCAACTGATAGGCGAAGCTACGGACTAGGACAAGAAGACGGATTTTCAGAATACGGCCTGAAAGTAAACGGGAAAACGCAAGCGGGTGATATTCTAGCATGCTATATTTGAGGAGCAAAAGGATGCTCCTGCACAGCTTTTCCGCTGCGCCTGACAGGGCTTTGCCGGAGTGAGAAAAGAAGAGGAGAGAATCGCCGTGTACCCCGCCAAGCTACGGCTAAACTTTATGCATATTTAACGTGACCACTTAGGTGCTGCAACAGCCGGAAAGTCCTTTCGGGACACGCCAAAGTACTCTGCAGAACCTAAGACCGGCTTAGGAGCGACGGGAATAGGGACAGTAGCGCCGGGATGTACACCCCGGAGCGGCAGGATGTACACTTTCAGACCTCATAACCCGCTGAAAATCAGCATTACGACAAAGAGGGCAAACGCAAGACCGCGTTTACCCTCTTTTCTCTACACAAAGATAACACATTTTCGCCCGTTTTCCAAATCGGCAAAATATGCCTTTAAGGAATGTAAACCTTTTTAGTGCATTTTTTGTCACTTTTACGCAGGGCGGCAAACACCTGCGGCACTCAAAGCCGGCATTTGCCCGGCTGAACGGCTTACACACACGACGCCGGAGCGGATTGCGTCAACCCAGCGAAAGGCTTTTGCACACTTATCTTATCATCTTTTGCCCGTCCACTATATAGACACCGTGCGGGAGGGTGCGGAAATCGTCTTCCCGCACGCGCGTGCCGTCAATGCGGTAGATGCCTGCACGCGTTGAGCCGGGCGCGGAAGCGCGGACAGCCTTGACGGCATCGATGACCTGCGCTTGCGCCGCTTCGTTGCGGGCATACCAGCCTTTGATGTATTCTGCCTCCTCCGCAAGGCTTTCCGCCAGGCAGAGCGCCTCGTCCCGCCAGAAATTGTAAAGACTGTCCCACCGCGCACGCTCGCGCTTCCACGTGCCGGACTGCTCTATTTGGCGCGTGTAGCGGTCTACCGTCTCTGCTACATGGGCACTGCTGAGAGCGCCGTCGTGCAGTTCCGTCCACAGCGCGGCATACTTGTCCCAAAACGGCTGCACGCGACTGTCATACCACGGGCGGAACGGGTGCGCCGACTGGAATACGCTGCGCGACTTGGCCGGCCCGTCATACAAATTCGCAGCCCCGTCGCGCCCAAGGCTGGCGTCCATGTCCCAGGGGGTAATCCAGCACCGGCCGGACTCCTGCTTGTTTTTCACGGAAAGGTAGGTGTTGTGCATGAAATTGTCAAGCAGCTGCACGCTCATGGCGAAGACGGCATACTCCACAAGGTTGTCCTCATACAGGCTGGCGAGCACGGCCTCCATGCTGTCCGGCGTAAGCGCATCGCCGTCTGCGCGGGACATCAAGTCGAAGAGCGGCTCCCAGCACTCGGCGGTGTAGTTTTCCTTCGGGTACTTCATGTGCCAGTCGCAGTATATGTCCGTCCCGTCAGGAGGAAGCTCTTGACCGTCTGAAAGCTGCAGGAAATGCCCCGGAGACTCTGACGACTTGCACTTGTAGAGCAAGCCCTTCACCGTGCCGCCGGCTTCTTCGAACTTTGTCTTTTTCAGCCCCAAGAGCGTGCGGTTCACCTTGTCGGAAAGGCAGTATAGGCCGCTGTACGCGCCGTCTACGAAGATCTCGCAAAAGCTGCCTTTCGTGCCGTTGCGCATCATGTCACCGTCGCGCAGGGAGGCAAACTCGTTCCAGAGGTCGAAGCACACGCGGTTGCGCATACGCGAATGGTCGACGGCCGCCGCGTCGAGTATCCACGAGTCGGCCTCGCGTATGCCAAGCAGGTTGGCGTCGCGCTCCTCTTCCACCAGCATGCCGTTTTCTACCTCATACTCTACAAGCTCTACCTTGTAGCTTTTCTTGTCAAACATCGAAGCGGTAGCCCCGCGCAGAGAGACGTTTGCCACACTCTCAAAACGGCAACCGCCTCCCGTGCGTGCATAAGGGTCCGTGAGGGTGAAACGCACGGGCACGTCATAATAGCGCGAAAAAGGATACGGAGCTGTCCGTTCTATGCAGACAATGGGCAGAGTGGTCAAAGCCAGGAAAAGCGTTTCGCTCCCCTCCTCCTTTTCAAGCACCAGCTCGTGCGCCGCCACATTGCCGCGTACCGTGGCCTTGTCGCCCGGCGCGTACGCCACGCCGTCAAGCACAAAGCGCGTGTACTCGTTCTCGCCGAAAGTCAGTACCGCCGAAAGCATAGTGTCGCCCTCCGCAGCACGCACCGCAGCATAGCGCACGCCGCTTTGCGTGTCGACAATAGCAGGATTGCCGTCCACATACACGGTCTGCGCGGAAAGAGCAAGACGGGCGAAAAGGCAAGGAAGCAAGTACAAGAGAGTTTTTCTCACAGTGTGGTTCATAGGCTAAAAATATGCGGGAAGCAAACTGAGCTGTCTGCCCATTGGTAAAAGAAACGACTTATCCTCCAAAGTAAAAAAGTGCGCGGCAACAGATTAGATAAATGCATCACGACCGGCGGCGGCACGCCTCGAAAGACGGCACTCCGACGGCGCAAAACCGCAGAAAAATGGAAATAGGCAAAGGCGATGCGGCGCAAGACCGCAGAAATCTGGTATTAGGTAAGGGACTATAACAGCGAAAGCCGCTGATATCTGAAAATCGCAAAGACTATACGTCGCAAGACCGCAGGAATCCGCTAATTGGCGAAGGCGATACGGCGCAGAACCGGCACGGAAACTGCTAATTGCCAAGACCATATAGCGCAAAACCGCAGGAATCCGCTAATTGGCAAAGGCGATACGGCGCAAGACCGGCGCGGAAACTGCAACTTGGCTTTCCCCGCACGGAAAGACCGCCCGTATAAAAAGGCACAAGCGGCTTTGCAGCGAAACCATCCACTGCAAAGCCGCATATGCTTTCGCGCTTTGTCATCCCTGCAAGCGTGTCAGCCGTGCAGGAAGAAGCGCAGACTTTATGCCTCGGCGGGAGCCTCGGAAGCAGCCTCTGTCTCAGCAACCACCTCAAAGGGCACCTCAACCGACACCTCCTTGTGGAGCTTCACGGTAGCTTGGTAGGAGCCAACCTCCTTAACGTCCTTGACAGTGATGATCTTGCGGTCTACCTCGAAACCGAGGGCTGCAAGAGCCTCGGAGATGTGCAGGCTATTGACCGAACCGTAGATGACACCCGTGGAGCTGACCTTGGTGACAATCTTCAAAGTCTCGATAGCTGCGAGCTTGGCAGCAAGAGCCTCGGCGTCTGCCTTGATCTTGGCCAGCTTGTGCGCGCGCTGCTTGAGGTTCTCTGCCAGCACTTTCTTCGCGGAGGCGGAAGCAATGACAGCCTTACCCGTGGGGATAAGATAGTTGCGGCCGTAGCCGTTCTTCACGTTCACGATGTCGTCCTTGTAGCCGAGACCCGCGACGTTCTCTTTCAAGATAAGTTCCATACTGCTTGTTCCTCCTTTACTTTTTTACGTTCATCAAATCGGTTACGAAAGGCAGAAGAGCCAAGTGGCGCGCACGCTTCACGGCCTGTGCCACGCGGCGCTGGTACTTGAGCGAAGTGCCCGTGATGCGGCGGGGAAGTATCTTGCCCTGCTCGTTGAGGAACTTCTTAAGGAACTCGGGGTCCTTGTAGTCTATGTACTTGATGCCGCTCTTCTTGAAACGGCAGTATTTCTTCTTCTTCACGTCCACCGTGGGCGGGGTCAGATAACGGATCTCAGATTGTGCTTGTGCCATGGTTTAGTCCTCCTTTTTAAATTTGTTACGACGTTTTTCAGCGTAAAGCGCTGCATACTTCTCCAGCTTGACGGTGAGGTAGCGAATGACGCGCTCGTCACGGCGGTAAGCCGTCTCAAGCTTAGCGATCACGGCAGGCTCTGCCTTGAACTCGATAAGCTCGTAAAAGCCGGTGGACTTCTTCTGGATGGGGTAAGCCATGCTCTTCAAGCCCCATTCCTCTTCATTGATTATCTCGGCACCAGATTCGACGAGAAAACCTTTGAATTTTGCGACCGTCTCCTTCATCTGCTGGTCAGACAAAACGGGAGTCATAATGAAAACGGTCTCGTACTGATTCATCATAAACTTGATTGAATTAATATGGTTTTCCTTTGCAAAATTGCGGCGCAAAAGTACGCATTTCCTCCCTAACAGCCAAACGCACATACCTTTTCTTGAAAACGCCCAGCACGGAAGCCGCCCTGCGCCGCTTGCGGGACTGGACAAAACTTCAGCAAAAGCACACAAAGAAACGGCAGGGAGAGCAAAGGCAACGGGCAGGAGAGCGAAAGAGGTCAGCGGAAGGGCGAAAGGCCAGAAAACGCAAGAATAGACATAACAGGAAAAAGCGCGAGACAGCCGCCCAGCCCCGCTTGACCCGCATTTTGCAAAGCCGATAAAGCCATTAGGCAAGGGGATACCCCTAAAAAATCCTAACGGGACGCTTTTCGCGGAAACTAAAAAAGCCCGCAAAGTTTTTTTGACCTACCTTTGCAAGGAATTTGGGGATGCTACCCCCTAAGAAAAGCGCAGCGGGCGGCGTACACGCGCATTATTATATAAACGGAAACCGCCTCGCAGCACGCAGAAAGCCGCCGCACCTATTTACATACAGGGATGCGCTCCTAAAGATACAGGAATGTGCTCCTTATTCTAATAGGTATGCGCCCGCGCCGGCGCGAAAGCACGCGGAAAAACAAAGGCACGCGAAGACGCTAAGGCACAGCGCGGCGGCGCGGCGCAAAGGAAAGAAAACAAAAACTACAAATACTTATTTATCCAACCCAACATGAAGAAAACCGCTTTATGGATGCTCTCCGCACTGCTCCTCACGGGCTGCGGCAGCAAGTCGAACAAGCTTGGCGAGGCAAGCAGCGATTTCGCAGTAGTGACCCTCCAGACCACGGAAGCCGACCTGCAGACGACTTACCCCGCCACCATCAAGGGCATGCAGGACATCGAGATACGTCCGAAAGTATCCGGCTACCTCGTGAAGCTGCTGGTGGACGAAGGCTCTACCGTACGCAAGGGACAGCCCCTCTTCCTCATCGACTCCGAGCAATACAAGGCAGCTGTCAAGGCAGCACAGGCGCAGATACGCGTATGCAAGGCCAACATCGCCACGCAGAAGCTGACGGTAGACAACAACAAGACGCTCTTCTCGCAGAACGTGATTTCCAGCTATACGCTCCAGCTCTCCGAAAACACGCTCGCCTCCTACGAGGCACAGCTCGCCGCCGCCGAGGCACAGCTGCAGAGCGCGCAGGACAATCTCCGCTGGTGCACGGTTACGAGCCCGTCGGACGGAGTCGTAGGCTCCATCCCCTACCGCGTGGGTAGCCTCGTGAGCGCCTCCTCCGCGCAGCCGCTCACCACGGTTTCCAACATATCGAAAATGTACGTATACTTCTCCATGACGGAAAAGCAGCTCCTCGCCTACACCCGCGAGCAGGGCGGCATCAACTCCGCCATCAGCAAGATGCCCGCGCTTAGCCTCGAGCTCGCAGACGGCACCACGTACAGCCAGACCGGCACGGTGAGCACCGTGAGCGGCGTGATAGACCAGACCACCGGCTCGGTGCAGATGCGCGCCACCTTTGACAACGCGGGCCACGTGCTTCGCTCCGGCGGCACAGGCGCAGTAGTGATACCCGTACACTCCTCCCAGGCTATAATGGTTCCGCAGAAGGCCACCTACGAGATACAGGACAAGAAGTTTGTTTACGTGGTAAACGCTGACAAGACGGTTGCGCCCCGCGAAATCACGGTGCTCACGCAGAACGACGGGCAGAGCTACGTGGTGACAGACGGTCTCCGCGCCGGCGAGCGCATCGTCGTAGACGGCATCAACCAGCTGAAGAGCGGACAGAAAATCAACCCCATCACGCCCGCACAGGCAGCAGCCGCACAGCAAAAGGCAAAGCAGGCGCTGAAAGACGGCAAAATGCCGGGCGAGAACTGATACGCCCCAGCGGCATCCGGCATCCGGAAGCCTGAGGCGGCGGAAAGGCGGCACGCGCCGCGCAACGCACGGAAAGCCACGCGCCACACCACGCACCACACCGCGCCGCAGGCTACTCAAAGACACATTTAGAAGTACAACACATGACACTTGACAGATTCATAAACAGACCGGTGCTTTCCACCGTGATCTCTATATTGATTGTCATATTGGGCGTGCTGGGACTCGTTTCCCTCCCTATCTCCCAATACCCCGACATCGCGCCGCCTATCGTGCAGGTGAGCACCACCTACACCGGCGCAAACGCCCAGACGGTGCTTAACTCCGTCATCGCGCCGCTCGAGGAGCAGATCAACGGCGTGGAGAACATGGACTACATGACCTCCACCGCCACCAACACCGGCTCCGCCTCCATCGACATCACCTTCAAGCAGGGCACAAACCCCGACATGGCGGCCGTGAACGTGCAGAACCGCGTTTCCAAAGCCCAGGGCGTGCTTCCCTCCGAGGTGACGCAGGTGGGCGTGGTGACGCAGAAGCGACAGAGCTCCATGCTTGTCATCTTCTCCATCTCCGACGCCGAGGACAAGTATTCGCTCCCCTTCATTGAGAACTACGCCAAAATCAACATCGTGCCGCAGGTACAGCGTATCAAGGGCGTGGGCGATGCAATGGTGATGGGCGCGGACTACTCTATGCGCATCTGGCTCAACCCCGAGAAGATGGCGGAGTACCACCTCATGCCTTCCGACATCAGCGCCGTGCTGGCAGAGCAGAACATCGAGGCCGCGCCGGGCAACATCGGCGAGCGCGAGAACCAGACCTTTCAGTACACCCTGCGCTACAAAGGCCGCCTCACGCAGGTGCCCGAGTTTGAGAACATGGTCATCAAGGCCAACACCGACGGCACAATCATACGGCTTAAAGACGTAGCCCGCGTAGAACTCGGGCGAAGCACATACGCCTACTCCGGCAAGGTGAACGGTCACAACGCCGTGAGCTGTATGGTGATGCAGGTGGCCGGCTCCAACGCCACGCAGATTGTGGAAGACGTGCTGGCTCTGCTGAAAGACTGCGAGAAAGACCTGCCCGACGGCTTGAAGATCACCATCGCGCAGAACGTGAACGACTTCCTCTTCGCCTCCATACACGAGGTAATCAAGACGCTTATAGAGGCGTTCATCCTCGTGTTCATCGTGGTGTATATCTTCCTGCAGGATATGCGAAGCACCATCATCCCTGCCATCGCCATCCCCGTGGCGCTGATAGGCACGTTCTTCATGCTCTACGCCATCGGCTTCTCCATCAACCTCCTTACGCTCTCGGCAATGGTGCTAGCCATCGCCATTGTGGTGGACGACGCCATAGTGGTGGTGGAGGGCGTGCACGCCAAGCTCGACCAAGGCTACACCTCTGCGCGCAAGGCCTCCATTGACGCCATGCGCGAGTTGGGCGGCGCGCTTGTGTCCATCACGCTCGTCATGATGGCCGTGTTCATCCCCGTGAGCTTCATGTCCGGCACGTCGGGCATCTTCTACCGCCAGTTCGGCCTCACGATGGCGATAGCCATCGGCTTCTCCGCGCTCAACGCCCTTACCCTCTCCCCTGCCCTCTGTGCCATACTGCTTAAGCCGCACAAGGAGGAAGGCGAGGAGGAAGAGAGCCTCAAAGAACGCATGGGCAAGGCGTACAAGGCGGCAGGCCAGACCATGTACCAGCGCTACGCCGAGGCTGTGGGACGCATACTCCACCCGGGCGTGACGATGGCGCTTGTCGTGATTGCCATCATCGGCCTTATCTTCGGCGGCTTCAGCTTCTCCGAGCACCCCGTCGTGACGGTGATACTCTCCGTAATCGCCATTGTAGCCTTCATCGGACTGACGACGAAGAAATTCCACAACGCTTTCAACAAGGCGTTTGACAACATGCTCAAGGGCTACAAGAAGAACGTGCTGCGCTTCATCCAGCGCCCGTACCTCTCCCTCGGGCTTGTGGCAGCCGGCATCGCGCTGCTTGTGTGGATGATGAACATAACCCCGACCGCCATGGTGCCCAGCGAGGACACCGGCACCATTATGGGCGTGGTGACCATGCCTCCCGGCACCTCCCAGGACCGCACAGAGGCATACCTCGACAAGGTGGACAGCCTTGTGCGTTCTGTCCCCGCCGTGCAGAGCAGCACCATCATCTCCGGCTACAGCTTCATCGGCGGCCAGGGCCCGTCATACGGCTCGTTCATCGTGAAGCTGAAGGACTGGAGCGAGCGTTCGCTCAAAGAAAGCTCCACCGTGGTGTTTGCCAACCTCTATCTCCGCTCCCGCGACGTGTTCAAGGACGCGCAGATACTCTTCTTCCAGCCTCCTATGATTACGGGCTACGGCGTGACCAACGGCTTTACGCTCAACTTGCAGGACCGTACCGGCGGCGACATCAACAAGTTCTACGAAGTGGCGAAGAAGTTCCTCTCCGACCTCTCCGCACGTCCTGAGATAGAGTCGGCGCAGACTACGTTCAACACCAAGTTCCCGCAGTACTCCATCGACATCGACGCGGCTAAGTGTAAGCGCGCCGGCCTTTCGCCCCGCGACATACTCACCACGCTGCAGGGCTACTACGGCGGTATCTACGCCTCCAACTTCAACCGCTTTGGAAAGATTTACCGCGTGATGGTGCAGGGCGAGCAGAGCCAGCGCACCAACTACGAGAGCCTCTACAAGATAAAGGTGCGCAACGGCAACGAGATGGCACCCATCACGGAGTTCCTTACCATCAAGCCCATCTTCGGCCCGGACAACATCAACCGCTTCAACATGTATACCTCTATGGCAGTGAACGGCAACCCGGCCACGGGCTACACCTCCGGCCAGGCCATCAAGGCCATCGAGGAAGTGGCGGCGCAGTCCCTGCCCACGGGCTACTCTTTCGAGTTCTCGGGACAGACGCGTGAGGAGCAGCAAAGCTCGGGCAGCTCGACGGCCATCGTCTTCGTGCTCTGCTTCGTCTTCATCTACCTGCTTCTTTCGGCACAGTACGAGAGCTACCTGCTTCCCTTCTCCGTGCTGCTTTCCGTGCCCTTCGGACTTGCCGGCTCGTTTGTCTTCATACAGGCGATGGGCGCGCTCAACAGCGTGGTACCGGTCTTCGGCGAGGCGGCCAACAACATCTACGTGCAGATTGCCCTCATCATGCTTATGGGACTTCTTGCGAAGAACGCCATCCTCATCGTTGAGTACGCGCTCGAACGCCGCAAGATGGGCATGAGCATCACCTGGGCCTCCGTGCTCGGCTCGGCAGCCCGTCTGCGTCCTATCCTCATGACCTCGCTCGCTATGATCATCGGCCTTCTCCCGCTGATGTTCTCCTTCGGCGTAGGCGCAAACGGCAACCGCTCCCTCGGCACCACGGCCATCGGCGGCATGCTCATCGGCATGATATGCCAGCTCTTCATCGTGCCCGTGCTCTTCGTCATCTTCGAGTTCCTGCAAGAGAAAGTCAAGCCCCTGACGTGGCAGGACACGGACAGCAGCGAGGCCGAGAGCGACATCGAGCAGTATTCCAAGTAAACGCAGACTCCCGTCCCCCGCTCCCCGCCCGCCGCAGCGCGGGCGGGGACGAGGGAAAGGGAACGCGCAACAAAGCATATAAGCGAAACATGAAAAAACTAATCCTACTCATAGCGTGTCCGGCGCTCTTCGCGAGCTGCGGCATATACAGCACCTACCACCGCTCCGAGCAGGTGACGGCAGGACTGAACAGCCTCTACCGCGACACCACCGACACCTACGCCGTCATAAAGGGCGACACCGCCAATCTCGGCAACCAGCCCTGGCGCGAGGTGTTCACCGAGCCGCAGCTCCAGAGCCTCATAAGCAAGGCCTTGGAGAAAAACACCAACCTGCGCGAAGCCGACCTCACCATCCAGCAGGCCGAGGCCGGACTCAAAGTGGCTCGCCTCGCCTACTACCCCTCTCTGACGTTCTCGCCGCAGGGCACAGTGTCGAGCTGGGACTTCGGAAAGGCCTCCAAGATATACAGCGTGCCCGTCACCGCAAGCTGGCAGCTCGGCTCGCTCGGCTCCCTGCGCAACACCAAGAAGCAGGCCGACGTGACCCTCGAGCAGACCCGCGTAGCCAAGCAGGCGGTCAGCACCTCCATCATCGCCTCCGTGGCAAACATGTACTACACGCTGCAGATGCTTGACGAGCAGCTGAAGACCACGCAAGCCACCATCGACATCTGGAGCGAGAACGTGCGCGCCATGGAAGTGATGAAGACGGGCGGCATGACCACCGAGGCAGCCGTAGCCCAGGCAAAGGCCAACTACTACAACCTCCTCTCCACCGTGCCCACGCTCAAGCAGAGCATAACGAAGACGGAGAACGCCCTTTGCACCGTGCTGCACGAAGCGCCGCACCCCATCGAGCGCGGCACTTTCTCAGCCGACAACTTCCCCGCGCAGATGAAGGCCGGAGTGCCTCTCCAGCTGCTCAACAACCGCCCCGATGTGCGCGTAGCCGAGCTCAACCTCGCCTCGCTCTTCTACGGGGTGAACCTTGCCAAGGCAGCCTTCTGCCCCTCGCTCAACATCACGGGACAGGCCGGCTGGACCAACAGCTCGGGCATGGGCATCGTGAATCCGGGCAAGATAATCGCCTCCGCCATAGCCTCCATCACGCAGCCGCTCTTCGCCAACGGACAGCTCCGCGCCCAGCTCAAGGTGGCCAAGCTCAAGTACGAGGCGGCGCAGCTCGACTACGAGCAGGCTCTGCTCAACGCCGGGCAGGAAGTGAGCGACGCGCTCACCGCCTACCAGACCGCGCAGCAGAAAGTGGAAGTGTGCCAGAAGCAAGTGGACGTGCTTGCCACAGGACTTAAAAACACACAGCTCCTCTACCAGCACAGCACCGGCACAACCTACCTGGAGACCCTTACGGCGCAGCAGAGCCTCATACAGGCGCAGCTCTCGCTCATCTCCGACAAGTTTGACAAAGTGCAGGCCGCCATCAGCCTCTACCAAGCACTGGGCGGCGGCCGCGAAGGCAGCAACTAACCCCGCGCGGGCGGCCGCGCGACGGAGCGTTCCCCAACCCGGGAGAGCCTCCGCCGCGGGGCCGCCCGCCAGCATAATACCGCAAAGACATGATCAGTCCATTAGCATTCGTTGACCCAGAGGCCAGCCTGGGCAAAAACGTGGAGGTAGGCCCTTTCGCCTACATAGAGAAAGGCGTCGTCATCGGTGACAACTGCGTGATAAAGCCGCACGCAAGCATCCTTGAAGGCACCGTGATGGGAAGCGGCAACATCGTCTTCCAAAACGCCGTCGTGGGCGCTACCCCGCAGGACTTCCACTTCCGCGAGGGAGGCAAGACAAGCGTCGTCATCGGCAACGACAACCGCATCCGCGAAAACGTGGTGATAGCCGGCAGCTCCTACGAGGGGAAAAGCACCGTCATCGGCGACGGCAATTTCCTCATGGACCGCGCCCACATCTGCCACGACGTGACTGTACACAACCACTGCGTGGTGGGCATAGGCGCGTGCATAGCCGGCGAGAGCGAGCTGCAAGACTGCTCCATACAGAGCAACGGCGTAGTGATACAGCAGCACGTGCGCGTGGGCCGCTACGCCCTCGTGCAGAGCGGCTGCCGCGTGCAGAAGGACGTGCCGCCCTACATCATCCTCGGCGGCAACCCCGCCGTATACCACGGGGTCAACTCCACGGTGCTGAAGCACATCGGCACGACCGACCGCATCCTGCGCCATATCGCCAACACCTACCGCATCATCTACACGGGCAATTTCAGCCTTGAGGACGCCGTGCTGCGCATCCCCGAGCAAATCCCCATGAGCGAGGAGATAGACGTGATACTTGAGTTTATCCAAGAGGCTAAGCACGGCATCGTGCGCCAAATAGCAGACTGACCCCACCCGCCCCGCGCTCTCTGCGGGCGCAGCGGACACTTGACGCCAACAGCGGCGCGGACTTCACGGTCCGCGCCGCTTCTTTTTTCCTGCGAGGTACATGCCGCCAGATACCGCGACAAAAGGGACACAAAACAGCGCAAGCGCAAAGACTCGGCAGATGCAAACCTTTTGTTGCAGCCCCAGCCATCGCTGCCCGCCGCACCTCGGAAAAGTAATAAAAAACGGGGAAAATCACCCCGTGGGCGCACTTTCCGGCAGGTGCATTTTTAAGAATTATTATGATTACCGCAGAAGCGGAAAGGGGGCTTGACACGCCGGAAAGGGGCTTCCCGGGACCTAAGACCGACTTAGGAGCGACGGGAATGGGGGCAGTAGCTCCCGGATGTACACCCCGCAGCTACGGGGTGTACACTTTTTGTTTTGTAACCCTTTGATAATCAGCAATACGAAAGAGAGACAACGCACGGATGCGTTGCCTCTCTTTTCTAATACAAAGATACGAAATATTTCTCCCTTTTCCAAATCGCCGTTAACGTCTTTTAGTGCGGCACTGCCGGGCGTAAAGGCACTTGGCGTAAAATCTCCCGCAGGAAAAACGCGGCCGTCCCCTACCTCGCCGTGATATGGAAACACGCCTGATGGGCTTCGTACTTCACATAGCACGCCCCCATCTCTCGGAAGTCCGCCAGCACCTCGGCAAGTATGGACTTGTTGACCGTCACCCAGCGTATCTCCGCCGGCGCGTCCGGCTTGACGGAGAGGAAGCGGTTGTAGGAAATGTCGAAAGTAGTGCCGTACTGGTGGCAGCTGTTTTCCGAGGCGTTCTGGTTGACGTTGCGCAGACGGCGCACGTCCTCGCGCGTGCGCAGCACAGAGGTGACAAGCAGCTTGAAAGGCGGCTGTCCTTTCGTCACGAGCGAGTCGTTGAAGGCCCGCGCTATCTCACTGAGCAGCGCGGCAGCGCGGGGCACGAGGTAGGGCGCAGAATGGTTGAGCCGCTGCACGGTGTAGAACGGGTTGTCGCCGATATACACCAGCGACTCGCGGTGCGCCGCCGCGTCCTCGCGGTTCTCCGCCCCAGGCACGCCGAGCCGCTGCGCCGTGGCAAGCTGCACGTCGTTGAGGTCGGGGAAGGAGGTCTCGAAGCGCGGCACGCTCGTCACGCGGTTGCGCACGGGCTTTCCGTCCGAGCGCGTCAGCCTCAGCGGCGCGTGCGCACGGAAAAGCAGCGAGTCCACGGCACGGCTTTGCAGCGTCACGCTGTCCGGGCGCTCCGCAAGCTTCTCCCCCTCTTCGCTCCCGGGCATCAGGCAGCGTAAGCCGAGATCGGGGTTCACACACTTTGCCACAGCCAAAGCCGCCACTACTGCGGAAAACGCCGCAAGGAAGTGCAGCCGGTGGGCTTTCGGGTCAAATTTCATTTCTCTTCTTTTTCCTCATCCCCGAGCCGCAGCACCACAGCCGAGCGAGCGGGGAGGTAAAGCTTCAGCCAGCCTTTTCCCTGCCTTTGCAGCAAGGGATCGAAGTTGGTGAGGTGTTTCACGGAGTCGTCCGCCAGTCCGTTGCCGCCGAAACGTTTGTCGTCTGTGTTCAGCTCTACGGTGTAGCAGCCCGAGGGAGCCATGAAGCCGTATCCGTCATACGAGCGCGTCGGCGAGAAATTGAAGACGAAGACAAGCGGCCCGCGCATATATGCCATGACCTGGTCGCCGTCGTTGTGCCATATCTCCTGCACGGGATAGCGGCGCACGTCGGGCAGCGAGCGAAGCACGGAGACCATGGCGCGGTCGAAGTCGCCGAGGTAGTGGTAGCACAGGTCGCGGTTGTCCACCAAGTTCCACTGGCGGCGGGCGTACTTGTAGCTCCAGCCGTTTCCCTCGCGCGGGAAGTCAATCCACTCCGGATGGCCAAACTCGTTGCCCATGAAGTTGAGGTAGCCGCCGCAGAGCGTGGAGGCCGTGGCGAGGCGTATCATCTTGTGCAGGGCAATGCCGCGGTGCACCGTCCCGTTTTCGTCGCCTTTGCGGAAGTGCCAGTACATGTCGGCGTCGATGAGCCGGAAGATGATGGTCTTGTCGCCCACAAGTGCCTGGTCGTGGCTCTCGCAGTAGGAGATGGTGCGCTCGTCGGCGCGGTGGTTGGTAAGCTCCCAAAGTATGGAAGAGGGCTTCCAGTCCTCGTCGCGGCGCTCCTTGATGGTCTTTATCCAGTAGTCGGGGATGTTCATCGCCATGCGGTAGTCGAAGCCGTAGCCCCCGTCCTCGAACGGCGCTGCAAGCCCCGGCATGCCGCTCACTTCCTCGGCAATGGTCACCGCACGCGGATTGACCTCGTGTATGAGTATGTTGGCAAGCGTAAGGTAGCAGATGGCGTTGTCGTCCTGATGGCCGTTGAAGTAGTCGCCGTATCCGCAGAAGGCCTCGCCCAGACCGTGGCTATAGTAAAGCATGGACGTCACGCCGTCAAAGCGGAAGCCGTCGAAGCGGAACTCCGTGAGCCAGTACTTGCAGTTGGAGAGCAGGAAATGGAGCACTTCGTTCTTTCCGTAGTCGAAGCAGAGGCTGTCCCAGGCCGAGTGCTCGCGCCGCCCGCCCGAGTAGAAAAACTGGCAAGGGTCGCCGGCGTAGTTGCCCAGCCCCTCCTGCTCGTTCTTCACGGCGTGGCTGTGCACAAGGTCCATTATCACCATCACGCCCGCAGCGTGCGCCTCGTCTATGAGCCGCTTGAGCGCGTCGGGCGTGCCGAAGCGGCTGGAGGCAGCAAAGAAAGAGCTGACGTGGTAGCCGAAGCTCCCGTAATAGGGGTGCTCGGCAATGGCCATTATCTGTATGCAGTTGTATCCGTCCGCTATGACGCGCGGCAGCACGTTTTCCCTGAACTCGTCGTACGTCCCCACTTTCTCCGCGTCCTGCGCCATGCCGATGTGGCACTCGTATATGAAGAGCGGGCCGCGGCGCGGACGAAACGTCTTTGACTTCCACTCGTAAGGCTCGGCGGGTGCCCAGACCTGTGCGCTGAATATCTTCGTCTCCTCGTCCTGCACCACGCGCCGGCACCAGGCGGGGATGCGCTCGCCCTGTCCGCCTTCCCAATGCACGGAAAGCTTGTAAAGGTCAAGGTGGCGCAGCGTGCGCAGCGGCAGCCGAAGCTCCCAGTTGCCGGTGCCCGGCACGCGCTTGAAGGCATGCTCCTCGCGCTCCTGCCAGCCGTTGAAGTCACCGACAAGGTATATGGCCGTGGCGTTGGGCGCCCACTCGCGCAGCACCCACTGCCGCGCCGTGCGGTGCAGCCCGAAGTAGAGATGGCCGTCAGCCCAGTCGGCCAGCGTGCCTTTGCCGCCCGTCAGCTCGTCCTGCTTGCGCAGCGCCTGGGCATGCCGCCCCTCTATGGCGGCAGCGTAGGGCCGCAGCCACTCGTCACCTTTCAGTATGCGCAGAGCCGGCGAGGCTTTCGCCCGTTTTTTGGGAGCCGGCCGCGCGGCCTTGGTTTCGTTCTTCGCTTTCATTGTCGGTATCAGTTTAAGGTATAAGGTAGTATTCTTCTCATGACGCCCGCACGGCGGCGGGCTCTATTCAATGGTCGGCACGCGCGTATCGCAGTGCCGAAGCCGGAGCAAGCATACGCGCCGGCGGGGGTCACTGCACCACGCGCCCGTTGGAGTACTCGCCGCGCTTGGTGATGTTGCCGTTGGCATCGTACTCCACGTACTTTCCGTGCATCAGCCCGTCCTTGTAAGTGCAGTCGATGCGCGTGCCGTCCGCACGCACCTCCACCGACTTGCCCTCGCGCCGTCCCTCTCTGAAGCCGCCCTTGAAGCGGCCTCCGGCGGCGAAGCGCAGCGTGCCCTCGCCGTCCATCTTGTTGTCTTTCCACTCGCCGTTGTACTCGTCTCCGTTCTTCCAGCGGTAGACGCCGCGGCCGTGCATCATGTTGCTTTTCCACTGTCCGGTATACGTGGCTACGCCTTTCCATATGAAAGTGCCCTGCCCGCTCTGTTCGCCGTTGAGGAAAGAGCCGGAGTACTGGTCGCCGTTGGCAAAACGGAAGATGCCCTCTCCCGTCCGCTCGCCCGCAAGGTACTGCCCGTCATAGCTGTCCCCGTTGCGGAACTTGTATATGCCGCGCCCCTCCTGCATGTCGTCTTTCCACTCTCCGTTGTAAAAGTCGCCGTCGGCGTAGAAGTACGTTCCGCGCCCGTTGCGCTGGTTGTTTGCCCACGCGCCTTCATACTTCGAGCCGTCTTTCCAGTCAAAGTAGCCTTTCCCGCTCTTTTTGTCGTCCACCCAGTCGCCTTTGTAGTAAGCGCCGCTCTTGTAGGTGTACGTGCCGCGCCCGTTGCGCTTGTCGTCTTTCCACTGTCCTTCGTACACATCGCCGTTGTAGTAGTACATCGTGCCCGTGCCCTCTTTCTTGTTGCGGTACCAGAGTCCGTTGTAGCGGTTGTTGTTGACGGCATAGAACGTGCCGCGCCCGTTGCGCTCGTCTTTCGTCCAGCTTCCCTCGTAGCGCGAGCCGTCAGCGGCGGTAAACGTGCCGTCGCCCTGCCGCAGTCCTTTCACAAATTCTCCCTCGTAGGTGTCTCCGTTGGCGTATGTCACGCGTCCTTTGCCGTTTGGCTTTCCGCCGACAAGCTCGCCGGTGTACATGCCCCCGTCTTTCATCTCGCAGGAGCCTACCGTAATTTTTTGGGCGGACAGCGTAAGCGCAGAGAGCGCAAGCGCCGCCATTATGAAGTGTCTTCTCATCTGTGGTTTACGTATGATAGCGGGGGATAGTCCCCCTTTCTTTTTGCGGCCGGCCGCCGCGGCGGCCGCCGTCCCAGCACGCCTTATATATTTAATGCGCGTGTCCCGGCATTGCGGCCGTTGATGTCACGCCCCTGCCGCGCCGAGCCGCTCTTCGGCAAGGCGCAGGTCGTCGGGTGTGTCTATGCCTATCGTCTCCGTGTCCGTATAGCCCACCTTGATGCGCAGCCCCGCCTGCAGCCAGCGCAGCTGCTCGAGCGACTCGCATAGTTCGAGTTCGCCCTGCGGCAGTCCGGTCACCCTCCGCAGCGCGTCCGCGCGGTAGGCGTAAAGGCCCAGGTGTTTCAGGAAAGTGTGCTTCTTCGGCCATTCCTCATAGTCCACGCCGCGCAGATAGGGGATGACACTGCGCGAGAAGTAGAGCGCGAAGCTGTCCCCGTCTACCACCACCTTGGGGCTGTTGGGGTTGGCAATCCGCTCCATCGGCGTGTCTGCGCCGAAAGGCTTCACAAGCGTGGCAATCTCCGTAGCGGGGTCGTCGAAGAGCCTCATCACCTCGCGCAGCTGGCTCTCGGCGATGAAAGGCTCGTCTCCCTGCACGTTCACTATCACGTCCTCGCCGTGCCCGGCTTTCAGGTACGCCTCGCGGCAGCGGTCCGTGCCGCTGCGGTGGTCGGCGGAGGTCATCACCGCCTCGCCGCCGAAGCCGCGCACCGTCTCGGCGATGCGCTCGTCGTCCGTAGCGACACAAAGACGCGGGAATACGGCGGACACGCGTTCGTACACGTGCTGTATAATGGGTTTTCCGCCCAGCAGGGCGAGGGGCTTGCCCGGAAAACGCGTGGAGGCGTAACGGGCGGGTATGATGGCTATGAATGTCAAAGGCATTTTGTCGGTGTTATGCGTACAATTGCTTGTTTAATCCGTATTAAGCGTGCGTCCTTGCCTTAGGCGGCCTATTCGAAATAGCGTTCGCCGCCGGTGTTGTTGCGGGGTTTCGTGGCAGCCGGCTTCTGCGCGGCGGACTGTGCGGCGGGCTGCGCGGGACGGTCTTCGCGTGCGCCTGCCTCCTCTGCCCCGCCCTCGGCGGACTCCCCGTCAGCACCCCCTATGTGATGCGCCGTTTTCTGCAGGAGCGTGCTGTCGGGCGCGGCAAACTCGCGGTTGGCGTCATACCCCAAGGAACGGTCGGCGTAGACGCGCTTCATGTAGAGTGCCCAGATGGGGAGCGCGGACGATGAACCCTGCCCGATGGCCATACTGTTGAAATGTATGTCGCGCTCGTCGCCGCCTACCCAGCATGCGGTCACCAGCTGCGGCACGCAGCCTACAAACCATCCGTCCGAGTTGCTGTTGGTCGTACCGGTCTTTCCGGCTATGGGACCTTCCATCTTGTAGGCATAGCGCAAGCGGCGTCCCGTCCCGTGGTCTATCACCGCCCGCATCATGTCTATCATCTCCCAGGCCGTCGTCTCGTTGTATACCTCGTTGGTGCGCGGGGTGAACTCCGCCACCGTGTTGCCCGCACTGTCTTCTATGCGCGTCACGAGGATGGGGGCGCGGCGTATGCCGCGCTGCACGAATGCCGTGTAGGCGGATGCAAGCTCGGCGGCGGTGATGTCGCATGTGCCGAGACAGAGCGACATAGAGGGTTGCATGTTGTCGTTGGCCACGCCGAGCAAGTGCAGGTCGTCCACAAGGCGGCGGCCGGTGTTGTCAATCTCTGCCATAAGCCCGACGGTCACCCAGTTGTTGGACTGGCTGAGGCCCCATTTCAGCGTGACGGCCTGCCCGTAACGGGCGCGGCTGGCGTTGCGCGGAGTCCAGTTGCCGTAAGTGCGCTGCACGTTGAGTATCGTGGTAGAGGGAGTCATGCCGCCCTGCAATGCCATGGCGTACACAAAGGGCTTCATCGTGGAGCCCACCTGCCTGCGCCCTACAAGCCCCATGTCATACTGGAAATGGGCAAAGTCGAGTCCGCCGACGCTGGCTTTCACATACCCCGTCTGCGGGTCGATGGAGACGAGCGACGAGCGGAGAAACTTCTTATAGTAGAGTATCGAGTCGCGCGGCGTCATGAGCGTGTCCGCCTCGCCGTGGCGCGTGTACACGCTCATAGGCACGCGGGTGCGGAAAGCCTCCTTTATCTCTTCTTCGCTTGCTCCGGCAGCCTTCATGGCGCGGTAACGCTCGCTCTGGCGTATGGCTTTCTCTATGCGCCCCTTCACATCGCCAGCACTGAGGTCGGCACTGTAGGGGAAGTTGGGCGAGCTGCGGCGTTCGGCCTCGAAAAGCGGCTGCAGCTTCACCGCCACCTGCCGGTATACGGCTTCTTCGGCGTACCGCTGCATGCGCGAGTCGATGGTGGTGTGTATTCTCAGGCCGTCGGTGTATATGTCATAGTTGGTGCCGTCGCGCTTCTTGTTTTTCTTACACCATCCGTAAAGCGGGTCGTTCTCCCAGGCGAGCGAGTCCTCGTAATACTGCTGCCGCTGCCAGCCTCGGTAGTCGGCGGGATTGGGTTTCCCGGCCATCATCACGCGGCGCAGGTACTCGCGCACATAGGCGGCCTGCCCCTCTTTGTGGTCGGCGCGGTGGAAATGCAGCGTGAGCGGTTCGGCGGAAAGCACGTCGCACTCCGCTTGCGTGAGTTTTCCCGCCTTCACCATCTGCGCGAGCACCACGTTGCGCCGCTCGCGGCAGCGTTCGCTCTGGCGCACGGGGTTGAAGTAGGACGGGTTTTTGCACATGCCCACAAGCGTGGCGCTCTCCAAAAGGGTGAGGTCTTTCGGCGACTTGCCGAAATACACGTTGGCGGCGGTCTTTATGCCTACGGCGTTGTGCAGGAAGTCGAAATAGTTGAGGTAGAGGGTGAGAATCTCCTCTTTCGTGTAATGGCGTTCGAGCTCTACGGCGATGACCCACTCTATGGGCTTCTGCATAAGGCGCTGCGTGGTGGTGGCCGCCGTGCCCGAGTAGAGCTGCTTGGCGAGCTGCTGCGTGATGGTGCTGCCGCCGCCCGCGCTTTTGTGGCCTAAGACGCCGCGCTTCACCGCCGCACGCATCAGCGCCCGCACGTCCACTCCGCTGTGCGAGTAGAAGCGCACGTCCTCCGTCGCCACAAGGGCATCGAAGACGGAGGGGGCTATGCTGTCATAGCCCACAAAGACACGGTTCTCGTTGCGCGAATAGGTGCCGAGAAGCCGCCCGTCGCAGGAAAGCACCTGCGAGGCGTACTTGCTGATGGGGTTCTGCAGCTCGCCAATGGGCGGCATATAGCCTATCCAGCCGCGCTCAATGCCCCATACGGCCAGCACGCACGCCAGCACGGCGAAGCAAAGCGCGCCCCAAAGCACGCACACAAATTTCTTTCTCATCTTAAATGCAAACTTACGGAAAAAGGCGGAAAACCGCCCCGCCCGCCGCACTAATTGGGCTTTTCGCGCACTGCGGCCACGGCGGGCGGGCGGGCCTGCGTCCCGTTTCGCAATATATTCGTACCTTCGCGGCAAGATACTGACATCGCGCCACGGCAGCGCAGGGGCTTCACGCCCCGCTCCGCCCGGGGCGCGGCAAACAAAACACATACGACAACCATGTACAGGACCAACACGTGCGGCGAGCTCCGCCTCGCCGATGTGGGACAGACCGTCACGCTGGCGGGCTGGGTGCAGCGCAGCCGCAAGATGGGCGGCATGACTTTCATCGACCTGCGCGACCGCTACGGCGTCACGCAGCTTGTCTTCAACGAAGAGACCGACGCGGACCTCTGCGCCCGCGCCAACAAGCTGGGGCGCGAGTATGTGATACAGGCGACGGGCAAGGTGGAGGAGCGATACTCCAAAAACGACAAGATGCCTACGGGCGACATCGAGATAATTGTCTCCACGCTTGAAGTGCTGAACGCGTCGCTCACGCCTCCCTTCACTATCGAGACCAACACGGACGGCGGCGACGACCTCCGCATGAAGTACCGCTACCTCGACCTGCGCCGCGAGAATGTGCGCGCCAACCTTGAGCTGCGCCATAAGTTCTGCATCGCGGTGCGCAACTTCCTTGACTCTAAGGGTTTCCTCGAAATAGAGACGCCCGTGCTCATAGGCTCCACGCCGGAGGGCGCACGCGACTTCATCGTGCCTTCTCGCATGAATCCCGGACAGTTCTACGCCCTGCCCCAGAGCCCGCAGACGCTCAAGCAGCTCCTTATGGTGGCGGGCATGGACCGCTACTTCCAGATAGTGAAGTGCTTCCGCGACGAAGACCTGCGGGCAGACCGCCAGCCGGAGTTCACGCAGATAGACTGCGAGATGTCTTTCGTCACGCAGGACGACATCATCAATATGTTTGAGTCTATGGCCAAGTACCTTTTCAAGGAGGTGCGCGGCTACGACCTCGGCGACGCGCCCTTTATACGCATGCCCTGGCATGAGGCTATGCGCCGCTTCGGCTCCGACAAGCCCGACATGCGCTTCGGCATGGAGTTTGTGGAGCTGAAAGACGTGCTGGGCGGAACGGGCACTTTCGGGGTGTTCAACGAAGCGGCCTACATCGGCGGCATTTGCGCCCCGGGCTGCGCCCACTACACGCGCAAGCAGCTCGACCAGCTGACGGACTTCGTGAAGTCTCCGCAAATCGGCGCCAAGGGACTCGTCTACGCACGCGTCGGAGAGGACGGCACGGTGAAGAGTTCCGTGGACAAGTTCTACTCCCCCGAGACGCTCGCCGCCCTCAAAGAGGCGATGGGCGCAGCCCCGGGCGACCTCATCCTCATACTCTCCGGCTCCGATGCCATGAAGACGCGCAAGCAGCTTTGCGAGCTACGCCTTGAGATGGGACAGCGTCTGGGCATGAGGGACAAAAACAAGTTTGCGCTGCTCTGGGTTGTAGACTTCCCCATGTTTGAATGGAGCGAGGAGGAAGGCCGTCTGCTTGCGATGCACCACCCCTTCACGGCTCCCAAGCCCTCCGACGTACCCAAGCTCGACACCGACCCTGCCTCCGTCCTCGCAGACGCATACGACATGGTTTGCAACGGCGTGGAAGTCGGCGGCGGCAGCATCCGTATACACGATGCCGTGCTGCAGGCGAAAATATTCAAGGTGCTGGGCTTCACGCCCGAAAAGGCGCAGCAGCAGTTCGGGTTCCTGATGAACGCCTTCAAGTACGGCGCACCCCCTCACGGCGGTCTGGCTTACGGACTCGACCGCTGGGTTTCGCTCTTCGCCGGCCTCGACAGCATACGCGACTGCATCGCTTTCCCGAAAAACAACTCGGGCCGCGACGTGATGCTTGACGCGCCCTCTGCCGTCGCTCCCGAGCAGCTTGACGAGCTGGAAATTGCGCTCGCGCCCAAACAGAAAGACTGACAGACACACGGGCGGCACTGCACGCGCCGCCCTACTCTTCTCCACACTCCCGCCCCGAGGCTGCAAGGCATCGCAGGCGGGAGTTTTTTGTCCGTACGGCTGAGCCGGCACAGCCAGCGGATTTTGAAAAACGAGGCGGAGGTCTATCGTCTCCTGCCTCTAAAAGCAATCACCGCCCCGCTGCAATGGTTAGCTCCTTTCTTACGCCATACGATACGGCAGGCCACTGCGCAAAAAGGCGGGACACACTCCACTGCGCTTGAACGCCTTGAAGTATGTCCCGCCCTTAGATGCCACGCAACGGGAGAAGTCCCGCGCGGGAAGGAATATGTGAGAAAGTTTTTGTGTACGTAATTCCCAGACGGACGAAGTCCCGCTGTCTGGCTGCGCTGCTTAAAGCAAAGCCTTTATGTCCTCTACTATCTGCGCTGTCTTCAAGCGATTAGAAGAAAGATATTCATCGTAGACAAAACGGTCTACGAAGCCTTTGCGCCCGCCCCGGCACAAAACGCGCACGTCCGTGCCGCCGTAGTAGCGGGCTACCTTTTCTCCCCAGCCGCCGTCAAGCGCGCCGTCTTCCAGTGTCACGGCGACACGGTGGGTCTTGGCCAGGCGGTCGAGCAGCTCCGTGTCCACACCCGATGCATAACGCGGATTTACCACTGTGGGGCGCACGCCGCACTCGCGCTCAAGCGCCTCTGCCACGTCACAGGCAAGCGCGTAGTAGTTGCCCAGCCCAAGCAATGCCACGTCCGCGCCCTCGCGCGTCACCTGATAGCGGTTGAGCGCAGAGTAGTCCTCCTCGGGACGAGCGTCGGTTTCCAAGCCTATTGGCAGCATAGGCTGGCGCACTGTCACGGGATGCCCTGTCTGGTGTATCCCCCAGTGCAGCATAGCGTCATACTCCTTCCGCGAAGTAGGCGCAAGGTAAACCATATTGGGGATGTTGGCCATAAGGGCGATGTCGAAGAAGCCGAGATGCGTCACGTCGTTTAGCCCGCAGAGCGACCCGCCCAGCACGACGATGGTGGCGGGATTGTCGTTCACGCAAAGGTCTTGCGAAAGCTGGTCGTAGGTTCGCTGCACAAAGGAGCTGTGCACGCCGAAGACGGGTTTGCCTCCCCGCTTCGCAATGCCCGAGGCCATCGCCACGGCGGTCTCTTCCGCTATGCCCACATCCACGAACTGCCGTCCCGCACGCGCACGCCGCTCAGGTGTCCAGCCCCAAATGCCCGGCGTGCCGGCGGTGAGCGCAACCACGCTGCCGTCCGCCTCCATTTCGTCCAAAAGCAGTTTGGCGGTGTGCGTGCCGTAGTCCTCGCCCCCGGGGCAAAACTCGGGCTTTGTCTCTCCCGTGGCAATGTCAAAGGGGAAATTCCAGTGCCAGCGTTCTTTATTCTCTTCGGCAAAACTGTATCCCTTTCCCTTCACCGTATTGACGTGCACGACGACGGGGCGCGGCGTGTCCTTCACACGGGAAAAAGCGGCAATGAGCGCGGCCACGTCGTTGCCCTCGGCGACATAGACATAGTCAAGCCCCATCGCGCGGAAGAGATTGCACTCTGCCGTCCCGCCCATCTCGCGCAAAAGGGCAAGATTGCGGTACAGTCCGCCGTGGTTCTCGGCAATGGACATCTGGTTGTCATTGACCACAATGACGAGGTTGGTGTCCAGCTCTGCCGCCATATCGAGTCCTTCAAGCGCCTCGCCGCCGCTGAGCGATCCGTCGCCTATCACAGCCACCACGTTTTCCTTTCCGCCGCGCAGGTCGCGTCCCTTGGCAAGACCGCAAGCAAGACTGACGGAAGTAGAGGTATGGCCTATGACAAACTGGTCGTGCTCGCTCTCGTCCGGCTCCGTGTAGCCCGACACGTCGTCGTAGTGCGCCGGAGACGTGAAAGCCTCCATGCGCCCCGTGAGCATTTTGTGTATGTAGCTCTGGTGGCTCACGTCGAAGACGATGCGGTCAACGGGCGAGGAAAAGACGTAGTGGAGCGCCACGGTGGCTTCGACGAAGCCAAGGTTGGGGCCTATATGGCCGCCGTGCGCGGAAACTTTCTGCAAGAAAGCAGCACGAAGCTCACCGCAAAGCGCGGTGAGCTCCTGCGTGCCGAGCCGCTTCACGTCGGCGGGCGAACTGATTTTTTCTATATACATGGCTGAATGCGTGTGATTGTTTCTTTACAAGTGCAAAGATACGCCACCGCCCGCAAGCGTGCCTTACGCCATTTACTGACACGCTTACCCTTTTTACTACTGCACGCGCACAGGCACTACCGCCCGCACGCCGCACTGCCGCCGGCACGCCGCACTGCCGCCGGCAAAGGTCTTCGACACGGAGACCGTCCCGTCCTTATGCTCCACGCGCTTCACATACACGCCAGCCGTCTCGGGACGGCCACAGCATACGCGACCGGAAAGGTCGTACCACGTTTCCGAAACAGGCTCCGCAGCCTCGCCAGCACCGGCGGGCAGCAAGGCTATGCCCGACTCTTCCCCTTTCACATGGGAGAAGACCCAGTCGAGCCTTTCGCCCGTATAGCTGCGCTTGCAGGTGTCCTCGTGCGTCCAGTCTTCCTCTATGTCAAAGTTATATTCCGCATCGTTTTCGTCTGCGCTAAGGAGAAACTCCTCAACGGCGGGGATGCTCATAATCACGTCCGCCGTACCCATCACGGTATAGAAAGGCGTAGCCGAAACCTTGGCGGCATCGAGCCCTTTCGGATTTCCCGCCACGGGCATAGCGGCAGCAAACACGTCGGGATAGGTGGCAAGCATATTCCAAGTGCCCGTCCCGCCCATAGATCCGCCGAAGATGTATACACGCGCTTCGTCAGCCACGCCGCGGTCGGTAAAGTTTTTCAAAAGCTGGCGCACAATGCCGAGCATTGCGCCTATCCACGATTTTGTCGTGGGACACTGCGGCACAAGGAAAACGGCTTTCTCGCCGCGCGAGAGCAAATAACGCCCGATGCTGTCCACACCCGGCTCGGCAATCTGTTTCTCGTTGTCGTTGCCCTTGCTCGTGCCGCCGTGCAAATACACCACCAGCGCGGCCTTTTCGCCCTCGCCGACAATGTCAGCCTTGCGGTATGTAAGCGTAGTGCCGCCCGATGTGAACGTCTCCTTACTGAATGTCAATCCCTGCGCGGACGCTCCTGCGAAAGAGAGCGACGCAATAAGCAAAATGAGCAGAAAAGTCTTCTTTACCATAGTTTTCCTTTTTTCGCCGCATACTTTCCTGCGGCTTGTCTTTCCCCTTTGACCCGGAAGGTGCTACAAGGTAAAAAAGAGAAGTATATCATTTGCCGCTTTCACTCCTCCAACGTCTGCAAAAGGGAGGGCGTACGGCGAGGCAAAGCCTCAAGGCGCGTCGGCGAATCGGGCGTACCGGTGACGATGCCCGCTTCCGTAAGTGCCTCCCGCACCGTGCGTGCGGCTATCTCAGCGCGGTTGTTTTCCGCGCTGAGGTGGCAAAGCCAAATATTGCGGATGAGGGCGGGATCGAGGTTGGCAGAGAGGAAATCCGCTGTCTCCTTGTTGCTCACGTGCCCGCGCCCGCCGGATATGCGCGCTTTCAGCCGCGCGGGATAGCGGCCTTCGCGCAGCATCTGCGGGTCATAGTTTGACTCCACCACAAGATGGTTGGCCTGCCTTACCGCACGCGCCGCCTCCTCGGTGAAATGTCCCACATCGGTAAGCAGCACGAAGACCGTCTGCCCGTAGCGTATCACATAGCCTTGGTTGTCCGCGCTGTCGTGCGGAACTTTGAAGGCTTCTATCTTGAACGGACCTATCTCGAAAGCCTCTTCCACGCTTGTTTCGCGCCGCAGTTCTTTCGGCACTTTCTTGGCTACGTGGTGGTTTGCGATGATGGAGGCGTGTACCTCGGGGGAAGCGTAGACGGGTATGCCCATCTCCGCGCTCAACGCCCCGGCTGCCTTGACGTGGTCGGTATGGTCGTGCGTAAGAAGCAGGGCTTTGACGGAGGGAAGCGTAAGACCGTAGTTGCGGAAGCTGCGCTTGAAAATACGTATGCCTATGCCAAGGTCTATGACAAGCCCGAAGCCGTCGGCAAGAAGAAAATAACTGTTGCCCGAACTGCCACTTCCGAGCGATATGAATTGAAGCATTTTTCTGTGTGTGCTGTTATCTGTTTTGTCTGCAACGCCTCCCGGCGCTGCCTGTACACATCCCCGCGCGTCAGAAAGGCAAGCCCACGGCAAAGTGCAGCGTGAAGTCGCGCGAGAAACGCGGCGAGGTGAGCGGGTAATGCAGCCGCCCGGAGGTGACTGCGGGGTCGACAGCTTTCATGCCGCCGTCAAGGCGGAGAATGAAATAGTCGAAATTGAGCCTCAGCCCCAAGCCGTAGGCCACGGCTATCTCTTTGTAGAAACGGTCAAAGCGGAACTGCGCACCCTCCATATCGGCGTACTTGCGGGTGTTCCACACGTTGCCCGCATCTATAAAGAAAGCGCCGTGCAGTTTCCAGAAAAGGAAGGTGCGCCACTCTACGCTGAGGTCGAGTTTAAGGTTTCCGGTCTGGTTGATGAAGTCCGTCCGCCCGTCGCGTCCTTTGTACGAGCCGGGACCGAGGTCGCGCACGCTCCATCCGCGCACGCTGTTTGCCCCGCCGGCGAAATAGCGTTTCTCAAAAGGCAGGATGGTGGAATTGCCGTAAGGAATACCAATGCCGAGCGCAGCGTGGAAAGCCACCGAGTTGCGCTCGTTGAGCAGCGTGCTCTTCGCGAAGTCGAGGTCTACCTTTACATACTGCGAATAGGCCGTGCCGAGAAAATGGTAGGCATTGTTTTCGTACCGCTGGCAGCGGCCAATGCGCGAGAAAGCGTAAAGCAGGTTGCCCGCAGCCTCCACCGCGCCCTTTATCTGAAAGCCGTTTTTCTGGTAAAGCCCCTGCGTACCCGTCCCGTCGCCGTGGAGCGAGTTGTAGACAAAGCTGTAGCCGGTCTTGAGAATAAAGAGATTGTCATAAGTGTACCGAAGCACGGCGTAATGCGGGTCATCGCCCTCGAGGTAGTCGCGGCGGAAAGTGTCCGACACCCAGGGCATGTAGATGTAGTTTACCGAAAGGAGGTCGTAGCGGTGTTGCAGCCGCGGATTGTCAATGCGGTTCCAACGGTAAGCCCAGGCCCCCGTCAGCACGCGGCGCACAAACTCGGGACGGCTCTGCGAGTCGAAGAGCAGCTGCACCTCCGAGGCCGCCTTGAGCCTCTGCCGGCGCGAAAGGTTGACGAAAGGAAGAAGAAGCGAGGGGAAACGCAGGCTCGCCTCGCCGCTCCACTCGAGGTAATGGCGGTTGCCGTACCCCTCAAGCCCAGTGATGGCCTCGTATGCGCCGCGTGCCTTGAGCGTGAGTAGCACCGCGCCGCGGAAGAGGTTGCGGTTGGAGTAGGTCACAGAGGCGGCAGCGCCAAGGTCTCCCGCCGTGTTGGTGCCCTCAAGTTCCGCCCCGATGCTGTTGGGCTTGTTGCGCCGCAGGTATATGTCACAGTCCATCAGCCCTGGCTCGCCATCCACGGGACGCAGCCGCACGTTGGTAAGTGCTACGGGCGGAAGCGCGTTCAGGCTGCCGTAGGTGTTTTGCACAGCTCGCTCGCTGTAAAGGTCTCCCGGGGACAAACCGACGTGCGCAGAGTAGAGCCGCCGCCGCTCGCGCAGTTTTCCGTTGAAGAAGATGGTGAGTCCGCGGTAGTGCGTGCTGTCCGCGCCCAAGGTGTCCGGCCCCACTTCCTCCATTAGCGACACGCGGCGGTAGCGCTGCTTGCTGTACGCCCGCAGAGAGTCTGCCCCTGCGGGCAAAGCCATTCGCAGCGTGAGGTCAACGCCGAGTTCGCCCGGCAAAGTGTCGGCCGCGAAAGTGACAAAATCGTTGTGTACGCCATAGTAGCCCTTTCCGTGCAGCAGACGCACGATGCGGTCGCGCTCGGAAGCAAGCGCATCCACATCAAGCGGCACACCGCGCCGCAAGAATGTGGAGGCGGAGTCCGCGTCAAGCTCGCGCTCTATCTCCGCATTGTCGAAAACGCGGCGTATCCCGTCCACATAGTAGCGGGGACCGGGACGCAGCTGGTAGGTGACGCGGGCTTTATGCCCCTTGTAGTTCACCGCCGTGTCGACCTCGGCATGCAGGTAGCCGTTGTTGGACAGAGCCTGACGAATGTTTTCGCGCGAGGCGGCGGTCTGCAACGGGTCGTACACCACGGGGGCTTCGCCCATCTTGCGCAACGCCCTCTGGAAACGCCGCTTCGCTTTCACACTGTCGGCGCTCGACATACAGTAAATGCCAAGCGGCACCTTGACGAGGTTGAACCATTTGGCGTTGGTGTTTTGCCGCACATAAGTGCGGTAGGCTGAGGGCTTCACGCCCGCCTTGTCCGTTTTCAGCCGCACCTCGGAAAGCGTATATCGCCCCTCGGGCAGGAAACGCCGGCTGCTGCACCCGCTCAGCAGCAAGCAAGCCGCCGCCAACGCCGCACACAACGCGCGAAAGCCCGCGCGGCGCGGGCTGGGCATAGGGCGGAAAGAAGGGCAAAGGGGCGGGTACATTTCAAATGCAAAGGTAAGTCTTTTCGGAAAGAACTTTGTAGCTTTGCGCGAAATTAGCCCGTCACGGCGGGCTGCTCTTGAAAGGCTCTGAAAGCACGTTGTTACGCGTTTTCACGACACAAGAAACGACGGAGGAAAAGGCTTTTGCTGTCTCATAACGAAATAAAGTATGTGCGCTCGCTCTCGGTGAAGAAATACCGGGACGCAGAGGGCGTGTTTGTAGCGGAGACACCGAAGCTCGTCGCAGACCTCCTGCCTCTCCTGCCTTGCCGCCGTGTCTACGCCACCGCAGACTTTCTCCCCCTACTTGAAAAAGCGGCAGAAAAAAGCCCGAAGGCGCGTCCGGAAGTCAAACAAGTGAGCCAGACAGAACTTGAGCGGCTCTCGCTCCAGCGGCAGCCGCACGGCGCACTCGCTTTCTTTGACATTCCCCGCCGCGAAGAGCCGATCGAAACCTTGCTTCCACTTCCTGCAGACAGCCTTTGCCTTGCACTTGACGACGTGCAGGATCCCGGAAACCTCGGCACTATCCTGCGCGTGGCGGACTGGTTTGGCGTGCGCGACGTATTCCTTTCGCACGGCACGGCAGACGCTTATTCGCCCAAAGTGGTGCAGGCTACGATGGGCGCGATAGGGCGCGTGCGCACCCACCGTGTGGACTTGCCCGCTTTTCTCGCAGATCTAAGCAAGGCAGGGGCGGACACCCCGGTTTTCGGCACATTCCTCGACGGGCACGACATATACCGCGAGCCGTTGCCCCAACACGGCATGATAGTGATGGGCAACGAGGGGAAAGGCGTGTCACCCGAAGTGGCGGCGCACGTGGACGCACGGTTGCTCATCCCCAGTTTCCCCTCCGGCACGCCCACAAGCGAGAGTCTCAACGTGGCGATTGCCACCGCCGTGGTGTGCGCCGAGTTCCGCAGACGCGCCACCAGCCACGGGGAGCAATGACCCCGCGCACACAACATTGCTTCGCTATGTTTCCTGACAATATTCCCGTTTCTCTGATATTAGGCTACGTCCCCCAGACACTCGTCGCGCTGCTCGTGCTTATGGCTGTGTGCCTCACGGCGGTATGCGCGCTCAGATGGCGCTCGTTTTTACTCTTTGCACGCGCCGGGAAAGAAGATGCGCAAGGCGGCGGGAAAGGCACGGCACAAGTCACGGGCGATTCGGGAAAAGACATCGGCACTCCTTATATATATAAGGGGAAATCCGCTTCAACGGACAAACTGCCCTACATCAGCATAGTGATACCGTCACGCAACGAGGGTGAGGCTATGCGCCGTACGGTGGAGGCCATACTGTCGCAGGACTACGCGGGACGCTTCGAGATTGTCGTAGCAAACCAGCTTTCATCCGATGATACAGCCCTTCTGCTGAAGCGCATGCAAGCGGAAGACACACGCGTACGCAGCACTTTCGTGCCCGCCACCTCGCGCTACATAGAGCTGCGCAAGCTCGCCGTGACGCTCGGCGTGCGTGCTGCACGGGGCGAATGGGTAGTCGTAATGAAAGCAGGCAGCATGCCTTACGCCACCAGCTGGCTCACGGCGCTCGCCGCCCAACTCACCGACGGGCGCGACCTTGTCATTGCCTACTCCAACTTTGACGACAACCGCACACACCGCGCTCATAGGCTCGTCTACGCACGCCTTTCCGAGGAGGCCGAACGCTACCGCGACTGGCGGGCAGGGCGCGTGACGGACTGCCCATCGAGCGGCTATGCCGTACGCAAGAGCTGGTTTATGCAATGCGGCGGCTTCTCTGACAGCCTGACACTGCCTTTCGGAGAAGAAGCGATATTGGCCGCGCGACACGCCGACGCTGCACGCACAGCCGTACTCGCCTCGCGCTGTGCCCGACTGATAGAGCCGCTTCCCGCGAAACGCGAATGGCGTGCCTTGCGCACCGAACGTGCCGAGACCGTACGCCACCTCGGACGCGCCCACCGCTTCACACGTCTGCGTGCCGCTACGGCTACCCTGACGTTTTACCTCTTCTGCGCCGCGACCACGCTCTATGTGGCCGTACGCGCTGCCGAGTGTGTCTGCGCGTGCTGCTACACGCCCGACTGGCACGCGGCTGCCGACTGCGCCGCGTTGGTGCTGCTCGCTTTGTGGCACGCCGTCCCCGCCGCCGCGCTACGCAAGTGCGCATCCGCGCTCGACGAGCGCCGCTACCTGTTGCTCCCCCTCACCTACTCGCTGGCACGCCCTCTGCGCGGCTTGGCCGACCGCTGCGCCCGCTACCGCCACCGCCACGAGTTTGTGCGCAAATACATGAGCCGCGCGTGAAACGCGGCGGTGACCCGCGCCGACAAAACGGACGGGCTGCCTCTACTCCGTAAAATCTGAAACTACACATATATGCCCAAGATTTCAGAACGTGCCGTCGTCATGCCCGAGTCTCCCATCCGGAAACTCGCGCCCCTGTCCTTGCAGGCAAAAAGCCGCGGCATACACGTCTACCACCTCAACATCGGACAGCCGGACCTGCCCACACCGCAGGCCGGACTCGACGCTCTGCGCTGCGTGGGCCGGAAGGTGCTTGAATACAGCCCGAGCCAAGGCTTCCAAAGCTACCGCGAGAAACTCACGCACTACTACGAGAAGTACGACATCCACCTCACGGCGGACGACATAATAATAACCTCGGGCGGCTCTGAGGCGGTGCTGTTCGCATTCCTGTCTTGCCTCAATCCGGGCGACGAAATAATAGTGCCGGAGCCGGCGTACGCCAACTATATGGCGTTTGCCATCTCCGCCGGAGCCAAGATACGCACCATCACCACCACCATCGAGGAGGGATTCTCCCTGCCCAAGGTGGAAAAGTTTGAGGAACTCATCAACGAGCGCACACGCGCCATCCTCATCTGCAACCCCAACAACCCGACGGGCTATCTCTATACGCGCAGGGAAATGAACCAAATTCGCGACCTCGTGAAGAAGTATGACCTTTACCTATTCTCCGACGAGGTATACCGCGAATTTATCTACACAGGCTCGCCCTACATCTCCGCGTGCCACCTCGAGGGCGTAGAACAAAACGTAGTGCTGATAGACTCCGTATCGAAACGCTACAGCGAGTGCGGCATACGCGTCGGAGCGCTCATCACGAAAAACGCGGAAGTGCGCCGCGCCGTGATGAAGTTTTGCCAGGCACGACTCAGCCCGCCGCTCATCGGGCAGCTTGTGGCGGAGGCTTCGCTCGACGCGCCCGAGGAGTACAGCCGCGAGGTTTACGACGAGTACGTGGAACGGCGTAAATGCCTCATCGACGGGCTCAACCGTATCCCGGGCGTATACTCCCCCATCCCGATGGGAGCATTCTACACCGTGGCCAAGCTCCCCGTCGACGATGCCGAACGTTTCTGCGCCTGGTGTCTAACGGACTTTGACTACGAAGGCGAGACGGTGATGATGGCACCGGCTGCGGGCTTCTACACCACGCCCGGCGCGGGACGAAACCAAGTGCGCATCGCGTACGTACTGAACAAGCACGACCTGCAACGCGCCCTCGTCGTGCTGCAAAAGGCGCTTGAGGCTTACCCCGGCAGGGAAAAATAAACCGTACGGGTTTCCCGACACAATAACCAAGACTGCTTTGCTCACTCTCTTTCTCGCAAAAGGCTTCTTCCGCGACAAACGGGGACGCGGCGCAGACAAGCGCGGCGCGTCCGTACCGGCCATACGCATCGCTACGGCCGGCATAGCCGTGGGACTGGCGGTGATGATAGCCTCCGTTGGCGTGGTGAAAGGCTTCCAAAAGGAGGTGCGCGGCAAACTCGCTGGCTTCGCTTCGCACCTGACGCTCGTCAACGAGACCTTCACCGGCGCACCGGAGGATGCCCCCGTCGTGGCAGACAAAACTGTGGCGGACAAAGTGCGCAGCTTGCCACACGTGACGGGCGTGCAGCGCTACTCAGAGAAAATCGGCGTGCTGAAAACGGAAGACGACTTCGCCGGCGTTGTGCTTAAAGGCATAGGCGCAGACTACGACCAGACGTTTCTCAAAAGCTGCGTACGCGAGGGGCGTTGGCCGGATTTCGGCAACGCGAAAGCAGCACAGGAAGTTGCAGTATCGCGTACTATAGCAGACAGGCTGCACCTCAAAGTTGGGGACGGCGTGTTCAGTTACTTTTTCTCCAACACCATAAAGCAGCGCCGCCTCAAAATAGCCGCCATATACGAGACACAGTTGCCGCAGTTTGACAAGAACTATGTCATTGCCCCCATTGCCACCGTCAACCGCCTGAACAGCTGGAGCGACGACCTCGCAAGCGGGCTGGAGATAAGGCTTGACGGTATAGGCTCGCTCGACAGCGTACAGGCACGCCTGAACAAAGAGTTCCGGGGAGTGCAAGACGCATACGGACACAGCTACGCGACAGTGAGCATAAGGGAAAACCCGCGGACCTCGGCTACACTGTCCTGGCTCGGGCTGCTTGACTTCAACGTGCTCGTCATACTCGTCATTATGCTCTGCGTCTCGGGCTTCACAATGGTAAGCGGACTGCTTATCCTTATCCTCGAGCGCACGTCAACCATTGGACTGCTCAAAGCCCTCGGCGCAACAAACCGCACGATACGCCGCACTTTCCTTTGGTACTCCGCCCTCATCATCGGGCGCGGACTGCTCATCGGCGATGCCATAGGTCTTGCCTTGCTTGCGGCACAGGACAGGTTCCGGCTCGTCAGCCTCAACCAGGCGGTGTACTACGTCGACGCCGTACCCGTAGAGTTAGACGCGGCGTGGATAGTGGGGCTCAATGCAGCCGCGCTTGTCGTCACGCTACTCGCACTGACGCTGCCAAGCTGCC
This sequence comes from Alloprevotella sp., assembly GCA_963651485.1. Classification (GTDB taxonomy): domain Bacteria; phylum Bacteroidota; class Bacteroidia; order Bacteroidales; family Bacteroidaceae; genus Alloprevotella. Next base: position 39,414 of record CAVJPT010000008.1, on the reverse strand, counting down.
TTGTTTCGCGCGTGCAGCCCGCCAAAGCCATCCGCTTTGACTGACGCGCTCTCCGCTCTACTACGCCAAACACCTACTCCTTATGAAACCACTTGCCGAAAGACTGCGCCCCGACACGCTCGACGACTACATCGGGCAGAAGCACCTTGTGGGCGAGGGTGCCGTGCTGCGGCGCATGATAGAGAGCGGACACATCGCCTCTTTCATACTTTGGGGACCGCCGGGCGTAGGGAAAACCACGCTCGCCAAAATCATAGCCGCGCGGCTTGACGCGCCTTTTTACACGCTCTCCGCCGTCAACAGCGGCGTAAAGGACGTGCGCGACGTGATAGACCGCGCCGGAAAGGAGCGTTTCTTCAACAGCCAAAGCCCCATACTCTTCATTGACGAGATACACCGTTTCTCGAAGTCGCAGCAAGACTCCCTGCTCTCCGCCGTGGAGACCGGAACCGTCACGCTCATTGGCGCAACGACAGAGAATCCATCTTTCGAGGTGATACGCCCCTTGCTCTCGCGCTGCCAAGTGTACGTGCTGCGCAGTCTCGGCAAAGACGACCTGCTCGCCCTATGCCACCGCGCCCTGACCGCCGACCCCGTACTGCGCGAAAGGAATATAGAGCTTCGGGAAACCGGCGCACTGCTGCGCTACAGCGGAGGAGACGCGCGGAAGCTTTTAGGCATCCTCGACCTACTCACCTCCGCCGACGCGTCTGACCCGCTCGTCATCGACGACAATACGGTCACGGAACGCTTGCAACAAAATCCGCTTGCTTACGACAAAGAGGGGGAAATGCACTACGATATCATTTCCGCCTTCATCAAAAGCATTCGCGGCAGCGACCCTGACGCGGCGCTCTACTGGCTTGCCCGCATGGTGGAGGGCGGCGAAGACCCCAAGTTCATCGCCCGGCGACTTGTCATCTCCGCCGCCGAGGACATAGGCCTCGCCAACCCCAACGCCCTTCTACTTGCCAACGCAGCCTTTGACGCTGTGGAACGCATAGGATGGCCGGAAGGGCGCATACCGCTCGCGGAAGCTACAGTCTATCTCGCCACCAGCCCGAAAAGCGACTCGGCATACAAGGGCATCGGCGCGGCACTCGACCTCGTACGCCGCACCGGCAACGCCCCCGTCCCTCTCCCCATCCGCAACGCGCCCACGAAGCTTATGGCGGAATTGGGCTACCATGACGGATACCTCTACCCGCACGACTACGAGGGCAACTTTACGCCACAGACCTATATGCCGGACGGCTTGGAAAACGAAGTGCTGTGGCTGCCGTGCGCCAACCCGCAGGAAGACAAAGCCCGTGCAAGGATGAACGCTTTTTGGACAAACAAGCCGCGCTGACTCCCCGCCCGACAAACGGCAACCGCCGTACAAGAGGGATTAAGCCGCCTACCTGTCATTTCGGGGGAGTTCTACAGATACAATGCAAAAGCGGACGCTGACAAAGATGGTCAGCGTCCGCTCGTTTTGTTTGCAGTGAAGCAAATCCCGTTATGCGGAGATGCTATCCGCCGCGTGGCTTAGTAAGCCGTATTCTGCGGGTCGAAGTTGGTCCAGCCGTCGAGCCAACTGTCACCTGCGCCAAACGCGCCGATGTAGCTCACGTGGTCAAACCAAGAGCCCGTCACGCCCGAGAAAGAGGCAGCGGTGGTCATGGGGCTGGTAGCGGTAGGCATAAAGTCTACGTTCAGACCGGTATACATATTCGCGCCCGTGAGCAGAAGCTCAGCCACATCAGCGGTGCGGTTGCCCGTCTGGCTAAGGAAGAACTGCGTGGAGTAAGACGAACTCTTGCTCTCGTCCTGCACAGGCTTCTTTTCATTTTTAACGTAGTTAAGCCAAATGTCGCGATATTCCTTGTTGGCATCAGATCCGGTCACACCCATATTGGCAAACCACACGTTCTGCAGGCGGATGTTGCCGTCCTGTGCCTGTGTGCGCGTATCTCCCTTCTCGCTGTCTATGATAAGACCGATGGGCCAGCCCATAGCCACGGAGTTGATGCAGTTAAGGCGCGAGCCGCGGCGTATCTGCATCGCAGCCTGGAAGAGACCGAGGCCAGAGCCGTTGTTGGGATTGAGTTTGCCGCCATTGATATAGTCCGCAGTGTTGGCAAAGTCGGACGCGCCCTGCTTCGGACCTATGAAAGTGATGTTGCTGAACGTTGCGCTCGTCACGGGCAATGCCGTCGAACCGCTTGCGTCGTTGTCGCTCTCGAAGCCGTTGCTCTGGCTCTTGTCGGCAATGCGCGGATCGCGCACAGCGAGACCGTACTGCACCTGTCCGGAGAAGCCGTTATCGGTATCGAAGTCATCGTCCCAGCCACGGTATGCGATGAGGTACTTGCAGTTCACCGTACCGCCGAACCACTCGAAGGAGTCGTCATTGGAGTAAGATACCTGCACGTGGTCTATCTGCGTGCCGTCGCCTACACTGCCGAGCGTCACACCGTTAATCTCCTGGTCTGTGTCAAAAGGATAACCGGCAAACTCAACACGAACGTAGCTCAGCACGCCCGAGTTGTCGTGCGGGTCGTTTCCGCCGTGCTTCGAGCGCGGGCCGCCCTCAATCTGCGCCTCGCCTGCGTTGTGGGGAGCCTTGCCGCAGAGGATGATTCCGCCCCAGTCGCCCGGACGGCGCGAACCCGCAGCCTGTGCGGAGGTAAAGACGATGGGCGCGTCCTTAGTACCCTTGGCAATGAGCTTGCCGCCGCGCTCTGCGATGAGCGCTGCCATTGTCTGCTTGTCACCCTTTATCACCGTTCCCGGCTCAATGGTGAGTTCTGCTCCAGCAGCAATGTACACCCAGCCCTTCAGCGTATACACGCCCTTGGCGAGAGTCTGCTTGCCCGTGAAGACAAAGTGCTTGTCACCGTTGCCTATCTGCGTGCCGTTGAAGAGAAGGTTGTCGGCCGCATTCACGCCGCCATCCTTCGACCAGTTGCGGTCTGCGGTGGTCTGAGGATTGTTGTCCTCGCTACAAGCGGTGAAAGTAGCTACCGCTCCGGCGGAAAGGAAAAGCGCAAGCGCTCCGGCCTTGATTGTGTTTTTGTTCATAACGGGTTTATGAGTTAGTAAAAACTTTTGTGTCCTATTTACGGGTGCAAAGTTGCCCCGTCCCCGTTACGCCGCTGTTGCACCCTTGTGAAGTTAGCGTTACACAAGGAGGGCACAGACGCAGCCACCGCTTCCGACTAAGATGGGCAAGGCGGCAGACAAGCTGCTACTGTTGCGACCAAACACAGTAAGCCCGCAGCCAAAGTACTTGTTGTCCATTCGGCTGCGGGCTTTCCCGATTCGCCCCCTGCGGCAATGCGCTGACGAGGCGATTATATGGCTTGTTGTCTAAGGCAGATTACTCGGCACGGAGCGTGAAACGCTTGAAATCCGTAACGGTAAGCTCCTTGTCTGCTGCCTTGAGGTAAGCAGAAACGGTCTGCTTAGCGTCCTGGATATACTCCTGGTTGAGGAGGCAGGACTCCTTGTAGAACTTGTTCATACGACCGTTGGCGATGTTCTGAATCATCTGCTCGGGAAGGTTTGCAGCCTTCTCTGCAGCCACAGTCTTCTTGAGCTCGCGAATCTCGTCTGCCTGCTCGGCGGTGATGTTGCCCTTCATAATGCCTTCCTCGAGGTGTTCCTCGCTCTCGGCGATGTAGAGGTTAAAGCCGGCTTTCTTGAGTGCAGCCTCGACTGCCTTGTTCACCTGCTCCTCCTTGGTCTTCTCAATGGCAACCTTAAGCTCCTCGTCCTTGATGGCCTGGGGTACGCTTGCCTCGTCGAGAGCGACAGGGTTCATGGCAGCCACCTGCATAGCTACGTTGTGAGCCTGCTCCTCTGCGGGCTTGTTGGTCTGCACCATTGTGCAAAGCATATGGCGGCCCATGTGGTCGTAAACGGAGATGTTTGCACCCTCGATGAAGTTGTAGCCGTCAAGCTCCATCTTCTCGCCCGTGATGCCGCTGCGGTCCGTTACGGCCTCAGCCACGGTGCGCTCGCCAAGAGAGAGAGCCTTAACCTCGTCGAGGCTCTTGCACTTGTTGGCAACGGCCGCGTCAAGAATGTCCTGCGCAAGCTTCACGAAGTCGGCGTTGTTGGCTACGAAGTCGGTCTCACACTTGAGCGCAACGATAGCGCCGAAGTCTGCGGTAGCCTTCACGAGTACCGCGCCCTCAGCAGCCTCGCGGTCGCTGCGCTTTGCAGCTACAGCCTGACCCTTCTTGCGGATAATCTCGATAGCCTCCTCGATGTTGCCGTTTGACTCTGCAAGAGCCTTCTTGCAGTCACCAAGACCTGCGCCCGTCAGCGCGCGCAACTTCTTGATGTCTTCCATTGCTACTGCCATAGTATAGTATGTGATAGATTGTGGTTGTGATTACGTTTTCTTACTCTTATACAAATAAAGGCAAGGAGCTTATGCGCCGCCCTTTCCGCGCGTGCGTCCCTTTCCCGCCTCGCGGGCGCGGCCACTTGGCCCTCCCTGCGGGAGCGGAAAGCCTGGGGCGACAACCGTCGGAGGCAAACCCATAAACTCCTTGCGTCACGCTTTCAAGACTTACGCCTCGGCTGCGGGTGCTTCGGCTGCGGGAGCCTCTGCGGGAGTACCCTCGCCGTCCTTCTCTGCGCGAGCCTTGGCAGCACGCTTGCGCGTACCCTTAGCCTCGCCCTCGCCGGCAGCCTCGGTGTCAACCTTCTCAGCCTTGCGCTCCTCGATGCCCTCTGCGATAGCGCCGCAAACTGCGTCAAGCACTACCTCGATGCTCTTGTTGGAGTCATCGTTAGCGGGGATTACATACTCCACGCTGTTGGGATCGGAGTTGGTATCAACGATGCCAAATACAGGGATGCCCAGACGCTGAGCCTCTTTCACTGCGATGTGTTCCTTGCACACGTCCACAACGAAGAGAGCGGCCGGAAGGCGGGAGAGGTCGGCGATGGAGCCGAGGTTCTTCTCCAGCTTGGCACGCTGACGCGTGATCTGGAGAATCTCTCGCTTCGAGAGGTTGGAGTATGTGCCGTCAGCCATGAGCTTGTCGATGTTGGCCATCTTCTTCACGGCTTTGCGGATGGTGGGGAAGTTGGTGAGCATACCGCCCGGCCAGCGCTCCGTCACGTAAGGCATATTGACGGATGCAGCCTTCTCGGCAACCACTTCCTTGGCCTGCTTCTTAGTAGCTACGAAGAGGACACGCTTGCCCTGCTTCACGAGGGTCTTCAATGCTTCCGAAGCCTCGTCTATCTTTGCGACAGTCTTGTGGAGGTCGATGATGTGGATGCCATTGCGCTCCATAAAGATGTAGGGAGCCATAGCGGGATTCCACTTGCGCTTGAGGTGGCCAAAGTGGCAGCCAGCCTCCAAAAGGGTGTCAAAGTTTGTTCTAGACATTAGTTTGTCAGTTGTTTTGTTCGTTTACTTTCTTGTGAGTTGTGCTTTGGTCTGTCCCGCTCCGTGCTTTTCAAGCCGTCGCGAGATACACTAACCAGCCTCCGGGTAGCCTCGCCCGCCTCTCGTTATGCGGCGGAAAAGAGTCCCTGAGGTTTAGATACTAAACGCAAATCCAGCAGCAGTGTCGGCCGAATATTAACGTTTGCTGAACTGGAAGCGGCGGCGTGCCTTGGGACGTCCCGGTTTCTTACGCTCTACGGCACGCGGGTCGCGGGTCATGAAACCCTCGGCGCGAAGTGCTTTCTTGTCGTCGGCGTTGATTTTCACCAAGGCGCGGGCGATGGCGAGGCGAAGAGCCTGGCTCTGGCCGGTGAAGCCGCCGCCGAAGATGTTTGCCTTGATGTCGTACTTGCCTTCAGCCTCGAGCAGAGCGAGGGGCTGCTTTACGACATACTGCAGAATGGAGGAAGGGAAGTACTCCGTGAGATCCTTCTTGTTGATAGTGATTTTGCCAGTCCCCTCCGTGAGGTAGATGCGGGCCACGGCGCTCTTGCGGCGACCCAGTGCGTTGATCATGTCCATTGCTGCGGCTGTATTATTTGAGAAGATTGATATCTATTGCCTTGGGCGTCTGAGCCTGATAGCCGTGCTCGGCTCCGGCGTAAACGTGCAGGTTGGTGAGGAGCTTCGCGCCAAGCTTGTTCTTGGGGAGCATACCCTTCACCACGCGGTGCAGCAGCTTGTCGGCACCGTTGGGCTTAGCCATGATGCTTGCGGGCGTGTGCTCGCGCTGACCGCCGGGATAGCCGGTGTAGGTGTAATAGATACGATCGGTCCACTTCTTGCCAGTAAGGCGCACCTTGTCTGCGTTGATGATGATTACGTTGTCGCCGCAGTCAACGTGCGGGGTGAAGTTGGGCTTGTACTTGCCGCGCAGCAGCTTTGCCACCTTCGTGCAGAGACGACCGAGCACCTGGTCGGTAGCGTCCACTACCACCCATTCCTTCTTGGCGGTCGCCTTGTTGGCGGAAATGGTCTTGTAACTTAAAGTGTCCACTTTGATTTGTTTTGTTTGTATAACTACTAAGATGTTTGTCGCCCGCGAGCTTGCCTAACCGTTACGCCTTGGCCAATCAGACGCAACTATTAACCCGCAGACCGCGCCCCTCGCGGAGGCGGCTTGATAATAATCGGCGTGCAAAATTACCACTTTCCGCCGAAACAGCCAACCCGCGCCGTTTTTTTGCTTTCCCAACCACGGAAAGCGGGCAACCATGGGATACCGCCCGGGCGGTCAAAGCTCGTTGGAGGCGGGAAACAGCCCTATATCGGCAAGCATCCGCCCGTATGCCGCGGCCTTGTCGGCAAGCGGCAGCGGGTAGGCGCGGCTCGTACTGGGCATGCGGTAGAGGCGCAGCTTGCGCCCGTCCGCCTCCGCCTCGGCGTAAGCACCCACGCGCGGGGGCTTCACGCCGAAAAAGGCGCAAAGCTCCTCCGCCGCCTTCTGTCCCGTGGCAGCCACAGCGCGGCATTGGGGCAAGGCGGCGAGCAGGGCGGCAATGTCCGTACGCTGCTCCACTTGCAGAAATTTGTCCGAAGCGTTGCCCTGCAAACGGGTTACGGCGCACGCAGTGTCGTAGAGCGCCACGCCAAGCGACGTGAGGAAAGACTCTATGCGGGCGCGGTCGAAGCGGCGTGCCGCCGTGTCTACAAACCAGTCGCGCTCGCCGTAGTAAAGCAAACCAAATACGCGCCACATGTCGTTCTGCATATTGGGGTAGAAAAAGTCCATCGACCACCGCCGCCTCGGCGGCGGGAAACTGCCCAGCATCAGCAGACGTGCCTCTGGCGGCAGAAACGGGCGCAAAGGGTGAAGCTCCGTCACGCCCCCCTGTGTGCGGCAAGGTAGCGCTCGGCCTCAATGGCTGCCTTGCAGCCCGAAGCAGCGGCTGTGATGGCCTGACGGTAATGCGGGTCGGCTACGTCACCGGCAGCAAATACGCCCGGCACGGCGGTGAGCGGACTTCCGTCGCGCGTCACGATGTAGCCTGTTTCGTCCGTCTCAAGCCAAGGCTTGAAAAGGTCACTGTTAGGCTTGTGCCCTATGGCCAGGAAGAAGCCGTCAATGGGGAGGTCGTAGCGGCGCTCGTCCGCTTCGCCCTTGCGGTATACCATATGCGCGCCCTCTACGCCGTTGTCGCCGTAAAGCCCCAGCGTATTGGTCTCGAAAAGCACCTCTATGCGCTCGTTGGCGAAGACGCGGTCCTGCATGGCTTTCGATGCGCGAAGATAGGGTTTGCGCACAACGAGGTACACCTTTGCAGCAAGTCCGGCAAGATAGGATGCCTCCTCGCAGGCGGTGTCGCCGCCACCCACCACAGCTACCGTCTTCTTGCGGTAGAAGAAGCCGTCGCACGTGGCGCAGGCGCTTACGCCCTGCCCGCGGTATTTCTCCTCGTCTGCCAGCCCGAGGTATTTTGCCGAAGCGCCCGTGGCGATAATGAGCGTACGGCACTGCTCCTCCGTCCCGTCGTCAAAGCGCACGGTATAGGGCGCAACGGAAAGGTCTACGCTCTCCGCCGTGAGAGGGCGTATCTCCGCGCCGAAGCGCAGTGCCTGCCGGCGCATGTCGTCCATCATAGCGTTGGCATCCACGCCGTCGGGATAGCCGGGGAAATTCTCCACCTCTGTGGTAATTGTGAGCTGTCCGCCGGGCTGCAAGCCCTCGCACACAACAGGAGCAAGACCGGCGCGTCCGGCGTATATGGCTGCGGTGTACCCCGCAGGTCCCGAGCCAAGTATAAGGCAGTCTATCATGTCTTTATATATTCTTGTTATTGTTTTGATGCTTAGTAATGAAAAAACAGAGGCTCGCGTTCCTTTCCGGGAATTGCACCCCGCAGCAGGAGACGGAAGAAAAGACACCTCGCCCCTCCCCCGAATATACGCAAGTCGCCTTCACACGCTACTTTCAGCAAAATCTCTTTCGGAGAAAAACGCACAAAGCCCATTAATTGAGTACTCGTCGCGCCACCGCACAGACAAGAGCCTGCTGTATTGAGGAGAGCAACACACGAAAGCGCGACAGCCGACACCTTATATATAATATATGTGTCCTTAATATATAATGTGCGCCCACGCTACGCCGGCAAACTCCCCTCTGAGCCGTTTCGGCACACGTCAGCGGAGGTCTATCACCTCCACCCCAGGATGCTGCTTCTCGTCATAGTGGAAAAGCGTGTCAGGGAAACGGCGGTGCGTCTTCACGTCAGAGACACGCACGCGCGTCCATTGCCCCTTTGCATCCTTCACACGCACGGAAAGCGGAAGCGAAGTCTGCTTGTCTATGGTAAGCAGCATCACCTGTATGTCCGCATCCTTGCGCTGCGCGGTCATACGCACCTCGTGGCACGCCTTTCCGCGGAACGTCGCAGCCGTGAGCGTGAGGTCGTAGCCTTTCTTGTAGAGGTTGGTGAAAAAGTAAGGATTGCTTTTCTGCGCCTCGGCTTGCGAGGGGGCAGAAACGCTCACTTCGTCGCTGCCCGCAAGCTGTGTCCATTGCGTAGAACCGTCATACCAAGCAGTAAGCGACCCGGAAGAGAGCTTGTATTTCTTTCCCTGCACCTGTATCTTGCCCGTTGCCGTGCCCGCGGGCTGCGTACCCTTAAACTGCGTTCCCTCAAACGTGGCCTCTATGCCGCCGCTTTTCTGCAGCAGTGCGGACGTTTTGTCCAGCACCTGCCGCGCGGTCTGCGCCATAGCCGTAGCGCCGAAAGCGAGCGAGGCGGCAAGAGCCAGAAATATGCGTTTGCCTTTCATTTGCGTGTTTCCTTGTGAGATGAGCCGTAATGGCCGTGTGCGGAAAGCCCGGACAGCAGCGGGAAAAGCCACGTCATGAGTCGTGCCCGCACCGGCACTTTAAGCGCAAAGGTAAGACAAAAGGCGGGAAAACGGCACCCGCAGCACGCAAAAGCCCACCTAACGCGCACAAACGGCGGCGAAAAACCGCGTACCCTCTTGCTGCAAGCTATGCCCGTGCCGCAACCAAGGATGTCCCCTGCCGCAAAAAGAAATGTCCCGCCTCCGTTTCCGGAAGCGGGACACTCGTTGTGGAAAAGTCGGAAAGAGGCGACTCGAACGCCCGACCCCCACGTCCCGAACGTGGTGCGCTACCAACTGCGCTACTTTCCGTTTTTCGCTTTCTTGATTTCCAAAGGAATCCTTGTTTCTTCTCGCCCGCCGCCTCTCTAAGAAAAACCGCGCAATCGCTTCCGCGACCCGCGGCCTCTGTTTGTGACATACGGGGAAGTAAAAGCGGAAAGGATAGGATTCGAACCTACGAAACGCTTTAGGCGTTTACACGCTTTCCAGGCGTGCCTCTTCAACCACTCGAGCACCTTTCCTTGTGGTCTTCCCTTGAAATCGGGTGCAAAGATAGGGTTTCCTCCCATTCCGTGCAAGGCTTCCGGCAACTTTTTCTCTTGCACCGGCATTTTTTGCAGCAACCTGCCCCACAAGACAGCCCCGCAGACAAGCCTGCAAGCCCCTTCCGCCGCCATTGCCCACACACGCCGCTTGCACGCCCCTTTCGCAAGCAAGCGTGCCACCACCTCACACGCAAGTACGCATTATATATACTATAAGGAGAGCGCAGCACCTTTTCCGGGGCGTCGCCCGCACTGCCGCCAAAAGCAGGAGCGTGTACCAACGGCAATGTACGCCACGCCAAGCCGCCCGGCAAACACAGAAAGGACGCGTTTTGCCTACAATATCTGTCCTTTCGTATAAAGAACGTGTTTTATTCAGTCTATATGCAAACATTATGCAAGGAAAAACGCACTTTTGCAGCCTTAAACGAGAGAATAAAGACAATCGCAACAACTAACACAAGACAAAGCTTATGAAGAAAGTTTTACTCTCCGGGCTGCTTCTCACGGCAGCCGCAAGTATGAGCGCACAGACCAATTCGGCCATTGCCGATGACGGCACGCACGGCTATCTTGAGGCACTCGCCCTCTCTCCCTCCGGCAAATACGTATGCGGCACGACGACCGGCGCGGCAATGTTCCTGCACGACCTCAGCACGAAGAAGACCATCTTCAAGAATGGCCCGCTCGACGAGGCAGGCGACCCCATTGACAGCGAGTTGCGCCAGGTGAACGACAACGGACTTGCCGCCGGCTACTGGGCAAGCACGCCTATGACCATTGACAAGGACGGCAACGAAACCGCCCTCGAAGAGTACAGCGAGGAGGGATACGAAACCACCGCATTCGCTGTCTCCGCCGATGGCAAAACCATTGTCGGCGCAGCATTCGTAGACTACAGCGTACCCCTCGTATGGGTCAACGGAAAGCTCTCCAAGCTGCCTATGCCCACGGACGACGAAGCCGGCTACACGGTCAACGGAGCCGTGGCCAAGTTTGTCAGCGGCGACGGAAAGGTGATTGTAGGCTACGGCGAGGACGACATGGCCTCTATGCCCCTGCTCGTCTGGACGCTCCAGGACGACGGCACATACGCCTACGACATTGTCAGCAAGGACTACTTTGAGCCGGGCTACGGCACGCTCCCCTACTACCTGTTCTCGCCCGAGGACATCAGCGACAACGGGCGCTACATCGGCCTCTATCTCCAGCGCAACCCCGACGTTGTCTACGGGAGCGAGTACGGCGAAAGCGACTGGGACGAGGGCACGGGCCAGTTTGGCATATACGACCTGCAGGAAGGCAAGCTCACCGTGATTATCCCCGACGGCAATAACGACATCCAGCCCGGCACGGAAATGGTGCCCTGCGACATCGCCAACGACGGCACGGTAGTAGGCTACGTAGGAAGCCTTTACGACGCGGAGGCCATCCCCTTCATCTACTCCCCCGCCAATGGCCAGCCGCAGCCCTTCACCAAGGCGTTTGAGGGAGTGACGGACTTCTCCACGAAATATTCATACAGCATCGCCACCAACATCTCCGCCGACTCAAAGTTCATCACCGGCTACGGCTACGACGCCGATGCCATGGTATACGAGAGCTTCGTGCTCGACGTGGACGGCAATAGCGACGGCATCTCCTCTGCCGCCACAGACAGCCCCGCTGGCAGCGCAGCCATCGTGGCTCGCTTCGCCCTCGACGGCAAGCGCGTCTCCGCCCCGCAGCGCGGCATCAACATCGTGAAGCGCGCCAACGGACGCGTAGAGAAAGTTCTGGTAAAATAAGCAAGCCGCAAGCAAGCACCGTCCACTGAGGCGGCAGCTATACAAGCGACACTACACCTGCGCGGGCGCGTATCGGCAGCAATGCCCTTACGCGCCCGCGCCACTTTTCCGAATACACCAAGGTGGTGAAGCCATTTCTCTGCCCCGCAACAGGACTGCCCAGACAAACTCAAAAAGGCAAGCTATCGTACGACGGTGTCTCTTCGGAAACAAAATTGTGGTCTTGCGCAAAACACAAGTCCTCAATATGCCGGACTAAACTATCTCGCGTCTCTGCGCATTCAAGCTCCATACGCCTTGCTTTGGTTATCTCGCAAAAATCAAGGTTTTGCTCAATACCCGCGAAACGTCGTTGGCATAGGTTTGCCGCGACCCCCGTCGTACCGCTTCCGCAAAAAGGGTCGAACACCCAATCGCCCTTATCGGTAGAAGCCAATATAAGCCGCGTCAGAAGGCGAAGCGGCTTTTGAGTGGGATGTTTTCCGCACGATTTCTCCCACCGTCCGATAGCGGGCAGCCGCCACACGTCCGACATTTGCTTGCCACCGTTGATTTGCTTCATCAAGTCATAGTTGAACTTATGCGGCACTTTCTCGCACTTCCTTGCCCAAATGACAAATTCGGTAGAATATGTAAAGAAGCGGCAGGAGATGTTCGCAGGCGGATTGGTTTTCTGCCACGTGATTACATTCAATATTTTGTAGCCCGACTCTGCAAGGCAATTAGCCACAGAGAAAATATTATGGTATGTGCCACTTATCCATATTGTGCCATTGTCCTTGAGCTTGTCACGGCATAGCCTTATCCATGCGCTGTTCCATTCCATCATTTCGTCCCGCGACTTTGGCTTGTCCCATTCCCCTTTGTCTACACAAACCACCTTTCCGCTTTGCATAGATATGCCACCTCCCGAAAGGAAATACGGAGGGTCGGCAAATATCATGTCAAACTTGAAATCAAAGTCTGCCATGAGCTTGAAACAATCGCCATGAGCAAGGGTGAAGTCTCGGTTGCGGGAAGTGTAGAAAGCCTGCATTTTAGTATAAGACCCTAATACAATTGATATGCCACAATGCGTCGGATTCTCGAATGGCCATTTTATATGCCACAACCTATTTCAGCAACAAACTCCTGCATTGACGACAAGTTATACACGCGTGGAATAATGCCGAAAGCCTCTTTCAGCTTGTTTTTGGCAGCTTTCCAACCTATGCCGTCCGTTATCCAGACAAACTCAAACCCAGCCACTGCATTTATCTTCGGCGCAATGTCCGAATACGAGCGTGCCACCTCATTGAGTTTAGAACCTCCGCCGCTATAAAAGTTCACCTCCGTCAAATACGTCTTCAACGGAGTCTCTATGACAAAGTCAAAACGCTTTTCGTCATCGCCGAGAGCCTCTGCAATTGCCGGCCATTCCCGCGAGTACACCTCCTGCCGGTAGCCCGCCCCTGCTTTTGCAAGGATATCTGCAACTGTCCTCTCCATAATATGCCCGCTCCTATTCTTCCTCGCATTTGTGTCAAGCCCGGTCTCTATGCCAAAGACATAGTCTACAAGGTCTTTCACCCGTTGGTTTTGCAGCACGTCTGCAAGCCCTGTATTCTTCAAGAAAGCCATAACGCCATCGACTGACGCAAACATACCCTCCAAGGGGATACAATTGCCCACGGAATCGAGAATCTTTTTCTTGTCACGCGTTCTGACAGCAATAAGAATATCCAAAACAGAAAAGGCGCGGCGATCCCTATTCCAAATAGCTTCGACGCTTTTGCGTAAATCCGTTGCACCTATCAAGCTATTGAGCATACAAAGGCTCAACTTTACATCTTCCACGTTTTGCGATATCTTCCCGAAGTCGCAGAAGAAGTCCAACGTCTGATTTGTCTCTTTTAGCTGAGACATGAATTTTTCAAAGTCCTTAGGCATAAACAAATTGCGGCTTAGCCGCTCCCGATTGTTCTACATTCAGCAACAGCGGACACTCCGCCGCATTCACGTAGTTGCGCACAAGTATTTCTGAAATCTTGCCACGCTTTGCTCCATTTGCATTCACGCTCCGTGAAGCCATGACACGCTCTATATGGTAAGCCTCGTATAGGGTATCAAAGAAATTGTCCTCCTCATTCTTGCCCTTGCAGTCAGAATTGCTTAGCATAAACTTGTACCCCATCCCGTCGACCGTGTCGCAATACTCCTTCAGCCGCACTTGCGACTCGTCATTAAAGGCGTCCTTGGTGTAGTCGTTGAAGCAGGAAGTGTCGCTCAACGGCCTATAAGGAGGGTCAAAATAGAAAAGGGTATTCCCCTGAGCATATTCAAGAGTCCGGACAAAATCGCCTTCCAGTATTTCCACGCGCCCCAGCAATTCGCTGTCCGCACGCAACGTATCCTCATCGCATATTTGCGGAGTCAAGTATTTCCCCCAAGGCACATTAAACCCTCCCTTGCGGTTAACCCGATAAAGGCCGTTGAAGCACGTCTTGTTCAGGAAAAAGAACAAAGTGGCATTCTCAAGCGCATCCAAATTCTTTTCATTGTATCTGGAACGGGCTTGCATATACATTTCCCGCTTCGCCTCCATATCAGGCAAAGCATGATAACGGCTCTCGACTTCCCGCAAAGAAAGTATCAGCCGCCCGACATCGTCCCTTACTGTCCGGTAGCAAGCGACAAGGTCTGGGTTAATGTCATTGATGACGGCACGCTTGATGTTTGGATGGTTTTGCAGCATATGAAACAACATAGCCCCGCCACCGACAAAAGGCTCTATATAGGACGCGTCATCCCAGGTGTCAAAGTCTGCTGGCAGCAATGCATCCAGTTGCCCCAATAGTTTACCCTTTCCGCCAACCCATTTGACAAATGGTTTCGCTTTTGCCATACTGCGTACTGTTTCGTGTTCTTTCTACAAAGGTAACAGATATTCTCCACATCGGCAGTGCCGCCGCAAATCTATTGCGACTGCAAAGGTATCTCCACACTCCATAAGGAATTTGCGAGACAGGGAAAAACGCACTTCCACACAGGCGGTGCTTCAAACGGAGCGCGCCCGCAAGCCGTTTTTCAGGGATAAACTTTGCCCGTCCCGAGGCATAGACTAAATTTGCAAGGCAAAAATTGTCCGCACGCGGAAGCAGCGCCCGCACACACACGGCGCGAGCACGGAAAGGCGGAGGCGGACACACTTTTTTCACCATACGACACCAACGGCATGCACGCGCGCCGGCCGCACGCCCCGCAGCCCCCGGACGGGCGAAAGGGCGGAGACGCCGCGCGGCAAGCCGAGACGAGACAAAAGGCAAAAGACAGACATGAAATTCACCGAACGCAACGGCTTCAACCTCTACGAGGTGAACGAGCAGGTGCTTGGCCAATGGGACAAGGCCGGCCTTTTCAGCAAGAGCATGGAGGAACGCGAGGGCTGCCCCTCGTTCGTATTCTTCGAGGGACCTCCCTCGGCCAACGGACACCCGGGCATCCACCACGTGATGGCACGCACCATCAAGGACGTCTTTTGCCGCTACAAGACAATGCAGGGCTTCCAGGTGAAGCGCAAAGCCGGATGGGACACCCACGGCCTGCCCGTAGAACTCGGAGTGGAGAAAGAGCTCGGCATCACAAAGGAGGACATTGGCAAAACAATCTCCATCGAGGACTACAACGCCCAGTGCCGCCGCAACGTGATGAAGTTCACGCAGGAATGGACTGACCTCAGCCACCTGATGGGCTACTGGGTGGACATGGAGCATCCTTACATCACGTACGAAAACTCCTACATCGAGACGCTCTGGTGGCTGCTCGCCCAGCTCTACAAGAAAGGGCTGCTCTACAAGGGCTACACCATACAGCCCTACTCCCCTGCCGCCGGCACGGGACTCAGCTCGCACGAGCTCAACCAGCCCGGCTGCTACCGCGACGTGAAGGACACTACGGTGACGGCTCTCTTCGAGATGACCGACCCGAAGCCCGAACTGACGCACTGGGGCACACCCTACTTCGTGGCATGGACAACCACGCCCTGGACGCTTCCCTCCAACACTGCGCTCTGCGTGGGCCCCACTTTCGACTATGTGGGCGTAGAGACTTTCAACCCCTACAACGGCGCGCCCGTCACCGTCGTCCTCGCGAAGGCTCGCCTCGAGGCGTACCTCGGCACGGAGGGCAAGGACGGCGACTTCGAGGCGTACAAGCCCGGCGACAAGGTCGTGCCCTACCGCATCGTGGGCGAGTGGAAAGGCACAGACCTCGTGGGCATGCACTACAAGCAGCTTATGCCTTGGGTGAAGCCGCTTGAGAAAGTGGATGCCAACAGCCCCGCCTTCGTAAAAGACTACGCCGCCGCGCACGCTGACAAAACGTTTGCCGTGGGCGTGGACACTTTCGTCGAGCTTTCCGAGGAGGCTTTCCGCGTGATACCCGGCGACTACGTGACCACCGACGACGGTACGGGCATCGTGCACATCGCGCCCACTTTCGGCGCAGACGACGCCAAGGTGGCGAAAGCCGCCGGCATACCTTCGCTCTTTATGGTGACCAAGGCGGGCGAAACGCGCCCTATGGTGGACCTCAAGGGCAAATATTTCCTCACCGGCGAACTGGCGGACGCCTTCCTCGACAAGTGCGTAGACAAGGCTGCCTACGCACGCCACGAGGGCGACTACGTGAAAAACGCCTACGCGCCGGAGTTCAACAAGGACGGGAAGTATGACGAGAAAGCGGCAGCAAAGGCCGAGGATCTCAATATCATTATCGCCCTCGAAATGAAGCAGGCCGGCGAGGCGTTCAAGATAGAGAAGCACGTGCACAACTACCCGCACTGCTGGCGCACGGACAAGCCCGTGCTCTACTACCCGCTCGACAGCTGGTTTATCCGCAGCTCCGCGCTCAAAGAGCGCATGATGGAGCTCAACGACACCATACGCTGGAAGCCCGCATCCACGGGTGCGGGACGCTTCGGCAAGTGGCTGGAGAACCTCAACGACTGGAATCTCAGCCGCTCGCGCTACTGGGGCACGCCGCTCCCAATCTGGCGCAACGCGGAGACGCGCGAGGAGATTTGCATCAGCTCGGTGCAGCAGCTCTACGACGAAATAGAGAAGAGCGTGGCGGCGGGCGTGATGGAGAGCAACCCGCTGCGCGACAAAGGCTTTGTGCCGGGCGACTACAGCGAGGCCAACTACCATCTCATCGACCTCCACCGCCCCTACGTGGACAACATCGTGCTCGTCTCGCCGACGGGCAAGCCCATGCGCCGCGAGACCGACCTCATAGACGTGTGGTTTGACTCCGGCTCGATGCCCTACGCGCAGATACACTATCCTTTCGAAAACAAGGAACTCCTTGACGGCCGCACCGTCTACCCCGCCGACTTCATCGCGGAGGGCGTCGACCAGACGCGCGGCTGGTTCTTCACGCTGCACGCCATCGCCACGATGGTGTTTGACAGCGTGGCGTTCAAGACGGTGATAAGCAACGGACTCGTGCTCGACAAAAACGGCGACAAGATGTCCAAGCGACTCGGCAACGCGGTAGAGCCTTTCGGTGCCATACGCAAGTACGGCTCGGACGCCCTGCGCTGGTACATGATTACCAATTCTTCCCCGTGGGACAACCTAAAGTTTGACGAGGAGGGCGTGCAGGAGGTTGCCCGCAGCTTCTTCTTCAAGCTCCACCAGACCTACTCCTTCTTCGCGCTCTACGCCAACGTGGACAACTTCGACCCCGCCGGGGCGGAAGTGCCCGTGGAGAAGCGTCCGGAGATAGACCGCTGGATTCTCTCCGAGCTCAATTCACTCATAAAGGACGTGACCGCCGCATACGAGGACTACGAGCCTACGCGCGCCGGCCGCATGATACAGGCTTTCGTCACCGACAACCTCTCCAACTGGTACGTGCGGCTCAACCGCAAGCGCTTCTGGGGCGGCAATATGGACGACGACAAGCTGAGCGCCTACCAGACGCTGCACGCCTGTCTGCTGACAGTGGCAAAGCTGATGGCGCCCGTCGCTCCTTTCTACGCCGACCGTCTGTACGGCGACCTCACCGGCGGCGCAGCGGGCAGCGTACACCTCGCCTCCTTCCCCAAGGCCGACGAGAAACTCATCGACAAGGACTACGAGCGCTGCATGCAGCTGGCACAGCAAGTGTCCTCAATGGCGCTCTCCCTGCGCAAGAAAGAGCATGTCATCGTGCGCCAGCCCCTCCAGTGCATCTCCATCCCGCTCACGGGCAGCACGCTGAAAGAGGACCTGGAGCGCGTGAAGCAGCTCATACTTGACGAAGTAAACGTGAAGGAGCTGCGCTTCGCCGACGCTGACATGCTGGAGAAAAAGGTAAAGTGCAATTTCCGCGTGATGGGCAAAAAATTCGGCAAACGCATGAAAGCCGTGAGCGCAGCCGTGGCTGCCCTGCCGCAGAGCGACATCGCGCGTCTGGAGAAAGAGGGGCAGCTCACGCTCGCCCTTTCCGACGGCGAGGCGGTGGTAGAGCGCGCCGACGTGGAAATTGTGAGCGAGGACATGCCGGGCTGGACCGTAGCCAACGAGGGCGCGCTGACCGTGGCGCTCGACCTCACCATCACGCCCGCACTGCGCGACGAGGGCCTTGCCCGCGAGCTGGTAAAACGCATACAGAGTTTCCGCAAGGAAAGCGGCTTCGAGATAACCGACCGCGTCGCCGTCACCGTAGCGGCAGGCACGCCGCTCGACGGGGCGGTGGCTGGCTTCCGCGACTACATAGCCGCACAGGTGCTGGCCGACTCTGTAGACACCGTCGAGGGCAAGCCCGAGGGAGCTGCCGTCTTCGACTTTGACGACTTCAAGGCGGAGGTATCCGTCGCGAAGAATAAATGACAAAACAGCAGCCGCCCCGCCGCCCGCCTAAAAAAAAGGAACGGGCGCGGGGCGGCCGCCTATCCATACCCACCCCTTAAACTTGCAGTTATGACCGAAAAGACACGCTACACGGACGAGGAGCTGGAAGAGTTCAAGGAAATCATCCTCAAGAAGCTCGACCGCGCCCGACACGACTACACACAAATGATGGACGTGCTGATGAACCGCGGCGGCAACGACGTGGACGACACCATGCCCACATACAAAGTACTGGAGGAGGGGTCGATGACACAGACCAAGGAAGAGCTCACCACGATGGCGGGACGCCAGCAAAAGTTCATCCAGTGCCTCGAGGCTGCGCTCGTGCGCATCGAGCACAAGACGTACGGCATTTGCCGCGTCACAGGAAAGCTCATCCCCAAGGAGCGCCTCCGCGCCGTGCCGCACGCTACGCTCAGCATTGAGGCAAAACAGATGAAAAACCGGAAGGACTGACTCTCCCCCGCCCTCCCGCACACGCAAGCCGTGCCCGCGCCCGCCCCCCCCGCATAAAAGCGGGGGGGACGCGGCACAAGAAAAAAAACCGAACCAATCCCACCCGACACCGATGTCACTTTCCCGCAGAGGCATACTGGCTGTGGCGCTGCCGCTCGCCATTATAGCTACTGACCAGCTCATCAAGTTTTACGTAAAAACCCACTTCTCCCTGCACGAAACGGTGCCGGTGACGGACTGGTTTGAGATAGTGTTCACGGAAAACCGCGGGATGGCTTTCGGCATGCAGATAGTAGGGACGCTCTCGCTCGCGCTCTTCCGCGTCGCTGCGGTAGCATACTTTCTTCTGGTGCTTGCCCGCGCGGTGAAGCGGCGCGCCCCCTACGGCGTGGTGGCATGCTTCGCCATGGTGATAGCCGGAGCGGCGGGCAACATCATTGACAACGCTTTCTACGGGATCGTCTTTACCGAAAGCACGCCTTTCTCCGCCCCTGCCTCGTACGTAGGCTTTTCGGGCGGCGGATACGGCTCGCTCATGACCGGACGCGTGGTGGACATGTTCTACTTCCCGCTCTTCACCTGGCCGCGCTGGATGCCCTTTGTCGGGGGCAACACGTTCTTCGGCGCGATATTCAATTTCGCTGACGCGGCCATCACCTGCGGTGCGGCGGCTCTGATACTCTTCCACTACCGCTACCTTTCCCGCGCGGGGCTTTTCTCGCTCGATTTCTGCAAAAAATAAAGCCCTCGCCCCACGCGGCGGGTACACCGCAAGCCCCCAATACCCCACTCCCTTATGACACTTTCCCGCGTCCGTCTTTCGGCGAAACCGCTCGCCGCCCTCCTGCTGCCCGCACTGCTTGCGGGCTGCAAGCCCGGCGTGCCCGACGGCATACTGAAAGAGGGAGCGATGGAGGACGCGCTCTACGACTACCACCTCGCGCAGGCTATGGCCGAAGAGGCTCCCGGAGACAGCGCGGCATACTACGCCGCGCTCTACCGCGAGGCGGCACTGCGCAAGCACGGGCTGAGTCAGGCAGACTTTGACCGCTCCATGGAGTGGTACATGCGGCACACCGGCAAGCTCTCGAAGATATACGCGCGGCTTTCCGCCCGCTTCGGCAACGCCTCCTCCGCCGCTGTGTCCGTCACCGGCGGTGACACGCTGGAGATTGGCCGCCTGCCGCTCTTCACTCTGCTCAACGCGCAAGGCGAAAACCGCCTGAGCTTCGAAGAACGCCCGGACACCACGCTGCACAAGGGCGACGAGGTGCAGTGGACATTCTCCTCCTCATGGTACTACCGCGAGGGGCTTCGGGCTGCAAGCGCCGTGCTTGTACTGCGCTTCGAGGGCGACTCGGTAGCGGTGACGCAGCAGGATATTCTCTCCGACGGGCGGCAGACAGTAGCCGTACGCGTCAATAGCGACCGCCGCGTGCGCTCCGTGAGCGGCTTCGTCTACCAAAAGGCTGACTGGAGCGAACGCCCCCGCCTGCTCGCGCTCTCCTTCATGCGCCTTATGCGCATAAGGCGGAAAGACCTTCCGCCCGCGCCCGCCCTACCTGGCGGCGGAGACGGCACGGAAAATGGCGATGCGGCCGCTATGCAACGCCCTCCGCGCACGCCCCAGCAGCGTCTGCGCGACAGTCTCCTGCGTGCCGATACGCTCAACGAACGCCGCAACCATTTCCGCTGACACACGCCCGCCGCAGACAGCCCCGCGCGAGCAATGCGGAGACACACAAGACGGGTACAGCCTTTTGCAGACAAACGTATGCAAAAGGCTGTACCCGTTTTTGTTATGCAAAAACAAGAAGTGCGTCAGCCCTTCTCTGCGGCGCAGGCCGAAAGCCAATCTGCCACGACGAAGCTGCTGCCGCCGATGTAGACAAAATCGTTGCGGGAGCTGTCCGCCAAAGCCGCCTTTACGGCTTCGGGCACTGTGGCAAACTGCCGTCCGTGCAGACAGTGGCGCAGAGCTATAGCGGCCAACGCATTTTCGTCCAACGCGCGTTTTACCGAAGCGCGACACCAGTAATACTCCGCCTCGCGCGGCAGGCTTTCCATCACGCCCTCCACGTCCTTGTCGGCAGCCATGCCGAAGACTACGCGCACCTTTGCGTGGCTGTACGTCTCGGCTCTGAGACGGCTGGAAAGATACTGCCACCCGCCTGCGTTGTGCCCCGTGTCGCACACCACGAGCGGCCGCTCGGAAAGCGTCTGCCAGCGCCCCATCAGCCCCGTGTCCTCGCACACGTGTGCAAAGCCGTGCCGCACGTCGTCTGCCGTGAGGCCGAATATGCCCTCAAGCTGCCGCGCGGCGCAAAGCAGCGTGCGCGTGTTGTGTACCTGACAGTCGCCCGCAAGTTCGCCCTCAAAAGTGCCGTAACGCTGCGACACGTAGATTTTCTTCCCGTCCTGCCCGTCTCCGTAAGCGACGAGGTCGTCCCACTGCTCGGCAAAGAAAAGCGGCGCGTCCGCCTCCTTCGCCTTTTTCCTGAAGACAGGCTCGGTCTCGGGAAGTGCCTCGCCCACCACCGCCGGCACACCCGGCTTTATTATCCCGGCTTTCTCGCCCGCTATGGCCGCGAGTGTCTTGCCGAGAAACTGCGTGTGGTCAAGGCTAATGTTGGTGATGAGCGAAAGCACGGGGGTAATGATGTTGGTGCAGTCGAGCCGGCCGCCCAGCCCCACTTCCACTACTGCCACGTCCACTTCCGCGTCAGCAAAATAGCGGAAAGCCAACGCCGTCGTCAGCTCGAAGAAAGACGGATGGAGCGGCTCGAAGAAAGCGCGGTGGTTTTCCACAAAGTCCACCACATACTGCTCGGGTATCATTTCGCCGTCCACCCTTATGCGCTCGCGGAAGTCCACGAGGTGGGGAGACGTGTAAAGCCCCACGCGCAGCCCCTTGTGCCGCAGCATCGAGGCAAGCGTATGGGCGCAGCTGCCCTTCCCGTTGGTGCCCGCCACGTGTATGGTGCGGTACTGACGGTGCGGGTGCCCGAAATGCTCGTCGAGCGCGTATGTAGTCTCCAGCCCCTCCTTGTACGCGCCGGCTCCCACTTGCTGGAAAAGCGGCGCGGAGGCGTAGAGATATGCTATGGTTTCGTTGTATGTCATCTTTGTCTGCGTACGGGAAAAGCCCCGTCTCTGCTCAGTCCCCCATCAGGTCTTCCTTGGCGGTGTCCTGCCGCTTGTCGCGCAAAATGCTTTCAGGGCCTCCGCCGAGCGGCAGCTCCACGATGAAGCCCGGGCCTTCCTCTATGCCCGGCTGGCCCACCTGCGCGGTGAGGCGGATGGCGTGCCCGTCGCTCCCGTCGGCGTCGAAGGCCATGCCAAGCAGCACAGTGCCCTTGCTGTCCGAGGGCGTAAGGAAGTCGCGGAAGGAGTCCTTCGTGTAGGATTTCACCGAAAACGGCTCGCCGTCACGCGTCACGGTGACGGTCACGCGGTTGTCGTAATACTGGCGTCCCAGCTCGTCCTCCACGACGGGCTGCGAGGGGTCGGCGGAGCGTTTCACCGTGACGGCATACTCCTTTCCGCCGAGGCGGGCGGTGTATTCCATCTTAAGGTCTGGGTCGGAGAAAGGCTTAGCGGCAGCAGCCGCCACACTGTCTTTCCCGTCCTTGTCCCCGTCCGTCGACTTGCCGCCGCAGCCGGCAGCCAGCGCAGCCGCAAGCGCGATGCCTGCGATCCATACGCCTTTTTTCATATTTCCCATAAAGAAATCGGTAGTATGCATTACGAAAGACAAAATAAAGAAATCTGCGCAAAACAAGCAAGCACCCGCCCGCTTATTGATGCCCTGCCGGGAAAAAGGCACTTGTACCGTAGCCGTCATCCCCCCCAACCGCACAAAAACCGCCCCGCGCACGCATCGCTTATCCGCAGAAAAAAGTGCGATAACCCCCGCTTTTGCATTTTAACGTTTCAGACTGCGCATTTGGAAAACGGTCGAAAATGTATTATCTTTGCAGTGTAATAAGGGCAGATGCGGCGGCATATCTGCCCTTATTTTCGTCCTATTGACTATCAGTAAGTTACGCACCCGAAAAGTGTACATCCCCGCGCTCCGGGATGTACATCCCGGAGCTACTGCCCCCATTCCCGTCGCGACGGGGCCGGTCTTAGGCTCGGCAAAGCCCTTTTCAGCTCCCGGGAAGCCCGTTCGGCTGTGCCAAAATAAAACTTTAATGTTAATTTTTTCGGGCATTTCCGCACGTAAAAAGGAGCGTTCGCGCACGGAAAACGGAGAAATTCCGCACAAAAAA
Organism: Alloprevotella sp.; assembly: GCA_963651485.1. Taxonomy (GTDB): domain Bacteria; phylum Bacteroidota; class Bacteroidia; order Bacteroidales; family Bacteroidaceae; genus Alloprevotella. Next base: position 16,200 of record CAVJPT010000008.1, on the reverse strand, counting down.
GCGCACGGTTTTCAGCAAAAACGAAAAAGGCGGGAGCGCAAGACTTTTCCGTCCTGCGCTCCCGCCTTTTTTCTTTTAATTTGCCGTTTTGGCTATGCCGTACAAGCGCCGCTCTGTCCGCCGACCCGGCAGTGGGCGCGGCATGCAGCCGCCCTCCGCGTCACTTTCCCAAAGACGCGAGGTACTCCTCGTGCAGATGGTAGTACTTCCCCATAAAGAGGACGTACGCCGCCGCCAGCAAGACCGCCGCGCCCGCCAAATACGCCCAATGCCACAGGGGCGAGTCGGGGCAAAGGCAGACGAAGCCCAGGGAGACGGCAAGCTGCAGGGTCATATACAGAAGCGAAATCTTCACATGCCCGATGCCCAGCTCGTTGGCCATAAGCTGGTAGGCGTGCTTGCGGTGCGGCAGGCCAAGATTCTCGCCGAGCCATACGCGGTGCGCCATTGTCAGACAGCCGTCCACGCCGTAGACGAGGAGGAATATCAGCCAAGTCACGTCACCGGTGCGGACTATCACGCTGCCCAAGAGGAAAAGCAGGACGAAAGCCACGCCCACCGATCCTACATCGCCCGCGAAACACTTCGCGCGCCCTTTGGGACGGAGATTGAAAAAGCCGAAGACAAGCGCGGCAAGCGCGGCCGACAGCACAAGGCTCTGCTCCACATACACGCTGCCCGCGTTGACCACCGCAAACGGCACGAGCACGGCGAGCGCGTTGGCGGCGGTAATGCCGTTGATGCCGTCCATGAAGTTCACCACGTTAGTCACGCCGACATACACCGTCAGCGCAAGCGGCGCAACCCACCAGATGTCCCAGCGCAGCAGCCCCAGCTGCCAGAAAGCCATCGCCGCAGCGACAAACTGGGCGACAAGCCGTACGGCGTTGGGCTGCGGCCGCACATCGTCCGCAAAACTCACCGCGGACACGAGCGTGAGACCCGCCAAAAACCAGGGATAGGCGAAGCCAAAGCACGCGCTCCATATCCACCCCGCCACAAGGAAAATTATCCCGCCGCCACGCAGCACGACCGTATTGTGCGACGAGCGGGCATTGGGCACGTCTTTAATGCCGCACCTGTCCGCGATGCGGAAATACGCCAGTTCTGCCGCGAAAAGCAGCACTGTGGCAATTATGATATAAACAGCCATAAGCATTTTCTGTGTTCAGCCGGACGGGTCGCGCTGTCCTCGGTGTCCGCGCGGTTTCTGGCCGCGCAGACGGGGTTTACGCGTTTCTCGCCGAAATCTTTCTGACGATGCCGTCTACGGCTTCGGAGATCTTTGCGCGGTTTTCGTCATGCTGCGCCGCGCTCCATCCCTCTATCTCCTGCAGACGCCGCCGCACCTTCCCCACTTCCTCGGCAAGGTCTATCTTCCGCGCGTGCTTGTCCACCCCCGCCACGCCTTTGAAGGTGCGGCTGAGGATGACGGAAGAGGAGCCGAGGCGCACGTGCTCGCCGAGTATGCAGTCGGACGGCAGATCTCCCTCGCCGATGCGCGCGATGCCGCCGAAGCCGAAAGGCACGCCCGCGCGGTTGCACTTGGCAGCAATATAAAGCAGTTTCATTCTTTACTCCTATTATATAAATGTGTGTGTCGTTGTTGTTCTCCGGGGCTGGCGCACCGGTTGTCTATGGCTATGCTTTTGCCCTTTCAGGGCGCACGCCCAGAAGGGACGCGCATTACCCAGGGTGTCGCTCCGCTTGCCCTGGACTAGGTGCTTTTGGGCTTTCGGCCCGTTTGCCGGCACTATATGGACAGATGTCTGACCGAATTGCCACGACCGGGGCAAACCTGCGATGCCCACTTTGGGGCTTTCAGACCGTCCTCCGCCAAAGCCCGTTGCGGACATGGCTTGCTACGCTTCGACCGTGTACATGTGCAAGAGCCTTTGGGATGGCTTTCAGACAGTTTGCTGGCATCTGTCTGTCGCGATGCCAGCCCGTATCCGTGTACCCACTTCCGTGTATGCCCATTAGCGGGGGGGGGCGGGCTGAAAGCCCAGCATGCTCGTATCCCAGGGCAACGCTCTGGGTGAACAACAAGCGTGTATCTGCACCCTGAAAGGGCAAAAGCATAAATACACCGCCGCAAAATCACGCACCGTAGTCCATTGCTATGCTTTTGCCCTTTCAGGGCGTGACATAACGCGGGGGTACGCATACCCAGGGTGTCGCTCCGCTTGCCCTGGGCTAGGTGCTTTTGGGCTTTCAGCCCGTTCTCAGCCAATGGCCGTAGCGGACATGGGGTGTACCGCGCCGGCTTTGTACTTGGGCAAAACGATTTTGGGCTTTCAGCCCGTTTGACGGCACGGGGCTGCCCTTTTGCCGCCGTCCGCTATATCTTCGCGCCGACTCTTTTCGCTATCCACGCGAAGAAAGGCTTGGGGTCGAGCTTGCTCCATTCCATAAACCGGTCCGTCTTCCACACGTCCGCAAGCCAGCGTCCCCAGCTTATGCGCCCGTGGACGGCATTGCCTATATCGTTGAACTCGGGCATCACCAGCACTTCCCTCATCCGCCCATAGCACAGCTCTTCGTCTATGCTCTGCCCGCAGGCTGACCGGTACCAGATGTAGGGAAGGTTGATCCCGGAGGCCGTCACGCAAATAGAGTTGCCGTCGTTGCGGAAATTTATTTCCATAAAATAGTCCTTCCCGTCCTTTCTCCGCACAAATTCGAGGGAGAATAGCCCAGAGTATCCCGTCCGGCGGACGAAAGCCTCGCACGCGCTGCGGTCGAAACGGAAGCCGCTTGCCGGCACATAGCGGAGGAAGCCGGTGTTGGTGTTCTTTGGCTGGCGCAGAATGACCGACGCGCCGGGTATAATGACTTTTTCCCCCGCACCGAGCGAGCAGCCTATCAGCTGAAACTCTATGTCCTTGTCTATGTACTCCTGCACTTGCACCTCCGCGCAGCGGCATCCGGCAAGGTAAGTCTCCAAGTCTTTCCGGTCCTGGCAAATAGCTATGTCCGCCTTTGTGCCGTCCTTGCTCGCAAGGGGCTTCACGACGCACGGGAAAACAACGTTTTCCGTGTCGCAGGCGGAATTTTCCCTACCTGAATGGGGGGGGTAAACGTCCACGACTTCGGCACGCACAGCCCGCATTCTGCCGCCAGGCGCGTCATTGTGTCCTTGTTCATCAGACGGGTGACACGTCCCTGCTCCTCGCAGCCCGGCAGGATGAAGTCTGCCGAGAGCGCGTCGCGGTGCATGTCCAGACAACTCGCGACAGAGTCTGCACAAGCTATCACGACCGCCTTCTCCCGCGACGTGCGCAGCGCGTGCATCGCGGACGGTATGCCCTCCACGGACGGCACTACGCTTATGCGCCGGACATATTTGCTGTACCCTACATAGGGCTTGGGGTCTTTCGACACGACGACGAGCAGAGAACGCACGCCTCGCTCGCCCAGGCTCCGGAGAACGGCGAGCGTGTTGTGGTGGTTTCCGCCTACTACTATTACGTCTCTGTCCATTGGGTTTTATGACAAACCGGAAGATCCGCGCCTCACTCTTGCGCCGCCTCCTTTATTTCTTCAAACGTCTCCTTGTGCACGCCGCCTATGGCGACGGCCATGCCGCCGAAATCCACGACGAGGCGGCGGTCCTTGTGTATGCGCACGAGGTAGCCCTCGTAGCCTGCAAACGGACCGGTAAGCACACGCAGCAGGACATTGCCCTTGGCGTACTGCCCGACGGGCTTTTCAAGCACGCGCAGGCGGGTCGGCTCGACAAGCGACATGCGCATAAAGGGCTGCATCTGCGCGTCAGGAATGACGGCGGGCAGCCCCGTGGCACGGTCGCAAGCAAGATGGCGCTGGGGATAGCTGCCGCGCAGGTACGCCTGCAGCGCCTTGCACGCCCCCTGCAGAAAGACAAGTCCGCTAATGGTGGGCTTTTCCTCGCGCTTCACGCCGCCCGCCTCCTTGCGGCAGACGACGGTGCGGTGCACGAAACAGCGGTGCAGCCCGTCGGCCTCCACGCTGGCGGCAAAACGTTCCGCGCCGGCATGGGGCACCGTGAGATAGCACCACGCAGTAGGGTCGGCATACTTTTCCTTGCGGCTTTCCAGAATGCGTGCGGACACGCCCTCCCCTCCCCGCGTCCGGCTTTTGCCGGCTGCGGGGACAGATTTGCCCTGCGCCAAACGCTCTGCCCCGGCGTACATTTCGCCGCCAATGCTTGCAGAATACGCCTGTGCCGCAGAACCAGTAGTGGTGCCCGCCGTACCGTCCGGTTTCATAGCCGCCGCCCTACGCCCTGTCTGCCCGTGCGCGCGTGCCGCCCTGCGGCGACGCTGCACTGCGTAAGTATTTGTCTCTCATATACACGCCCTGTTTCCGAGGCTTCTGTCTTGGCAAAGATAATCCATTATAGGCACGCGGTGGCACAAAGCGGTTACGTTTTTTTTGCTTTTCCGCCAAGGCGAGACGCGCACGGGCGGCGGAAAAGGACACACGTGGGCAAAGATAGCGCCGCCGCCCATAGATATGCTTTTGCCCTTTCAGGGCGCAAATGTATGCGGGGTGCGCATACCCAGGGTGTCGCTCCGCTTGCCCTGGGCTAGGCGCTTTTGGGCTTTCAGCCCGTTCTCGGCCAATGAGCATTGCGGACATAGGGCATACCGCGCCGCCGTCCATAGCTATGCTTTTGCCCCTTCAGGGCGCAACATGACGCGGGGTACGCGTACCCAGGGTGTCGCTCCGCTTGCCCTGGGCTAGGTGCTTTTGGGCTTTCAGCCCGTTCTCGGCCAATGGCTTTTCCGCGCTTCCGCCGCGCCCCTTGGGGCTTTCAGCCCGTCCCCTATACGCGGCGCATGCAGCCGATGCGCCAAATTGCCGCGCCCAACAACGCAGCCACCCGTTGCAATGGGGCGGGCTGAAAGCCCAGTCTGCGCATAGCCCAGGGCAATGCCCTGGGTTGGCATTGCCCCACATACCTGCGCCCTGAAAGGGCAAAAGCATAAATACACTGCCCCCCCCAAACACGCCCTATGCCAAATGTGGTCAACGCAATAATCATACTACAACAAAAACCACATCAGTACATTTCCATACCCGCAATCAGACACTAAACACACCATCTTACGCATCCCAATCATCCTTTTTCGCGCTCCGCCAGCCGCCTGGGCGGATTTGGGAAACGGCGGAAAATATATTATCTTTGTGCAAAGAAAAGAGGGAAACGCAAGGCGCGTCTCCCCCTTTTATTGTACTATTGATTATCAAGCACTTACAAGGGCTGTAAATATACATATAGGAGCGCGGGGATGTACATACCGTAGCTACTGTCTCTATTCCCGTCGCGACTAAGCCCGGCCTTGTTTCCGGAAAGCGCCTTTCCGCCCCTCGGGCGTGCTTTCCGCGCACGAGCCAATCTTAAATAATCATAAAGTTTTCACTGGGCAGACAGCGCAAAAAGGGGCTTGATTTCCTTTTTCCGCCACTACAAAGCGGCTACAAGAGAGTGTCGAAATTTGCGAATATGAAAAACGGCGAGCAACGCATATTCGGACTATGGCTAAACCCCTCCTTCAATCCGCCGCAAAACTTAAACAAAGTCCCTACCCCGTTGCCTCAACTCACCCCTCCGCTACAAACCGCAGACATTTCCCCAATTAAGCCGCCTTACGCTCCTAAAATATCCCCAAAGCCCGCCATCCAGTGCCAAAATCAGCGTAACTATACCGGGGAGACACCGCCCTGCCGCACATTGGCTAAGGGGATGGCGCAAACGCGTCACCTGAACGAATGCACAAACTGTCTCAGCATCCGGCGATAATCGCTCCGATGCCGCCCGATGCCGTACTTTTTGCCCAGCTCCTTGATTGTAAGCGACAGAGAATCTTCATAATACGTGTCCCGCCCCTGCTGACGCACCGAAGCATGCCGGAGGTTGTTGTTTCCCGCTACGGCCTCCTCCAGCGGGCGTTCCTCATATTCGAGTTCGCCGCACCCTTTGACAAAGTCCAAAGCCTTTTCATTGTTCACCAAGAGGCACGACACGCCTTTGTGCGTCGGGCGGCCGAAGGGCAGCGATGCACCAAGCCCCCAATAGTCGGCAAGAGTGATGTCGCTGACGCGTTCGGGCCGGGCATACACGCAATGGAAGCACGTTTCGCTGAACATCAGACCTTTATAAAAGGCTTTCAGATAATAGCACTTTCCGGGAGGCAATATCATTTTCCTGCGCCAGAGCCGCAGCCAGCCGGGGGACTTCAGCTGTGCCGTCAACTGGAAGCCCCACCCTTTGGTGAAACGGAAGCCGAAATCAAGGCATTTCCCCTTTAGGCCTATTTTTTCTATATACGCGTCAAAGGCCTTCTGCGACGGGACACCGTGGCACACGACGTCGCAGGTATAGAGATTGGCGTACGGCCTGTGCAGAAAAGTCAGCAAACCCGCGACCTGGCAAGGCGTGCCCGTAAAGAGTACCTTGCGGCCGGTTTTCAGTTCGCTCCGCACCTGCTTATAAGTGTCGCCTAAATAGGACTGCAGATATTTTGACCCTTGCAGGCGGGCAATGTTTTCCTGACATTCTACCCCTATGTGCTTGACCTGCAAATCGTCGCACATAGACGCGCCGTATACGATGCCGCCCTGGCTGACAACATTTCTGGCGAGGACAGAAAATGCGCCTCCCGACGAACTCCGCTCCCTGTCGGAAAGAATCTTCGTCCAGCATGCGTAAGTATGTATGGGCTTTTGAAACTCAAACGGCGGGTTCAGCCTGTGGCACGCTTTCATGCAAGCTCCGCACCCTACGCATCTGCCCCGGTCAATTTCCGGCACGACAAAGCCGTCCTTGGCTTCGACCATAGACACACAGCCCTTAGGGCAAGCAGCCTTGCAGGCATAACACTGCGTGCAGACATCATATTTGCACAATTCTACTTCATTCATCTTCCAAAGCAGTCACAGTATTCGTACACTCTATCGCACGCCGCCCATACAATACAAAGAAGGGCACAGCCGACGTATGCAAAAGTACGAAAGACCGCGCCAGATATACGGCGCGGGAAAAGGAAATTCGTCCGGCGGCGGTTGTCCCTCAGCTTGCAGCCCTTTGGCACAAGTACGGGACAAGTAGTACACTGCGCCTTTGGGGCAGACCAGCAAAGCCCAAGGACACGGCAGCCCCCGCCGCAGAAAAAAGCCGTACGCCTTTTTACTTTACGCCTCCCCGGCTGTCATATAATCAGGAGGGCGGGAAAACGCGGAACGTACGCCGCCGGCACGCCGCCCTCCCCCGCAAAGGCCTATGCGAGACAAGCGAAAAGACACGGAGCACGCCCTCCTCGCCCTGATGGCGGAAGACCCGGAAAGGGGCTTCCGGCACCTGACAGAACTCTACGGCGAGTGCGTGTACTGGCACATACGCCGCATCGTCGTGGCGCACGACGACGCGCAGGACGCTACGCAAGAGACCTTTATAAGGGCTTTCCGAGGTTTGGCGCAGTACGAGGGGCGCAGCACACTGCGCGTATGGCTCCTGCGCATCGCCACCAACGAGGCCCTGCGCCTGATCTCCCGCCGCCGCGACACGCTCTCGCTCGATGCCGGCTACGGCACGGAAGACGAAACGGCGCTCTCCTTTGACGCGGCGGCCGACTCGTACGTCGACTACACGGACCTGGAGGCCGTGCGCCTGCAAAGAGCCATACACACGCTGCCGCCCAAGCAGCTGGCAGTCTTTTCCCTGCGCTACTACGAAGAGATGGACTACGAGGCCATCGCCGCTGCCGTAGACACCACGCCGACCTCGGCGAAAGCGTCCTACCACACGGCAAAAGAGAAAGTCACACGATATCTGCAAACCCATGACTGAAAAGAGCATACACCACAGGAAGCACGCCACGCCCCACGCGGACGGCGCACGAGAGGGGAAAGAAGTGCCCTTTGCCGCCGGCAAGCGCATGCCCTACCTCGTCCCCGAGGGCTTCATGAAGGAGATAGAGGCCGGCGTACTGCGCGAAATTGCCTCCGCGCCAAAGCCGGCGCACGCGGCAGACGCAGGCCGTCACCGCTGGTGGCAAAAAGCACGGTGGCGCGTCACCGCCGGCGTAGCGGCAGCAGCGTGCGCGGCAGCGGTTGCGGTGGTGTCCGTGCAGCACACCGCCCAGCCGGCAGCCCCGGCTGTGGGGCAAGCGCTGGTAGAACAGGCCTTCGCACGCCTCAGCCCGGAAGACCGCGCCTTTTATATAGAGGTATACCAAAACGACATATTCTTCAACGAGTGATTTTCGCTCAAAACACCAACCAAGACAGCATCAAGATGAAAAGACTCTTAAGCCTCGTGCTGCTCATGGCCGCCCTCACGGCGGGCACGACAGCCACGGCGCAGGAAAGCGCCGCAGCAAACGCGCAGAGCGAGACGCGCCAGCGCCTCACGCGCGAACAGCTTGCCGACACGCAAGCACGCCGCATCGCCGGCGAACTGGCTTTCGACAAGGCCACCACGGAAAAGTTTGTCGCCACCTACGCCAAGTGCCAAAAGGAGGTGTGGGCGCTCGGTTCGCAGCACAAGCCGCAGGGCGAAAGAATGGGCAAGCCGAATGGCAAGCCCGCAGCCGCCCAGGGCAACACGACCGCCAAGCCCGCCGCCCCGCAAAGCACTGAGGAGGAGGCCGGCAAGCAGCTGCAGGAACGCTTTGACCGCAGCCAGAAAATGCTGGACATCCGCCAGAAGTACTACAAGGAGTACAGCAAGTTTCTCACGCAGAAGCAAATCGAGCGCGTCTACCAGATAGAGCGCCAAATGCTGCAGCAGCTGGCAAAGAAGCGCCGCCCGCAAGGACAGCGTCCGCAGGGACAGCGCCCCGCCAAGAAGTGAGCCGCCGCGTCTGACGCCACGCGCTGACTCTACGGGGAAACGCCGAGTTCTTCGGAAAGCAAAAAAATATACAGTATCTCTCAAACGACGGCGGAGCCGCCCTTACGGGTCTTGTACCCGACGGGCGGCTCCGTTTTTTCATGCCGCCGCACGGCGCGGCCGCGGCACATTTACGGGGAAACGCTACCGGCGCAGGCCACGTCCGGCGGCGTTTCGTCCGCCAAAGCCACGATGCCCCTATGGCGTGGCCCGTCCATGCGCAGGGAGAGCGGACGCGGCAGGCGCACAAGGCGCACAAAAGGCGAGAGCCGCTCGGCGGGGAAAGCGGTAAGGACGGAGAGGTCGAGCGTCTCCTCCGCCGCTCCGCCGCGCATCGTGAAATAGCCCACGCCGAGCGACGTGAGATTTTGGAAGAAATGGCTGCCTTGGCTCGGCTCGATGGCGTGACCGGGCAAGCGCGTCTCGACGATGGCACGCGCGCCGCTGATGTCGCCCCACCTTACCGGCACGCCGAGGCACGGGTCGGAGCTGCCCCACCGCCCGGGTCCTATGAGCAGGTATCCCCTGCCCCCGGCAAGCAGACGCGCATTGAGCGCACGCAGCGTTTCCGCCACGCCGGCGCTCTCCGCAGAGAGATTCTCCACGCCGTCCACTACGACCACGTCGGAAATGTCCGAAACAAGCCCGTTGCCCAGCACGTCCTCCGAGCTGACCAGCACGCGCTCGCCGGGACGCGGGGCAAAGTCGCGCCCGCAGTCCTCGCCGAGGTCGACAATGGGGCGTATCTGCAAGAGGCAGAAACGTGCCCGCGCTCCCTCCACCTGCAAGGCAAACTCCACCTCGACGGGCCGCCCCATCTCCCGCGCGCCGGTCTCGAGGATGCGGGAGACGGTGCGGGCAAGGGGAAGCTGCGGCGCGGAGAGCAGATTGTCAAACGTGGCGACATACGTCCCCGGCTCGTCGCTCAGCCCGGGCGAGAGACGCCCGTCGGCATAGACGTACTTGGAAAGGACATAGCGCGCCGCGCCGCCGTGGGCGGCAAGGGCGGAAAGCGGAAGGCGGCGCAGATTGAAGGCATCGTCGGGCTCGAAACGCTCGGGGATGCACCTCGTGTCGAGCGCGAGAAACGTCTTCTGCGTCTGCGAAAGGGCAGTGCGGGCATCGCCAAGCTGCATGACATGGCGCGGACGGGCGGGCGAAAAGCGCAGAGCCACGCCCCCGTCGACGATATGCTTGCCCAAGCCGGCGGCAAGGCACACAACGCCGTCCTCGGCACGCTCGCCGGGAGCGGGATAGAAATTGAGCGAACGCGCCACGCCGGAGGCTGTGGGATAGAAACTGCCGTCGTGCTCGGCGCCCACCACTTCCTGCAGCACCACCGCCATCTTCTCCTGGTCGATGACGTTTTGCGTCGCCGTCATGTAGCTCTTGCTCTCGCGGAAAAAGACAGAGGCATAGACCGCCTTCACCGCCGAGCGGAGCATGGCGAGCATAGCGTCGGCATCGGGCGTGCGGGGCACCATGTAGGTGGCGTACACGCCGGCGAAGGGCTGGTAGTGGGAGTCTTCAAGCACGCCGGAGGAGCGCACCGCCACGGGCCCGGCGCACGTGTCGAGCAGGCCGGCGAGGTCGCCGATAAGCTCCTCGGGCAGACGGGCACGCTCGAAAGCGGCGAGTATCTCCGCGTCGGGCGCATCGCTGAGGGCGACGGGATAGAGCGTGTTTTCGTCCATAAAGCGGTCGAAGACATCGGTGCAAATCACCACCGTCTTGGGAATGCCTACAGAGAAAGCCCCGTCCTCGCCGTCGGGCGCGGGGAGGCTTCGGGCGAGTTTGCCCATGAAGGCCAGGCCGCGCCCTTTACCGCCCAGCGACCCGTTGCCGATACGGGCAAACGTGCCGAAGCTGTCAAAGCGGTCGCGGCGGTACACCGCCACCACGCCGGCGTTTGACATGCGGCGGTACTGCGCAATGAGCTCGGAGATGAAGCGGCGCGCCTCGTCCATGTCCTTGTACTCGGTCACGTCATGGGCGCGGAGTACCTCGGCAAGCGGGAAGATGGCGCGGGAGAAGAAGAAGCGGGAGAAATGGCAGCGGGAAAGGTGGTGGCGCAGTGCGTCGTCGGGGATGCGGGAAATGTTGTCCTGCAAGTCCTTCAAGCTGTGTATGCGCAGCAGCTCCTTGCCCGTGTCGGGGTCTTCTATCACGAAGTCGCCGAAACCGAAGTGGCGCATTATCTCGCGGCGGAGGTCCTGCGGGTAGCTTTTCGTGTGCTTCACCACGAAAGGCGCGCGGAGACGGCGGGCATAGTCCTCGTTGGCGGCGTCGCTCGACTCGAGCAGGAGCGGTATGCGCGGGTCGACGGAGCGCAGGTGCTCGCCCAGGGCGTAGCCGGCAAGCGGGTCCTTGCACCCGCCGCGGGAGAAGCTCATGTCGGAAACGACGCCGAGGATGTTACGCGGGTAGGCGTCGATGATTTCCTGCGCCTCCTCGTAAGTGCGGGCAAGCATCACCTTCGGGCGTCCGCGCGAGCGGAGCATGCAGAGGTGGTCGTTAAGAGCCTCCTTGGCAAACTCGCGGCTCTGCTCGAGCACAAGGCGGTAGATGTGCGGCAAGGCGGACGAGTAGAAACGCACGGAGTCTTCCACAAGCAGGAGCGCCTGCACGCCGGCGGAGGCCATGTCGTCGGGCGCGTTGAGCTTGTCCTCCATGAGTTTTATGATGGCGAGGAGCAGCTCGCTGTTGCCCAACCAAGAGAAGACGTAGTCGATATGCGAGAGGTCTGCCCCCTCCATGCGCCGGCTCACCTCACGCGAAAAGGGCGTCAGCACGACGATGGACGTAAGCGGGTGCGCATGCTTTATCTCTGCCGCCGCGGCGAAGACGTCGGGGTCGGAGAGGTTGGGCATAATGATGACAAGCTCAAAGTTGCGCTCCGCCATCTCCGCCAGTGCCTCCTCCTTGCCGCACACCTGCGTGAAACGCGGCGGGTAGCGCAGGTTGAGCTCGGTATACTCGTTGAAGATGCGCTCGTCCACGCGCCCGTCGTCCTCAAGCATAAAGGCATCGTACTTGGTGGCTATGAGCAGCACGTTGTAGATGCGCTTGTTCATCAGGCTGGCGAAAGGCGTGTCGCGCAGCACAAGGGCTTTCAGCGAGGGTACCATGGCGCGTAAGGGAGTTTGGATGTTTTTACGAGAAAGCGCGGACAGGGCGCGGGGAAGATTTTATACCTAAATACCATAGGGACAGGCAAGCTGCCGCCCCGCCCGCCGCGCTATCTGCCGCAGAGGGTGCGGAAGGAGCAGTCGCGGCATATCCTCGGGTCGGCTTTCGGGCCGCCCTCCCACCCGAAGGGCTTGGACGTGTCGAGCATTTCCTCCAAAAGGGCGGTGAGCGCCTCGCGCGTCTCGGCGGAGATGTCCTGAAAACACAGCACGCCCTCTTTCGCCGCGCCGCGCTGGCCGCTCTGGCAAAGGTAGGGGGAGTAGTCGTCCTTGCCAAGCAGATTGACATAATAGAGCGCGGGGACTATGGGCAGCTCGGTCCGGCTCTCCATCATCAGGGAGTAGAGGAAAGTCTGCAGGGTGTAGTGGTGCTCGCTGCGGGAGAACACGCTCTCCACCGACGGGAAAGCCTTCTGCTGCCCGCCCGTCTTGTAGTCGATGACGCGGAGGCGGCGCACGCCGTCGGGGGTGGTGACTTCCTCAAAGCGGTCGATAATGCCATACAGGCGCAGACGCTTCACGCCGCCGTCCTCCGCCGTGCAGGGCACGTCGATATGGCACTCTGCCTCCTGCTCGAGCCCGCGGATGACGATGTCGCGGTCGCCGCTGTCGCGCATCTCGTAGCGCACAAGGCGGGAAAGGAAACCGTAGACGGCACGGAAGACTATCTCCGTCCCGTGAACGCCGTTGCCATTGAAAGCGCGGCGCACGCACTCTGTCATAAGGCGTTCTCTCCCCTCTTTCCCCATTTCCTCCAAGAGGCGGGGCGAGAAGGGCTTGTCCAAAAACCGCTCGTGGAAGTATTGCGCGGCGTCGTGGAAGAGCGTGCCGAAGACGTTGGCGGCGATGAGTTCGTCGGTCTTGGTTTCGTCCGAAAGCCCCATCACGCGCTTGTAGTAGAAGGCAAGCGGGCAACGGAGGTAGTCGTTGACGGCGGAGGGGGAGAAACCGTGGACAGACCGCACCCATTCTGCCGTTTTCTCTATCTCCGTCACCAGACGCGGCAAGGGACGCGGCGGGGCGTAGAGGGCGAAGTGCTTGACATTCAAGCCGCTCTCTACAAGCAGGGCACGCATAAAGCGGGACATCTCGCCGCGGCGGGTGCCCTGCGTGGAATTGTTGTAGCATATCTGCACGCGGCGGGCGCGCTGCAGCATGCGGTGGAAGTAGTAGGCGAAGACGGCGGTCTTGTGCTGGGAGGTGGTAAGCCCGAAGCGCACGCGCAGCAGGTAGGGAATGAACGATGCCTCGGCGGCGCGCTGGGGCAGCGTGCCCTCTTCGGCGGAAAGGACGAGGAGATTGTCGAAATCGAGGCAGCGGGTCTCAAGCACGCCCATTACCTGCAAGCCCTGAGCCGGCTCACCGTGGAAAGGTATGGTAGCACTGCGCATCACCTGCCGCACAAGGCGGAAAAGGGTCTCGGGGCGCACGTCAAGCCGCCCGCCGTCTATCAGAAGAAGAAAACGCGACAGGGTGGCGTACGCCTGGAAGTGCGCCTCGCGGTAGAGTATGACCTCTGCCGTTTCGTTTTTCGCCGTTTCGCCTGACGATGTTTCGTCCTCCGCCACGCCCTGCCTACGCGCCGCCTCCTCTATCGCCGCCTGGGCGGAAAGGATGAAGGCACGGCACTCGGAGACATTGGCCGAAGCGGATGCCGTGTCTTCAGCGGAGAATTTGTCAGGAGAAGCGGAAGCGGAGGCGGAAAGAGAGGCGGCAGAAGTTTTGACAGCTGCAGATGCAGCGGCGGCGTGATTGGCGTTTTGCCCCTCCCCCGCCCCGCCGTCTATGCCTGAGGCCGCAGCGGCGTTTGCGGCTTTGGCTCGCCGCGCCGCCTCCGCGTCCTTTCGCGCCACGTAGTCCGTCATAAGGCGGTCGACGAGGGCGAAAGCGGAGGTTTGCCCCATAGGGAAGCCCTTGGTGATATTGACGGACGTAACGGTGTCGGACGGGAGGGCGTGCAGCACGCCTTGCAGAAGCGCCTCGTTGCACAGCACTACCGCCGTGCGGCGCGCGTGTTCTGCGTCAAAATTGCGTCCGTCGCGCAGCCAGTCTGTCACGCACTTCGCCTGTGCCGTGTCCGTGGGCGAACTGACATACACCAGCTCGCGCCCCTCGTTCTCCCCGCGCTCGCGGAGAAAATTGTCAAACACCCCGGGCGCGTCGCCAAGGGCATTGGGGAAGTCGCGCAGGTTTTGCTGCATAAAGAAGCCGGCCTCGCCCGCCGATTTCCCGTCCGGGCGAGCGTAATAGGTATCGTAGTCCCAATAGGAATCGGCCTTGCCCTGCTCTTTCAAAGCGGAAAAGAGCGTGTGCTCGGCGCGGTCTATCACATTGAACCCCACGACTGCCACATGGTCTACCCCGGCCGGAAGAGCCTTGCCGCCCTTTGCCACATCCTCCGCTACACTGCGGAAAAGCTGCCCTTCGTAAGCAAGTCCGTCGGCAGAGAGTTCGTCCCTCAGCGCATTGTAAAGCGGAAGCAGACTGCGCCAAAGCGCAAGGTACTTGTCCTTTATGGCCGTTCGCCCGCCTTTGGCAAAACCGTCAAGAAAGCGGGTGAGCTGGCGCGTCTGCTCTTCGTCGAGGAAGCCGCCCGCACCTATTTCCTCATAGTCGGCAAGGTCGCGGAAGAGTTTCTCGGGCGGAGCCATATTCTTGTCCACGTCGTCAAAGTCGGCCAAGAGCCGCTCGCCCCAGCCGTAGAAGAAGTCGAGCGTGTCCTCGCTGCCCGTGAGCCGCGTGTAGTGGCGGTACATGCGGCACACGGTGTCGATGGGATCGGCAAGACACAAGCGGGAGAGCGAACGGAAAAGCTCGTTCACCGTCATATACCGAGGCGCCCAAAGGGGCGTGCGTCCCTCCGCAGCAAGATAGTCGTTAAGGAAAAGGCTTGCCCGCTTGTTGGGGAATACCACCGCCACGCGGCTGAGGTCATTGCCATGTCTTTCCAGCAAAGACTTCGCCACAAGTTGTAAAAAGTCTGTCATCACACGCTCCCTTTCTTCGTCTTTCTGTACACGACCGGCTTGCCGGTCCGTGTCTATTTCCATATTAGTGCTCTCCTGTGCTCCTTCCTTGGCGCACCTCCACAATACAAAGATAGTGCGGAAACGTGATTTTTCAGATATCAAGCAACCAACAAACGCCGCTCCTTCCGTGAAACACGGCAGCCGCTTACGGACAAACACAAGGCAAACGCCCGGAACGCGATGCCCCGCGCCGCTGAATCGTGCACAATTTCCCGTTTTCCGCCCACAAGACGCAGGAAGCCGCACTTTATACGCCGCTATGTCGCAAAAAAGAAAGGCTGAGTTGCCGGGACGGGAAACTGCATAGCCTGCTATTGCCTTGCCTATTAGGTTTCTATCCCTCCATCGGCAGGGTACGGGCTGAAAGCCAAACGAATACATAGTCCGGGAGACACCCCTAATTACCGCTTCTCTTGCCCCATTTGCAGGGGGGGGACTGAAAGCCCACAACGCACACATAGCCCGAGCCAACGCTCAGCAATGCCCTTTCTATTGCCCCCATTGGAAAGGAGCGGGCTGCCCCCAACGTACACAGCCCCGGAAGCCCCACCGAATTACCATTTCTATTGTCCCCATTGGAAGGGAGCGAACTGAAAGCGCAACGCAAACACGGAGCGAGGAAACTCCCTGCTCTGTCATTTCTATTGCCACATTAGCAGAGAGCGGGCTGAAAGCCCAACAAGCACATAGCCCAGGGCAAGCGGAGCGGCACCCTGGGAAACGCGTGCGTAACACAAACCCTGCGCCCTGAAAGGGCAAAAGCATTAATACTCAATCACTACTACCCCATGCTTGCGCATTACCGCCGAACGCGGGAAAATATGCATAGCCCCCGCACGGCAGAACACAAGCCGAAAGGACAACGCAAACACGGAACGAGGAAACTCCCAGCTCTGCCATTTCTATTGTCACATTAGCAGAGAGCGGGCTGAAAGCCCCAACAAGCACATAGCCCAGGGCAAGCGGAGCGGCACCCTGGGTAACGCGCACGCCACACAAGCCCTGTGCTCTGAAAGGGCAAAAGCATTAATGCGCAATAACTACTCCCCCATGCTTGCGCATTTACCCCACACACGGGAGAATACCCAATGCCCCCGCACGGCAG
>CAVJPT010000007.1:0-96885 GCA_963651485.1 Alloprevotella sp. | reverse complement strand
AAGCGAAAAAGAGAACTATGCGTTAGCATAATCCTCTTTGACGTCTTTTTTGTACCTTGTGATTCCGCAGGAATCTCTGTGATCCGCTTGGGGTTCGAACCCAAGACCCCAACATTAAAAGTGTTGTGCTCTACCAGCTGAGCTAGCGGATCTAACCATTTGCCGTTAAGCGACTGCAAAATTAAGCCATTGGACGGGATTAGCCAAATTTCAGCCGCATTTTTTCCGCTATTTGCTTTCGTTTCGCTTATACCATAGCTTGACACGGATATTTTTCCGGATTTTCTTCTTCCTCCGCCGACCCCCTACCTTCTGTTTCGTGCCGCTTGCCCTCTCGGCGGCACAGCTTGGCTTTACGGACAATTACTCGTCTGTGCCGGCGTCAGATGTCTCCGCAGCGTCCTTTGGCGCGGGGGCTTGCGCGGGGTCGGCAACATGCGACCCGGGAGACGCGTCTATGTATATGCCGGCATTGCGCTCCGCAGCCTCTGTCTCGCTGTCAAGCGAGCCGAAGGGTGTCGTGTCGCAAACCACGTACCGCCGATAGTAAGAAGCTATCAAGGTGGTTATGGGCAGGGCGACGATAAGCCCCACTATGCCGAGAGCATATCCCCAGACGGAGAGAGAAAGAAGAATTATGGCCGGCGGAAGCCCCATAATTTTGCCCATAATGCGGGGCGTGAATATCGTGTCCTGCAGCACCTGCACGACAAGGTAAACCAAAACCACGCCGCCGATAAGCCACCAGAAGTTTTGCCCGCTTTCAGCTGCCCGCAACAAGGCCAGCAAAGTAGCGGGAAGTATGCCTACCACCTGCAGATACGGCACAAAGCTGATGACGCCTATAAAACACCCCAGAGCGAGTGGCATGGGGAAATCTATCAAAAAGAAACCGAGGCTGAACATCACGCAATTGCTCAGCGCAATGAGAGCCTGTCCGCGGAAATAGCCGCTCATCCCGTGCTCTATGTCGCTCATTATCTGCGCAGCTATGCGCCGGCGTTTGCGGGGTACAAACTTAATCCACCCGGTTGCATAGCGTTCATAGTCGGTCAGTATGAAGAAGAGGTAGAGCAAGGCTATGAGCGAGGCTACGGCGTTCACTATCACGCCAGCCGTGCTCCACAACATCCCCCAAAGGCGCGGTATGGTGTTTTTTACCGCATCGATGATGTCCTTCTGCTGCAGAAGCTCCTCTACCCTATGCTCTTTCGCGGCACGCTGGATAAAGTCCATCACTACCGGCGGGATGGTGCTGTTGTCCCAATGCCCTTTGTGAATGTAAGACAGTGCCACGTCTTTCAGATGCATCATTTCCTCCACCATCGGCGGGACTACAATGTAGAAAAAACCTCCCAGCACGCCTATGGAAAGGGCGAGCGCAAGCACGATGCACAACACGCGGTTGCGCAAGCGGCACGTAACTTGCAGGAAGCGCACCACGGGATAAAGCATATAGGCCGCCACCCACGCCACGAAGAACGGGACAAGCGCAGCACGCAGCCAGTAAAGCGCAAGCGCAACAGCTGCAACGACAAGCAAGCCGACTAGCCCGCGCACGAAGCGGTCAAAATTTATTTCCCTTGCCATATTTCATAGGACGGCACTTCGGAGAGAACCGTCTGTCGGCAAAAATACGAGTTAGCTGCCTAATAAAGCCTAAGCGCGGACAATGTTTGCGGTTGCTCATATTTCCCTTTCCACGAAATAGCGCGGGCGGCGCTTTACTTCGGTATAGATTTTCCCCACATACTCACCGATGATGCCGCAAGCAAGCAGGATAGCGCCGCCGAGAAACCACAGACTCACGATGAGCGAAGTCCAGCCCGTAATAGTATGCCCGCTAAAGTAGGCCACAAGACCATAAACGATGGCCAGCAGCGCGACACACATGCAGAAGAGCCCAATCCACGTGATGAGCTGAAGCGGACGCACGCTAAAGGAGGTAATGCCGTCAAGGGCAAAGGCAAGCATGCGGCGCAGGGGATATTTAGACTTTCCCGCCTGACGTTCTTTCCGGTCATAATATACGCTGGCACAGGGATAGCCCATTTGCGAAACCATGCCCCGGATGAAGAGGTTGCGTTCGGGATACTCCGTCAGCGACACAACGGCCCGGCGGCTAAGCAAGCGGAAGTCGGCATGGTTGTAAACCACGCCCGTCCCCATAGCACGCATAAGCCGATAAAACCCGAGTGCGGTGGTGCGCTTGAACCACATGTCCTTGCTGCGCTCGCGGCGCACGCCGAAAACCACATCATGCCCGCTGCGGAAGAGGTCAACCATATCGGGTATGGCTGCCACGTCGTCTTGAAGGTCGGCATCGATAGTGACAACGGCATCGGCACGGCTCGCCGCCCATTCCATCCCCGCCCAAATGGCGTTTTGGTGTCCTACGTTGTGAGCCAGTTTCAGTCCGTGTACATTCGGGCTGCACGCCGACTGCGCCTCTATGAGCGCCCACGTCCCGTCGCGGCTGCCGTCGTCTACATAAAGCAGGTCTGCCGAGTCTGCCTTTCGGTCCGCCACAAGCCGATTTGCCGTTTCAAGCAAAACGGCATGGCTTTCGGGAAAAACTTCTTCTTCGTTGTAGCAGGGTATAATGATTAGTATGTTCATGGGCAAACTGCAATTATCCCCTCACGCTTTCTTGAAGACAAAACGCACAAGGAGGAAATTTACCGGCACGGCAACGGCATAGACGGGCATCGGCGCCAGGCTTTCGGGCACACCCGCACGAATGAAAAGCCATAAGAGCGAAGTCTGCAGCAGATAGTTCACTCCATGCGCCCCCACCATGCCCGTAAAACGTTTCCATGTGGGGGACGTGCCGAAAGTAAAGCGCGAAGTGAGATAGAAATTGAAAAGGAAACTCAACACATACCCCACCGTAAAGGCTATATAGACAGGTATAAGGGTGCGCAGGGCGAGATAGATTCCGTAATGGAGCGCAGTGACCGACACGCCTACGATAGCGAAACGCACAGCCTCAGCCAAAGTTCTCTTTCTTGTGTAGATCATCGGGCTGGCATTTGGGAAGAGGATTTGCCTGCGGCTTCACCCGACGGCACGTCAGACGGGCGTTTCTTCACATAATACAGTTTCAGCATCTTGTGGTCGTCGCAGCTGCGATGGGCAAAGTCCTTGACAAGACGTGCGGAATAGGAGGGGAAACGCCTGCAAAATTCAGCCATTTCGTCATTGCCCACTATTACATACCCGCTTTCGGGCATAAAGGCTTCAAAGGGCGCCACGCGGTCGCCGAGGTAGAAATTAATGGTAAAGGGGTGCATCTCGTTGCCCACGCAGATATCCGTGCGGAACGAGTAGATGCGCCCTTGCGGCTGCAGCCGCGCAATTTCTTCGGCGACGGGACGGTCGCTTTTCGTATTGAGCACAAGGGGCTGGTACACGCCGTCAAGGGCGAAGAACAGGCTCAGGACAAACGTACAAGCCATCGTGTTTGCCTGCTGACGGAATTTCGCATAAAGCCCCGCCGCCACAAAAGGCACAGCCACGGCTATCCATTCTGCAAAGCCGAGGGGCGTGTCACGCAAGGCGGAAAGCATGGCTACGTTGGCCGCCGCGTGTTTGCCATGGGAAAGCAAACTTTCGGGGACTGTCCCCATCCTTACCGCCACAAACAATAGCGTAAGCACTACAGCCAACGCCGCCAAAGTAGCGTTGAACGCATGCAGCACCTTGCGGTGGCTTCGGCTGAGCCACATCATGCAGCGTGCTATGTAGTATGCCAGGAACGGATAGACGGGAAGAAGGTATACGCTGCGCTTGCTCTTGGGTATGCAGTAAAACACAAACACCACAGCTACGCTCAGAAAGGTGAAGAGCTGTACCGCATCGGCCGTGCGCGTCCAGACACGGAAACGCTTCCACCAAGTGCGCAGCGGGCCGACTGCGGCAGGCACTTTCCGCCACTGCACGGCGAAAAGCGAAAAGAGCAGCAGGAGGGTAAAGGGAAGCAGGCCGCTCACTATGGTGACCACATTGTAGGTCCAGGGATTGATGTGGCTTTCGTACGACATCTTCCCGAGCAGACGGAGTATGTTTTCCTCGTAGACAAGATGGAGGAAACGCTCGCCGCCTTGCCGGTAAGCCGCCGCATACCATAGAGCAGGCAGCACAAGCGAAAGCGCCCCAACCGCCGCCATACGCCAAAGCACGGGGAAGAAGCCGTACCCTCTCATCCACGCGAAGACAGCCACCACGAGGCAAGGCAATGCCGCGCCTACGGGCCCTTTGCTGAGAAACGCTCCGCTCAGGCACAGTATGCCAAGGACGGGAAAGCCTTTCATTCCGCGCTCCACCCACGCATAGAGGGCATAAAGCGAAAGCACCATCATGCACGTAAGCACCATGTCCACACGGCAGCCTACTCCGGCACGGTGCACTTCAAACGAGCCGAGCGTCACCGCCGCCATTAGCAGAGCCACGCGAGCCCCGCAGCGGCGGGCATAGAAGAAATAGCCCGCCATCACCATTACGGTCAACGCCAGTGCCGACGGCATTCGCGCCGTAAATTCGGTCACACAGCCCGCCGGCAGGGAACACAGCGCGGCCAGCCAGTGGAAGAAAGGCGGCTTGTAGGCAAGGTCTACTCCGTTGTTTACGGGGAGCACCCAGTTGTTGTCCCGTATCATGGAAAGCGCCACCACCGCCTCGCGTGAGCTGCCTCGGGTGTTGAACAGTGTTTCGCCCAAAAACGGGAAAAGGGTGACAAGGCAGAGGCCCGACAAGAGCCAGGCGAATACTTTGGTTTCGCGTGTATCGCCAAGAGTGGAAGCGGTCATTTTCGCTGCGTGCGTGCTAAGAATGATACAAAGTGTAAGCGTATAGCTTGCAAAAGTAACGAGAAACGGCGGTTGGGCAAGAAAACAGAAGCCACTCTGCGGGCACGTTCCATTTTAGCTCTATATTTGCACTATGGGATTTTTGTACCTTGTCCCCACTCCCGTGGGAAATTTGGAGGACATCACGCTCCGCGCCTTGCGCGTGCTGAAAGAGGTAGACGTGGTCTTGGCGGAGGACACCCGCACCACGGGCATGCTCTTGAAGCACTACGACATAAAGACGCGGCTCGCGGCGCACCATAAGTTCAACGAGCACCAGACAGCCAACGCCTTCGCCGCCCGGATGGCGGCGGGCGAGGTGATGGCGCTTGTGACGGATGCCGGCACGCCGGGCATTTCCGACCCCGGCTTTATGCTGGTGCGCGCTTGCGTCGAGCACGGGGTCACGGTGCAGTGCCTCCCCGGCGCGACTGCCTTTGTGCCGGCTCTCGCCTCTTCCGGTCTGCCGTGCGACCGCTTTTGCTTCGAGGGCTTCCTGCCGCAGAAGAAAGGCCGCGCCACGCGCCTTGAGCAGCTGCGCGAAGAGACGCGCACTATGATATTCTACGAGTCGCCCTACCGCGTGGTGAAGACCTTGGGGCAGTTCTGCGAAGTTTTCGGCGCAGAGCGCCGCTGCTCCGTCTGCCGGGAAATATCCAAGGTATACGAGGAAAGCGTGCGCGGCACACTCTCCGAAGCACTCTCCCACTTCACCGAAAACGAGCCGCGCGGCGAGTTTGTCATCGTCGTGGAAGGCTACGACCCGCCCAAGAAAGCGAAGAAGGGCGAAAACTAAACGTACAGACACTACCTCTTATGAAAAAGATTTTCATTCTGCTTGCGGTCACTCTGGCACTCGGCTTCGCCGCTTGCGACACGAAGAAAGAGAAGGAGCAGGCCAAGGACACGAGCGCCGCTACCATAGACTCTCTCCAGCAGGCTCTTACGCAGTCGCAGAACGAGTCGGGCGACCTCATCGAGACGCTGTCGCAAATACAGGAAGGCTTTGACCAAATCAACGAGGCCGAGGGGCGCGTCAACGTGGAAAGCAAAGAGGGCGACCGCGTCGACAAGGAGAAGATAGCCGAGAGCATGGCTTTCATACAGCGTACCCTGCAGCTCAACCGCGAGCTCATCGCCAGCCTCAAGCAGCAGCTGCGCAGCAGCAACCAAAGCGACGCACGCACGAAAGCAAAGCTGGAGGAAATGGTAGAAAACTTCAGCAAGCAGCTCGAGGGCAAAGACCGCGACATCGAGGAACTGCGGAAGCAGCTTGCGGAAAAGGACATACAGATAGCGCAGCAGGGCGAGCAAATCTCCGCCCTCAACGAAAATGTCAGCCAGCTCAGCGAGCAGAACGAGGCAAAGGCGAAAGCGATGGAGCAGCAGGACAAGGAGCTGAACACCGCCTACTACGTCTTCGGCACGAAGAAAGAACTGCGCGAGCAGCATATCATCAGCGGCGGCGACGTGCTGCGCAACGGGGGCTTCAACAAGGACTACTTCGAGCGGATAGACCTGCGCGTCACGAAAGTCATCCGGCTCTACTCGAAGAGCGCGCGCATCATGACCTCCCACCCGGCGGGCAGCTACACGCTCGAGAAAGACGCGCAGGGACAATACGTACTGCGCATCACCAATCCGCAGACCTTCTGGAGCGTGAGCCGCTACCTTGTGATAACCGTCAAGTGACAAGCCACAACATCGGGGGAAATGAGAAAATCTGACAGCATTGCCCAGACAGCACTTACGCTGCTCCTGCCCGCGCTTTTGGCTACGGGCTGCAGCTACAACCAGTTTTCCGCCGTCACCACCGGAAGCTCGCTTGGCGGGCTCTTCGGCTCAAGCATCGGCGGCCTTGTCGGCGGCCCGCGCGGAGCGGACGCCGGAGCGGTGGTCGGCATGCTTGCCGGCGGCGTAGCGGGAGCGGCAGCCACTGCAAGCCACGAAAACAAAAGCACGGCGCAGACCACATCCCGTGCAAGCCGTTATGCGGACGAGGTGGAATATGGCACATACGACACGCCCGACTACCGCTCGCGCATGCGGCAAGCAAGCAAATGGGAGTATGTAGAGGTAGGGGGCGTGAAGTTTCTTGACGCCAACAACAACCGCCGCCTCGACCCGGGAGAGTCCGCTTTCATCGTGATGGACATATACAATCGGGGCAACGCCACGCTCTACAACGTCACCCCCGTCATCTCCTGCGACAGCCGACGCGTGCTTGTTTCCCCGCCCGCCATCGTCAGCGAGATACCCTCCGGCAGAGGCGTGCGCTACAAAGCCGAAGTGCGGGCGCAAGGACGGCTGCGGCAGGGACAAATAGTATTCAAGGTCTCTTTCGGCACGGGAAAGCAAACGGTCACCGCCAAGACTTTCAGCGTGCCTGCCGGACGCTGACCCTTTCTTGACACGGACCAACAAACGGAAGAACATACACCACAGCACCGGGGCCGGCATGGGAAATGCGGCCCCGGCTTCTTGTGAGAAAAGAGCAGGCTTTAATGAAACCTCTTTCTTTCCATTACAAAGCGACACTGCGTCTGGGCGTACCCATCGCCATCGGACAGATAGGCGTCATACTTGTGGGCTTTGCCGACACCATGATGGTGGGGCACTACGATACGCCCTCGCTCGCGGCAGCCTCGTTTGTCAACAGTCTCTTCAACCTTGTCACCTACCTGCTCCTTGGCTACAGCTACGGGCTTACGCCGCTCGTCAGCTCGCTCTGCGGGCGGAACGAACGGGCGGCGGCGGGCGCCGAACTGAAACACGCCCTTTGCGCCAACTCCCTTTTCGCCCTTGCGCTTCTCTCCGCCATGGGCGTGCTCTATTTCTTTTTGGACAGACTGGGCCAGCCCGCCGAGATTCTCCCGCTTGTACGCCCCTACTACGCCGTAGTGCTTGTGTCGATGGCGTTCCTTGCGCTGTTCAACGTCCTGCGGCAGTTCACCGACGGGACTACGGACACCGCCACGGGGATGTGGGTGCTTTTGGCGGGCAACGCGCTGAACATTCTCTTCAACTGGCTGCTCATTTTCGGCATAGGACCTTTCCCGCGCCTCGGCCTTTTGGGAGCGGGCATCAGCACGCTCTTCTCCCGTGTAGCAATGACGGCGGCGATGGCGGCGGCAATTGCCTTCCGCCGGCGTTACGCCGATTTCCGCAAAGGCTTCGCATGCATAGCCCTCCGCCGGGAGGGCGTACGGCGCGTCAATGCCACTTCGCTCCCCATCAGCCTGCAAATGGGCATGGAGAGCGGGGCTTTCACCTTCAGCGGCGTGATGGCGGGGTGGCTCGGCGCGCTTGAGCTCGCCACCTATCAGGTAGTGGTGACCGTCAGCACGCTCGGCTTTCTCCTCTACTACAGTTTCGGCGCGGGCATCAGCATCCGCGTGGCGGCATACGCCGGCAACGGCGACACGGACAGTCTGCACCGCGCCGCAAAGGCGGGCATGCACATCCTTGCGGTGATGGCCCTGACCGTATCCCTCGTATTCTTCACGGCGGGCGGCACGCTCCTGCGCGGCTTCACCGACGACCCCGCAGTGATAGCCCTCGCCCTCACGCTCATACCGCCGCTCATGCTCTACCAAATGGGCGACGCCATGCAGATATGCTACGCCAACGCGCTGCGCGGCACGGCACGCGTGCTACCCATGATGTGGATAGCCTTCGTGAGCTATGTGGTGGTAAACCTCCCCGTGGGCTATCTGCTCGCCTTCCCCTGCGGACTGGGTCTGACGGGCCTGTACCTCGCTTTCTCCTGCGGACTGTTCCTCGCGGCCGCGCTCTTCTACTGGCAGTTTGCCAAGAGCTGCCGCACGCTCTCTTGAAGCATCTTATTTCTCCCTATACAATATCCTTTCATCCCGACTTCAAAAAACTCAGATATGGACAAACAGACTCTGGCTCTGCACACCCCCTACCAGCGCGAGGACGCCTACCACGCGCTCAGCATGCCTGTCTACCACACGGCTGCCTACGAATTTGCCGATGCCGCCACGATGGGCGACGCCTTTTGCGGACGCATCGACATGCCGGACTACTCGCGCGTGGGTAACCCCACCGTCACCTACTACGAGCGGAAAGTGGCGGCACTCACCGGCGCTGACACAGTCGTGGCGCTCAACTCGGGCATGGCGGCAATAAGCAATACGCTCCTCGCCCTTGCCTCCTCGGGCAAAAACATAGTCACGTCGCGCCACATGTTCGGCAACACGTTTGACTTCATCACCCGCACGCTGCGCCGCTTCGGCGTAGAGGCACGCCTCTGCGACCTCACCGACCTCAAAGCCGTGGAGGCTGCCGTAGACACGGACACCTGCTGCGTCTTCCTCGAAATCATCACCAACCCGCAAATGGAAGTGGCGGACCTCGCCGCGCTCGCACGCATAGCGCACGCAAAGGGCGCGGCGCTCGTGGCGGACACGACGGTCATTCCGTTTACCGAATTTTCCGCCAAGTCGCTCGGCGTGGACATTGAGGTGGTGTCTAGCACCAAATACCTTTCGGGCGGAGCGACCTCGCTCGGCGGCCTCGTCATGGACTACGGCACGGTAGAGGGCTTCGGCAAGCGCATGCGCACGGAGATGGTGTTCAACCTCGGCGCGTATATGACGCCGCACGCCGCCTACATGCAGACGCTCGGCCTCGAAACGCTGCAGGCACGCTACGCCGTGCAGTCGCAAAACGCGCTCGCGCTCGCCCGTCTGCTGCAGACCTTGCCCGCCGTAAAGCACGTGGGCTACGTGGGACTGCCGGGCAATCCCTACCACGAACTCGCCGCACGGCAGTTTGGCCGCACGGCGGGCGCAATGCTCACCATTGACCTGACAGACCGCGACGCTTGCTTCCGCTTCATCAACCGCCTCAAGCTGATATTCCGCGCCACAAACCTTTTCGACAACAAGTCGCTCGCCATCCACCCCGCAAGCACCATCTTCGGCCCGTTCACCGACGAAGAGCGCGCGGCGATGGACGTACTCGACACCACCATCCGCCTCTCCGTGGGACTGGAAAGCGTGGACGACCTCTTCGCCGACATAAAGCAGGCGCTGCAATAAGGCGCGGCAAAGCCACACCGCACAAATTCATCTGCAATGACATACAATTTTGACGAAGAAATAGACCGTACCGGCACGGGCGCGCTGAAGACGGACGTGCTGGAAGAGCGGTACGGCCGGGCCGACCTCCTGCCGCTTTGGGTGGCGGACATGGACTTTGCCACGCCGCCCTTTGTGCTCGACGCGCTGCGCGAGCGGCTGCGTCACCCCATCCTCGGCTACACCACCGTACCCGCCGGCTACTGGCACACCGTGGCGCAGTGGATAGAGAGCCACCACGGCTGGACAGTCGAGGAGAAATGGCTCACCTTCATACCGGGCGTAGTGAAGGGCATAGGACTTGCCGTGAACTTCTTCCTGCAGCCGGGCGACAAGGTTATTATACAGCCGCCCGTCTACCACCCTTTCCGCATCACGCCGGAGGGCAACGGGCACGAGCTTGTAGTCAATCCGCTGCGCGAAGAGGCGGACGGCCGCTTCTCCATGGACTTTGACAATCTGGAGCGCGTGGCCGACGAGAAGTGCCGCATGCTGATACTCTGCAACCCGCACAACCCGGGCGGACGCGTATGGGACGCGGAAACGCTCCGCCGCCTCGCCGCTTTCTGCCACAAGCGGGGCATCGTTGTCCTGTCTGACGAGATACACTGTGACCTCGCGCTCTGGGGAAACCGCCACACGCCCTTCGCCTCGGTTAGCCCCGAGGCCGCGGCTTGCAGCATAACGTTCGGCGCGCCGTCAAAAACGTTCAACATCGCCGGCGTGGTAAGCTCTTACGCCGTAGTCCCCAACGCGGAGCTGCGCGAGCCGTTTTACGCGTGGCTTGAAGCAAACGAGCAAAACGACCCTCCCCTCTTTGCCCCCATCGCCACGCTCGCGGCCTTTACGAAAGGGGAGGAATGGCGGCAGCAAATGCTGCGGTACGTGGAGGAAAACATTCTCTTCACAGAACGCTTCCTCGCCGAAAAAGTACCCGGGGTGAAAGCCGTCCGTCCGGAGGCATCTTTCCTCGTATGGCTTGACTGCCACGGCCTGGGTCTCGCGCACGACGCGCTCATCGACCTTTTCGTCGACCGCGCACGCCTCGCGCTGAACGACGGAGAGATGTTCGGCAAAGGCGGCGAGGGTTTCATGCGCCTCAACGTGGGCACGCCCCGCAGCGTTTTGGAAAAGGCTCTGAACCGCCTTGCAGAAGCGGTCAAGGGACTGGCATAAAACGGCACGCAAAGTCTACCCCTTACGAGTGTCGCAAGGCAGAAAGAAAGCAAGTCCGATTTTGCGACAAACATACTTATCCCTCCTCAAAAGCCACGTTTTTGAGGAGGGATAAAACTTTTATGCATTATTAACGGCACCACATCCCGCAGGACAGACTCCCGAGCGCCGGAAAGACACTTTCTCCCACCTAAGACCGGCCCCGTCGCGACGGGAATAGGGACAGTAGCGGCCGGATGTACATCCCCGCGCCCCTATATGTACACTTTTTGTTTTGTAAAACACTGATAATCAACATAGCAACAAAGAGGGCAGACGCGATGCCGCGTCTGCCCTCTTTTTCCTACCACAAAGATAATACATTTTCCGCCGATTTCCAAATGGCGGTATAAATAGTGTTAAAGACAAATGCCCGTTCTGAGCGGCTTAAGCCCAGTTTTTGGCATTCAGATATCCTATTCAGGGGCAATATTGCCGCATAGAGCGGGATACAATTCCTATATTTAGGAGTATGATTTCGCTTTTATGAAAATCAAACCAATTACCCCAATCATACAAAAGCGCACCCGCACGCGCCCGGCGTCTGCTACTTCTTTGCAAACGGCTTTCGCCAGTCACAGCCCTCGCGCCAGCGCGAGCAGCCAAAGGCGGTTTTTCCCTTTATCACCTTTCCCTCGCCACACTTCGGGCAAACGCTCCCGGCGCGTATCACTTTGCGGCGCGGCTTTGCAGCCGCAGCGGCGTCAGCCTCAGCGTTGGCTGCCTTACGCTTGCCTTCAAGGCGGGGACCGATTCCCCCGTCTGCGGGGACTTCAAGCTGCGTCACATGGCGGTTGCTGTTGTCGCGCAAAACGTCCAGCACAATGCCCTCCACCATTTCTTTCAGCTCGTCCACAAACTGGGACGCACTGTACTCCCGCCGCTCTATTTGCCGCAGCTTACGCTCCCAAAGTCCGGTAAGCTCGGCGCTTTTAAGCAGTTCTTCCTTTATAAGTCCGACAAGTTCTATGCCTTTCGCCGTGGCGTAGAGGTTTTTCCTCTGGCGGCGTATGTACTGCCGGCGGAAAAGCGTCTCTATGATGGAGGCACGCGTGGAAGGACGGCCTATGCCGTTTTCTTTCAGCGCATCGCGCAGTTCTTCGCTCTCCACAAGCCGTCCCGCCGTCTCCATGGCGCGCAGGAGCGTGGCCTCCGTGTAAGGCTTCGGCGGCTGCGTGGTTTTCTGCGTGAGTGCAGGGGCGTGCGGGCCTGTTTCTCCTTTCGTGAAAGCGGGCAAGGCGCGTTCGCTCTCCTCCTCGGGACGTTTTTCCTCGTCGTCCCCCGCGCCCTTGAACGCGGCGGAGGGGGCAACCGCACGCCACCCCGCCTCGAGTATTTGCCGCCCCGTAGCCTTGAAAGGCACTTCGGCAGCCTCGCCCGTCACGATGGTCTGGGCAAAACGGCAGTCGGGGTAGAAAGAGCTGACAAAACGCCGCACAACGAGGTCATAGACGTTGCGCTCCATGTCGGAAAGGTTGTTGGCGGGCACGCCCGTGGGGATAATGGCATGGTGGTCGGTGACCTTTGAGGAGTCGAAAACCTTTTTGCTCTTCCTCAGTTGCGCTCCGCGCAACGGCTGCAGCAAGTCGGCGTACTGGCCGGCAATGCCGTTGAGAATGCCCTTGCACTTGGGGTAGATGTCGTCGGGGAGGAAAGTGGTGTCCACGCGGGGGTAGGTGGTCACCTTCTTTTCGTACAGACTCTGTATCAGTTGCAGCGTCAGCTCGGCCGAGTAGGCAAACTTCTTGTTGCAGTCCACCTGCAGGGAAGTCAGGTCGAAAAGGCGCGGCGGCGCTTCGGTGCCGTTTTTGCGGCTGACGGAGGTGACAGTGAAAGGGCTTTGGCTGATGCGCTCCAAGGCCTGTTTACCCTCTTCTTCCGACGTGAAGCCGCGACGCGCGGGGGCAGCCGTTTTCTCCCCCGCCCCGCCCGCTGCGGCGGGCTGCTCGTCCTCGTTGGGGTCTGCCATCACCGCCGTGAAGACGGTTTCGCGGTAAACGGTGGTCAAGACCCAATAGGGCTCGGGCTTGAAATGCTCTATTTCCTGCTGCCTCCGTACTATCAGAGCCAGAGTGGGCGTCTGCACACGCCCTACGGAAAGCGGTTGTGCGCCGCGACCGCGGTTGTCTCCGTATTTCAAGGTATAGAGACGCGTGGCGTTCATGCCCAAAAGCCAGTCGCCGATGGCGCGGCACAGGCCCGCCTCGTAGAGCGACTGGTAGTCGTCCTGCGGGCGCAGAGAGGCGAAACCCTCCCGTATGCTCTCCTCCGTAAGGGAGGAAATCCACAGGCGCTGCACGGGACACTTTGCCCCCGCCTTCTGCATCACCCACCGCTGTATAAGCTCTCCCTCCTGGCCGGCATCGCCGCAGTTGACAATGCCCTCGGCCGCGGACATAAGCCGCTGGATGACGGCAAACTGACGCTCTACTCCCTGGTCGCGCTTTACGCGTATGCCGAAGCGCGGCGGCACCATAGGCAGCTGCGCGAGTGACCACCGTTTCCAGTCGGCGCGGTAGTCTTCAGGGTCTTTAAGCTCGCACAGATGACCGAAAGTCCAGGTCACCTGGTAGCCGTTGCCCTCAATATATCCTTCGCGCTGGGTGGAAGCTCCGAGTATGGCGGCTATCTCGCGCGCCACGCTGGGTTTCTCAGCTATGCATACTATCATCGTTTGTCCTTTGTCTTGAAAAAAGCGGGAATACGTCCCGCGCATCCGTCGGCGGGCGAAAAGGTCAATGCGCCGCCGTCACGGGGAAAAGAGCCTCAACGCCCCTCGCCGAAGCCTCGGCGGCGGCCATCTGTTCCAAGCCGTCGCGTCCCAGCAGCCATACCGTGTCGGCATAGCGCAAGGCGGTGTCGACGTCATGGGTAGAGACGAGCACGGCTTTCCCCTCGTCGCGGGCAAGGCCGCGCAAGAGCGAAAAAATCTCCCTTTTTGAGGGATAGTCGAGAAAGGCGGTGGGCTCGTCAAGGAGTATGGCGGGCGTTTGCTGTGCCAGTGCCTTGGCTATGAAGACGCGCTGCCGCTCGCCGTCGCTGAGCGAGTCGACCGGCCGCCTCGCGAAAGTCTCCGTGCCGGT
The DNA here is from genome assembly GCA_963651485.1 of Alloprevotella sp. GTDB lineage: Bacteria > Bacteroidota > Bacteroidia > Bacteroidales > Bacteroidaceae > Alloprevotella. The sequence continues at coordinate 82,635 of CAVJPT010000007.1, read as the reverse complement.
CAGGCGCATGGCGCGGCGCACCGCGTCCCGTCCCTCCTGTGTCTCGGCCCGGAGAAAGCGCGCATAGGGTATGCGCCCCATCGCCACCACGTCGCCCGCCGTAAGTGCCTCTGCCTGCGGACGGCAAGTAAGCACCACGCCCACAAGCCGGGAAAGCGCGCCGGCGTCGTACGAGCCGATGTCGCGTCCCGCCCAAGCCACCCGTCCTCCGAGCGGCGGGAGAAAGCCGGCCAGAGTGCGCAGGAGCGTGCTTTTCCCGCACCCGTTGGCGCCGAAAAGCACGGTCAGGCTGCCGGCGGGCAGGGCGGCGGTGATGTTTTGCCCCACCTCCACGCTCCGCCGCCCGCGTCCGTATCCCGTCCGCAGGGCCTCTGTCTCCAAAAGCGGCTGTGTCGTCACGCTTGCAAAGTTACGCATTTCCCGCAACGGGCGCGGAGGGGGCACGGAGGGGAGAGCGGCAATCGCTCTGATACTCTTCATTCCAAGAAAAGCGACAGGACCGGCGAAGCGACAATGGGATTCCACTAACTTTGCAGATGGCATAATCCCGCAAACGCCCGAAATGGTTTTCTATTTCTCCGCCACAGGCAACAGCCGGCACGTGGCACAACGCCTTGCCGCCGCGACAGGCGACCAATGCACCGACATAGCCGCGCTCACACACGGCGAGGCGCACATCGCGGCTCTCGCGCCCGGCGAGCGCCTGGGATTCGTGTTCCCAGTATACTTCTGGGGACTGCCCAACGTTGTGGACTGTTTCATTAAGAAGCTCTCGGTACGCACGCCAAAAGGGGAAGCCGCGCCATACGCGTACGCCGTGCTGACCTACGGCACGTCCGTCGGCGGAGCGTACGCCGAACTGGGACGAGCGCTGCGGAAACGCGGCATTAAACTTAGCGCGCGCTACCGCGTGCGCATGCCCGACAGCTGGACGCCGATGTTTGACCTGAGCGACAAGGAGAAAACACTGCGCAAGTGCCGCCGCGCCGAACCTCAGATAGACACCATCGCGCGGCTCGTGGCACAAAGATGGCGCGGGACGCAGCACAGCTGGACCGAGCTGCCGCTGCCCATATCCCGCCTGTACCACCTCGACTACCGACGCGCACGCCGCACGACCCACTTCCGGGTGCTGGAGGACCGCTGCATCCACTGCGGACGCTGCGCCCGCCGCTGCCCCGTCGGGGCCATAGAGATGTGCGGCGGACTGCCGCGATGGGAGAAGCCGGAGTGCGCCGCCTGCCTCGGGTGCCTGCACCGCTGCCCGGTCTTCGCCATACAGTACGGAAAGCACACCGAAAGACACGGGCAATACTGCCATCCGGAGGACACCGCACCGCTGGCAGGACGATAAAGCGGCCGACGACAAGCCGCATGCGCCTACAGTGGCGCGGCAAGCCCGTCAAGACACGCCGCTATTGTCCTATTTTTCCGTTTTGCACCCCCTCGCTGCCCCGTTGGCTTACAATTTGCACCACGCGGGGACGCTATCTGAAAACTTTTCGCAACTTTGCAGTTTTGAAAGCGGTGCGGGGTTTCCGCGCCGCCAAAGAAGACGATAGGACGTCTGCGGTACCGCAAGAGAAGCCGGACACTCCCGGCTTTCCCCGGCGGGAAGAAAGATTTTTTCGTAAAACAAAGATTTTTTCAAATAATGGAACCTGCTAAAGGAAAACTTGGCGTGATGGTCGTAGGCCTTGGAGCCGTAACCACCACCTTCATCACGGGCGTGCTGATGACACGCAAGGGGCTGGCAAAACCTGTCGGCTCAATGACACAGTATGACAAAATCCGCGTAGGACGCGGCAAAGACAAGAAATACCTGCACTACGGGGAGATTGTGCCCCTCGCCGCGCTGGACGACCTCGTCTTCGGCGCGTGGGACGTATATCCCGCCAACGCCTACGAGAGCGCTATCAACGCCGAAGTGCTTAAGGAGAAAGACATCGAGCCGGTGAGCGACGAGCTGAAAGCCATCGTCCCCATCAAGGCCGCTTTCGACCACGACTACGCCAAGCGCCTTGACGGCGACAACGTGAAAGACTGCAAGACACGCTGGGACATGGTAGAGGCTCTGCGCGAGGACATCCGCAAGTTCAAGGCCGACAACCACTGCGACCGCATCGTCGTGATATGGGCAGCAAGCACGGAGATTTACGTGCCTTTCGACGAGAACGTGCACGGCACGCTCGCCGCCCTTGAAGCAGCCATGAAGGCTGACGACCGCAAGCACATCGCTCCCTCCATGTGCTACGCCTACGCAGCTCTGGCCGAGGGCGCTCCTTTCATAATGGGCGCACCCAACACCACGGTGGACATCCCCGCAATGTGGGAGATGGCTGAGAAGACAAAGATGCCTATCGCCGGCAAGGACTTCAAGACGGGACAGACCCTCGTAAAGAGCGGCTTCGCCCCCATCATCGGCACGCGCTGCCTGGGTCTGAGCGGATGGTTCTCCACCAATATCCTCGGCAACCGCGACGGCCTCGTGCTCGACGAGCCGGCCAACTTCCACACAAAGGAGGTGTCGAAGCTCTCCACTCTGGAAAGCATCCTCGTGCCCGAAAACCAGCCCGACCTCTATACGGACTACTACCACAAGGTACGCATCAACTACTACCCGCCCCGCAACGACAACAAAGAGGGCTGGGACAACATCGACATCTTCGGCTGGATGGGATACCCGATGCAGATCAAGATAAACTTCCTCTGCCGCGACTCTATCCTCGCCGCACCGCTGCTGCTCGACCTCGTGCTGCTCTCCGACCTCGCAGCCCGCAAGGGACGCTACGGCACGCAGCGCTTCCTCAGCTTCTTCCTCAAGAGCCCGATGCACGACTACACCGAAGGCGAGGTGCCCGTCAACCACCTCTTCCAGCAGTATGTCATGCTGAAAAACGCTATACGCGAGATGGGCGGATATGAGGCTGACGAAGAGATAGACTAAGACAAGGACAGGACAATAGCACCCGCCCGCACCGCGCACGCTGAGCGCGGCACAGCAGACGGGAAGCCATGAAAAACTTCACTCCACCCTTTCCCCTGCGGCAAGCCCGCACGGGGAAAGGTGACGTGAAGTTTTTTTATGGCGGCACTCCAAGAAAGGAAAAACATACCACTATTGCGGAAAAAGTGAAAAGAACGCTACTCACCCTCTTGCTGCTTTTCGGCGCGCTTACCGCCGCCATCGCGCAGAACACGCTCTCGGGCTACGCAGTGGACTCCAAGACCGGCGAGAAGATACCTTTCGTCAACGTGGCTTATGCCAACGCCTCGACGGCGGCGGCACGCACGGACGTGGACGGACACTTTTCCGTACCCTTCCGTCCCGGCAAACTGCGCCTTTCCAGCATTGGCTACGAGACACGTACTTTCAGCGTGAAAGCCCCCAACGACTCGCTCGTGCTGCGACTCACGTCCATCGACAACGAGCTGGCCACCGCCACGGTCGTAGCCAAGAAGGAGAAATACTCGCGCAAAAACAACCCCGCCGTAGAGCTGATGCGCAAAGTCATAGCCGCGAAGAAGGAAAGCGACCTCCACGCGCACGACTATTGCAGCATCGACAAGTACACAAAGCTCACGCTCGCTCTGAACGACGTGACCGAGGACATCTTCGAGGACGGAAGGTTCAAGAAGATGCCTTTCCTGAAAAACCACGTGGAAATCTGCAACGAGACGGGCAAGCTTATTCTACCCCTCTCCGTAGACGAGACGGTCACGCGAGAGATATTCCGCAAAGACCCCCGCACCGAGAAGAAAATAGTCCTGGGGCAGCGCTCGGACGGAGTAAACGAGCTGTTCAACACGGGCGACATCGTCACCACGATGCTTAAGGACTGCTTCACGGACGTGGACATATACAAGGACGAGGTGCGCCTCCTGCAGTACCCGTTCACCAGCCCTATCAGCTCGCGCTCGGCGATAAGCTTCTACCGGTACTTCATCATCGACACGCTCAACGTCTCCGGCGACCGCTGCATACGCGTGGACTTCACGCCCAACAACCCGCAGGACTTCGGCTTCTCCGGCTCGCTCTACGTGCTTGCCGACAGCACTTACCGCGTGCGCAAGGCGGACATCGGCATCCCTGTCCGCAGCGACGTGAACTTTGTGAAAAACCTGCGCATCATACAGGACTTCGCCCAGCTCCCCACCGGCGAGCAAGTACTCACGTCCGACAACATGATAGTACAGATAGAGCTGGCAAAGCGTTTCGGGAAAATACACGTAAAACGCACGACGCAGTACTCCGAATACTCTTTCGCGCTGATACCCGACAAGACGTTCCGCTTCAAAGGCGAAACGATGACCGCGCCAGACGCCCATATGCGCGACGAAGCCTTCTGGGACGAGCGGCGGGCGGAGAAGCTGACGAAGAGCGAGGGGACGATGGCGCAGTTTCTGCAGAAACTGGAAAGCATCAAGGGCTTCAAGCCGGTGCTGTGGATTGCCAAGGCTTTCATCGAGAACTTCGTGGAGACAAGCGTAGACCCCAAGCACCCGTCAAAGGTGGACATCGGCCCGGTAAACACGATGCTCTCGCAGAACTTCGTGGACGGCTTCCGCATGCGCGTCTCCGCGCAGACCACGGCAAACTTCAATCCGCACCTCTTCCTGAAAGGCTACGTGGCATACGGCTTCAAAGACAACAAGTGGAAGGGAATGGGCGAAGTGACCTACTCCTTCAACAAGAAGGCGTACCTGCCCCGCGAGTTCCCCGTGAACAACCTTACATTCTGCTACTCGCGCGACGTGATGTCGCCTTCCGACAAATTTATGCCCACGGACAAAGACAATGTCTTTACCTCTCTCAAGTGGACGACGGTGAACCACATGATGTACTACGAGACCTACCGTCTGCTTTGGGACCGCGAGTGGGAAAACGGCTTGCGCTTCAACATCCTGGCCGCCACGACGAAGGACACGCCTACGGCCGCGCTCTTCTACCAGCCGCTGCGCTGCGGCGTGAACGGACAGCCCACGCAGGACGCCGCGACCTATTATCCCTACCTGCGCACGCACTACGTCTCGGCCGGGGTTCGTTTCCAGCCGGGCGCTACGTACGTGAACACCAAGCAACGCCGCATCGCCGCCAACAACGACGCGCCCATCCTCTCGCTTACCCACACGGCGGGACTGTACAACTTCGGCCGCGCGGACTATGCCTACAACTTCACGGAAGCAAGCATATACAAACGCTTCTGGCTGCGCTCCTGGGGGAAAATGGACTTCTTCGTGCAGGGCGGCATTCAGTGGAACAAAGTGCCGTGCTCGCTGCTCGCCATGCCGGCCGCAAACCTCTCGTACATACTTGAGGACCGCACGTTCAACCTCATAGACAATATGGAGTTCCCCAACGACCGCTACGCCTCCCTTATGTACTCTTGGGACTTGAACGGAAAAATATTCAACCGCATCCCCCTGCTGCGGAAGCTCAAGTGGCGCGAATACATCGGCTGCAACGTGCTTTGGGGGACGCTGACAAAGAAAAACAACCCCACGCTCGAGCGCAACGCAGGCGACAGCCGGCTCATCTTCTTCCCGGGTACGTTCGGCGAGGACGGAATGTTTGTCAGCAAATCCCACGTGATGGACCCGAAGAAACCTTATGTAGAGGTCACGGCGGGCATACACAACATCTTCAAGATATTCCATATAGAATATGTCCGCCGCCTCACCTACCTGCGCAAGGGGACGCAGAAATGGGGCATACGCGGTATGTTCCGCGTCACGTTCTGAGACAAGCGCGAAAGGCACTCTCTGCCGTCTGGGCGCAAGGAAAACAGTCAGGGCTGCCGTTCTATCAGCATAGACGGCAGCCCTGATTCTGTCAAGCTATATATTAATGGGTGCCGCGCCGCCGCAAGGCTCGCGGCGCACGCTTTACTCTTCCCCTTGGAAAGTCTCTGCAGAAGCGGGAGCGGAAACCGCGCCCGTGTCCGCCCCCTTGGGAGAAACTTCGGCAGCTTTTTGGGAAACCTCTGCGCCCTTGGGAGCATCCTCCGTACCCTTGAAAGATTCCTCCGCCTTACGGGAAACACTGTCTTCGCTATGCGAAGCATTGCCAGCCGCAGAAGGGGCATCGCCAGAGCCTTTCTCAGCCCCGTTTTCTACGGCGGGAGCATCATTGCCTTCGGCGGGAGCAACGTCTGCATTGCCGGAGACGTTCTCCGATTCCCCATTCCCTGCCGAACGTTTGCCGCCACGGCGACGCCCGCCACGGCGGCGGGGCTTCTTCTCGGAGGCAGCAGAGGCTTCATCCCCGGTGTCACCGGAAACGGATTCGGCAACGGCTTCATCATTCCATTCGCCGCCGTCTGCACTCACTGCGCCAAACACCATTTCGTCCAACGACAAGCGGCGAAGGCCTTGGGCAGTCTCCTGCGGAGCGGCTTCGGACTTTTGCGGCGTTGCCGCCGGCTTCACTGTTTCTCCCTCCGCAGCTACCTTGGCAGCGTCAGCAGCGGGCTCAGGTACGGGGGCAGGCATCACCACGCCCTCGTCACTGTCGAGCGCGGGCAAGGCGGGCAGACCCTCCCCGTTGCGGGCTTCAGCGGACTTGCGGGAGCGGCGGCGCGAAGAGCGCGAGCGTCCCTCGCCTTCCGTCTTTCCGCCTTTCTCTTTGTCTGATGAAGCGGCAGCCTCTGCGTCTTTCTTTTGGGAACTCTTGGCAGAATTGCAGCTCTTTCCCTGCTTAGGTTCGGCAGATTTCTCCTCCTTAGCCTCAGCGGCGGGTTCGGCGCTTGCGCCCATACCCTTGACAGCATCGGCCACAGTCTTCGCGCCACGCCCGCGGCTGCGGCGTCGCTTAGGCTTGGCCTCTGCGCCGTTCTCCGCGTCCGACGAAGCCGAATAATCGGGCAGGTCGTCAGCGGGCGTGTCAATGACCTCATAGTCCGCGCCCTCAGCGTAAGCCGTAGCGTAGGCATCGTCTGACTCAAGCACGGGCGCGCCCTTGTCTCCCTGTTTCTCCTCAAGCACAGGGCGCGGGCGCTGCGAAGGCTGCTTTCCGCGAAGTTCGTCCTCAATCTCGTCTATCTTCGGCAGTGCAAACGACTCGTCAGCCTCCATCGCCGTGCGCTTTTCCTTAGAGCGGAAGATGCTGTCATACGTCTTCGCGTCCTTGCGCATACGCATAAGCGCGTCCTTCGCAGCAAGCTGCTGGCTTTCCTTCTTTGTACGTCCCGAGCCTTTGCCGAGCGTCAGTCCCTCAATCACTATCACCGTGCGGAAGCCCTTGTCCCCGCCGATGGCAGCGTCACGGAAGCTGGTGTTGATGCGGTTTTTCTGACTCCATTCAAGAAGCTTGCTCTTGAAGTTTACCTCTTTCTTCGCCGTGCCGTCAAGGTCGACAAACGCGCCCACGACGCGGTTCTTTATAAACCAGTGGCAGTACTTGAAGCCACGGTCAAGGTAAATGGCGCCCATAAGCGCCTCAAAGGCGTTTCCGCCGATGTTGGTGTGCGTCATGCGCGTACCCTGCGCGGCCCGTACAAGGCGGTCAAGCCCCATCTGCGCGGAGAGCCGGTTAAGAGACTCGCGCTGCACAATCTTAGAGCGCGTGGCGGTGAGGAAACCCTCCCGCTTGTGGTCGAAATGGTGGAAAACGATGTCGCTCACCACCGTCTCAAGCACTGCGTCGCCGAGAAACTCGAGGCGCTCGTTGTTGAGCGGGCGCGAGGTATTCTCGCCGCGCGGCTGCCTGCGCCCGCGCCTGTCATCGCGCGACGGCGCGGCGGGACGCTGGTAGGAAAGCGACTTGTGGGAGAAAGCTATGCGGTATATCTCTATATTGTGCGGGTAGAAGCCCAGTATCTCGTGCAGTGCGGAAAGAAACTCGCGGTCCTTGCGGAAAGGGAGTTTCATCCGGTCCAGGAGGTTCACTATCATCTGTCTGTGTGTCTCTGTGTATGGGAAAGGGTTATCAGGCAAGCCGCGCGTATGCCGTGACCGTGCCCGATAACCCTCTCCCCTGTTTCAAGTTTGCGGCGTCAAGCCTCGTACTTCTTCACGATGCAGCAGGCGTTGTGTCCGCCGAAGCCGAAGGTGTTGCTCAGCGCAGCGCGTACGGTGCGGTTCTGCGCCTTGTTGAAAGTGAAGTTGAGGTTGTAGTCAATGTTTTCGTCCTCATCGCCCTCGGTGTGGTTGATGGTGGGCGGTACGATGTCGTTGTGCACGGAGAGGCAGCAAATCAGGGCCTCCACCGCGCCGGCTGCGCCGAGGAGGTGTCCCGTCATACTCTTCGTGGAAGAGATGTTGAGCTTGTAGGCGTGGTCTCCGAAGAGCTTCGTGATGGCCTTTACCTCAGATATGTCGCCCACGGGGGTAGACGTGCCGTGCACGTTGATGTAGTCAATGTCTTCCGGCTTCATCTCCGCGTCCTCAAGGGCAGCCTTCATCACGAGGTGCGCGCCCAGGCCTTCGGGGTGGGAAGCCGTGATGTGGTGCGCGTCTGCGGACATGCCCACGCCTGCCACTTCGCAGTAAATCTTAGCTCCGCGAGCCTTGGCGTGTTCGAGTTCTTCAAGCACAAGGATGCCCGCGCCCTCGCCCATGATGAAGCCGTCGCGGCTTGCACTGAAGGGGCGGCTGGCGTGCTGCGGGTCGTCGTTGCGCGTAGAAAGCGCGTGCATGGCGTTGAAGCCGCCCACGCCGCAAGGCCAGATGGCAGCCTCTGCGCCGCCGGTCACGATGGCGTCAGCCTTTCCAAGGCGCACGAGGTTGAACGCGTCAGCGAAAGCATTGGTGGAAGAAGCGCAGGCCGAGGTGGTAGTGTAGTTGGGGCCGTGGAAGCCGTACTGTATCGATATCTGGCCGGCTGCGATGTCGGCAATCATCTTCGGGATGAAGAAGGGATTGAACTTCGGGCCGTTTTCCTTGTTCTGTGCGTAGTAGCCAGCCTCCTCTTCGAAAGTGTGGATGCCGCCGATGCCCACGCCGAGTATCACGCCGATACGGTTCTTGTCCACCGCGTCAAGATCCCAGCCGCAGTCCTTTATTGCCTCCATGGCTGCCACAAGGGCGTACTGCTCGTAGAGGTCCATCTTGCGTGCCTCCTTGCGGTCGATGAAGTCCGTAGCCTTGAAGTTTTTCACCTCGCAGGCAAACTGCGTCTTGAACTTTGAGGCGTCGAAGTGCGTGATAGGGCCTGCGCCGCTCACGCCCGCCTTTATGTTTTCCCAAGTCTCGGGCATGGTGTTGCCCACGGGGGTCAGGGCTCCAAGACCCGTTACCACTACTCTTTTGAGTTCCATAAGAAAGAAAGTTAGAAGGTGAATGTTGGCTGCCGCGCCGCCGCCCTTTCCGGGCTCGCCTGCGGCGTGCCGCGCGGGGGCTATGCCCCGTTTCCTGCCGCACACGCCTGTCCACGCCTGCGTGGTGGATTAGTAGGCGGCCACTTTCTCCGCCTGCCTACTAATCTGCCATTCCGTCGCCCTGTGCGGCTCTCGCCGCGACGTGGAAAGCTCTGCTGCAAAAGGGGCGCACTCTGCGCCGCGCCGTCTCCCCGCTTCGCCGCCGGCTGCGCCGTCTCTCAGGCGTTGCGCTTGCGTCGCGTCGCGGGATGTGGCAGCCTTGCTGCCTTTTGATAGAAAAAGCGATAACGCTTAAGGCTCGGAACCCGCTGCGCGTCCCTTTTCGGGCGGCGGCGAAGTCTCGGGCCTTAAACGTTATCGGTGTCAGACCTGTAGTCCAAACTTATTTCGTGTTCTCCTCGATGTAGGCGATAGCGTCGCCAACCGTGGAAATCTTCTCAGCCTTGTCATCGGGGATGGTGATGCCGAACTCCTTCTCGAACTCCATAATGAGCTCTACGGTGTCGAGGGAGTCTGCGCCGAGGTCGTTGGCGAAGCTTGCCTCGTTCTTCACGTCAGCCTCTTCCACGCTCAGTTTGTCTACGATGATGTCCTTTACTTTCTTTTCGATATCAGACATAGTTTCTCTTGTTAGGATATTGGTTAATATTGTTACAGTCGTCAGTTACGGCTGCAAAAGTAAGGCTTATTCTCAACACACACAAAAATTTATCCGGAAATACGGATTTTTATTGCGCAAAACCGCAGAGTGTGTGCAAACGCGCCGTTTCCGCCGGCCATCGGGCTATTTCCGAAGAACTTGCAAAGCGAAGAAGTCCCGCTGCGCGTAGGCCGTGCAGCGGGACTTCCCTCAATGCTTTTCCGCGTGGCGGGGACGCTCAGTCGCCCATCCATTTCCACACGCCGCTGGAAGAGTTCTTGCGTTCATTGGAGAGAACCTCCGACTCGGTTCCAACTTTCTTCTCTTCGCCGGTCGTCGCATCCGTGCTACCGCCGACGGTGAGACTCTCGGCCATCATGCCCTCGGTGCGGAGGCGCACCGACGTGCTTGCTGGGGTTTGGTATTTTGCTTTCATATTTCTGCTGTATTGAAAGAGTCAAAGTATTTGCTTGCGGCGCGGGGCTTAGCGGAGAAACACCTTCTCGCCCTTGTCCGTCACGAAGATCCCGTTAGCGGGATAGAGTACGCGGCGGCCGGAAAGGTCGTAGTACTTCACGGTGCGGCCGTCCTCACTTTGCGCGGCGGAGGAGATGCCCGATGTCTCTCCGTCCCCGAAGGTGAAGCTCAGTGTCGTTGAGGCCTCTGCCCCGGTCTTCTGCACTTTCGAGGCAACGAGATAGGCTTTGTTGGCAGGCACTACGGTAAAGGTTTCATCGGCCTGCATCAGCACCGCCTTTCCGCCGTCAGCAGCAAGGAAATAGTTGGCTCCGCCCTCGAAGCCCGTGCGCTTTGCCGTCACGCCGTCAAACACATTGGCACCCACGTCCGCAGTGCTTTCGCCACAGATGGAAAGCGTCACGCTGCCGCCGCCGCTGAGCGAAAGGAGGAAGCCCGTATTTGCGGGAATCGCGCCCGTAATTTCTTCAAGCATCAGCCTGCTCCCGACTGCCGATACGCCTCTGTACGCTTTTGCCGTGCTACCGGCGGAAAGTGTCACAGCAAAAGGCAGGCACACGCTTGCCCAGCCAACGGAAGACACGGTTACGGGAATTTCGGTCACGGCTTGTATTTTCCACAAGTTGTCGCCTACGGCGCTCGTTCCCCAGTTGCCAAGCGCGTTTCCGTTGTCCCACGCATTCAGGAAACGCCCGCCGCAGGTGAGTCCGTATGCTCCGGAGGTGGAGGAAACGACAATCTTGAACGTCCCCTTGCTCTCCGAGTCGGCAGAAGTCACCATCGCAAGCCCCTCGCCGTCGGTGTCGGCAAGTTTGCCCATCGGAAGCCCCGTGTTGGCGTTCACCACGCTGTAGCCCGTACTGTCAGACGTCAAGTCAAAGCGCCAAAGGCTCGCAACGAGGTTGGACACCGTAGCGACACGGTGTATCTGCGTCTCTGCCGCCAGCGTGCCGCCCTTGCCAAACTCTATGTCCTCGCTTGTGACGGTTTTGTTGGTTCTCGAGGAAGAGTTGCTCACTATTTGGTAATACCCTTGCGAGAAATCTGTCACCGGCTCAAACTTGAAAGAGCTGCCAGCGTCGCCCGTAGCAGTGCTTTCCGTTTTTCCCCATCCCCAGACAGCTTGCTGGTCTGTCCAAAAGGTGAGCGCGTTGGTGTAGCCGCCCGCGCCGTTCTGCGTAAGGTAGCGCTTGTCCGTGCCTTGCTGCTTGATGCACCAATAGCCCGACGTGCCGTAAGTGGTGGAGACGTATGTGAAGAGCGTGGCGTAGGACGCGGCAGAGCTTTCGTCCACCATCTGCGCCGAGGTGTTGGGGTCCGACACGGAGGTGTCAAGCGTCATGCCAAGGAGTTTGGAGCTGCCGGACTTCTTGTTGTAAATCTTGAAGCCGTTTTCGCTGTCACCCACAAAGCACCAGTAAAGCCCCGTGCTGACCGGATAGGAGGGTCCACTGACTGTACTCCCCCCCCCCGCGGCGGCGAACTGCAGAATCTCGTTGCTGTCTGCCGTGCGTGTATTGTCAGAGCTCAGATAATTTCCCTTGCCGTTTGAAATAAGATACCACGTGGTGTTTTCTGCCCATCCGTCCGATGTGGGCGCGTCCGACACGGTGAAAGGCGCCGCGCTTTCTTGGGCCGAAACCGAGAGCCCGCCCGCAAAAAAGGATGCGAGCGCGAGCAAATAGGTAAATGTCCGCATAGATTTGCTTGAATTGTGTTTTAAGGTTAAGCGCAAACATACGGAAAAACAGAGAGAACGCGCAAAAAAGCGGAAACAAAAAAGCAACGCAGCCGTAAATCGCGCCTAAAGAAACGGGAGCAGTGCCGGGAAAACGCAAGACGAAGGCAGGATTTCCATGAGGAATCCCTGCCTTCGTGTGCTGTCTGTCTTGCAAAAAACCGGCTTGCGCCCCTTGCCCCGGACGGTGCGGGCGCGTGCTGCGATCAGTTTTGGTCGTAGGCGTGCTTTGGGTAGTCCGTAGTGTAGTGCAGCCCGCGGCTCTCCTTGCGCTCTATGGCCTGGCGCGTGATGAGGTAGCCCACGTTTATCATATTGCGCAGCTCGCAAATGTCGCGCGTGGCCTTCACCCGCTTGAAAAGTTCCTCGGTCTCTTCGTAGAGCAGGTCGAGGCGCGTCCATGCACGCTTGAGGCGCAGGTCGCTGCGCACGATGCCCACGTAGGAGGACATAATCTGCCCCACCTCGCGCACGTCCTGCGCGATGAGCACCTTTTCCTCGTTGGAGAGCGTGCCTTCGTCGTTCCACTCAGGCACAGCCTCGTTGAACGTGTACTCGGAGAGATGCTCCAGAGAGTGCTGCGCCGCCTTGTCGGCGTACACCACCGCCTCGATGAGCGAATTGGAAGCCAAGCGGTTGCCGCCGTGCAACCCCGTGCACGAGCACTCGCCTATGGCGTAGAGGCGGCGGATGCTCGAGCAAGCGTTGAGGTCAACCTTTATGCCGCCGCAGAGATAGTGGGCGCAGGGCGCGACGGGTATGTACTGCCGCGTGATGTCTATGCCGATGGAAAGGCATTTCTGGTAGATGTTGGGGAAATGGAGCTTCGTCTGCTCGGGGTCCTTGTGCGTCACGTCAAGGCATACGTGGTCGATGCCGTGTATCTTCATCTCCTTGTCGATGGCGCGGGCGACGATGTCGCGCGGGGCAAGCGAAAGGCGCTTGTCGTATTTCTGCATGAATTCCTCGCCGTTGGGAAGGCGCAGGATGCCCCCGTACCCGCGCATGGCCTCTGTGATGAGGTAGGCGGGGTGGGTCTCTCCCGGGTGGAACAGAGCCGTGGGGTGAAACTGAATGAACTCCATGTCCCGCACCGTAGCCTTGGCGCGGTAGGCCATGGCTATGCCGTCTCCGGTGGCGATGTCGGGGTTGGTGGTGGAGGAGTAGACCGCACCGCAACCGCCCGTGCAAAGCACTGTCACGCGCGAGAGGATTGTGTCAATCTTCTTCGTGTCGGGGTCGAGGACGTACGCGCCAAAGCATTCGATGTCGGGCGTGCGGCGAGTGACCTCCACGCCGAGATGGTGCTGCGTGATGATTTCCACGGCGAAGTGGTTTTCAAGGAGCGTGATGCCGGGGTGGTTGCGCACGGCCTCTATCAGCCCGCGCTGTATCTCGTGCCCCGTGTCGTCCGCGTGGTGGAGGATGCGGAACTCCGAGTGTCCGCCCTCGCGGTGGAGGTCGAAGCCTCCGTCCGCCTTCTTGTCAAAGTTGACGCCCCACTGCACGAGCCGCTTGATGCCCTCGGGGGCGCAGCGCACCACCTGCTCCACGGCGCGGCGGTCGGAGATGTAGTCGCCCGCCACCATCGTGTCCTTGATGTGCTTGTCAAAATCGTCCACCTCAAGGTTAGTCACAGAGGCGATGCCTCCCTGAGCCTTGTCGGTGTTGGCCTCCTCGATGGAGGTCTTGCATACGAGAGCCACCTTGCCTTTGCCCGAGGCGGCCACCTGGAGGGCGTAACTCATCCCGGCGACGCCGGAGCCGATTACCAGAAAGTCAAACTTGCGTATCATCCGCGCTGTCTAATGTAGTACCAACCGAATTTAGCGCGAAATTATGAAAGTTTTTTCAAACACACGGCAAGCCCGATTAATTGCCTACCTTTGCGCGGATTATCTTATACGCACTATATATAAAAGGCAAATGAACAGACTCAAATCCATTTTGCTGCTGCTGGTGGCCGCCATCGTGCTGCCCGCAGCCGCACAGCAGCTCCCGCAGCTGCCGATGGACAAGGCCGTGCGCTATGGCAAGCTGCCCAACGGGCTGACTTACTACATACGCCACAACGCCCTGCCCGAAAACCGCGCCAACTTCTACATCGCACAGAAGGTGGGCGCGGTACAGGAAGAGGAGAGCCAGCGCGGACTGGCGCACTTCCTGGAGCACATGTGCTTCAACGGCACCGACAATTTCCCCGATGACCGCATCGTGAAGTACTGCGAGAGCATCGGCGTAAAGTTTGGCCAAAACCTCAACGCCTACACGGCCACCGACGAGACGGTCTACAACATTGACGACGTGCCCGTGACGGACAGCAACGTGGACTCCTGCCTCCTCATCCTGCACGACTGGGCTGACGGCCTTACCCTTGACCCCAAGGAGATAGACAAGGAGCGTGGCGTGATACACGAGGAGTGGCGCATGCGCAGCAGCGCGTCCGGCCGCATATTCGAGCGCAACCTCCCCACCCTCTACCCCGGCTCGCGATACGGGCACCGCTACCCCATCGGCTTGATGAGCGTGGTGGACAACTTCAAGCCCGAAGAGCTCCGCGCCTACTATGAGAAGTGGTACCGCCCCGACCTCCAGGGAATAATCGTGGTGGGCGACATCGACGTGGACAAGGTAGAGGCAAAGGTCAAGGAGATGTTCTCCCCCATAAAGATGCCCGCCGACGCCGCACAGTACGAGCACTACCCCGTGCCCGCCAACAACGAGCCCATCTACGTCGTCGACAAGGACAAGGAGCAGACGCAGGCCATCATCCAGATGATGTTCAAGCACGAGCCCATCCCCGACGAGTACAAGCCCACCGTGGCCTACCTCAGCTACCACTACCTCGCCAACCTTGCCGCCGCCGCGTTCAACGCGCGCCTCGCCGAGATTGCACAGAAGGCAGACTGCCCCTTCATAGGCGCAGGAGCTGACGACGGGCAGTACATTATGTCAAAGACTATGGACGCCTTCACCATCGGCGTGCTTCCGAAGCCGGGCAAAGGCCCTGAGGCTGCAGAAGCCGTGATGCGCGAGGTGCGCCGCGCCGCAGAGTTTGGCTTCACGGGCACGGAGCTCAGCCGCGCAAGCGAGGAGTTCATCAAGTCCCTCGAAACCATCTACGACAACCGCGACAAGCAGGAGAACAGCTTCTACGTGCCGCAGTACGTGCGCCATTTCCTCGAAAACGACCCTATCCCCGACGTGGAGACCGAGTTTGAGAGCTACAAGATGATTGCCCAGCAGATGCAGGCCACGGGCATGCTCACCGACGCCGTTTCGGGCATCTTCAAGGAATACACCGCAAGCACCGACACCAATTTCGTCTTCCTCGCCATGTATCCCGAGAAGGACGATGTCACCGTCCCCTCCGTCGACGACATGAAGAAGGCTGTGAAGGCCGGTGCAAACGCCAAGGTAGAGGCTTACGTGGACAACGTGAAGAGCGAGCCGCTCATCACCAAGCTTCCCAAGGCTGGCAAGATAACAAAAGAAGAGAAGGCAGACTTCGGCTACACCAAGTGGACGCTTTCCAACGGCGCTGCCGTGTACTTCAAGAAGACGGACTTCAACGACTCCGAGGTGCAGTTCAGCGCAGTGAGCAAGGGCGGCAAGAGCAAGACTGCCGACGCCGACCGCGTAAACGTTTCGCTCTTCGAGGCCATCGCGGGCAGCACCGGTCTGGGCAATTTCACCTCCACCGAGCTGCAGAAGAAGCTTGCCGGCAAGAAAGCCGACTGCTCTCCCTCCCTCGGCGAGCTTACCGACCGTCTTGGCGGCTCTTCCACGCCGAAGGACCTGCGCACGCTCTTCGAGCTGATTTACCTGCGCTTCCAGGCTCCCGCCAACGATCCCGACGGCTACAACAACTGCCTCACCTTCCTCAAGTCTTCGCTTGAGAACGTGGAGAAGAACCCGCAGGTGGCTTTCTCCGACTCTGTATCCGCGACGATATTCGGCCACAACCCGCGCAAGGTGCGCCTGCACCTCGCCGACCTTGACAAGGCCGACTACTCGGCATACAAGCGCATTTACTCCGAGCGCTTCAACGCTGCGGGCGACTTCGACTTCTTCTTCACCGGCGCCATCGACACAGACTCGCTCCGTGCCTTCACCGAGCAGTACATCGCGCCGCTCAAGAGCGTGAAGAAGCGCGAGGACTACGTTGACCGCAAGGACTACCCCGTCACCGGCGTGCACGACAACCATTTCCGCCGCGCCATGGAGACGCCGCAGGCCATCGTCATACAGTACTGGAACGGCACGACGCCCTACAGCCTCAAGCAGGCCGCAGTGGCCAACGCACTCGGCTCTATCCTCACGCAGCGCTACCTTAAGAGCATCCGCGAGGATGCCGGCATCGCCTACAGCGTCGGCGCGTCCGGCAATGCAGACTACGGCGTGCGCGACACTTACGCGCTCCAGATTTACTGCCCCGTGAAGCCCGCGAAGCTCGACTCCGCCCTCTTGCTGATGCGCCAGGGCATCGAGGACATCGCCGCCAAGGGCGTGACCGCAGAAGAGCTTGACAAGGTAGAGAAGTTTGAGCTCAAGGACTTCGCAGACAGCCAGAAGAAAAACGAGTACTGGGAAGGCCTGATGCAAAACAAGGTTCTCTTCGGCAAGGACGGCCGCACGGGCTACGAGGACGCCATCAAGAGCGTGACCTCTGCCGACATCCAGGCTTTCGTGAAGGACGTGCTGCTCAAGCAGAGCAACTGCTGCACCATCTCCATGCTTCCCGAAGACTTCACCGAAAAGGACGGCACGAAGTAAGCCGTTCTCTCCCGTTCCCCTTTCGGGGAAAACACGCAAAAGCGTCCGGCGGACTTTCCCGCCGGACGCTTTTCTTTTCCGCGCACCCCAAGCTACGCCTTCCTCTTTTGGGGAACGGCAGACTTTTCCTTTGCAACGCTGTCCCGGCATCTGCATTCGTCGCTGCGCCAGCGGCAAACGCCCAATGCCGCACTTGCGGAGAAAGCCCATATACGGCGGCTGCGACATACAAAAAGCACCGCGGAGAAACGCCCATCAGCGTTTCTCCGCAGTGTCTATATCGTCATTTTGCTGCGCGTGCGCCTACTCCCCGGCCTCAAAGGCAGAAAGGATGCGGGCGGCGGTGTCCGCCATCACCTCGGGGGCGAGCTGGAGCTTTTCCTTGCGGAAGTCCATGTCGCCCTCGCTCTGCAAGGGGATGAGGTGTATGTGCGCATGGTTGACCTCAAGACCGAGGACAGCCATGCCCACCTTGCGGCAGGGGAAAGCCGTCTTTATGGCGCGTGCCACGCGCTTTGCGAAGACCGCCATCGCGGCAAGCTCGTCGTCGCTGAGGTCGAAGATGTAGTCCTCCTCGCGCTTCGGCACCACAAGCGTGTGCCCCTGCGCTACGGGATTGATGTCGAGAAAAGCGTAAAAGCTATCGTCCTCGGCGCACTTGTACGAGGGGATCTCCCCCGCTATGATTTTCGAGAATATCGTCATGTCCTTTGTCCTTTTTCCCGCCGCCCGCCGTCTGACTCCCGCTTTCCGGAAAGAAGCGGCCGCGAAGCGTGCGGCTCCCGCTCAGGCTTACGCGCCTACCGTGATGTTGAGAATCTCGAGCTGTATCGTGCCCTGTGGAATCTTCACGTCTACCACGTCGCCCACTTTCTTTCCGAGAAGCCCCTGGGCTATGGGCGTAGTGGAGGAAATCTTTCCCTCGCGCAGGTTGGCCTCGCTTTCGCTGACGATGGTGTAGCGCATCTGCATGCCCGTCTTCACGTTTTTCATCTCCACGGTGGAGAGAATCTGCACCACGTCGGTGCGCAGCTTCGACGCGTCTATGATTTTCGCGGAGGCAATCGTGGCCTTCAGGTTGGTGATCTTCATCTCGAGCATAGCCTGCGCCTCTTTCGCTGCGTCGTACTCGCTGTTTTCGGAGAGGTCGCCCTTGTCGCGTGCCTCAGCGATGGCTGCGGAAGCGGCGGGACGCTCTACAAGCTCCATATGGCGGAGCTGGGCCACCATTTTGTCGTAGCCCTCTTGTGACATGTATGCCATAAAGCGGTGGATGTCTGTGTTGGGTTAATACCGGTTTAAGGTAAAAAAAACCGAAAGAACTCCCGCGACCTTGTGAAACGCCGGAATCCTTTCAACTTCACCTTGATAACTATTTCAAGGGCAAAGATAGGGCTTATTTCGGTATGCGCAAAGCCGCCGCCCCTATTTTCCCGCGCCGGTTGCACGTCTCCCGCTTGTGTGCAGGATACGCCCGCGACTGCATAAAATATGCATAGGGCGTCGGGGGCGCAATTTCAGCGCATTTGGAAAAGCCTTTTTTATTTCGTATCTTTGTAGTGTAGTAAGGGCAGATGCGGCTTCGCGTCTGCCCTTATTATTGCCATACTGATTATCAGGCACTTGCGCAGCCGAAAAGTGTACATATAGGAGCGCGGGGATGTACATGCCGGCGCTACTGTCCCTATCCCCGTCGCTACGGGGCCGGTCTTAGCCTCCAGAGAGTGCCTTTCCGGCTCTTCCAAGCCCCTCAGCCTGTCCAGGCAAAGTTAATAATGCATAAAAATTGCCCTTGCATATATGCAGAAACCGGCTGCATAATATGCATTCTCCCCGTCTTTGCCGCGCGGGAAATTTTCCCCCGCAAAAATATTTTGCGGAAAATCGGCCAAAAGTTTGGAGGTCATTCCTGCACGCCCTATCTTTGCAGCGTGTTCATTATTGTAACGATTACAGAAGTATAAATGTTCAAAGCAGAGACAGCGGAATATCTGGCATCGTGCGGCGTGCGGCCCTCGCCGCAGCGCGTGGCTGTGATGGAGTACCTTATGACCCACCACACGCACCCCACAGTGGACACCATCTACGCCGCGCTTTCCGGCACTATGCCCACGCTCTCGCGCACGACGGTATACAACACGCTGAAGCTGCTGGTAGAGCACAAGGCGGTGCGACAGCTTACCATCGACGAGCGAAACTCCTGCTTCGACGGAGACATGAGCCCGCACGCCCACTTCCTATGCACGCGCTGCGGACGCGTCTACGACATCACGCTGCACAAGCCCCACCCGGAGCTGAGCGCGTGCGTGCCAACAGGCTTCCGGGTAGAACAGGCCGAACTCTACCTGCGCGGCTGCTGCGAAAACTGCGCGAAGAACGAAGAACACGACACCGAAGAATAAGCCCCGCCTCTGCAGACAAGCTCGGCGGGACAAGAGACATAACAATCTACACCCCAACTTAACTCAACCGAAGAACAATGAAAAAGAAATTCATCTGCACCGTATGCGGCTATGTGTACGAAGGCGAACACGCACCCGAGAAGTGCCCCATGTGCGGCGTACCCGCGTCCAAGTTTAAGGAACTCGGCGGAGACGCCGACCTCTCCTTCGTCGCCGAGCACGAGATTGGCGTAGCCAAAGGCTGCGACGAGGAGATGATAAAGGACCTCAACGCGCACTTTGCCGGCGAATGCACCGAGGTAGGCATGTACCTCGCCATGAGCCGCCAGGCCGACCGCGAGGGCTACCCCGAAGTGGCAGAAGCCTTCAAGCGCTACGCTTGGGAGGAGGCAGAGCACGCCGCAAAGTTTGCCGAGCTGCTCGGCGACCTCGTTTGGGACACGAAGACCAACCTCGAAAAGCGCATGAACGCCGAAGCCGGAGCCTGCGAGGACAAGGCTCGCATCGCCAAGCGCGCCAAGCAGCTCAACCTTGACGCAATACACGACACCGTGCACGAAATGGCACGCGACGAGGCACGCCACGGCCGCGGCTTCGCCGGACTCTACAACCGCTACTTCAAGTAAGGCGCGGCACTTTCCCCCTATTGCACAAGCTGCGCGCCGTACTCGATACGCCTTGCCGCAGCTTACGGCATAAGGGATATACCCACAAACACAGCACAGCGGCGGGGCATTCCCGCTCCGCCATCAACAGAACAAGCAATCACAATGAAAGAACTGAAAGGGACCCAGACCGAGAAGAACCTCGAGGCTGCATTCGCCGGCGAGTCGCAGGCGCATACCAAGTACCAGTATTTTGCCTCCAAGGCAAAGAAGGACGGATATGTCCAGATGGCCAACATCTTCGAGGAGACCTCACGCAACGAGAAAGAGCACGCCAAGCTCTGGTTCAAGTACCTGCACGGCGGCGCAGTGCCCGGCACAATGGAAAACCTCGCCGAGGCTGCCGCCGGGGAAAACTATGAGTGGACGGATATGTACGCCGGCTTCGCCAAGACGGCACGCGAGGAGGGCTTTGACGAAATAGCGCAGAAGTTTGAGATGGTGGCCGCCATCGAAAAGGCGCACGAGGAGCGTTACCGCCGCCTGCTCAAGAACATTGAGGAAGGCATAGTCTTCTCCCGCGAGGGCGACCGCGTGTGGATTTGCGGCAACTGCGGCCACATCGTCATCGGCAAGGACGCGCCCGAGGTTTGCCCCGTGTGCAACCACCCGCAGAGCTATTTCGAGCTCCGCGCCGAAAACTATTGACCTGTCCGCCCGCTTAGGCGGGCGATGACAAAAGAGGAGGGACAAACCCGCCGCGCGGCACGTACCGCGCAAGGCTGGGTTTGCCCCTCCTCCACTTTTCACAAACGGCTATAGCTCTCCGCCGCCAACTCGCGCATCGGCCGAGGCATTAGCCTCAGCCCAAGCGGATATATTGCGGGTAAGTCCGGCATATTTTGCCCTTTTCACCGCGCTTTTCCTGAACAGTTCTGTATACTCCGCCTGTGTGAGGTGCCGCCAATCCTCGTCCCCCATCTCCACAAGCGCGGGACGAGGCAACAGCTCGCCGACGGCGGTGCGGCGGGCAAAGCGGCGATTCCACGGACAAGCCTCCGCGCAGCGGTCACAGCCGTAGAAGCAGCCGCCCATCTTCTCTCCCGTACCCGGCGGAAGCGGCTCGCGGCACTCAATGGTAAGGTAGGAAAGACAACGCCGCGCGTCCATCGTCCCGTCACCGGCAAGCGCGCCGGAGGGACAGGCATCAAGGCAAGCGCGGCATGTGCCGCAGCGGGAGACTGCGGGGGTGTCGTACTTGTCGGCGGGATGAACGCTAAGAAGTTCGCCAAGAAAAAAGAAGCTCCCCGCGCCGGGAATGACAAGCTGGCAGTTGCGCCCGCGCCAGCCAAGTCCGCACTGCTGCGCCCAGTACTTTTCGTCTATCGGGGCCGTGTCTACGAAAGCCCGCGTGTCCGTCCCCTCGTCCAGTCCGAGCCGCGTGAGGAGACGGCGGAGCATGTTTTTCACCACATCGTGGTAGTCCGTGCCGCAGGCGTAACGGGCAATGCGCGTCCCTGCCCCGCCGATGCCGTCCGACGGACTGTAATTTACGGCAAGACTCACGACCGTACGCGCACCGTCAAGCAAAAGGCGGGGGTCAAGACGCTTCTCCACGTTTCGGGCAAGATAGTCCATCGTGCCGTTTTGCCCCGCAGCAAGCCACGCGCGCAGTTCGGCCGCACGCTCAGCCGACACGGGAGCGGCCTGAGCCAGTCCGCAAGCCGAGAAGCCCTCCTCGCGTGCCAGCTCTTTTACGCGGCGGGAGTCAAGCGTCATAGGGTCAATGGTAAATCAGCGTGGAAATGCGCTCCGGGGCGTACACCTCAGCCGCCACGCGCTGCACTTCCTCCGGCGCAAGAGCCATAATGCGCTCGCAAAGCGCGGGTACGTCACGGTGACGCCCGTAATGGGCAAACGTCTTTCCCATCGCGACGGCGTAGCTTTCCTTTGCCTCGCACGAAATGGCTATCTGCGCGCAAAGCTGCCGCTTGGCGGCGGTGAGGCGGGCGGGGGTGAAAGGCGTGTCGATGATTTTGTCCAGCTCGCGCCGCAGCAAACGGCTGCAACGCCCCACGTCGTGCGCGTCGCAGCCGAAATAGATGTTCCAGTACCCCGTGTCGGGGTATGTGGCAAGGTTTCCCTCCACGGTATACACAAGCCCGGCACGCTCACGGAGCGAGGTGTTCAGCCGCGAGTTCATCCCCGGGCCGGCCAAGACATTGTTTAGAAGCACAAGGGCAAAACGCCTATCGTCCGTGCCGCCGAATCCCGCGCCGCCCACAAGGACGTGAGCCTGGTGGGTCTGTTTGTCCACGCTGCGCTCCAAGCCGTGCAGGAGCGGAGTGCAAGCTGTGCCCTCTGCTGCAAAGGGCTGCAGAGGTGAAGGCGTTTCGACACTGCGGTCAAAAGCTTTTTCAAGCACACGGGCGGCTTTCTCCGGCGCGATGTCGCCATATACGTAGAAAACGGCGTTGGCGGGCAGATAGCGGCTGCCCGTATAGCGCAAGGCATCGGCGGTGGTGTACTCGTGCAGCCTTTCCGCCTCGCCCAGCACGTCGCGCCCGAGCGGCTGCCCCGGGAAAAGCATAGACTCAAACTCGTCGAAGATGAGCTCGGAGGGAGAGTCTTTGTAGCTGTCTATTTCGTCGCATATCACCTCTACCTCCTTGTCTATCTCCTGCTGCCGGTACACGCTCGCGAAGACTATGTCGGTAAGCACGTCCGCCACCTGGGCAAAATTCTCTTTCAAGGCCGTGGCGTAGTACACCGTTTCCTGCTTGCTCGTAAAGGCGTTAAGCTCGCCGCCCAAGCGCTCCACGTCGTTGGTCACGCGCCAGGACGTACGGCGGCGCGTTCCCTTGAAGGACATGTGCTCGATAAAGTGCGCCATGCCGCTGTCTGCCGCGTCCTCATGGCGCGTGCCAGCACGCATCACGTAGCCGCAGTAAACCACCGGCGAGTCGCTGCGCTCGGCTATCACGCGCAGTCCGTTGGAAAGCGTGAGAGTAGAGAATGAGTCCGAAGACATAAGTGATAGGTCGTTTTGTCTGGAAACTATTGCCGAAGGGACTTATTTCAGATAGTCGTCAAAATAGCGCGTGATGCGCTCGTGCAGGTGCACCATGTCCTTGCCCATCATGTTGTGCCCGTCGCCGGGGTAAACGAAGTAGTCGGGCTGCGTGCCGGCATCCTCGCAGGCGCGGAGGAAAGAGAGACTGTGCTGCATGACGCAGGTGGGGTCGTTGTAGCCTACTATCACCTGCAGGCGCCCTTTGAGGTTCTTCGCCTTGCCGAGGAGCGAGGAGGAGGCGTAGCCCTCGGGGTTCTCCTGCGGCGTGTCCATGTAGCGCTCGCCGTACATCACCTCGTAATACTTCCAGTCTATCACGGGACCGCCCGCAACGCCGACCTTGAACACGTCGGGGTAAGAGCACATCAGGTTGCACGTCATGAAGCCGCCGAACGACCACCCGTGCACGCCGAGACGGTCTGCGTCGACATAAGGCAGGGACGTGAGGAATTTCACGCCCTCCATCTGGTCGCGCATCTCTTCGTCGCCAAGGTGGCGGTGCGTGCAGCTCTCAAAGGCAAAGCCGCGGTTTTCGGAGCCTCGGTTGTCTACCACAAAGACGATATAGCCCTTCTGCGCCATATACGCCTCCCACGGGCGCATCTGGTAGTTCCACGCCGCCTCCACGTTGTGCGCGTGCGAACCTCCGTATACATACACCACGGCGGGATATTTCTTCGCAGGGTCAAAGTCGGCAGGACGCACAAGGCGGTAGTAAAGGTCGGTCACCCCGTCCGCTGCCTTTATCGTGCCGCCGCTTACCTGCGGCTCGTTGTACTCTTTCCAAGGGTCAGAGTCGGCGTGCAGCTTGCGCGTGCTGGCGGTGGAGGTGTTGACAAGGTCGTACTGGCGGAACGTCTCGGGCGACGACCAGCGGTCGCGCAGGAAGAGACCGTTTTCGGAAAGCGCGGCATAGTGCGTGCCCTTGCCGTTGTCGAGCTGCGTCACCTTGCCGGAGGGGACGAAGACGCAGAAGTGGCTGTACTGGATGGGGTTGTTCTGGTTGCTTTGGTAGACAATGCTCTTCGTCTTCGTGTTGAAGCCCAGCACGTCAAGCACCTCGTACGCCCCGCGCGTAAGCTGAGCCAGCATCTTTCCCGAAGTGTCGAAGAGGTAAAGGTGGTTATAGCCGTCGCGGCGCGACTGCATCACAAACTTTGACGCATCCCACGGAAGGAAGGCTATGGGGTGGCACGGCTCGACGTAGCGCGCGTTTGTCTCTGTGTAGAGCACGCCCTTGCGCTCGCCCGTCGCCGCGTCGTAGCTTACAAGCTCGGCTTTGTCCTGCGTGCGCGGAAGCTCAAACATATATATTGTCTTCTCGTCGGGACTCCACGCAATGTTGGTGAAATAGCGGTCGGTGGGGTCGCCCGCCTGCAAGTAGACCACCTTGTCCGTGCGCGTGTCGTACACCCCTACCGTCACTTTGTGGCTCGTCATTCCCGCCATCGGGTACTTCTCGGGGGCAAGCTCCGCCACGCGGGGGCTGATGTCTACAAGGGGATAGTCCGTCACCATGCTCTGGTCCATGCGGTAGAAAGCCAATAGGTTGCCCTTCGGACTCCAGAATGTGCCCTTGCTTATCCCGAACTCGTCACGGTGCACGCTCTGCCCGTACTGCAGCTCGCGGCTTCCGTCCGTGCTCAAGCGGTGTTCGGCTCCGTCGGCGGTACGCACAAAGAGATTCCAGTCCTTTACATACGCCTCGCACTTGGAAGCGTAAGAGAAGTCGTTGTGGCTCTCGCCCGCCGTGCGTTCCGCGCTCCAGACGGTCTTGCCCGCCGTCCAGTCATAAAGCAGCCTCAGCTTCTCCGTGCGCAGGGACACTATGGTTTTGTCCCCGTAAGGGAAGCCGGCGTACAAGAGGTTGTACACCTTGCCCATCTTGGCCGTGTCTATCGCCGCATTCACCTGCGCGAGCGTAAAGAGCGTCTTGGGAGAGACTTCCTTGCCCTTGGCGTCGATGTACGAGCTGACGCGGTCTACTTCGGTCTTCACCATACGGTCGCCCCAAAACGCCGTATAGAACGGCTTGGGCTGTATGTTCCAGTAGTTGGATCCGCCCCACATCAGGTCGTCCAGTGTGAAGTCTTTCTTGCTTTGAGCCATAAGGGTGAAGGGTAAGAGCAGCAGGAGAAGCGCTGCGAAAGGTCTTTTCATATCGTTTGTGCGTATGGTCTTTGTGCGTGTCTGTATCTTGTTGCGGAGTTGGCCGTGCCTTGTTGCGGATTTGCCTGTGGTTTGTTGCGGACAAACAAATGTCCTGCGGCGGACAGACAAGTGCCTTGCCGCGTGCCGCGTGCGCTTAGATGCTTTCTTCCGCCTCCCGCTGCGGTCGGCAAAAGGAAAGCCACGGACGGCCTCGCCCCTTTTTGGCGGTAAGTCCGTCCGTGGCCGTATGCGCGTAGGTTTTATATAAAGCGGTCAGAAGTCGCGGCGCGGTCCGCCCTCGCGGCGGTCATGCCCGCCTTTGCCGAAGTCGCGCCCGCCCTTGCGGAAGTCGCCGTTAGCTTTCCGGAAGCCGCCCTCTTTCTTGAAGCCGTCTTTATGGAAGCCGCCGCCCTTGTCGCCGTCCTTGCGGAAGCCCCCTTCCTTGCGGAATCCTCCTTCTTTTCTGAAACCGCCTTCCTTCTTGAAGCCGCCCTCGCGGCGGAAGCCGTCACCGTCCTTGCGGAAACCGTCACGGCGCGGCGGGCGGTTGCCCCATCCGCCTTCGCGGGCAGAACCTCCGCTGTGCCCCAAGCGGCTTTGCTGAAACTCGCGGTGCTTCTTGCGCAACAAGGCGTAGCCCTCGGGGAGGTCTTCGTCCTCTTCTTCCCACCTGCGCTTGTCTTCGTCGGTGAAACGCTCCTTGAAGTCGTCACGGCGCGTGCGGAAACGGCGGCCGTCACCCATAAGGCGGCGCTCTTCGTCGGTCTTCACCGTACCGCCCTCGGCACGGAAACTGTCCAGACGCCCGTCAAAGAGCTGGTACTTGCGGAAGTCGCAGTCCATCGAGCCGTTGAGAAGCTGCACTTTGAAGCTGGGACGCAGCCCGATGTTGTCGAAAAGCTCTTCCTTCGAGCTGATTATCCAAGCCTCGTTGCCACAGAACTCGTGCTTCAGCACTTTTCCTATATCCTGGTAAAGGCCGAGCAAGTCCGGCGTGGTAAGGCGTGCGCCGTAAGGCGGATTGGTCACCATCAAGGTCTTCTCTTCCGGCTTCTTGAAGTCGCGGAAGTCGCGCTGCTCCACGCTCACGATATTTGCCACGCCCGCGCTCTTGGCGTTGCGCAAGGCGATGTCTACCGTGGGGCGGTTGATGTCGTAGCCGTATATGTGGTGGTCGAACTCGCGCTCCTGCGAGTCGTCATTGTATATCGCGTCAAAGAGGTCGCGGTCAAAGTTCTTCCATTTCTCGAAGCCGAACTCCTTGCGGAACACGCCGGGATATATGTTGCGTGCCATAAGCGCCGCCTCTATGAGCAGCGTGCCCGAGCCGCAGAACGGGTCTACGAAATCGGTCTCGCCGTTCCACCCCGCCATTTTCAGCAAGCCGGCGGCAAGCACCTCGTTGATGGGGGCCTCTACCGTCCCCACGCGGTATCCGCGCTGGTGCAGACTTTCCCCCGAAGAGTCAAGGGAGAGCGTGCAGTCGTCCTCGGCGATGTGTATGTTGAGCTTTACGTCGGGATTGGTGATGCGTATGTTGGGGCGCTCGCCAGTCGTCTCGCGGAAATAGTCCACTATGGCGTCCTTCACCTTGTAGGCGACAAACTTCGAGTGGCGGAATTCGTCGGAATAAACCACGGAGTCTACGGCGAAAGTGGTGCTTACGTCCAGATACTTGCTCCAGTCCACGCCGCGCACTGCCTTATACACGTCGTCGGCGTCCTTTGCCTTGAAATGCTTGATGGGCATCAAGACGCGCACGGCGGTGCGGAGGCAGAAATTGGCGCGGTAAAGCATCTCCTTGTCGCCCGTAAACGACACCATGCGCCGTCCTATCTGCACGTTGTTAGCACCCAGTTCCGTGAGTTCCTGCGCAAGCACCTCCTCAAGTCCTTGAAAGGTCTTGGCGATAAGTTCCATTTCTTCCATCGCGATGTCTCGTGTCTGCCGCGCCCGTAGTCCTGCTCGGGCTGTCCGCAAACGCTCTAAAAATCAAAAACAAATTTGCAGCGCAAAGTTAGGAATATTTTTCCACACGGCGCGGCTATGCCTGCCGTGCCGTATTCAGCGCAGCAAGGCCCGCAGTCGGGCGAGGGCAGTCTGCGCGTCGCGCTCGGCCTCAAGCTGAGCCGTGCGGGCGTCATAGTAGAAAGCGGTCTCCGTGAGATATTCGAGCAGCGAAATGCGCCCCGCGTCAAGCGAGCGCCTCAGCAGAGCGGCGTTGTCGGTCTCGGCGAGGCTTTCCCGGAGCTGGCTCTCGGTGAAGAGCAAGTCTGCCGCCGTCTGGTATTGCCGCGACACGGCGGCATGCAGCTGCGTACGCACGCCGTCCGCCTCTATCTGCCGCGCCAAAGCCTGCGCCTCGGCTTGTTTTACCCTCTTCCGTCCGCCGCCCCAAAGCGGGAGCGAGAAGCCGAGGCTTATGCCGCTGTAATTGTTGTTCTTGATATACTCTCCCATAAAGCCGGCAGTGAGCGCGGGCCACGTCTCTGCCTTTGCCACGTCCCTTTCCGCAAGACTCTGCCGCACTGCCCCGTCTGCCAAAGCTACGGTGCTGCCGCCCTCAGCCTGAGAAAGCAACTGCGGAAGCGGCGGAAGATTTTCAGAAACCGTACCGTACAAGGTGTCGGGATAAGCTATGTCCGCCCCGCCGCCAAGAAGCGCGAGCGCAGCCTCCGCTTCCTTGCGTCCGGTCTCCGCACGCTGCGCCGCCGCCCGCGCCACCGAGGCACTAAGCCACGCCTTGTTGAGGTCGGGAAGCGAAATCTCTCCCTGGGCGTATTTTTTCCCGAACATTGCAAGTATCTCCTGTGCGGCGGCAGCGCGGCGCTGCGTCTCGAGAAGCATTTTGTTGCGGAACACGACCTCGACAAGGGCGCAGTCTGCCGCCGCCCGCACCTTCCGCACTTCCGACTCCTGGCTAAGGGCAAGCAGCTCGTTCCCCGCCTTCGCCGCGTTGCGCCGCCGTCCTGTAAGCACGCCCCAGTCGAGCTGCTGCGTCACGGTGACGTTGGTGCGGTTTGGCACGCCGTTGGGCGAGCCCACGAGGTACGCGACCTCTGCTTCGGGGTCCGGCAAGCGTTGCGCGGCTTGCAACTGCATACGCTCTGCCTCGTTCTGCTGGCGCGCTGCCTTCAAAGCCGGGCTGTGTGCTACCACATTCTGGATGGCTGCCTCGTAGAGCGGGGACAGTTCTGCAAAACTCTGCGCCTCTGCCGTCCGCGACAGGGCAAAGAGAGACGCTAATATATATAGGTGTATGCGTTTCATAGTTTGCTTCGGTTTTTGTCGTTATCCTTTCCCACTGGGGCTATAAGCGGAACGATGACGAGGTTGAGCAACGTGCTGGTAAGCAATCCGCCGAGCATCACCTTAGCCATTGGGCTTTGTATCTCGTTGCCGGGGAGTTCGCTCCCCAACGCCAGAGGAATAAGAGCCAGGGCAGAGCACAAGGCGGTCATAAGAATGGGCTGCAGACGGTCAAGCGAGCCTTTCAGCACCGCCTCGCGGCGGGCGTATCCCTGACGCGAAAGCTCGTTGTAGCGGTCCACAAGCAGCATGCCGCCACGCGTAGCCATGCCGAATAGGGAGATGAACCCTATGACGGCGGGAATGCTCACCACGCCGCCGGTGAAGAAGAGAGCCAAAACGCCGCCAATGAGCGCGAGCGGCAGATTGAGCAGCACCACAACGGACTGCCGCCACGAGCGGAACTGCAAATAAAGCAGCAAGAGTATCACCAAGACGCTCAAAACCGACAGCGTGCCAAGGGTGCGGGACGCCGAAGCCTCACTCTCAAACTGGCCGCCGTATTCCACGCGGTATCCCTCGGGAAACTTTACCTCACGCTCTATGGCGTGCCGCATGTCCTCCACGACAGAGCGCATATCGCGCCCTTCGGCGTTGGCCGAAACCACTATCTTGCGCTGCGCGTTCTCGCGGCTTATGCTGTTGGGACCTGTCGCCGACACTACGTCTGCCACGTCCGAGAGCGGCACTTGTCCGCCGTCGGGCGTGTCGACGAGCAAGGACTTTATGCGCTCTATGCCGTCAATGTCTTCGTCCGCCATACGCAGCGTCACGTCCATCGTACGGTCGCCGCGCTGCACTTGGCTCACGACTTCGCCGCCCAGCGCGGTACTCACGAAAGAAGAGAACTCCGAAAGCGTCACGCCATAGCGGGCGAGCAACGTGCGGCGAGGGCGTATCACCAGTTCGGGACGCTCTACCTGCTGCTCTACGTTAAGGTCTGCCACGCCCTCTATCCCCTCCGTCGCCTCGCGTATCTGCTGCCCGATGGAGTACAGGCGCGTAAGGTCCGGACCAAACACCTTGACAGCGATGCCCGCTTTCGTGCCAGAAAGCATCGCGTCTATACGGTGGGAAATGGGCTGGCCTATCTCCACGTTCACTCCCGGGAGCGTACGCAAGCGACGGCGAATGTCGGCGGTCACTTCCTCTTTCTTGCGGCCTTTGAGGCGGAACGGCACTTCCATTTCGCTTGTGTTCGCCCCAAGGGCGTGCTCGTCCTGCTCGGCTCGTCCTGTCTTCCGCGCTACGTCAAGCACCTCGGGGACGGCAAGCAGGAGCTTTTCCGCCTGCCGCCCTATGCGGTCGCTCTCTTCGAGCGAGACGCCGGGCAGCGTGCTGACATTGACAGTAAACGAGCCCTCGTTGAAAGGCGGGAGGAACGAACGCCCAAGGGTAAAGAAAAGCGCGACTGTCACCACGACAAGGACGAAGGTCACGGCAAGTACGCCCTTGCGGCGGCGCGGGACGGAAAGACGGAGCAACAGCCGAGCGTAAAACACCTTAAGCGCACGCATCCACTGCCTTTCCGCGTGCCGCCCCCCGATCTTTCCCCCGCGAAGGAGATAGCTGCACAGCACGGGCGTAAGGGTAAGCGCCACCAGCGTAGAGGCAAAAAGCGAAACGATGAAGCTCACGCCGAGCGGAACAAGCATTCTTCCCTCCAAGCCCGACAGGAAAAAGAGGGGGACAAAGCTCACAACGATGATGAGCGTACTGTTGAGGATAGGCATGCGCACTTCTCGCGACGCATCGTATATCACCTTCAGCCGGCTTGCGGCACTGTGTCCCGCCCGCCCCCTTTCCCGCAAGCGGCGGAAGACATTCTCCACGTCCACTATCGCGTCATCCACCAGCGAGCCAATGGCTATGGCCATGCCGCCGATGCTCATTGTGTTCACGGTAAGCCCCATAGCGTGCATCACCAAGAGGGTGACAAGCAGAGAAAGGGGGATTGTGGCAAGGGAGATGAGCGTGGTGCGGGCGTTCATAAGGAATATGAAGAGAATGACCACCACGAAGACACCGCCCTCAACGAGCGACTTGCGTATGTTGGAGATGGAAGAGTCTATAAAGTCCTGCTGGCGGTAAAGGTGCGTGTTTACCGCCACGTCTGACGGGAGCGCGGGACGCAACGAGGACATCACGGTGTCGAGCTGCCGGGTAAGGTCAAGCGTGCTTACGCCCGGCTGCTTGGTCACGGTGAGCAGCACGCCGGGCTTTCCGGAAACGGAGGCAAGTCCCGTCTTCGGACTTTTCGCGCCTGTCTTCACGTCCGCCACGTCGGCGAGCGTGACGGGCAGACCGGACGCGTCGCGTGCCACGACGGCGAGCCCCATCTGCCGCGTGTCGTCCGTACTCAGCAAGCCGCGCACTATGTATTCGTTTCCGCTTTCATAAAGCACGCCGCCCGAGGCGTTGCGCGTCATCTCACGCACAGCCTCGCGCACCTCGGCAAGCGAAACGTCGTAATGGCGCATCCGCTCGGGATGGAGACGTATCTGGTACTCCTGCACGTCGCCGCCAATGACAGAGACCTGCGCCACGCCGCCCGTGGAAAGCAGCTGCGGGCGTATCGTCCAGTCGGCAAGCGTGCGCAGTTCGCCCAAGGAGGTAGTGTCTGCCGTGAGACCGACGAAAAGCACCTCGCCGAGTATGCTCGACTGCGGGCCGAGCGTAGGCTGCCCTACCCCCTCAGGCATGCTTTCGCCAACGGCGGCGAGCTTTTCAGAGACCGTCTGGCGGGCGCGGTAGATGTCCGTCCCCCAGTCAAACTCAACCCACACGACAGAGAAGCCTGTGGTAGACGTAGAGCGCACGCGGCGCACCGAAGCCGCGCCGTTCACGGCTGTCTCGACGGGGAAAGTGACAAGACGTTCTACTTCTTCAGCCGCCATGCCCTTTGCTTCGGTCATCACCACTACGGTGGGCGCGTTGAGGTCGGGGAAAACGTCCACTTCCATCTTGTGCGCCGTATATATCCCAGCCGCCATCAGCAGCACGCTCAGGAGGAGTATGACGGGGCGGTTGCGCAGGGAAAACGCAATTATCTTGTTCAGCATAACAAATCGGGATAAGTGGGGTGAATCAGTGGGAATGTCCCTCCGGTACTGTGCCAGAACTTGCCGCAAGCCTTACGAGGGTTGCGCCTTTCGTCACGACGCGCTCCCCGGCTTTCAGTCCTCCCGTCACCTCTACGCGGAACCCGTCGCACGTGCCGAGAGTCACCTCGCGCCGCCGGTAGGTGTCGGGGGCGGTCTGCACATAGACGAAATGCACCCCCTGCGCTTCGGTCAAGGCAGACTGCGGGAGGGACAGCACGCACGCACGCCGTCCACCGAGCAAATAGACCTCTGCAAAGGCTCCGGGGACTACGTTTCCCTTGTTGTCAAACTCGAACGTCACAGGCACGAAATTGCTCCCTTCTCCCGCCGCCGCGCCGCGAGAGACAAGCCGGCCGGAAAGGGCGGAAAGGGAATGGACGCGCCCCGGCTCTTCGCTTGCCATACGGAAATTGGCCGACACGACGCGGGAAAGTTGTGCGAAATGGCGCAAAGGCACTTCGGCGCGGAGCTGAAGGCGGCGCGACTGGCTGACAGTAGCCAGCGGCTGGCCGACTGCGACATAATCGCCCGGCTTCACCGACACGCTCTTTACATATCCGCCGACAGGGGCAGACACCGTGCGCTGCCGTGCCGCCGCGCCAAGGCTCTTCGCCGTGGACTTTGCCGTGAGGTAACGCTGGCGCGCCTCTTCAAGCTCGCGGGCTGAGACTATCTGCTCCGCAGCGAGGCTTTCCGTGCGGCGGAAAGCCTTTTCTGCCGCTTCAAGCTCGGCTTGCGCGGCGGCTGCCGGGTCGCCGTCTGCCACAGAGCTTGCGTCTATCACGAATAGTGCCTGTCCGGCACGCACTTCCGCGCCCTCCACGAGGTTTGCCCCCGTATTCCGCACCATGCCGGACATTGTGGCCGTGACGGTCGCCTCGCTGCCTTGTGCGGGGAGTATGCGTCCGCTCACTTCAAGCACTTCGGAGAAATCGCCCGGCGTGACGTCTTCGGTCTCCAAGCCGAACTCCTTTGCCTGCGCCGCAGAAAGATGGATGTCATCGGCAGAAAGGGCGTGCCCGGCGGTCTCGGCGTGTCCGTCTTCCGCATGGCTGTGGCTTTCCCTGCACGCCGTAAGGAGCGTAGCCGCCGTAAGGGCTACGCTGACATATATATATAAGGTCTTCATAAGGGTGCTTGCTTGACAATGAAAAGGCGGGGAGTGTCCGCCGCCCGTACGGAAAAGGTCAAGCAAACGGCGGCCCGCGGCGGGGCTGGCTGGCTGAATGCCCCGCAAGGGCGGGGGAAACGCCCCGCCGCGCCGCGTACGGACGCATTATATAACAGTATGCCGGAGGCGGCAATACGCATAGGCTTCCGCCCGCAGCAAATCCGTGGGGACTGGGCGCAGCTGCGCTGACCGCAGTACGCGTACTCTGGAAAAGGTGCAGCGCAGACTTGAAAGCGCACTCGTGTGCATCGGGACGCGCGGAGTGTCCGCAGGCGGTGTGCTCGTCGTTGAGATGCCCGTCGTCGGCACAGCGTTCCACGGCATAGCATGCCACGCCGCCATCGTGGTGATGGTGGGGCAACGCCACCGCAAGCAGCACAAGCAGCGCTACGGCAAACGTACGGTATGTGGCAAGCGTCCTTTCCAAGCCTCTTTGTCTCTTTGCGCTGCAAAGGTAAGACAAGGGGAGCGCAAACGGGTTGCAAAACGGAAGAAGCGGCGAAAAAAGAAAATCCCGCCCGGCGCAAAGCCGGACGGGATTTTCCTATTGTCTGTCTCTATGAGCGGGTCACTTCATCAGCACCTTCTTGTTGCCGATAATGTAAACCTGTCCCTTGACGGGCTCTGTCACGCGGCGGCCCCACATGTCGAAGACAGCGGCGTCGGTCGTCGTGCCGTCTGGGAGCAGCACCGTATTGATGCCCTCTATGATGGGGGCTACGGGATACTGCGTAAGCGAGAAGTCGTTGAAGGTCAGCGTGCGGCTTTCCGACATGTTCACAAGCAGACCTATGCTTACCTGCGTCTGCTCGTTGAGCACGAAGTAGATGGTGTTGCTCTTCACGTCCGTGCTCTTGGCTTCCAGGCTCTGGTAAGCGATGGAGCCCTTGGCGAGGTCTGCCGTGTTGGGCAGTCCCTGGCCCTCGGCCACTACGAGGTAGCAGCCTGCGGACTCGCCTGCGTATGTGCCGTAGTTGGCGGTGAAGCCGTAAGTGCCGGCAGGCAGGGTGAGCGTCTGGTAAACCTTGTGGTCGGAGAGCTTGTCGTCGAAGAGGAAGTCGGTGGTGACGAAGCAGAGGTTGCTGCCGCGTTCGGTGTCGACGTGCGCGCCGGTCGTGTTCTTCTCCTTGCTGGTGTTCTCTATCTCCCAGTCGGTCAGCTCGTAGAAGCGGTCTGCCTGAGAAACGTTCACAAGGTTGCTTGTGTGGTTGAACGGCGCCTTGTAGTTCTTCAGACGGGTCTTCGTGAGGTCGGTAGCCTTGTCGTCGAAATTGAGGCAGAAGACGCCCTTGGAGAGACCCCAAGCGTCGCCCTCGGGACCGAAGCCGCTACGCGTGCCGGTATTGGCGTTGGAAGTGGCGTCGGTCACGCTGCCCGAGCTCTGGTTGAACTGATAGTAGAGAAGCAGGCCGTCCTCCGTCTGAGCCGTGGCTACGTCCTCGATGGGCTGATTGCTGTAAGCCTTAAGTTTGGTGGCGGAAAGTGCCTTGTTCCAAACCTTGAACTCGTCAATCTGTCCCTTGAACGGCGCGTCGTCCGTACCGATGGAGAAGGTGGTTTCGGGCATCTTGCCCGAGCCGATAGCAGCGGTGGAAATCTGCACGCAGTCGCGGTAGAAGCGCACCGTGCCCGAGCCTACCGTCACAGCGTAGTGGTGCCACTGCTGTGCGATGACGTATCCTGCGGCGCTCTCTACGGTCTTGCCGTTGAGGGAAACCTGCATCTTGCCGGTCGAGGTGGTGTTGATGAGGAAAGCGTCTGTCTTGCTTCCGATGCCGTTGCCGGTCTCGGCGAGCGTGGCGGGACGCATCCACCAGTCGACGGTGAACTTGTTGATGTCCTTTGCAAGCGGGTTGGTCTTCGGCGTAACCTGGCAGTTGTCGTAGCTGAAGTTGAGTCCGTTCTTGCTGTCCGCGTTGCAGATAACAAGTCCGTGCTCCGTCTTCTTGGCTCCGAGGCCTGCGCCGTTGGAGGCCACGAGCTCTACGTCGTAGATGCCCGGACGATCGGCAATGAACGTGACATTCTGCTTCTCGCTCACGATGGCGTTCTCGCCGCTCACAAGATGCCAGCTCCACTTAGTGGGTTCGTAGATGGACTTGTCGGTGAGCGTAACCTCCTCGCCCTTCACCACAACGGTGGGCGAAACGTTGAAGTCTGCCTCAGGCGAAACGGCGGTCACGGTGATGTTCTGCGTCTTGCTTGCCTTCTCTCCGCTGGGCGAAGTGATGGTGAGCGTGACGGGGTAAACGCCGCCCTTGCTGTAAGTGGTGGCAAAGTTGGCCGTGTTGGCCGTCTCGGTCTCTGCGCCCGGCGTGCTCCATGCGTAGCTGTAACCGGTCTGCGGGTTGCTTGCAAGGAAGGTGACGCGCTGTCCTGCCGGCACGCTGAAGGTGGTGGCGGTGAACGATGCGTCGGGCGTGGGAGCGGTCTTCACTTCCACGTTGCCGGTGGCGGTGACGGTGTTGCCGTCACGGTCGGCAGCCACAACCTTTATCTCCTGCGTGCCAGCCTTTGCGAAGGTGAAGGTCGGGGTGAGCGCGTTGGTGGCTTTCACGCCCGCTCCCTCGGCAGTCCATGTGAGGGTCTGCGCAGCGCTGGAGGCAGTAGCGGAGAACGTGGCGGGCAGACCGGCATAAACCTCTTCCGACGGTTTGTCTATGCTTACGGTGAGGTTGGTAGAAGCCTTCATCGCGGGCTGTGCCGAGGTGGTCTGCTCGTAGTTGTCGTTGAGGATAGTGGCGTGGTGCTGTCCGGCGCTGTGGTCGCGCAGCATCTTCGTGCCGCCTACGTCGATAAGGTCGCCCTTGTAGTAGGCCAAGAGTCCTTCGGGCAGGCCGGCGTCACCGAACTCGGTAAGATAGTCGGCCTTAATCTGTGCAGCGGTGCGGGCCTTGTTCCAGATGCGTATTTCGTCCATCTTCGCGTCGACGTAGCCGTTGTTGTGCTCCTGCGCCGTCCAGGTGAGTGCGCCGAAGCCGCCCACGCCGCTGTAAGTAGTAGAGCTTACATAGGCTTTCTGCGTGCCGTTGACGAAAATCTTGAGCATGCCCTTGTTGACGGTAATGGCGATGTGCTTCCAAGTGCCCTTGCTGAGCGCGCCGGAAGCGTTGGCACGGTTGGAGGTATCCCAGCCGGCGGTCAGCGTGCCGTCCGCGTTGGCGTGGAACATAAATTCGCCCCAGCCCGGACCTGCGCTCTGATTCCAGTTGGCGAGCGAGTTGCAGTTGATCCAGAACTCAATGGTGGCCGTCTGGTACTTCGTGCCGAAAACGTCGGGGATGCTGAAGCCGGACATCTTCTTGAAGTTGACAATCTGGTTGTCCGTCGTGGCGGGTGCGGGCACGGAGGCAGTCACTTTGTTGGACTCCTTGTCGCCGTACACTGCCGACACGCCGTAGGTAGCCACGTCCGTGGACGGAAGCGTGTGGTAGAAGCGGTCGCTGCCCACCGTAGCCAGCAGGTCGTCGCCCTTGTACACGCGGTAGCCCGTTACCTTGTAGCTGCCCGTGACGGGAGCCGTCCACTGCAGCTGCCCGTCGGCGATGGCAACGTTTTCGGGAGCGTATACGCCCTCGCCCTGCACCACTACGGAGATTATGGTGCGGTTGCCCTTGTTTTGTATCTGCACGCCGGAGGTCTTGTCGATGTCGAAAGGCGTCTCTACGCCCTCAGCGTCCTGCGCGTAGTCGAGGATGGAGGCGTTGTAAACCTTGCCGCTGCCCTGTGCCGTAGACTTCGTGTCGATGATGAAGAAGTACTTGATGGGCTTGTTGCGGTCGAGGTTGGCGGTAAGGTCGGTGAGGTCGTAGCCAAACTCCATCGGCTCCGTGTGGAGCTTGCCGTCTGCCCAGCGTCCGAGCATCGGTATCTCGGGAGCGGGCACGGTGTTGCCGTTGGCTCCGTCGCCGGCATACTTGAAGTGGTCGAAAGCCTGGCTGTACTCCGGTTCGCTGGCGTTGATGTCACTCGAGACGCCTGCGCTCAGATAGAGCTCGCTTCGGCGGGAGTAGTCCATCTTCACCTTGATGGTGCGCAGCGGGCGGTAGTTTTTGCGCACGCGGTACACCTCGGGTGTCCACCAGTTGCCGGGGAATGTGCCATCGGACTTGAAGGCCGGGCCTGCATAGGCGTAGGGGCAGTAAATGAAACCGCCGTTGCACCAGCCCGAGCCCCAGGAGTTGACGATAATCCAAGCGCCTTTCTCGTCTGCGGACTCTTCGCCGTAGACGCCGTTGCCGTTGAGGTCGAACTCAATGCGGTCGTCGTAGCCTACAACCGTAAGGGCGTGGTCGACGGACGTGCCCCACTTGTTGACAAACTTCATGCCCGTCACGCCTATCTCGTCATTGGTGGGCGTGGAGGGGATGTTCTGCCAGTCGCCGCCGGAGGCTACGCCGATGCCCACAATGCCGCCCGAGTGGAAGTCGGTGTCGCCGTTGTGGTTCCAGAGCCAGTTTTTCACAGCCTCGCGGCCTTCCGTCGTGCCCACGTTCACGGTGAAGTTGGAGGGCTTGAGCATACGGTTGAACATAGCCTCATACCACTTCTCGTAGCCCGTCATCCAGCCGAAGTCGTTGTTGGTCTCCTCCTGGTAGCCGAAAAGCTCCGAGTAGGTCTGTCCGCCGTAGGTGTAGGCTGAGGGCACGCCGACAAACTGTACGAAGGCGTCCTTGCCCGAGTTGCCGTTGGTGAGCAGCCAGACGAAGTGCGAGGGGTAGTAGTTGTGCGAATCTTTTCCGTCCGTCCCGCGGAACGAGTTCATCTCGTGGGAGAACATATAGCAGATGCGCGAAGCGGAGCCGCAGGAGCCGCCCGACTGGTTGAATACGGGCGGGAAGTATGCGTCCTCGCCGTTGTTCACATGGTCGGGGCGTGTCTCAGCGGCCTTGGCCCCCGCTCTGCGAATGGGCTTCATAAGCGAGGGGTCAGGGTTGAGCTTGTCCGAGTAGTCGGGATACTTCGTCCTGTCCACCGTCACCTGCGCCGACAGCGCGACCGGCATGGCAGCAGCCGCCAGCAGCGTCAGTTTGAGCAGTTTGTGCATGTTGGGATGTATTAAAAATAAGATTTGGTGAATGATTTCTCTTTGCGGTCACCCGCCGGGCGTTTGCCGCAGCGGCGGCATTTGCCTCCGCCCGCGCAAGACCTTTTGCGGCCGAGCCGTAAACTCTGTCTTGCAAAGATAGGGTTATAATTGGAGATTACCGTTCGCACGCGCGTGCTTATTTTGTGCCGTTTCGGCAGATCGGGGCGCGGGGTCGACGAAGCGGAGCGCAACGAGTGGCGTACACGTCCTCGCGCAAGGGCGCGGAGAGGGCCGTGCGAGGGCATTTCCGGACGTGCGGTGAAATGTTCTTTTTGTACGATCGGGGCTTTTGGCGCCATTTTGCACGATTTGGGAAAGGGCTGAAAATTTCGTATCTTTGTATTGTAAAGAGGGCAGACGCACCGGCGTGTCTGCCCTCTTTATTGCTATACTGACTATCAACGACTTACGCGGGCAAAAAGTGTACATCCCGCCGCGACTGGGCCGGGCTTAGTCGCTACGGGGCCGGTCTTGGGAGCGACAAAGTGCCTTTCCGTCTCCAGAAAGCCGGTTTGCGTGCTGCGCAGCCGCCGGACTGTCCAACCCGCCACGTTAAAGTTTCATAAAGTTTTGGGGGCTTCGATTTCCTTTTTGTACGATTTTTGCCCAAAAATGCACTTCCCAAGTTTCTGCAAGAGATGTACGGGAAGCAGCTCTGCCGCCCCGCGTTGCCCGTCTTGCTGAAAAAAGGGCGAAAACACGGCGTACGATTCCGCAAAGGGCTATATTTGTG
The DNA here is from genome assembly GCA_963651485.1 of Alloprevotella sp. Classification (GTDB taxonomy): domain Bacteria; phylum Bacteroidota; class Bacteroidia; order Bacteroidales; family Bacteroidaceae; genus Alloprevotella. Next base: position 44,050 of record CAVJPT010000007.1, on the reverse strand, counting down.
GCTATTGTTTTGGGGCGAATCCGGGAAAATCCCGTTTCACGGCAAAGAACAAACACGACGGGAAGCATCCGGCTGACTGCAGGACCGCCCCAAGTACAACCCTAACGATACCACAAACTACGCGCAAATGCCCGGCATACGACTTCTCCCTCTCCTCCTCTCCATTCTTTTTGTCCTCAGCAGCCCCCTCTCCGCCTTGTCGCAAGACAAAGGCGCGGAAAGCGAGAAAGCGAAGGCAGAAAAGCTCTTCGCACGCTTCAAGGCGGCGGCAGGCTTCGACCACCGTTACCCGAGGGAGAAAGTGTACCTGCATTTCGACAACTCGTCCTATCTCGAGGGCGACACGCTATGGTACAAGGCCTACGTGGTGCGGGCATCGTCGCTCACGCCCACGGACCTGAGCCGCGTGCTTTATGTAGAACTGCTCAACGCTGACGGCCAGCAAATGGAGCAACAGCTGCTGCCCATTGATTCTCTGGGACAAGCGGACGGATGTTTCATACTGAAACTGCCGCTCCGCGCGGGCTACTACGAGGTGCGGGCTTTCACGCGGGAAATGACCAACTGGGGCGAGGAGGCGTGCTTTTCAAGGGTTTTCCCGGTCTTCGGAGTGCGCACGGAAGAGAAAGGACAGAAAGGCGACAAGGCGGCCGAGGACCTTTTCCTGCCCGCGCCCGCCAAAAACAAGAAAGTGACTCTGGGCAGCCCCCGGCCGTACACGATGGTGGACGGACGGCGATACGCGCTATCCTTTTTCCCCGAGGGCGGAAACCTCGCCAAGGGCTTGGAACAGCGCGTGGCGTACAAGCTGACCGACGGGCGGGGCATGCCGCTCACGGAGACGCTGCAACTGACTGACGGCGCAGGCAACGTGGTATGCGAAACCGCGCCCGAGCACGCCGGAATGGGGAGTTTCACCCTGCCCGAGGGACACGGGGCGGGCTACGCCCTGCGCGTGAAAGGCAGCAAGACCGCGTTTGCGCTCCCCGCACCGACCGCTGCCTACGCGCTTACGGCAAGCCGCTACGACGAGGACGGGGAAAAAGGGCTATATGTGCGGGTCACGGCAACGGACTCGGCTGCTGCCAGCCCGCAGCTGCTTGCGCTTACGCTGCTGTGCCGCGAGCGTGCCTCGTATTTTGACACGCTCACCGTGGGGCGCGAGGGGGTAGAACTGCTCATCCCGCAAAAGGCGCTGCACGCCGGAGTGAACCGCCTCGAACTCTTTGACGGGCAAGGACGCAGCCTCTGCACGCGCCTGGTGTGGGAAATGCCGCAGGAAACGCAGGACGGCAAGGCGGCGAAGCTTTCGCTCAGGCAAAACAAAAGCGTGTACGACGCGTTTGAGCCGGCCGTGCTTGACCTAAGGCTGACGGACGAGGGCGGCAAGCCGCTCAAAGGCGTTTTTTCTCTCGCCGTACACGACAAGGCGGGGACAATCACGACGGACGGGGACGGAGGCATTGGGGCAGACTTGCTGCTCTCATCGGAGATAAGGGGTTATATCCACCGCCCCGACCTTTACTTCACGCGCGACGACGAGGCGCACCGCCGCATGCTTGACCTGCTGCTAATGGTGCAGGGATGGACGGCCAACACCTTCGAGGTGATGTGCGGGAAAGAGGATTTCCTGCTGACGCAGCCCATAGAGGACAAGCTTATCCTACGGGGGTACGTGTACAAGGACAACGACAAGCGCCAGCCTATGGCGGCCACGGACATCAACCTCGCCATGTACGCAAAGGACGGACAGCGCGCCGTCGGCACGGTGCGCACGGACACGGCGGGATATTTCGCCTTCACTTCCAACATCAACTACCGGGGAGACCTCATAGCGCAGTTCACGATGCGGGAGAACGGGAAAAAACGCTGGAGCCGCCTTGCGCTCGACAGGTGGTTTGCACCGCAGCCGCGCCCGCTGCTTGCCACGGACCTCTCCCTAAGTTTTCCTACGGAGGAGGACGCTGCCCCAGTGCAAGAACCCGAAACCTTTGAGTGGAAGGACACAATCCCCCGCACGCTGCCTACCATTCTGCACGAGGCGGAAATCACGGCAAAGACAAAGTACAAGGGCTTCACGGGCACGCGCTACACTTGGAACGGCGGGGAAAAGAACGGAATGCGCAAGGCTACGAAGTTTTACAACATTCAGCACGAGGTAGAGCATTACAAGGACATGGGCTACCAGCCGGGCACTATATGGAACTTTCTCTCGGTGCTTGACAGCGACATGCACTATGACCAGAACCACGACGCGAGCCTTGACTTCAAGGACTCGCAGACGGGACGGCAAGTGGGAATGACGAGCGGCGAGGAAACGGAGAGCGAAGAAACGGAAAACGAAAACACGATTTACCTCGGCAAAAACAGCCAAGAGATGCGCATCGTGTACAACAACCGCGTACTGAACGAAAACACCGCAGCGGGCACGCCCGCGCCGCTTAACGACTTCTCGGACTTCATCACCAACAGCCCTGCGGAGGAGATAAGCAGCGTGGCTCTTGTAGACGACGGCCTGGCGGAGGACGCCCTGACGGGCAAAACCGTAGACAACAGCCGCGCACGCTACTCGCTCTACATCTACGAAATCCCGGACGACTACCGCTACCGCAGCCAGAAAGGCATAGAGCGGCGGCGCGTGCAGGGCTTTACCCAGCACACGGCTTTTTACAGTCCCAACTACCGCAGCTTTGACCTGCCCACGGACAGCGACCGCCGCCGCACCTTGCTTTGGAAACCTTCGGTAAAAACGGACGAAAACGGACGGGCGGACGTGATTTTCTTCACAAACTCGCGAGAAGTCCAACGACTCGGCATCACAGCCCGCGGCATTACGCCAAACGGACTCACGATAGACTTCTCGAGGTAAGCACGAAGCTGGCGTTGCACCGCTTGCATTGCGTACGCAAGGCATGGACTGCGGTGAAATGGGCAATTTCCGCTCATCCGCAAGCCTTACTTCGCAAGACACAGAAGGGGAAAGACCGCCTACGGCGAGCGGGGCAAGCAGCAAGCTTGCCAGAAGGACAAAAGCCGCTACGCTTTGTACCAACAGACATTCGGTAAAAACGGGTAATAACGGGCAAGATCGGGCGCAAAAACGTTTTTCCTCCTTATTGCGCTACGCGAGAAACCTACCCGCCGCACCTTGCCGCCCGTCTCTGAATGCAGAGCCGGACAGAGCTGGCACACAACAGGCGCAAAAGCCAAAGAAAAGCCTTTCCCTACTCTACCGGCACTTTCTGCCAGCCCTCGGGTACTATACAGGAAGAGTCCATGCCGGCATACCATTTACTGGGAGCAAGGACAACTTTTCCGGGGTGCGCATTAAGCCACGCGCCCCACCAGGAGAAGGTGCTGTTGCATATCACGTTGTGGCGGCAACGGCTCATCAGCAACATATCCTGCCAAGAGTCTGCGCCGGTGTTCCAGTCCACGAAATCTGTGTCCGGCGGAAGAGGGAGGTTTTCCCTTGCCCACGCAATATCATCGCTGAATACGTAGAAATGCGCCTCAGGTAACAGCTCCTGCACCCGTGCTATGGCATTTCGGTAATAGGGCAAGCCGCAAACACAGCCGGACGTGGCGAAAACCGCAGGGGACATATAATCACCCCTGCGCACATGGAAAGACACGGCGCACTTTTCTTTCTCCATTTCGCCCAACAAGTGCCGCGTGCGGGCATTGCATTTCGCCTCGTCAAAGGTGAAGGCGCGGCGCACGTCGTCCGTACAGTCGCGGAAATAGCCCTCGTTCTGGTAAAAGCCCTTGTAGTACACCAAAGGCCAGCGCTGCTTGCCAAAATACGGCTCTAACGAGCCACGCTGCTTACGCTCGAGCACGGTTTTGAAGAAGAGAAACTCGACTATCTTCTTCAGCGTCTGGTTGATCACCAGCTCCGTGCACGGCAGACTGAAGACGCGATGCAGCTCATAGCCGTTATGGATGCGGTAGTGTACCATATCGGAGAGGTCTATCCTAACATCGGAATGTCGCTTGCTCATTGCGACATAGAGGGCATAGATAAACATCTGGTTGCCCAAGCCGCCGGTCATCTTTATCAGTCTCATTGTTCTGCAAAAGTCTTTTTCTTCTTCCCTACTTTGCCGCTACGCGCCCGCTCCTATGAAGGCACGCGCCATACTCGCCCTCGCGGCATAGCCAATCCCTAAAAGCCGCCACACCGACGTACTTTCCGCCATTCTGACGCGCCTGTCCGATGCACGGGCAAGCAAACGAAAGGCACAAGAAAAAGAGTGCGACAGACGCCACGTCCGTCACACTCCCTTTGTATTTAGTCTACCTGCAGACAAGCATCAGTCTACGCCTCATGCCCTCGCTGCAGATTTTCCCATTGTGTATCGCCCGCGCGTCACTCCGTGAAGAACGCACTGGTAGCACCGTCGAAGATGACATTCGTAGCCGGCTTCGTGGTGACAGTAGCCTGCTTGAGCAATGCCCAAACGTCTTCCTTGCTCATACCCTTGGTGTAAGAGTGCACCTCGATGGTGACACCGTCGCCATAGCGGTTCTTCAAGTAGTCGATATAGCTGGTGTCAGAGCAGGTAACCTCTATCACGAGCTTGTCAGCCTCATGCTTTGCCGTCACCTTGATGGGGTGGTCGGTAGAGAGATGGGGAAGCGTGGTGTAGAACGTGTACTCGCGGATAGCGAAGTCGTCAGCCTCTGCCATATACTCGCGTCCGATGGGTATTGTCACGGTCACCGTGTCAACGAGGTCGCGGATGTGGATGGAGGTCTTAATCTCGTCCCAGTCTTGGTGCTTCTGCTGGTGGATATCTACCTCGACATTCTTGTCAGCATCGGGGGCAACGGGGTCGGGCGTAACGTCAGGCACGATGGTCTCGTCGATGCGGTCGTCTTTCTCCACGCCCGGCACTTCTACAATATTATTAGTGTGTGCGCCCGTAAGCACGCCGTCCACATGCCATTTTCCGTCCTCTTTCTTCACAATGTACCACAGCACTTTCAAGGTGTCCGTGTTCAGCGCAGCGAGGTCGCCCCAAGTGTAGTTGAGGTTTGCGGCGAGAATGTCGGACAATTCGGGGGTCTCGACTATCGCGTTAAGCGTAGCCTTGCCATTCGTGTCGTACACATAAGCGCCGTAGCCATACTCCGAGCCGTTCTTGTACGGGTAGTTGAGGTCAATCTTGCCCTTGTTGCCGCGTACGAAGATGCTGTTTCCCATAGCGGTCTGGGGGAAATACTTGCTTGCAGGCATAGAAGCGCATGTCGGGATGCGGCTGTCTACGCGGATGTAGAAATATGCGTCAGACGTAGCAGCAGCTACAGCACTTCCGGCAGCCGAAAGCGAACTGATGTCCTGTCCCTGTACAAACACCTGCGTGCTGGGTTCTGCAGCGTTTTCCGAATCCTGGCTTGCGGAAACACCGCCCGTAGTCAAATCCGCGTCATCGCCGCAGGAGGCGAGAGCGAAAGCGACCGTCAAAAAGAAAAACAACTTTTTCATAACTTTTTCGTCGTTTATGGGAGATTTCAGCGCAGGGCTGCGAACACCTTCCCTATGCCCTTGAGAAATCTCTCGTTGGAAATAATGTTATAATTCTCTTTTCTGTATTCTATTGTCTGTCTGTTGTCTGCATACTTCCGCAGCATCAAGCTACGCCCTGCCGTTTGCCGACCTCCCCACATTATCCAACTTCAGCCCGAGCGCTTCCCAGCCATCTCTGCGGAGCTTACACTTATCCGCGTCCCTATTCCCTCCACGGGTAACGGACATGCGAAGCGCTGCTGCGGGGGGTGGTCTCGTCGACGTAGTAGCCTTTCTGCGAACTAGTCCCGTCCACAAGACCCTCTATGTTTGCCCTCCGCTCTTTCTTCTCCTGATAGATTTCCTCATAGTCAGGGTCGTGGTCGGAAGGCGGCACTACATTCACGTCAAAGACGAGGGTAGCCATTCCTTTTGGCAGCACGTTGCCGAAGACCCGGATGCAGTGGCGCACATAGCCGACATTTTTGCTGCTGTCAAAGGTGAACACGAGAGTGACAGAGTCGTTGGGCGGAATGATCTTGGCATTCGTGTCACCCACAATGCAGCCGCAAGACGGCTGTATGTCCTCTATGAGGAACGGGTCATCGCCTCTGTTGTACACCCGGTAGCTGATGTCCAGCTTCTCTCCCGCGACTATCGGATAATAGTGCCGGATTGAGTCCGCTACCTGCAAGGCTACGGGGTGAACCCGCTTCTTGCAGCCCGTGAACAGCACTGAACAAGCCAACGTCAGTATGCAAAAGTATATAAAATACATTTGCACAAAACCTTTAAGGGATTTTTCTATGCCATTTGCCGTGTTTTTTCCCATCATCCCCGTTTTTTTCATTGTAATAAAGCTTCTATTTCGTCACAAGCCAAGCTCACGCGCCCTTTTCTCTGGGCCGGAAGAACTCTGATTTCCAACTGTGCGCCCGTGCGTAAGCCCTCGGCAGTGAGGGTTGCGCCCACGCGAGCCATGGACGCGGCCGCTTTGCCGTCGACCGCCGTGCGGGAAACGCACTTCCCGTCCTGCCAAATCTCGACTGCAGAGGGGGCGAAAATATGCCAGACCGGAGCCGCAAGGAAAGACAGCCTGAAAGTCATCTTCCCGGCAGCCACGTCCGCCGCGCCCAGCTGCAGGCGCAGCTCGGACGGCGACACTACCCACTGCGTATGGTAGTCGGTAGTGAAGCCATACATCCCGTCGGTAAGGACAGAGACAGGATTGGTATCCTCGCCAAGCTGCGAAAGAGCCGCAAGCGTTTTGCCTTTCAAGACATTACCCTCCGAAGATTTCCAAGGGTAAGAGGTTTCCCATTGGCGGACGTACTCGTCCAAGTCGCCGTTTGCCTCGCGGTAGTCGGTAAGGTTTTTGAAGGCTTTCCGCCCTGCAAGCAGCTGCAGCCGCTGCTGTATGTCCGCCGCGTCGGGAGCTGCCGGCTTCAAGCGCAAGAGATCGAGACGCGTAAAGTTCAGTGCGGTGAGCAGCTCGTTAAGCCGCGCCCGCTCTGCGCTCTCCGCCCGCTTTGACGCGGTGTCAAGCTGCTTCCAGAAAGTCTCAAAGGCGTCTGCGTCCAGACCAGCCGCCACCATCCCGCCGATTCCGCCGTACGTAGGCAACTCTTTCGCGGCTGCACGGTCTTCCTGTTCCTTATAATAAGGTATGAGGATATCCGCCGAGACGGGATAGAATTTTCTGAAATACTCTTCTGCGCACACGTCCACGTCTGCGTCGGGCGAAACCAACAAACGAGAAAGGACGTATGTCTGCATGTCGTCGAAGCTGGCATAGTCGTAGCCGCTCCCGTTATAGAATACGCCGCTCACGCCAAGGTCGCGGAAAAAGCGCAGTCTTTCCTGCAAGTGGCGGAGACAGGGGTACGGCGTGAGGTAGTCGTCGAAGTTGCGCATGTAGTCCCATACATACACGTGCTTCGATACTTTCTCCCACGCCTTGACCGTACTTTCGAAGTCCTTCCCCGCTTTGCCGTCCTTTGCCTTAGCCGAAAGGGGCAACGACATCGCGCTGACAAGCACGCCCACATTGTCTGGGAACGGACGCGACGGGGGCTGGGCTGTCGTGGAATAGGAAGAGGTGAAGAACTGATGGCGCGGGAAACGCTTGGCAAGCCGTTCGACAAGCTTCGAAACCGCAGGCGTGGCGGAAGTGTCCGTATTGCCCGCTGCACGGCACGCCGCGCACTGGCACACAATGCCGTTGTCGTTCGGCATAACAGCGAAACGCACGGTTTCTTCGGCATTTCCGTCGCCGTAATTGTCTATGACAAAACTTTCGTATGCCTTGTACAGTGCGTCCGAGGAAAAGCAGAACTGCGAGTCGCTGCGTGTCCCGTCCTCCAAAGCCTTTGCTGCATCGGGCACGCCGTCAGCAAAGACCTTGCGCAAGTTATGCCCCCACAACCCCCAGTCAAAGTCGACGTTGTGCGTCCCGAGGATGGGGATCAAGTCGGCATCACCGTTGGAAGGGGTATATATGCCCCGGTACTCAAAGGCGAAAGTGCCTGCCGTATCCCGCTTGCAGCTGAACGCCGCGGGGGGAAGATCGGCATTTGCAAAGCGCGCGTCCTCAGCGGCGGCGGCGGACATAAACTGGTAAAGTACATAAAGCATGGACTCTACGTTGCGCGCCGTAAGCACAACCTCGTCTTTCCGCGTTTTCACCGTATAATCCTCGTCCAAGGACGGGTCTAAATGCACAAGCACCTGCAACTGGCTTTCGTCATTCGCCCGACCTATATATACACAGTCCTTGTCAAGCGAACGCTTCTGCCAATGCCTTTTCAGGTAGTCCGCCCACTTCTCGTCCTTAGCGTCTTTCTTGTCGACAGGCAAAATAGTGTACTCGCTGTAAGAGGAAAACTCTCTCACACCGCTGTCCGCGCTGCACGCCGCAGTAGACAGCCCCAAAGGGCCGCACATAAGGAGGGCTAGCAGCGGACCTATTGCCTTAGAACGAGATAAGCACCTGCGCATCTATGTTGAAGAGGTTTTTGTACTTGGTGGTAATGTAGTCGGTATAGTCGGTAAGCGAGCCCGTACGCGCGTTGTTCTGCGTATAATAGGTGTACCACGTACCCATCACGCCGAGCGTAATGTTGCGGTGAACCCTTAGCTGTCCGCCCAGCCCGACGTTGGTGTTGAGGTGGTTGAACGTGTTGGGCATCGCGTAGTCTATCATTGTGGTCTCCGGAGCAGAGCCGAGTCCAGCCAATGCCATAACGCAGGTCTTGCCGTCGCCGAGCAGATAGTACTTTGCCGTAGCGTTGAAATTGAAGTAATACTTCGAAGAAAGCAGGTATCCGTCAAGTTTTGCCCCGACAGAGAAGTCCCCGAAGGCCTTCGTCGTGCCCAGACCGAAGCTTACAAGGTTGTTGTAGCTCTTCTTCCAGTTGTCAAACGTCCAGAAGCCCATTTCCCCGCGCGATTCGTCGTAGGTCTCCGGCGCGTACTTGAACGCCTTCTCATAGGAGTTAAGGCGGCGGTAGCCCGCATGCGCCTCAAGCTGCCAGTCGTTCTTGAACGTGTAGGCTACTTGCGCGTTTGCCGCAACCTGCGGGAAATACTTGTTGGCCCAAGCGCCGTTCACCTTAAACGCCCAGCGGTCGTTGAACTCGTGTTCCCACTCTGCCTGCAGTTGCACGCCCGTTCCGCCGGCGACTTGCTCGGTGGTGGTGCTTCCAGCTACCGCGCCCTCGCGTCCCGCATAGTTCACGCGGGCGGCAATAGCGTTCTTCTTGTTGATTTTACGCGTATATTCAATGGTCGCAACGGCGGTCAAAGCGTCTTCCTCGCCGAATCGTCCTTGCAGATACTCAAAGTTCAGCCCGTTTTTGTACTCATGTGCCCGGAGCGCGTCAAGATGGCGGTTGAAACTGCGCATCTCTCCTATGCCGGGTATATAGTACTTCTGGTAGACATACGCAGAGTCGTACTCGTGCAAAGCCTCAAAGGCGAGCCCCTTTACGTAAAGGAGGTTGCGGTTGTTGCGATCGTAGACAAGCGCGCTGTCCACCACGGCGAGCGCGGAGTCGGCCTTGTGTGCCTTAATCAGCGTGGAAGCCCAGTCTGCACTTCCTGCCGAGTAAGCCTTTACAAGGAGCGTGTCGCCGGTGAATTCGTCAAGCTGCGGCCTTATCAGCCCTACCGCAGACGCGTATTCGCCCTTCCGGTAGTATACCCCGGCCTGCTTCACTATGTAGAAACGGTCGTCCGGGTAGAGTGTGAGTCCCTGCGCCACGTATTTGTCGTGCTCGTCCCAGCGTTGCAGCTGGGCAGAAGCGTTCACCGCGTACTGCAGCCCCGCCTCTGAGGACGGAAGAAGGTCGAGCAAACGCTGGCTCACGGCGTAAGCGCGGTTTACCGCGCCCGCTCCCATAAGCGTCTTTATGTAAGGTGTGGCTATCTCCTCATAGGAGCTTACGTACATAAAGCGGTCAAAACCGTCGGAGGTTTCGTTGATTTCCTTTTCCAGGAAAGCAAGTGCCTGCTCGGTATGCCCGCGCTTTTCGTACAAGTCGGCACGCTTGGCCACATAGCCCGAACGCTCGGGATACTGCTTGTGCAGCGTCTCAAGTGCCTCCTCGGCAGCGTCAAAGCGGCGCAGCTCTATGTTGCACGTAACTATGCGGCTGTACGCCGACTCGCGAAGATCGGCCTCAGCGCTGTGTTCGGTGACGAAATTAAGCATATTGAGCGCCTCGGCATACGCGCCGTCGTTCATCAGGCGCGTAGACTGCTCCAGACGCACGCGGCAGAGTTCTTCGGCCACGTCGCGGTCCTGCGGGTTGCGCTCGTACAGCCTTGAAAGCATATTGTTGGCCGTGCGCTCGTTGCCCATACGCTTGTTGACCACATACGCCTTGTAGAGCAATGCAGGAGTGTCCCCCTGCCGCTTGCGTGCCTCTCCTATATAATAGAGTGCATCTTCGTAGTAGCCGCGGGATATGGAAGTGGAGAGCATGTAGTCAAGTGCCTCCTGGCTCTTGGACGACTCGTACACCTTTCCGTACAACACGTACGGGTCGCGGCGGGCTTCGGCGCGCGCAGCGTCAAGACGCAGCGAATTGTAGAAGGACGAAAGCTGGCCGCTGTGGTTTTGCTTCATGCAAAGCTCTACAAAGCCCATCGCCTCGCCGTAGCGGTTTTCCTCCGCAAGTATGCCCGCTTTCTTTATAATAAGCGCGGTGCTGCCCGGTATGTAGGACACGCCGCGGTCTGCCACCTCGATGGCTTCGCTGCGGTTGCCCTGCTGGAGGAGCAGGTTGCAAAGGGTGAGATAGTACTCCTCGCTTGTGGGCTCGTTTGCCACAAGCTCGCGCAGGGAGGCTATGGTTTTGTCCTTGTCACCGCTCTTTTTCTGCTCGCGGAAGTGCTGCTCGAGGCGGTAGGTATAGTCTTTCTTGAGCTGCTCGTCGTTGGGGTAGATTTTGCAGATGCGGCTCAGGAGACGGTCGGCCTCTTCGTCGTTGCCCTGCTTGCGGAAGAGCAAAATCTTCCGCCGCCACAGGCTTTTCCAGTACGGGTTCACCTCCAGAAGCTCGTTGACGTAGCAGATTGCGCTTGAATAGTTCTTCGTGTCTTCCTCTACGTTCACAAGCAATTGCTTTGCCTGCACGTTGCCGCCATTGTCGCGCACGGCTTTTATGAGGTGGAAGCGCGCGTCGTCGTACGACTTGTGGTGGTAGAAATACTGTCCTGCGAGCTCGTTGAGCGCTGACACTTCGGGGTAGTGCTTGAGTCCCTCGTCAAGAAGACGCTTTCCGTTCTCCCAGTCTTGCCGTTTGAAGGCTTTCCGCACCGAGTGGTCGTAGTAGTCCGACGTATGTACCGAGCCGTCGTCTCGGCCCGACCCCTTCCTGTCCGTCGCAAATAGCCCGCCCGCGAAGAGCGAGACGGCTATGAGCGAGGCAGCAAGCAAACTCATCAATATTTTCTTTGATACACGCATAGATTGCTATGTTTATACGTTTCCATCGGCGCTTTTCAAGCGCGTTTTCTGCGCAAAGGCGCGAATTATTCCGTTTTTTCAGACTGCAGGTGCTGCGTTTGCCACGCCCTGCCCGTTTTGTCCAGAGGCAGCCGTGCCGGCTTTCTCGGCAGGCTTCTGCTCGAAGCCCTTTCGTTTCATCTCGCCCCATACGATGCGCTGCTTCATGATGAATCGCAGGTATCCTCTCAGAGAGAAGAGAAGGATAAGCGGGTGGAAGATAAACGGCTCCAGCATCGCTGCAAGCACGAGACGGATATAGGAGGACACCCTATGGAACTTGTTCTGCGAGTAGTCGTAGTATATCACCACGAAAGACAACTGCACGCAGAACACATACATCACGGCGAAGATGATGTAAGCCGTATCCCAGTTGACGCCGCCAGTGAAGGCGAGATAGGTGAACGTGATGAAACCCACAAACTCTATGAGCGGCGCGAGGAACTCGAAGATAAGCAGATAGGGCAGCGTAATCAGCCCGAACTGGCGGTACTTGCGGTTGAATATCATTCGGTAGTATTTACCGAATGTCTGTATCAGTCCGTGTCCCCAGCGCGTGCGCTGACGGTAGAGCTGCTGCAGGTTGCCCGGCACCTCGGTATAGCAGCACGTGTCGGGTATCTGCACCACGCGGTACTTGCGGTTGAAGTCACAGCAGTAGCCTATCATTCGCGTAAGCACATCCATATCCTCCGCAAGGGAGTCGGAAGAGTATCCGCCCGCCGAAATCGCCACTTCAGTGTCAAACATTCCGTAGCCGCCCGACACGTTAGGCATGGCGTTGATGGCACTCCAGCCCATCTTACCAATCATGAAGCTGCGCATATATTCCAGTGTCTGGAAGAGCGGGATAGGACTCCAGGGAATACGGTAGTCTTTAAGGACACCCTCCTCCACCTTACAGGCGTTGGAGACGTTCATCACGCCCGAAACGGCTATCACGTCGTTCAGCTCAATCATCGGTCGCACGCACTTAAGTATGGCGTCCTTTGAGAGGATGCAGTCCACGTCGGTGTTGATGAAGTACGGGTACTGCGCCACGTTGAGTCCGGCGTTCACAGGGTCGGCCTTTGTACCGCCGTTCACCTTGTCGACGACACGAAGACGGCTGTACTCCGGACTGCGGGAGATGAACATCCGCTTGAAAGGCTTTGCGAGGATGCGCTGACGGTAGTTGTAAGACACCTCCACGAGGTCAAACTCCTCTATCATCTTCTCCAGCGTGCTGTCCTTGGAGCCGTCGTTGACGATGATTACTTCAAACTTCGGGTACTCCTGTGAAAGCAGCGAGCGGACGTTGTTCACGATGGTGTTTTCCTCGTTGTATGCGGGGGCGATGATGGACACGCCGGGCGTGTACGGCGAGTGCTCGAAAATCTTCCGCACATAGCCGTCGCTCATCGTTTCGCGGTTTTTCCTCTGTTCGCGGTAGCTCAGCCATATGAGTATCACGTACGACAGCATAAGCGCCATCGAGTAGAAGAAAACCAAGTATCCGTATGTATACAGTATCAGCTCTTTCATGCGAGTTTCTTGTCATTGTTGAAAGTAAAGGCACGCACCTGCCTGAATATAACCTCGTCCCGGCTGTTGGCTTTCTGCTCGAGCCGTTCAAATTCTCTCCGTCCCTGCGAGTTGTAGTTGACGAGGCAACGAAGTATGTGGAACTTGGTCTGCTGTACCTCGCTGTTTTCGTAACATTCTACGAAGAACGGGACAGCCCTTCCCGAGCCAATGCGCGACATCGTCTCGCAGATGGCCACGCGCAGGCTTTCGGACTGCTGCGCGTACACCGCCTGCAGCTTGTCCTCGCCCTCCTTGCAGCGGGCTATGCCCATGCACTGAATGGCGGCAAGCCGGAAAAGGGAGGTCGGGCTTGAAAGGAATGACTCCATACTTTTTATCTCGTCGCCCGAGCCCCAGTACGCCACCTCGCGTATGAGGCACGCTTTCATCTGCGCGTCGGGGCACTCGTTCACCACGGGCACAAGAGAAGGAATCTCCTTCCCCGCCCTGCGCCGCGCACGCAGCAGGTGGTGTACCTCCAAAGCGTCCCAGAGACGGAACTCGTAGTTCATCTTCGGGTCGGTGAAGAAGCGGAACGGAGCGTAGTCGCTCAGCCAGAGGTAGTACATTCTCACCTCCTTGCGCATAGTGTAGCTGCGGGAGTTGAGCAGACGCACAAGGATGGACTCCGGAAGGTCGAGCATCAGGAACTGGGCAACCCTAAGCGACTTTATACGCACTTTCGCGCTACCGAATGTGGTCGAACTCTCCAGAAAGCTCTGCAAACCGAATACCCTCGCGGCAGCAATCACGTTTTCCTGCCGGTAGACGTCATATTTCTCGGCTTTCACGTCTATGAAGAGGTTGCCCACCTCAAACATTTTCCAGCCCTTCCATTTCTTTGTCTCGCTCTCGGTAAGCCCGGCGCGGTTCTTTATGTCTATATCGTCAAGACGTTCCTTGGTGACGAAGATGTCGCAAAGCACGTCGCGGTATTTCTTCCAAAGCTTGGAGCGGAAACGCCTGTGCCTGATGTCAATTATTTTGTCCACGATGAGCCGCACCGAAAGAAACAGCACGGAGCACATACATGCCAGAAGTATCAGCACAGATACGCGGACCACCCAGGGGTAATCGACAAAGCCGTTCAGCCAGATTTTGAGATAGTAGTCAATATACCCAAAGCCGGAAAACTCATAGCCAGTCATACGCCCGGCTATACTGTCAGCCGAAGCGGGTATGCTGGTAAGCCCCGTCACCACTATAGGTAATATTTTCCGTTTTTTACCCATCATTCTTCACACGTTTCCACGATGCAAACGCCGTACAAATGCGATTTCACCGTCATTTAATTTGCTTTTGCAAGCAGTGCAGCGCATATACCTATTGACATTTTATATATGCCTTCCGTGCATTTTGCGCAGCACGCCCACTTTTCTGCACCGCACCCTTTGGCGCGGCTCACGGCGCAATAGCATTTAGGTACAATCTACCCGCCGCGTTCCAGTATAAGTTAGTTTATAGTATAGTATTGTTTAGCTTTGTGCCATAGGCCGCAATTTTCCGCCGCCGTCCTTCGCTCCACTCACGCCCTAACGCTTTCCATTACCGATGTACCGTGAGGTCGAGCAGAAAAATCCGGACAACGAGCCGGGCATCATACCGCCTTAATTCGCTGCAAAGTTACTGCGTAATACCCCCCCCCATAAAGCAATTTTACAAAAAAACAAGCCAAACACCTAAAAATAAACCTTTTCACCGAAACTTTATCAGACGCATTTTTTCGCGGCATACTTGCCCGAAACCTTAACAATTGGCAACCGAAGGTAGAAATACGGAGCCAAACCCGGAAAACGCCGCCTTTCCGCTGCACGCCGTCTACAAGAGAGGAAAGCCAGAAAACCCGCCGCAACGCCCATCGCCAATGGTCTGCCAGGAAGCCGGCTGGCGCACCTCGTCAGCACAAAATGTAAATATTTCTCGCAATTTTCTGAGCTTCGCCACGGAAAGGCACGATTTGGAATCGGTGCAAAAATTTCGTATATTTGTATTAGAAAGAGGGCAAAAGCACGGACGCTTTTGCCCTCTTATTGCTATACTGACTATCAACGACTTACAAAACAAAAAGTGTACATCCCGGAGCGCGGGGGTGTACATATAGGAGCTACTGCCCCTATCCCCGTCGCTACTAAGCCGGTCTTACGCTCCGGAGAGTGCCTTTCCGCACCTGCTCAGCGCGGCCCGACGACTCCAATAGGGTTAATTATTCATAAAAAATCACCTCCCTCTGCGCTCTATTTTGTCAAAGTTTTTCGCACTTTTTGCTTCCATTATGCGCCGCCAATATGCCTGGGCAAGGAGAAAGGCAGAAAAGCATAAGCAAAAGCAGGGGAAGAAACATAAAACGCGGTTTCAGCGCGTTTTTTGCCCCGATTACTGGCAGAGAAGAATGCATAAGCCAGCGTCTCTTCCGCGCCGCCGTACGCGCCGCCCATACGCGCCCCGCTAAAAAACGGGAAAAACGCTTGCACACGTCAGCTTTTATTCCCAACTTTGCAGCCGCAAGCGGGAAAAGCCGCGAAGACGGACTTGTAGCTCAGTTGGTTAGAGCAACAGACTCATAATCTGGAGGTCCTAGGTTCAAGCCCTAGCTGGTCCACACTAATGAAAGAAGCAGTTGCGAATACCGCAACTGCTTCTTTCGTATAAACACACGTCAAGGGATTCCGATTGTTCTGCACTCACTTACGCCATAAGGTTGCGGAAACCATTACCCATGCATAGCCCCTATTACCCTCAACACTCTAGCCCCACATCCCCGCAAAGAGAATCAAAGGACAATTCAGGAAACATAAAAACCACTGGAGCGGTACTGCGCCAAGGAATTCCGCCGCATTTTCATCCCGTAGGCAGTTATTTGCCCAAAAGCACAGGTAAGAACTTTCTGCCAAACAATACCGCCGCACGACGGACTCCCCATCGTGCGGCGGTTTGCTGCAGACAGTCTGCGGATGCGTCCAAGCAACGCTTGCACTGCACGCACCCGTTTCTTCTATCTCGCCATCATCTTTCCCGAGCGTACGCTTCCGTCAGAAAGGCGCTGCGTGCGTATGTACACGCCCTTGCCGTCGGGCGCAGAGACGCGGCGGCCGGAAAGGTCAAAGTACTGCGTGCTTACCACAGACGCGCCCGACGCGCTTACGCCGGCAATGCCCGAGGTATCTTCCACGTAGACTATATCCGAGGCAAGCTTCGTGCCGCCGTCAAGATAGAAAGCCTGCACGCCCACGCGCTCCATGCCGCGGTCGTAAATCACGACACGGTGCTGCGAGCCGTAAGTCTGGAAGTCGTACATCGTGCTCTCGGAGAAATCGACAGGCACATCGGTCATTTCTTCATCGATGCCCTTGTACTGGTCGGGGTAGAACGTCACCTTTTCATCGTCGAAATAGACATTGTAGTACACGTTGGCGGCATCCATGAAGCTGTCCTGCACGTTGTACTTGCTGATGCCGAATATGAGCCACCCTGCGGAAGACCCTGCCGGCTCATACTGCACGATGACGGGATTCTGCGGCTTGTCCACCACGCCTTCCCAAGGCTCAAGCGAGGGTTTCATATAGACCTGCATCTCGAGGGCTATCTGGCGGTACCCGAAATTGGAGATGAATCCGTCGCTTCCGCAGGAAAGCGTCTGCTTCTTCGAGTTGTATACAAAATTCATCTTGCCCAGAATCTTGTAGTCCGTGGTGTACGTGCTCTCGTTGTACTTCACCGAAGCGGGGGTAAAGAATTTGTACGCGCCCTTTCCCTCGTTGAGACCGAGAAACTGCATCCCGCTGAACGTGGCAAGGCTGCCCTTTATCGTGCCGTGCGCCCAGGCGGAGGGTATGTCAGAGTCCACGCCGTTCATGTATATGTCCGAGCCGTCTATCACTACGTCCACCACTTTCTGGTGTGCGGACTGCTCCGAAGGATAGTAGGTCATGATGTACTTCACCGCCTTCGACAGGTCTTTCGGCGCGTCGTTGACAAACTTGTTGACCGATATCTCGCTCTCAAGGTCGCCCAGGCCGTTCCAGCTCCCGCCTTCGCTCACCATGCCAAGGAGAATGTCCTTCTCGAGCTTGATGAGCGAGTCGTTGCGCCAAACGTACTTTATCGTCTGAGAGGTCTCGTCGGGCACGTACTGGTTGTTGCCGTCCACAAGCTTGTACACCATACGCTCGGCATAGTATTTCACCTTGGTGTCATCGCCGTTGTCAAGCAGGTAAATAAGCTGCGGCAGCTCCACAGCCACAGTGTCCCCGTTTGTCTTGTGACCCTTTATCCAGGAGTCGGTGTTCATGAAGCTGATGGGGTTCTTTATATACACCGAGCCGTCGTCCGCCACCACGACGTCCTTTACCGTGCCGTCCTTCTTCGCTTCGTAAATCATGCCCCACATGCTCTCGAAGCCGTTGGCATAGGTATACATATTCTTGTAAAGCGTGCCCTCGGGCTGCTCGGTTATCAGCGTGGAAGCGGCTGCCGCCTTGTGCGCCGCCGTGACTGCCGGCGCACCCTTTGCCGCCGTCGTTTTTCCCCACGCGGCACGCGAGGGGGCGTCTGCCGCCGTCTGCGCGAGAGCTGCGCCGGAAAAGAGGAATGCGGCTGCCGCAAGCGTAATGTTTTTCATAAGCAAGAGTTTTTGTGGACGGGGCGTTTGCCACGCCGCCGCCCGTGGGTAAACAGACTGGAAGTATGCCTTTACTTTATAAGTATCTTCTGGGTGCGACCGTCTGCGGTGCGCACGATGTTCACGCCGCGCTGCAGCGAGCCGGTGCGGCGGCCGGAAAGGTCGTACACGGCAGCTGCGCCGTCTGTGCGCGGAGCCATCTCCACGGTGCCTATGCCGGCGGACTCGTCCTCGTACACCTTCGTCATAGCGGCGTTGACCACCGCGCCTGTTCCGGTGTTTACAAGCAGAGCCACTACTCGGAGGTTTTTCTTGTCCTGCACGACGGGGTCAAGGCTCGTGTTGATAACACGGCTGAAAGCTATCGTGGCTTCCGTCTCATAGCGTTTGTCGGCCTCCACGTACTCGGGCAAGTAAGTCAGGCCGTCCAGCAGACGCGTGGTAGCCACCACCACATCGTTGTACTTTATCCCCGTGACATACTCCTCGCCGTTGATGAACTGCTGGAACTCAGGCTCGGGGAAGTAGCCCTGCTGACCGTCCGCGTAATAGTTGTGCTGGTACCATTTCGCCGTCGTGCCGGTGAGGCTGTCGGCTACAAGCACCAGTTCCACCGCATATTTTGCCTTCTCCACAGCCAGTGGGAACGTCGCTCCGGCACTTATCTCGACGGCGGACTTGTCGCTGTTGAGCCACGCACGCACGTCTATGCTGCCTTCCGCCACCATGTCGCAGGCAGCGAGCCACGCCTTGTCTATGCCGAAAGTCTCCGCGCCGCTCGTCACGCCGCCGTAAGCGTCGACAAAATACTGACGGTCGAGATATGCCTCGGGGAAATTGCTGATCACACTGGGGTAATTGTCTGCGGTGACTACCTCCATCGGGTCTTGATTGTGGTAAGAAAGCGCGATGAAGTCGTCCGGGTAAAGGCGGTGCATCACCTCCAAACCCACAATGCCGCGCGGGCAGTAGCCGCACCAAGTGCCGGTGTACTCTTCAAGGACGGAGAGGCGCTTGGGCACGACATTGAAAATGCTGACATCCTGCGTGACGCTCCGCGCCGCGTCATTGTTCCCCCCCCCATTCACTTTCGTGATGGTGAGATTAAGGGGGTAGTATGCCTTCTCCGCCACCTCGGGCACGGTGAAAGAGAAATAGGACGCCGCGTTGTAGACGGAGGAGACGGGATAGGTCAGGTCTGTGTGGCCTTCATACGTCTTCCCGTCATACTCGTAGGTATAGTCCACGTTGGAGATGCCCGCCGCGCCGTGGTTTTCCAAGAGGAAAGTGACCTGCGTCTTTTTCCCCACCGCGCCAAAGTAAGCGCCTTCCGCAGACACGGCTGCCGCGTTTTGCGGAGCGCCGCTCAGCACCACCCCCATTATGCTGCTGCACATGTCCGAAACGTCCGTCCAGTTGCGGTAGCTGCGGGAAGTGTGGACATAGCAGCCGCCCTCGTGCAGCTCGGTGGTTATCTTCACCGGCCGCTTGTTGGTGTCGTCAAGCTCGTCCATATTGAATGAGTAGCCCACATAGATGTCCTCGCCGTCAAGCTGGTAGGGCTCGGCAAGCTGCACCTCCCACCATCCGTCTTCCCCCGCGTCCGTCGGCTCTGCCGCCTCCGTGACGATGTCCGCCACGTTGGTTTTCTTGCCGTCCACGGTTTCAAGGGCAAGCTTCTTGGTGAGCCATATTTTCAGCCCGGAGAGATTCTCCATCTCCCCCATCGGCACGCGCACGGCCTCCACGTAAAGCCCCTTGAAGAGCTTTCCGTCCAGCCTTGTAGCCACGTCGTAGTCCTGCTTGATGGGCGTGCCCACGCCGCCGAAGCTGCCTGTCGTGCCGCGCCCTGTGTCACAGCTGTAGATGAGGTTTCCCCCAGAGGTTTCCTGCTCCTCCTGCGCCACAGCCTGCGTCGCCGCGAAGCCTGCGGACATCAGTACGGCTACTGCCGCCGCTATAAGTCTTTTTCTCATAAAATATGGTGGAAGCTGAATGTGCCTGCCGTTTGTCAAGTCTATACCTGCCGCCCCCGCATCGCGCCACGGACGGCCTTTGCCAATGCATGTGTCTTGCAAACTTAGCCTTTTTCTTTCAAAATATAAGCGCAGCGGAAGAAAAACCTTTCCCGCCGCAAGCAAGAGACGGGAAAGCACGCATACACGGCGGAGACGAGCCGAAACCCGACGGTCTTTCGCCGCCTCTGCGCCGGCCGCTGCGCAGGGGCACGGTCTTTCTGAAAAAGATAAAGGGAAGCGGCGGCTTTTGCAAGCGCCTGCTTCCCTGTTTATCTGTTCTTATCCCGCTGGATAAGGGCGTCGGACTGCCGCTCCGTGTGTCTCTCGCTACGCTTTCGCGGCGGCGGGCAGCCGTCCTTGGGTGTTTTAAAAATGCAAATAGCTTTACTCGTGCACCCCGTCTTTCGGGGCATCCTTGCTTATATATTGGTCTTCTTATTCTCTATATTTTACCGTCGCTACTCCGCCGACAGGAGGTGACGGAGAAAGTCCTGTGTCATGTTGCCCGTAATGGAGATGGCGCAGAACGTGTCTCCCGTCTTCTTCACAAGCACCATTTCCAGGACAGTGCCTTTCCGCTGCCGCGTGTAGACCTTGTCGTCTTCCGCGTCCACCCTTGCCTTGTACCGGCCGGCGTTGCGTTTGGCGAGTTCCACCGCCTTTTGGAAGTACTGCTTCGCTTCGCGCCCGTCGCCCCCATACTCCACTATCTGTATGGTCTTAAGCTGGCTCAGCATCTCGCGGGTTTCCCCGTCGTCCTTCACTTCCGGCAGCTGCAACACCTGTCCCATCATGTCGGGGCTTACCGTGGCGCATTTCAGCGCAGGCGAACTGCCGCCGTACAGAGCCATGAATCGCGAGGCGAAATCCTGCTCGTTTTGCGCCCGTCCCACAGCGGAGAGGAGGAAAACGAAGAGTGTGGCGAGGATGTGTCTCATCGTGTCTGCGCTCAGTCTTCGGCCGCAACCTTGGGCGCGGACTTGCCCGCCGCGCTGTCGGCTACCGCCGTCTTGGGTCCTTGCTTGAACATGTTCAATGCTTTCATCCCAGCCTCGTAAGCCTTTTCGGGGTCTTGGTAGGAGTCTTTGTAGGCCGCCTGGTTGTAGTCCCAGCCGTCCGTAGCCCCGTCGCCGGAGATGCCGAACGAATGCTGCGCAGCCAAGCCAAGCAGCGTGACGATGGACACGGCGGCCGCGGCGCGGAAAAGCGGGCGCAGGCGGGAGGCAAGCGTTATGCGGTGCGCCTCCACCACGAAGGCTGGCGTCTTTTCCTCCGCAGTTTTCTCTGCTTCCTCTGACGCTGCATGTTCTTCCCCTATGGCAGCAAGCACGCGGCGGTCAAAATCGTCGCCAAGGCCTATATGCGACTGCTCTTCAGCGTACCCGAACAGCACGCGGTAGCGGTGCAGCCCGGCGGGAATGTCCTCCTGGCTGAAAAACGCCCGCAAGACGCGCTCCTCCTCTACGGTAGCGGCGCAGTCCCAGTAGCGTTGCAGCAGTTGTTCGATATACTTGTAGTCCATTGTCGTCATTCTTTCAAGAGAGCCTCCCTGAGTGCCTTCCTCGCGCGGTGCAGCGTCACTTTGAAGTCCGCCTCGCTCACCCCCATTGCCTCAGCCGCCTCGCGGTAAGCCATTTCCTCGATGTCGCGCAACTGTACGGCAGTGCGCATCTTTTCGGGGAGGGCGTTCAGCGTCCGGTGCAAGCGGCGCATGCGTTCGTCCCGCTCCATTCGCTCCTGCGCGGAGGGCGCGCTGTCGGGCGTTTCCTCCTCACTGCAGCCAAGCTGCGCGGTGCCGCGCTCTTTGCGGGCGACGAGGTCAAGGGAGAGGTTGCGGCAGACAGTGACGCAGTAGGCTTCAAGATTGTCCACCTCGCCCAGCTCCCCGCGCTTGCTCCACACACGCAGGAGCGTGTCCTGCGTAAGGTCTTCCGCCTCCTGGCGGTTAAGGGTGACGCGGAGCGCGAGTCTGAAAAGTTTGTCTTTCAGAGGGAGCAGGTCGCGCCGGAAGTCTGTCTCTTTCATCTTTGGCTCTCTATATGGAAGACGGGCGAAGCGGGGAAAAGTTACAGCCCCGGACGTGTTTTTTTTGGAAAAACTTATTCCGCGCGTGTCTGCGGGGCGCATTTACCGCACCGCACGAGGGCGTGGCGGCCGTCGCGGAGAGTGGTGGCAAAGAGATAGTCGTCGCCTCCGTCGCGCAGTTTGAGCTTCTTGCGCAGAGCCTCTGCGCCGGTGGGGAAATTGCGCGTGGCGATGTTGGCCTGCGGCGTGTCGCGGCGCAGGGCGTTGATGTCCTTCTTCCCGAAGCCGTACACGGCTTTTACGGCAAAGGCGCGACCGGGGAAGTCGGGCACCAACTGGGCGGAGGTGTACAAATGGGAGTTGGGGTGCAGCTTTTCAAGCCCGTAACGGGCGGCACACAATTTGAAAGCCCCCGCCTTCATCAGCGCAGCCCCGGGTTCGTAAAGGTAAGCCCCTACCCCTTCGGCATACGTCACGGCAGCCGATGCCTCCTCGGCGGCTGTGAAGCGGAAAGCCGCTCCGTCCTCGACGGCGTACAACTGCGGCGCCTCGCCCGCGTCCGCCCGCAGCACAAGCAGCAAGTCTTTGCACTCTCCGTCTGCCGCCACTACGTGTGCCTCGCTTACGCAGCCAAGCTCACGCGCGGCTTCCGTTATGTCGAGCATCGGCGAGAGTTTCACCATCACTGCCACCCTCGCCTTGGAAAGCAGCAGGGCTTTCAGCCCTACCACGTCAGGCTCGCAATCGGAAATACGCACGGTTTTCCTCCCCGCAGTGTCGCGCCGTGCGGGGTCTATATATATAATGTCCACCGCCGCCATTTCGCGGAGATAGTCCGCGCCGTCTCCGCACACCACCTTTGCCCCGGGCAAGCCGAGCAAGGGGAAATTGTGCCGCGCTGCGGCGCATAGCGTCTCCTGCCGTTCGACGTACACGGCACTGGCGAAATGGCGCGAGACAAAAGAGAAGTCTACGCCCATCCCGCCGGTAAGGTCGGTCAGGGAGGCATCCTCTTTTCCCGCCAACAGCCTTTCCGCGACCGCCGCCTTGTAGCGTGCCGCCGCCTCGCCCGAGCATTGCTCGAGGGAAAGGCGCGGCGGATAGTGCAGTCCCTCCGTCGCAGCCCACGCCGGCACTTTCGTCCTCATACGCTGCCATCCCTCAGCCTGGCGCAAGAGGAAATCGGCCTCCGGCTCTTTGCGAGCGGCAAGCAGAAGCGCGAGACGGGAAACGGGAAGCCCGCGCAGTTTTACAAATTCAGCCTCTTCCATTGCGCAAGTATTAGGTTAAAGAAACGGAAAAGGGCGTGCCGCTTTCCTTTGACACGCCCTTTCGTCTTTTGCGCACCCTCGGCGGCAAGAACCCGCCGTGGCGTTTTATTTCACTATGATGAGGAAATAGTTTTTCTTTCCCCGCTGCACGAGCAAGTATTTTCCGTCCAGCAGATCGCCCTCGCCTATCGTCTGGTCGAAAGCCTGCAGCTTTTCCTTGTTAAGGCTTACGCCGCCGCCCTGCACCATCTTGCGCATTTCCCCTTTTGAGGCGAAGCATTTCGTGGTTTCGGCGAAAAGGTCTACCGCTTTCGCGCCAAGCACGCTGTCTTTCGCCACCTCAAACTGCGGCACACCGTCAAAGACGCTGAGGAGCGTAGCCTCGTCAAGCTTAAGCAGACTCTCCTTTGTAGCCTTTCCGAAGAGGATGTTGGAGGCTTCTACCGCCATCTCATAGTCGGCGCGGCTGTGCACCATACACGTCACCTCCTCGCCGAGCCGCTTCTGCAGCATGCGGCGTCCCGGGTCGGCGCGGTGTTCGGCAATGAGCGCGTCAATCTCTTCGTGGGAAAGGGACGTGAATATCTTTATGTAGCGTTCGGCCTCCTCGTCGCCTACGTTGAGCCAGAACTGGTAGAACTTGTAAGGCGTGGTGTAGCGGCGGTCAAGCCATACGTTGCCCTGCTCCGTCTTGCCGAATTTCTTTCCGTCGGCTTTTGTTATCAGCGGACAAGTAAGCGCGTACGCATCGGCCTCGGCGCCAAGGGTACGGCGTATAAGCTCCGTGCCCGTGGTGATATTGCCCCACTGGTCCGAACCGCCCATCTGCAGCTTGCAGCCCTCGGCCTGATAGAGGTGAAGGAAGTCATAGCCCTGCAGGAGCTGGTAGGTGAACTCCGTGAAAGAAAGGCCGTCGCGAGCCTCGCCGTTAAGGCGCTTCTTCACACTGTCTTTGGCCATCATGTAATTGACCGTGATGTGCTTTCCCACCTCGCGGGCGAAGTCAAGGAAAGAGAAGTCCTTCATCCAGTCGTAGTTGTTGACCAGCTTTGCGGCGTTGGGCGCGTCAGAGTCGAAGTCAAGGAAATGGGAGAGCTGCTGCTTGATGCAGCTCACGTTGTGCCGCAGCACGTCCTCGGTAAGGAGGTTGCGCTCCGCGCTCTTGCCGGAGGGGTCGCCTATCATGCCCGTCGCGCCTCCAACAAGCGCAAGGGGACGGTGTCCCGCACGCTGGAAGTGGCGAAGCATCATCACCGAGCAAAGGTGCCCGATATGAAGCGAGTCGGCCGTCGGGTCGATGCCCACATACGCCGTCACCATCCCTTTGGTAAGCAGTTCGTCCGTACCCGGCATCATCTGGTGGAGCATGCCGCGCCATTTCAGTTCTTCTACAAAATTCATCGAAGTATTTAAGTGACTTGGAAATTATTCTTTTACTGCACTGCAAAATTAGTGCAAAGGGGCTGAAACGCAAAACAAATGCCCTTGTCCGGCCAAAATTGCCGGACAAGGGCATTTCCGATACGCCCGCTTGCCGCCGAAAGCACCTTTCATATCAGAAAAGCCGGTGTCTCCCCGCACGGAGTAGCGGAAAACACGCGCAAGGCAAGCAGAAAACTTTTCCAAGGGGAATTTGCGCGGCTGGAAGTGTGCCTACACCGCGCTTTGCCGGTACTCCTGCGGGGTCATGCCCACGGCACGCTTGAAGACACGCGTAAAGTGCTGCGGGTACTGAAAGCCGAGGCTGTAGGCAACCTCGCTGATGGAAAACTGCGGGTTGAGGACGCGCTCTTTGCCGAGGCTCACGATGCGCCGCTGTATGAAGTCCTGAGCCGAGCGGCCGGTCTCTTTCTTTATGAGGTCGCCGAAATAGTTGGGCGACAGGCAGAGTTTCTCCGCGAAATGGCGCACAGAGGGAAGTCCGTCGCGGCGCGGCTTGTCGGAGGCAAAGTATTCGTCAAGCAAGCCCTCGAAACGCGTGAGGATGTCGCGGTTGACGTGCTCGCGGGTTATGAACTGCCGCTCGTAGAAGCGCAGGCAGTAGTCCAGCAGCAGCTCTATGTTGGTAGCGATAAGCCGTTTGCTCATGCGGTCTATGGCGTGGTCGAGCTCCATCTGTATCTTCTGCAGACAGTCAAGGAATACCTCGCGCTCGCGCTCGGAAAGGTGCAGTGCCTCGTTGCTCTCGTAGGAAAAGAAGCTGTACTCTTTCATGTGCGCGCTAAGGGATGTGCCATGTATCAAGTCGGGGTGGAAGCACAAGGCCCATCCTTTGGGCTGGAAGGTCTCGCCGTTGTCGCGCACGCCCGCCACCTGTCCCGGCGCCAAAGCCACTACCGTGCCCTCCTGGTAGTCGTAGAGCTGTCGGCCGTAGACGAGGTCGCCGCACTTCACCTCTTTAAGGAAAACCACATAAAAGCCGAAGAGATGGCGCTCGTGGCGTATCGGCTTCGACTTGGAGAGGTCTATCACGCTCACCAGCGGGTGCAGTGTTTCCAGCCCGAACTTTTCGTTGTACTGCGAGATAGAGTCAACCGGGATAATGTCCTTGTCCATAAACAATGCCTTTGTGGCGGCACGCACGCGCCTCCGCCTTTTTACGTCTGCAAATATACGCGCTGCGCCCGCACTTCGCCGCCACGGCGCGGCGTTTCCCGTAAACGGGGGAACGAATGGCGTAAAAATGGTAAGCAGCCGCTCTCCGTCGCCAGCCGCACCGCGCCCGTTTATGCCTCGCGGGCGGCGCGGCGACCTATCAAGAGGTTGCGCACATAAGCCACAAGCCCGAAGCTCTGCCCCAATATCAGCACGGGGTCAAGGCGCAGCACGCCGTAGCTTACTATGATGAGCGCGCCCGTAAGGCTCATCAGCCAAAAGCCCGCCGGAAGTACCGACTCCCCGCAGTGGCGTGAATAGAGAAGCTGGTAGACAAAGCGGAAAGTGAATATCACCTGTCCCAACGAGCCCCACACCACCATCCAGAGCGGTATGTCTTCGTTGCGGAGAAAGCTTTCCACGAAGCCCGCCGCGTCACGCGCTGCCCAGCAGATGGCAGCCACGGGCGTCAGCACCAGCACGGCGCGGAAAACGATATGGAGTTTGCCCCAAATGCCCTTGGCACGGAGATTCCACAAATAGACATAATAGGAGATAAACTGCCCGAGCACGATGCTGAAGTCCGTGCGCAGCCAGCCGTAAAGGCAAAGCAGGTAGGAGCCGCAAAGGGAAAACACCCAAAAGACGGCGGGCGAAAGCACCTTGTGCGCCCGTTCCGTCATCACCCACTGCACGAGTATGCGTGCAGAAAAGAAGACCTGCGCCAGAAAGCCTATGGCATATATCAGAGCGACAGGCATAGGTCAGGCTGTGATGTCGTTTTCTCCCACCTCGTAGCGGATATAGCGTTTTTTCATCCAGCGGTAGGCGAAACAGTCAAGGAAGGGCGAGACGAGACGATTCCAGAGATGGTACTTGGACACGCCCGCCGTGCGCGGGAAGTGGCGCACGGGTATCTGCTTCATACGCCCCTCCTCCAAAAGGATGAGCGCAGGGAGGAAACGGTGCATGCCCGTAAAGAAAGGAAGCCGCTTCGCCACGTCCGTGTGCAGCACCTTGAGCGGACAGCCCGTGTCGCGTGCCGTGTCGCCCGTCATGCGGCGGCGGAAGCCGTTGGCTATCTTCGACTGCAAGTTTTTGAAGAAAGAGTCCTTGCGGTTGGCGCGGATGCCCATTACGAGTTCGTACTCGCCGGCATACGGAAGCAGTTCATTGAAGTCCTCCGGCGCGGTCTGCAAGTCGGCGTCAATGTATCCCACAAGCGGCGACTGCGCCGTGTCGATGCCGGCCTTGATGGCGGCGCTCAGGCCGCAGTTCTTCACAAAAGAGATGTAGAAGAAGTCCGCGTTGCGCCCGCACACGTCCTTTATAAGGGCGAGGCTGCCGTCACGGCTGCCGTCGTTGACGAAAAGCACGCAGGCCTTGCGCGAGCTTTGCGGCAGGAAAGCCGCCAGCTCTTTCTCGAGCCGTGCGATATTGTCTTCCTCGTTGTACACGGGCACAACGATGGTGAAGTCGTAGTTGCTTGTAAGGTTCATTGCCATTATTGCGTTCGCGGGGCGGATATGCTGCCCCGTTCCTCGTTTCTTGTTTCCGATTATTTCCCTTTCACGCAAAGCGTGTACGGTCCGCATTCGCTTTCCGCCCGCAGCCCCGGCACGCAGCGCAGCACGCTGTCGCACCGCCAGTCCTTTGTGCGCACTATCAGCACAGAGCACACGCTGTCGGGAGCGGAAAGCTCCGCCGCGTCCATCTGCCGCACGGGGCGGCCAAGGTAGACGCTCATGTTCTCCGCACGCCGCACGTTGTAGGTGCGTATCTCCGCCGCCCGGTACGCGTCTGCTGCCTGTCCGGCCTCGGCACACACCGCGCCGTAGCCTATGTAGGGATTGAGCCGCGGCAAGTCCCACGCCGCCACAAAGACGGCGGCGAGCAAGCCCGCCGAGAGAAGCCGCACCGTGCCCAGCACGTCGTGACGCTTGAAGAGAAGCCAAAACGCCACCAAGCCGGTTACCGACAACAGTGCGGCAGCCACCAGCACCAGCGGCGTGACAAAAGCCTCAGCACCCGCCACCCGCGCGGAGCAGAACGCGGCAGCAGGCGCGGCCAAAGCAAAGGGCAAGGCGGGGACTACTGCCAGCAGCGCTTCAGCCCAACGCGTGCGGTGCGGGAGACGGTCTGCCCAGATCGCGCAAAGCGCGGAGGCAAACGGAAGCGCGGGCAAGAGGTATATGTCCACTTTCGAGCTGAAAGAGGAAAGCATCACGAAAGTCACCACGCACACCACGGCGAAATAGCTCTGCAGCGGAGCGCGCAGCCAGCCCCGCCGTACGGCGGCCACCGCGCAGCCGGCCGTCAGAAGCGACCACGGAGCGGCGACATACCACATGGAAAGGGCGTAGTACCAGAAAGGACGGGCGTGGTGGAACGACTTCGCGGCCCGGTCTATCGTTTGGTGGAAAAGCAGATTGTCCAGATACTCGGCCCCGCCGTCGGCATACACGGCTGCAAACCACAGCCCGCAAAGCACAAGCAGCACGCTCCACGTGCGCCAGCCCAGATACCGTCCTATGCAGCGCCACTCGCGCCGGCACACAAGCCAGACGACGGGGACAAGCAAAGGCACGAGCAAGCCCACAGGTCCTTTCGTGAAAAGAGCGAGAAAGCAGTAAAGGGGGAAAAGCCACGCATACCGGCGCGGAGCGTTCTTCCCGGCCGCGTGCCAAAGGTAGAACGTGCGGAGGGCAAGCACGATAAACAGGCACATCAGCATGTCCATGCGCAGCACAAGCGCAGAGCCGATGAAATACGCGCTTGTCAGCATCAGCCAGCGCGCGGTATTTTGCCCCTCCAAAGAGAGTTCGCCCCGCATCCAGCGGCTCATGACCGCCACAATGCCGAAAGCGGGAAGCAGCGAGGCAAGGGAGAGAAACCACATACAGTGGCCGCCCAGCAGCGCCCGGCCCGCCATCACTATCCACAGATAGAGGGGCGGCTTGTCCGCATAAGGCACGCCCTGATTGGTGAAGGCGAAAAGGTGTCCGCCGCTTATCGCCTCGTCGGCAATATTCAGATACCGCAGCTCGTTGTCCGGCGTGAAATCGCGCAGGAGGAGCACAGGCAGCACCATAAGCAGCGCAAAGACATATATATTGATGCGTATATGCGGAAGCTTCATGTCTACGGGAGATAAGCTGAAAACTGCCCGCGTGCACTGACGCGCACGGAAAGGGAAGTTGCCGCAAAAGTAGGCAAAACGCGCCATTTGCCGCCACCCGCCCCTTTCCTTTCAGCGTAAATAGCCACGCCCGCGCTGTTTTACGGCTTAAAGTTGTATATTCGCTGCATATTTATGCATAAAAGCAATTTTACAGCTATGAGAAAGGGCGTACTGTCTTGGATAAACATCTTCCTTGGCTGCACCATTATGGCCGCGGGGTTTGTCTTCTTTATCAATCCCTACAACATCGTTCCCGGCGGGGTGTACGGCACGAGCATCGTGCTGCACAACCTGTTTCCCTCGATACAGGTCGGCACGTTCGGGTACATGCTCGACGTCCCGCTGCTTGTCATCTCCGTGCTGCTGCTTGGCGCGAAGCTCGGCGGACGCACCGTCGCCGCCGCGCTCACTACGCCCTTCATCATGAACGCGCTTTCCTGGCTCGCCTACCCCACGGAAGAGGCGCTCCGCTCGCTCGACCCCGCGCAGCTGCTCGGCGGGACGCTTGACCTGAGCGGCGACCTTATGCTCACCACCATCTTCGGCGCGGCCGTCATCGGCATAGGCGAAGGCCTGGTGCTACGCCAACAGGCCACCACGGGCGGCAGCGACATTGTGGCGATGATTTTGCAGAAGTACGCGCACATAAAGTTCTCTTCCGGCATCCTTATGGTAGACGGTGCGGTAGTGGGCTTCGGCCTTCTCGTGATAGGCTTCGGCCTGGGGCAGGAAGACGGCACGGGCGGCGGCTCGTGGCTGCTTTCCCTCTACTCGCTCATCGCCATCTACGTCTGCTCACGGGTACTTGCCCGCGTCATCAACGGCGCGAAGAACGACAAACTGCTTTTCGTCATCAGCGACCACAATCTCGAGGAGCTGCACCAGTATATCCTCAAAGACCTTGACCGCACCGCCACGCGCATCAAAAGCAGCGGACTTTACACCGGGCGGGAGAAGGAAATGGTATTCCTTGTTGTAAGCTACAAGGAAGTAATGGGCGTGAAACTCTCCATCAAGCAGGCTGACCCGCGGGCCTTTGTCGTCGTGACGGATGCCTATGACACTTTCGGCGAGGGCTGGAAACCGCTGCCCGACAAAGGGGACGTGCATCCCGAATAAAGCCGCCCGCTCTGGCTAAGGCTTTCTATGCGGGAAGCGAAATGCGCGCACGCCGGCCGGAGAAAGGACTTTGTATAAAACAAACGCGCATCCTCCGCACACGCCGCCGCTCTGTCGCGTGACAACGGCTATGTGCGGAGGATGCGTGCTTGTTTTGCTTTCCCCGCCCTACTTTCTCTTGAGCGTAAGTATGTCTATTTCCGGCCACGCGCCGAGGCGGAAAGCCACGTTGCTGCCAACACCCGTGCTGACGTACAGCTGCCGGCCGCCCTCCTTGTAAAGTCCGCCCCACTCGCTGTATTTCAGCGCCGAGGGGGACAGACTGCCGAGGCGCAGCTGCATAGCGTGCGTGTGTCCAGATAGGGTGAGCGCG
Source organism: Alloprevotella sp. (assembly GCA_963651485.1). GTDB lineage: Bacteria > Bacteroidota > Bacteroidia > Bacteroidales > Bacteroidaceae > Alloprevotella. The sequence goes on along the minus strand of CAVJPT010000007.1, from coordinate 13,762 downwards.
ATGTCGGTCTCCGGAAGCACTCTGCGCCGCCAGTGCGTAGGGTCGTGGCTGAGCAGCACCTTGAATATGTGCGGCGGGAGTCCGCGCATGGCGCGGGGGAGGTCGCCTTTCATCGGGAACGGCGGCTCACCGTCGTTCTCTACGCCGACGATGGCGATGCTGTCTGCGCCGCGCCGCACTACGCTGTGCTCGTTGAGCAGCAGCTGCCAGCCCATCGCCCGCTCTTTCCGCACCAGCTCCGCCACGGCGCGGGCGGGCGTGTCGGGCGGGGTGTAGCGCCGATGTAGGCAATAGTCGTGGTTGCCCATAATGGAGAAGACGCCGTCACGCGCCTTGATGCGCGAAAGCGCGGGCATAAAGCGCGTGATCTCTTCCGGGTCGGCGTTCACAAGGTCGCCCGTGAAGACCACTGCGTCCGCGTGCAGCGCGTTCACTTTCTCCACGATGCTGTCAACCATTGCGGGGGCGGCGGCATAGGTGCCGATGTGAAAGTCTGAGAGGTGGACGATGGTATATCCGTCAAAGGCTTCGGGAAGTGCGGGCGCGACTATGTCCGTCCGCTTTTCCACCACGTGCCGCCAGCCCGCGGTGAGCCCGACGGCGGAGGAAAGCACCACCGCGCCGGAGAGGGCAAGCCCCGCGCCGTTTCCCCACGCCGCCGCGCTTGGGGCGAAATGGGCAAGCCCGCGGCCCGCAAGCGAGCACAAGGCGAAGAGCCAGGTGGGGACTACCCAGCAGAGCGTCAAAATCACAAGGACGTAGAACGCCGTCTGCAAGCCGCGTCCCGCTATCCCGCACAACGGGAGAAGCACAAGCAGCGCGAAAGGCAGCCAAAACAGCACCCTCCACACAAGCCCGCTGTTCTTGACAAAACTCTGCCAGATGTACAGGTCGGGGAGCAGCGCAATCAGGACGAAAAGACCGATATAAGCCATTGCCGAAAGACTCTATGGTTTACGGAAGCGCGTGCCGCGCGCCTTAGGCCGTAACCATACGGTCGTACACGGGAGGAGCGTCCACGCCGTGGCGGGAGAAAGTCTCCGCGATGTAATGCTGCTGCTCGGGGGTAATATTCTTCTCTCCGCTCTTCATGCGGTAGTACAGGCCCTTTCCGAAGTGGTCCTGCAGCTCCTGCTTGATGGCGGAAGCGGTGGCGGTGTCCACGGTGTCGTAAATGTTAGACATTCCCTGCGCCAGGGCCTCGCCGGCGCTTTTGCTGTTTGTGTCCATGCTTTTAGTAGTTGTGTTGCGAATTGTTCGCGAAATTACTAAGAAAGTTTCGTAATGCGTCCGCACGCGCCCCTTTCTTCTACAAACGGCCTTTCTTCGCCGTCAAAGCAGCTGCGAGGCGAGCGGCGTGCCGTCCATCCCGCGCACCGTCAGCACGCCGTCGTCGTACGTGGCAAAGGTGGGCGGGTTTCCGCCCTTGGGGAACGTAGGCGAGCCGGTATTGACCACAGCAGGACGCGTGCCGTCCGCCGCTGCCGGCTGCAAGGTGTAGAGATGGGTGTGCCCATAGACGAAGACGTCGCAGGAGGGACACTCGGGCAGGCGTTTCTCGTTGTAGACGTGCCCGTGCGTCACGAAGAAGCGGCGGCCGTCTACGAGCAGCATGGTATAGTCGGCCTGGATGGGGAAACGCAGCAGCATTTGGTCGACCTCGGAGTCGCAGTTGCCGCGCACGGCGACGATGTCCGCCGCACGCGCGTTGAGCCGCTCTGCCACGGCTTGCGGGTCAAGCCCCTTGCAGAGACCGTTGCGCGGCCCGTAGTTGAGCAGGTCGCCGAGCAGCACAAGCAGTCCGTAGCCGTTTGCGTCATAAAAGGAAAGCACGCTCTCCAGCGCGGGGAGCGAGCCGTGGATGTCGGAAAGGAAGAGAATTTTGGCCATGTCTGTCGTCGTTTCTTTCAAAACCAAGAATAAAAACCCCGGGCATAATGCGGACGGGACTGCAAAGTTAGCGGAGACGGGTTTTATCCCCAAACCAACTTTGCAGTCCCTTTGCCCGGCGCGCCAAGAAAGCCTTGCGCTCTCCCGTCCGCCGCGTCTGTCACTTCACAGCCACCTTTTCCGCACGCGCTTCCGCGTCACACACCACGCTCACCACATACACGCCGGAAGCGTCGGGGCAGCGAAGCGTCACTTCGTCGGACGCCGAAGTGGCCTGCGCCACCACACGCCCTGCGCAGTCGCTCACGAGCACACGCTTTTCGCGGCCTTTCGCGCCGCAGCCGGTCACGCGCAGCTGTCCGTGCCGCACAGACACTTTCAGCTTGCCGTCAGAGGAGACGGCACGGGACACCTGCGCCGCGTCCTTGCCGCTCAGGCGGAACACGCGCGTGGCATGCGGCCGCACCAATGCGGAAAAACTGCCCTTCACGTCGGAAAGTTTCTTCTGCGCCCAAATGTCGCGGCAAGTGTACGCTTTCTCTGTTTCGAGCGCGGGTATGTCGGCAAAATTGAAAGTGGCGGTGCGCGAAACTGAGCCGAGGTTGGTGGCGGAAAGCGCCACGTCTCCGTTCTCAAGATCCTTTGCAAAGATGACAAACCCGCCGTTTTCCGACACGAGGTCGGCTTGCTGCCCCATCGGGTCCTGGTTGAGCGCAATCAGCTCCCGGTTGAGCAGCATGCGCATGTCGTCTTCGTAGTCTGCGTTATCGGAGAACGTGCGCGGGTCAAAGGTGAGCAGCATCGGCGAAGACCACATGCACCAGAGGGCAAACTGCGTGCCGTACTCGTCCTGCGTCATCCCCGGGCCCGTGAGGCAGAGGTCGTTGGACGATTTTCCCGTGCCGTGCAGCCCGAGGCAAAGCATGTCGGCATCGTTGAAGCGGTTGACGCCTTGCCAGGCGGAGAGATTTTTCATCACGTTGATGCTCTGCGTCACGCCCACGCCCGAGCCCGAGCCTATCCAGCAGTCACGCACGTCCTGCGACACGCGCCAGCAGCAGCCACCCGCTTCCGCACCCCATTTCCACGGCTCGCGCACGCCCCATTCGCATACATAGAGGCGTATGTCGCGGCCTGATGCGCGGAGAGCCTCTCCCCATTTCGTGTAGCGTGCGCGGCACGTCTCCACGTCGTCCGGGGCGAAGCAGTAGTCGGTTTTCACAAGGTCGACGCCCCAGCCGGCGTAGGCCTCCGCGTCGGTCTTTTCGTAGCCGTACGTGCCGAAGGCGCTTGCGCAGGTTTTCTCTGCCACGTTGGTGTAAAGGCTGAACTGCATGCCCTTGTCGTGCAGATAGTCGCCCACGGCCCGCAAGCCGTTGGGGAAGCGCGTGGCGTTGGGGACTGGCTTGCCGTCCGCCGCCCGCTTGTCGGCGTGCCACCAGTCGTCAAGCCCGATGGTGTTCCACCCCGCGTCATACAGTCCGCTTTCCAAGAAAAAGTCCGCCACCTGCCGCACTATTTTCTCGGAAATGTCGCTCTGTACGGCATTCCACGACTGCCAGCCCATGAAAGGCGTGGGCTGCGCGAGTTTGTCGGAGACGGTGAACGTCACGACGTTGTCCGTCACGTCCCCGTTCTCTTCCACTTTTATGGTATAGCGGTACACGCCGGCGCGGGCCACTTTCCCCTCTACTGTCTGGCGGGCGGCGTTCCACGAAAGCCCGTCGGGCAGCCCCTCCACCGCCACTTTTGCGGCAGGGTCAACGGTGCGTACCTTGTGCATAAAGCGCACGCCGGGCTGCGAAAAGACCGTAGTGGCACAAGCCAAGCCTCCCTCGAGCGCCTCTTCGGAGACGATGGCGGGACGCGTGGAGTTTTGGTCCTGGAAGACAAGATAGGCGTTGGCCCAGTCTACATGGTCGCAGCCGTTGCCGCCCGTTCCGTTCTCGTTTTCAAGGATGAGGTATTTCCACCCGTTCACGTCGACATTCAGCTCGGGAGTCCGCGCGTCGAAGGCTGTGATTGTGCCCTCGGCCACCACTTGCGTCTCGCCGTCCTGCCCGCGCAGCGACACGCGGTACAGGCAAGTGCCCTGCGTGCGGTCGCCCGAGGCTTCGGAGCGCACTTCGTCGTCTATGCCCACTCGGGTGTAGAAGCGCGTCACCGATCCGTTGAGCTTCACAATTATTTTCCCGGGCGCGTGCGTCCCCACGCCGCTCGCATACACAGTGTCGCGCAGGGTGATGGGGTTGCCTTCAATGCTTTTGTCGGCTTTTATCGTACCCCACCCGCACGCGGCTTTTCCTATTTCGAGCGAGCTGAGCGGCACGTTCTCCGTCCCCGCCTCGGCGGCGGGTATGCTGACTACCGGCAAAGCGGAAGCGGGCGCGTGTCCCTGCGCCGACCCCGCGATAGACATTAGCAAGAGCGCCGCCGCAAAAATAGCTGTGAGGACCCTGTGTCGCGTCTTTTTCATAGCAAGATTGGTGTTATAAGGTAAAAACAATAAGCGGAAAACGTATGCCGCTCGGATAACCTGCCGCAATATAGGAAGATTTTTGCTTTCAGCCCCAAGCGCACGCCTCTCTCCTACCCTGCGCCGAACGCCCCACCGCGCGAAAGACGGGAAAGAAGCACAGAAAAGCGGCGGAAGTATGCCGTTTGGCAAACTTCCGCCGCTCTATCGCTGGTGGGGTGCTTAGTGGGATTCGAACCCACGACATTCAGAACCACAATCTGACGCTCTAACCGACTGAACTATAAGCACCATAAAAGCTCTCCCCGTTGGAAAAGCGTTGCAAAAGTAAGTTTTTCCGACAAACAAGCAAAACTTTGCCGCCTTTTTCTGCAAAAATGTGGGGAAAGAGGGATTCAAAGGATGCCAAAACGCCTGCCGTGTGCGCCAAACACATATTTCCCGCACCATACCGCGCACCTCTCTGGCGGCATCATAATGCCCGTCCAGCAAGGTGCATAATTGTGCGCCATTTCGTCGCGGGAAGCACAATTTTGCCGTCTTTTCAGGACACTAATTTTTATGATTATTTAATGGTAGCCCGTTCCCAGTTTTGCGCAAAAAGGGACTTGTTTTCGCGGGGAATAGGCCTTCCGGAAAATAAGACCGGCTTAGTCGCGACGGGAATAGGGGCAGTAGCTCCTACATGTACATCCCGGAGCGCGGGGATGTACACTTTTTGCCTTCGTAAGTCACTGATACTCAACAACACGAAAGAGAGGAGCCGCGACGGGCGCGATTCCTCTCTTTTCTAATACAAAGATACAAAATATTTTTCCGTTTTCCAAATGCGGAAATCTGCGCTTGTTAAAAATCCGAAACCATTTCGTTCCCTTATCGACGGATTTTGCTGCGATAAAGAGGAACGCCGGGGCAACGCTGAACGCGCTGTCCCGGCGTATGCCTTGACTGTATTTTGCGGCACGGCAGCTCACCGCCGACGTGCCTTGCCGGAAAACCGGCCGGGAAAGTGTCTTACTCCGCTATGAGCGTGAACTCTGCGCCGGAGGCGTAGTCCTGCCCGTTCTGCTCGCTCAGCGCGCGGAAACGTATGTAGCGCGCACGGACGGGCTTGGCGAAGAGCACTTTCTTAAGCTCGGCGTTGCCCGCGAACGTGCCTTTCTGCACAGGTTCGCCCCAGCTCTTGCCGTCCTGGCTTACGTATATCTCGTAATCCTTTACCCAGCCGTTTACGCCGGACTGGCGCGGGAGGAGCGAGAAGCCCTTCATCAGCTTCGCCTCGCCAGCGTCGAAGTCTATCCAGTGCGGATATTTCGCCTGCGTTATGGAGTACATAGTGTGCCATATCGTCGAGGGGTCGCCGTCTACGAGATTGGCCGCGTCGCCGCTGCCCGGCTCCTGCGAGGAGGCAAACACCACCTGCAAAGGCACGCTCTCTATCTTCTCAAACGTCATGGACGTCTTCATCGTCGGGTTGTCCTTGTACCACGCCGTGATTTTGCCGCCGGCGCGCATATTGACGGGGGCGGAGTAAGCGACGCTCTTCTTGCCGCCGCCGAGCGAGTACATGATGACACGACCCTTGGCGGGAGTGCTGAGCGTGACCTTTCCGGTGCGGTCGTGCGCGATGCTGATGGGCTGCTCGCCGGAGAGCGTAACCTTGGCCGTCTCGCCTGCGTCTGCCGATGCAGCGAGCGGACGGATGACGAAACCGAAGTTGTAGTTGCCGCTCTGTGCCTGATCCTCCGTGAAAGGACCGCCCTGGCCGCAGCTCGCGCCGCCCAAGCCGGTCACCTTTGCGTCAAGGTGCAGGTATGTGCCGTCGGAAACGGGCAGCTGGTAGGGATGTGCGGCTACGGTGAGCTGCGTCTGGCTCCACGGAAGTGCGGAAGCCGACATCACGCTGTCTGCCGCGAAGACTGCTCCGCTGCCCGATGCATCGCGCAGGGCGCACCAGCGCACTTCCTCGCGGTTGCCCATTGACTGGGGCTTGGGGAGCATTATGTCCTGCTCGCCCACTATACCCTTGTGGCGCTCGACAAACTGTCCCGTCTTGCGGTCAGCGTAGTTGTTGACCGGACCGCGGCCGTAGTACTCAAAGCTCTTGTACGCAGAGGGCAGCTTCATGGCATAGCCCACACGCGGAAGGGTCACGCCCGCGCGGTTGGCGGAGATGGCGCTCTGGAGCTCCACGGAGCCGTCAGGGTATACGGTGTAGACTTGGTTGGCGGTGAACTTCAGCGAGCTCTCGTCTGTTTCCTTCTTCCCGTTCTCGAAGGTGTAGACGGTTTCGGGGTTGCGGTCGCGGTCGCCGTACACTTGGCGGCATCCGTACTTGCCCTTGCTCTCTACCATAAAGCTAAGCTGCCATGCACCGTCCTTTGTCTGGCTTACGGTGGGCTGGCCAATGACGCGGTGGCCGAGGTCGTAAAGACCATCCTTGAACCACGCGTTGGGGAAGCCTATGCCGGCATCGTTGTCCGTCGGGGCACGGAAAGCGTCGAGCTTCGGTCCGTCGCCGTCCTTGATGACCGCCTTTCCGGCGTAGCTCAGCGAGTGGATTGAGCCAGTCGTCTTGTCAAAGGTCACGGAGAAATTTTTCCCGGAAAGCGTAAGCTTGCCGTCCGCGCTTTCGCTCTTGGTGACTGCGTCCGTAGCTTTCGCCGCGTCCTTAAGAAGGGCGGCGTCTTTCTCTGCACCCTTTACGCGCAGCTGCTCTTCCATCTGCACGTAGCCTTTCTTCGCCCAGGGCATGTCCTTCCCTTGCTTGAACTGTACCTTTACGAAGTACTCCGAAGCGGGGTCGAGCTGCGCATAGTCGTACGGGAGCGTGTACTCCTGCCTTTCGCGCGGGCCAAGAATGTTTTTGGCTCCCTGCAAGGGCTGGTCGGCAAGCACGCAAGTACCGTCTTTCCAAAGCGACCAAACGGTCTGGTATCCGCGCAGCGGCTCAAAGTAGTTTTTGTTGAATATCTCTATGCGTCCTTCTTTGAGGTCAACTGCCTTCACGCCTACGTTTTGGTACACTTTCTTTACCTCGAAGTACTGCGCCTTCGGGGTGAGGTCGGGGCGCATAACGCCGTTCATGCAGAACATGCCGTCGTTGGGCTTGTTGTCCGCGCCGAAGTCGCCGCCGTAGCCCCAGAATGTCTTGCCGGTCTTCTTGTCCACGCCGATGAGTGCCTGGTCTACCCAGTCCCAGATTGCGCCGCCCATAAAGAAGTTGGTGCTTTCTATGGCATTCCAGTAGTCGACAAGGTTGCCCACGGCGTTGCCCATAGAGTGGGCATACTCGGAGATGTGGTAGGGGTATTTGAGGCCGTAGTTGCCCTTTACCGCGCCCTGCACCCAAGCGATGGAGGGGTACTGGTTAGAGCCCATGTCGACAATGTCGTTGTTGCGCTCGTACTGCACGGGGCGGCTGGCGTCGTACGCCTTGATGGCGGCGTAGCAGGCCTTGAAGTTGTCGCCCGGGCCTGCCTCGTTGCCAAGGCTCCAGATGACGACGGAGGGATGGTTGACGGTGCTGTGCACCATTTCCATATTGCGCGCGACGTGCGCGTTCTTGAACTCGGGCACGTGCGAAAGGCTCTCCTTGCCGTAGTAGTACTCGTGGCTCTCGATGTTGGCCTCGTCTTCAAGGTAGATGCCGTACTTGTCGCAGAGGTAATACCAGTAGGGCGCGTCGGGATAGTGGGAGTTGCGCACATGGTTGATGTTGCCGCGCTTCATAAGGAATACTTCGTGCTCCATCTGCTCGCGCGTGACGTAGTGCCCCGTCTCGGGGTTGTTTTCGTGGCGGTTTACGCCCTTCATCTTGATGGGCTGCCCGTTGAGGTAGTAATAGCGGCCCGCCAGCCCGAACTCGTCTTTCTCCGCCGGCGTGTCCTTTATCTCTATCTTGCGGAAACCTACCACCGTGGAGAAGGTCTCCACGGTCTTTCCCTTTTTGTCGAGCAGCTCGCCCACGAGCGTGTAGCGGTAAGGAGCTTCCGCATTCCAAGGCTTCACCTTGTCGCCCGGCGTGAGCGTAGCGGTGGCGGTGAGCGAACCGCCCGCCGTCAGGTCGCCCACCGTAGCGGTGGCCGTCACGCCCGGCACGAGGGTGTTGTCGTCGCTGTAAAGCTTGTTTTCATAAAGGGAGTAGCGCAAGGTATAGCCTTTCGCGGCCTTCGCCGTGAGGTTGCCCACCACTGCGCTGACCTTGAGGCTCGCCTGGGTATAGGTCTCGTCGTAGTCGGGGATTGCCTTTATGTCCGAAACCTGTACGCGGGGCTTCGCCGTGAGGGAAACGCTGCGGAAGATGCCGGGCAGACGGAACATGTCCTGGCTTTCGAGGAATGAGCCGTCCGACTGGCGGTAGACTTCTACGGCAAGTACATTCTCGCCGCCTTTCGGGGCGAGGTAGGGCGTAATGTCGAAAGCGGCGAGATTGCGGGAGTTTTTGGAGAAACCGACGTAGCGTCCGTTGACGTAGAGGTAGAAGAAAGAGTCTACGCCGTCAAAGTTGACGTACACTTCCTTTCCGTCCCAGTCCTTGGGCACGGTGAAAGTGCGGCGGTAGGAACCCACCTCGTTGCGGTTTTTGTATGTCATCCAGCCCTGGGGCGGGGTGCGCATCACGCCGCCTTTCCAGTCGCCCTCGCGCACTTGGTGCTGGAAGATGACGCGCTGGTTGGAGTAAAGCGGCTCGCCGTACTTGAAGCTGCCGTCTTTCTGCCGGCCGGCCATATTCCAGCTCATTGGCACGTCTATGTCGCCCCAAGCGGAAACGTCGTAGCCGGTCTTGAAGAAGTCGGCGGGACGCTCGGAGGGGTTCTTCGCCCAATGGAATTTCCACTTTCCGTCAAGCGACCGCCAAAGCGAACTGTTTTCGGGCAGCACCTTGCGTGCCTCGTCCGTCCCCGCGAAGGAGAAGAACCACGCATGCGGCTGCAGCTTGTTGTAGGCCACGGAGTCGGGGCTTTGCCACTCCCACCCGGTGGGGGCTGTCATCTGCCCGTAGTAGTAGCCTCCGAGCGGAGCTTCCTGAGCCGCGGCGGGCATGCATAGCAGCACGGCGGCCAAGAGGTTCAGTGTCTTTTTGCGCATCATATTGTCTCAGATGTGTGTATAATTTTCCAATGTCTGCAAAGGTAGTGGAAATAATGCGCAAAGGCGCACGGCGGACGGGGCTTAGTGTACGCGGCGATCGCTATTTGTTGCCGGCGGACTGACTCCGTCCGTGGCGCGCCACCCACTTGCGGCGGGAGCGGCAAGACGGCGGGAGGACGTTTTCGCCGCGACTGCAAGGCTTTTGTCTTACCTTTGCACGTGATTGGGGTATTTTACGACAATTCCGCCCGCGCTTTCGCTGCGCCTTTGCACGGAGTGTTTTACCCCCAAAAAGACGGGGAAGGGACGCGAAACGGGACTGCCGCCGAGCGGCTTTTGGAGGGAAGATAATTGCGCCATGCGATATGCGGACTATCCCCAAGATTAAGGCGGATGCCCCTAAGGGAAACATATCAATCAACGAGTATATGAGACATACAAGGATTTTGGGAGCCGCCGCCCTATGGTGCGCGGCTTTTTGCGCCTATGCGCAAGGGACGGTGAAAGGTCTGGTGAAAGACGGAGACGGAGAACCCGTGCCTTTCTCCACCGTCGTGGCGGAGGGACTGGGACGCACGGTCAGCGCCAACCAGTACGGCGAGTACGAGCTTAAAGACGTGCCGGCGGGAAAGCACAAGGTGCGTGCCTCTTGCCTGGGCTACAACGCGGTGACTGCGGAAGTGACGATGGCGGGACAGGACGTAAGCTGCGACTTTGCCTTGCCCTCGCTCGACATCGCGCTCGGGGAGGCCGTGGTGGCGGGCTCGGACAGAGTGAAGCTTTGTCTGGAAAAACTCGCAGAGACTCCCGCGCTGAAGAAACGGGTGAAGAGCTACAAGTGCGAGGCGGTGTGCAAGGTGGAGTCGCTGGGAAACCTCTCTGACATGCCCAAGAGTTTCCGCAAGACCGTCAATTTTATCATGGGACTGCTTGGCTACAAGAAAATGTGGCAAAGCATGGAGCGCGAGCCGCACCTCATCGTGGACGTGCGCCAAGGCGTGACCTACACGGAGGGCAAGTACAAGTACGCCGGCACTACGCTGGACGTGCAGCGCGGCACGCTCACGGGCGAGGAGCAGGCGGCGTACAAGAAGAAAATTGGGGAGTGGGATAACCCTTACGACATGATATACGATGCCATACGCGGGATGAAACGCAACTACGACAAGGCGGCAGAGAAAGGTCAGGAGACTTCGCTGAAGTACAAAGGCGACTACGAGGAAGACGGACACGCGGTGTACGTCATAACGACGAAAAGCATAGAGCTGCATGTCGTGCCGGAAGTGTGGCAGATATCGCGCATCGTTTCGCGCAAGAAAGACAAGTACTTTACGGCTGAGTTCCGCGACATGGGCGGCGGTGTCTACCTGCCGGTTTCCGCCAGCACGCAGGACCGCTATACGGACGAGGAAAGCAACGTCAACTGGACGTGGGTGCGCACCAACGCCTACGGATACTCGGACTTGCAGCTGCAAGGGGAGTGACAGAAAGGCGCAGCGCATAGCCCGCAAAAAGAGCCGCCCGGCAGCACGATGCTGCCGGGCGGCTTTATTTGTATGCCTCCGTACTTCCCGCGCGGGGAAAGGGGGCTACGGGGTGACGTTGCTTACTTTACAAGCACCTTCTTGCCGTTGACAATGTTGATGCCCTTGGCGAGCTGCTGGAGCTTGCGGCCGTCAAGCGAGTAGATAGCCTTGACAGTCTCTGCGCCCTTGGCGGAAACGCCGTCAATGCCCGATGTCTTGTCAAGCGTGACGATGATGTAGTTGATGTTGGTAGTGCCAGTCACGTCGAAAGCCACGCTCTTCGCAGCAGTGCCCGTCCACACGCCGTTGGCATCTATCTCGCCGCTCGCGGGAGCAAGGCTTTTCTTGGAGGTGTTGAACTCTATGCCCACGATGTTGGCATCGTCGGTAGTGGAAAGCGTGATAGTACCGCCGTTATAGATGCGGAACTGCAGACCAGCGTTGAAGTCTTCCCACATACGGGTTGCCGTGCTGCCGCTGGTAAAGTCAAGGCTGACGTTGCCCTCAACGATGGGGGAAGTAAGCTCGACAGTGGATTCGCTGGTAGAAACGGGGAAGCCCCACTTGTTGCCGGTGAAGTAATAGAGAACCTGCTTGTCGCTTATCTCAGGCGCATTCTTTATCGTATACGTGCTGCTGCTCTCTGCGCTTTCCAGTCCGTCAGCGCGAACGGCGATGGCACGCACGTCACAAGTAGTGCTGACAACGAAGGGACCGGTGTAGAGCGTGCCGGTCTCGGTGGTCACTGCCGTACCGTCCGTAGTGTAGTAGATGCTCGTGCCTTCTGCTGCGGTGAGGGTCACCGTGACAGAGCCGGCATAAGTTCCGGCTGCCGGGCTGAACACGGGAGCCTCGACGAAGTCGGGAGTTTCAGACGTTACGCCCTTGATGAGGACGTTCTTCACCTCATACGTGCCAGCAAGCTCCTCGGTAGAGGTGTAGACGAAGGCTATCTGTACCTTCTTGCCGTCAAACTCGGAGATGTCGGCCGTAGCATTGGAAAAAGTGAAAGAAGTACCCGTGGCAGGGTTGTTGCAGTAGAGCGTCACCCACTCGCCGCCTTCCTCGCGAATCTTTACGGAAACAGCAGCGGCAAAGTTCTCAGCCGTGGTGAAATAGTTGCCTGCATTGTCGAAAGAGAGAGCGCAGTCCGTAGCCTTGGTAAGGTCTACCACCGGAGACACAAGCCAGCTCTCGGAGGCGTAGCGCGTGCCGCTTACATAAGATTTGGCAATAGCGCACTTGTACTGGGAGCTCCACTGCCATACGTCATAGGAAAGCCCCTCGGTCTTCGTGTCCACAGTGAAGTCGCCAAGGTCTGCGCTGAACGGCTCGCTGAAGATGGTCACTGCCTCGACGCCGGGCTCAGGGTCGGGCGTGGGGTCTACCCCGCCGTCGCCGTCTGCGGTCACGACAATGTTGTCAAAGTCAAACTGTCCGCCCTTCGACTCACCGTCTGTGCCGTACACAGCCTTCTCGCCAACAGTGAGGGTAACCTCCTTTGCGTCACCGGTCCAGGTCACAGTCCAAGCCGTATTGTCTACGACAACGTCACCGGTGCTTGCGGTAATCTCGGCCTGACGGAATTTGCCTTTCGTGGAAACGGCAAACACCATCTTCTTCATATTGCCGCCCGTGGTGCTGACTTTCACAGAGCCTTTCGCATATACGCGGGCATCATTGGCAGCGGGTACAGCGGGGTTCGTCGAGCCGTCGTTCTTGGACAGAGTGACGGTGTAGCCGCCCTGCGTGTACGTGAGCACGTCATTGGATACCGTTGTCCAGCTTGACGCGCCCGTCCATGAAATGGTCACGTCAGCGGCAAAGGCGGAAAAGACGGCGAGGAACGCCGTGAAAAGAAGTAAAAGTTTCTTCATCTTCCTTTGTTTTGCAAGTGAGTTACTAAAAAGTTGATTATGATTGTCTTTTTTCCTTGCAAAAATAGTGATAACGCCGCTTTGGCATTAGGAGAAGCGAATGAAATTTTGGTGAATAGCGCGGCGCTTTCCGCAATTTCCGCCTCGCACCCTTGGCTTGCAAGGGCGCTTCGGCGCAGGCAGCAGCTGGACGGATACGGCTGACCGGCAAAAATAAAGAGTCCCGCGCCAATGTTTTAAGGTAAAACGCGCGGGACTCGGGGGAAGGGGTTGTTGTTCCACTCCGACTCGAACGGGGACTGAGAGTACCAAAAACTCTAGTGCTAACCATTACACCATGGAACAATCCTCAAAAAGAAAGTGTCCCGCCCGCCGTCCGGCGGGTAAGACAATGCAAAGATAGCATACTTTCGCTTACGCGCAAAGCTTGGCGGCGGCTTTTCGCACAAAAGAGGGAGGCACTCCGAAATATCCCGGCGTGCCTCCCGTATTGCTTTTTCCACAAAACTATTGCGCGCTCTCCCCTTTCGGGAAGCCTGCCACTCGTCTTTAGGCGAGCTTGTTGACGTGCAACATCAGGCTGCTCTTGATATTGGAAGCCTTGTTCTTGTGGATGATGTTGTTCTTAGCCAGCTTGTCAAGCATTTTCTGGACTTTGGGCAGCAACTCTGCAGCTGCTTCCTTCTCAGTCGTAGCGCGGAGCTTGCGCACAGCGTTACGCATCGTCTTTGCGTAGTATCTGTTGTGCAGTCTGCGCGTAGCCGATTGGCGGATTCTCTTTACAGAAGATTTGTGGTTTGCCATTTTTCTCTTTTTTCTTTGATAGTAGTCCCTAGGAGAGTCGAACTCCTCTTTAGAGAATGAAAATCTCTCGTCCTAACCGATAGACGAAGGGACCA
>CAVJPT010000006.1:2213-117153 GCA_963651485.1 Alloprevotella sp. | reverse complement strand
AGCCAATAAGCGTCGTGGTCTTTGGCGTTGGTAGTCCTAAAGACCAGAAAGAAAATGCTGGAGGTAAAGGTGGCAACGTGATGATGTAAAGGAGGAAACAAAGTGGACGAATAACGAATTGAAGCGAGCCTTGGGCTTGCGTAAAAAGGAAGAAACGAATGGACTTAGACAATATAGACACAAGCGAGGAAAGTCTTCTCCAGTTGGACGGCATCCTCGACATTTTGCTGAAAGAGCGCACCACGGGTGGAAATATCATCTGGGCTACCGATGACTATTCCGACCGTGGTGAGGCTTATGGGGCAAAGTGTCCTATCCGTGTAGAGCAGATTACAGGAGAAAACGCCACGCTCATTCAGCCACGCATCAAGAAGGAGCGTGAAGCCCAGCGGCTGCGCTCCAGAAACAAGGCGGAGGTGTTTACCCCTGCATGGGTATGCAACAAGCAGAACAATCTCATCGACCAAGCTTGGTTCGGGCAATATGGTGTGTTCAATACTGAAAACGAGGACAATACATGGACTCCTGCCGTGCCCTTGCGGTTTCCCGAGGACAAGACGCTCAACGCCTATGTGTCTGACGTGCGTCTGGAACTGACTTGCGGCGAGGCTCCCTATCTCGTGAGCCGATATGATGCTACTACGGGTATGCCCATACCTGTCGGGCAACGCATCGGTCTGCTCGACCGCAAACTTTGGGCTATCCACTGCCTTACACCCGACGACTGCAAGGAACTTACGCAGAAGGAGCGCAAACAGTTGAAGCGCGAGTGGCGAAGGAAGGTATACCGTGCCTACCAGAGCATCTATGGTTTTGAGTGGCAGGGCGACAACCTGCTCCTTGCGCGTGAGGCTCTCTTCGTGTCGTTCGTAGAATACTATCAGGCGAAATGGAAGGTGAAGAGGCTGCCCGAAGAAGCGGCTTTAAGGAAAGTGGCAGAAATCATTTCATGGAATCTCTGGCAGATGGACGGCCTCACTTACGGCATTCCCGGATTTACTCCGACAGAACAGACGAACGACATGTTCCCTCCCGAAATGCCGCAGCAACGCCTGTGTCGAGTGATGCACTGGAACGGTACGGAACCTCTCCGTGGCGAAGAGATGATTTTCAAGGATTTGTTGAACCCACAAAAACATTGACTTATGGCGCAGAACCTGATTATATCTACCTATTCATTCTACATCATCTATGTATACTCGATAGACGATGACAACCATCGCGGCATTCTGAAAGTGGGCAAGGCTACGCTCAATACCGCCCCAAAATCTTTCGACCTGTTACCGCCCAACTGTGAGCTACTCTTGGAGGCTGCCAAGGCACGCATCGACCAGCAGACCACAACAGCGGGCATTCCTTATCATATAGAATATGTGGAATTGGCTCACATCATCGACGAGGAGGGACGAGACGTGCATTTCGATGATACGGCAGTACACCAAGTGCTGCTCAACAGCGGCTACACCCGACATGTGTTCCCCAGTCTGGAGAGCACTCCACAGGAGTGGTTCGACATCAGCGACGTGGAGATAGTGAAATGCGCCATCGCCGCAGTAAAGGAAGGCAGAAACTACATCGACGGTCCTGCCAACAAGAAGTCGGACATTGTCATCACGTTCCGTGAGGAACAGGTGGCGGCCATCCGTCAGACCACGGCTTTCTTCGCCCATAAGGGCAAGATGCTGTGGAACGCCAAGATGCGTTTCGGCAAGACGCTATGCGCCCTTGAGGTGGTGCGGCAGTGTGCTTTCGGAAAGACGCTCATCCTCACGCATCGCCCGGCAGTAAAAGGTGGATGGTTCGACGATTTCCGCCTTATCAAGTTCGACGGCTACCAGTATGGTTCCAAGCCGGGCAACAAAAAGAAGAACGGCCAACCTCAGGTGGGCGAGTCGTTCGACACGCTCGCAAAGTCGGGTGTTCCCTTCATCTACTTTGCCTCCATGCAGGACTTGCGAGGCTCTTGGGACAAGTCTTCCGGTAAACTTAAGAAGAATCAAGATGTATTCTCAACAAAATGGGACTTGGTAATCATCGACGAAGCGCATGAGGGTATCACAACCACCTTGGGACAGTCGGTCATCCATCAGCTCGAAAAGCAATGCAAGCGATTCCTTTACCTCTCGGGCACACCTTATAATATACTCGACAGGTTCAAGCACGAGGAAATCTACACTTGGGACTACATACAGGAGCAGGAAGCCAAGGAGCAATGGCTCGCTCGCCATCCCGACGAGAAGAATCCCTACGAGGGATTGGCACATCTCAACATCCGCACCTACAATCTGGGGCGTGTGTTTGAGAACTACAACCACAGCGAGGAGGACTATTTCGAGTTTTCGGAATTTTTCCGCACGCTCACTGGCGATGTGGCAGAAGACGGCAGACCGATGGAGGAGGGAGAGTCAGCGGGCGACTTTGCCCATGCCAACGACGTGCATGCCTTCCTTGACTTGCTCTGCCAGCCGAGCGAAGATAGCTATTATCCATTCAGCCGTGAGGAATACAAGGCCTACTTCGCCCATACCTTTTGGGTGTTACCGGGTGTCAAGGCTGCTGCGGCTTTGAGCCGTATGCTCCAGGAGCACCCGTTCTTCCGCCAGTTCCATGTGGTGAACGTGGCTGGCGAGGGCGACCAAATGGAGGAAGAACGTGATGCAGACGATTCCTATAAGACCGACAAGTTGGAGAAGGACTGTGTGGCGAAGGTAAACAATGCCATCGCCGCACATGAGCGAACCATCACGCTCTCATGCGGCCGCATGACCACGGGCGTGAGCATAGAGCAGTGGACTGCCGTGTTTATGCTTGCCGGAGCATACAACACGAAGGCTGCGGGCTACCTGCAGACCATCTTCCGTGCGCAGACACCATTCAAGTACACATCAGGCATCAAGACCGAGTGCTACGCCTTCGACTTTGCCCCCGACCGCACGCTTACCGTTATCGACGACTTTATCAAGAACACGCTGCCCAAGGGCGGAAGTCCAAAAGGCAGCAAGCGGATGACGGTGCAGAGCTTCCTGCGCTTCTGTTCGGTGATTGCCATTGATGGGGCACGCACAGTAGACTATGATGCCCACACCTTCATGACGCAGGTGAACCGTGTCTATGCCGAGCATATTGTGGGAAAAGGCTTCCGCGACAATAGTCTCTATGTGGGCATCAGCACCGTAGGCGAGACAGACCTCGATTGGATTCTGGGCATTGCTGCCGCGTTAAAAGACAAAGGCGGCAAGAAGTCGAAGAGCGACGGCAAGGTGAAGGTGACCGATGAGGGTATGACGGGGGAAGACAGCGGCAAGAGCACAGACATCACAACAACTCCCAAGCCGGACAATCCTTCGTCGATGAAGAAAAAGGCGGCTAAGCTCTCGCCCGACGAACAGGCGCGTGCCTTGTTGAAAGACGTGCTCAACATCGTGTCGGTGCGTATGCCAATGATGATTTACGGCGTAGTGGAGGACGACCAGAACATCTCGTTGCAGGAGTTTATCAACGACATAGACAAGGATTCTTGGGAGCAGTTCATGCCTAAAGGCTTTACGAAAGACCATTTCAAGAAGATAGGCAAGTTCTACAACAACGACGCCTTCATCGCTTCTGTTGCCGACATCCTCAACCGTGCCAAGGCTTGCGACAGGCTGGGCGTGAAGGAACGTGTGGAGGCAGTGGCAAACCTCTTGTCCACGTTCCACTATCCCGACAAGGAGACGGTGTTGACACCGTGGCGTGTGGTCAATCTGCACATGTCTGGCACGATTGGCGGCTACGACTTCTACGACGAGCAGCATGAAGCGGTTATTGCCGAGCCTCGTCTTGTACGGCAGGACGGCGTTACCGACCGTGTGCTTGGTTCGCCAGACACTCGCATCCTCGAAATCAACTCCAAGTCGGGTGTCTATCCGCTATGGCTCGCCTACACGCTCTTCCGATTGCAGGGCGAGGGCGGTATGTTTGGTGCACCGCAGACTACTGAAGAGGAACGGGCTTTATGGCGACAAGTAGTGGAGTGCAACCTCTTTATCGTCTGCAAAACCACGATGGCAGAGAAGATTACGCGGCGCGTACTTATGGGCTACGATGCCTCTATACACCCGAATACCACGTGCATCAAGGGGCTTGTGGAGACGCTCCGCAAAACCAAAGACTACGCTCCACTCGTGGCAAAAATCATCAATCCAAAAACTTACGGCAATAACAGTATGAAAGATAAAAAACTTAAGTTCAACGCAGTGGTGGGAAATCCGCCGTATCAGATAATGGATGGAGGAAACAATAGCAGTTCCACCCCAATATACAATAAGTTTGTAGATTTGAGCAAAACCCTAAGTCCACAATTCATTTCAGTCATCATGCCAGCCAAATGGTATACCGACGGAAAAGGATTGGGTTCTTTTCGAGAGACGATGCTTGCAGACAGGCAAATATCCAAGCTCGTAGATTATACAGACTCCCGCGATTGTTTTGACAATGTAGACATTGCCGGTGGTGTATGCTATTTCCTGTGGGAGAAGAACCGCCAAGGCAATTGTGAGTTTGTCAGTTGTCATCAAGGTAAAAGCAGCACCCATTTCCGCGAATTGGCTTCGGATGATTCTTTCCTCCGGCATGTAGAAGCGGTTTCAATCATAGACAAGGTAAAGGCTGCTTCGGAGACCTTCTATAATGATAGAGTTAGTACTCGTAAACCTTTCGGACTTGCTACGAATGATTTACCTTTGGATAAAGGTGATATTGTTTTGAAATACAACAAAGGCAAGGGTCCATACGAATCATCCCTAATAGAAACCGGAAAAGAGATGATACCTCAATGGAAGGTAACAATTTCTTATTTAACTGCTGAGCACGCAGGACAGACAGACAAGGAAGGTCGTAAGAAAATTCTGTCCTCACTTGATATATTGGAGCCTAACGAGATTTGCACAGAAACCTATCTTGTCGTAGACCATTTTGACAGTGAAGAGCAAGCGGTCAATCTTAGCAAGTATCTCAAAACTCGATTTGTTCGTTTCCTCATTGCCCAACTTGCCTCTACCCAACACTTGTCGAAAGATAAGTTTGCCTACGTCCCCCTCCAGGACTTCACGTCCAATAGCGACATCGATTGGAGTGTTTCGATTGCCGACATCGACCGTCAACTCTACCGCAAGTACGGCTTATCAGCTGACGAGGTGGCATTCATAGAGAAGATGGTCAAGCCGATGGAATAAGAAGCGAACGGACCACCAAAGCCGATGTTATTGGCAAATGGATGCCATCCCATTTCAATAACGATTCGGCATTTTTGAACGGCATAATCGGCACTAAGCAGTAGTTTAATTGATAAACACAACTGCTTGGTGCCGATTTATTTGTGCATGATGTGTGGTGTGTGATTATGGTTTTACGCAGCAGTATGTAGCAAATAGCGTGCCAAATGCCCTTGTGTCACCCTTGCCCTGTCCTTGCGCCGCTTGCCCCAGACAGCGGCGCTGCACATTCGCGCTTTTTGTGCGAAATCGTACAAAAAGACAATTCGCGCCCGTTTTCGCTGCCGTCATTTTTAAGATTAATTATGAACAGCCCTAAGGTCAGAAGCGGCGGAAGCCGACTTCGGAGGCACGGAAAGGCACTTTGTGGCGACGGGAATGGGGGCAGTAGCGACTAAGACCGGCCCTGTAGCGGCGGGATGTACACTTTTGCCTCTGTAAGTCGTTGATAATCAACAATGCAAAAGAGAGGATACGCGTACGGTGCATATCCTCTCTTTTACACTACAAAGATACGAAATATTTTCGCCTTTTCCAAATCGTGCAAAAACGGGCAAAATGGCGAAATCGTACAAAAAGACAATTCGCGCCCCGTTTGCGCGGCTCCGGAAAGGCGGCTTTTGCGTGTTTCCGGAATCGATTTTTATTTCAGTTTGCCGATGGTGTTTTTCAGCCTCTCGCCGATGCCGATGGTGTAGCCCTGCGAGCAGAAGACAACGCGGTTGAACGTGTCCGCTATGACGACGAGCGGCAGCTCCGAGCCTTGCGCAAGTCCGCCTGCAGCCAGCTCGGCGGCTACGGTGCCGCCCTTGTCCACGCCCCAGACGAGCGTGGAGGGGAGCGAGCCGAACTCGGCCGAGGCAGCGGCAAAGCGGGCGTGGTCGTCCTCGGAGGGGAAGAGCGCGAGGATGGGGCGTCCCCAGGCTTCAAGCTCCGTGCGCAGCTTTTCTATGTCGTGCAGCGCGTGGTTGGACGGCTCGTGTCCCGCGCGCAGCAGGGCAAGGGCGTAGTAGCCGCGTCCCGTGGTGGAGAGGATGGACTTCTCCGCGCCGGTCTTCAGGTCGAGGTAGAGGTCTTCGGCATTGAGCGAACCGATGACCTGCACGCCCTCCTTGTCCTCGCGCATCACAAGCTCGCGCGTGGCTTTCTCGCCCGTCTGCACGGGAAAGACGCTGTAGCGGGCAAGCACCGTGCCGTCCGCCATGCGCGTGCCGGAGGTGAGGAGATAGTCACCCGCGTCCACGGGCGTGCCGCCCTCGAAGGTGTCGCCCCAGGTGGCCGTCTCGGGATAGGTCTGCAGGTCAGCGCGCCCGCCGGAGAGCGAGCTGAGCGTGAAGTGCGTGTAGTAGACGGGGTTTTTCATGTACTCGCGCGGCGTGTAGGAAAGCGCGAGCGTGGCGTGTGCGGAAGAGGACGGCGTGCCGCCGGTCTCGAAGGAGACAGTCTGCCACCCGGCCGTAGCCTCCGTGGGCATGCCGGCGGTGGCAGGGGCATACTGCACCTTTCCCGTCACCTCGTCGATGCGAGCCGGCACGCCCAGGCTGCGGCATGCCGCGACGAAGAGTATGCCCTTGTTGCGTGCGTCGGCGCGGCGCGTCTCCATAGCCTGCGCGGGCGAGAGGCAGTAGCCGCGCGGGTTGGACTCGGGGTCGCTGAGGATGTTTTTGTCAATCCATTTCGCCAGCTTCTGCGGATTTTTCACATAGTCCTTCTGTTCGCTTTCGTTGAACGCCCCGCCGAAGTACGAGCGCCAGCCCGTGAGCATCTCGTTGGCGATGCGCGGGCAGTAGACATAGCGTGTGCGGAAAGCCTCCTGCGCCTCGCTCAGCGCGGGGGCGGACGGCGCGGCGGGGGCATCCCCCAGCGCGTTGCCGTCTTCGTCGGCGTATGCCGGCTCGCCGTCGTCCTCGGGCTGCACAAACTGCAAATGGTCCTCCATCACTTCCAGCGGGAAGTCGCGCAGATCCTTGTCGCTGAGGCTTTCGAGGACGGAGAGCGTGAGCGCGTTGGGGTACGTGTCGAGCAGGGTGTAGAGGTTTTGCCAGTTGCCGCGCGACTTTTCTACAAGCGGGCGCACGCGGGCAAAGTCGAGCCCGAGGGCCTGGCACACGCTGTCCGTGCTTGCCGAGTCGGCAAACGTGGCGACGTAGGCGAGGCGAATGGAGTCTTCGCGTGCGAAGCGTGCGGTGTTGGCGGCCGCTGCTTCGGGAGAAACGGCGGGGATGTTGTTTTTACCCGCAGGCGGCACAAGCGTGAGGTCGCCCGCGAAAGTTTCGCCCGCCTTGCGGGAGAGGCGCACCGTCACCTCGCCGTCGCGGCCGGCAGAGAATTTGGCGAAGCCGTACAGCCCGCCTTTCGAGGCCCATGCCACCATGTCGCCCAGGCCCGTGAGGATGGAGGCGCGGCCGGACGCGTCGGCGGCGGAAGTCTGCACGGTGTAGAGCTCGCCGTAGTTGTAGAGCTTGAAGTCCACCACGGCCCCCGGCACGGGTTTCCCCTCCGCATCGGTGACGAGGACGGACGTGCGTGCGGTGGCGGCGTAGTTGGCTGTGACATTGATTTCGGTATAGCAGCGCGAGCGCGAAATCACGTCCTCGGGGCCGTCGTAGCGGCCGAAGACCTGCGTGTGCATCAGCATGCCGCGCGATGCGGGCTGGTTGAACCACCCGAGGTCGAGCACCGCCTCAGGCTCGCACGCGCCCAGGAAATGCCATTTGCCGTCTACCCAAGCCTCCACCCAGGCGTGGTTGTCGTCGGTGTGCGCCCAGCGCGGGGTGTAGACCTGCCTTGCCGGTATGCCCACGGCACGCAGTGCCGCCACGGTGTAGGTGCTCTCCTCGCCGCAGCGGCCGGTGGCGGTGCGCATGCTGGCGAGCGGGGCGGACGTGCGGCCGTCGGAGGGCTTGTAGGTGACGTGCTCGTGGCACCAGTGGTTTACCTCAAGCACGGCCTGCTCCATGGAGAGTCCGCGCACGCGCTCGCGCAGCTCGTCGTAGAGCGACGTGCGGAAGTCGTCGAGGTTTTCGTTGTTGACCCGCACGGGCAGCACGAAGTGCAGCCACTCGCGGCGGGGGACGGTGCGCCCCCAGGGCATCTCCTCGCGGGCGCGGAGAGCGGTCTCCACCTGCGCCGTGTGGAAGTCGGGCGTGTAGTCGGCAATGTCCGGCCAGGGCATGTAGGCGTAAAGAAACTCCAGCGCCTCGCGCCCTTCGGCGGAGAGCTGCGCCTCGTCAAGTGCTTCGGTCACGCGTGCGGCAGAAAGCTCGGCGCGGCGTGCCTCGTAGTCCTGGTGTATCTGCTGGGGAGTCTGCGCCAAGGCCGGCGCGCCGCAGAGGGCGAGGGCGATGGCAGCGAATGTGTGTCTCATAAATGGGAAATGTCGTCAGAGTGTGTCGCGGGACGGTCGTGTCCCGTTGCAAATGTAGCGAATATGCGCGTGCCGCCCTTGCGGCGTGCGGCGGAAATGCTTGCGGGCGGAGACGGGACAGGCTTCGGAGCGTGTATGCCCCGAAGCCTGCCGTCATTTCTCTCTATGTCCGCCCGTCCTCGGGCGGGTGTGCAGCGCATGTGCCGCAGGGCGGCTGCGCTTGCGGCTCAGGTGTCTTGCCGTTTTGCCTTAAAGCACCACCTTGCGGCCGTCCACTATGTACACGCCGTGCTGGCGCGGTGAGCTGACGCGGCGGCCTGCCATGTCGTAAAGTGACGTCTTGCGGCGGATGGCCTCGCGTGCAGCCTCAGAGTCTGCAGCGGCGACGCTGCCGATGCCGGCGTCGGGGTCTTCGCCCGAGCTGGTCACCTTGCGGTATACGGTGTATCCGGCGAGTTCCTTGTTGATGGTGATGGAGCCGAATGTGCCGCTCTCCCCGTAGTTTTTCATCTTGAGCGTGATGCTGTCCGGATAGACGTACACCATGAGCGCCTGCACAATCTTCGAGTTGGTGACGCTTACGTCGCCCTCGATGGAATTGTTGTAGTAGCGCATCGAACCCATGAACGTGGAGAAGAACGAACCCTCGCCCGTCACTTCCTCCTCTTCGGTGAGCGTCCACATGAGGTTTTTGTCGGCGTCGAGCGTGACGGCGTTGTTCTTTACGGTCACAGCCTTTCCGTCAAGTCGCTGGTCGTCGCCCCCGCCCTCGTTGTAGAGCGTGTTGGTGAGCGCGTAGGTCACGTCGCTCTTCACGCCGGTGAAGATGTACGTGTGTCCCATTTGCGGGTAGGCAGCCTCGGTGCAGGTGATGGACCCCGTGGCCGTGGTGTCAGCCACCTCGTAGAGGCGCAGCGCCGTAGCGTCACCGCGCGAGAATCGTCCGCCCGAGCCGATGTGCAGGTGCCGCTCGTTGTTGGGGAGCTGCACGTAAAGCTCGTTGTCCTGCTTGTAGAAGTTGCAGGTGCGCCCGCGCTTGATGGTGTTCAGGTTGTTGGAGTCCGTACCGATGTACTTGCCCGTGGCGGCGTTGCGCACGCAGGCGTCGAGCGTGGTGAACTCCTCAGGCTCGGTGCTGCCGCCATCGGTCTTGGAAAGCGTCCACATCACGTCCTTGCTTGCCGTGAGCGTGGCGGTAGTGCCGTCTACGGTCACTGCTACGCCCTCGAGGCGCTGGTCGGTGGCGGAGCCTGCCTTGTAGAGCGTGTTGGAGAGCGCGTAGGTAGTGCCGCTCTTCACGCCGGTGACGATGTAGGTGTGGCCTGCCTTGGGGAAGGAAGCCTGCTCGCAGCTGATGGTGCTCTCGGTGACGGACGCGTCCTTCACCTCATATAGCACCGTGGCGGTGGCGTCGCCGCAGGAGAAGCGTCCGCCCGAGCCGATGTGCAGGTGCTGCTGGCCGCTGGACGTCTGCTTGGCGAGTTTGACATAGAGGTTGTCCCCGTCCTTGTAGAAAGTAGAGACCGCCTCGTCTGCGACGGTGGCAAGGTTGTAGTCGTCGAGGCTGAGGTAAAGGCCGTCGCTTGCATTTTGGATGTAGGCTGCCAGTTCGGTCTGCTCGGTGTCCCCGCTTTCGCCGCCCTCGCCGCTTCCGCTGTCGGGAAGCTGCTCGTCGACGTGCGTCTCGTCGGTGGTGGCGATGACCTCCCCGTCGGTGTTGTAGCGTGTCACGCGCTGCGAGGTCTTCGAGCGTATGTAGGCAGAGTCGGTGCCGTGGTCGTGGCCGTAGAGCATGACAAGGTTGGGGTACTGCGCCAGGGTGGCTTTCAGCAGCGTGGTGGCTGCGCAGTCCTTCATGCCTTTGTTGGCTGCCGAGATGCTGTTGGAGTCGGAGAAGGGTATGTGCAGAAGGAAGAATACCGTCTTGTCGGGGTCGGAGGAGTAGATCTCCTCCAGCTTGTCGCGCACCCACTGCACAGACTCTTCGGAGTAGGTGTAGTCCCACGCGTCCTTGAAGAAATGCAGGCCGCAGTTGAGCATCACGAAGTCGAAGCCCTTTACCTTGTAGTGGTAGGCCGCGAGCAGACGCTGCGTGCCGAGCGTGCCGTTGTCGGCGTCCTCGTAGAAAGCGTCCTTTTGCGCGATGGCGCCAAGCTCTTCCTCCATCACGTCCTGGTAGTCTCCGGCGTTGAAGCCCTTGGGAATGTTGTCGAAGTTGGCCACCTCGTAGTCGTGGTTGCCGGTGACGTAGATGACGGGGCGTGACGTGCGGCTGTCCTTGAAGCCTTTTTTCGCGGCCTCGCTCATCAGCTCTTTCACGCGCTTCCAGTTGGCCTCGTTTATGGTGACGTCGCTGGTGTAGTCGCCGCCCAGGCAGATGAGGTCAATGTCCTCCTCGTCGTGTATGCGGCCGATGGTGTTGACAAACGTGCCGCGGAGGCGCACGTCCTCTACGTTGCCGCTGATGAGGCTAAGCTCGTTGTGAATGTCGCTGAGGCAGGCGATGGTGAGAAGCGGCTTCTGCTCTTCGGCCTTGTCCCCGTCGGTGGCCTGAGCGGCCGCCGTCCCGCTGCCCGCGAGCAGAAGCGCAGGTAGAAGAGCGCCGAGCAGGCGGTGCTTGCCGCCGGTGTCGCGCCGTCCGAAGGACGTGCAGACTTTCGCCCCTTTTCGCGCAAGGCACGGCAAGGGCTGTGTAAATGTTTTCTTTTCCATAGGTATTAGTTGGGTTAAAAACAATATGGCCAACGGTTGGCGAAGCCCGGACGGCGCCCCTGAGAGGGTGGGGCGGCGGTGCGCGGAGCGTTCCTAAGACTTCGCGCAGCGAACGTTTGACTTCGCGATGCCCAAAGGTACTTAATAGTTTTGTAACAACCTTTTATATAGAGTGCTTTACCCCCCCCCCTATAAGAAAAAAGTTACGGGCAATATCCCGTAAGTACTTTTTGTTGTTCTATAATGCCGTTTTCTGCGTTGCAATGTCTCCTTTTCGGGGAACGGCGCGGCGGCATCTGTGTCGTGAAATCTTGCTTAGATGTACCGAAACGTTTTTCGGTCGTGCCGAAACGTTGCATTTGTCTTTCGGGTAGGGCTGTTTGCTTTTCGGCGCGTTTTCTTGTTTTGCCCAAAAGAAGACCTTTCGCTAAGCGGCGGTTAGCCGGCAAAGGAAAGAGCCTCCCCGCGCGGCTTTCTTGCCGCAGGGGAGGCTCTGTATGTTTGCGCCGCTTGCCGTAGGACGGGCGGAGCGGGCGGGGGATTACCGCTTCACAAACTTGAAGTGGCGGAAGTACACCTGAAGGTCCTTTCCGCTCACGTTGGTGACGCGCAGCTTCTCGGCCTGCATGCCGCCGAGCTCGTTGCCGGTATGGATGACGGGGTCGTTGTCCTTGTAGTGGAGCAGCGAAACCTCTTTCCATGTGCCGCCGCTGTATACCTCAAGCTTGAAAGAGGAAGCCACGCCCGGCACGCCGAGGTTGAAGTCCATGCCCGCGAGGGTGATTTCGCGGTCGCCCGCAATTTCAAGCGAGCCGCCCTTTTGCCATTGTATCACCTCGTTGGACGGAGCTACGCTCACGTCGTTGCCGCGTACGGAGACGGGGAGCAGGGCGAGCTGCTTCACGTCGCTCGTCAGCTTGTAGGGGCTGTACTCTGCCGTGTTGGAGAGAGAAGTGCCGTTGGCAGCGTTGTAGCGGTCTACGGTCACGGCGAATATCTTGTTGAGCGCGGGGAGAAGCTCCTTGGTGGCGAGCTTGATGCCCGGCTGAAGGGCGTGGCGCACGTCGGAGTTCTCCAATTCGTACATCTCCTGCTGTATCGCGCGGGCTTTGTCGTATCCTGCCACGAAGTCTCCCGAGCCGGCAGCGTGCGCCTCGGGCGTGGAGGCCTGGCGTGCCATGGCGCAGACGGCCTTTCCGTAGTGTGCCACGTTTACGCCTTGCAGAAGCCACGGGCGCAGTTCGCGGATGAGCGCGGGGTTGGAGCCGCCCTGGTCGGAAAGAAGCGTTTTGCATGACTCCTCGAGCGCGTCGCATTTTTCCTCGATGCTGTCAACCGGCGCGCCGCCGTATTCGGCGTCAGCCAGAGCCTTGACGAGCGGCTTCAGCTCTTCGCCCTCTTCGCGGCGGAAGCCGTGCCCGTTCTGCCCCAGGTCTTTGTTGTAGAGCGCGAAGGTGCGCAGGGCGTCCGCATTGTCGGGAAGCAGCTCGCGTATGGCGCGTTCCCAGTCGGCCTTGTAGTCATAGGCTTTCATGTTCCAGGTGTAGTCGGCGATGCCGTAGAGCGCGAGCTTGGAAGCCTCGGCGTGCTCCATCGGGTTGCTGACGAAGCCGGACATGTCGCCGGCGATGTCGAGTCCGTTGCCGTATGCCGGGCCGAGGAGGATGCGGTCGCGCACGAAGTCGCTAACGGGGAAGTTCCACCAGATGTAAGCCTTGCGGTCGATGCGCTGGTTGATCCACTCCATGCTCTCTTTGTCGATGCAGTGGACTACGGAGTTGCCCGTCCACATTATTTGTATGCTCTTGTTGAGCTTGGTGCCGAGCGTGCGGAGATAGCCTTTCGCGTCGTTGGCCCAGGAGCGGTTGTACTCCGTGGGGCACATGATGAGCGGGGAAACGTCTCCGTGTTTCTTCACGAAATTGTCGTCGACGTAGTTGAGGAGTTCGGCCTGCTTGTCCGCTCTTGTGCCCTCGCCCCAGATATCGTCGAAGAAGACGGCGAAGGAGCGTATGCCGAGCGTGTACATGCGCTCAAACTTGGCAACGAGCTTGTCGCGGTCGCTGTCGTTCCATTTGATGTCCACGCCCGGGTGAATGGCCCAGTAGAAGCGCACGCCGCGCTCGCGGGCATGCTGGTCGAGCTGCTGGATGCGTGCCGCTTCTTTTTCGGGGTAGGGCTCGCGCCAGTGGTCGCGGTGGTAGGGGTCGTCTTTCGGACCGTAGATGTACACGTTCATTTTGTGGCGGCCGTAGAAGTCAATCTGGCTGAGGCGGGCCTCATGGCTCCACGGCGTGCCGTAGAAGCCTTCCACCGTGCCGCGGAAAGGCACGTCGGGCCAGTCTGTCACGGTGCAGAGCTCCATTTGCCCCTCGGCCAGTGAGGCGAGCAGTGTCTGCACGCCGTAGTAGAGTCCGGTCGCGTCGTTGCCCGCGATGACGGCAGACTTCTTGTCTATCTTGAGGTAGTACCCGTCGGGCGTTTGCGGAATGAGCTTCTCTACCGACTTCACCGCCTTGTCGCCGCGCACGCCAATGGTGAGCGTGTACTTGGCCTTTTCCTGTACCTGCACGGGTGCTTCGTCGGCGGCCAGAGCCTGGGCGGCGTAGCCTTTGAGCGTGTGTTCGTCGCCTTTCAGCTTCCAGCTGTCGGGAGCAGGAAGCAGCTCCGCGTCAGCGGCGGCGCGTGTCACCGTGTGCGGAACGGGATTGACGAGGCTTATTTGCGCCGTTGCCGGCGAGGCGCACAGCGCGGCGAGCGCGAGGCTCGCGGAAAGCGTTGTTTTTCTCATATCTGTATGTTTGGTTTGCTTGGTGGTTGTGGCGTGTGTTTTTGTCCTTATATATAATAGGTGTGTCTGCGTGTGCAGGCTGTGCGGTTACGCGCCCTTTCCGTCAGCGAGAGTTGCAGCGGCCTCAGGCGTTTGCGCGTTTTCGCCCAAGATGGAACGCAGGACGAGGAGCGCGCTTTCTACGGACGGCACGTCGCTGACGGTCATGCGGCGGCGTCCCCCGCTTTCGTCGAGGCGGCAGCGTCGGTAGCTGCCCGTGGCAAAGTCGATGACGCGTCCGAAGGTGGCACTGCGGTAGTAAGGGCTCTCGGCGTTGGAGACGAAGTAGAGCGTCATGCGGCGGTTTTTCAGCGTGAGGCGTTCTGCTCCCGCTTTCCGCCCGAGCGCGCGCAGCGGCACGATGCGCAGCAGCTCCTCCCCCTCTGGCGGGAGCGGGCCGAAGCGGTCTTCCATGCGCTGGCGGAAGGCGGAAATCTGCGCGTCGCTTTCCAGCGTGTCGAGCTCGCGGTAGAGCAGCATGCGCTCCGCCGCGCCCGGCACGTAGGTTTCGGGGAAGTAGGCGTGGAGGTCGCATTCCACGCCGCAGTCTGCTACGAAGACCGTGCCGTCAAGGTCGTGCTTCGTGCTGTATTCTTCGGCGTAAAGGTCGGAAAATTCGTCGTTTTTCAGCTCAGCGACTGCCTCGGAAAGAATCTTCTGGTAGCTTTCGTAGCCAAGGTCGGCGATGAAGCCGCTTTGCTCTGCGCCGAGCAGGTTGCCCGCGCCGCGGATGTCGAGGTCCTGCATGGCGAGGTGTATGCCCGAGCCGAGGTCGGAGAAGTTTTCTATCGCTTCGAGCCGGCGGCGTGACTCGTCGGGCAGCATGGAGAGGGGCGGCGCGATGAGGTAGCAGAAGGCTTTCCGCGGTCCGCGTCCCACGCGTCCGCGCATCTGGTGGAGGTCGGAGAGTCCGAAGCGGTGCGCCGCGTCAATGATGATGGTGTTGGCGTTGGGGACATCGATGCCGTTCTCTACGATGGTGGTGGAAACGAGCACGTCGTAGTCGTAATTGACAAAGCCCGTGACGACTTTTTCCATCTGGTCGGGCGGCATCTGCCCGTGCCCGATGGCCACGCGTGCGTCGGGGACGTGCTTGTGCACGAGGTCGGCAAGCGTCTGCAGGGCGGAGATGCGGTTGGTGACGATGTATACCTGCCCGTTGCGGCTCATTTCGAAGTTTACCGCATCGGCTATCACTTCGTGGCTGAACGTGTGTACCTCCGTCTGTATGGGACGGCGGTTGGGGGGCGGGGTCTGTATCACGCTGAAGTCTCTTGCGCCCATCAGGGAGAACTGCAGCGTGCGCGGTATCGGGGTGGCGGACATGGTGAGCGTGTCGACGTTCACTTTCAGCTGGCGCAGCTTTTCCTTGACCGCTACGCCGAACTTCTGCTCCTCGTCGATGATGAGCAGGCCAAGGTCGTGCCACTTCACGCTCTTGCCGATGAGCTTGTGCGTGCCCACGAGGATATTGATTTTCCCCTCTTCAAGGTCTTTGAGGAGCGACTTTGTCTGCGCCGTGGAGCGGGCACGCGTGAGGTAGTCTACGCGTACGGGAAAGTCTTTCAGACGCGCGGCAAACGTTTTGTAGTGCTGCAGCGCGAGGACGGTGGTGGGGACGAGCACGGCCACTTGCTTATTGTCGCAGGCGGCTTTGAGCGCGGCACGCACGGCTATTTCCGTCTTGCCGAAGCCTACGTCGCCGCACACAAGGCGGTCCATGGGACGCTGGCTTTCCATGTCGGTCTTCACCTCCTGTGTCACGCGGAGCTGGTCCGGCGTGTCTTCGTAGGCGAAGCCGGCCTCCAGCTCGTGCTGCATAAAGGTGTCGCGGCTGAAGGCGAAGCCCTTTTCCTCCTTCCGCTGTGAGTAGAGGCGGATGAGGTCGCGGGCGATGTCCTTAATTTTTTTCTTTGTGCGCTCCTTGAGTTTTTCCCAAGCTCCCGTGCCGAGGCTGCTCACGCGGGGCGGCTCGCCCTCGCGTCCCTTGTACTTCGACACTTTGTGGAGCGCGTGTATGGAGACGAAGACCGCGTCGTCGTTTTTGTACGTGAGCTTTATCATCTCCTGCATTGCGCCGTCCGCGCCCGGCATGCGCACGAGGCCGGCGAAGCGCCCCACGCCGTGGTCGATATGCACCACGTAGTCGCCCGGCTCAAACTGCATCAGCTCTTTCAGCGTAAGTGCCATTTTCGCGTCGCGGGCGTGGTCGCTGCGGAGATTGTACTTGTGGAAGCGGTCGAATATCTGGTGGTCCGTGAAAAGGCAGAGGTGCAGTGCGGGGTCGGCGAAGCCCGCGTGGAGCGTGCGCTCGACGGGCTCGAAGAAATCGCCCCCGCCTCCGGTCTCCGCGAAAATGTCGCGCAGACGGTCGGTCTGCTTCACGCTGTCGGCGAGGATGAAGACGCGGAAGCCTTCCTCGCGGTAGCGCAGTATGTCCGCTCGCAGGAGGTCGAAACGCTTGTGGTAGAGCGACTGAGGGCGAATGTCAAAGCGTACGGTGGCGGCAGCCTTTCCGAGAGGTTCTGCACCGATATTGACGCGTTGCAGCGAGGCCACGCCGCGCAGAAGCGTTTCACCCGTGATGAGCAGACTTTCGCGCGAAAGCCGCTCACGCTGTGCCGCGGCCTCCATCTCCGAGGAGGGTTCGAGTTCCTGCTCGGCCTGTCGGGCAAATCCCTCTTCGTATATCCGCTCCACCGCGTCGTGCACGTAGCTGAGGTCTTTTACCACCAAGGCGGTGGAGGAGGGGAGATAGTCTGTGAAAGGTACAAGCGAGTCGCCGCCCGCCGCTTCTACGTCGGGCAGTACGCTGACGCGCTTCTTGCGTTCCTTGGAGAGCTGGGTCTGCACCTCAAAGGTGCGGATGCTGTCTACTTCGTCGCCGAAAAAGTCAATGCGGAAGGGATACTCGGAGGCGAAGGAGTACACGTCGAGTATGGAGCCGCGCACGGCAAACTCCCCCGGCTCGTACACATAGTCGCGGCGGCGGAAGCCCAGCTCCAGAAGCCGGCGCGAGAGGTCGGTGAGGTCGTGGCTCTCTCCCTCGGCGATGGCAAGCGTGTTGGCGGCCACAGCCTTTGGGGCGGCAACGCGCTCGGACAGCGCCGAGGGGTGGGTCACCACAAGCATCGGCGCGTCTGCGTTGTCCGCATCCCAGGACGAAAGGCGGTTGAGCGCCTCCGTGCGGAGTATCTCGTTGGCGGCATCGCGCTGCGCGTATTTCACCGCGCGGCGGTAGGTGGAGGGGAAGAAAAGCACGCGCTCCTCGCCGAGCATCTGCGCGAGGTCGTGGTAGAAGTAGCCAGCCTCTTCCTCGTCGGAGAGTACGAAAAGGTAGGGGCGCGCGGGGACATCCCCGCGTGTGGCGAGCGCGGCGAAAACCACAGGTGAAGCGGAGGCCTGCAAGCCCGCCGCGTGTGTGAGGGCGGGTGTGCCTTCGCGCAGTATGCGTGCCAAGGCTGAAACGCCCTTGTGCCGGGAGTAGAGCGGGAGTATTTCGGATAAAAGCATCGGAAAACAGTAGGCACGCACCGTATGCACGCCGTCGGTAAAGGGGACGGCGTGCAACGGACTTGCCGCTTGCAAAATTAGCACATTTTGTGGACGGCACGCCCGTCGCTGCGGGCTTCTTCCCGAGCTTGCGGGGCGGCGCGAGGGGGCGGGCGGGGGAAAAAACGTAATTTTGCAGCTTATGGAGACAACCGAGAAGAAAAACGCCCGTTATTGCCTGCTCATATCAGGCGGCGTGGACAGCGCCGTGGCTTGCCACCTCTTGTGCGAGAGCGGCATCCGCCCCGACCTTTTCTATATAAAGATAGGAATGCAAGGGGAGGGGACGAGCTGCACGGCGGAAGAGGACATAGAGCTTTCCACGGCTACGGCGCGACGCTACGGATTGCCGCTCGAGGTGGTGGACTTGCAGCGCGAATACCACGACCGAGTCACGGCTTATGTCGTGGAGCGTGTGCGGCGCGGGCTGACGCCAAACCCCGATGTCATGTGCAACCGGCTCATAAAGTTCGGCGCATTTGAGGAAAAGGCGGGATTTGCCTATGACTATATTGCTACGGGACACTACGCCCGCACGTGGCACGGCGAGGACGGGCAGCTTTGGCTCGCTCCCGCGCCCGATCCCGTCAAAGACCAGTCCGACTTCCTCTCCCAACTGTCCTCCGTGCAAGCGGAGAAGCTGTGCTTCCCGATAGGCTCGCTTATGAAGAGCGAGGTGCGCGCCATCGCCGAGCGTGAGCGCCTTGCCCCCGCCCGACGCCGCGACAGTCAGGGCATCTGCTTCTTGGGGAAAATAAACTACAACGACTATCTGCGACAACTGCTCGGCGAGAAGGAAGGCCCTATCGTGGAGCGCGAAACGGGAAACGTGCTGGGCATGCACCGCGGCTACTGGTTTCATACCGTAGGGCAGCGCAAGGGGTTGCGGCTCGGCGGCGGTCCGTGGTTTGTGACGGACAAGGACATAGAGCGCAATATCGTGTATGTCTCCCACACGGAGCATTGCCACGGACTTTACGGCGAGAGTTTCGCGCTGACCGACTTTCATTTCGTCACGGCCGACCCTTGGCGCGGGGCGGAGGAGTGCGATGTGCTTTTCAAGGTGCGCCACACGGAGCGTCCGCGCCCGGGACATCTCACGCGACGTGCGGACGGACGTTTCCTTATCACGTCTCCCACGCCCGTGCAGGGCATCGCGCCGGGACAGTTCGGCGTGCTTTATACAAGCGACGGCAAAATATGCGCCGGAAGCGGGGAAATAAGGCTGGCGTGACCAGTGATATGGCGTTTTTCCCCGCTTTCCTTAGCGTCAATGAGCATTGAGGGCAAGTGGGAAAACGGCTTACAAATTCGTTTATCTGTTATGGAAGAGAGAGGCAAAGCAGCCGTGCGTTGCCTCTCTCTTTGTGTTGTTGCATTTCAATGCCTTGCAAAGGCGGTAGTGTATTGCCGGAAATGTGCGGGCGTATGCATTTGGGCAGAAGCTCCCACCTCCGTAGCCGAAAAGCCGTCCTTTGGTACGGCAAAGCCCCCGTTTGTGCCTCTGGTTTCTATTTTTGTGTATCTGGTTTCTCTTATTGTGCCTCTGGCTTCTCTCCCTTGTGTATCCGGCTTCTTTCCCTGTGTCTCTGGCATATCTTCTTGTAGACGCAAGAATTGGCCGGGCTTCTTAGCTCTTTATGTGAATTCAGTGTAGTCCTTTCAGTTTATCCGGGCGTACGGGCGCACTGGAAAATGGGGGCTTTTGCGGCGGGGACTTTGTGGGGAGAATGTATAAAGCAACGCGGGGCAGGGATTGAATCCCCGTCCCGCGTCGTTATGTGTTTGGACCTTTGCCTTGTAGTTATAGGCTTTCGCCTTTTGCTGCCAAGGTAAGGCCTTCGTGTCGTAAGTAGAGTGCTTCGCCCGTGGCTTAGAACTCGTAGCGATGGTCTTTCATACCCGACTTGTGTGCCATCAGGTACTCGAATACCGATTGGTAGGAACGCTGGCCGATGGTCTGTGCAAGCTGCGACATAGTCTGCTTGCTGTCGAACTTGTCCGCCGTCTTCGTAGCGTCTGTCACCTTCGCAATGTAAAGGGCTGCAGAACCCTCAACAAGGGGGGTGGTCTGTCCCTTTGCGGTCTTTGCAAGTGCGCCGGCAAGTTTGGGCTCGGGCACGTTCACACCGCCTACCTGCGGATAGCCAGCGAAAGTCTGTGCTGTAAGGGTTGCCGTCATAGCGCCCTTTACGCGCTGCAGGTCGGCTACGCTCTTGGCGTTCTTGGCAAGAGCCTTGGCCTTCTCAGCCTTTTTCTGCTGCTTCACCGCGGCGGTGAGGAAGTCTTTCACCTGTGCGTTGTCCCACGGCAGATAGCCTTTCTTGTTGGTGGCGGTTACGCAGACTACAAGGAGATGGTCGTTGTCGCGGCCGCACTCATAGAGCTTGGAAACGTCGCCGGCTTTTGCCTCGTCGAAAATCCAGCGTGCGCAGTCCTTGGACTGGCTGCCGCCGATGCGCTGCGGGATGATGTTCTGCACGGGAGTGTAGCCGGGGAGGTCAGTCACGATGTAGCCGCTCTTGGCTGCGTTCTTCTCGATGGAAGCTATGTCCTTGTTCTGTGCGAGGAAGCGGTTGAACTTGCCAAGCTCGTCGTTGTATGTCTTCTGAGAGAACTCGAGCGGCAGTTTTACTATGGCAACGTTGTACTTCGTCACAATCTTGCGGCGATCGAGTACCTGCACCACCACTGCGCCCTGGTCGTTGGAGATGACCTGCGTCTCTCCCGAGCCAATGGCGTAAAGGCTGCGCACGAAAGTAGCGTTTTCGTCAGAGAGACCGAAGTTTTCGTACTGCTTGGAGGTGAGCCATACGGAGTCCGAACGCTGACCGTACTTCTTGGCGAGGTCGGCGAAAGACGTTCCGCCCTTGATGGCGTTCAGCATAGAGTCGGCCTGCGTCTTGCGTGCCTCGGGCGTGGCTGCGGTAGCCACGAGCTGGCGGTAGAGGATGGAGTCCGGAGCCTCGGTCTTGGCGATGAGTTTCACGGTGTTGATGGAGTTGTCCATCGCAGAGTAGTAGGCGGGCTTCACGCTGCCTACGGCCATACTGTCAAGCGCGGAGAACACGTCGTGCACGCGGTTGAAGGCGTTTTTGCTCATAGGCAGGTCGGAGTAAAGCACGCTGGAGTTGCTTGTACGCACTACGTCGGCTGCCGGCGTGCCGTTTTCAAGCTGCTGCTGGAAGCCTTTCACCTTCTCCATAAGGTCAGCGCGGTCCTTGGCGCTTGCGGTCACGTTGACATCGATAAGCTTGATGTCGCGCGTGGCAACGGGCGTGTAGAAATTCTCCTTATAGGTGTCGTATGCCTTCTTGAGGTCGTCGTCGGTTACAGGCACGTCCTTGTCGCTGATGGCGGAGTAGGGGAGCGCAGCCACTTCAGCGTTTTTCTGCTCGCCGTTCTCGTCAAAGCTCATCTTGGCGGAAACGGGGTTGGAAACGAAGCCCATTGCGAAGAGCATATTGTACTTGTTGCTGAGGAGCTCGTCGCGCAGCTGTTTCTCGGTATAGTCCCAAAGGCGCTTTACGGTCTGTATCTGCTCCACCATTTCGGGGTTGGACTTCTGTGCCTGTGCTACGGTCTTGCTGTAGTCTTTCAGGAAAGCCTGAAGCTGTGCGAGGTCAAAGCGTCCGGTCTGCTGGTTCGCGAAAATGCCCGCGAGCATCTGCAGACTCTGTGCCGTGCCCTGGCGAAGGGCTTCCTGCACCTCGCCGTCGGTGACGTAGAGGCCCAGTTTGCCGCACTCGTGCTCGATGAGCGATTTCTGCACAAACTGCTGCCACACCTGCTGGCGTATCTGCTCGGTCTGGTAGTCGCTGAGATTGGCCTCCTGCCCCTGCATGCTCATTTGCAGTTTCATCATCTCGCTCTGCTCGTCCACCATGCTTTGGAAATCCTGGATGGAGAGCTTCTCGCCGTACACCTCGCCCACCTGATTGCGGTCGATGGCGGAGGTCGTTTCCAGCGAGCGGAAGAATTCCTCGGCAATGAAAGCGAAGAGCGCCAGTCCCAGTACGCCTACGAGGAGCGCGCCTTTGCTTCTGATTTTTTGTAATGCTGCCATTTAGAGTTGTTGTTATTTTGTTTTTGTTTGTTGTTCCCTTGTTTTGTTAGCTGTTCCCTTGCAAAGGGTTGCTTTGACGCGCAAAGATAGCTGAAACCTTGCGCAAAATGAAATAATGCCGCAAGTTTTTGGCTCTTCCGCGCTGTTGCGGGAATACGGGAAAGGGCGGCCGCTGTGTGTAGCTGCCGCCCTTTCTTTCAATGTCTCTTTTAGGGTCGTTTCCCGCTTAGGCTTCTGCCTGGGGAAGTACGGACACCGTGCTGCGCATACGGCTGCCGCCGCGGTGGAAAGTCACTACGCCGTCCGCGAGAGCGAAGAGCGTGTGGTCCTTGCCCATACCCACGTTTTTGCCGGGGTAGTGCACAGTGCCGCGCTGGCGTACGATGATGTTGCCGGCGGTGCAAACCTGTCCGCCCCATATCTTCACGCCTAATCTCTGCGAAGCCGACTCACGGCCGTTCTTAGAACTACCTACACCTTTCTTGTGTGCCATTTTCTTCTAACTTTTACTTTGATTAAGCGATAACTTGTTTTACAGCTACTTCCGTGTACTGGTGGCGGTAGCCATTCAGCTTGCGGTAACCCTTGCGGCGCTTCTTGTGGAAAACGAGAACCTTGTCGCCCTTCACCATCGGGGAGAGCACTTCGCATACCACTTTTGCGCCTTCCACGGTGGGAAGACCTACTTTAACCTCGCCGCCGTTGTCCACGAGCAGGACGCTGTCAAACTCAACAGTCTGGCCGGCTTCGGCGCCGTCCATGTGGTTTACGTAGAGCTTCTTGCCCTCTTCCACCTTGAACTGCTGACCGTTAATCACTACGATTGCGTACATTGATGTTGTATTTAAACGGATTTTTCCGGGAGGCGGAGGGTCACGCCCCCGCTTTTTGTGCCCCTTCGGACTCTAAACGGCTGCAAAAGTACGCATTTATCTTCAAGCAAGATCGTATGACGCGTGATTTTTTGTAAGGGGATGGCGGTCTTACTGCAAATCTGTCGCTTGCGCTTGGGGCTGCATGGGCGCGGAAGGCCGTGGCTGGCGTGCCTGTTGCAGGGCGTGGCGAACTCAAAACGCTTTCTGCGTTTGTGCCTTTGCGCCGTTTGCCCTACCTTTGCAATGGTGGCGCGTCCGAAAGTTGAGGACGCGTGCCGTGTTGCCGTCCCGCGTGGACCGTGCGCACATTCCCTATTATATAAATAGGTGTGGCGTGTGTGGGGCAAAGAGACGCGCGGCGACGGGTTGTTTCCCGATTTTATGAAAAACAAATCTATACAGAAGAGAAACGCCTCGGCGCAGAACGCGAAAGCGGCTGCGGGAGGCGGAAAAGAGGTTGCGGGCGCACGCGGCGGGAGGTTTGCCGTGCGGAGCGGTTTGCTGCAGCCTTTGACGTACGTGGCGGGATTCCTACTCCTGTTTGTGCTTACAGGCTGCGTTTACGGGGATGTGCTGCAATGCACCGAGCAGTACAGCTATGTATCTGCCGTTCCCGACACAATGAGCTACGTGACGAGCCAGCCGCTCGGCTGGCTCTGGATGGCGGGGCGCTGGGCGTTGCTTTGCTGCCGTTGGGCGGCACTGGGCGGAGCGGTGCTGTCAGCCGTATTTACACTCACGGCGTGGCTGGTTGACCGCACCTTTGGCTTGCGCGGGAAGTGGACTGGCGCGGGCTTCATTGTGCCTCTGCTCGTC
This sequence comes from Alloprevotella sp., assembly GCA_963651485.1. Lineage (GTDB taxonomy): Bacteria > Bacteroidota > Bacteroidia > Bacteroidales > Bacteroidaceae > Alloprevotella. Next base: position 93,683 of record CAVJPT010000006.1, on the reverse strand, counting down.
TTTGGATGGATTGCCTTCCGTGGCGTGAACATATTCTACCGCAATGAACCGTCGCTCCTTGTCATTGTGCCGGTGGCTGTGATGCTTCTGGCGGCTGTGCTGTGTGCCGTGTCGTGCCTTGTGCGGCGGAAATCGTGCGGAAGCAAGAGCAGTGCGGGGGAAAAGGTGGCTCCGTGCGGACTGACACTCGCCGCCGTGCTTATCGTCGGGGCGTGCGCCGCTACGCGTATTGTAAACGAAAACACGATACTCACCGCCCGCTTCAAACTTCTTGCCGAACGGCAGGACTGGGAGACAATCATCGAAGACACGCGTGCTGCCCGCTGTCCTTCGCGTGCCGTGGCGGCGTACTATGCCATTGCGCTGGAGCAGACGGGGCAGCTTTTGAGCGACCTCTTTGACATCCCCTACGACTTCCCCACGCTGAAGCTCGACAAGCGTTGGGGCAGCGAGGAATACGGCATCTTCACCGCCGACTGCAACTTTTACGCGGGTCTTACCAACGGCGCGTACCGCAGCGCAATGGACAGCCACGTGATGAACGGTCCGGCGCTGTGCAATTACAAGCGCATGGCGGCGAGTGCTTTGGTAGGCGGGGAGTACGCGCTTTGCCGCAAGTACCTTGACATTATAGCCCACAATCCCTTTGAGGGGGATTTTGTGCAGCGTTATGAGGCTCTTCTCGCCGCGCCGGCTAAGGTGGGCGAGGACGCGGAGCTTTCGCGGGTTATCGCCCTTTCGCCCAAGGACTCGCTCTTCGAGCAAAACTACCAGCAGCCGCTTTTCCTTGGCTACAACGTCGGTCTGCAAACCGGCACGGACGCTTCGCTCGCCACCTCGGTGGCTGCATGCCTTTACTCGAAAGACCTGCAGCGTTTCGCCGTGCTTGCGCAGATAATGCAGAATAAGGGCATGGCGCTCACAGCGCCGATGCAGCAGGCCATTGCCATTCTCGCGCTTAACCGTCCCGAGATGCTGAAGGCGTTCCCTACTGTCGGTCGCTTCGTACCCGAAGAAGTGCGCTCTTTCCTCCTTGACGCGAAGCCCTACGTAGGTGACAGCAAGCGTCTCGAACTGCGTGCCAAGATGAAAAAGCAATGGCTTGGCACGTATATGTACTACTATTACACGGAGAACAACGATCCAGACCGCGTCATCAAGCGCGATGACGACAGCAGCCATTCTGCCGCCGGCGTCAACTAAGTGACCGAAAACGCAGTTCCCTGAACAAGCATAACCATAAAGCACAGAAAATGTCCTTACACCATATTATATATACCGCGCTCCTTGCCGCCGGGCTCACGCTCGTGGCTTCGTGCGGGAAAAAGCAGCCCGCGCTGCCCAAGGAAAGCACCCCGGTCACCGAGCGTGCGGACATATACCCCGACTACCGCGACATTATCGTTCCGCCCAATATCGCCCCGCTCAATATTCAGGTAAAATCTGCGGGCGAGGAATATGCCGCGTGCTTTGCTGGCGGAGGAAAACAACTCATCGCCGCAGCGGGTAAAGACGGGAAACTCGATCTCGACTCTGCTGCATGGAGCGGACTTCTTGCGGCAAGCCGCGGGAAAGACGTGGAGGTGACGCTCTACGCCCGCCGCGCCGACGGGTGGGTCAGCTTCCCCGCCTACCGCTTCTCCGTAGCCGACGAACCCATTGACCGCTACCTTTCCTATCGCCTCATAGAGCCATCCTACGAGCTCTACCGCCAGCTTGGCCTCTACCAGCGCGATTTGCAGGGTTTCTCCGTGCGTACCATTTACGAAAACAACCGCACTTTCGACAACGAGGAAAACCATTGCGTCAACTGCCATAACTACCAAAACAACAGCACGCGGCGCATGCTCTTCCATGTCCGCGCGAAGCACGGCGGCACCGTTTTTGTAGAGGACGGAAAAGCGGAGAAAGTGAACATGTCCTGCGATTCTATCCTCGCGGGCTGCACTTATCCCGCTTGGCATCCCACGCGCAACTGGGTTGTCTTCTCCTCCAACAAGACGGGTCAGGCTTTCCATATTATTGACAAGCAAAAGGTGGAGGTGGTGGACTATGGCTCGGACCTTGTCTTCTATGATGCCGACCGCCACACGCTTACCAATATCTGCAAAACCGAAGCCGAGCTCGAGACTTTCCCTTGCTGGGCTCCGCACGGCGATCTCCTTTACTACACGTCCGCTTACGTGCCAGAGTTTGCCGGTGCGACGGACGAGCAGAAGCAGCAGACTTTGAAAAACCGCTTTGAGAATATCCGCTACAATGTGATGAGTCTCGCGTTTGACAGTGTCACGCGCCGTTTCTCGCAGCCAGTGGTCGAGGTTGACTGCGCCTCGCAGGGCAAGAGTGCGTCCTTGCCGCGCGTAAGTCCGGACGGGCGCTACCTCCTCTTTACTTTGGCAGACTACGGGCAATTCCATATTTGGCACAACTCCGCCGACCTTTATGTGAAGGATCTTATGACGGGCGAAATACGTCCGCTTACGGAGGCCAATTCCCCCGGTCCGGACAGCTACCATTGCTGGAGCAGCAACGGGCGTTGGATAGTCTTCGCCTCGCGCCGCGACGACGGAGCGTACTCCCGCCCTTACATTGCCTATTTTGACAAGAACGGACGCGCCCACAAGGCTTTCATCGTGCCGCAGCGCGACCCGGAGGAAAACATCCTCCTTCCCAAGAGCTACAACGTACCCGAACTCACGCGCGACGCCGTGCGCATTTCCGAGAAAGACCTGCGCAGCCGCGTCCTCTCCGAAGAGGGTGTGAAGAAGGTGCAATACAAAAGGTAGCGTCCCGTTTATAATACGGGCAGAATGCACAGCAAGGACGGCTCGCCCCGGCGCGCCGCCCTTGTGCGTTTGTCCCGCTTTTCTCGCCAAAAGTGTGCGGGCGTACAAAGCACGGAATATTTTTTCTACTTTTGCACGCAGAAATTTTCAGGCACGTTTATATGCAGAGCAACCTGGTTATTGTAGAGTCTCCGGCAAAGGCCAAAACGATAGAGAAGTTTTTGGGAGGGGAGTATAAGGTCATGTCCAGCTACGGACATATACGCGACCTGAAGAAAAAGAACTTTGGCATAGACCTCGACACTTTTACGCCGCAGTACGAAATACCTGCCGACAAGCGGCATCTGGTGAGCGAGCTGCGGGCACAGGCGAAGAAGGCCGAGACCGTATGGCTCGCGTCCGATGAGGACCGCGAGGGAGAGGCCATTTCCTGGCATCTGGCCGAGGTGCTTGGGCTCGACCCCAAGGAGACACGGCGCATTGTATTCCACGAAATAACCAAGCCCGCCATACAGGCAGCCATAGAGCACCCGCGCCATATCGACCTCAATCTGGTAGACGCGCAGCAGGCGCGCCGCGTACTCGACCGGCTTGTGGGCTTCAAGCTCTCTCCCGTGCTTTGGCGCAAGGTGCGCCCGAGCCTTTCCGCCGGACGCGTGCAAAGCGTGGCGGTGCGCCTTATTGTAGAGCGCGAGCGCGAGATTCAGGCCTTCAAGGCCGAAAGCGCGTACCGCGTCACCGCGCTTTTCACTTCGGCGGCTCAGGGAGCGGGCGAGGCTACGCTCCGTGCCGAACTCAACAAGCGTTTCCCCACGAAAGAGGCTGCGCAGGCTTTCCTTGAAGCGTGCCGCACAGCCTCTTTCTCTGTGGAAAGCGTGAGTACGAAGCCCACAAAGCGCAGTCCCGCGCCTCCCTTTACCACCTCCACTCTGCAGCAGGAGGCAGCACGCAAGCTCGGTTTCCCCGTTGCGGTGACGATGCGCGTGGCGCAGTCGCTTTACGAGGCCGGACTCATTACCTATATGCGTACCGACTCAATGAACCTCTCCACTTTCTGCCTTGACGGGTGCGAGCGGGCGGTCACGGCGCAGATGGGGGCGCAATACCACAAGCGTCGCGCCTACCATACCCACGCCAAGGGCGCGCAAGAGGCTCACGAAGCCATCCGCCCTACCGATATGGAACGTCGTACGGCGGGCGCGACGGCGCAAGAGAAGCGGCTGTACGAGCTTATATGGAAGCGCACCATTGCCTGCCAGATGGCCGACGCGAAAATGGAGCGCACCACCGTTGCCATATCCGTTTCCGGGCGAGAAGAGCAGTTTGCCACGACGGGTGAGGTTGTCAAGTTCGACGGTTTCCTGCGTGTCTATCGGGAGAGCCGCGACGATGACGACACTGCCGGCGAAAGTGACGGACGCATACTCCCCCCGCTTACCGAAGGCGAAACACTGCGCCGCGAGAGCGTCGTGGCGCAGCAGCGCTTCACCCAGCAGCCCGCACGCTATACCGAAGCCTCTCTCGTGCACAAGATGGAAGAGCTGGGCATAGGCCGCCCCTCCACATACGCCCCTACCATTTCCACCATTCAGCAACGCCAGTATGTGGCGAAAGGGGACAACGCAGGCGCAGAGCGTGCTTATGAGGAAATTTCCCTTGACGGAGACGCGCTCACCGCAAGCACGCTCACCGAGACCTACGGCGCGGACAAGGGAAAGCTTGTCCCTACCGACACGGGCGTGGTGGTGAACGACTTTCTCCTTAAATATTTCCCCGAGATTATGGACTACAACTTCACGGCCAACGTGGAGAAGCACTTTGATGCCGTAGCGGAGGGGAAGGAAGAGTGGACAGCGCTGATACGCGACTTTTACGGAAAGTTTGACCCGCAGGTAGAGCGTACGCTCAACGACCGCACCGAGCGGCGTGCCGGCGAGCGCGAGTTAGGCGTTGACCCGGCGAGCGGCAAACCCGTGAGCGTGAAGATAGGGCGTTACGGTCCCGTGGCACAGATAGGTACGCCAGCCGACGGCGAAAAGCCTCGTTTTGCCAATCTCGCCAAAGGTCAGAGCATAGAGACCATCACGCTTGAGGAGGCCTTGGAGCTTTTCCGCTTGCCCCGCGAGCTGGGCGAATTTGAGGGCGAGCGCGTAGTGGTCAACACCGGCCGCTTCGGTCCCTATGTGCAGCACGCCAAGAAGTTTGTCTCCATCCCCAAGGGGGAAGACCCCATGTCTGTCACGCTCGAGCGGGCGCAGGAGCTCATCCTTGCCAAGCGCGAGACGGAGCGTCTCAGCCACCTCAAGCAGTTTGCCGAAGAACCCGAACTGGAAGTGCGGGCCGGTCGCTGGGGACCGTATATTTCCTATAAGGGCAACAACTACAAGATACCCAAGAGCAAGGCCGATGCGGCCGCCGACCTCACGCTTTCCGATTGCCTCGCCATCATAGAAGCCGACGAGAAAGCGCCGGCAAAGAAGACGCGTACGCGCAAAAAGACGAAGTGACCGCATGCGGCCGAATGCACAAGGTGCGGGGGACACGCCAAGTTGTCCCCCGCACTCTTTTTGTGTCCCTGTCTCCGCGCGGGCGGAAAGTGTGCTGAAAAGCGGTCGGAAAAGCGAAAGTGCGCCTTTCGATAGGGGCGGGGGCTTAAATATTTTTGTTACATTTGCCGCATTATTGCAGTGCGGCGGTGCTTTCGCGCGTAGCCGCTTTAAGGTGAAACTTCAAAACGTACAGAATACCATGGAACAAAAGGATTTGCAGCACATCGCGGCGCAGTTTGAGATAAAGGGCGAAGTGGCTGAGGTAAAGCCGCTCGGCAACGGGCTTATCAACACCACTTACAAAGTCGTGACAACGGGCGACACGCCCGACTATGTGCTGCAGCATATCAACAACGCCATATTCCCCGACGTTGATCTCCTGATGGACAATATCGTGGCCGTGACCGGGCACATCCGCAAAAAGCTCGAAGCCGCCGGTACTGCCGACATCGACCGCAAGGTACTGCACTTCGAGCCTTGCAAGGACGGGAAATACTACTACATGCACGGCGGGAAATACTGGCGTGTCATGGACTATATCCCCGACACCGTTTCTAAGACGGGCGTAACCCCCGAGAGTTCGTATATCGTGGGCAACACGTTCGGCAATTTCCAGGCTATGCTTGCCGACATCCCCGTGCAGCTCGGCGAAACCATCAAGGATTTCCACAACATAGAGTTCCGCCTCCAGCAGCTCCATGAGGCTGTCGCCGAGGACAAGATGGGACGCCTTGCCGATACGCGCCATATTGTCGAGGAGATAGAGAAGCGTGCCGAGGGTATGTGCCGCGGCGAGCGTCTCTTCCGCGAGGGCAAGCTGCCTAAGCGCATTTGCCACTGCGACACGAAGGTGGACAACATCCTCTTCGACAAGGACGACAGCGTGCTTTGCGTGATTGACCTCGATACGGTGATGCCCAGCTTCATCTTTTCCGACTACGGCGACTTCTTGCGCTCGGCTGCCAACACCCTGCCTGAGGATAGCCCCGAGTATGACAAGATTTCCTTCCGTATGGACATCTTCAAGAAGTTTACGGAGGGGTATCTCGAGACGGCGGGTTCGTTCCTCACGCCCGTAGAGATTGAAAATCTGCCCTACGCGGCCACGCTCTTCCCCTATATGCAGGTGGTGCGCTTCTATGCCGATTACCTCAACGGGGACACCTATTTCAAGACCCAGTATCCCGAGCACAACCTCGTGCGTACGCTCAATCAGCTCGCGCTTCTGCGCAGTGCCGAGGAGCATATCCCCGAGATGGAGGCCTTCATCAAGCAGCAGCTTTCCAAGTAAGCCCGCACCGCTTCTCCCGCTTTTCCCGGCGGACGTAGGCGGCGGGCGAAACACCCGAAGACTATGGACGACAAGCAGCTTTTGCGCCGTGCCATCGCGCTCTCCGTGGAGAACGTCGCGGCGGGCGGCGGTCCGTTTGGCGCGGTAGTGGCACGCGGCGGCGAGATAGTGGCAGAGGGAGTCAACCGTGTCACCACGCTGCACGACCCCACGGCGCATGCCGAGGTGCAGGCCATACGTGCGGCGGCTGCCCGCTTGGGTACGTTCGACCTCTCCGGTTGCACCATCTACTCCTCGTGCGAGCCATGCCCTATGTGCCTTTCCGCCATCTATTGGGCGCGGCTCGACCGCCTTGTCTATGCGGGCACGAAGGACGATGCCGCACGCGCGGGCTTTGACGACGCGTTTATCTACCGCGAGCTTGCCCTCCCGCCCTCCGAACGCCATCTTCGCTCCTCGGAGGAACTCAACGACGAGGCACTTGCCGCTTTCGAGGCGTGGCGGAAGAAGACGGACAAGGTAGAGTATTAAAGGTGTCGCAGCCTTTCCCGCAGCGCGTGCCGTCAGGCTTGTGCTGACAAGAGCGAGAGGAGGGCGGAAAATTCTCATAAAACAATAATCCCCCGCACGGGCAATGCGTCCGTGCGGGGGATTTACCTTTTTCTTGCCAAAATGCTGGCGGGTGTCACCAAGCAGTGCATTTCCCGCCGAGGCAGTGTCAGAAACTCAGGCTTGCTCCGCCCATAAGCAGAAAGCCGGGCTGCGTCACGTTGGCCAGGTCGCAGTAGCGGTGCGCGGTGAGGTTGGTCATGTCCACATAGAGCGTGTAGTGCGGCTTCGTCCACGTCACTTTGCAGTCCAGAAGGGCGTGCGTGCCGTAGGGACGCAGTTCGCCCGTCTCTTTCTTGTCTTGGTAGACGAGGTAAGCCCCTTCGCGCTGCTGCACGCGCAATGCCCACTCCGCTGCCAAAGGTCCGAAGATTCGGTGCGAGAGCCGTGCCGTGAACTTGTGGCGCAGGTACTCCTGCGCATAGTTTGACTTGAAGAAGTCCTCGCCGCGCAGCCTGTGCTGGTAGAGCCAGGCGTAGGAGACAGTGAGTGCCGTGAGCGGCTGGCGTTTGCCCAAGAGCCTGTCAAGGCGCAGCGTGGCGTCAAGTCCTGCACCGAAGTTGTCGAGGTCAAAACTCGTGGCGTGGTAAATGTCCGCCGCGTCGTACATCACCCAGTCTATCATGTGCGTGCCGTGACGGTAATGCGCCTTGAGGCGTGCGCTTGCCACGCGGCAGGAAAAGTCAGCTCCGATGCGCACGTCCGAGCATTCTTCCGGCCGCAGTCCCACGTTGCCCTCTTGCGTCGGGCTTTTGTACCACAGGTCGGTGAAAGAGGGCAGGCGCAAGGAGCGGCTCCACGAGGCGTAAAGACGCCAGCCGCGCGGAAGGCGGTAGCCAATGTCCACACCCGGGTAGAAAAGGAATTTCCCGTCTACCGCCGTGTTGCGCTGTGCCAGCACGCCGGCGCTGAGCGTCAGTCCGCGCCAAGTCACGTCGTGCTCGAGGTAGTAGGACACGTTGGTGCGGCTGTCGCGCCGCGTGTAGAGCCGTCCGGGTTCGCGGGGGATGCCGACGTACTGGCTTTCCTCCATAGGTCGGCCGAGGTTTCCGCTGAGAAGAGTCTCCTCGCGCACCTCCGCCCCAGCCGCAGTGCGTCCCGCAGCCCATTCCGTCCATGCGCCGAGTGCGGCGGTGAAGACATCGGAGCGGTTGAAGTTTTCGCCTTTCTCCGAGCCGCGCGTCAGCTGGTAATGGTCCGCATTGCGCAGCCACGATGCTTGCGGCGTGACGTGTACGCGCCCTTTCGTTTCCGCCCGTGCCGAGACAAGGTAGCGGCGGGTGGCTTCCCACTGGTCGGGGTAGCGTGCCGAGTAAAACGTGTTTGCGCCGAAGTCGTTTGCCGTCACGCCTCCTTGAATGTCAAGGGAAAAGTCCGGCGCGTCGTAGCCAATGTAGCCAAAGCCTTTTCCGCCTTTGAATGCGCCGTTTCGCACCGCTCCGTCCGAGCGTTGTCCGCTCCCGCTCGCCGAGAGCGTCCAGCCTTTCCCTATGCTCCACGCAGTGCGTGCCTCTCCGCGTACTGTGCCGTACGAGCCGCCTTCCACGCGTGCCTGTACGTTTTCGCCCGATACGGCTTTCCGGCGCGTCACCACGTTGACCGCGCCGCTGAAAGCCTGGCTTCCCATCACGCGCGAAGCCGCGCCTTCGATGATTTCGACGCGCTCTATGTCAGAAAGGTTAAGGGGAAAGTCCGCAGCGTTGTGTCCCGTCTGCGGATTGACGATTGCGACGCCGTTGACAAGAAGTGTGATTTGGTCAAAGGTGCCGCCGTCGATGCTGATGTCCGTCTGGATACCGAAGCCGCCGCGTTGTCGGACGTCCACGCCGGCTGTGAGTTTGAGAAGGTCGTTGACGGTCGTCACGCCCGCCGCCGCGAGGTCCTCGCGCGTGAGCGTCACAACCTGCCGAGCCGCCGCTCCGGCGGTCAGCGGGGCGCGCGTGGCCGACACTGCCGCTTCTCCGAGCTGCAGCGTGTCGGCGGCGAGTGCCGTCTCCCCCAGCCTGTCGTCTGCCAGCCGCAGCGTGGCGGCGGAGACTGCGAGGCGCGGCGCGGCGGAGAGCAGCGTAGCCGCCCCGAGCACACCGACGCGCACCTCGCGGTGCAGGCAGGAGAAGAGCGACCAGCCTTTCCGCCCGAAACGGCGGAAGACCACTACGTCGCCCCCCCTGTGTAGGTTGTTTTGCATAAAAGGTAAAAATAAAAGTTTGCCGCTCCGCCCGTCAGCCCCTTGGGAAAAACGGGGCGGACGGGCAAAGCGGCTGTAAAGTTAGCCTTTTATGCTTTAATGAAAGAGCATGCCGCGCGGCTGCAGCGGAGCGGGTGTGGGCTTCTTGCCGTTGTGCGTATTGCCTACTGCCGGAGCGCGTCCACGATGCCGCGCACTTCGGCGGCTGAGGTTTGGCTGAGCAGATACTCGTCTGCGTCCGGCGTGCCCATGCTTACGCCGCCGCGTCTGAAAGCCATTTTGCTTTTCACCGCGCGGCGTGCCGAGGCGTGTATCTCCGTTGCCCCGGTCTCCTCTATTATTCGCCGTGCGTTGGCGGGCGTTACGCCGCCGCCCGGCATTATGGAAACGCCCGATTCTGAGCCTTGCTGCACAAGCTCGCGCAGGAAGGGGATGGCCTCCTCCGCCGTCCGCGCCTGGCCCGAGGTGAGCACGCGCGTGCAGCCCGCTTTCGCTATGACGTCCAGTGCCGCTTTCGGGTCGGCGCAAAGGTCAAAGGCGCGGTGGAAAGTCACCTCCATGCCGCTTGCCGCCTCCACGCAGCGCGAGAGGAAGGGGACGTCGACACTGCCGTCGGGCAACAGTGCGCCCACTACGACCGCGTCCGCACCGGCTTGGAGACAGTGCGCAATGTCGGCAAGGATGATGTCCTTTTCTTCCGTAGTATAAAGGAAATCTCCGCCGCGCGGGCGTACAAGCACGTTTGTCCTCAGTCCGTGTACGGCTTTCGCAGCCGCTATCAGTGCGGCAGACGGGGTAACTCCGCCTTCGCCGAGCGCGGAGCAAAGCTCTACGCGGTCTGCACCGCCTTCAGCGGCGGCAAGCACGCTGGCGATGTCGCCGGCACATATTTCCAAAACAGTTTTGCCCATAAATGTGATTTTGCTTGATAAAGGGAGAAGCGGTCGGGGCTGGCTCTTGTAGAGAATACCCGTTTTATGTGTCTGCAAGGTCAGCGGACTTGTTTTTCCAAAAGCTCTTTTGCCAGTGCGGCGGCCTTTGCCCGTGCGGGCTTTCCCGTCGCCGTGAGGGGCAACGCGGGGACGGCGAAAAGGCGGCGCGGCACTTCGTAGCGGGAGAGGTACGTACGGCACGCGCGGTCAATGTCCGCTATCTCCTCCGGCGTGCCTTTGAAGAGGAGCGTCACGGCCTGGCTGAGCCGGTCGTCGGGGGTTGCGGTGACGAGAAACGGCTGTGCAAGCACGCCTTGCAGCTTGCGCTCTATATCCTCCGTTTGCAGTTTTACGCCGCCCGAGCATATCACGTTGTCCCGCCGGCCCTTTATGCGGAACGAGCCGTCGGGCAGCACTTCGCCAAGGTCGTTGGTGACAAGCGGGGCGGGGCATACCGCCGGGGCGTATATGCGGAGCGTGCCTTCCGGCGTGAGCGTGACCTCCACGCCCGGCATCGGCGTGTACGCGTCCGAGGCTTCTGGACCGTTGAGACGGCGCAGGGCGATGTGGGAAAGCGTTTCCGTCATGCCGTAAGTGGCCCAGACCGGGTTGGGAAACGACCGCAGACGCGCTTCGAGCTTGGGCGGCACCGCGCCGCCGCCGATGATGAGCCGTGCTGTACGCCGAAGCAATGCGCTCTCGTGCGGCGTTTTCAGTGTCTCGTGTACCTGCATGGCGGTGAGTGCGGCAAAGCGCGGCGCGTCGTGCAGTGAGGCGTAGGGGCGGGAGGACGGAGCGACGGGCAAAAGGGCGAGGTCTCCGGCGAAAGCACGCACGGCCACCATCTGTCCCGCTATGTGGCGCAGGGGCATGGCGAGCAGCGCCGTGTCGCCTTTGTGCAGTCCCAGAGCCTTGATTGTGAGTTCGGCACTGGCAAGCATGCGGCTCTTTTCCACGTCCATCGGTTTGGGCGAACCCGTGCTGCCGGAGGTATGTACCGGCATCGTAGGCGCAGAGGACTGCCAGCGGCGGCGGAAGTCGGACACCTCAGCGAGGAAATCGCGCTGCCGGCGGTCTCCGTACCACATTCTGTCTCCTTCAAGGCAGAGCGGTATGCCCTCGTAGTTGCGCTCGAAGAGCTGTCCCGTCCCCAGTCCCTGCGGGAGGCGGCTTTCGGCATCGGCTGCGGCACACCATTGCGCGATGGCGTTGAGTCCCACGTTGCTTTCCAGGGCAGACGTAGTCCAGTAGCCGATGCCACGGCTGCGGGCAAGTGACATCCACTCTTCCGCGCCCGACAGACCGCCGTGCAGCGTAGGCTTCAGTATGACGTACTGCGGGCGTATCGTGTCGAGAAGCGCGGCTTTGCGCTCGGGCGTATGCACCCCGATGAGTTCTTCGTCAAGGGCGATGGGCAGCGGCGTATCCGCGCACAGCCGTGCCATGGCCTCCCACTGTCCTTGCCGTATAGGCTGCTCGATGCTGTGTATGCCGTAGCGTGCAAGCTCTTCAAGGCGGCGAGGGGCTTCGGCGGGCGTGAAAGCGCCGTTGGCATCGACGCGCAGTTCTACCGTTTCCGGCGAGAAGCGGCGGCGCAGACGGCGCACAAGCTCCATTTCGCTCTCGAAGTCTATCGCGCCAATTTTCAGCTTGACGCAGGCGAAGCCCGCCGCAAGCTTTTCCTCCATCCGCTGGCACATTTCCCCGTACGTCCCCATCCATACCAAGCCGTTTATGGCTATGCCGCGCCGCCCCTCCGTGAAGTCGGAGGGGAAGAGGAGACGGTAGTCGCCGCGCAGGATCGAGGCTTCCGCCGAGCGGAAAGCCGTCTCAAGGCCGAAGAGCATAGAGGGAAGCGCGCGCAGACGTTCCGTGTCAAGTCGTTGCGCCTTTTCGACAGCCGCGCAAACGGCACGGAGCCGCTCGCCGTAGTCGGCGGAGTAGTCACAGCTCAGGTCGTGCAGCGGGGCGCACTCGCCCAAGCCAGTGAAGCGCGTACTGCGGTCGGCAGACGTGATGACTACATACCACACGTCGCGGGTGACGTACACGCCGCGCGACGTGCCGGCGGGGCGGAGAAAGCGCAGCGTGCGCGGCACTACGCGCAGACGGAAAGGGGGTAGGGACAAGGGGGAGAATTTTAGGGAGCGTTGAAAGAAGAATTGTTTTCCTGCGGTCAGGGAAGTTTCGGGTACTTGGAGAAATCGGGCTTGCGCTTCTCGAGAAAGGCACGGCCGCCCTCTTGTGCCTCGTCGAGCATATAGTAAAGCATTGTGGCATCGCCCGCAAGCTCCTGTATGCCCGCCTGTCCGTCCAGTTCGGCGTTGAGTCCCGCCTTGATCATGCGCAGGGCGAGCGGAGAGCGTTCCATCATCGTTTCGGCCCATTCCACCACCTCGTCCTCAAGGCGGGAAAGGGGCACAACCTTGTTGACCATACCCATGCGCTCAGCCTCCGCGGCGGTGTACTGGCGGCACATATACCATATTTCGCGGGCTTTCTTTTGGCCTACGATGCGGGCAAGGTAGGACGCGCCGAAGCCGGCGTCGAAAGAGCCGACCTTGGGACCGGTCTGCCCGAAGATGGCGTTGTCGGAGGCTATGGTAAGGTCGCACATGAGGTGCAGCACGTGTCCGCCGCCTATGGCGTAGCCGTTGACCATAGCTATTACGGGCTTGGGCAGCGAGCGAATTTGCCGCTGCACGTCGAGTACGTTCAGGCGCGGCACGCCATCGCCTCCGACGTAGCCGCCGCGTCCTTTCACGTGCATGTCTCCGCCCGAGCAAAACGCCTTGTCTCCCGCACCCGTCAAGGCCACTACGCCTATGTCCTGGGCCTCGCGGCAGTAGCGCAGCGCGTCGCCCATTTCCGCCACGGTCAGGGGCGTGAAGGCGTTGCGGTAACGCGGGCGGTTGATGGTTATGCGGGCGAGGCCGCCGTATTGGTCGAAGAGTATCTCTTTATACTCCTTGATGGTTTTCCATTCTCTCATGTAGGCTTTGATAAATAGGGTCTGTGCTTGGTTGTACGGGCAAAGTTAGCACTTTCGTACGGACGAAGGCAGAGCCTCCGTGTCCGGTGGCTCTGCCTTCGCGTGGCGTTGTCTGTAAATATAGATGCGTGGCGTGCGCGTGTCAGCGTTTCACGACCTTCTTGCCTCCCACGATGTACACGCCGGCGGGCAGCGTGCCGAGCGGGCGGGCGAGGCGCACGCCTTGCAGGGTGTAGACGGCTTGGTCTCCGTCTTTCCCGCCGTCAGCTGCGGCGGGGCGGCAGGGTGACTTGACACCCGTCGTCTTGTCTGCGGCAAGTACGGCGACGCGCCGTCGCGGCGAGGCGGCGTTCCATACGTCGAGCCATCCGCCGTCGCGCTCTATGTCGACGTGTACCTCGTATGCTGCTCCCGGCGTGAGGGCGGAGAGCGGCACGTCGTGGCGTGTGGCGGGGATGACCGCGCTTTGCCCGGACGGGAGGGTGGCGGCGAGTGACGGACTTGTGTAGGCGGTCTCGCCGGTGGCGAGGTTTTTCAGGCGGTAGCGGAGGCGGGTGGAGAGCGAACTCCCGCTGAGGTATTTCGCGCTGGTGGAGACAGCGAAGCCTATGGACTCGGTGCGCTTGGGGGTGAAGTAGAGGCTCTCGGCCTCGTCGTCGCCGTCGTAGATGTTGAGCCACGTCACGTTGACCCTGTTCGTATAGCTGCTCGGAAGCACTTCTACGGTGTATCCGGCGGGCGTGGGGATGTCGTAAGTGGCGTCGTCGCACTTGAGCTTGAGCTCGACGGCGTAGCGTCCCGCCCTCATGTTGCTTGTGCCGTCCGTACCCGTGTAGCCTGTGTAGAACTTTGCGAGCCAAAGCGTCGTGTCGTTGCGCTGTGCCACGTAGTTGGGCATCATGGCGAGGGGCACTTCAAACGTTTCCCCCGCCAGGGCGTCCGTTCCGTGGAACGTGATAGAGAGCGAGCCGCGTGCTTCGTGCCGCGTGTCGTTTGCCACGTTGAAGGCCAAGCCCCATTCTGCTCCGCTGTACTCATAGAAGGGCGAGAGCACGTCCGGCTCTCCCACAAGGCGCAGCGAGGGGGCGGCGGGCTCGGCCGTGACGGTGATTTTGTCTCCCGCCTTGTCGAGCGTCACGGTGTTGGCGTCCACCATCAGTTTCCACGCTTCTTCCCACACGTCCTCGGTCTCGCTGAGGCGGCGGTGTCCTACGGGGCGCAGCAGGTAGCGCCCGTCGGCGAGGGCAGGGGCTTGGGAGAGGTCGAGCTGCCAGCCATCGTCAAAGTTGACCGACCCGTAAATGCTGTACCACTGCTGCTCGTTGGGGTACTCGAAGACGTGCAGGCACTCGCCCGCCTCGGTGAAGAGCGCGATGCCCACCTTCCCGCGGTATGCGCCGTATGTGCCTTTCACCATATTGCGCACGCCCACGCCGCGCAGTTCGGCGGTGAGCTTGCCGTTGGCGGCGGTTTCGCTTTCGGCTATCGCCAGGCTGCCGCCGTTCACCATCCAAAGCAGCACGGGCTGCTCCTCGAAGGGCTTGTGCGCGCCGTCGCGCGGACGCAGGAAGAGCGCGCGCTGCTTCTCGTAGTAGTTGCCGTCGCTGTTGAATCCGCCGCCTGAAGTGCCGGCTTTGTTGATGTCGAAATATCCGTCCGACTCTCCGCCCCAGCCCCAGTTGGCGTGTACAAGGCCGTTGGCGTCGTAGCCGTCGTATAGGAAAGCGTGGTCGCCGCCGTACACCAGCACGGGGTTGCCCTCGGAAAGCTCGTTGTATACGGCTTCAAGGAAAACGCCGCCCCGCAGGCGGTCTTTCTCCAATTCGCGTACGGAGTATCCGTAGGAGTTTTCAAGGGCATACCAAGCGGCAAACTCATTGGCTTGGCTGCCGTCTTTGGCATAAATCATATTGACGGATCGTCCGATGTCGCGCATCAGCGTGGCGACGGCGGAGGCAGAGGCTTCGGAGTAGCCGCCCGCGTCGTAGTTGTCAACCATGCTGTCCCAGTCGTAGCTGTCGAGCGTCTGCGCCCCGCTTCCCTCGCGCGGCGTGCCGTCGGGGCGGTCTTTGGGCCATTTGTGGCTGTAAAGCACCTGCGCCATAGCCGTCGCTACACAGCCTGTCGGGGTCTGCGAGCCTTGCGAGACGGGCGTGTACATGTTGTACGGGTAGTACTGGCTCCAAGCGCAGGAAACCAAGGGCTTGACGAAAGCCTTCGGGGGCGTGGGGTAGGAGGGGGTGACTGCCACGCTGTCCACCTGTATGGCAAGGGCGGCACGCTCGTATGCGCCGAGAAGGTGCTTGAGGCCCGGCGGCAGGTTGGCGGGGTCTATGCGCCCGGTGTCGCTGTACCCCAGCACCGTGCCGAGACGGTCGTCTCCCGCTACGAGGCAGAAGCCTTTTCCCGAAGCGTCGTTGAAGAGGAAGTATGCGGGCTGCGTTTTTTGCGCTCCTGTCCCGAGCGGGGCGGCAGTCTGCGGAGCGAGCGTAGCGGCGACGGGGGCAGCGAGGTGCTTGCGTGCCATGCTGAGCGCGGCCGTGGGGTCTATGGGATTGGCTCTCAGGGAAGGCGCAGCGAGCGTGGCGCTGAGCAGCGCGGCGTATAATGTCTTATGTCGCATTGTCTGGGGGGATTATCGGTTGCTGATTGTTTTTACTGTGCGTCCGTCCGGCGTGACACCGATGCGCACGCCTTTCCCGTGTGCGCCGGTGCGGCGGCCGTCGGGCGAGTACCACACCGTAGGCGCGGCGGCGCGGGGCGCGGCGTGCGGTGCGGCGCAAAGTCCGGTGGTCTTGGAGGTGACGGCGCATTTCGCCGCGTTTTCTATGCGTCCCGTGGAGGTGTCAATGAGCAGCGCGCACACGGAGAGCTTGCTGCGGTCCTGTATGAAACGGTTGGAGGCTATGCCCGTGAACGACGTGGCGTGCGTCTTCCTTTCCCCGGGTGTGTACCCTCCCGAAAGCGAGCCGGCGATTCCCGCTCCGATGCCTTGCGCGGCGATGGCGACGTGGTTGAAGTCAATGTCCGTCCCGGGAATCACTGCGCCGTACTTGCGGAAAGCCACCAGCTCGTCGGGGGCGTTGGGCACGTCGTCCCATTCGCCGGGGCGGTTGGCCTGATACCATTTGTCGTCGTGCATGCCGTCTTCGGTCAGCACGTAGGCAAGGGCGTATTTGTCTTCGGCCTCCATGCAGGGCGTGACCCCTGCGGTGACAGAGATGGCATCGGCGGCCTCGTCCAGCGTGGCTGTGACGTCTACGTCCATGAGCGCAGGCACGGCCAGCTCGTTGGCAAGTTCGGAAAGTCCGTCAAAGGTGTAAACCTTGTTGCTGCGGTTGCACCACAGCGTGGGGTATGTCGTTGCCCATTTGCTCCGTGTCTCGTAGTCGTAGGCGTGGGTCTCGAGCTTGTCTGCCTCGCCCACGTGAATGGCGATGCCTATAAAGTCGTCTGGGAAAAGCCGCTGCAGTGACTCCATTATTGCAATGCCGCGCGGGCAGTACTGGCACCACATGCCGGTATAGTCTTCTATCACGGCACGCTTGCGCGGCACGGCGGTGACGGTATAGCGCGTGATGTAGGCATAGTTCACCGAAATTTCGTTGTACTGCCCGTTGACGTGCGAGAGGGTGAGTATCACGTCGGCCTTGGCGAGCGTTTTTCCGGGTTTCAGCTTAATGGTGATTTCGCCCGTCCCGTCCGCCTCGATGGGCGTGTCGAGCGTCACGGTGACTGGTCCCTCGGTCTCTTGCGTGTCGGTGTAGTAGAGTGAGTAGGTGACCGTAGTGGCTGTCTCCGCTCCGTAGCTGACAAGGCGTATCTTCGCCTCTCCGTACTCGTCGTCCGCGCCCACCATGACGTTGCCCGGAGACATGGGGGCTAAGGCGTTGGCGCGCGAGGCGGCGGCGTGCCGCATCGGAAAGGCGCAGAGCAGCAAGACAAAGAGGAGCGTGCGTGTGAGCATTTGCGGGCATACGTGACGTGCCGCGGCGTCAAAAGGCGCGTGGATGTCTTTCATGGGATAGAGGTTAGGTTTAGAAAGTCTTTGCGTCGGAGGGCGTAAATCCCTTCCGTTCCTGTCGTGCGGTAAAGGTGAGGCTTTTTTTCTTGCCAACCTTATTTCGTATATATAAAAAGTGTATACGTGGAAGAAAAACGCTGTTTCGCGGAGTACTTGCGATATGCGCAGAACGCAAAAAATGCGCCGCGCGGACGGCGGAAAGCCTGTCTGCGCGGCGCGAAACTATGTAGCGTTTCTCTCACCGCCGTTGCGGGCGGCGGGAAACGGGGGAGTCAGTTGAAGTAATAGTACAGGCGGTAGAAGAGGTAGGGCTTGAATATCCGGTATGTGTAAGACGACACTATATAGCCGCCTCGAGTCCTGTCTGTGTTGCGTTCTGTGTAGCCGAGCAGGTTTGTGCAGGCGGGGTCGGTGTAGACATACAGTTTGCCGTAGAGTTCTTTCTTGTAAATGGTGTACCAGCTGCTTTTCCCGTCGTCCTCTTGAAAGGTCCCGTTTACCTTGACGGTTTGTATGCGCAGGGCTGTCGTCTTTGTAATGGTGGTTTTGCTGCTGCCAGAACCGCTGCCTCCGCTTGTGCTTCCGCCGCCCGATGAGCTGCCGGATGAAGAGTTGATTCCCGTAGATGCGTAGTTGTCCTGGTCGTCGTCTTTTTCGCAGGAAGAGAGTGCGATCGAGGTGGCGAGCAATGCGGCGAATGCCAGCATGGCCATGCTTTTCATGTTTTTCATAATGGGTGTTTTTTTAGGTTAGACTTCCGAAAAGTACGTATTATTCGCAGAGTGCGTCTGGCTTCAATGCAGCTTTTGTGGTTTGACTGTACTTTTTGCGGTATATAATGCATAAATCTGTGACAATGCGGCGGTGTTTTTTGTGGGTGCGGATAGTGGGCAGGGGGCGGTTCGCGTCCAAGGAAAGACATTCAAAAGCATGAGTACGTCTGCCGCCCGGCACAGGCGTGTTTTGCATATATGCAGAAATCTTATGCAATGGCGCGGGGCGGCCGGACCGTCATTTTTAAGAAAGATTATGTTTTTCGCCGGGTCTGGAAAGGGCTATGCGGGGACGGAAAGGGGCTCTCGGGGCACTAAGACCGGCTTAGTCGCGACGGGGATAGGGGCTGTAGCTACGGCATGTACATCCTGTAGCGCCGGGATGTACACTTTTTGACATCGTAACCGGCTGATAATCAATAGCGGACCAAAACAAAGGAGACACGCCTCCGGGGTGTGTCTCCTTTGTGATACAAAGATAAGAAAAAAAGAGGCGGTTTGCAAATGCGCCCGCATTCGCCCCCGTCTCTCTTTCTGCATATTTATGCGCTTAATATGCGGTTCCGGCACGCATGGCGTGCGGTGTCTGCCTTTATTTCGCGGCCGTCTTTGTAGCGGTGCGGCGGCGCTTGGGCTTCTCCTCGGCAGCGGGCTTTTCTATCTTCACGCCGGCGAGCTCGGGGTCTATCATGATGCGGCCGCAGTACTCGCACACGATGATTTTCTTGCGCATGCGGATGTCGAGCTGGCGCTGGGGCGGTATCTTGTTGAAGCATCCGCCGCACGCGTCGCGCTCCACGTACACGATGCCCAGGCCGTTGTGGGAGTTTTTGCGGATGCGCTTGAAAGCGGAAAGGAGGCGCGGGTCGATGCGAAGCTCGAGGTCCTTGGCCTTCTCGCGGAGTTTTTCCTCCTCGGCCTTTGTCTCTGCCACGATCTCGTCAAGTTCGGACTTCTTCATATCAAGGTCGGCGCGGCGCTCTTCAAGCTGCGTGCGGGCCGTGTCGGTCTCCTCGCGCTTTGCTTCGAGCGTGTGCTCGGCTTCGCCAATCTTCTTGTTTTGAAGCTCAATCTCGAGCGACTGAAACTCTATTTCCTTTGAGAGCATGTCGTACTCGCGGTTGTTTTTCACGTCGTCGAGCTGCTTCTTGTAGCGGTCAATGGCGGCCTGCGCCTCGGCTATTTTGCCCTTGCGTGCGGAGATGCCGCTCTGGATGGCTTCCTGCTCTTCGTTGTGCTTGCCGATGCGGTGGGTGAGTCCCTCGATTTCGTCCTCGAGGTCCTGTACCTCGAGCGGCAGCTCACCGCGCAGTATCTTGATGCGGTCAATCTCGGAGAGCATGGTCTGCAGCTGGTAGAGATTTTTAAGCCGCTGCTCGACCGTGAGCTCGGCGCTTTCTTTCTTGGTTGTCATTTCTTATGCTTGAATGTTGTTGTTGTTGCTTTCTTATTCCCTCTCTTCGCATTTATATCCCCCTCTTCGCACGGCCTTGCCGCGTTTCAGCTGTCAGAGCAGCACGGGCGTGGGGTTGCCGGCTTCGGAGACGAGCACGCGCAGGGCGGGCAGGGAGTCGGTGAGTATGCGCTCCAGGAGTTCTGTCACGCAGTGTTCTGTCTCAAAGTGCCCGAGCGCCGCCACGCAGAGTTCGTCCTCGTGCCCGGCAAAGCGGTGGTATCCCACCTCGCCCGTGAAGAAGAGCTGCGCCCCTTGGCGTACGGCCTCGTCTACAAGGAAGTCGCCCGCGCCGCCGCAGAGGGCTACGCGCTCCACCAGGCCGCCGGGACCGGGCGTGTAGCGCGGGCAGGCCGAGCTTAGGGACGCTGCGACGAGGCGCAGGGCCTCGGTCTCGGGGAGCGGCTCGGGCAGTGTGCCTATCGCGCCGCTGCCGCCCTCGCGCCCGTCCGTAAAGGGCTGGAGAAAGCCCACGTCCTGCAGGCCTATCTTCTCGGCTATGTAGAAATTGACCCCGTCGGGGGCGTTGTCAAGGTTGGTGTGTGCGGCGTACACCGTTATGCCTTTTCTTATGGCGCTTGTCACGCAGCGCCCCGTCTGCGTCTCCTGCGACACCCTTTTCAGCGGGCGGAAGAGCAGCGGGTGGTGCGCCACGACCATGTTGCAGCCCAGTTCCTCGGCTTCTTCGAGTACGGCCTCGGTCACGTCAAGACACAACAAGACCCCTGAAACTTCTTCGTCCCCCGTTAATCCAATCTGCAAGCCGGCATTGTCGTAGCTCTCTTGCAGGGACAGGGGCGCGAACCTTTCAAGGGTCTCCGCGACATCCTTTATCTTCATACGCACTGGTGTGTTTAGTACGTCTTCCGTGTATTTTGCGGCAAAGGTAATAAATTTCGGCCAAAACGTCTCCCCGTGCGTCGGGCAAATCGTCTATTTGTCAGGGAAAAGGCTCTTGGGCGGGACGCGGCAGCATCGTGACAGCAAAAAGAGACCGCCCGCCTGTCAGCTCGTGGCTGTCGGGCGGGCGGTATTGCTCTGGTCTGCGCCGCCCCGTCAGCGGGGGTGCGGCGCGGGATGGCTTATTGAGCCTGTGCGTTGGCGGCGTTGATCATTTCCGTGCTGGGGAGGATGTACACCTCTACGCGGCGGTTCTGCTCCTTGCCGGCTGCGGTGGAGTTGTCAGCCACGGGGTTCTCCTCGCCGTAGCCCTTTACGCTCACGAGGCGCGTGGAGGGGTAGCCGGAGTTTACTATCTGGTTCTGCACGGCGTTGGCGCGGTTCTGCGAAAGGTCTATGTTCTTCTGCTTGCTCTCCTCGGCGGTGCTGTTCTTCCAGCCTGCGTTGTCCGTAAAGCCGCAGATGGCGAGGTTGTAGGTGTTGTCCTCAGCCACGAGGTTGGTGACAAACTTCTTGATGGAAGCCTGTGCCGTCGCGCTCAGCGTGGAAGAGCCGGTAGTGAAGAGCAGGCCGCTGTCGAAAGTGGCTTTCACGTACTGCGTGCCGTCCTGGTCGGTGATGACCTCAGCCTTTGCGTTGGCAAGCTCTGCGGCTTTCTTGGCCTTGTCCATCTTGTTGCCGATAATCACGCCGGCGCCGGCGCCGACAGCCGTACCCACGGCTGCGCCGATAGCCGCGCCCTTGCCGTGGCCGATAAGCTGGCCCACGAGTGCGCCCAGTGCACCGGCGCTTGCGCCGCCGATGAGGCCGCCCTTGGCCGTGTTGCTCATTCCGCCGCAGCTGCTCAGCAGCATAGCCACGCTCAGCGCGCCGATGGAGAGTTTCATCTTCTTCATAATGGTATTGTATTTGTGAGATTTTGGTGTTTTGCCTTAAAGCCGTGCGGCATCCCCGCCGTTTCCTGCGCTTGCGCGTCGCGGGGCGCAGTATGCACGCCGTCACGCGGCAAAGGTACAAAAAGGCGGCTCATACGCGCCGATTTCGGCTCTTTATTGTACTTTTGCGCGAAATACAAGTGCTTTCGGTGGCAGAGTGAAACCGCGATGCGGCACGCCGCTGCCCGCCGTGGCGCGTCTGTCAGCCGCCGGAAAGGCGGCGGGGCAGGCGGAAGCAGCAAAAAGATACCCCATAGAGACTTATGGCAAAAGAACTGAAAGGCTTGACCAAGCGCAGCGAGGACTATTCCCGCTGGTATAACGAGCTTGTCGTCAAGGCTGACTTGGCCGAGCAGAGCGATGTGCGCGGCTGTATGGTGATCAAGCCCTATGGCTATGCCATCTGGGAGAGAATTCAGCAGACGCTTGACGAGCGCTTCAAGGAGACGGGCGTGCAGAACGCCTACTTCCCTATGCTCATCCCCAAGAGCTTCCTTTCCCGCGAAGCCGAGCACGTGGAGGGCTTCGCCAAGGAGTGCGCTGTGGTCACCCACTACCGCCTCAAGGCCAACCCCGACGGCGACGGCGTGGTGGTAGACCCGGCAGCGAAGCTCGAGGAAGAGCTCGTGATACGCCCCACGTCGGAGACCACAATTTGGAACACCTACCGCAAATGGATACACTCCTGGCGCGACCTGCCGCTGTGCCTCAACCAGTGGTGCAACGTGATGCGCTGGGAAATGCGCACCCGCCTTTTCCTCCGCACGTCGGAGTTTCTGTGGCAGGAGGGGCACACCGCGCACGCTACCCGCGAAGAGGCCGAAGCACGGGCGCAGCAGATGCTGCACGTGTATGCCGACTTCGCCGAGGAGGTGTTGGCCGTGCCCGTCGTGCGCGGCGTGAAGAGCGCAACGGAGCGTTTCGCCGGCGCGCTTGACACCTACACCATCGAGGCGATGATGCAGGACGGAAAGGCATTGCAGAGCGGCACGAGCCATTTCTTGGGGCAAAACTTCGGAAAGGCGTTCAACGTGCAGTATATCGACAAGGAAAACAAGACGCAGTACCCTTGGGCCACGTCTTTCGGCGCGAGTACGCGCCTTATGGGCGCGCTCATCATGACGCACTCCGACGACAACGGTCTTGTCCTGCCTCCCCACCTCGCTCCGATACAGGTAGTGATTGTACCTATATATAAAGGCGACACGGAGCTGGAGAAACTCGACACAACGCTTGGCTCCCTCGCGAAGAGCCTGCGGGCGAAGGGCGTGCGCGTGAAGTACGACAACGCCGACAACAAGCGCCCGGGCTTCAAGTTTGCCGACTATGAGCTCAAGGGCGTGCCCGTGCGCCTCGTGATGGGCGCGAGAGATTTGGAGAACGGCACTGTGGAGGTCATGCGCCGCGACACGCTGGAAAAGGAGACGCTTCCGCTCGAAGGAATCGAGGAGCGCGTGGCGGCTCTCTTGGAGGAAATTCAGCAGAACATATTCCTCAAGGCGAAGAAGCGTATGGACGACAACACTTTCCCGTGCGACAATTACGAGGAGTTCAAGGAGCGCGTGAAGAAAGGCGGCTTCTTCCTCTGCCCGTGGGACGGGACGGCCGAGACCGAGGCACGCATCAAGGCCGAGACGCAGGCCACGATACGCTGTGTGCCGCTCGGGATTGACCAGAGCAACCCCGGCGTGGACATGGTGAGCGGGAAGCCCGCCACTTGCCGGGTGATCATCGCGAGAAGCTACTAAGCGAGAAGCCGGATAATATAAGGACAGCGAGCGCGGGCGGGGCACGTCCTTTCCCCGCGCTCCCCAAGCAGACGAAAACGAAAGGCATCTTGCGGCAGGCGCGAAGGCTTGCGGCGGGATGCCTTTCCCCTTTGTGACGAGATACCAGATGATTTCGGTAGAAAACCTTTCCGTGGAGTTTTCCGCGCGTCCGCTCTTCGCGGGCGTGTCGTTTGTTATAAACAAGAAAGACCGCATAGCCCTTGTGGGCAAGAACGGCGCGGGCAAGTCCACGCTCCTGAAAATACTCTCCGGGCTGCAGCAGCCAACGGGCGGGACGGTGGCTATGCAAAACGGCGTGACAATCGGATACCTGCCGCAGGTGATGGTGCTGAGCGACGACCACACCGTGATAGAGGAGGCTGAGAAAGCCTTCAGCGACATCAGCGACATGCAGGACGCAATCAGCCGCATGGAGGCCGAACTCTCCGCCCGCGAAGACTATGAGAGCGAGGGCTACATGCAGCTTGTGGAGCGCTACAGCCACGAGAGCGAGCGCTTCCGCATGATGGGCGGCGGCAACTACCGCGCCGCGCTGGAGCGCACCCTGCAAGGGCTGGGCTTCGCCCCCTCCGACTTCACGCGCCCGACGAGCGAGTTTTCCGGCGGCTGGCGCATGCGCATCGAGCTCGCCAAGCTTCTGCTGCGCAGCCCCGACGTGCTGCTTCTTGACGAGCCAACCAACCACCTCGACATAGAGAGCATACGCTGGCTGGAGCAGTTTCTCAGCCGCTCGCCCGGCGCAGTGGTGCTGGTGAGCCACGACCGCGCGTTCATCAACAACGTCACCAACCGCACGCTCGAGATTTCCTGCGGCCGCGTCACCGACTACAAGGTGCGCTATGACGACTTCGTGCGCCTGCGCGCCGAGCGCCGCGAGCAGCAGCTTAGGGCTTACGAAAACCAGCAGAAGGAAATTGCCGACATAAAGGATTTCATCGAGCGTTTCCGCTACAAGCCTACCAAGGCGGTGCAGGTGCAGAGCCGCATCAAGCAGCTTGAGAAGATTGTCCCCATAGAGGTGGACGAGGTAGACAATTCCTCGCTGCACCTGAAGTTCCCCCCGTGCTCGCGGTCGGGCGACTATCCCGTGATATGCGACGGCCTGCGCAAGGACTACGGCGAGCACTGCGTCTTCAGCGGCGTCACGCTTACCATAAAGCGCGGGGAGAAGGTGGCTTTCGTGGGGAAGAACGGCGAGGGAAAGTCTACGCTCGTCAAGTGCATTATGGGAGAAATTCCCTACACGGGCACGCTCAAGATAGGCCACAACGTGGAGATTGGCTACTATGCGCAAAACCAGGCGCAGCTCCTTGACGGCGAGTTGACGGTCTTTGACACGATAGACCGCGTGGCGCGCGGCGACGTGCGCCTGCGCATACGCGACATACTTGGCGCTTTTATGTTTGGCGGCGAAGCGTCCGACAAGAAAGTGAAAGTGCTTTCGGGCGGCGAGCGCTCGCGCCTTGCGATGATAAAGCTGCTTCTCGAACCCGTCAACCTGCTTATACTCGACGAGCCAACCAACCACCTTGACATGCGCACCAAGGACGTGCTCAAGGAAGCCATTGCCGCTTTCGACGGAACGGTGATTGTGGTGAGCCACGACCGCGATTTCCTCGACGGGCTTGTGACGAAGGTCTACGAGTTTGGCGGCGGCGCGGTGCGCGAGCATCTGGGCGGCATCTACGACTTTCTCCAGAAGAAGGAGATGCAGAGCCTCGACGAGCTGCACACCGCCGGCTCGCCCTCGGGCGGCGCTGCGCGGCAAGAGACTGCGGAGGAGACTCCGTCGGAGGGCAAGCTCTCCTATGAGGAACGCAAGGAGCAGGCCCGCCAGCGCCGCCGTGCGGAAAAGCTCGTAGAGCAGTGCGAGGCCGAGGTCGTGCGCCTTGAAAAGGAAAAGGCGGAGACAGAGGCAAAACTCGCCACGCCGGAGGGCGCGACGGACACCGCGCTTTTCACACAATACGCCGACGTGCAGAAACGCCTATCCCAGGCCGAGGCCGAATGGGAAAAGGCGATGGAGGCCCTTGGGGAGTGACGGCTGGGCGCGTGCGCGCGGCGGCTGTGCCAAGGCACAACGTTTTGAAAGGATTAGGAAAAACAACAAACAAGGAAAGATATGAACATAAAGACATTGCTCCCCGCCCTTGCAATGGCGGCGGGGTCGGCTTTCGCCCAGCAAGAGCTTTCTTCTGGCATCGGCAAGGCCAACATGGACCTCACCGCGAAGCCGGGGACGGACTTCTTCGCCTACGCCGGCGGAGGATGGATGGCGGCGCACCCGCTCACTCCCGAATTTTCGCGCTACTCGCAGTTTGAGGCCTTGGCCGAAAACGGCAACCGCCAGCTTCGCGAGCTCATCGAGCAACTCGCTGCTACCAAGCACGCGCAGGGTACGCTCGAGCAAAAGATAGGCTCTTTCTACCGCCTTGCCATGGACAGCGTGCGCCGCAACAAGGAAGACTACACACCCATCAAGGCCACGCTCGCAGAGGTGGAGGCCGTAACCACGCGCAAGGACTTGCAGTACGAAATGGCGCGCTTGCAGTCGCTCGGCATTTCCAATTTCTTCTCCATAGGCTGCGAAGCCGACCTCAAAGACGCCAAGTGGAATCTCATGCAGGTGAGCCAGGGCGGCTTGTCTATGGGCGAGCGCGACTACTATCTCGGCGAGGACGAGCCTACGGTCAAGGTGCGCAATGCCTACCGCGAGTACGTGAAGAGCCTTTTCCTCATGACGGGAAAGACCGAGGCTGAGGCGGCGAAAGGCATGGAGGCCGTGCTCGCCGTGGAGACGAGCATAGCGAAAGCGTCGTACAGCGCCGTGCAGCTGCGCGACGTGGAGGGCAACTACCACAAGATGTCCTACAAGCAGCTTCTTGCAGACTATCCGGGCATTGAGTGGAACACCCTCTTCCGCGTGAACGGCGTGCCGGACTTTTCCCACATCACCGTCAACCAGCCCGAGCCCATCCACGAAGTGGAGCGCATCCTTGCCGAGCAGCCCGTGGAGGACATCAAGGCATACCTTTACTATAAGGTGGTAGACGATGCCGCCAACGCGCTTTCCGACCGTTTTCGCGCGGCTTCCTTCGACTTCTACAGCAAGACTATGGGCGGAGCCGAGCAGGACCGCCCGCGCTGGAAACGCGCCGTGAGCGCCGTGCAAGGCGCGCTCGGCATGGCGGTAGGCAAGATGTATGTGGAAAAATACTTTCCCGAAAGCTCCAAGAAGCGGATGCTTGAGCTCGTCTCCAATCTCCAGACCGCCCTCGGGCAGCGCATCGACCAGCAGAAATGGATGAGCGACGAGACGAAACGGCAGGCGCACGAGAAGCTCGCCAGCTTCTACGTAAAGATTGGCTACCCCGACGAGTGGATGGACTATTCAAAGCTCGACATCGACGAGAGCCAGAGCTACTACGCCAATGCCGTGCGCGCCGCCCGCTTTGCCAGCGACTATTTCATCGAGAAGCGCGTCAACAAGCCCACCGACCGCAACGAGTGGCTTATGACTCCGCAGACCATCAACGCCTACTACAATCCCACCACCAACGAGATTTGCTTCCCGGCGGGCATCCTGCAGCCTCCTTTCTTCAATGCCGAAGCCGACGACGCCTGCAACTACGGAGCCATTGGCGTAGTCATTGGGCACGAGATGACGCACGGCTTCGACGACCAAGGGGCGCAGTTTGACAAAGACGGCAACATGCGCAACTGGTGGACCGACCAGGACAAGGCCGACTTCGGACGCCGCACGAAAGTGATGGCGGACTTCTTCGACAAGATAGAAGTGCTGCCCGGACTCAAGGCAAACGGCAGCCTCACCCTCGGGGAGAACATCGCCGACCACGGCGGTCTGAACATCGCCTACCAGGCGCTGCAAAATGCCACCAAGTCCTCTCCGTTGGCCGACAAGGACGGCTTCACGCCCGCCCAGCGTTTCTTCCTCAGCTATGCTTTCATCTGGTCGAGCAACATACGCGAGGAGATGCTGCGCCAGCTTGTGAAGACAGACGTCCACTCCCCCGCACGCTGGCGTGTAAACGGCGCGCTGCCGCACATAGACGCATGGTATGACGCTTTCGGCATAACGGAGAGCGATCCCCTCTTCGTGCCCAAGGCCGAAAGGGTGGACATCTGGTAAGCCGCCGCGATGCAGAGACACATATATAATAAGGAGTAAAAACAAACAAGCAATACAGGACAATGAAACAGACTTCACTTCCCGAAAACGCCTTCCGCCCGCTGCGGGAGGGCGAGGAGTACGAGCCGCTTATGAAGCCGACGGGCCGCTACCGCGAGGTGACGCCCTGGTCGCTGGTATGGGGCCTGCTCATGGCGGTTGTGTTTTCCGCCGCCACAGCCTACCTCGGTCTGAAAGTAGGGCAGGTCTTCGAGGCCGCCATCCCCATCACCATCATCGCCGTGGGCGTAAGCGGCGCCACGCACCGCAAGGACCCGCTCGGCGAGAATGTCATCATACAGAGCATCGGAGCGTGCTCGGGCATGATTGTGGCGGGGGCCATCTTCACCCTCCCTGCGCTTTACATACTGCAGCACAAATACCCTGAGCTTACCGTCAACTTCATGCAGGTGTTTCTTTCCTCGCTCCTCGGCGGCGTGCTCGGCGTGCTGTTTCTCATCCCCTTCCGGAAGTATTTCGTAAAGGACATGCACGGCAAATATCCCTTCCCCGAAGCCACCGCCTCCACGCAGGTGCTCATCTCCGGCGAGCGCAGCGGGTCGCAGGCAAAGCCGCTCCTCGTGGCGGGGCTCGTGGGCGGTCTCTACGATTTTGCCGTGGCGGCTTTCGGGGCGTGGAACGAGAATTTCACCTCGCGCTGCTGCCAGCTCGGCGAAACTGTCGCCGACAAGGCCAAGCTCGTCTTTAGCGTGAACACCTCCGCAGCCCTTCTCGGCATGGGCTACATCGTCGGCCTCAAATACGCCGCCATCATCTGCCTCGGCTCTGTCGCCGTGTGGTGGCTTATCGTGCCGGGCATAGCCCTCGTCTTCCCCGACATGCAGATAGACGGCGTGGCCGCCTCCGCCGCCTCCCCCGAGCAGCTCTTCGGGTATGCCAAGAGCATCGGCATCGGCGGCATCGCCATGGCGGGCATCATAGGCGTGGTGCGCAGCTGGGGCGTCATACGCAGCGCTTTCTCGCTCGTGGGCAAAGTGTTCAAGGGCGGCGGCGAGGCTGAAGACACCGCACGCACGCAGCGCGACCTCTCCATGAAGATTATCGCCGTCGGCTCGCTGCTTACCATCGTCGTCACGGCACTCTTCTTCTACTTCGACGTGATGGGCGGCAACCTCCTCTTCACCGTCGTGGGCATAGTGATTGTGGCGGTAATCTCCTTCCTCTTCACCACCGTGGCCGCCAACGCCATCGCCATCGTGGGGTCAAATCCCGTGAGCGGCATGACGCTCATGACGCTCATCCTCTCCTCCGTCATTATGGTAGTGGCAGGCCTGAAAGGCACCGGCGGAATGGTCGCGGCGCTCATAATGGGCGGCGTGGTGTGCACCGCGCTTTCTTCGGCGGGCGCGTTCGTCACCGACCTTAAGATAGGCTACTGGCTCGGCTCCACGCCGCGCTATCAGGAGACCTACAAATTTCTCGGTATACTTGTCTCCGCCGCCACGGTGGGCGGTGTCATCATGATACTCAACAAAGCCTACGGCTTCACGCCCGACAACTCCGACGTCATGGCCGCGCCGCAGGCACGCGCCATGGCAGCGGTCATCGAGCCGCTCATGAGCGGGCAGGGCGCGCCCTGGCTGCTCTACGGCATAGGGGCGGTGCTTTCGCTCGTGCTGACCTTCTGCGGCGTGTCCGCTTTGGCTTTCGCCCTGGGCATGTTCATCCCCCTGCAGCTCAACCTCCCGCTCATCGTCGGCGGACTTGTAAACTGGTACGTCAATTCCCGCTCCTCGGACACCGAACTCAACAACCGCCGCAACGAGCGCGGCACGCTCCTCGCCTCGGGCTTCATCGCCGGCGGCGCGCTTATGGGCGTAGTGAGCGCGGGCATGCAGTTTGGCGGCCTTTCGTTTGCCAACGCGGACTACCTCGCCTCGCCGCTCTCTCAGGTGGTGTCGCTCGCAGCATACCTTCTGCTCATCCTCTACCTCACAAAGGCTTCGCTCAAAGAGTGACGAGGAGAGACGAAACCGCATATTAAGCGCATAAATATGCAAAAAGAGAGGCGGGGGCGAATGTGGGCGCATTTGCAAACCGCCTCTTTTTTTCGTATCTTTGTATCACAAAGGAGACACACCTCGGCGGCGTGTCTCCTTTGTTTTTGGCTGCTATTGATTATCAACGGGTTACGAGGTCAAAAAGTGTACATCCCGGCGCTACGGGATGTACATGCCGTAGCTACTGCCCCTATCCCCGTCGCGACAAAGCCGGTCTTAGTGTCTCGAGAGCCCCTTTCCGTCCCCGCGAAGCCCTTTCCAGACCCGACGAAAAACATAATCTTTCTTAAAAATGACGGTCCGGCCGCCCCGCTTCCTTGCATAAAATTTCTGCATATATGCAGTCCGCGTATGTAGCGGCGGCATTGCGGACGCGGGGCGGAGGGTGCGCGGGCGGCACGCGGCAGTCGTGCATACTGCCGCTGCGGACGGCAAATAAAAGCGGGGGAGCGTAAGGCGGGGATGCGCATTTTGTCCTAATTTCGCCGTAAATAAAAGAAGACGCTATGCCCAAGATTCCCGAAAAACGGAAGAGCGCGGCGGAGGACCTGCGTTATCTCAGACTCCTTGCACGCAATTTCCCCACAATCTCCGCCGTGACGACGGAGATAATCAACCTTGAGGCCATACTCCACCTGCCCAAGCCGACGGAGCATTTCCTTGCCGACCTGCACGGCGAGGACGAGGCATTCCTCCACGTGCTGCGCAACGCTTCTGGCAACATCAAGCGGAAGGTGCGCGACCTTTTCGGCAACACCCTCCGCGAGCGCGAGATACGCGACCTCTGCACCCTCATATACTACCCCGAGCAGCGCCTCGAGCTTGTAAGGCAGACCGACGCGGACCTGTCCGACTTCTACCAGACTACGCTCAACCAGCTCATCGCCGTCTGCCGCAGCGTCTCTTCGAAGTACACCCGCAGCAAGGTGCGCAAGAGCCTGCCGCAGGAGTTTGCCTATATCATAGAAGAGCTGCTGCACGAAAGCGGGGATGACCGCAACAAGCAGGCGTACGTCGGCGTGATTATACAGACCATCATCGGGACCGGCCGCGCCGAGGGCTTCGTCGTGGCGCTTTGCCGGCTCATACAGCGCCTTGCCATAGACCAGCTGCACATACTCGGCGACATCTTCGACCGCGGGCCCGGGGCGCACCACATCATGGACACGCTTTCCGCCTACCACCATTGGGACATACAGTGGGGCAACCACGACGTGCTGTGGATGGGCGCGGCGGCTGGCAACCCCGCCTGCGTGATGGGGGTGCTGCGCCTCTCTTTCCGTTATGCCAACACGCAGACGCTCGAGGAAGGGTACGGCGTGAATATGGTTCCGCTCGCCACCTTCGCTATGGAGACCTACGGCGACGACCCCTGCGAGGTGTTTCTCCCCAAGATAGAAGACCCCAAGCGCGAAGTGCCGGAGAAGACGCTGCGCCTGATGGCGCGCATGCACAAGGCCGTAAGCGTGATGCAGTTCAAGATAGAGGGCAGGCTCTACCGCGAGCATCCCGAGTGGGGGATGGACGGACGCGCCCTCCTCGGCGGCGTGGACACGGAGAAGGGCACGTGCGTAGTGGACGGCGTGGTCTATCCCCTGCGCGACAGCCGTTTCCCCACGCTCGACAGCTCCGACCCCTACCGGCTCACGGCGGAGGAAAGCGAGCTTGTTCGTCAACTTTGCCGCAGCTTCATGCACAGCGACAGGCTGCAAAGCCACGTCGCGCAGCTGCTGCAGCACGGCGGGATGTACGGCGTGTACAACGCCAATCTGCTGTTTCACGCCTCCGTCCCGCTTAGTGAGGACGGCACGCCCAAGCGCGTGCGCGTGGAAGGGCGCGAGGTGGCGGGGCGCGAGCTGATGGACAGGGTGGAGGCAATGGTGCGCCTTGCGCTCGACCCCGAGGCAGCCCCCGAGAGGCGCGCCCGTGCACGCGACTACATGTGGTATCTGTGGTGCGGACCGGACTCCCCGCTCTTCGACAAGTCGAAAATGGCGACCTTTGAGCGCTATCTCATAGAAGACAAAGCCACGCACGCCGAGGAAAAGGGCGCGTACTACCGCCTTCGTGAGGACGCTGCCGTGTGCGACCGCCTTATGGACGCTTTCGGCGTGGGCGGGCGGCACCGCCACATCATCAACGGGCACGTCCCCGTGCGCGCCGCAAGCGGCGAAAACCCCATCAAGGCGGGCGGACGGCTCATGGTGATAGACGGCGGCTTCGCCAAAGCCTACCACGACACGACGGGGATAGCGGGCTACACGCTCGTTTACCACAGCCGGGGCTTTCAGCTCGTGCAGCACGCCCCTTTCACCTCCACGCGCGAGGCGATACTCAACGGGACGGACATACGCTCCACCACGCAGATTGTGGAGATGACCGGTCGGCGGGCTATGGTGGCGGACACGGACAAGGGGGCAGAGCTGCGCGAGCAGATTGCCGACCTCGAAAGGCTGCTCACGGCCTACCGAAAGGGATACATAAAGGAGTGAGGAAACGAAAGGAGACGACAGATGAAAAGCTTGAAAGAACTTTACAGGATAGGCATAGGACCCTCGTCGAGCCACACCATGGGGCCGCGTGTGGCGGCCGAACGCTACCTCGCGGCACACCCCGGCGCGGCGAGCTACCGCGTGACGCTTTACGGCAGTCTGGCGGCAACGGGAAAGGGACACCTTACCGACGTGGCCGTGCTGCAGGTGCTGGGAGAAGAGCGCACCGGCATCGTGTGGCGGCCAGAGAAGGAACTGCCTTTCCACCCCAACGGCATGACCTTCGAAGCCGTCGGCGCGGACGGCACGCCGGCAGACGCGTGGACGGTGTACAGCGTCGGAGGCGGTGCGATAGTGGAAGAGGGGAAAGACGCCGACGACACGCCTGAGGTGTACCCGCTTGACACGCTCGAGGACATAAAGGCATGGTGCGAGGAGCGCGGGATGTCGTACTGGGAGTACGTCGACGCGTGCGAGGGTCCGGAGATATGGGACTACTTGCGCGAGGTGTGGCGCGTGATGTGCGAGGCCGTGGAGCGCGGCGTGGAGCATGAGGGCGTGCTGCCCGGCGTGCTGCGCCTCAAGCGCAAGGCCCCGGACTACTACATACGTGCTATGGGCTACGCCGCCAATGTGCAGTCGCGCGGACTGGTGTTTGCCTATGCCTTGGCTGTGAGCGAGGAGAACGCTTCGGGCGGCACAATCGTCACAGCCCCCACCTGCGGGGCGAGCGGCGTGTTGCCCGCTGTGCTTTACCACTTGCAGCGCACGCGACGTTTCCCGGAGCGCCGCGTGCTGCACGCGCTTGCCACCGCCGGTCTTGTAGGCAACATCGCCAAGGGCCGCGCCTCCATCTCGGGAGCTGAGGCGGGCTGCCAGGCTGAGGTTGGCGTGGCGTGCGCCATGGCGGCTGCTGCGGCCAACTACGTTTTCGGCGGCAGTCTTGCTACCATAGAGTACGCAGCGGAGATGGGGCTCGAACACCATCTCGGCATGACCTGCGACCCCGTCTGCGGCCTGGTGCAGATTCCCTGCATAGAGCGCAACGCGCACGCCGCCGCCCGCGCCCTTGACGCCAATGTCTACGCCTCGTTCTCTGACGGCGTGCACCGCATCCCCTACGACAAGGCCGTGGAGGTGATGGGGCAGACGGGACACGACCTGCCGTCGCTCTACCGCGAAACGAGCGAAGGCGGACTTGCCAAGAAGTACGAGGAGGACTGGCGGCGCAAAAACTGACCGCCGCCGCGGCCGTAGCGCTGTTATCCCAATCTTTTCGCGCATTCCCGCAAGGCGGGTGCGGGCTCCGTGCGGAGCCGTTGCGGGCGGAGTAGGGGAGTGGCCGTGCGGGACGGCTGCACGCAATTATATATATAAGGTGTATTTAGCGTGCGCCGGATATAGGCACGCGCCCGTACGGGACGGTTGCACGCATTATATATAAGGAGTATTTAGCATGCGCCGGAGACGGCTATGCGCTCGCGCTTTCCTGCCGAGGGGTGAACGCGAAAAAAAGCGGCGGGCGGGGACGCAGTCCCAACCTTTCTGCATAACTTTGCCCTAACAACCCTAAAAGCCTGCCGAGCGGCGTTTCCTGCCCGCGCAAGCCATAGTCCAGTAGAGAAATATGACACTGATAAAATCCATTTCCGGCTTCCGCGGAACCATCGGCGGACACGCGGGCGACACGCTCACGCCCGTCGACATTGCAAAATCTGTCTCTGCATACGCCGCCCTGCGCGACAAAGCGGTGAACCGCACCTTCCGCCGCAAGATTGTGGTGGGGCGCGATGCCCGCATATCGGGCGAGATGGTGACGCACGTGGTGTGCGGTACGCTTATGGGCATGGGCTTTGACGTGGTGGACATAGGCCTCGCCTCTACCCCGACGACAGAGATCGCGGTAAAGATGGAGTCCGCCGTCGGCGGCATCATCATCACCGCAAGCCATAACCCGCGCCAATGGAACGCGCTCAAGTTCCTCAACGAAAAGGGCGAGTTTCTCCCGCCCGTAGAGGCCGCAGAGGTGGTGCGCCTCGCCAACAGCTGCGACTTTGAGTTTGCCGACGTAGACTCGCTCGGCTGCTACGTGCGCAACAACAGCTACGACCAGTTCCATATAGAGCTCGTGAAAAACCTCGAGCTCGTGGATGCCGAAGCCATACGCCGCGCACACTTCACAGTAGCGATAGACACGGTAAACTCCGTCGGCGGCGTGATAATCCCCAAGCTGCTCGGCCAGCTCGGCGTGACGCACGTCACGGGACTCAACACGGAGCCCACGGGTGACTTTGCACACAATCCCGAGCCGCTGAAAGAGAACCTTTCCGAGATACGCAACCTGCTGCGCAAGGGACGCCACGACATTGGCATCATAGTCGACCCCGACGTGGACCGTCTCGCGCTTGTCTGCGAGGACGGAACGATGTTCGGCGAAGAGAATACGCTCGTGGCTTGCGCCGACTACGTGCTGCAGCACACGCCCGGCCCCACGGTTTCCAACCTTTCCTCCACCCGCGGCTTGCACGACGTGACGGCGAAGTACGGCTGCACCTACGCTGCCGCCGCAGTGGGCGAGGTGAACGTCGTGACGAAGATGCGCGAGACCGGAGCCGTCATCGGCGGCGAGGGCAACGGCGGCGTGATATACCCCGCTGCGCACAGCGGACGTGACGCGCTCGTAGGCATAGGTCTTATCCTCACTTATCTGGCCAAGACCGGACTGAAGGCGAGCGAGCTGCGCGACCGCCTGCCGCAGTACTACATTGCAAAGAACCGCATCGACCTCGACCCGACGACGGACATCTTCGCCATCCTGCAGAAGGTTAAGGAACTGTACAAGGGCGAGCGCGTGACCGACATAGACGGCGTGAAGATAGACTTCGCCGACAAGTGGGTGCACCTGCGCAAGAGCAACACCGAGCCCATCATCCGCGTTTACTCCGAGGCGCACACGCTGGCAGAGGCCGACGCGCTCGGCAAGCAGATAATGGACATCGTGTACCAGATGACGCAGAAATAAAGTATGCCCCGTTGCGCCGCGCCCGTGAAAGCGGGCTGCTTGGACGCGGCGGCAGAAAACGAAAGAAAAGGCCGGGCGGCGGTTGGCGCGGAAAGCACGCCTTACCGCCGTCCGCGCGTTTTACTGGAAATATCCCTAAAGAAGAAAACATACCTTGGCAATATTATGAAGAAATCACTGTTGCTGCTGACCCCCGCGCTGCTCCCGGCGTTTGCCGCCGCGCAGCGCCACTACAACATAGTCTACATCATGACGGACGACCACACCGCCCAGATGATGAGCTGCTATGACAAGACCAACGTGCAGACGCCCAACCTCGACCGCATTGCGGCCGACGGCGTGAAATTCGTGAACAGTTACGTGGCAAACTCTCTTTCCGGACCGAGCCGCGCCTGCATGATAACGGGAAAGCATTCCCACAAAAACGGGTTCACCAACAACGAGCACGGCATCTTTGACGGCTCGCAGCAGACTATGCCCAAGCTGCTGCAAAAGGCAGGATACCAGACCGCGCTCATCGGCAAGTGGCACCTTGTAAGCACCCCCACGGGCTTTGACTACTGGAACATACTCCCGGGGCAGGGCGACTACTACAACCCTGCGTTCATCACGATGGACGGCAAGACGGTGAAGGAAAAGGGATATGTCACCAACGTCATAACCGACAAGGCAATAGACTGGCTCGAACACCGCGACCGCACGAAGCCCTTTGCCCTCTTCGTACACCACAAGGCTTGCCACCGCAACTGGCTGCCCGAGATGAAGTACCTCGATTTGTACGAAGACAAGACGTTTGCCCTTCCGCCCACTTTCTACGACGACTACGAAGGACGCGAGGCTGCGGCGGTGACGGAGATGGAGATTGCCGACAACGGGCACATGGACCTCGTCTATGACAACAAGCTCTACCGGTCCGGCATGCGCACCCGTCTCAGCGAGAGCTACCTCTCCATGATTGGACGCCTTGACAGCGCAGACTTGCAGCGTTACAACGACCTCTATGAGCCTATCGCCCGCGATTTCTACCACAAGGGGCTGACGGGAAAGGCACTGACCGAGTTCAAGTACCAGCGCTTTATGCGCGACTATGCCAAGGTGGTGAAGTCGCTGGACGACAACATCGGCCGCACGCTTGACTACCTGCGCTCCGCCGGGCTGCTCGACTCCACGCTTGTGGTCTACACCTCCGACCAAGGCTTCTACATGGGCGAGCACGGATGGTTTGACAAGCGCTTTATGTATGAGGAGTCGCTCAATACGCCGCTCGTCATGCGCTTGCCGGACGGACTTTCCGCAAGGGGCGACATAAAGGAAATGGTGCAGAACATAGACTATGCGCCCACGTTCCTCGAGCTTGCCGGCGCACCCGTACCCGCCGACATGCAGGGCGTTTCGCTCGTACCGCTCTTGGAGGGAAAGCACCCCAAGGCGTGGCGCAAGAGCGTGTACTACCATTATTACGAATATCCCGCCGAGCATGCGGTGAAACGCCACTACGGCGTGCGCACGTCCGACGGCTGGAAGCTGATACACTTCTATAACGACATCAACCGCTGGGAACTCTTCGACCTCAACACCGACCCGCACGAGTTGCATAACCTTTACGGGCAGCCGGGCTACGAGAAGAAGACGCGCAAGCTGAAAGAAGAACTCGTGCGCCTGCAGCGCCAGTATGACGACCAGCGGGCTTTGCGCCTGAACGACATAACCGAGCCGGACACCACCAACGACTGATGTCTCCGGGCGGAATACCCAAGAGAAGCGGCTCTCCTGCAATGAAGCGGGAGAGCCGCTTCCCCTTTTTGTCCCTCCCCGCATTGCCGGACAATCCCCGCCTTTCCAGGCAGTCTCCGCCTTGCGAGACAGTCTCCGCCTTGCCAACTAGCCCCTCGCACCTTGCCAAATAGGCCTCGCCCATTGCCAAACGTCTCCGCTTTGCCGAATAGTTTTCCGTATACAAGGCGGGGCGGGGCGTTTACAAGGCAGGGCGGGCGGCGTTTACGCTTCAAAGACTGCCAAACTTGTAGACTTGATGACACGGGATGTAGTTTTTGAGCCGTTTTTCCTATGCCTTGTCCCCCTGAAACCTGCCGTTATGCTCTTTTTTGTTCCTCTTATGCGCAGATTTTGCCTAATCAAGTACACAATAGGCGCGGAGAAGCAGATTGTGGCGGCGTGGACAGGTTAAAATTAGAGGGCATATCGCCGTTTTTTGCTAATTTTGCACTTGTTCCGAACCAACTGTATTGGCTTCAAATTACAGCCGCTCGCCGACAAAAAGAGCCTTTTTGTATAGGTAAAGGCGTGTAATGGCAGAAAGCCGCAGATTGTTGGGGCAGGAGGCATTCTAAAAAACTACTTTTGCAACTAAAAAACTGTTTATAATGCTATGCTTTGTGTGGACGCAGAGGATAATGCGGACTGGGCTGGCTAACAAACAATTTATGGACAATTTGATTTCTGCGGTGCGGCGTGTCGCGCTGTTTGCAGCTTTTTCTGTGGCTGCAATGATGCCTGCTTCCGCACAGCGCATAGGCTTGAAGACCAATGCGCTTTATTGGCTTGCCGCAACGCCTAACCTCGGTGCGGAGTTCCGCCTTAACCGCCATCTCACGCTTGACGTGGAAGGCGCGTGCAACAAGCTGACGGTGAGCGACTACTCTGTCCGCGCTTTTTCTTTCACGCCGGAAATGCGCTGGTGGTTCAGCGCGCGTCCGCAGGTAGGGCACTTCGTCGGCGTGATGGCGACGGCGGCAGACTACAAGCTTAAGCTTGACAAGAAAAACCATAACGGCGACATGTTCGGCGCGGGCTTTACGTACGGCTACGCCTTCGTGCTCGGCAAGCGTTGGAGCATGGAAGCCACGGCGGGCGTCGGGGTTGCGTACATAAGGGAGAAGAAATGGGACGACAGCAAAGGCATATATGCGCCGGCCGACGCCAACAACAGGCGCTGGCTTCCCTTCCCGC
Organism: Alloprevotella sp.; assembly: GCA_963651485.1. Classification (GTDB taxonomy): domain Bacteria; phylum Bacteroidota; class Bacteroidia; order Bacteroidales; family Bacteroidaceae; genus Alloprevotella. Next base: position 55,767 of record CAVJPT010000006.1, on the reverse strand, counting down.
TTAAGCTCGGACTTAACTTCACATACCTTATAAAGTAGCGTATCAAAATGCGGCCGTCCCGCGTAGGAAAAGGGACGGAGATTCTACAGACTGTTACGATGAAACAAAAACAATACAGCTTATGCCGCCGTCTCGCGTTGCTCTTTGTGGCGGCGTTCTGTCTCCTGCCGCTTGCCGCGCAGGACATTATACGTGTGACGGGTAGGGTGGTGTCGTCAAAGAACAACCACGAGCCGTTGTTCAATGTGAGGGTGAAAGACATGAAGACCGGCAAGATCGAGTATACGGACGAAGACGGTAAGTTCGGTTTCGACATGCAGTCCAACACTACCTTGCAGTTCTCGCAGATGGGCGCAACGACCCAGACTGTCAAGGTACACGGGCGCCAGGTGCTTCCCGATGTGGTCATGGTCGTAGAAGACTTGAGCTTGGGCGAGGTCGCTGTGACGGCAAAGCGCATTACCAAGGAGGTGACAGTAGAGCCGACCGTGATGGAGATACACGGTGACACGCTCATCTTCCCGTTGCGCTTCCGTGTCCCCCACAAGATGATTACCCCGCATGTACGCGTGATTGTGCAGCCCATCGTGAAAAACCACACGGTGAAGGACAGCGTGGCCGTCACGCCTGCCGTGTATGACGCGAAGACTTACAATCTCACGCAGGACCGTATGTACGCTTGGGACATAGACGGCGCGGAGGGCGACCCGCTTTCCAACTACATCACTGTGCGCAGCGAGGACAACCGCGAGCTTAAGAACGACAGCACGCATGAAAAGAAAAAGAACGACCTGGTAAGCACCCGGGTCTGGGTGCGTGTGGCCAACAGCAAGCACACATACTCCTGCGATGCCTACCTCTCTATGGAGAACTATAACCGCATACTCTTCCGCGACACGGTAAACATCGCCACCGGCGTGTCCAACCCCCTGCGCTGGCTAGACTATAGCTTTGGCTCCATGCAGATTACCGATTCTTCGCTTTATCCGAAGCAGGAGGTGCAGCCGCGCAGCAGCAATGACCGCGTAAACTTCCGTTTCCCTGTCGGAAAGGCTGAGCTTGACTCAAACGACCCGCAGAACGTCGTGGAGGTAGAACGTCTGCGCAGCAAGATAGAAGAGATTGGCAGGACCAAGGGCACGAGCATGCAGAAGATAAGCATGGTGTGTATCTCCTCGCCGGAGGGAACTTATGCGAAGAACAAGGAACTTTCCCAGAAGCGTGCGGAGTTTGCCACACGCTACCTAAAAGAAAATATCCCCGCGTCTATACGTGGCAACGCAGAGTTCAAGGCAGACTCCAAGGTCGCCTCTTGGGACGACGTGGTTGCGCTTATGCGCAAGGATACGCTCAACGACGAAGCCGACCGGCTCGCCGATGCCGTAAAGCCGTACAAGGACCCGGATTCACGCTGGAAAGCCGCTGCCCGCTTGCCTTTCTACAAGTCCTTGCTGGTAGGCAAATACCTCCCGCAGCTGCGCCGTGTGGACTTTGCCCTTGACTATACCATCATGCGTATGCTGACGGCGGAGGAGATACAGGAAATGTATGACAAGAACTACCAACTGCTTTCGCGTTTCGAGTTCTTCCGCCTCTACCGCGCCGAAACTGACAGCGTGAAGCGGGAGACAGTGCTTCGCCGCGCTTTGGAAGTATACCCCAGCTTCCAGGTCGCAGCCAACGACTTGCAGGCGGAACTCATCAGCCGCCGCGCGCCGGAGGACAGCATTACGCGCCGCTTCGCCGGCAAGAAAGCCATAAGCCCTACGCTGAACGCGAACCACTGTATCGCTTGCCTTTCCAACGGCAACTATGTCGAGGCTGACACCATTGCCGCCTATCTGCCCGAGACGGAGGAGTACAGCAGCATTCGGGCGGTTTCCGGTGTGCTGAACGGCAAAGTGACGGAAAACTTTGACGCAGTGGCAAAGCTGGGCCCGCGCAACGAGGTGCTGATGCTTATCTATCTGAAGAAGAAAGAGGAGGCGCTCGAAAAGGCGAAGCAGCTGCCAACCGACGAGGCTCTGACGCATTATCTGCTTGCCACTTGCCTCAACCGTTTTGACGACAAGGCAGACGAGGCGGACAGAGAGCTGCAAAAGGCTATAAAGATGGATCCCTCGCTGCTTGAAGAGGCGAAGATGGATGCCGACGTAAATACCCTTGCTTTCATAAAGGATCTCCAGAAGAAGGAGAAAGAAGACGAAGAGAAGGCAAAGGAGGCAGACAACAAGTCGCAGGAAGCAGACAGCCAGTCCAAGGGGAAAGCAAGCAAAAAGTAATCGTCTTTGTCACACACAGCACTATAAAAGCAAGGAAAGAGAATGGACAGAAACACTTCACATTCTGACAATATATATATAGGTAGCAGGATGAAGCAACCCCTCGCGCGGCGGAAAGGCGCTGGGGCGTGCCGCGCGGCAAGATGTGCGGCGGTATGTATGCTTGCGCTTACTTCCCCGCTGGCAGCCTTGGCGCAGAACGACGACTCTTGGGTAAAAGAGATAGGCAGCGTCGGCGAAAAGAGCAAGCAAATCAACGCCCTTGACTACCGTCTGCAAGGGCCGCGCGTCACCAAGCAGTTTGAAGACAAGCGTATAGGCAAGCACATGTATATAGACATTGGCGCAGGCGCGAATGTCATAGGTACGTCGGAGTTTTCTAGTATGAAGCCTTCCGTACAGGTCGGGCTGAATGTCGGCGCGTGGATAACCCCCGAACACGGTGTGCGCATCGGCGTGACGGGCGGTGCGTACCGCACGAAATTTTCGGACAACACCAGCTTCTACGGCGTGTCCGCAGACTATATGATCAACGCCAACGCCCTTGCGGCTCGCCACTACAAGGAGGCACGCCCCGTTGAGGTATATCCCTTTATGGGTGCAGACTATGCTTTCTCCTCCCGTGACGGAGTAAAGGGGAAGGGCCTCGGCGCGCATGTCGGTATCCGCGGTCAGGTGCGTATGTCCAGCAGCTCCTATTTCTATGTGGAGCCGCGTGTGGGCATCATACAGGACGACGTGCCCCAGTTCCCCCAGTGGCGCAACTTCCGCCCCGTGGCTTCTGTCATGGCGGGTCTCGGCTATCGTGTGGCCGACGCGAAGGACCGCGTGCATTACACCAACCCCGTGGCTGCGTCCCACAAGGCGGGCGACGGCTGGATAGTGTCTATGTCCGGCGGCGTGGGAGCAATGCTCAACGGCTCGCCGGAGGAGTGGTTAAATTACCGAGCCGAGCGCGTCGCTTTTGGCTTGGGCAAATGGTTTGACAACACGCATGGCGTGCGCCTTACGGGGACAGCGTTCGGGTATAAGCAGGATGGCAGCAACCCTGTGCGCGGCGCGGGCGTACATGCAGACTATATGCTCAATTTCCATTCGTTCTTTATCGGATATAAACCTGAGCGCCGCTATTGGATGAATGCCTTGCTTGGCGCAAGCTACAATTTCACGACCAACCACACTGAGCGCCACAAGACTTTCGGCTTCGGCGTAGGCTTGCAGCCCAATGTGCGCATCAGTCCGGACGTGTCCATCTTCCTTGAGCCGCGCGTGGATGCCTATCAGGGCGACTTCGCGCCGAGCCGCAACACTTCCGGGAAGTGGGACATCGCGGGTACCGTGCTTGCCGGTCTTACCTGGACAAGCCGTCCCGCCTATCTGCACCGAGACCCGGACGGCGGCGAGACTTTCGTGCAGAACACGTGGCACGACCACATGTTTGTGGAAGTGTCCGGCGGTGCCAACATCCCCGTGCTGCGCTGTGCGGTAGAGCATGCGGAGAAATTTGCCCGTCCGTCCTTCTCTGTCGGCTTCGGCAAGTGGTTCACCCCGCTGCACGGCGTGCGCTTCTGGACAGAGATGGCGCAGTCGCAGTGGTGCAATACGCCCGTGCAGCGGTATAAGCACAGCACGGTTGCGCTTGACTACCTCTTCAATTTCAGCAACGCCGTGAGCGGCTACCGCAGGTACCGTCCTCTGGAGCTTGTGGGCGGCGTCGGTGTAATGGCTTCGACACGTCAGGAGAAGACGGGTACGAGATGGTTCGGCCTGTCCGCTTCCTTGAAGGGCATCTGGAATTTCAACCCGCTCTTCGGGCTTTTCCTCGAGTCCCAGGTGCGCGGCTACGGCGACAGTTTCTTCCCGACCAAGACGCGCATGCGTTCGAACTTAGACTTTATCGCCCAGATGCAGGCCGGCATGCATTTCAATATGAACGGCTATCTCCCCGCTTCCTATGCCGATATGTGGGACGGCGAGTCCGGTCACCGCAGCAGCATCTCCGTAGCGGCGGGCATGGCTATGCAGGCCAACCATCCGAGAAGCCGCGACTACCGTTGCCCCATTGCGCGTGTCTCCTATACGCACTGGTATTCTCCCGTGTCGGCATGGCGCACGAGCGTGCAGGGCTATGCCTACCACTACAACGGACACAAGATGATAGTGGGTACTGTGGGCGTGGACGCAATGACAGACATCACGGCGCAGACCTACGGCTACGACCCGGGACGCGTGGTAAGCCTTCTTGTGATGGGCGGCTTCAATGTCGGGATGGACTATAGCAATACGAAGACCTATTTCGCGCCCGACTTCCACTTCGGCGGTCAGTTCAACGTGCGTCTTGGCGACAGGCTGCACGCTTATATAGAGCCGCAGCTCGCCTACCGTATGAGCAAGCGCTACAAGATGATTCGCAAGGAGCGCTGGCTTGCTTCGGCAATGATGGGCCTTGACTACAGCTTTCGCCGTGCCGATGCAGAGACCAAGGATGCGCTTACGCCTTCGAAGAAACGCTTTGTTTCCTTGGCTGTCGGTACTGGCCAGTACACCGTCACCACGTCCCACATGCGTCCCTTCGGGCGCAAGCTCACGTTGTTCGGCGACGTGAACTACGGGCAGTGGTTCAAGGGCGTAAACGGCTACCGCTTCGGTGTCAGCAACACGGTCGTGCAGGTGCGCGGAAAGGGCAACGAAAGCATCACCGCCCTGCATTTCGACTATATGATGAACCTGCGTGCCGCCGTGACGGGCAAGAATACCGACAACAAGGTATTCCAGCTCACCGGCTTCCTCGGCGCAACGGCCAACATGTCCAGACGCACGGGGATGTCTACGCGCATTGTCTTCGGTCTTGACGGAGGCCTGCAGGCCGGCTGGCGTGTCAGCCCGGCGGTAGAGCTTTTCCTCGAGCCGTCCGCAAGCCTTTACGGCAAGCACATCCAGCGCAACGACTACAACTGTCACCCCTTCGAGGGCGAGGCACGCATCAGCATCGGCACCAAGTACTGCTTCTGATGCCCTCCGCCGGCCGCCCGGCTGCGTTGTGCGCGGCGGACCGCGGGCAAGCAATATCTGCGGGCAACGCTGTGCAGATGGAGAAAAAAGTGTAACTTTGCGCCGCCGTTACGGGATAGCGGCACAGTTCAAACCTATAATTACTCAACAAGACAAATGGCAACTAAGATTAGATTGCAGCGTCACGGCCGTAAGGACTATGCTTTTTACAGCATCGTGATTGCCGACTCTCGTGCGCCACGCGATGGCCGCTTCACTGAAAAGATTGGTACGTACAACCCCAACACCAATCCTGCCACGGTAGATTTGAAATTTGACCGCGCACTTTACTGGGTGGAGACGGGCGCTCAGCCCACCGACACCGTGCGCAGCATCCTCTCCCACGAGGGCGTTATGCTGATGAAGCATCTTCGCGGCGGCGTTCGCAAGGGCGCATTCGACGAGGCTGCAGCACAGAGCAAGTTCGATGCCTGGAAGCAGGAGCACGACAGCAAGCTCAACGCCGCCGCCGACAAGAAGGCTGCCGACAAGAAGGCAGCTACGGCCGCTCGCCTCGAGGCTGAGAAGAAGGTAAACGAGCAAATAGCTGAGAAGGTGGCTGAGAAGAAGGCCGCTGCTGCAGCAGCCAAGGCTGAGGCCGAGGCAGCCGCAAACGCTGAGGAAGCTCCCGCAGCTGAGGAGAGCGCAGCCGAGGCATAAGGCTACACATACCGGGTATACCCCGTACGGAAGTATAGACGGGGCGTTTGGGATAGGCTTATCCCGGACGCCCCGTTTTCTTTTTGCTCCGGGTTGCCGGCATGGGCGGAGATTCCCCGTTGGGGGTGAAGCGGCGGCGGGAGGATTGGCTGGGGTTTGCCGACAGTTTCAAGGGCGCGAAGTTGTCGGGGAGGACTGCCTTACCCGCGCCGAATGTTCCCGTGCTTTTCCAGCACGCATTGGTGCTTGACGAGCCTGCAATCTGCCGTTTGTGGTATCGAAAACCGCTTGATGCAACGTTTGGAGAAAACGGCAAAAGAGAGTTCTCTTAGATGAGACGAAAGAGAGGGTATGCACCTTTGCGTATCCTCTCTTTCGCTGTGCAGACTGTCGACGCTTGCGCGGCTCTTGTGTGTACATGCAGCGCCGCTTCCTCTTTCGCTTTCTCCATTCTCTTCGCTTCTTTTTTTTCGCCGTCAAACTTGTCCGCGCGGCAAGGAAGATACGTAAATTTGCCTTGCCGCAAGAGATTGCCGGCAGTTCTGTTTTGTTACCTAATAAACGCTTTGGCTATTAGAAAGACATTCGGTGTAGTACCGGCACCTTTCGTGTCCTTGTTTTCCGCAGCCGGACTTGTGTCGTGCGGCGATGACGGCAATGACGGCGCGGTAGAGGACGGAGCGGCGGCGTAAGCCCCGTCAGCCATGAAATGGTAGACCTCGGGCTTCCCTCCGGCCGGCTTTGGCGGCTTGTCTTGGCAACTGTTCGGCGGGGCAGCCTTGTGGCGGATTTCCTGTGCGGGCCGCTCTCTCGAAACGGGGCTTTTTGTCTTCGGTTTCACGTCAAAAATAGAGATTTTAGCCTTTCTCGAAAACACAACAAACGTTAATGGCGATTTGGAAAACGGCGAAAAATGTATTATCTTTGTGTAGAGAAAAGAGGGGAAACGCGCCTTGCGTTTCCTCTCTTTGTTGTAATACTGATTATCAGCAACTTACAGATCCAAAAAGTGTACATCCCCGCGCTACGGGATGTACATGTACGAGCTACTGCCCCTATCCCCGTCGCGATAAAGCCGGTCTTAGTCCCGGCGAAGCCCATTCCCGTGCCTGAAAATGCCATATTCGGGAGGGGCTAATCTTAAACTTTCATAAAAATTCACCCCGTTCCCGGCGCAGAAACAGGCTCTTGTTTTCACCTTTTCCTGCCGTCCCGCAGCACTTCGTCGGGACACCTTTTTATCCGTCCGTCGGGGCGGCGTGCCGGTCAGAAGCGCCAGCGTACGTCCGCGCCGAAGCGGCGCGGCGAGCCGTACTGTGCGAAGCGTTGGGAGAGGCTTTCGAAGGAGAATGTGGCGTAGCGCGTGGCGGTAAGGTTGCGCCCCCAAAGGCAGACGGACACTCCGCCGGCGAGCTCGGCCTCAAGGCGTGCGCCGAGCAGCGCGTAGAACGGCTGCGAGTGGGTGTTTGCCTCGTCCCACATCACGCGTCCCGCGCCTTTCACGTCCGTCCCCACGGAGAACGCGCGCAGGAAGCCGCCGGAGAGCGGCTGGCGGAAGTCGGCAGATGCGCTGAAAGTGTGCTGCGGCACAAAGGGCACGCGCTTTCCGCGGTACGAAATTGTTTCGCCCGTGGAGGCCGTGGCCTCGTAGGAGGTGAATTTTGCGTCCGTCCATCCGAAAGAGGCCGAAAGGTTGAGCCGGTCGGAGAGCAGCTGCGAGCGCACGGATGCCTCTATGCCCGCGCTGCGGCTTTTGCCCGCGTTCACCACGTTGCGCCCGAAGCCCGTCGCGGTGGCAAACTGGGAGAGCTGCTGGTCGCGCGTGCGCATCAGGAAGCCGGCCAGGTCGAGCTGCAGGGCTTTTCCCGCGAGGTTGTGGTGGATGCCCGCTTCGTAGCTCCAGGTGTACTCGGGCTTGTACCACAGCTCGTCAGCCGTGGGCGCATCGGGCGTGAGCCTGTCCAGCACGGCCGTCATCCCTGCGACGGCCTTGTCCTTGGAGGCTTGCGGGATGTGCGGGTTGGCGTTGATTTGCTCCGTGCAGTAATCCTTTATCCCCACCATCATGTCGCGGCGCAGTGCGTTTTGCGCCAGCTGCGAGTATGCCTGTATGTTGTATCCGCCCGATCGGTAGCCCTTTGCCACGCTTGCGTACACGTTGCCAAGCCCGCGCGGCAGCGTGTAGCTCAGCGCCGCTTTGGGAAGAGTCTGCCACGTGTCGTGGCGGTGTTTGCCGGCAAGCGCGGGCGCGGCGGAAAGCTCCGTGTCGTACGCCATCGCGCTCCCCATCGCCACGCGCACGGAGTAGGGGACAGCACCGCTTTCCGTGCCCGCGTTGAGGTCGAGGCTGTGGTGGTCATAGTCCACGCGCAGGCCGAGCGTCAGCTCGAGCGCGGGCAGCAGCCGCAGCGTGCTTTGGTGGAAAACCGCCGCGTTGGCCGTAGGCGTGCGGAAACGTGAGGCGAACGGAATTTCCGCCCCCGTGAAAGCCACCTGGGCCGGACTGTTCGCCATCCCCGCCGACATTTGCGCGTTGAGGTAGTCTACGCCCTCCGTGTAGAAGGTGACGGGGCATGTGGTGTGCAGATGCTGGTACATGGCGTACGCCCCGGTTGTCCACACCCACCGCCTGTCGCGCCCCGCCTTGCTTTTCAGGGCAATCTCCTCGCTTACGGTGTGTATGCGCTGCTGCTGGCAGAGAGAAAAAATGTCCGCCGAGGTGAAATCTTGGTCCATAAAGAGACGGTCGCTCAGGGCTTGGTAGGCGGTGGTGGAGGTGAGCGTGACGCGCGGCAGGCGGTGTTCGACGCCGATGCCCGTGTTGAAGACGCTGCGGCGGTAGGACGAAGGGCGGTTTTGCGCTATTTTCCCCGCGTCCTTTCCCGCCGTCCCGTCTTCCGTGTCAAGGACGAAGTACGGGCAGGCCGCCTCGTCGCTGTACTCGTAAGAGGCCGTCCAGTCGAGGCGCACGCGCGGCGAGGCGTTCCACGCCCAGCGCAGGCGTCCGCCGCCCGCGTCGCTTGCGTCCTGTTTGTGTCCTGTCGTGGCGTTGCGCCAAAAGCCGTTTTGCCCCTCATAGTGCCCCCCGAGGCTCAGAGCCGAGTTGCGGGTAGGGTGCAGGTAGGTGGTCAGCGCGGCACGCCGCCCCGCCGTGCGTGTGGTGAAGCCCGCGCTCACTTCCGTGCCGCTGTGCGTGAGCGGGTCCGCCGTGAAGACGCGCACCAGCCCGCCCATCGTGTTGCGTCCGTAGAGCGTGCCTTGCGGCCCGCGCAGTACGTCCACGCGCTCCACGCCGAGAAAGGAGAAGTCGTACGAGGTTTTGTCGGCATAGGGGATGTTGTCCACGTACAGCCCCACGGCGGGCGTATTGATGCGCGAGCCCACGCCGCGCACGTAGACGGCGGAGGTGAGGCGCGAGCCATAGTCGGGCATGTAAAGCGAGGGCGCGGCGGCGGAAAGGTCTTTCAGCGAGGACGCCCCGCGCCATTTCAGCGCACGCCCGTCAAAAAGCGAAACGGCGACGGGCTGGCTGCGCAGGCGCGCGGTTTCTTTCGGCGAGGCCACCACGACGGCCTCCTCTATGTCGAAGCGCCGCAGCGTGTCGGCGGGTACGGCGGACACGGCGGCGGGCAAGAGCAGGGATAGCATAGAATGTGTGTTTGTTTTTGCCCGCAAAATTACTGCCGTGCCCCGTCCCGCGCAATCCTTATTTGTAGGGAGACAAAAGCGCAAGCCGCGCCGGCGCATTGCTTGCGCCGTGCTTCATTGCGGCGGCAGGCAGACAGGGCGGCTTTCTGCGAGATGCGTGCAAGGGGCGTGCGGGCTTCGTCTTTTGTGCGGGGCAAAATGCCGACGCGCACGGACGCGGAGGGAAGAAAAGCACGCGCGGAAACCGCGCAGTGCCTATAAATTAGTAATTTTGTCGCAATTTTGATGGCGTGTGTGCACGCCGCGCCGCTTGCTCCGCATAGGGGCGGGGGCGGCGCGTGTTGCCCGCAAAAGCCGAAAGCGACAAGCGTTTTGAAAAAGTATATCCTTTTTGTCATCATATCTTTCCTCCTCGCCTTGCTCCCGTCCGCCGTGGCTGCGCAGACGGCGGGAGAAAGCGCGGACAGCACGCAGCACGCGGTGAGCGACAGCCTGAGCATCAGTCTGCTTACTTGCAGCCCCGGCACTGCCGTATACGAGCTGTACGGGCACACGGCCTTGCGCGTCAAGCGCGGGCGGGCGGACGACTGGGTGTTCAACTACGGCACGTTTTCTTTCCGCCAGCCCCATTTCGTGTGGCGTTTTGTCCTGGGACAGACCGACTATTCGCTGAGCGTCACGCCTTACCCGCTTTTCTATGACGCTTACGCCCGCGAGGGACGCGCCATCACCGAGCAGAAGCTCAATCTCACGCCGTCTGAGGCACGGCGGCTCGAACTTTTTCTGGGGAAAAACCTTGAGCCTGACAACGCTACCTACCGCTACAACTTCTTTTACGACAACTGCACCACGCGTGCGGTGGATGCCATCACCCGCGCAGTGGACGGAAAGGTGGAGTGGCCCGCGGCCGACTCTACTAAGACATTGCGTCGCATAGTGCGCCACTACTCTGCGGCAAGCCCGTGGGACATGTTCGGGCAGGACATGCTGCTCGGCTCGGAGGCCGACAAGCCCGCCGGCGTGCGCGAGCAGATGTTTGCCCCGCTTTACGCGCAGCAGTTTGCCGGCCAGGCCGTGATAAAAGGCAGTGACGGCAGTACACGCCCTTTGGCCGGACCTGTTGTCACCTTGCTGCCCGAGGGCGCGGCTTCGCCCAGTCCTTCCCCCGTGACCCCGGAGCTGGTGTTCTCAGTCCTGACAGGCGCGGTGGTGCTGGCTACCTTATGGGAAGTGAAGCGCCGTGCCGCCCTGTGGTGGCTTGACGCCCTTCTGCTCTTCGCGCAGGGGCTTGCGGGCTGCATCGTAGCCCTGCTCTTCTTCTTCTCCGCCCATCCGGCGGTGGGGAGCAACTGGCTCGTCGCGGTGTTCAATCCGCTTCCGCTGCTCTACTTCCCGTGGTTTATGAAGCAAGCCTCGCAAGGCCGCCCCGTCTACGGCATGTACGCGCAGGCTGTGATGCTCGCCGTTTGTCTCGTGGCGGGAGTCGCGGGACTGCAGGCCTATCCCGTAGAGATGTACCTCATACTCGGTACGCTGTCGCTGCGATGCGCGGTGGTGCTTGTGCGTATGTGCAGAGGCTGAGGCGATACATATTATATATAGGTAGAGGCACAGTATTTGTCATAAGAAACCGACGCATGCCCTAAACGGAGAACGGCTGACCCCGCTTACACAATAAAGCACACAGACTTGCAACACAATGCCCCCCGACATACCGACCTGAGCCGTCGCGTGCCAGTCACGCGGCTGCCCTTGCTCTTGTCGCTGCTCACCGCCATGAGCGTGCTTGCCGCGCCCGAGGCTGCGGCGGCGGGGACCGGCGTGCCGCGTGTGGTGGTGAGCATTCTGGTAGACCAGCTCCGCACAGACTATCTCGATGCCTTTATGCCTCTTTACGGGCAGGACGGGTTCGTAAGGCTGCTGCGCGAGGGGCGGGTGTACACGCAGGGCGAGTATCCGCATACCGGTCCGGACCGTGCCTCCGCTTCCGCCACGTTCGCCACAGGCACTACGCCTTACAACCACGGCATCGTGGGGCTGCGCTGGCTCGACCGCGAGACTCTGCGCCCCGTCTTCTGCGTGGACGACAGCCGCTATGCCGGATTGCAGACCGCTGACAAGTCCGCTCCCGCATTCCTCGGGGTGTCCACCTTCGGCGACGAACTGAAAGTGGCGACGGAGGGCAAGGCGCTTGTATACGCCGTTTCGCCTTTCCGCGACGCGGCAGTACTCACGGCGGGACACGCCGCCGATGCCGCCGTGTGGATTGACGACCGCACGGGGCTGTGGTGCGGCACGTCCTATTACGGCACAACTCTTCCCGCTTGGGCGGGCGTGCTCAATTCCAGCAGCCTCGCCCCCTCGAAAGCCGGGAACGAGGTGTGGAAGCCGTCGAGCGACCTCGTGGGAAGCTACAGCTATTTCCTCTCCGGCGGGATGCGCAAGCCTTTCGCCCATACGTTCAAGGGAGACGGACGATTTGTTTCCTACAAGACAAGCGGACTGGTAAACGCCGCCGTTGCCGAAGCCGCGCGGATGTGCGTGGAGGGGACAATGCTCGGCGCGGACGACGTGACGGACTATCTCTCCGTGACGCTCTACGCAGGCAATTACCAACACCGCGCCGCAGACGACGCGCCGATGGAGCAGCAAGACACCTACGTGCGTCTTGACCGCGCCGTGGCAGAGCTGCTGCGGGCCGTGGAGGGAAAGGTCGGGAAGGGCAACGCGCTCTTCGTGCTTACGTCCACGGGCTACTCCGACACGGAGAGCGCGGACCTGAGCAAGTACCGCATACCTACGGGTACGTTTGACATGAAGCGGGCCTCCGGTCTGCTCAATATGTACCTCGTCGCCGTATACGGGCAAGGGCAGTACGTCGAAGCGTGCCACGGCAGCCAGCTCTACCTCGACCACAAGCTCATAGAGCAGAAGCAGCTCAGCCTGAGCGAAGTGCTTGAGCGAGCGCAGGACTTCCTCCTGCAGCTCTCCGGCGTGAAGGATGTCTATACCTCCACGCGCCTCCTGCAAGGGGCGTGGACGCCGGGCATCAGCAAGATACGCGGCGCGTACAACCCGCGCTACTCCGGCGACGTGCTTGTAGAGGTCGCGCCGGGCTGGCACTGCACCAACAGCCAGACGGGCGAAAACCATCTCGTAAGGGAAAGCTACATACCGTTCCCCGTCATATTCATGGGGACGGGCATCGCGGCGGACACGCTCGGCACGCCCGTCACAATAGACTACATTGCGCCCACGCTCTCAAAGGCGGCGCGCATACGTGCCCCCAACGCCTGCGCCCTGCAGCCGCTTTTCTGAACGGCGGCGCGGGGCGGGGAGAAATTCCCCACGGAGAGCGGCAGGCAGTCCGCAAGTTATTCCCAACCACAACACAGACAAGAAAAGAAAGAAAATGGACATAAACAAGATACTAAGCAAACTCTTCGGCAACAAGTCCACCCGCGACATGAAGCTCATACAGCCCTGGGTGGAGAAAGTGAAGGAAGTTTACCCCGCGATACAGCAGCTTGACAATGACGGGCTGCGCGCCAAGACAAAGGAGCTGCAGGCGAAGGTGCAGTCGTCGGCGGACGACATAAAGGAGAAGATAGAGGCGCTCAAAGCCAAGGTGGAGGAGACTCCGCTGGAAGACCGCGCGCCGCTCTTTACGCAGATTGACAAGCTCGATACGCAGGTGCTGGACCGTATGGAGGACGCGCTCAACGAAGTGCTGCCCGAGGTCTTCGCCATCGTGAAAGACACCGCCCGCCGCTTCGCCGAGAGCGAGACGGTAGAGGTCACCGCCACCGACTTCGACCGCGAGCTCGCCGCCACGCATGACTTTGTACACATTGACGGCGACAAGGCCGTATACCAAAACCACTGGCTTGCCGGCGGCAACGACACGAAGTGGAACATGGTACACTACGACGTGCAGCTCTTCGGCGGCGTGGTGCTCCATCAGGGAAAAATTGCGGAGATGGCAACGGGTGAGGGAAAGACCCTCGTCGCCACGCTCCCCGTATTCCTCAACGCGCTCACCGGAAACGGCGTGCATGTCGTGACCGTGAACGACTACCTCGCCAAGCGCGACTCCGAGTGGATGGGACCGCTTTACATGTTCCACGGTCTGTCTGTTGACTGCATCGACAAGCATCAGCCCAACTCCGAGAGCCGCCGCCGCGCCTACCAGGCCGACATCACTTTCGGCACCAACAACGAGTTTGGCTTCGACTACCTGCGCGACAATATGGCGATGAGTCCCAAGGACCTCGTGCAGCGTCGGCACAACTACGCCATCGTCGACGAGGTCGACTCTGTGCTTATCGACGATGCCCGTACGCCGCTCATCATCTCCGGCCCCGTACCCAAGGGCGACGACCAGCTTTTCGAGCAGTACCAGCCCCTTGTGGAGCGTCTTGTGGAGGTGCAGCGCAAGCTCGCCACGCAGTACCTCGCCGAGGCGAAGCAGCTCATCGCCTCTGGCGACAAGGACAAGGTAGAGCAGGGCTTCCTGCAGCTCTTCCGCAGCCACAAGGCACTGCCCAAAAACAACCCGCTCATCAAGTTCCTCTCCGAGACTGGCATCAAGGCCGGCATGCTCAAGACTGAGGAAATCTACATGGAGAACAACAACCGCCGCATGCCGGAGGCCGTAGAGCCGCTCTACTTCGTGGTGGACGAGAAGCTGCACAGCGTAGACCTTACCGACAAGGGCAACAAGTGGCTCGCCGACACCGTGAGCGACGACCAGCTCTTTGTGCTGCCCGACATCACCTCCGAGCTTTCCCAGCTCGAGGCCGACAGCATGCTCAGCGACGAGGAGCGCGTAGCACGCAAGGACGAGCTTCTGCAAGACTATGCCGTGAAGAGCGAGCGCGTGCACACCATTCTCCAGCTCCTTAAGGCCTACACCATGTTCCGCATCAACGAGGAGTATGTCGTGATGGACGGGCAGGTGAAGATTGTGGACGAGCAGACGGGCCGCATTATGGAAGGCCGCCGCTGGAGCGACGGGCTGCACCAGGCCGTGGAGGCGAAAGAGCATGTCAAGGTGGAGGCCGCCACGCAGACGTTTGCCACCATCACGCTGCAGAACTACTTCCGCATGTACCACAAGCTCTCCGGCATGACGGGTACGGCAAGCACCGAGGCGGGCGAGTTTTGGAATATCTACAAGCTCGACGTAGTGGAGATTCCCACCAACCGCCCCGTGCAGCGCGTCGACATGAACGACCGCGTCTACAAGACAAAGCGCGAGAAGTACGCTGCCGTCATTGAAGAGATAGAGAAGATGCGCCTCTCCGGTCGTCCCGTGCTTGTAGGCACGACGAGCGTGGACGTCAGCGAGCTGCTCAGCCGCATGCTGCAGCTGCGCCATATCCCCCACCAGGTGCTCAACGCCAAGCTCCACCAGAAAGAGGCGGACATCGTGGCGCGTGCCGGACAGAGCGTCATGGGTAAAGTGACCGTGACCGACGAACAGGGCAACAAGCACGAGGAGGAGTGTATGCTGGGTGCAGTGACCATAGCCACCAACATGGCAGGCCGAGGCACCGACATCAAGCTCACCGACGAGGTGAAAGAGGCGGGCGGCCTGGCCATCATCGGCACCGAGCGCCATGAGAGCCGCCGCGTCGACCGCCAGCTGCGCGGACGTGCCGGCCGCCAGGGCGACCCGGGTTCGTCCGTATTCTTCGTGTCGCTTGAAGACAACCTTATGCGCCTTTTCGCCAGCGAGCGCATTGCGCGCGTGATGGACAAGCTCGGCTTCAAGGAAGGTGATATGATTGACGCGAAGATGGTGAACAACGCCATCGAGCGCGCGCAGCGGAAGGTAGAGGAAAACAACTTCGGCATCCGCAAACGCCTCCTCGAGTACGACGACGTGATGAACAAGCAGCGCACGGTCATTTACGAGAAGCGCCGTCACGCGCTAATGGGCGAGCGTGTAGGCATGGACATCGCCAACATGGTTTGGGACCGCGTGATAGACATTATCGACAAGAACGACTACGAAGGCTGCCGCGAGGGATTCATCAGCATTTTCGCCATGGAAGTGCCCTTCACCGAGGAAGACTTTGACGGGAAGAAGCGCGACGACCTTTACGAGCAGGCGTTCCAGGCCGCGATGGAGCACTTCAAGCGCAAGACCGACCGCCTCGCCGAGGTGGCGATGCCCGTTATAAAGCAGGTGTACGAGCTGCAGGGGCAGATGTACGAAAACATACTCGTCCCCATCACTGACGGCAAGCTTGTCTACAACATCCGCACCAATCTCAAGAAGGCTTACGAGAGCGAGTCGCGCGAGGTGGTGAAAGATTTCGAGAAGGCTATTCTCCTGCACAACATAGACGATGCCTGGAAGGAGAACCTGCGTGAGCTTGACGACTTGAAGAAGTCCGTGCAGAACGCCTCCTACGAGCAGAAGGACCCGCTCCTTGTCTTCAAGCTCGAAAGCGTGCAGCTCTTTGACAAGATGGTAAACCGCATCAACAACGAAACCGTCAGCACGCTGATGCGCGGACAGATACCCGTGCAGGCGCCCGAGCAGGTGCAGGAGGCCGCGCCCGAGGAGGAGACTCCGCAGCAGCAGCTCACCACCACGCACGAGACACTTGACGAGGACGGCAACGCGCAGCAGGAGGCCGCCGCACGCGACACCCGCGAGCAGCAGCGCCAGCCCATGGTGAAGCAGCGCGAGCCGGGACGCAACGACCCTTGCCCCTGCGGAAGCGGCAAGAAGTATAAAAACTGCCACGGGCGAGGCAACGCGTAAGCGACACGATCCGTGAAAGGTCAAATGTCCGCCGCCTTGGGGTACGTCCCCGGGGCGGCGGACTGGCTTTTCCCGGTTGTGTTCTGAAATCTTATGCCCCCAATATGTGTTTCATAATGAAACGTTTGCTATATTTGCAAGTATGAAAGCCGAAGCGCATCGGAGAAAGCGGTGACAATGCCCCCTTTGAGCAGCTTGGGCGAAGAACCTAATATCTAACCAATCCGAAAAACATCAGGAAAATGGCAAAAGTAGGGTATATATACAACACGCCCGGCGACGACACGCTGCAGGCCGACCGTGAATGGATGCAGCAGTATGGCTGCGCACTGGTAGCCGAGGAAGCTGCCGGAGACGAGCGCAAGCGCCCGCAGTGGCAGCGTTTGCTCGGCACGGTGGAGTGCGGCGACGAATTGGTGGTGAGCAAGTTCAGCAACGCCGTGCGCGGCATACGCTCTCTGGCAGCCGCCCTCGACTATTGCCGCAAGAGAGCCGTCCGCGTGATTTCCATTCACGACAAGCTTGACACCGCCGGAGAACTCTTCCCCGAAACCACCGCCGCAGACGTACTGGCAATGTTCGGCTCACTGCCCGCCCAGGCTTTCTCGGTGCGCAAGGCCAAGGAGCACGTGCGCGACTTGAAGCGTGCTGTCGGCAAGCGCCCCAAAACCAAGTCTGCCGTCACGCGGCAGGAGCGCGAAAGCAAGATTGTGGAGATGTACCAGGCCGGGACGGACATAGACCGTATATGGCTTGCGAGCGGCTTCCGCAGCCGCAGCTCGGTTTTCCGTATCCTCAACAAGCACGGCGTGCAGCTCAACCGCGGACGTTCGCGCGGGCCGTTGGGGAAACGCAAACCCAAGACAGAGGAATAAACGCGCCCGCTGGGGCACCCCGGAAAAGCAAGACACGCGCCCTCTTTGCCGCAAACGCGGTGAAGAGGGCGCGTGTCCTTTTGTGGAGAGGGAAGTGCTGGCTTGACGGGCGTTTCGCGCCGCAGGGTCAGAGGTCGAGCAAGAAGGTCTGCATCGTGCGCAGGTCTATCGTCCACAGCCGTCCCGCGAGCGGGGATGCATGTCCGCAGGCAAGCAGCACGGCTTGCGCGGCCAGCACGCTGCCCACCACGGCGGGCGACATGCCCACCACGGCCTTGCCCGGATGGGGCATGGCGAGCGTGGCTTGCTCGTCGGGGTAGAGGTCGCGGTAGCGGCGCGGCGTGTCGCCGCAGCCGAAGACCGCAGCCTGTCCCTCGAAGCCCAGCACAGCGCCGTACAGGTACGGCTTGCCGAGGGCGGCGCAGGTGTCGTCGAGGAGGTAGCGCGTGGCGAAGTTGTCGCAGCCGTCCACCACCATGTCGTAGCGCGAAATGATGTCCGCCGCGTTGTCTGCCGTGAGGCGCAGGGCGTGCGGCTCGAGTCGCACGTCGGGGTTGAGGTCGGAAAGGCGGCGTGCCGCCTCCTCCGCTTTCGGCCGTCCGATGAGGCTTTCGCCGTAAAGCACCTGCCGGTGTAGATTGGTGCGCGAAACGGTGTCGTCGTCCACTACGCCGACGCGCCCGAAGCCCGCGCCGGTAAGGTAGAGCGAGGCGGGCGACCCCAGGCCGCCGACGCCCACTACCAGCACGCTCGACGCGTGCAGCCGTTCCTGTCTCTCAGGGCCTATCTCCGGCAGCATGAGCTGGCGGTCGTAGCGCGAAGGACGGTCTTGTAAAGTGTCCATACTTGTTTTCCTTTGAAAGAAAGTTTTGCCTCTGCCCTTACGCCGGCTTTTGCTGTCCGTCGCCTTGGCACATGCGGTCAAAGGACGCGTCCCAGTCCTTCCATACGGGCTCCACGCCGGCGCGGCGCAAAGCCTCCACCACCTCGGGCACCGTGCGCGGGTCGCTCACTTCAAACTGCTCGAGCGCCTGCGGGTAGGTGAAATAGCCGCCCGGCTCCGTTTTGCTGCCGGCGGACATCGTGGTGACGCCCAGCGTGGCCATGTGGTCGCGGTAGGAAGCCCGCTCGCGCGTGCTGTAAGAGATGTCCACGTCGTGGTCGAAGATGCGCATGGCAAAGGTGAGCTGCGCCAGCTCGCGGTCTGTCATGATGCAGTTGGGCTGGAAGCCGCCGTTCTCCGCCGGGCACATGCGCGGGAAATTGACGCTGTATTTCGTGCGCCAGTAGTGCTTCTGCAAGTAGCGCAGGTGGCGAGCCATCATCGTGAGGTCGGTGCGCCATTCTTTCTCGAGGCCGATGAGCACGCCCATGCCTATGGAGTGCACGCCCGCCTGTCCCATGCGGTCGAAGCCGTTTACGCGCCACTCGAAGTTGGACTTCATGCCGCGCGGATGGTAGAGCTTGTAGTTTTCGCGGTGGTAGGTCTCCTGGAAGCATATCACGCCGTTCATTCCGTGGCGGCGCAGCTCGGCATACTCCTCTGCCGCGAGCGGCATCACCTCAATCTTGAGGTTGGAGAAGTAAGGTTTTGCCAGGTCGAGCGCACGCGCGAGGTAGGGGACGCCCGCCTTGGCGGGGTTCTCGCCGGTGACGATGAGCAGGTTCTCAAACGGACCGAGGCGTTTTATGGCCTCGTATTCCTGCACCATTTCGTCGGGCGTGAGGATGGTGCGGCGCATCTTGTTGGCCACGTGGAAGCCGCAGTACACGCACGAGTTGGTGCACGAGTTGGTGATGTAGAGCGGGATGAAGAGAGAGACGGTGCGCCCGAAGCGCTCTTCGGTGTAGCGGCGCGAGAGCCTTGCCATCTCTTCAAGGAACGGCTCTGCGGCGGGAGATATGAGAGCCATGAAGTCGTCCGCGTCGCAGCGCGTCTTGGCAAGGGCGCGGCGCACGTCGGCCGCCGTCTTCGAGGCGATGGCCTCGGTCGTCTCCTCCCATGAGTATTTCAGTAGTTCGTCAGAAAACATTCTTCCTGTTTTGTATTGTATAAAATCCCGTCTGCGCATGCGCCGCGCGTCTTGCACGGCGCGTCCTGCGCGGCACTTGCTGTCAGTCGAGGAAACCCGTGAGGGGCGAGCTTGCGCTGGCCTCCATAGTGTGTGTCACGATGCCGAGGCCTGCTTCGTATGCTTCGCGTCCCGCCTCGACGGCCTTCGCGAAAGCTGCCGCCATGGCCTTGGGGTCGCCCGCTACGGCTATGGCCGTATTGACGAGGCAGGCGGATGCGCCCATCTCCATTGCTTCTGCGGCGTGGCTCGGCGCGCCGATGCCGGCGTCTACCACGACAGGCACGCCGCTTTCCTCAATGATGATGCGCAGGAAGTCGCGCGTGCGCAGGCCGAGGTTGGTGCCTATGGGCGCGCCGAGCGGCATGACGGCTGCCGCGCCGGCTTCCTCGAGCCGCTTGCAGAGCGTGGGGTCCGCCTGGCAGTAGGGCAGCACCTTGAAACCCATGGAGGCGAGCCGCTCCGTAGCGCGCAGTGTCTCCGTGCTGTCGGGCAGGAGGTAGCGGGGGTCGGGGTGAATTTCCAGCTTCAGCCACTCCGTGCCGAAAGCCTCGCGCGACATCTGCGCGGCAAAGACCGCCTCGTCGGCATCGCGCACGCCCGACGTGTTGGGCAGCAGCTGCAGCCCGTCTCGCTTGATGTGCGAGAGCATGTCGTCCGAGCTGTCGCCCAGCTCGATGCGCTTCATCGCCACCGTCACCATCTCCGTGCCCGAGGCGGAGATGGCCTGGGACATTTCTTCGTTGTTTCTGAATTTCCCCGTGCCGAGGAAGAGGCGGGAGCCGAACTCCCGTCCTGCTATGATGAGTTTTTCCATAAAAGGTAGTATGAGTATGCCGCGTCCGCCCGCCGCACGCAGGGCAGGGAGGGGAGGCAGCGTTTCTTGTTAATGGGACAGGTCGGGCGCGCCGCTTTCCGTGCGGCGCAGAAGCGGGCGTGCGTTGTCAGCCTCCGCAGGCGGCTTTGATGATGGTCACTTTCGCACCCTCTTCAAGCGGCGTGGAAGTCCACTCTGTACGAGGTACCATACGCGTGCCCAATGCGGCGGCCACACCCTGGGCGGGCAGGCCGAGCGAGTCTACAAGCGCAGCGAGCGTGCCGGCTTCGGTCTCGGTCTCCTTGGCGTTTACGAAAATCTTCATTGTCTTTCCTATATATATAATGTGTACGGACACCGGATGGCGTCCCGTTTTCGCACTTTTCGGCAAGACGAAGCTTGCGCGGTGGAAAGACTTGCGGGGTAGGCGCGCCGTCCCGCTTGACGGGGACGGACGGCTTTCGGGTGATAAAAAACGAGAGAACAACAATGCCTACGGCAGCACTATCTGCATCAGGTCGTAAGGGTATCATCTCAGCCCCCTTTCCGCCGCTCTGGCACGGCGCGGAGGCACCCCTTTGTCTTCACACGCTGCAAAGTTATCCCTTTTCTGCCGCATTTGCAAACGCAGCCCTGTAGGACTACTGTGCGGAAATGTCTGGCTGAGGTGTTTCTTTTAAGGAATATAGTGTAAAAAAAAATAATGATATACCTTTGCAGCGGGTAGGGGACGCAATGCCCTGCCCAGTCCCTCTGCGCCTCTTTGGAAGAGGCGGGCGGACGTGCGGAAAAAAGGAAACAAACACCATACCGGCAGATATGAAAATTGTCAAGACAATGCTTGCCCTTGTATTTGGGGCGGGCATCTGTGCGCAGAGTGCCTTTGCGCAGGAAACGAAGAAGCAGCGCAACAGCTACCCCTACGTGTTCATAGGGCTGCAGGGCGGCGCGCAGGCGACCTTTACCAACTACAAGGCCAACAAGCTCATCACCCCGATTGGCGCGGTGAGCGTGGGCGGCATGTTTACCCCCGCCGTGGGTGCGCGCCTGCACGTCAGCGGACTGAACGAAAAGGGCGGCTTGAAGAGCATCGGGCAGACGTACGACTACAAGTTTGTCACGAGCGACCTTGACCTTATGCTGAACCTCTGCAACATCTTTGCCCCGGGCAAGAACCATCTGCTCAACGCCTACCTCATCGGCGGCGCGGGTCTCGGCTACGCATGGGACAACGACGACCTCAACGGCATGGCTACCGCAGCCGCCGGAGACGGTGTCAACCTGCGCTGGAGCGACGACCGCCTTACGCATAACTTCCGCGTAGGCATGCAGCTCGCTGCCGACATCAACAAATATTTTGGCGTGAACCTCGAAGTCACGGCCAACAACTACCACGACCGTTTCAACTCGAAGATAAACGGGAAAGGCGACTGGCAGCTTCAGGGCCTTGTAGGCGTGACTTTCAAGATTCCTTGCGGCAAGAGCAAACCCGAGCCTGCACCTGTGCCCGCACCGGCATCCGCTCCCGCACCGGCTCCTGCTCCCGCACCCGAGCCCAAGCCGGAACCCAAGCCAGAGCCTAAGCCGGAGCCCAAGGTACTTGCAGAGACCAAGACGGAAATACATTTCGGACTCGCTTCGACCGCAGTGACTGACACCGAAGACGCCAAGCTCCGCGCATTCGCACAGTGGATGAAAGAGCATCCCACGGCAAAGGCACAGGTAGTGGGATACGCTGATGCCGGCACGGGTACGGCTGCATACAACGCCAAGATTGCCCAGAAGCGTGCAGAGCGCGTGCAGAAGATGCTCGTAGAGCGCTACTGCATCGAGGCTTCCCGCCTGACCGTAGACAGCAAGGGTGCCACCGTGCAGCCTTTCGCCGACAACGACGCCAACCGCGTGGTGATCGCTGTGGCTAAGGAGCAGTAAGGCTCAGCAACGCATAGCATACATACGGCGGCAAGTTAGAGCCGCCTCTGATACAATACCTCAAAAGCCGGGGCGCGTGCAAAGCAAGCACGCGCCCCGGCTCGTTTGTGCCAGTGGCAGTATTCGTCTTCTTGCTTTTCCCTTTCCCCAGTTGCGCTCTGTATGCACGCGCGAAATAAGGGTTCGGTATACGCTGTGGCGGGCTGGTTAGTTAACAAAATAGCAAGTAACGCAGGGGGGCATGTTAATATTGTCTGAATTTGTAAAAATATGGGGCAGTCGGCAAGGACTGCGGGAAGCGGGCGGCTACCTTTGCCGCCATGAAGAAATCCACAATATGGGCGGTCGCCGTGGTGATGGGCGTGTCCTTTCTCGCCTTGCTCTATTTGCAGGCAAGCTACTTCGAGGAAGTGATAGACATCCGCAAGGAGCAGTTTGACGCGGCAGTGACGCGCAGTCTGTACCGTACCGCACGCAACCTCGAACTTGAAGAAACAAGGAAAGGGCTCGAGACCGAGGCACGCCGCAAGGCGCAGACAACTCTTGCAGACACTGCCGGCGCGTCCCGCGCCGCGACTGCGGCTCTCACGGCAGACGCGGACGGCGGCACGGCGGCAGGGGCTGCAGCATCGTACGGTACAGCGGGGCATACGGCGGGAAACGCCGGTCTTTCCCAAATGGGCCGCAAGGGATACTTCCTCAGCACGCCCGGGTCGGGCGATTTCCCGGATGCGCTGCGCGACAGCGTACGCCAGCGCTACGTCTACCAGCGCTCGCTTGTCGACGAGGTGGTATACTCCATACTTTACAAGGCGGGCGACAAGCCCCTCGCCGAGCGGGTTGACTTCCGCGCGCTGGACACCGCGCTGCGCTCTGCCCTACGGGCAAACGGCGTGACGATAGACTACCATTTCTATGTCACTACCTCCGACGGCCGCTGCGTGTACAAGTGCCCCGACTATACGGACGACGGCGACCGCTTCACGTACCGCCAGATACTTTACCCCAACGACCCCGCAGCGCAGACGGGCTTGCTGTACATACATTTCCCCGACCTGCCGCGCTACATATTCTCCAGCGTGCGCTTCATGCTCCCTGCGCTGGCTTTCACGGTGGTGCTTCTCGTGGTCTTCGTCTTCACCATCTACACCATCTTCCGGCAGAAGAGGCTCTCGGAGATAAAGAACGACTTCATCAACAACATGACGCACGAGTTCAAGACCCCAATCTCCACCATCTCGCTTGCCGCGCAGATGCTGGGAGACCCTGCCGTGGCTAAGAACGACAAGATGTTTGCCCACATATCGGGCGTCATCGTGGACGAAACCAAGAGGCTGCGCTTCCAGGTAGAGAAGGTGCTGCAAATGTCAATGTTCGACCGAAAGGCAGCCACTTTCAAGCGCCGCGAGGCCGACGCCAACGTGCTCATACAAGACACCGTCAACACTTTCCGCCTGAAAGTAGAAGCCTCGGGCGGCAAACTGGAAGCGGCGCTCGACGCAGAAAACGCCGTGGTCTTCGTGGACGAGATGCATTTCACCAACGTGGTGTTCAACCTGATGGACAACGCCGTCAAGTACCGCGCAGACGACCGCCCGCTGATGCTCAGCGTGTCCACGCGCAACGAGGGCGGGAAGCTGCTCGTCACGGTAGAGGACAACGGCATAGGCATTCGCCGCGACGACTTGAAGAAGATTTTTGGAAAGTTCTACCGCGTGCACACGGGCAACCGGCACGACGTGAAGGGCTTCGGGCTTGGCCTTGCCTACGTGTCAAACGTGGTGCGGGCGCACGGAGGGCGCATCCACGCCGAGAGCGACTTCGGCCACGGCACGCGCTTCGTCATCACGCTGCCCCTGATGGCATAGCCGGCGGCAGACGGGCGGGCAAACGCGCACCGCGAAGTGCGCGGCCCGCGCCGGGACGGGAGAAAGAGACAATATTCTAATCACACAAACAAATACTTACAGTTATGGACAACAACGCGAACAACACGCTTCCCACGGAAGACAAACTGCGCATACTGCTTTGCGAGGACGACGAAAACCTTGGCATGCTGCTCCGCGAGTACTTGCAGGCAAAGGGATACGAAACCGTGCTTTGCCCCGACGGCGAGGCTGGCTACCGCGCTTTTGTGCGCGAGAAATTTGACCTTTGCGTACTCGACGTGATGATGCCCAAGAAGGACGGATTCAGTCTTGCGAAGGACATACGCGGGGCTAACGAGGAGCTGCCCATCATCTTCCTCACTGCCAAGACGCTCAAAGAGGACATCCTTGAGGGCTTCCGCATCGGCGCGGACGATTACCTCACGAAGCCTTTCTCTATGGAAGAGCTCACCTTCCGCATTGAGGCCATCCTGCGCCGTGTGCGCGGAAAGAAAAACCGCGACCGCCTGCACTACAAGATAGGCAGCTTCATGTTTGACACGCAGAAGCAGGTGCTTACGCGCGGCGAGACGCAGACGAAGCTCACCACGAAAGAGTGCGAGCTGCTTTGCCTGCTCTGCGCGCACGTCAATGAGGTGCTGCAGCGCGACTATGCGCTCAAGACGATATGGGTAGACGACAACTACTTCAACGCGCGCTCCATGGACGTGTATATCACGAAGCTGCGCAAGCACCTGAGGGCGGACGAGAATGTGGAGATTCTCAACGTGCACGGAAAGGGCTACAAACTCATTACGCCCGACCCCGAGGAATAAGCGTGCGAGGGCGAGCGCTTAAAAGCGTATGGCGCGGGAAAATGAATGCGTCTGCTCTATTATAGTTGCAAGCCCTGAGAAAAGCGTCGGCCGCAGAGCCGGGACGGAGTTTCGCTCTCCGTTTCCCCGACTCTGCGGTCGATGTCTTTGTATGTATACCGCACGCGGCGTTTAAGCCTTAGCCTTGCCGCTTTCCGCTGCCTTGTCTGGCGTGTGCGTGGTGTCTTCCGAGCCCTCGCTGAGCAGATCCGTGCCCCAATGTGTAGATGCCAGGCGCTCTTCCCGCTCTATCACTTCCTTTGCTTTCTTGGCGTAGATAATCATGCGCAGGGACTGCGAGTAGGAGAGATAGTTCCAAATCCAGTTGAAAAGCACTATCATCTTGTTGCGCACGCCGAGGATAGAGCGCAGGTGCACCACAAGCCAAAGCACCCACGCGGGGAATCCGCCGAAGCGCATGTGGCTGAACTCCGCCACGGCGCAGTTGCGGCCCACGGTAGCCATGGTGCCGAGGTTTTTGTAGCGGAAAGGCTTCAGCTCCTTCCCTTTCTCCATGCGGCGGAGGTTTTTGGCGAGAAGCCGCCCCTGCTGTATGGCCACTTGCGCCAGCTGCGGGTGTCCGCCTTTCCATGCGTCGTCGCCTTCGGGCATGATGCACTGGTCGCCGATGGCGAAAACGCCGTCAAGCCCCGGCACGCGGTTGAACGCGTCCACGACGATGCGGCGGCCGCGTCCGAGGTGCGAGGGATCGAGGTTGCCGACGGGCTGCGCCGCCACGCCGCTTACCCAGATGAAGGTGCGCGTGGCGATGGAACTGCCGTCGCGCAGCGTCACGTTGTGTCCTTGGTAGTCCGTCACCATCTTGTTGAGCAGCACGTTTACGCCCATGCGGCGGAGGTATTTCTCCACTCTCCCCGAAGACTCCTCGCTCATGGCGGGGAGCAGCCGCGGCCCGGCCTCGACGAGGTATATGTGCATCAGGCTGGTGGGCAGGTCGGGGTAGTCTTTGGGCAGCACGTAGTTTTTCATTTCAGAGAGCGCGCCGGCAATCTCCACGCCCGTCGCGCCGCCGCCTACGATGACCACGTTGAGCAGCTCTTGCCGTTCGCGGTCGGTGGCGCAGGTGAGCGCGCGCTCGAAGTTGTCAAGCAAGGCGTTGCGCAAGCCCATGGCCTCGCTCACGTTCTTCATCGGCATTGCCTCCGCCGCCACGTTCTTGTTGCCGAAGAAGTTGGTGGTGGCTCCGGCACAAAGCACGAGGTAGTCGTAATGCACCTTGCCGATGGAGGTCTGTATAATCTTGTGCTCGGGGAAGATGGAGCGCACTTCAGCCATACGGAAGAAGAAGTCGCGCCGTTTCTGGAATATTTTGCGGAAAGGGAAGGAGATGGAACTCGGCTCAATGCCCGCCGAGGCTATTTGGTAAATGAGCGGGGGAAACTGGTGGTAGTTGTTTTTGTCTACAAGCACGACCTGGAAGTCGCTTCCGCGCAGTTTCTCTGCCAGTTTCAGGCCGCCGAAGCCGCCGCCCACGATGACGACGCGCTTTTTGTCTGTTTTCGGTAAGTTGAAGCTCATGACGCTTGCCGCACTTCTGTTTTTGGGGACGGCTTTGCCCTTTTGGTATGTTCTACACTGATTTGTTACAAAATTACTGCGAAAGTGTAGAAAAACAGGCAATGCCGGCACACTTATGCTGCGCGGGCGCACAAGTACTTTTCTTTGCGTGCGGAGCTGCGAAACCCGCTTGCCAAACGGCGGTGCAAACGCGCTTCAAAGCAACACGCAGCCGGCTATGCCGCAGAGTACTACCATCAGCGTGGCATTGACGCGGAAGACGGCGGTGCCCAGCAGCGTGGAGGCGAAGAGAAAGAGGCTGACGCCCCATTGCCAGGGTGACTCGGCGGGCGAACCGAAATTGTCTGCCGTCATCAGCAGCATCGCGGCGGCGGCGATTAGGCCGGGGACAAGGGGGCGCAGGAGAGACTCCACGCAGCGCAGCAGCATGGAGCCCGTGTCGTTTTGGCTTGCCCGCACGGCTACGGCAGTCCATGCGGCGGCAGGTACGGCGAAACCGAGGAGCGTGGCGGCGCATGCAGCGATCGTGACCCATGCGCCCGCCGCTGAGGCGGCCATGCATGCGCCCATCGTGCCGCCGCCAAGAAGCGTTCCGCCTGGCAGCATGCGGCAGCAGACGGCGATGTCGGCAAACTGCGCGGGCGTAAGCCAGTGGTGGAGCGTCACGGTTTCGTGTTCGAGGAGCGCGAGCGGCGCGGTGTTTCCGCCGAAGCCTAACAGCCCCATTTGCAGGGCGGAGAGGAAAACGAAGAGTACGGGTAGCATTGGGAGCGGGAGTTTTTCGGATTGCGGTAGAGCGGGGCTGCGGGGCGCGGGGAGTAAGCCCGCGCGGGGCTATTTCCCCTCGGGCCTGACAAGCAGCGCGTATAGCACGGCGGCGAGGGTGAGGCCGAGTATGATGTATGAGGGCGAAACGCCGAGCAGCGCTATCGCCAGCGCAGCCCCGATGGGTATCCACACCGTGCTGAGCGACACGGAGCGCGAGCGCAGCATTTGTAGCGCGGGCAGCAGCACGAGTGCCACGATGGCGGGGCGTGCGCCGCGCAGAAAGGCTTCTACGGGGGCAAACGATCGCAGCGTGTCGAAGAAAGTGCTTATGAGAAGCAGCAGCAGCACGGGCGGCAGCGTCATGCCCGCAAGTGCAGCCGCTCCGCCTTTCCAGCCTTTCAGGGCGTGTCCTATGTAGACGGCGAAGTTCACGTTGAATACGCCCGGCATAGCCTGCGCCACGGCGAGCCGGCTTTCGAAGTCGTCAGCGTCCATCCAGCCGTTTTGCTTTACCAAAGTGCGGCGCAGTGGCGCGACGGTGGCATATCCGTCCCCGATGGTGAGTCCGCCGGCTTTGAGGAAGGCGGCGAAGAGCGAGAAGAGCGTGAGCGGCGTGGCGGCAGGCGTGGTCATGGGCGTATGGTGTGCGGTGAGGGTCATAGATATTGGGCGTAGGCCTCAATGGCTTGCTCGGCGGTGCGTACAGCCTCGTCGAGCGGGAAGGGCAGCTCGCCGCCCGACGCGTTGAGGTGTCCGCCGCCGTTGAAGAAGTCCTCGGCCATGCGGTTGCAGGGGAAGTCGTCCACGGAGCGGAGCGACACGCGCACCACGTCGCGCTCGGTGTCTTCGCGCAGCGATATGCTCACGCGCATGCCTTTCGCCTGCAGGGGCATGTTGACCAGTCCCTCGGCGTCGCCCCGTATGAAGTTGAACCGTTTCATCTCTTCGCGCGTCAGCGTGAAGATGGCGGCGCGGCCGCCGGCAAGGAAGCGCAGCTTCTCGTAGAGAATGTAGCCCGTCAGGCGCAGGCGGTCGGGGGAGAATACGTGGAAGACGTTGCGGTATATCTTGTCCTTGTCAATGCCTTTCGTAA
This sequence comes from Alloprevotella sp., assembly GCA_963651485.1. GTDB lineage: Bacteria > Bacteroidota > Bacteroidia > Bacteroidales > Bacteroidaceae > Alloprevotella. The sequence continues at coordinate 27,509 of CAVJPT010000006.1, read as the reverse complement.
GCAGGAGAGATATGGCTTGGTAAATCTCCGGGCTGTTGGAGTTGTAGGTAAATCCGCCCGTGTCGGTCATCATGCCCGTGTATAGGCACGTCGCCCCGCCGCGCGTCAGTGCGTCGAAGCCGCCGAGCTGGCATATCAGGCGCAGCACAATTTCGCTCGTGGAGCTCATCTCCGGGAAAGAGATTGTGAGCGCGGCCATATCGGTGTCGGGGGTGAGATGGTGGTCGATGATGACGCGTCGGGCGCGGGAGTCGCGCACGGCCTGCTGCATGTCCTGCAGGCGCGGCAGGCTGTTGAAGTCAAGGCAGAAGACGAGGTCGGCGTCGGCTAAGGCGCGTGTGGCTTCCGCCTCGTGCCGGGCGTAGAAGCGTATGGTCTGCGAGTTGGGAAGCCAGCGCAGGAAGTCGGGGAAAGGGTTGGGGAGTATCACCCGCACGTCTTTCCCTATGGAGCGCAGGTATTCTGCCCAGCCGAGCGACGAACCCACGGCGTCGCCGTCCGGCCCGCGGTGGGCGCAGACAATGATGGAGCGGCTCTCGCGTATTATCTGCATGAGCGCAAGCAGCTGCTCGTCGGTGATAAGGGGAGGAAGCTGAGGCTGCGCGGGGGCTTGCAAGTGTGTATTCATGGCTTAGGAGAGGCTTTTGAGCGCGTCGATTTCGGCGCAGGGGTCTTCTGCGCGGAACACAGCCGAACCCGCCACAAGCACGTCCGCTCCGGCTTGCACGAGGAGGCGGCCCGTCTCGCGGTTTACGCCGCCGTCAATTTCTATAAGCGCTTTCGATCCGCTCTCGTCGATGAGGCGGCGCAGGCGGCGCGTCTTTTCCACGCTGTGGGGGATGAACTTCTGCCCGCCGAAGCCGGGATTGACGGACATGAGCATAACCAGGTCTGCCTCGCAGATGATGTCTTCAAGCACGCAAACGGGCGTGTGCGGGTTGAGCGTCACGCCGGCCATCATCCCCTCTGCCTTAATCTGCTGCAGCACGCGGTGGAGGTGCGGGCAAGCCTCGTAGTGCACGTTCATCACTTTCGCGCCGAGGGCTTTCACTTCCTTGATGAACTTTTCCGGGCGCGTAATCATCAGGTGCACGTCGAGCGGCTTGCGGGCGTGCCGCGCCATTGCTTCCATGACGGGGAAGCCGAAGGAGATGTTGGGTACAAACTCTCCGTCCATCACGTCGAGGTGATACCAGTCGCAGTTGCTGCCGTTGAGCGTCTCAATGTCGCGGCGCAGGTCGCCGAAGTCCGCTGAGAGCAGCGAGGGGGATATGAGTGGCATGTCTTTACTGTGTTTCTTGTTTTGCTTATGCTTGTGCCCAGTGTCGGGCTTTTAATCCTATTATATATAATGCGTGCGCCGGTCGCCGGCGGGGCTTACGCGTCCTCGCCTTCGCCGTTTTGCTCCTCGCGCAGCTTCTGTATGCGTGCCAGTTCGCCGAGCGCGAAGTCGGCGTTTTCGGGTTCGTCAAGCATGGCGTGGCATTCGCGCTCAGCTTGGCCTATCTGCCCGTACTCTATGCGCAGGTACACGCGGCGGCGGCGCAGGAAATTGTGCAGGCGCGTGAAGGCGGGCGGAATGTCGTCGCCGTCGTCGGCGCACTGCTTCATGCGCTTTTCCAGAGGCTTGAGTACTTCTTCCAGCAATTCGGCGGCGCGGTAGTCCTTTGCGCCGATGAGGCAGTTTATCTGTTCCATCACGTGGTCGGGGTTTTCTGTCCCGTTGCACGCGTTCAGGTAGAAGAAAGCCGTGCGGTGCAGCCCGAGGCGGTTGAGGCAAAGGCCCGTGCGGTAGCTCAGGTCGCTGAAAGCCTTTCGCGCCACCCGCCCTTTTTGTCCTGCCGTCTTGCGGCTCAGTCTGTGCCAGCAGCGCTGGAAATGCAGAGCGGCGTTGAAGTAGTCCCCGCGCTGCATGAGGCGGTTGCCCCAGAAGGTGTCGTATGCGTCGTCGGGCGACTCCATAAGCACCATTTCGCGCTGCTCGGCGGTGAGTTTTTCGCCTTTGCGGCTTGCCTCCTTGGCTTCCGCGAGCAGGTAGCGGAACTCCGCCGCAGCTTTTGCCGCCGTGCGCATGTCGGCGGACATCGCCATAGTGCCGCAGAGCGGGTGCGCCCTTTCCTCTGCCGCCGCTCCTGCGTAAGGCTTGCGCACGTCTTTGCGGGGCATGGAGTAGGTGAGGCGGTAGTGCAGTGTGCCGTCCGTTTCGGAGAGGGCATCCGTCTCTTCAAGCACGAGGGTAAGCTGCCGTGCCGCGCCGTGTTCTTCCGGCGTGTCGCCGGGCAGACGGTAGGCAAGCAGGAGCGTGGCGGTGCGCAGCCCCTTGGTTTCGTCGCTTGCCAAGCCCTTTCCGGACACCTCGTCCTCCGCCTTTTGCGGGACGGGCTGGGAAGCCAGCGCGCAGTGCAGCCGGTAGCCGGCTATTTCTTCTTCATTGTATATGGCTTGTATCCTGTCATTCGCCACCACGCGCAGGCTCAGCAGCTGCGCGCCCGCAAGCAGTTCCATTCCCCGCAGCCAGGCGGCAAGGGTGGGGGCGGCGGGCGGTTCGCCGAGAACGTTTCTTGCGTCGCTTTCTCCGCCGTTGTCTTCGCCGAATACAAGTCCGTCGCTTGGGGGCTGCCCGTGCATGGCTTCCTCGCGCTCGAGTACTGAGCTGAGGTGGCATTCGCTGTAGTAGTCGCGCTCTATGTCGGAGACGTGCCGCTCGGCGCTTTTCTCTATGAGCCGGGATAGCTGCGCGCTTAGTACTTCGCGTGCGCCGAAGAGCATGCGCAGTGCGTTGCGCAGGTCGTTCACGCTCTGCCCGTAGTCCCTCGTGTGCGCCACGGGCGCGCTGAGGCTGCACCACACAAGGGCTTTCCCCTCCTCGTCCTCTTCCTCGACATTATAGTAAGCAGTGACGACCTGCGAGCCCGCGTTCAGCTCGTTGCAGGCTATGCGCACGCAGTCTGTCTCGGAAAGGTCGGCCGAGTAGACGTAGGGCATTACAATGACCTGCGTGAGCGGCGAAGTTTTCATAAAGAACGCGCCGGTCTGGTAAGTGAAGTGGTAGGTGGGACGCTCGCTGCCGTCGCTGTCGTCGAGGCGGAAGTCTATCTGCAGAGCCTTCATCGCCGCCTCGCGTATTTGGCGCGACTCCTTTTCCGTTACTGGCTCTTCCGTTTTCAGCTTTGCAGAATTTGTTTCCTCGGAGTTGTCAATAAATTTTATTCTAATCACTTCGCTCCAACCGATAGCCTTCGCCTCTTCCCTTAAGGCGCGTATCCAGCGGTAGCATCCCCGCAATATAACCCACGCCCCCGCTGCGGCGAAGAAGAAGATGTAGCCGGGTATGTGGGAAGATGTGTCGGTCATAGGTGTTTTGCGTTTCTCTTCAAATGCTCTCGGTGCGGGTTTCCCGCGCCGTGGCGGAGTAAACGTGACAAAATTACGAAATTAATGCGTACCGCCGCCGCTTGGCATTGCTCAGTGCCGTGAGGCGGCGTTGTGGCGGCGTAGGGAAACGCGTGTTCCGCCGGCAGAGAGTGCCTTTCCCCGCGGGTGGGTAAAGGCACGCGCGTGCCGTTCCGTAGGGCTATTTATACTTCCTTACCCCCCCCCCCCCCCCCCCCCCTATGATTTTTTGCTTTATAGTGAATTATTTTGTCTATTTTTGCATCTTGAAAAACGGATGTCCGGACACGAAGAACCGGCTCTCGGCTATTGCCCGAAGAGGTGTAAAGGACGGAAATCCGTGTGCCGTGTATTAGACAAGGCCTAAGAAACGCTGGTAAATAGAGATGCTGTAAACTGCGCCGCCTGGCGGCCGCGGCCACAGAAAACTATGGGCGAATTTATGGTTAAGAGATTGTTCAACTGGTATTTCGGGCGCAAGGCTCTGCCTTATTGGGGCATTGTGCTGTTTGATATAGCCGTTTTTGCGGTAGGCGGTCTGCTGATGTTTGTACTGCTCCACCCGCTGTCCTCGCTGACGCACGATGCCGGGCGGCTTATGCGCTCGTTCTGCGTGTTCGGCTTGTTCAACCTTGTGGGTTTCCGCATATTCCACACGTATGCGGGCATACTGCGCTATTCGCAGTTTGAGGATGTGGCGCGCGTGTCGCAAAGCTCTCTGCTGGCCTTTGCGCTCTCCCTCGGCTTCAATTTCCTTGTCCGCTCTGCGGGTTGGGACACGGTGTTCTACCCCATGTCCGGGCGCATGACGATTGCGCTCTTCGTAGGGGCAACGGCGCTGATGTGCGCCTCGCGCGTCATAGTGCGCCTTATGTATGACACGTCTTTGGTGAGCGGTTCCGCCCGCAACGCCCTTATATACGGCACGCGCCGGGGCGGCATAGCCCTTGCGATGCAGGTGCGCAACGAAAAGCCCGTGGCATACCACATCTGCGGCTTTATCGGCGACGGCAGCGTGCATTACACGGAGCGTCTCCTCGGGAAGCGCGTCTACTCCGTACAAGAGAACTTGCGTGCCGTGATAAGGCATGAAGGCATCAAGGTGCTGCTTGTCTCTCCGATGAAGGCGGACAGTTTCCGCAAAAACGCGAAGCTGCAGAATTTGCTCCTGTCCGAGGGCGTGCAGATATTCGTGACGCGCAACGCGACGGAGTGGCTGGCTGAAGAGGAAACGGAAAAGAAGCCGCACATAGGCATGCGCGAAGTGAGCGTGGAGGACCTCCTGCCGCGCGACGAGATAGAGGTAGACATGGAAAGCGTGGGCGCGCTTCTGCGCGGCAGCCGCGTGCTGGTGAGCGGGTCGGCCGGCTCGATAGGCATGGAGATTGTGCGCCAGGTGGCGGCTTACGGCCCGGCGGAAATGATGCTCATCGACCAGGCCGAGACACCGCAGCACGACGTGCGTCTTATGATGGCGGGAGAGTTTCCCGGCGTGAAGGCGCACACCGTGGTCACCTCCATTTGCAAAGCCGACCGCATGGAGGAGATATTCTCCTCGTTCCGCCCCGACTATGTCTTCCACGCCGCAGCCTACAAGCACGTCCCCATGATGGAGGACAACCCCAGCGAAAGCGTGCAGAACAACGTGTACGGCACGAAGGTGATAGCCGACCTCAGCGTGAAGTACGGCGTGCGCAAGTTTGTGATGATAAGCACCGACAAGGCCGTGAACCCCACCAACGTGATGGGCTGCTCGAAGCGCATCTGCGAGATATACGTGCAGAGCCTCGACCAGGCCATCAAGGAGGGCAAGGTGAAGGGCGTCACGCAGTTTGTCACCACGCGTTTCGGCAACGTGCTGGGAAGCAACGGCTCCGTGATACCCCTCTTCCGCCGGCAGCTTGAGGCGGGCGGCCCGCTCACGGTGACCCATCCGCGCATCATACGCTACTTTATGCTCATCCCCGAGGCCTGCAAGCTGGTGCTCGAAGCCGGCACGCACGGAAAGGGCGGGGAGATATTTGTCTTCGACATGGGCGAGCCCGTACGCATTGCCGACCTTGCCAAGCGCATGATACAGCTCAGCGGCGCAAAGGACGTGAAGATAGAGTACACGGGTCTGCGCGAGGGCGAGAAACTCTACGAGGAGGTGCTCAGCGAAAACGAGAACACGCGCCCCTCGTTCCACAAGAAGATACGCATCGCCGAAGTGCGCAAGTACGAGTACGCCGACGCGCTCGCTGCGGTGGAGGAGCTGCGGGAAGTAGCGGCGCGCTATGACGACATGGCCACCGTGCGCAAGATGAAGGATATTGTGCCCGAGTACGTCAGCAAGCACTCGCGCTACGAGGTGCTCGACGAGAAGCACGCCGCGGTGGAATGAAGCCTTATACTGTGCAAATGCGGGCGCAGAGGTCGTGACGGCAAGCCCTTGCGGCTTGGTTTCCATCTCGTTCGCCCGGAAAAGAAAATAGAGGACAGCAGTCTTCAGCCCGCGCTCTTCTAAAAGAAGGGCGCGGGCTTTGTTTTGGCCAAAGCCGGTACTTTTTCAAGCGAAACGGGGCAGGCAGAAAAGGAAAAATAGAACACTTTTGCAAGCCGGCCGCCGGGTGCATTTTTATGAAACTTTATGATTAGCCCCGTCCCGATATGGCATTTTCAGGCACAGAAATGGGCTTTGCCGGGACAAAGACCGGCCCCGTAGCGACGGGAATAGGGGCAGTAGCTCCTATATGTACACCCCGTCGCTACGGGATGTACACCTTTCGGGTGTGTAAGTTGTTGATAATCAGTATTACGACAAAGAGGGGAAACGCAAGGCGCGTTTCCCCTCTTTCCTCTACACAAAGATAATACATTTTTCGCCGTTTTCCAAATCGCCATTAAGGTTTGTTTGCAAATCGGAAAAGGAAAAATAGGACACTAAAGTGTATTTGCCGCGCGGCGTTGTCCCCTTTCGCTCCGCCTTTTCCCGCAGTAAGCTTACGCGGTCTGCGGGGCGCTGGCGTCCTTTCCGGCGGTGCGGTCGGCAATGTACTGTGCGAGGTCGAGACCCTCGTATCGGGCGAAGCTGGAGAGCGCGGTCTTCTGCGTGCAGAAGCCTACCTTGTCCACCTGCGAAAGGTCCGCCACCTCGCCGCAGTCGATGAGCCGCCGCAGCTCCGTCACGCGGTAGCGCGAGATGTACTCGTGAATGTCGTTGTAGCCCTGCGAGCGCAGGCTCTGCAGCACCATGTGGCGGTTGAAGCCCGCGAGGCGGCAAAGTCGCTCGCGGTTGAACGCGCTGTCGGTAAAAGGCTTCTCGTGCTGCATCACATACTCTATCACTTCGAAGCGGTGAAGGTTGGCCTCGTTGAAGTCCGCCGCCTCCGAGCGCGTGATTTCCTCCTGCGTGGGCGGGGTTTCCACCTGCCGGAAAGCCGGGTAGGAGATGGAGTCGACCGTGGGGCGCAGTATGCGGAAGAAGAGAAACATGTTGACCATGGTGAAGAGCAGTATGTACACCGTGAGCAGCACGGGAGAGAAGCGCACCGTCAGCACCACGAAAAGCAGGCACACGCCGCCCAGCGCGCTGCCGTACGCCACAAGGTCGCTCGGGAGCTGCATGCTGCGCACGAGGCGGTGGGGGAGGCGGAAGATGTTGACGATATAATATCCGGAGAGCAGCAGCGCCACGATGCGCAGTATCACGTCGCCCGAGAGGAAGTAGTGGAGAATGTCCTCGGCCTCGTACACCTTGGCGAGATTGCTGCCCGCTGCCGCGCCCACGCCGTAAATGAAGATGAGCGCGAGGGCCGGCGTGGCGTACGCCCACATGCGCCCCCATTGCAGGTAGCCCGGCATGCAGAGCCCCAGCGGGTAGATGCTCTGCAGGTACGAGCACGACAAGAGGTAGATGAGCAGCACGGGATGCAGTATGCCCGGGGCGGGCAGTGTGGCGTGCGTGGCCAGGAAGAAGAGGAAGCCGCAGTACATCAGGCTCAGCAGCAGCATAATCCACGCCTGCGAGAGAAACTGCACGCTGCGCCGCGCCAGGTAGAAGAGCACCAGCGACATGACCAGGTGCGTCGTGGCGGCAAATTCGGTAGTTATGAGTACAAGGGTGTGCATGTGTCGTAGTCTTTTGCCCCGCCGCGTCCTGCGGCGTGCGGCGCAGCAGGGCGGCAGGCATTATATATAGGGGCGGCTTTCGTCCGCGCCGCTCCGTGAGCGTGCGGGCTATGCCGTCCCTTTGATACAAAAGTATAAAATCTTTTTCCGCGCCTCCGCCGCACGCGGCTTTTTTTAGTACTTTCGCACGGAAAACAAGAGGATGGCAAACACAAATTCACACCTTTCCGCCACGTGCGGGCAAGACGCGGACGCGGTCAGCTGCGTGCGCATCGACATAGACGAGGTGTTGCGGGCAAAAGCGGGCGCGAAGGCGCGGCTTGTCCCCGGCTTTGTGCGTGCCTGGCTGCGGCGCACTGTCCATCAGGAGCAGCTCAATGCAGACCTCGCGGCAATGGCAGGCCTACAGGGCGTGCCTTGGCTCGACGCCGCCGTGGAGACGCTGTCCCTGGGCCTGCGCGTGCACGGGGCAGAGAACCTACCCGACGACTCGGACGGGCGGCGCTTTACCTTCGTGAGCAACCATCCGCTCGGCGGGTTGGACGGCATAGCGCTTGGAAAAGTGCTGGGACACCGCTACGACGGACGCATACGCTACCTCGTCAACGACCTCCTGATGAACCTGCACGGCCTTGCGCCCCTCTGCGTGCCCATCAACAAGACCGGGCGGCAGGGACGCGACTTCCCGCGTATGGTAGAGGCCGCCTTCGCGGGCGAAAACCACGTGATTATGTTTCCGGCCGGGCTGTGCTCGCGCCGCGAGCACGGCGTGATAGCCGACCTCCCCTGGCAAAAGGCGTTTGTCACGAAAAGCGCGGAGACGCGGCGCGACGTGGTGCCCATCCATTTCGGCGGGCACAACTCCGGCCGCTTTTACCGCTGGGCCGCGGCGGGCAAGAGGCTGGGCCTGAAGTTCAACATAGCCATGCTGCTGCTTGTGGACGAAATGTACAAAAACGCAGGCCATACTTTCGACATACACATCGGCAAGCCGATACCCTGGCAAACCTTTGACCGAAGCCGCAGGCCGGCAGAGTGGGCGGCATGGGTGCGCGAGCGCGTATACAGTCTGCCCGCCGGCGAATAGGCATTTGCCGATGCCGCCCGCACGGAGCGCGCCCCGCCTTGCGGGCGTGTCCGGCACGGCCGGTTTCTTGCAGGACGGCGCGGCGGCGAAAGGAAATTTCCGCAGAAAGAAGAAATGCACACAGAAGAGATTATACCCCCGGTAGACCGGGAGCTGCTCCGCGCGGAGCTGACGCCCGAGCGCCGGCTGCGCAACACCAACAAGGCTTCAAACGAGCTGTACATCGTCACTTGGCAGCAAGCGCCCAACGTGCTGCGCGAGATAGGCCGCCTGCGCGAGATAGCTTTCCGCGCGGCGGGCGGCGGAACGGGGCAGGCGTACGACCTTGACGAGTTTGACACCTGCGCGCACCCCTATTACCAGCTCATCGTCTGGGACCCGGAGGAAAGCCGCATACTCGGCGGCTACCGTTTTCTCCCGGGGCGCGAGTTTGAGTACGGCGCGGACGGGCAGCCCAAGCTCGCCACAAGCCACATGTTCCGCTTCTCGGAAAAGTTTCTAAGCGACTACGTCGGCGAGACGGTGGAGCTGGGACGCTCTTTCGTGACGCTCGAGTACCAAAGCACGCGCGCCATGAGCAAGGGGCTCTTCACTTTGGACAACCTTTGGGACGGGCTGGGCGCGCTCACGGTGGTGATACCCGGGCTACGCTACTTCTTCGGCAAGATGACGATGTACCCTTCGTTCAACCGCCAGGCCCGCGACATGATACTCTTCTTCCTGAAAAAGCATTTCGGCGACACCGAAGGGCTCGTCACGCCCATCACGCCCTTGTGCATAGACACGCCGGAGGAGACCCTCGCCGCGCTCTTCGTGCACGACGACTTCAAGTCGGACTACCGCGTACTCAACACCGAGGTGCGCAAGCTCGGCTACAACATCCCGCCTCTCGTGAACGCCTATATGGGGCTGAGCCCCACGATGCGCGTCTTCGGCACGGCGGTAAACGAGGGCTTCGGGCAGGTGGAGGAGACGGGCATACTCATCGCCGTAGACGAGATACTCGAGGAAAAGCGCATGCGCCACATTGACAGTTTTGCCCGCGAGCATCCCGAAAGCATGAACTTCTTCACCGAACTCTTCACCCGTCCCTCCGGAAAGGACGGCGGGGCGGAGGCGTGACGCATAGCACGGACGAAGCCGAAACCCGTACAAGGACAACAATGAGAGCGTGTCCGCAATGCCTTCAATAAAGGCATTGCGGACACGTTTTGCATAGAGCGTCCCGGTGCCGCCGCATAACGGCGTGCGGCGGGCTTTGCCGCAGTGCCGCCCGTCTTTTGAAAGAAAGCGCGGCGCGGCGCACGCGCATTTCTCGGGAAAGAGCTATCTTTGCTCCCTAATAGTAGGCTTTTGTATAAAGACGTGCGCCAATTAAAAACAAGAGCATCACAAACTATATAAAGACATGCGCCAATTAAAGATAAACAAGAGCATCACAAACCGCTCCAGCGCGGCTTTGGACAAGTACTTGGTGGAAATAGGCCGTGAGGAACTCATCTCCACAGACGAGGAGGTGGAACTCGCACAGCGCATACACAAAGGAGACCAAGAGGCACTTGACCGGCTCACCCGCGCCAACCTCCGCTTCGTGGTCAGTGTGGCGAAGCAGTACCAAAACCAGGGACTCGCGCTTAACGACTTGATAGACGAAGGCAATCTCGGGCTCATCAAGGCGGCGCAGAAGTTTGACGAGACGCGCGGCTTCAAGTTTATCTCCTACGCCGTGTGGTGGATTCGCCAGAGCATCCTCCAGGCTATCTCCGAGCAGAGCCGCATCGTGCGTATGCCGCTCAATCAGGTGGGCTTCCAAAGCAAGCTTACGAAAGCCATCGTCAACTTCGAGCAGGAGTTTGAGCGCCGCCCGTCCGTAGGCGAGCTGGCCGAGCTGCTCGACACGGACGTGAACAAGGTGCAGGAGGCTCTCGGCACCAACGGAAAGAAGGTAAGCGTAGACGCGCCTTTCCAGGACGACGACTCCAATTGCCTCATAGACATCATGACAGACGACTCCGCCCCGGGCACGGACAACCAGATGGAGAAAGAGTCGCTGCAAAGCGACTTGGAGTCGGCTCTCACCACGCTTTCCGAGCGCGAGCGGCAGGTGCTGAAGATGCTCTTCGGCATCGGGCGCAACGAAATGACTGCGGAAGAGGTGGCAAACTCGCTCAACCTTACCCGCGAGCGTGTGCGACAGATTAAGGAACGCGCCCTGCGCCGTCTCCGCGAGGCGGACAACATCAACATCCTCATGAAGTATTTGGGCTGACCCGCTTTTTGGCGCTCTGTCCCGGCGGCAATGCTGCATCTGTAAAAACAGCCCCGCCGTAAAGAAGTATAGAGAATCCCCCGCAAGTGGCTTTGCGCAGCCGCTTGCGGGGGATTTCGGTAGCTTGCGTGGGGTTTCAGTAGCTTGCGTGGGGTTTCAGTAGCTTGTGTGGGATTTCAGTAGCTTGTGCGAGATTTCAGTAGCTTGTGTGGGGCAACTGTTTCGCCGGTGGCCAAGTGTTTAGGCCATATTGCCCGGTGCGAAAGTCGTTGTCCCCGGAAAAGGTCACCGTCCTCCTGTACAGAACAGGTATATTTTGCCGAAATATTTCCTCAGTGCCATGCCAGCCGGCACTGCGGCAAGTATGAAGAGCAGCGGCGAGACAAGGTATGCCGCCATATATCCGGCGGCCGTTTTCCCAATCACCGCCACGATGAGTTTCTTTATTATAAGGAGCGCGGGCACCTGGTAAAGGTAAATGAAGAACGTGTAGTCGCATGCCGTGCTAAGCCAACGGTGTGCCTTCAGGCTGAAATCCTGCCGCACCAGTGCGTTGTAGCATCCCCAGATTCCTGCAACACCTGTCAGTTCGGTGGGGCTTATCTTCCATTCTGTCCATCCCGCATAGTCATTGGACAAAAGTTCTATTGCGCTGAGGATTAGAAATATATACCCCCCCTACGCATAAGCGGGTAAAGCTCCTGCTTTCCACGTCCAGCGTGGTGAGCTGCCCTCCGAGCGTAAACCAGAACAAGGCCAAAGCGGGGACGTGGGGTGTGTCGAAGAAAGTAAGCGCAAGGGCTGCGGCCACGAAACCCCACTTCAAATAGCGCAGGGCGAAATACCACAGCGGCGCTGTAGCGACAAGCAGTATAAGGTCGCGCAGAAACCACAGTGGGTAGGCAATAGGGAGGTAGAAGATGGAATAGATTATCTCCCCGATGCTTTCATTGAAGAGCTGCAAGATTTGGAAGTTCATATACTTTGCCGTGCCTGGGATAACTGCCACCGTCATATAGAAGGATGTGCAGGCCGCGCATCCTACGAGATAGGGCACAAGAAGTGTCTTGGCTCTCTTCTTCATCTTTGCCCACACGCTCGAGAGTCCTTCGGGCAGTGAGCGGAAGAAAAGCCATCCGGAGATGACGTAAAACATGGGCACGGCGCATTTTCCCAAAATGCCGGAGAGTATCCCCTGCACAGTTTTGGCGGCGGGATACGGGCTTATTTCAAAGTCGTAGAATTGGGAATGAATGTACAGCACCAGAATGATGCAGAAAAACGACAGGACTTTCAGCTTTTCGCTCAAATAATGTGACATATAATATGAGTGTTTAAGGGGTTGGTATGTGTCAAGGGAGGGGATGCCTATGCGGTGTGCGGCAAGGCTTTCGGGTAGGGGCGCATTTGCTCGCCAATCCGTGTCGGGTGCGCATGACGCGGACGGGCGAGGCTTTGGGCGTACGCAGCCAAAGTTTGGGTCGGGCGTTGCCAAAGCTTGGCAAAGGCAGCCATAGCTTGGTCAAAGCTCGGAGTAGGAGGGGATTTCTTCCAAAAAGTCCACCGTCCCTTTCCCGTAGTCGACGCGGCAGCAATAGTGCGTGCGGCCGTTGCTCACAACGAGGTAGTCGGCGTGCAGTACGCTGTTGTAGGCGTATATCTGCTGGAAGACGTGCTGCGTGATGGGGACGTGCTCGGCCTTGTACTCAATCACCATTTGCGGCGCGGCTCCCTCGCGGCGGTAAAGCACGCTGTCGCAGCGGCGCGCGACACCGCCCACGTCGAGCGTGACCTCGTTGGCAAGCAGCGCGGCAGGGTAGCCTTTCGTGTCTATGAGATAGCGCACGAAGCGCTGGCGCACCCGCTCTTCCGGCGTAAGGCGCACGTACCTGCGGCGCAGGACGTCGTACACCTCCGTATGCCCGCCGTTTTGTCGTGTCTTTATGGAAGAGCCGGTCGGGGCGGTTTCGTACATTTGGAGTAATTTTGCATAAGCAGGCGCGTGCGCTCTTCTTGCTGAGCACAGGCCGAAACGCTGCAAAAGTACGTTTTTCCAATAATATAGTTAGAGAGACAAATGGCTGGATACGCTGCCGCCGCCCGTAAAAAGGCCGGCGTGACATACGAGACCGTAGTGCGCGACATAAAGGCGGGGGACATCAAGCCTGTCTATTTCCTGATGGGAGAGGAGAGCTACTATATCGACCACGTCTCCGACTTCATCGTAGAGACCGTGCTGCGCCCGGAAGAACGTGACTTCAACCTCGTGACTTTCTTCGGTCCGGAGTCGACCATGGACAATGTGCTGACGGCGGCAAAGGCTTACCCGATGGGGGCGCAGAGGATGGTGGTGCTTGTCAAAGAGGCGCAGGCGATGAAGGGGCTTGACCGACTTGCCCTTTATTTGCAGCATCCGCAGCCTACCACCGTGCTCGTGTTTTGCCACAAGCACGGAGTGATAGACCGCCGCCTGAAAGCCACCGCGCTCATAGAAAAAACGGGCGTGCTCTTCGAGTCCCCGAAACTGCGCGACTATCAGCTTCCCGCCTTTGTCAACAATTACTTGAAGCGCAAGCGCGTCTCGGCAGAGCCGGGAGTGGCGGAGACAATGGGGGAGTATGTGGGCGCGGACCTCTGCCGTATGGCGGGAGAGATAGACAAACTCGTCCTCGCTTTGCCCGACGGGGCGAAAACCGTCACGCTGGACATGGTGAACAGGCATATCGGGGAATCGAAAAACTTCAATATTTTCGAGCTGCGGGACGCGCTTGGCGAAAAGAACGTAGTATTGGTCAACAAAATTGTGAAATATTTTGACAAAAACCCGAAGGCAAATCCGGTCCAGATGGTGCTTCCTTCGCTTTTCAACTACTTCTCGAGCGTCATGCTTGCCTATTATTCGCCCGACAAGAGCGAGCGCGGTCTCGCCTCGTGGCTTGGCATGAGCGAGTGGCAGGTGCGCCGCAACGTCTTGCCGCCTTTGCGCAACTACAAAGGGGTAAAGGTGATGCAAATACTTTCCGAGATACGCCGTGCAGATGCACGCTCAAAAGGAGTGGGAGGGAGCTCGGCCACCTCGCCGGGCGACTTGATGAAAGAGCTTGTCTTTTTCATTCTCCACTGACCGGCTTCCGTGCTGTCGTAAAGGGCTGCTGTCTCCGCCGTCGGCGAGTAGGCCAGCCGGACATATCGGGCGAAGGGCTTCCCGCTTTTCGCCCGACTTCTTTTTGCGAAAAATGTGTGCCGGCGGCTTGGCCTTTTTGCCCTGTCGGGCATCTTGTATTTCTCTCGCCATAGTCGAGACCACCTCTTTCTCGCGCCGTTTTGCAGAGTATGTTTTTTGATTTTTCCGCCATAGTAATCACGTAGCGGAAAAGTGTCCGTTTTCCCTCTCCCCGCAAGAAGCGTCCTCTCGGTGTCTGTCTCTGTCCCCATCGTGTAGGGGAGTGGGAAAGCTCAGCGTTTGTCCGTCGGCGCAGGCTTCCTTTTCAGCCTTGCGGAGTCTGTGCGCTTGGGCGAAAAAGCGTTTCCCGGACGCGCTTTTATGGCTTTCGGCAGCATTCTAAGCGAATAAAAATGTAAATTGCGTAGCCGAAAGGAGCGAAAATGCACAAAAAACGCCCGTAAGGTATGCAAAACGGGCAAAACAGCCCTTTTTGCTTCGGCCAGATCGTCTTCCTAAAACTTTTCTCGCGCCGCTCGAAAGAGCGGAAGAGCGACATTATTACATTGTAAAACAGCTTTATATGCGTATAATTGCTTTCTGTCATTTCGTTCTACCGTCTTTCCCGCCCGTTTGTACGTAAATAGCTGAATCGTGACAGAAATAGGAGAATTGTAAATACTCTGTCTCGCGATTCGATTACGCGAATTTGAGAAATGTAAACCGGCACGCCGCGCGTAGGTGTACATCCGGAGCGTCCGAGCCGCAAATGTGAATGCGCAATGCCGTATTTAAATTCCTGAAACAACGCATTTGCGTATCCGACAATGCGCATCGGAAAACCGAATGAATATTTATGCAATTGCGCTTAGTATGTATCATTTCGCTGAAAACTAGCTTGATGTACGCATTAAATAGGCAAGTGACTACTGATAGACGCAATGGAAATACATTCTTGCTTGCTTTTATCCCTTATGATATGTATAGCTGCCTATATAAGCTATGAATACCCAGTTTGTTATGTGCGTTTGTGTAACTGAATAGTAGGCTTGTGTAAGGCAAAACTAATTTTGGTTTGCGAATGCGTATGGTGTTGTTCACATATTCGCTCTGCTATGTTTTACAATGTAGAATTTGCGTTGTTGGTTTGCGTGTTCATTTCTGAATTTATAGTTTTGCATTGTAAATTCAAATAACGAAAGACCTACCCGCGTACTTCTTGTCCTCTTAAGACGACTGTCGGGGCGTTTCCGGGGCAATTTTCCTGATGTTTTTCGGGGTGTGGAGGGGGCTGGAAAGGGGCATTGCGGATGCGTTTCTGGATGGACGGGCATTGTCGCGTATGTAGCTCCGTAGAGTTTTGGCTCTGTTGCAGATGGTCGGTAGCGCGTAAAAACGGGAATAGGATTCAGAGTCCTATTTTTCCTTACAAGGATTTTTTATGTGGTATCGTACTATAATAAGATTAGGGCTTCGGTGCGGCGGTCTTCGTTGGGATTGGAATCAGAAAACAGTGACGTAAGATGAAAGAACGAATTAGAAAGGTGATGGAGTACGCGCAGCTGTCCCAACAGGACTTTGCCGCTAAAATTGATATATCTGCATCCAGCCTGTCGGGCATTTTTACAGGGCGTACAAACCCGACGGCAAAAACGGTTTCGGCTATTCATACGGCATATCCCGAGGTCAATATCGGGTGGCTGATGTTTGGTGATGGAGAGATGCTTAATGGCGACATCGGAGGGCCGCAGGTGTCTGCTGAGGGCGGGTTGTTTGCGTCCGTGCCTGACGCAAACGCCGACATCGTGGATTTTGAAGATGCTCCGCTGCTATCGGAAAGCAGTAAACAAGGGGTGGCTTCCCCTGCCCCAGATCCCGTTTTGCGGGAAAATATGCGTCCGGTGCAAGATTACAGATCTGCGTCGGAGACTGAAAGAGGGGCTTCGCGAAATATTGCGATAAATATTGACAAAAAAGCGCGTAAAATAAAGGAGATCCGCGTCTTCTTTGACGACGGAACGTTTGAGGCATTTGTTCCGGCATCTAAATAGGGACAGAAATAGGGGAAAGACGCGGCAAGTATTGCTCTGCTATGATACGAAAGAGGGGAAACGCAACCGCTGCGTTTCCCCTATTCTCTCTGCACAAAGATGATAATCCCTCTTAGGTGTCCCGATTCGTCAATTGTCGGTGTTAGTGCTTTGGAAAAGGCAGAATAGGTGCTTCTGAGGCTTTTCCTGCTGCATATTTCCCGTTGTGCGTCCCCTTTTCGCGTGCGTTCAGTCCCATTCCGTGGAAAGCACGCGTTCCAGCTCTTCGGCTGAAAGGCGAAGGCGGAACTGTCCGTCACTTGCGACGGATATGCCGCCCGTCTCCTCCGACACCACGATGGCGAGACAGTCGCTTTTCTGCGATATGCCGAGCGCGGCGCGGTGGCGCAGTCCGAGGGACTTCGGTATGTCCATATCGTGCGAAATGGGGAGAATGCAGCCCGCCGCCCGTATGCGCTTGTGCGAAATCACCATTGCCCCGTCGTGCAGCGGGGAATTCTTGAAGAAAAGGTTCTCTATAAGTCGTTGCGTGATGTTGGCGTTTATCACGTCGCCCGAGTTGATTATTTCGCTCAATCCCACGTTGCGCTCTATGACGATGAGCGCACCTACTTTCTGCCGGCTCATGCTCAGGCAAGCCAGTACGATGGGCATGACGTCCTCGCGGTGCGTCCCGCTTGCGTCGCCGTGCTTGAAGAGGCGCATCAGGATGCCCTTGTTCTGCTTGGAGCCTATCGTGGAGAAGAAATGGCGTATCTCCTCCTGGAAGAGGATTATCAGCGCAAGCGCGCCCATATTCACCAGCTTGTCCATCAGGCTTCCCATCAGGCGCATCTCGAAGACCTGCGAAACCATAATCCACGCGCCGATGAAGATGAGTATGCCGTAGAAGATGTTGGCCGAGCTCGACTCTTTCATCAGGCGGAAGATGTAGTACAGCAAGAGCGCTACGAGCAGTATGTCTATTATGTCTTTAATGCCGAATGATATCATGGCTTTCCGGTGTGTGGGAGTTTTTCCTTGCGTAGATGGCGGCTTGCCGCATTAAACGGCGGGTGCGCTTGCTGCAGACGGCCTGAACGCGGTCAGAAGCGGCGCGTGGCGAGGTAGATGCGTTTTGCCTCCACGGCAGCCCGCACGTCGTGTACGCGCAGTATGTGCGCCCCTTTTGAGAGCGCAATCGTATTGAGTACGGTCGTTCCGTTCAGCGATGTGGCGGGCGTCCCGCCGACGAGATTGTATATCATCGACTTGCGCGAAATGCCTACCAAGATCGGAGCTTCCAGCGAGTGGAGGTCTTCGAGGTGCGCCATCAGCTCGTAGTTGTGTTCGAGTGTCTTCCCGAAGCCGAAACCGGGGTCGATGATGATGTCGTTCACGCCCATGGAGCGGAGGCGGTCGGTCTTTTCGGCGAGGTAGAGCGTCACTTCGCGGCGCAGGTCTTCGTAGTGCGGCTCGCGCTGCATGGTGTCGGGCGTGCCCTGCATGTGCATCAGTACGTAAGGGACGCCAAGCCGCGCCACCGTACGGAACATCCGCTTGTCCATTTCGCCGCCCGAAATGTCGTTCACGATGTCCGCACCGCACTCTTCCACGGCCATCTTTGCCACGTCTGCGCGGAAAGTGTCTACAGACACCGGTATGTCGGGGAAAAGGCGGCGTGTCACGCTCAGACCGAGCCGCAGCCGTGCCATTTCCTCTTCCTCCGGCACGTCGTCTGCACCGGGGCGGGAGGAGTATGCGCCGATGTCTATCATGTCCGCGCCCTCCTCTGTCAGACGGGTGAGGCGTGCGGCGATCTCCTCCTCGCTTTGCGTGCGGCTGTCGGCATAGAAAGAGTCGGGGGTGATGTTGAGTATCCCCATCACCTTTGGCTCGTCAAATGCAAAGAGCCGTCCGCGGCAGTTTATGGTGTACATATCGTTTCTGTTGTGTTTTCCAATGTTTCGGCTGTGTTTCTCCGCAGGGTAGCTATCCGACGCAAAATCCGCGTCCGTCCAAGGGCAGTAGTTTGCCCGTATTTTGTCAGAGCGAGCAGATGAAGGGTACAATCACGGGCACCGTCATGTCGAGCACCATGCCGTGGAAGAGCGAGACGGGAATCATCTCCTTGCCCGAAACCCGTGCTACCGTGGGCAGGCACACGTCCACCGAGGTCACGCCCGCCGCGCATACCGGCGCGTAGGGACCGAGGAAACGGCGGAAGAGCGGGGCGCACACCACGGCGAGAAGCTCGCGGAAGATGTTGGACAACAGGGCTACTGTACCCAGCTCCGCCGCCAGCTGTTCGCCCAATGTGGGCAGCTTCAGCTGTGTGACAAGTATGGACGAGAGCGAGTAATACCCCATTCCGCTTCCTACGGCCATGCAGTCAAATGCCGACCATCGGCTGAGCGCCAGTGCCGTGAGCGCCGAGAGCGCAAGCGTGCCGGTCAGCGTGGCAAGGGGCAGAAGCAGCATTTTCGGGCGGAAGTTGCGCAGGATGGCTTTGAGGTTGTCGCTGCACCCCACGCTCAGGCCTATCTGAAACATCAGCGCGTAGAGAATGACGAGCGAAAGCCCGTGCAGGTCCCAATGCAGCCCGCCGGCTCTCCCTGCCGCGCATCCTACGGCAAAGGCTGCTACTACGATTAGGCTTTGTCTCATTCTGTCCCCTCCCGCTTGAAGACGTAACGGTATACCAGCCACCCGCCTATCGCGCTGCCTGTCATCGAAGCGGTGCAGATAAGCAAAGCCTGGCCGCCGAAGTGGCCCAGCCGCGCCATAAGCTGCTCGTTGCCGCCGACTGTGAGGCCCAGCACGAAGAGCATAAAACAGATGGTCAGCGTGATGGTGTGGCTGACACCTTGCAGAAAACGTAGCCGTCGGAGCGCGTAGCCGCAGCCAACGCCGGCAATTACGGTGAGTATGAGGTAAAACATCCTTTTCCCTATGTCCGTACACGCGGGCGAAGCCTTTTCCGGCATACGCTCGCTTGTGCTTCTTTGGAGAGGGGCTAACTGCCGCCGCCGTACCTTATGCCGCTAACCGTGCGTCTGGGCAGTGGAGACGGACGCGTGTGCCGCTCTCTGAGAGTTATTTTGCTGCAAAGATAGCAAGCCGACCGCACATACGGCACGGCGTTTCCGCCGCGCGTGGCTGCCGGTCGCGTAAAAAAGCGCGGCGGCAGCGGCGCAGGGTGTCCCTTACGGCAAAAGTTTTGTAATTTTGCGCGGCGTTCGGAAAAACGCCGCCGGCTTCGCGTCCTGCCGCATTCTATAGCGGCTGGCGCAGTCCTTATTATATATAGAAAGAAACTACATCACACATATCCAGATGGAACTGATAGAACAACTCATTGCGCGTGCCAAGGCTGACAAGCAGCGCATCGTCCTCCCCGAGGGAACGGAGGAGCGCACACTAAAGGCAGCCAACCAAGTGCTTACGGACGGCGTAGCCGACCTCATCATCCTTGGCAACGTCGACGAGATACACCGTCTCGCCAAAGAATGGGGGCTGGGCAACATTGACCGCGCCACCATCATCGACCCCGCCACGAGCGACAAGCGCGAGGAGTACGCGCAGCTGCTTTGCGAGCTGCGCAAGAAAAAAGGGATGACCATCGAAGAGGCACGCCGCAAGGTTGAGGACCCGCTCTATTTCGGCTGCATGATCATCAAGAGCGGCGATGCCGACGGACAGCTTGCAGGCGCACGCAACACCACCGGAAACGTGCTGCGCCCCGCCCTGCAAATCATAAAGACGGAGCCGGGCATCTCCTGCGTCAGCGGCGCGATGCTTCTGCTTACCCATGCTCCCGAGTGCGGCGACAACGGCGTCATCGTTATGGGCGATGTAGCCGTGACTCCCGCCCCCGATGCCAACCAGCTCGCGCAGATAGCCGTCTGCACGGCGCGTACTGCGAAAGCTGTTGCGGGCATAGAGCCGCGCGTAGCGATGCTTAGCTTCTCCACGAAAGGTTCTGCCAAGCACGAAGTGGTAGACAAAGTGGTGGAGGCTCTGTCCATAGCCAAGGAGATTGACCCCGAGCTTGCTGTAGACGGAGAGCTGCAGGCTGATGCCGCGCTCGTCCCCTCGGTAGGCGCATCCAAGGCTCCGGGCAGTCCCATCGCAGGAAAGGCCAACGTGCTTGTTGTGCCTAACCTCGAAGTGGGAAACATTGGCTACAAGCTTGTGCAGCGTCTCGGTCATGCCACCGCCGTCGGTCCTATCCTCCAAGGTATAGCCCGTCCTGTGAACGACCTCTCACGCGGTTGCTCCGTTGAGGACGTGTATATGATGGTGGCCATCACTGCCAACCAGGCAATAGCCTCGAAGAAACTCGGGAAGTAAGGACGGCTGCCGCCAAAGGCGGTTTGCCTGAAATGCGTGAAGTGGCTGCGTGCCGCGCCTCGCCAATCCTTTCACTATATATAATAGGTGGAGCTGTTTGCGTCCGCCACAGACAAAAGCAATGAAGATACTCGTTATAAACTGCGGCAGCTCGTCCATCAAGTACAAGCTCTACGAAATGGATGACAAGTCCGTCCTCGCCGCGGGCGGAATAGAGAAAATAGGTCTTGAGGGATCGTTCCTCAAAACCAAGATTGACGGAGAAACGAAAATCATAGAGTCTCCTTGCCCTACGCACACCGAGGGCATCAAGCTGATGTTTGACATACTCCTCAATCCCGAGTATGGGGCTATCAAGAGCCTTGACGAAATTTCTGCCGCAGGCCACCGAATCGTGGCAGGCGGACGCTTCACGAAGAGCATGGTGGTCACCGATGAGATGCTCCGCGAGTGGGAGGGCTATATGGATCTTGCCCCGCTGCACTCTTACGCGCACCTCAAAGGCTACAATGCCGTAAAGGAGATGCTCCCCGCGCTCCCGCAGGTGTTTGTATTTGACACGTCTTTCCACCAGACTATGCCGCCCAAGGCGTATATGTACGCCGTGCCTTACAAGTATTACGAAAACAACAACATCCGTCGCTGGGGCGCGCACGGCACAAGCCACCGCTTCGTCACGGCGCGTGTGTGTGAGCTTCTGGGTGTGAAGCCCGAGGAGCAGCGCATCGTCACCTGCCATATCGGCAACGGAGCCTCCGTCTCTGCCGTGAAGTTTGGCCAGTGTGTGGATACCTCAATGGGGCTTACGCCGCTCGAGGGACTGATGATGGGTACGCGCTCCGGCGACGTCGACCCCTCCGCTGTGCTCAGCATCATGAAAAGCGAGGGCTTTACCCCGGACGAGATGAGCGACTTGCTCAACAAACAAAGCGGTGTGAAAGGCATATCCGGCATATCCAGCGACATCCGTGAGGTAGAGGCAGCCATCCGCGAGGGTAACACCCGCGCAAAGCTAGCTATGGAGATGTACGGCTACCGCATAAAGAAGTACATAGGCTCATACGCCGCCGTCATGGGTGGCGTGGATACCATTGTCTTTACCGCCGGTGTGGGCGAGCATCAGTGGGATGTGCGCCAGAGTGCCGTTGAGGGACTTGAGTTTATGGGCGTGAAGATAGACGAGGCGAAAAACCGCGCCAATTTCGGCGACGAGGAGATTATCTCCACGCCTGACAGCCGCGTGAAGATTGTGGTAGTTCCCACGGACGAGGAACTCCTTATCGCTTCAGATACACTTGCGCTTGTAAAATAAGCACGCACGTGGCAGAGTAGGGGACATCCTGTTGGATACTTCCCGCTTTTGCGCCCGTACGCGTAGGTCGCAGCTTTGAGAAAAAGGTCTGCCTGCGCGGGGAAAACGTAAATGCTTTGCCAAGAATAGAAACAGGTATGCAATAATGCTTTGTTGACCGTTTCCGCATAGGCGTGTCTAATCTTTTATTGGGAGTGGACACAAGCATTGGGGTTGGACACAAGGGGAACGTCATAATGCATCTTTTTACGGTAAACGAGGGCAAACGTGTGCGGCACGTTTGCCCTCGCTCCCGTTATGTTATGCGTCTGCAATTGCAGCTCTCTGCGGCGGTCTTGTTTCGGGCATAGCGTATTACGCTATTTCCTGTGCTTTCTCAAAAGGGGAGAATGGCATGGCTCGCAATGGGCGGCTATGGCTGCTGCGCTTTACAGGGCGAAAGAAAGAAGCTCCCTCGCCTTTTCCGAAAGCGTTCCCTGCGTGCAATGGGCGGCCTGGATGCAGCCCAAGGCTATGCGTTTACTTCTTTTTTCGGCGTATTTCCCGGATGTCTTGTCTGTCGCCAAGGCACTGATAGGTCTGGTTTGTTCTCTTTGCGTACAAACTCGTCAATCAGCTAACCAGGCAGGCTCAAGTCTACGACGAAACCGGTGACGTCTTTCTCAAAGAACTGTCGCGTAAGGCGGTGGATATCGACGACGTAGTAAATCGCCTTGTAAAACTATACGAGGGAGTTCCTGCAGGAACGCTATGGGAAGACTTTGCCGATTTCTGCAACAACCTTTGCGAAGACGGCTTCGTCGTGATGGGGCAATCTGTAGAAGAATTGGACAAAAAGGACGAGGTGTTTACCTATCAGACGGAAGCACCGTTTACGATGCGTGACGACTTTACGCAAAAGGCGAATCCGGGAGTCGGCGAAAACACTCAGGATTTTTTCTTAGAGGAAGTTCAAGGAAGTCCGCTCATCTCACATTTGCAGTTTGAGCTGTCAAGCAGATGCAACGAGCGTTGCATACGCAATACCAATGAAAGGGCTGTTTGAGAATGTCAGCTATGAGCGTAGATAACCATATGCACGTAGGGTTGTTTTGGGATGGCTATCATCGTCTAGAGGACGTATGGAACGATGAATGCGAGGCTGGGGTAGACGAGTTCTGCGTGTCCTCCACTTCCACCTGCGCCGAACTCTATGACTTGGTTATTGAGGAAATGCTCGACTTGAAGAGCCTAGCCGGCGACAAATTCATCCTATCCTCTGGGTAACGCCTAAGATGCTTAGGAGCAATCACCTGTCTCAGATGCTTTCAGCGCATATAATATGGGAGGGGATAAAGATACATCCGAGAGCGCACCCGGAATGGGGAGAGGACAAAACGTTGGCAACAAAAGTTGTGGAGTTGGGTCGTTCTCTGAATGTTCCGGTGCTGATACATACCGATGAGGACCGCCCCTCCAATGCTGAGACGTATGAATACCTGTACAAGGCTTATCCCAAACAACTCTTCATCTTGGCGCATGGGAAGCCTCTTGGGCAAATTCTACGCCTATTGCCAATGTACGGGAATGTCATGATTGATACGGCATTTATGGATATCCAAAACATTCTAAGAATGGCCAGCATGGGCAACGCCAACAGAATGGTCTTCGGTACGGACGCGCCAATCAATCTGTTGTTCATCGACAAACCGACGAGCAGATACATCAAATACTGTATATCGGATATCGAAAAGCATCTCCCCATAGAGGACGCTAGTCGGATATTAGGAACAACATTTTACCACCCGGCTCAGCCGTAAAAGGTGGGAATGGGATTTGATACCGTCCGCTTCAAAGTTCAAGCAAGAACATACGTCCCGTTATTCTATCGCCATTTAATGTAATAATCATTGTAGCAAATCGCTCCTGGGAAAGTTTCGTCATACGCCTGCGCCCGCTCCTGCGCGACATGCAGCGGCGTGGAGTAAGCTATTCTATGGAATTTTGAGGAAATCCCGGCACGCAGACTGTCTGCGTGCCGGGATTGCTCTTTCCCCGCGCTTCCCTTTCCGGCGCAGCCGCTCTTCGCGCGGCTTCCCTTTACCCGTGCTTGCAACTTTGCCGCCGCCGGTTTTTCCTTTTTTCTTTTTTGAGGGCATCCATTCCCCATGCGAATGGCCTCCTTCCCCGCTCGTTCCCTCCCGCGGCGAGCCCTTCCTTTTCCGTTTAGCCCGCGCCCGGCGTGCCTTTTTTGCCGCCCCGCTCCCTCGTCGCCCGCCTTTGCGCCCCGCTCCCCATTCCCGCCGTCCCCGCTTTTTCCGGGCCGCCTTTTGCCACCCCCGCCGCTCAAATCCCGCCCTTAAGGCGCTATTTCCGCCCTCCGTGAAACTTTTTTCGAAAAAAAACCGCGCCGGGCTTGCCCGTTAAATATCCTTGCCGTACTTTTGCACTCGCTAAACGGGACAGCGGTTACGCCGAACGGGAGGCGAGAGATATTTGGACAGATTACATAAGACAAGACAAGTGCAGGAAGCAGGGGCTTGGACAAGGCTGCCTGTCATTCTTTTGCACCAGGTGACGAAACGCAGGGTCCGCCGCGAGGCGGCGGACGGAACGGTAAATCCGCGTGAATCCGCAGGGACAGCGAACAGAAGACAATTCATTACAGATATACAATGGAGAGTTTGATCCTGGCTCAGGATGAACGCTAGCTACAGGCTTAACACATGCAAGTCGAGGGGCAGCGGGGAGCTTCTTCGGAAGTTCCGCCGGCGACCGGCGCACGGGTGAGTTACGCGTACCGAACCTGCCCCGTACTCGGGAACAGCCCTGCGAAAGCAGGATTAATGCCCGGTGTTGTCGTTTGCCCGCATGGGCTTTCGACCAAAGAACTTCGGTACGGGATGGCGGTGCGTCCGATTAGCTTGACGGCGGGGTAACGGCCCACCGTGGCTACGATCGGTAGGGGTTCTGAGAGGAAGGCCCCCCACATTGGGACTGAGACACGGCCCAAACTCCTACGGGAGGCAGCAGTGAGGAATATTGGTCAATGGGCGGAAGCCTGAACCAGCCAAGTAGCGTGCAGGATGACGGCCCTATGGGTTGTAAACTGCTTTTATACGGGGATAAAGTGCGGGACGTGTCCCGCTTTGCAGGTACCGTATGAATAAGGACCGGCTAATTCCGTGCCAGCAGCCGCGGTAATACGGAAGGTCCGGGCGTTATCCGGATTTATTGGGTTTAAAGGGAGCGCAGGCGGGCTGTCAAGCCAGCCGTCAAATGGCCCGGCTCAACCGGGTCATGCGGTTGGAACTGGCGGTCTTGAGTGCGCGCAGGGGCGCTGGAACTCACGGTGTAGCGGTGAAATGCTCAGATATCGTGAAGAACTCCGATCGCGAAGGCAGGCGCCCGGCGCGTTACTGACGCTGAGGCTCGAAGGTGCGGGTATCGAACAGGATTAGATACCCTGGTAGTCCGCACGGTAAACGATGCACACCCGCGGTGCGGGGCTTAGCCCTGCGTCGCCAAGCGAAAGCGTTAAGTGTGCCACCTGGGGAGTACGCCGGCAACGGTGAAACTCAAAGGAATTGACGGGGGCCC